>UCHV01000007.1 GCA_900472395.1 Hyphomicrobiales bacterium
GTGGTGTTGCCGAGTTCCGCAACGTTGCGGGCGTCACCCAGTGTGCGGATCGCCTGTTCGTTGCCGCCGATCTGGCCACGTCCCGAGCCCAGGTCGACATTGGTGCCGCGCAACTGTTCGTTCACTTGCGCAGCGGTAATGCCATAGGCATCCAGCCGTCCGGGCTCCAGCATGACCTGCACTTCGCGGTCGGAGCCACCGTAACGGTCGATACGGCCGACGCCGGCCTGACCCTGCAGGGCGCGTTTGACGGTGTCATCGACGAACCACGAGATTTCCTCAAGCGTCATGTTGGGGGAGGAGACGGCAAAGGTCTGGATTGCCTGGCCTTCGACATCGATCTTGGAGACGACCGGCTCCTCAATATCGGCCGGCAGGTCGCTGCGGATACGGTCGATGGCGTCCTTGGTGTCCTGAACGGCTTCGGCAGTGGGCTTTTCGAACCTGAAAAGGATATTCGTGGTCGATTGTCCGTCCACAATGGTGGAGTGGATTTCGTCGATGCCGCTGATTGCCGCAACCGCGTCTTCCACTTCCTTCGTGACCTGCATTTCCAGTTCGGCAGGCGATGCGCCACTTTGGCTGACGGTGATGGAAACGACCGGCACATCCACATTCGGAAAGCGCGTGATCGGCAGCGCATAAAACGACTGGATGCCGACAAACATCAACAGCACGAAGCCGAGGATCGGTGCGATCGGGTTGCGGATCGACCATGCGGAAAAGTTCATATCAAAACCTTCAGTTCGTGGCCGTCATCTGCGACGAATGGGCCTGTTCGGCAGTGCGGACGGGAATGATGCTGTCACCATCGCGCACGAAGGCACCTGCCTTGGCGACGACGCTTTCGCCGCGGGCAAGGCCGCCGACGATTTCGACAAAACCGGAATCCTGAATGCCGATCTCAACCTGCACCTGCCGCACGACCTCACCATCGTCGGTGCGCACGATCTTGCGAACGGTCGGGCCACTGCGCCCCGTGGTCACCGCCGATTGCGGCAGCGCCAGTGTTTTTGTTTCCGAGACGATGATTTCCGCACCGGCGAACATGCCGGAACGGGCCACGCTATTCGCATCGACAACGATATGCACTGCGCCAAGGCGCGTGGTGGCATCCACGGTCGGCGAGACGAGGCGAACGATGCCTTCGATGCCGGCGCGGTTGCCGGCAACATGGATCATTGCCTTCTGGTCCCGCCTGATCTTGCCGATTTCGGCCTCGGATAGATCTGCCACCAGTTCGATGGCGCCATCACGAATGACGTTGAACAGCGGTTCGCCGCTGCCGGCGGCAATGGCGCCGACCTTGGCATTCCTCACCGATACCATACCGGAAACCGGAGATCGCACTTCTGTCCGCTTGAGTTTCAGGTCCACATCGGCCAACTGTGCGTCCACCACGCGGATATCCGCCTCCGCAACTTCGACGGCCTGTTGAGCCGCCTTCAGCTTGGCATCGCCCATATCCGCCTGTGCTTGTGCCTGTTCCATCTGCGAGACGGAACTGGTGCCGCTCTGGCCGAGCCGTTTGGTGCGGTCACGCTGGCGGATCGCGTCGTCGTAACTTGCCTGCGCCTCGACAACCTGTGCCCGTGCCTGGGCCAGCCCGGCTTCCGCCTTTGCCCGATTGGCCCGATACTGGCTCTGTTGCAGAACCAACGCGTCGCTGTCGAGCACGGCCAGTATGTTGCCTGCCTCGATGCGGTCGCCGATATCGGCGTGCAGCGTCTTTATCGGCAGGCCATCGACCAGCGGCTGCACCAGAACTTCGTTCACCGGGCGGATGCTGCCGCTGGCCAGAACCCGATCCGTTAGCGGACGTTCGGAAACTTCAGTGACCACGATGGCGGGACGTTTGGCCGCCGCCGCTGTCGGTTGCTCCTGTGCTATCGCCAATGTGCCGGCGTTTGCTGCAGCCATGAATATGGCCAGTGCTGCGGGATGGATGAAACCGTGGCTCATCGCCCGTCTCCTTCATATCTGCGCGAACGGTCGCGAAACCGGCGTATGCGTGTGGGCGTGGGGTCGGTCGTCGGCGGGGCCAGCTGTTTGTCATCTGCGGTCAGAAACGCCGCCTGTCCGGCAATCGTCGGATGTTCGAACACACGAATGACCGAGACCGACCTGTCAAAAGCCTGGGAAAGCCTGCCTGCAAGCCGGGTTGCCAGGAGCGAATTGCCGCCCGCCTGGAAAAAACTGGTCGTGGTGGTTTCGATCCGATGGTCCAGAAGGTCTTGCCAGATGTCACGGATAAGGGTTTCGGTTTCCGATACGGGCAAGGCTGGCCTGTCGTCCGCCGGCAACACCAGGTCCTTCGCGCGGTTTTCCAGCGCCTTGCGGTCAACCTTGCCATTGATGGAAAGCGGCATGTGGTCGAGCACCACGAAGCTCGTGGGGATCATTGCCGCCGGCAGTTTTTCTTCGAGCCGGTGGCGCAATATCGTCTCGTCATAAGCGCCATTTTCATGCAGCGTCAGGAAACCAACAAGTCTGTTGCCCTTGCCAGCGAAGCCCGTCGCCACGACGCTGACCTGCCGGATCGTCTTTTCGTACGCAATTGCCGTTTCGATCTCGCCGAGCTCCACACGCAGCCCGTTGACCTTCACCTGTCCATCGCGACGGCCGAGAAATTCGACAAAACCATCGGGATGCCAGCGGCCGAAATCGCCGGTTCGATAAAGCCGTTCGCCGGTTGTTGGGTGTAGGATAAAACGCTCTGCGGTTTTCTCGCTGTCACGCCAATAACCGTCGGCAAGTCCAATGCCGCCGATGAAAATCTCGCCGATTGCGTGGTCGGGGCGTTCGGCAAAATGTTCGTCCAGAACATGGATGCTCTGGTTGGCCAGCGGCCGGCCGTAGGGAATGCTCGTCCATTCGGGATCGATCCGGTCGACCTCATGGGCGATAGACCAGATTGCCGCCTCCGTGGCGCCGCCGAGCGAGACCAGCTTTGGCGCGTCATCGAGGGCGATGAGCGATCTGCACAAGGGTAGCGGCAGCCAGTCGCCGCTCAGCATCACCAGCCGCAACCGGGAAAGCGCGCCCACGTTCTGGCGGTCGACCAGCCGGTCGTGAAACAGCTGCATCAGTGCCGGAGCGCTGTTCCACAGCGATACGCCGTGTTTTTCGATCAGGCCCAGCCAAGTATCCGGTTCCGGTGCCATTGCGGCCGGTGGAACGACAACCGCGCCTCCGGCTGCCAGAAGGCCAAAGATGTCGTAGACCGAAAGATCGAAACTCAGCGACGACACCATCAGGCATCGGTCGTCAGGTCCGATGCCGAAACGTGCATTGATGTCGAGGATTGTGTTGAGCGCGGCACCGTGGCGGACGGCGACACCCTTGGGTTTGCCGGTGGAGCCGGAGGTGAAGATGATATAGGCGAGATCGTCGGCGCCGACCTGTGGCAGGAAAGCGGCGATTTCCGTTTCCGTAACAAGATCGAAAAGCTCGTCATTGATGCCGATGGCCTTGCGCCCGAAAGTCTCCTCGGCTGAGCTGTCCGGCAGCACCAGAAGCAATTGGCTGCCGCTTTCCTCAAGCAAGGTCGCGATGCGCCCCTGCGGCAAGGCGGGATCGATGGGCAGATAGGCAAAGCCCGCTTTCAGGATACCGAGAACCGCGACGACCTGCTGCCAGCCTTTGGGCAGGAGCACGGTAACCGGCAGGCTTCGATCCGTCTGCCGGGCGGCGATCCGATGGGCAAGGCGCGTGCTGGCGCGGTCGATCTCGGCATAGGTCCAGCGTTTCCCATCGGCGATGACAGCAACGGCCTCGGGGCGTTCCTGCACCTGTTTTTGGAAAGGCTCGTGCAGGGTCACGGCAGTTGTCGGCGCCTGCCATGTCGTGTCGTTGATGGCTGCGCGCCGAACGGCGTGCGTGGCAGGCAATGCCGCAAGACCGGAAAGGGTCCACGCGGCTTCGTCGGTCGCCAATGCCTGTAGTAGTTGCAGATGTATGTTCGCCAGATCGGCGATCAGGCCGGGAGCATAAGCATCCTCGACGTGATCCCAGTTCAGCACCAGTTTTCCGTCGTGATCCAACGCCTGGTGATCCAGCAGTGTTTGCGGCGTCTGTACCGCCGCGCGGGTAATTTCACCGAACCCGGAAAATGCGTCGAGATAACTGCGGCCGGTGCCGAGTGCGCTGGTGAAGACATAGGGCATGATCGCCCGGTTTTGCAGGCCGTGAACACCGGCGACCATGCCCAGAACCTCGACGCCGCTGACGGCGCTGTGGTCGAGATCCTGCCACAACTGCGCCTGCACCTGCTGCGCAAAAGCGAAGAAATCCGGCGCGGACGCTCCATTGGTTTCGACCAGCGTCAGCGAGGTGAAATCGCCGATGACGTTGTCGCTTGCGGGGCCCGTCATCGGTCGGTTGAACAGCGTGGTCGTCAGGGAGAAATGACTGCTTTCGCTCCAGAGCGAAAGGATGCGGGCATAAGCGGCGAGCAGTGCTGCCGATGCCGTCAGCCCGCGCCGGCGGATCGCCTCTTGCAATTTTTGCCAGTCGTTGCGGTCAAGGACGGTTTGCAGGCGGGCAAAGCGCGGCGGTGTCAGCGCTTCCAGCGGGCGCGTGAGCGGTAGCGCCGGGCCCAATGGCATCGAGATCGCGCGCTTGCGCCAGTAACGCCGGGCCTCTTCGGTCGTCTCGGAGCGCGAGCGCACCTCAAGTGCCGTGACATGATCACGGAACCGCGCGGTCGGGGCGGGGATGGCAGCATCCGGGTCGCTGTAACGCGTCCACCATTCTCCCAGCCAGATTTCCAGCGACTTCAGGTCGAAAACAAGAATGTCGAAGCTCAGATGCAGAATATACGTGTGTTCGGAAATTCGGCTGGCATGGACCCGGTAGAGCGGCCAGCAATCCGCCGGCAGCACCTGCTGCTCCATCTCGTCGCGAATGGCCTGCAGAGCCTTTTCCCGCCCGGCGTCGTCCCGTGATGTCAGACCCGTGTGATCGATGCGGAAACGTGGCACTTCGTCGAGAACCCGTTGCATGCCATCTGCACCGATCACCGCGCGCAGCATGGGGTGGGCGGCAATCGTTGCATTCAGCGCATCTTCCAGCCGGGCTATGTCGAGATTGTCGCAACGCGCTTCGATATAACCATGCGCGGCCGTGCCACCGAGTTCGAAATGCGTGTCGCGCCCCAGCCAGTAGGCGCGCTGGATATCGGTGAGCGAAAACGCTGCCTCATCCGTTTCTGGCTTGGTTTCGCCGGTGTCGGTTTCGGCTTGATGCTGCGGACGTGCTTCAATCACGAGCGCTGCCCACGCATCGACAGTCGGCTCGGCGATCAGGGCGCTCAGGGGCACGGTCGCACCGTCTGTCGCAAATGCCGCCTGCAGCCGCATCAGTGCAATCGAGGCGAGGCCAAGTTCGATTAGGTTTTCGTCGCTGCCGAATTCATCCGGCTCTGCACCGATTTCAGCGGCCGCCATCGCATGAATGCGTGTTCTTAAGGCATCGTGGGAATGAGCAGGATCGTGTCCGGTGCGCGCTAGTTCCGCCATGCCTTACTCCGCCCGCCCGTTGGCTTCATGTTTTTCCTGCCAAAAGGCCACCTGCTGCTGGATGAACCACTGGATGATCTGGGCAAACAACGGCACGACGAAATCCGGGTTGAGCCCGTTTTCCTCCGCCCATTTGCGCCGTTCCGGCAGCATGGCTGCAACACGCTCCGGCGCGGGAATGGCTGCCGCATTCGGCTTGAAACGCGAAGCTTCCAGCACGTAACTCAGGCGCAGGCCGAGCATGTCCACAATGGCGTGATCGAGTGTGTCGATCGCCTGCCTGATATCGCCGAGATCCTGGCAATCCGCCGGCGTCAGGGCCTTTATTCCGAGTTCCTTGGGCGTGGGCATGATTATCCGGCCTTGCTGATGGATATCTGTTCGAGATGGAGTTGCTTCAGTTTTTCACGAAGCTCCTTCTTGCTGATCTTGCCGATGCCGGTTTCCGGGAAGTTCGGGACGAAAACGAAGTCGTCCGGCATCTTGAACGAGGCAAGACCGCGGCTGCGCAGGTGACGGGTGAGCGCCAGGCTTTTGGTCTGGCCGCTGCGGCTGATCATGAAGGCGCATATACGCTCGCCAAGCATCGGGTCCGGCAGGCCGACTACGGCGGCATCGTGGATATCGTCATGGGCCAGAAGCAGGTTTTCCACTTCTTCCGGCGCGATCTTTTCGCCACCGCGGTTGATCTGGTCCTTGTCTCGCCCCGACACCACGACATTGCCGCCATAAGCCAGCCGCACGATGTCGCCGGTGCGGTAATAGCCGTCCGAGGTGAAAGCACGGGCATTGTGTTCCGGCACGCGGTAATAGCCCCGGATCGTGTAAGGACCGCGGGTCAGCAATTCCCCGACCTCGCCCGGCGCGACGTCATTGCCGTCGGCGTCCACCACGCGAATTTCATCGCCCGGTGACATCGGCCTACCCTGGCTGTTGACGATCACCTCTTCCGGGTCATCCAGTCGGGTAAAGCAGATCAGCCCTTCGGCCATGCCGAAAACCTGCTGCAGAGTGCAGCCGAGCTTTGGTTTGACATGACGGGCCGGCTCGGCGCTCATCTTTGCACCACCCACCTGCAGCACCTGCAGGCTCTCCGGCCTGTAACCGCGCTTTTCCGCCTCTTCCATCCATAAAAGCGCCAGCGGCGGCACCACGGCTGCAATCGTCACCTTGTGAGCATCCATCAGCGCGAAGGCGGTGTCGGCACCCGGGTCGGGCGCCATCACCACCGTGCCGCCGTTCATGAACGTGCCGATGATGCCGGGGCAGGCGAGCGGAAAATTGTGGGCGACCGGCAGTGCGCAAAGATAGACGGTGTTACCATTCATGCCGCTGACGGAGGCGGCGGTGCGGATATTGTAGAGATATTCGTTATGGCGGCGCGGAATGAGTTTCGGAATACCGGTCGTGCCGCCGGAAATCTGGAAGACGGCAACGTCGTCAGCGGAAGGTGTATCCGCCACCGTTTTGCCATGCCGGTAGAGTGAAGCAAGGCTGCAAAATTCTTCCGCCTCGCCATCAACGATCACATGCGTCAGCGCCGGCAGGCCGGGCTTCAGATCGCGGGCAAGACTGCGGTAATCGAACCCGCCCGCCCGGTCCGCAATGAAGAAGGCGCGGGCCTCGGTGAATTCCAGAAAACGGCCGATTTCGAGATGGCGGTGGGCGGGCAGGGCCAAAACCGGCACGACGCCCAGACGCATCAGCGCGAAGACGATTTCAATAAAGGCGATGCCGTTGGGCATCTGCACCACCGCCTTGTCGCCGCGTGACAGGCCAAGGGCCGAGAGGCCTGCCGCCAGCGCGTGGATACTCTGTTGCAGCTCGGCATAGGTCAGCCGGCGCTCGCCGTCGATCAATGCGATCCTCTTCCCGTTCTCTGCCGCCAAACGATCGATCGTGCCGGCAAAGGTTTCATTGCGCCAGAAACCTTGCTCGATATAGCGTTCGCGAAACGCCTGCGGCCATGTCGGCGTATCGGTCTGGTTTTCGCCCGTCATAGCTTGCGGCATGGTCTGCTCCTCCTGCATGTCAGATCGCGCCTGCGTCGAGGCCCAGAGCCTGAAGCATGGTCTTGAACTTGTTTTCGGTTTCGCGGAATTCGGCATCCGGGTCGGAGCCTGCGACAATACCTGCACCGGCCATCAGGCGGATTTGGCGGTTGCGGATTTCGGCGCAGCGCAGGGTGACGGCCCATTCGCCATCGCCGTTTTCATCGCACCAGCCGACCATGCCGGCATAAAGGCCGCGGTCGAACTTTTCGAGATCGGCAATAGCCTCAAGCGCTTCCCGGCGCGGAACGCCGCCGACGGCCGGCGTCGGATGCAGGGCCAGCATAAGATCGAGAACGGTAATGTCGGGCGAGGCAAGTTCACCCTCGATCACGGTCGACAGATGGTTGACCGGACCTGCGGCGAGCACACTCGGCTCGTCCGGCACGGTGATCGACGTGCAAAAGGGTTTTAGCGCCTCACCCACGGCGCGGCTGGTGAAAGCGTGTTCATGCCGGTCTTTTGGCGATGCCATCAGATCGGCGATGTTGCGGGCATTGCGTTTCGGGTCGGGATCCGCGGCAACCGTGCCTGCGAGCGGATTGGCAAACACCTTGTTGCCACGCTTCGAGACCAGTAGTTCCGGGCTGGCGCCGACCAGAAGCCCGGCTTGACGCTCCCTGTCAGCAGCCAGCGGAATGGAATAGATGAAGCTGGCCTTGTGCCGTTTCATCAACGTTGCCAGCAAACGGATGACATCCGGCTCGCTGTCGAGGTCGATTTCAAGCCGGCGGGCCAGAACCAGCTTTTCAAGCGAGGACTGCGCAATGCGCTCGACGCCTTCGGCCACGGAGAGACGATAATCCGTCGGTGAAGGCGTCTGCCGCATGTCGTTGATTTTGGGTGCTGCATACCGGGATGGCGCAAGACCAAAAGCTTGCCAGTCCGCGGGCGATGGCTCCTCGATCCGGCGCGGCACGTAAAGCGACGGGCTTGCATCGGTGTCGAAGGGAATTGCCCCGACCACGACCGGCGGATGACCGCCGGCGCGGGCGATATTAAACAGCCGGTCCATGCTTGCGCGCAGATCGCCATCGGCCGGATCGCTGCATGCCGCGATACCGCTCGCCAGCATGCGGGTGTTCGGCGAGACGAACAGGGCCCGGTCGCGCAAGTCGGATTGCGTCAGGAAGGAAGACGTCGTCTCGGCGATCATGGTTTTTGCGGAAGCATGCTGCATGTCAGTTGACCTTCCCGGACGCTGTTTCGGTGGTGGCTTGCAGGCCGGCGACATGTGCCTCCAGCGTTGCAATCGTCGTGTGCATGAAGAGGTCGGTGACCTGCAGGTCGATGCCGAGTTCGGTGCGCAGTGCCGCATGCGCCTCGACAAGACGGATCGAGGTCGCGCCGAGTTCGAAGAAGTTGATGTCGGCGGGCAGGCCACGACGCCCGAGAATGCGCTCGAACACCGTTCGCACCCGGCTCGACCGCAATGGCGTGGAAACGGGCCGGCGCTCGGCGATCGCCGGCAGCGCGCGCATATCGATCTTGCCATTGGCCGAGAGCGGCAGGCCGGCATGAATGCCGATGCGGGCCGGCACCATGTAGGCCGGCAGCAGGGCGCGGCAATGGTTGCGCAACGCGTCTTCGGTCGGCGTGGTATCCGCGACCGAAGCGACATGTGCGATGATCTGTCGGCCGCCGCTGGTCTCCTGCGTAATCGCCACGGCGCGCGCGACGCCGGTATGACTTTCCAGCGCATGGCTAATATCGCCAAGCTCGATGCGGTGCCCGCCCACTTTCACCTGACCGTCGTCGCGACCGAGGAATTCGAGCGTGCCGTCTTCCCAGAAGCAGCCGAGGTCACCGGTTTTGTAGAGGCGTTCTCCAATGTCTGTTGTGGTGATGAAGGCGGCAGCGGTCTTCTGACTATCGCCCCAGTAGCCGTCCGCGAGCCCGTGGCCACCGATATGCAGCTGCCCGGCCACGCGATCCGGCCTCTCTGCGCCATAACGGTCGAGCACGCGAAAATACTGGTTGGTCAGAGGCTTGCCATAAGGAACCGATTTCCAGTGTGGTTCGATCTTTCCCGCATCCTGCCAATTGGACCAGATCGCCGCTTCGGTCGCGCCGCCAAGCGCAACCAGCTGTGCCTGCGGTGCGCTGGACGTGAGACGGTCAGGCAGGTCCAGCGGCACCCAGTCGCCACTGACCAGCGCCAAACGAAGCGACGCCGGGAGCGTGACATCCATGCTGGCGCACCAGACCAGCACCATGTCCAGCAGCATCGGCACGGAGTTCCAGATCGTCACCTGATGGGTTTCTAGCATGGTATGCCAATGGGCCGGATTACGCTCCTGTCCCGGGTCGGGGATCACGATGGCCGCGCCATGCGAAAGCGGTGCAAAGATATCGTAGACGGAGAGATCGAAGCTCAGCGAAGAGAGCGCAAACACCCGGTCGTCGGCCGTCATGCCGAAACGCGCGGCCGTGTCGTCGAGCGTGTTGGCAACCGCGCCATGCGACATCGCCACGCCCTTGGGCACACCGGTCGAGCCGGAGGTGAAGATGATGTAGGCGGTGTCGCTGCTCTTCGGTCGGAAACGATTGTCCGTATCGGTGTCCGAAATCGGATCCGTCAGCGAGACGGCGATCCGCTTGCCATGATCTTCGCCGCCGAAGTCAGTCTCGACGATATCCGCAACCGGGCTCACTTGTGCACGCATCGCATCGACACGCGCGGTCGGAAGATCGGGCGCCACCGGAACATAGTTTGCACCGGCATGGAGGACCGCCAGAACGGCGACGATCTGCAACGGACCTTTCGGCAGTCGCACGAACACGCGGTCACCCGCCCGTACGCTCGCGTTTCTCAGACGCTCGGAGAGTGTCGATGCGCGCGCAGCAAGTTCGCCATGCGACATACGCCCAACGTTCCACAACAGCGCGTCCCGCTCGGCATTTTCGGCCAGACCGTTCCAGAAACCGGAGGTGATATCGAGACTATCGTCCAGCGCAGTTACCGGCGGGACGTGGATAGCATCACGAACAGCCTGTTGCGCTTCCGGCAGAAGCCGCGTGATCGGCTTGTCCCAATTTTCGGCACCGTCGCAAAGACCGGTCAGTATCTGCACGTATCGCTCGAACGCCGCCTTCACGGCATCGAGATCCAGCGCTGCTTCGGCGGCATCCCAGTTGAAACTCAGGCCGCCATTTTCCTCGAACAGCTGATGATCGAGCGAAACCTGCGGCGTCTGGCTGATGCCGGCGATCTGTTTCCAGCGTTTGTCATCCCCGCTTTCGGCCTCCTCGCCGATCAGCAGGCTGGTGAAGACGACGGGCATCAACGAACCGGAATAGTCTTTCTTCAAACGCGCAAGTTCGCGCAGCAGATCGACGCCGGAAACGGCGCTGTTTTCCAGACGCTCCAGCAACCCGGCCTGTGTTCGCCGGGCCTGTTCCTCAAGCGGGCGGTCCATTCCGTCGAAGCCGATAAGCGTGGTGTTGGTGAATTCGCCGAGAACCCGCCGCATGTCGGCATGCCGCGCCGGACGGTTGAACAGCGTCATGTTCAGCGCCACGTCCTCGTTGCGGCTCCAGAGCGACAGCGTGTTGGCAAAAACGGTGGCAAGAAGGCTGGTGGGCGTGACGTTGCGCGCTTTGCAAGCTTCTTTGAGGATTTCCCAGCGGGCCTTTTCGATATGACCGGAAAAGCGGCGGAAACGGCCCGGTCGACCCGGTAAGCGGTTTGTCGGTAGATGCGGAGCGGGCGGCAACAGCGGCAGTACGCGGCGCCAGTATGACCAAGCCTCCTTGCTGTGCCTCTCGTTGTCCTCGGCAAGCACGCAATCGCGAAAACGGATGCCGGGCGGTGGCGGCAGCGGCTGCCCGTCGATCAGCGCGAACCATTCGCGGTGAAACAGCTGGCTGCTCCAGGCATCGAGCGCGATCAGGTCTACGCAGGTGAGAAGCAGAAGTTTTTCGGGTGTACGCACCCAGTGCAGTTCGAACAGTGGCCATGTGAAGGGATCGCGTACGCGCTCGCTGATCGCCTCGCGCAATTCGGCAAGGCAGGCCTCTTGGCTGACTGCATCGAGATCGCGCAGGTCGCTGACCGGAACATGATAATCCGGCACGCTTTCCATCGCTACCTGCATGCCATCGGGCAAAAGTACGGTGCGCAGCATGTCGTGTCGGGCAATCACCTCCGCTAGGCAGGCATCCGCGCGACTGGTGTCGAGGTTCGGGCACTCGAATTCGAGGTAGCTGTTGGCGGAAACCCCGCCGAGATCGAGCGCGCCGGTGCGACCCACCAGATAGGCCTGTTGGATCGGCGTTTGCGCAAACGGTTCGAAACGACCGACGTCCGGCGTTGTCTGTGCGGGCGCCTCGGAAAGCCGGGCAAGCAGTGCTTGTTTCTGCTGCGTCAGTTTTGCCTTGAGAGGCGCTGTCATGGCTCCGGCCGGCGCGCGGAAACGTAACTGACCGTTCTCGACCCAAAGCTGGATGCCGGTCTGTTCAAGTTCATCGAGAAGCGCGGAAAGGCTCACAGTTCGCCCTCCATCATATCCTGTTCATAGGTTTTCGGGGTGTCCAGCCATGGCCCGAGCATGGCCGGATCCAGCGCACCAGCGGCCATGACATGCAGGCAGATACGGTCAGCCGGAAGGTTCAGGCGGCGGCCGAGCTCGGCAAGCGGCATGTCGCCGATCTGGCAAAGGCCGACGGACAGCCGGGCCGACGCCTGTTCCAGCAGCTGGCAGATGGCGCCGCATTCGATCATGCCGAAAGGCAGGCTGGCCGTGTCGTAAAGGGGGGCGATGGCATCGAGCGACAGCGCGAAGCAGATCAGAACTTTGCTTGCCGCCAGCATATCGCGGTTGCCGGAGCTGAGGCCGGCAATATCACTTAACGCTTCATGAGAGGCGCAGGGCACAAGTTTGTGACCATCGGCATCGTAACGATAACCGCCGGCATCCATGCCCTCGACTGCACCCGGTTGAAGCACGAGATACGTCTCGACCGGGTACAGCCCGCCCGCCGAAGCATAAAGGCGGCGCGCCTGCCCTTCGGCGTAATGACGGCGCAATGGGCTAAGCAGCTCTGACAAGGCTAACGGCGACAAGGCGCTGTCGCAGAAATCCCGCCAGCTGCGGCGATCTGCGACTGGTGGCCGATCGATTTCCGGTCGGGCTTCCAGAGCAATGGTATCTGCGCTGCCGATCGGCCGTGGACGTGTCTTGAACAGCCGCCGCGCCACCGGATCGGTGATTGTCGGATGGCTGGCAAGGTAATCGCGTAAAACATCTTCGCCGGGCCACAGAGCCGGGCCTGATGTCGCCTTTGCCGTCTCCGGCATCAATGCTGCGATCAGGGCCACCAGATCGGGCATGCGCACGGCGCGCGCCAGTTCGGTCAGCGGCGGACGTTTGCCGCTCAGAACCTCGATGCGGCTGGCGAGCGCGATCAGTTCCAGAGAGGACGCACCGAGCGCGACCAGATTGTCATCGGCCGTTACGGATGGCCGCTTGAGGATTTCGGCGACCATGGACAGAACGGTTTGTTCCAGCGCCTGATCGTTTTGGTGGGTTTTGGCCACAGCGCTGTGCTGCTCGCCGCCGTCGATCTTGACCAGCAGAGCCTTGCGGTCCAGCTTGCCATTCGGTGTCAGCGGCCAATGCTCGACCCGGCGGAAAACCGCCGGCACCATATAGGCGGGCAATTCGCCGCTCAGATGGGCTTCGATGCCTTTCGGTGAGATCTCGCCGCCACGGTAAAATGCGGCAAGCCGAGGGTTCTTGCGATCTCCGACCGCCAGAACCTGAGCATCCTCGATATCCGGATGGGTCTGCAGCGCGCGGGCAATCTCGCCGGGTTCGACGCGATAGCCGTTGATTTTCAGTTGTGCATCGGCACGGCCCTGGAAAACGATCGTATCGTCGGCGTCGTACGCGCCGAGATCGCCGGTGCGATACAATGGAAGGCCGCTGCGGGGATGGATCGAAAAATGTGCAGCCGTCTTTTCCGCATCGCCGAAGTAACCGAAGGCCAGACCATCACCGGAGATGTAAGCTCGCCGGTATGGCCGCGCGCTGCGAGGTGCATCTCGTCGGTCAGCACAAAAACCTGCTGGCGACCGAGCGCCTTGCCATAAGGAATGCTGGTCCAGGCCGGATCGACTGTTTCAACCGGATGGTAGATCGACCAGATTGCTGCTTCGGTGGCGCCGCCGAGGCTGAAGATTTTTGCCTGGGGCCAGATGTTTTTCGCCCTGCCGGGCAGATCGAGGCCAATCCAGTCGCCACTCATCATGACATTGGCAATCGGCGGTGCGTCGCGCTTGCCGCCGATCTCGTGATAATCCACGAACAGCGAAAACAGGCCGGGCACGGTGTTCCACAATGTCACGCCATGCTGCAGGCAAAGCGCCTGCCAGTGGGCCGGATTGTTCTGCTCCGCCACTTCGGGCAGCACCACTGCGCCGCCCGCGCCGAGCACGCCAAATATATCGTAGACCGACAGATCGAAATGCAGCTGCGACAGGCCAAGAACGCGGTCGTCGCCTGAAATGCCGAAACGCGCGCTGACATCGGCAATGGTGTTGACGGCTGCAGCATGGCTGACCATCACGCCCTTCGGATTGCCGGTCGAGCCGGATGTGTAGATGATATAAGCCAGATCATCCGGTGCTGCCCCGGCCTGCTCGTGCAGGCGATCGATGGGGCCAAGCGGCACAAGCCCGATATTGATGGTCTGCGTCGCCGAAATTTCACCGAGTTCGACGGGAAGCGGCCCTTCACCGATGATGGCATCCGGTTCGAGATCTGCCAGAATGCGTGCCTGTCGAGCCAGCGGTTGTGTGGTGTCGATCGGCACATAGGCGGCGCCGACAATGGAAACGGCGAGGCAGGCGGAAATCTGTTCCGGCGATTTCGGTAGCCGGATTGCAACCTTTGCGCCGGGTGCAATGCCGTTATCCGTCAATAGACCAACCAGACCGGCCACCTGCCGGGCAAGCGCTGCATGGCTGATGGTGCCGGAAGGCGTCGCTAAGGCCGGTTTTTCCAGAATGGTCGGCAGGTTTCGCAGCCAAAGATCGGCCAGACGTTCCCTCCGCGCTCCGTCCTCGACAATTGCCGGGGCGATCATCGCGTCCGATGGATCGATTGTTGCCGCAACGGTCTCGTTCAGCATGTCGGGCTGGCTGGCGAAACTTTCGACAAGTGCGACGAAGTCATCGAACAGGCTATGGGCAATGCCGATATCGAGCGCATTGACGGCGATATCCCAGTTGATCGCCAGCGTGCCACCCCATTCCATTACCTGATTGTCGAGGATGACCTGCGGCGTCTGCGAAAGGGCCATCACCGGCTTGCCGGGCTGGGCGCTTGCATCGGTAAACAGCTTTGCGTCGTTCTGCGTGAGCGTGCTGGTGAAGACCACCGGCATCAGCGGACTGTCGAGATGGCCGCGGGCAGTGGCCATCAGTCGCTGCACTTCGGTGCCACCGACAGCGCTGTGTTCCATATCCCTCCAAAGGGCGGCCTGCAGCCTGGCGATGCGCGCCTTGCGGCTTTCCGGCGCGCGCAAATCCGTCTCGAACAGAAGGTTGGTGGTGAAGTCACCGATTACGTGGTCGATATCGGGGTGGATTGGCGGGCGATTGAACAGCGTCAGGTTCAGGCAAAAATGCGGTTTCGCCGTCCAGGCAGACAGAGTTTCGGCAAACAGCGCCAGCAGGACGGCGGAAGGTGTCACGCCTAACCGCGCAGCCGTTGTTTTCAGGGCATCCCATTGCGGTTTGGCCAAGGTGCGGGACAACCGGTCATAGACGGGCTGACCACATTCCTCGATGGGGGCGAGAAGCGGCAGGGCGGGCGCATCCGGCATGTCCGAGGCGCGTTCGCGCCAGTAGCGGTGTGCACCTGCCACGTCCTCGCAGGAACGCTCGAACATGACGCAGTCACGGAATGTCAGGGCAGGCTCTGCGATATGAGCTTGAGGGTCTCGGTAAAACCGCGCCACTTCGTCAAGCAGGATCAGGATGCTCTGCTGGTCGGCGACCAGAAGATCGAAACGCAGATGGATGAACACATGCTCGTCCGGCATCAGGCTGAGTTCGATATCGATCATCGGCCATTTGTCGGCGCAAGGAAGATCCCGTGCCAGCCGCTGGCGGATATCGGCCAACCGGTCTTCCCGGCCTTCGTCCTCTGCCAGATCGTGAATGACGATCGTTGGGTCGGGAATATGGCGTTCGACCTGCTGGTTGCTGGCATCGAGAATTTTCACGCGCAACATGTCATGGCGCTGCATCACCCGGCGCCAGGCGTTGCGGTAGCCTTCAATGTCGAGGCAGTCGCAATCGAGTTCGTAATAGAACTGGCAAGCCGCACCGCCGAGCGGAAGATTGGCGTTGCGACCGATCAGATAACCCCGCTGGATCTCCGTCAGAGGAAACGGTTCGTGGCGTGCGTCAGCATCGGGGGCATCGAAAACCGGGCCGTCATCAAGCCCGGCAAGCCGGCTGAGCAGGTCCGGATCGAAAGCGGCCAGCGCATTGAGCGAGGTGTTCATCGACATGAGCGGTTCACCTCAAACGTTTGCCGAGCGGCGCAAAAGTGCCTGCCGGTCGGATTCGGGAAGGGCGTGTATATGCAGGTAGGCGAGGGCCGTCTGCTCGGTGCCATCAAAGCTCTCGAGCCGACGCGCCAACTGTTCCGGCGTACGGGCGGCCAGAAAATCCGGCAGGCCGAATTCGATCTGGAAGACCCGGCGCAGGCGCGAAAGCAGCCGCACGGCCAGAATGGAATCGCCGCCGAGTTGAAGGAAATCGTCGGTTGCGGCGATGTCCGGAACGCCGAGCGTCTGTGCAAACAGCAAACGGAAAAACCGCTCGAGTGGCGCACCGTCATTGGCAGCAATCGCCTTGCCTCTGGTTTCCGGCTTGCGGGTAAAACGGGCTTTCGCGGCCTCGCTGATCTCGTTCAGACGCCGGTCGAGAACACGCGGCGTGACGATCACATGTGGCAGGCCGCTGGCAATGATCCGCCACAGAGCCGCAAAGCCGCGCTCGATATCGATCGCCTCTGCCTCCTCGCCGGTAAACAGCGCGCGGCCGTCCTGTTTGATGCCGTGGAAGGCGCCGTCGGCCTGCCAGTTGTCCCAGCCGATGCTGATGATGGGCATGGCCGATGTGCCGGCAGCGGCCAGAAAATCGAGGTAAAGATTGGCGGACATATAGTCCGAATTGCCGTATCCAGACGTTTCGCCCGCCAGAGACGAGAAGGCGACCAGGAATTCCGGGTTGTGAGACGAAAATGCCCGTGCGAGCGCCGCCGTCGCATCCACCTTCGCAGTGCGGTTGCCGTCGGTTTCCATAAGCGTGCGATCCGCGAGCGTCTGTGTGACGTACCGGCCGGCCAGATTGAAAATGCCATTGAGCATTTTGCCTTCTGCCCGCAGGTCGCGCGATATCGTTTCCAGCAGGGCATGATCGGCCGCCGAACCGGTGACATGTTTCACACTGCCGCCTGTGCCGGTATCGACCGGTGATGCCGACCGGCCGAGCGTGATGACGTCGCAGTTCTGACGGCGCAGCTTGCCGACCAGATGACGGCCGAGATTGCCATGGCCGCCGACCACCAGATAGGTTCCAGACGGCTTCATTATGTCGTTCGCGAGAGCTGGGCCAACGGAAACCGGTTCGACGTGGCGTTGCCAGAAACGGCCGCTGCGCAGGCCCAGCGAAAGCGCATGTCGGCCTTCATCCGCCGCCCGCAGCACTTCGATCCGGCCCATCTCATTGCGGGTGGGCAGCCGGTCGGCATCCAGCCAACTGGCCTTTATGCTCTCATGCTCGAACGGCATTGCCCGCAACACGCCAAGTGCCAATGCCTGCTCCGCATCCGGCGGCTCGGAGCCGATGATCGTCGCGAGTGTACGCGTCACCAGGACGACATGCTCAATGATGCCGGCCGGCACCAGCGTCTGCGTCAGTCGAACGAGACTGTCGTGGCCGTGTATGGTCGCCTGTGAATGAGGGTGGAGCAGCCAGCCGAAAAGGCACGTTGCCTGCTTGATGCCGCGTGCGCGAAGATCTTCCGCAAGCCTCGCAAAGTCACCGGCATTGCCCGGTCGCAGTCGGTAGACACTACCTGCGTCCTGCGAATAGGCGGTGCCTGGAAAAATCCGAATGCTGTCACCAAAATCATCTTCGGCAGGTGCATCTTCGGGCAGAAACAGCAGCAGGGTTTTCTTTGTGTCTTCAATCGAACGCCGCGACATCGGCACGGAGTGCCATGTGGGCGCGTGAAACCATTTATCCGCGGGCAGTGTTCCGAACTGTTCTGCTGCCGGTTTTGCGCCACCATCCAGTGCGGGCAGGAGATGCGGCACGCGGCGGAACGGGTATCCCGGCAGTGCGGCCCGGCGCCATGGTCGCCCCAGCATCAGCAGATCAGTCTCGACCGAATGACCCTCGGCCCAGAGTGTGCCAAGCGCCGTCATAAGATCGGTCGCCTGGCTGTCCGGCGAAACCATTGTCGGCAGGCAGGACAGGCCGGCGGCTCTGGCCGCGCCGGTGCAGCTGGCGCCTGGCCCGAGTTCGAGGCAAAGCGCGCCCGGCCATGTTCGGGCGATTTCCTGCATGTCATCGGCAAACAGCACGGTCTGGCGCAGATGCCTGACCCAATAGCCCGGCGTCGCGATTTCGGCCGGGTCGGCAATTTTTCCGCTGACATTGCTGAGCACCGGAATTTGCGGCGCAGAGAAACGTACCTTGCGGCAGGCATCCGTAAACTCGCCCAGAATGGGATCCATCAGATGCGAATGGAAACCGTGCGAGACATCGAGAAGACGGCTCGAAACATTTTGGCCGGTCAGCTCATCCGCGAGTTTTTCGATGGCATCGGTCGTGCCGGAAATGACGCAGCGATCCGGGCGATTCACCACCGCCAGCGAAAGCCCGTCATGCAGGAACGGTCCAATCGTGTCCGGGCTGCCATGAACCGCAAGCATGGCCGCTTCCGGCAGGCGCGTCATCAGTTGCGCGCGCGCGCAAACGAGCGTCAGCGCGTCTTGCAGCGAAAACACTCCGGCAAGGCAGGCGGCGACATATTCGCCGATACTGTGGCCGAGCAGCGCTGTGGGCTGCAGCCCGCCGGCAATCAGGCTGCGCGCCAAAGCATATTCGCAGGCGAACAGCGACAACTGGGTCAGCAACGTTGGTTTCAGCGCAGCGCTGTCTTCGCCAAAGATCAGCGGGCGGATATCCTGCCCGATCAGTGGCTGTATGGCGGCCGCACATTGATCAATCGTTTCCCGGAATACCGGCAGCGTTTCGTAAAACGGCTTTCCCATGCCAGCGAATTGCGTGCCCTGGCCGGGGAACAGAAAAACAAGGTCTGAAGCGCCATCTGCCTGGGGACGGAGCACGCTGCCCGCAGAAAGTTTCGCGGCAGCCTCCGCGTGGTTGCCGGCAACCAGCGCACGCCTTGCGGGAAATGTCTTGCGTCCGGTCAGCAACGTTCCGGCGTCATCCAGCAGCGAACGGCCTGCCGGTTCGCTCCAGAGCCCGGCCAAAGCCTGTTCCATTGCCGCCAGATCGTCGTCGTTACGGGCCGACCATGCCAGCAGGGCAGGAGCATCGTTCGTCCATGTCGCAGCGGATGACGGCGGGCTGGATAGGACGACGTGCACATTGGTGCCGCCAAAGCCGAAGGAACTGACAGCGGCATGATGCACATCGGCACTCGGCAGGTCCGTCAGCCGGTCGCAGATGGAAAAACGGCTTCCATCGAGTTCCAGCAGCGGATTGGCGCTGCCGAAATTCAGCGTGGCCGGCACGCGGCCGGTCTCAACGACACGGATGGCCTTGATCAACCCGGCAAGGCCCGCCGCGGCATTGAGGTGCCCGACATTGGCTTTCACCGAACCGATCAGGCAAGGCGTTTCACCTTTGCCATAAACGGCGCGGATCGCTTCCATTTCGATAGGGTCGCCGATTGGCGTTCCGGTGCCATGCGCTTCGATATAACCGATATCGGCGGGATCGAGACCGCTCAGCGCCAGCGCCTCGTGCAGCACCCGTTTCTGGCCCGAAACGCTGGGCTGGGTAAAGTTACCGCGTTCGGCACCGTCATTATTGGCGGCAGAACCTTCGATGATCGCTCGAATGCAGTCGCCGTCACGAAGCGCATCGTCAAGTCGCTTCAGTACCAGAGCTGCCACGCCATTGCCGCCGACAATTCCGTCGGAACCGGCGGAAAAGGGTGCGATCCGGCCCGTCGGCGACATCGGTCCGCCGGGGTCGGCATGGTACCCGTCTTCCAGATCCATGGAGATCGAGACGGCACCGGCAAGCGCCATGTCGATCTCGCCGGAGAGCAGAGATTGGATGGCCTGATGCACGGCCAGAAGCCCGCTCGAGCAGGCGCTCTGTACGACAACGGCGGGCCCCTTGAGGTCGAGGTGATGGGCGACGCGAGACGCCAGAAAATCCTTGTCGTTACCGATCAGCATCGCAAAGTGCTCGGCGGCGCTATCGGCATAACTGCGCAAGCCCACATGCTTGAGCACGTAATCGCCAAAACCGGAGGCGGCGAACACGCCGGTCATCCGATCTTGGCCGTTGCCATACCCGGCATCTTCCATCGCATGCCAGGCGGTTTCCAGAAACACCCGTTGCTGCGGGTCCATCAGGGCCGCTTCCGATGGTGCAAAACCGAAAAACTCGGCGTCAAAACATTCCTTGTCGGCCAGCGCGAAACTTGCGCCCACAACATGCGGCCGGTCTTGCGGCGGCTTGCGGAGCCCCGACTGGCCGTTTTCCAGCATCGTCCAGAAGGCGCTTACATCACCCGCGCCGGGAAAACGCCCGGCAAGGCCGATGATGGCAATCCGCTCGCTCGACTGCCCTTCGCCCTGTCCGCTCACGAGACGGCACCCGTCTGCATCGGCCGAGAAGTGCCGGCTTCGGTCGTGAACTGAAAAATCGAAAGCATGTTAAGCTCCGCTCTTTTAAACGGATGATTCCATTGCGAAAATTTCCGCAAAAACTTGTTTATTCGCATGCCTCATAATAGGCTGGGCCACCCTTTCTGTCCGGCCAGATGCGGAGCATTAAGTGCCGTCCGCGGAGTGACTTGACGTATGGAATTTTTCTTTTCGGGATCATGGGATCGAGTAACCTGCGACCACGTGATCGCCGCCACGGTACGCGCCGTCCTTGCGACCTTTGCGGGCAAGGCGGTGCTCAACGATGTGGAAAATGCGCAGGCTGCGCGGTTCGTGCGAACCGAAGATGGAGAACGGTATCACGCCGCGCATCTTCTAAAACGTCACCTGCTGGGCAGGGCGAGTGGTCTTTCTCCGCAGGATTTGCACTTCGACCGTCAAAGTGGCGGAAAGCCGTTTTTGCTTGGTGAGGAAAGGCTGGATTTCAATCTCTCGCACGGCGGCGACTGGGTGATCGCAGGGCTCTCATGGTCGGGCCGGATCGGCGTGGATGTCGAGGCGGAGCGCCCTGCAGAATTTTGGCGCGAGATTGCCGGTTCGTTTCTCGCGCCCGCCGAACTGGCTGTTGCCGACGGCGATGATTTTCTGAAAATCTGGACCGCCAAGGAGGCGGGTTTGAAGGCGCACGGTGCCGGGTTTGCCATCATGCCGAACGCCATAACCGTCGCCGATGGTGGCGACGGTTTTTCTCTGGCCATCGAGGCAATGAAGCTTTGCGGTGTGTGGCAGCGGTTGGATGAGACGCATATGCTCGCCATTGCCGCAAGCGCCAGGCTGCCGCAGATCGCCGTGTGCCGAAACACCGACGATCTGCAAGCCGCCCTTGGCAGTATCAGGCCACCCGTTCCAGGCTTGCCGGCGTCGCGTTGACAAAACCCTGCCAGCAGGCCGAGGCCTGTTGCGCGCGGGTCAGGAATGCCTGCATCTCTTCCTCCGTATTGTCGCTGACGGCGGAAATTTCGATGACATTGTCCTGCAGCTGCACGGCGGATTTGTCGAACAGGTTGAAGCAGCCGCGCATGTCCAGACGGCACCGCATGGAGGCGGAAAGCTGGCGCAGCGGCTTGCCCTCCTTTTCGCACAGGATCACCAGTTGCTGGGCAAGGTCGGAAAGCACCGCCGCCAGCAGATATTCCTGCGGGTTGGGCGCCTCGTTGAGACCGGCCGCCGGTGCCGGCTGATCGACAGAGAAGCGGGCGGGCAGGCTCCAGCTTTCCTCCTGATATTGGCGGTCGCGCAGGCTGACATCGAACTGGGTGGCATTACGCCAGGCGATATCGACGCCAAGATGGATCGGCGCATTGGAGCCGGCCTGAGCGGTCGGGCTTGCCGTGCCGTTGGCCTTCGCGTCATTGGCAGCGCCATTGGCACGGCGGAAATTCGAAGGCAGATGACGGTAGGAAACATCGATCTTGTTGGGCAGCGTCACGGTGATGTAGTTGGGCGAAAACCGCGCCACGTTCATCATCATCTGCTTGTATTGCAGCCAGCTGCCATCCGCATCGAGATTGACCGAGATGGCCGTATCGGACAAGGCCCCGCCGTTGCGTTTTGTCGCCGTTTCCACCTGCAGCTTGTCGATCGTCAGACCCTTGTAGGATGCGCCCTGCACGAGAATGTTGGCCACGCAGGCGCCAAGCCCGGTGGTGAAATAATCGGCAGGTGTCGGCGGCGCCTGCGGGCTCGGGTCGTCGTGATGGCTGACGCGGAAGGCGAAATCGCGGCCCAGCCGCTTGCTGCCGAAGCGAAGCGGGCGAGTGTGGATGTCCATGGTCAGGCCGCCCAGCCATTCCAGATCGACGCCGTAAAAGATCTCGCCTTCGCCGGCGACTTTTCGGATCTCGTGGACGAGTTCGCTGACGGCGGCAACGTTGATGCCGTTTTTCATTGCTTGATGTCTCCGATTGCGCGCAGGGCCCGGTCGAGGTCGGCCTTCAAGTCGTCGAGATCCTCGATGCCGACGGACAGGCGCATCAGGCCGGGATGGATGCCGACCTCGCGCCGCTGGCGGTCGATCAGGCTGCTGTGGCTGGTGTTGAACGGCATGCTGATGAGGGATTCGACACCGCCGAGGCTGGTGGCGGCATGCACGAGTTTCAGCCCTTCCATCAGTTTCAGGCCGGCCTTGTCGCCGCCCTTCACCTCGAAGGAAATCATGCCGCCGCTTCCCTTGGTGAGCGCTTCCGCCGCCCACGCATAAGGATAGTCGGGAAGGCCCGGGTGGTAGACACGGGCGATTGCTGGATGCGCCGCCAGCCAGTGTGCCAGTGCCTCGGCGTTCTCGTTATGCGCCCGCATGCGCAGTGCCAGCGTTTTCATGCCGCGTTCGAGGATTGAGCAATCCTGCGGATTGAGGCTGCCACCGAGCTTCAGCATCTGCGCCCAGATCATGTCGAGATATTTGCGGCTGCCAGCGGCGGTGCCGGCCACCAGATCGCTATGGCCGTTGAGGTATTTCGTGCCGCTATGGATGACAACATGCGCGCCGTCATCGATCGGCGTCAGGCAGCAGGGCGACAGGAACGTGTTGTCGAGGATGAGGAACAGGTTGCGCTCCGCTGCCAGCTTGGCAAGGGCGCGCACCGGCGCGAATTTCAACAGCGGATTGGTCAGCGTTTCGAAAAACAGAACCTCCGTATTATCCTGAACTGCCGCTTCGATGGCGGCGATATCCATCGGATCGACAAAGGTCACTTCGCGGCCGAACTGGTGCATGTCCTCGCGCATCAGGTTGTAACTGCCGCCGTAAAGATCGCGCGCGGTGACGATATGGCCGCCGCGATTGGTGAGCGCCAGAAGCGTGGTGCTGATCGCCGCCATGCCGGACGAAAACACGATGGCGCTTTCGGCATGTTCCAGCGCCGCGATCTTTTCCTGCACGGCCCACTGGTTGGGGTTTCCGTAACGGGTGTAGATCGGGTAATCGCGGATCATGCCCTGATCGAAGGCTTCGTAGCTTTCCTTCTGGAACAGGAAGGTCGTGGCCGCAAAGATAGGCGTGCCGACTGCTCCGGTGATCGGGTCGTTGTAGGTGCCGGCATGGACGGCGAGTGTGCCGGGACCATGGCTTTTCGGGTCGATCGTGGTCTGGTTGGTCATCCGTGGCCCGGCATTGCGGGCGCGGGTCAACTGGTCTGCCCATTCGGTTTTTGCCGAAACGCCGGTAGCGTCGCTGCGGAAGCGACCGGCCCATTCCTTAAGAATACTCTTTGCCAAGAGGTTCTCCTGCCTTGTGTTGGAGTGTCGAGAGAATGCTGTCACAGAGCGCGTCGCCGTCCGGGCCCTGGAAGATGTTGATGCCCACAGGCGCGCCGCGATAGGAGGGCTCGCCGATATCGGAACGCATGCGGCCAAAACCGAGGCCGATGCCGAAGAGGCCGGAAAGTGGGCGGCCCTGGTTGTCACAAAGATGGCCGGTCGCATCGACATTGGCGGCGCTTCCGTTGCGCCCAAGCCGGATCGGCCGCTCCGCCGTATCGCTGAACAGCGGCAGGTTCGGGCGATAACCGGTGGCGGCAACCACCATGTCGGATATCCGCATGATATCGGTCACCTCGTCCGCATGGGCGCAGCGTGCGAGCGTGATGTTGGGATGGCGGCCTGCGAGGATTTGTTCGTAAAGCAGTTTCGAGCGGGTATAGAGACCCTGAAACCGGAAAACGCGGCCGCTCGACGGGCAGACATCCTGCACGGGATCGAAAATCTCACCCGCTTCAACGGCAAGTTCGGCGGAGCGGTGCATGCGACGGATCGGCGTGCGATGCGCCAGCGTCAGGTCGATGGCGCGTCCGGGCAGCGCCTCAACCAGTTTGTGCAGGACGGAAAAGGCGCTGTGCGATGCGCCGATCACGGTGATGCGCCGCGCAGCCTCCGGCAGAAGGTCGGCGAGATCGACCGGGCGCAAAAAGCTGTCCGAATGGATGAGCGGAATTCCGCGCTGTTCGGCATCCCGGCGCAGTTCCGGCGGCAGATGCGGCGTGCTGCCGGCGGCGAGAACGGCAATGCGGCTATCCACGCTCGAACCGTCCTCGAGACGCATTACCCAGCCGGTACCGGTCTGTACCGTTTCGCGAACCATCTGTCCGAGACGCAGTTCGAAATTCGAAAACCGACCGGCGGCGGCAAGAAAGACCCGGCGCAGTTCTGCTGTCAGCAAGGCCACCAGTTGCAGCGGTACCGGCTGCGTGCCGCGTGCGCGAATGAGCCGGGCCGGCATGCTGTCGAGCACGGGGGCAAACATGCCGGTGGGCGAAATGCCGTCGAGAAAATCGCTGGCATCCGAATTGGACGGGATGTCGTAATTGATGCCGGCATGCAGCAGTTTTTCGACGGTTCCCCGCCGTTCATGAATGACGAGGCCGCGTTCCAGAAGGTCGGCCAAAAGGCCGTTGCGGTCGGCGCTGACGAGAAAGCTGGTGCAGGCGGGCCCGAATCCGACGATCTGGCAAAAGGTGCGGGACATGATGTCTCCTTTCTCAAGCGCGACGGCGCGTATCTGCCTGCGCGGACACAAGCGGCATCAGGACGTCGGCGACGCGCGCGGCAATCGCTTGCACATGCTGGGTGTGGTGGAGGAAAAAGTGGTCGCCATCGAACATCGTGCTCGAAAACACATCGGCGGCGACGTTCTGCCATTGGGCAATGCCCTGCGGCGGCACTTCCGGATCGTGGCTACCGCCAAAGGCGTGTATGGGGCAGGTGATGCGGCGAGCATCAGGCTCGGCGCGGATCGCTTCGCTCATGCGAAAATCATTGCGGATAATCGGGAGAAGCAGCGCCATCAACTCGCGGTTTTCCAGAACCTCCGAGGGTGATCCGTTGAGCGAGCGGACCTCGGCCAACAGATCGTCGTCGGACAGATGCGCGCGTTGCGGAGCCGGGTCCTCGCAATCCGGGCTGTGGCGGCCGGATGGGAAAAAGGCGAGCGGCGGTGTTTTTTGCTGCAGAAGCAAAGTCATGCGGTAACCCAGTGCCGCGCCGAGGCTGTGGCCGAAGATCGCGACCGGGCGCGTGAGATGTGGCGCCAAGGTGCTCACAATGTCTTGAGCCAGACGGTCGGGATCGTCTTGCAACGCTTCTCCCATACGGGTGCCGCGCCCGGGATATTCGATGGGACGTACCGAAATCCATGCGGGAAACAGCCGATCCCAATCGCGATAGACCGCCGAACTGCCGCCGGCATAGGTCAGGCAGAACAGGTCGATCGTGGCGTCGGGTTTTGCGTTCTTGAAGGGGAGGCAGGTCATTGCGCGGCTCCACTGGTCTGATCTGATGAGGTGATGGAGGCTTGTGCGGCAATCGCTTCGCGCATGCCGGAAAGCGTCGGGGCGCGGAAAATGGCGGCAAGGCCGATTTCGACATCAAAAGTTTTGGCGATGGCGCGCGACAGATGCACCGCCATCAGCGAATTGCCGCCGCTCTGGAAAAAATCGTCCTGCGGGGAGGATGGCCGGCGTCCGGTAATGTCGGCCCAGAGATCGGCCAGCGGTGCCAGATCGTGAGCCATGGCGGCGGGCGCTGATGTCTCGCCTGCCGAAACCGTCGCCGCTGCGGCAACAAGTGCTGCGGCAGCCTTGCGGTCGCGTTTGCCGTTGGCGCTGAGTGGCAGTGTTTCAACGTGAACGATAAGGTCGGGCACCATGTAGCGCGGCAGCCGCTCGCCAAGCCATGCCTTGAGGTCCGCTGCCGAAACCGGCCGGCCGGTATGGCAGGCAGCGAGCATCGGGTGGCCGTCCGACGATGGCATGGCGAAAACCAGAGCCTGATCGATCTCGGCATGACGGATCAGATTGGCCTCGACATCGCCTGCCTCGATGCGGTGGCCGCGGATTTTCAGCTGAAAATCCTTGCGGCCGAGGAATTCGATCGCGCCGTCCGACATCGTTCGGCCGAGATCGCCGGTGCGATACAGGCGGCGACCACTGTCATGGATGAAGAAGCTGGCCTCGGTCTTTTCCGTGTCGTTGAGGTAACCTTCGGCAAGGCCGTAACCTTCGATATGGATTTCACCGGTTACGCCGACCGGGCAGGGCAGGCCGTGGGTATCGAGCACATGCAATTGCTGGCCCGAGAGGCCAAAACCGTAAGGGATCGATTTCCATGCCGGATCGATTGTCGTGATCGGATAAAAATTCGACCAGATCGATGCTTCGGTGGCGCCGCCGAGGCTGAACAGGTTTGCCTGCGGAAAATCTGCCAGAATTTTTTGCGCCAGCGCCAGTGGGATCCAGTCGCCACTAAGCATAATGGTGCGCAAAGTCTGCAACTCGCCGGCCGGTGCTTCGCCTGCGGCGGACAGCGCCATGTCGAGCAGGGCAGGCACGGAGTTCCACACCGTCACGCCATGTTCTGCGCAACTGGCGAGCGTCGCCGCCGGATCGGGGAATTCGCTGTCCGGTGGCACAACGATGGCCGCACCGGCTGCGAGGGTGCCCCAGATATCGAAGACCGAAAGATCGAAACTCAGCGCCGACAGCGCCAGAATGCGGTCGTCTGCCGTGATGTTGAAACGCCGGTTGATGTCACGAATGGTGTTGAGCGCGGCACCATGGGTGATGACCACGCCTTTCGGCACGCCGGTGGAGCCGGACGTATAGATGATATAGGCTCGGTCGGAGGGCTGCGTGGATGGCGGAGAAAACGGCACGTCCGACGTTGCGGCAAAATCATGGGACGACAGGCGGCAAACGCCTTCCGGCAGATCATCCGCTTGTTCTGCGATCAGCCAGCTGCAGCCGCTGTGACGAAGGATGGCGTCGCGACGCTCGGCCGGCATGCGGCTGTCGATAGGCAACCAGACGAGACCGGCAAGGCTGGTGCCGATCACGGCAGTGATCTGGTTCACACCTTTGGGCAATGAGATTGCGACGATATCGCCGGGCTTCGCTCCACGATTGGCAAGTGTTGCCGCAATGCCTTCGGCGCGGGAGCGCAGTTCGGCATAGGTCAGCCTTTGTTCATTGGAGATGAGCGCGATGGCATCAGGCGTGCGGCTTGCGGTGGCGATAAATGTCTGCGGCAGCGTTTCCGACCGATCCTGTGGATGATCGGCCACCAGCGGGGCAAGCGCGGTCAGCTGGCCCGATGGGTCTGCATCCTTCCAGGCGGACGGGTCATCCACCAGCCGATCCAGAGCCTGTTGGTAGCGTTCAAAGATCGCCTCCGGCACGCCATCGACAAAAATGTCTTCGACATAATCCCAGTAATAGATCAGGCCTTCGTGGTTCTCGATCACCTGATGATCCATCCACACCTGCGGTGTGCGCAGATGGCTGCCGAGAAGCTCGAAACGGCTGGTGTGCTCCGCTGGAAGGCTGGGGCGGCCGCTGCTGATGCCGCTGGTGAAAACGAAGGGGGCAGCGGGTGCGTCGGTCTCATTTGCCAATTGCAGCCGTCGGATCAGTGAGACGCCGCTGACTGAGGCATGCGCAAGCCTTTCCGCCATCAGCGTTTGAATACGGCGGGCCTGTTCGGCAAAACTGTCGCCATCTTTACAATCGATCAGCGAGGTATTGGAGCAATTGCCGGTCATCTCGCCGATTTCAGAATGCGAAAACGGCCGGTAATTGGCGAGCACGTTCAGCGTGAAATCTGCCCGCGTCGCGAAGGGGCGCAGCATGGCGGCATAAAGCGCCAGCATGGCGGCGTTCGCCGTCACGCCATGTTCGGCGGCGCGTGCTTTCAATTCTTGCCAGCGCTCGCCTTCCAGCTTGCCGGCCAGTCGCTGGAAGCTGGACCAGCGCGGCGAATGGCCGGTCAGCGGCAGTTCCGGCGGCGGCGGCAGGGTTGGCAGGGTACGGTCCCAATAGGCGACGCTTGCCGGCGAGGATGTTTCCTTGAGTGCCAGAACATAATCGCGGTGGCTGAGAAGCGGCGGCGTTTCCGTCTCGGCCTGTGGCTCGAACAGGTAACGTAAGAGATCGCGAAAAATCATCGACAGCGAAGGCCCATCGATGGCGATCAGGCGGAAGGCGATCAGAAGCCGGTCGCTGTCGGCCAGTCGCACCAGCGTTGCTGCCAATGGAGGCCCCTGTTCCAGTGACGGCAGTGTTTCGGGATAGGTTTCGCAGAGCGCTTCGAGACGCTTTTCGGCCTCATCCTCGGAGAACGTGCGAAAATCTTCGACGGCAAGCAGGCACGGATTTTCGCCCGGAAGCGGGATGACCTGCGTTCCATTGGCCAGAAACCGTGCGGTCATCACCTCGTGGCGGGCTTGCAGACGCAAAAGCGCCTGCTGCACCACCTCCGGCTCTATCCGCTCGAAACGGCAATCATGGAAAAAGCAGGGAATGGCCGATTGCGCATACCCGCCATGTTCGCCCACCCAATAGGCCTGCTGCAGGTCTGTCATCGGGTAGGGCTGGTGGCGCGCCTCCGGCTCTGCCGTGATGGTCGCCGCGTCGCGCGAAAGTTCACCGATCAGCGTGGTCTTGTGGTGACCGAGTGCGGAGCGTAGCGCTGCCGTCATCTTGCCTTGGGGAGCGGCATAACGCAGCTCGCCATCCGCCACCCATAGGCGGATGCGGTTTGCCTGCATCTGCCGGCGCAGCTCGCTCAACGTCATCGGTACAGCGGCTTCCATCAGATAACCCCGCTTTCGAAAGCTTCGTCATCTTCCAGCGCGTCTTCACCGGAAATCTCGGCGATCAGGCGGGCCTGATCCTTCAGCAGTGGATTGCGCAGCAGCGAGGCGAGATCGGGGGCGGTGCCAAAATGGTGCTGCAACAGGCTGGAAAGCCGGGTCATCAGCAGCGAATCTCCGCCGAGCACGAAGAAGTTGGCCGATGCTGAAACGATGTCCTGCTCGAGAATTTCCCGCCAGAGGCCGGCCAATCTTGTTTGCAAACCCTCGCTGAGCGGATCTTCGGTCTGCTCCGGCGGCTGCACTTCCAGTTCCACTGCCTGTTGCAGGCGGGTGCGGTCTACCTTGCCGTTCAGCGTCAGCGGCATGGCGGAAAGCTGATGCCAGCGCTGCGGCACCATGTAATCCGGCAGTTTTGCCTTCAGCCAGAAGTCGAGTTCCGCATGGTCGATCACGGTCGTTGTCACAGCATTCTGCGCGAGGATGACGTGGTAATTCATGCGCTCTACCGGATTGCCGGGTTTGGGCAGGGCGGCTTGCAGGGCAAAGCCCGCGCCGCCAAGCACCGCCTGCCAGCGGCTCGCATCCAGCATCGGCAGGTTGGTTTCCAGCCGCTCGTCCTCATAATGGCTGAGGCCCTCGACGAAACCGAGGCTGACGAGCTGGAAACGCGGATTGCGGGTGCCTTCGACCAGAAGCAGATGGCCGGAAGGTTTCAAAAGCGAACGCACGAGGCGGCTGCTGCGGTTGACGTCAATGGCATCGTGCAGAACGTTGGCGCCAATGACGAGATCGTAGGAACCGAGGTCAAAGCCCTGCAAAGCCGGATCGTGGTTGATGTCGAACAGGCCGTAATTCATCTGCGGCCAGTCGGAGAACATCTTTTCCGCGTTGTCGAAGAAGTAGCGCGAAAGGTCTGTGAAGGCGTAGGAGAAATTCTCGTGCGGCAGTGCCTTGAGGATGTCGTGGGTGACGCTGCCGATGCCCGCACCGAATTCCAGAATACGGATCGTGCGGCCGGGATCGGCATCTTCGAACAGGCCGCGCACCGTCTCGCCCGCCACGATGTTGAAGTGCTTGGAAACCGGGTTTTCGCGATACCAGCTTTCCACAAAATCGGTGCGGCCGCCCTCGAACATCAGCTCCAGCGGGTTGAGCCTGCCCCGCAGCAATGCCTGCGGTTCGGCGATGCAACGCTCATAAAGCGACCAGATGCGCCGGTCATAATCCGCGCCTTGCGTGGCGCGTGCCGCGATGCGCGCCCTCAGCGAAGGGAGGCGTTCGGCAAGCGCGATGCGATCGGTGGCGCGATAGATGTCTCCGTCACGCTGGAGGTAGGCGTCGGCTTCGAGCACATCGAGCCAGCTGACGAACAGTTTTTTGTATTTGTCGATCACCTTCAGCGCGGAGATCAGATCGGCAGCCGTCGCCGTATCGCCTTCATTGCGGAAATACCCGGCTGACTGCATGGCGGTCAGCATGACCCAGGTGCTGAGCAGTTCCATATTGTCGAAATGGCTGCCGTAATCGTCGAGATTAAAGTCTTCCGACAGGTCGTTGCAGGCCCAGTCGCCCACTGTCAGTGCCCGGTGCCAGCCATTGTCGCCAACGCTATCCGAGCCGTTTGCCGGAGCATCGCTTGAAGGCGTGAAGTAGCCATGCAGCTGTTTCAGCGGCGAACCGCCATAGATGACGGCGGCATCGGATATAAACGGATGTTCGCCCAGCACGGCTTCGATCTCGCTAGGCTCGATGCGCATGCCGCTGATCTTCAGCTGGCTGTCGATGCGCCCGACGATTTCGATCTCGCCATCCGGGTTCAGTTGGCCGAGGTCGCCGGTGTGGAACAGTTTTTCGCCGCTCGCCTTGTGGATACGGTAACGCTCCGCCGTACGGGCTTCATCACCGAAATAACCGAGCGACATGGCCATGTTACCGGTGCAGATTTCGCCGACCACACCGACCGGGCAATCCTGTCCGGTCGTGTTGAGAATGCGGCATGTCTGGTTTTCCAGCGGACGGCCGTAGGGAATTTTTGTCCAGTTCGGATCGATGTCGCGCAGGTGGTAATAGGCGGAAACGATCGCGGTTTCGGTCGGGCCGCCGATGCTGTGGATTTCGCATGTCGGCCACAGGGTTTTGAGGCGCCGCACGAGTTCCAGCGGAATCCAGTCGCCGCCCATCATCACATGGCGCGGGGCTGGAAGATCGACCTGTTTCAATGCCTGCGCATCGAGCAGCATGGACACGAAGGCCGGAACGGCATTGATGATGGTCGGCTGGTGTTTTTGGAAAAGATCGAGCCAATGCACGGCGTCTTTCGAGCGATCCCGATCCGGCAGGATGATCGCGCCGCCGGTTGCCATCATCGCATAAATGTCGAACACCGACATGTCGTGATGGAAGGCGGATAGCGACAGGGTGCGATCCTTGGCGGTGACCTCCAATCGGCGCATCAACCCGGAAATCGTGTTGAGCGGGCCGCGATGATCGAGCATGGCTCCCTTGGGCTGGCCGGTCGTGCCTGATGTGTAGATGATATAAGCGAGGTCTTCGTCCGACTGGCGGCGTTCCGGCACCGTATCGGGAAGATCGGTAAACGCCAGTTCAGCCAGATCGATGCGTCGGAATTCCGCCGGCAGCGCCGGGGCCGGGCCATGGGTCAGCACGGCAAAGGGCGAGAGATCCTTGAGGATGGCGATCAGCCGTTCGTTTTCATAATCGCCATTGACCGGCACATAGCACCCACCGGCCGCCTGAATGGCGAGCGCCGACAGAACCGCATCCGGCTGACGCGGCATGACGACCGCGACAGGCTGGGAAGGTTGCAGGCCGAGCGCGATCAGGTGGTTGGCGAGGCGATTTGCTTCCGCGCGCAACGTTGCGTAACTGCGGTTTCCCTGCGGGCTTAAGATTGCGGTATTGTTCGCCATGGTATCGGCTGAGCGCTGCAGCAGGTCCGGCATCAGCATGCCTTGTGGACGCTGCGCAACCGTCTGTGTGCTTGCCGCCAGCAGGCGGTCGGTTTCCGGGCGCATGTCGGGCACGAGCGCGCCCCAAAGCGTGTCGTCCACCGCCAGTTTCTGCAGGAAATCCGTGTAGGCGCGGAACATGCCGTCGATCAGGCGGGGCTCGAAAAGGTCGTCGGCAATGAACCAGCGGGTGACCAGCGCGCCGCCATATTCGGTGGCCTGGTAATCGAGCCAGACCTGCGGCGTCTGGTTGATCTGAAACACCTGTCGGCTGGTGAGCGGCCAGTCGGCGCGGTTCGGATCGTCAAAGTCCATGCCGATCATGCTGGTGAAAACAACCGGCATGTCGATGCCGTCGGCTCCGCCATTGCGCTGGCGGCCAAGCTCGCGCATCAGGCGGATACCGTTGAATTCTCTGTGCGCCAGAGCCTGCCAGAGATCGTTCTGGGTGCGCTTTGCCGCATCGATGAAGGTTTCTTCGGTCCGCGCCTCGACCGGCAAAAGCATCAGCGAGGTAAAGTCGCCGCAAATGTCCATCACCTGGCGATGCACGTTCTTGCGGTTGAAATAGGTGACGTTGAGCGTGAACTCCGGCGCCTTGCTGTAGGTGGAAAGCACCTGTGTGAAAGCGGTCAGAAGCGCGCCGCTGGCTGTCAGTCCGCGTTCGCTCGCCCGCGTCTGGAACTGTTTCCAATGCGAGGAGGTAAGCCGGTGGTCGAGCGTGCGGAAAGTCGGACGCGCCACGTCTTCCGGCTTGCGGCACAACGGAAGTTCCGGGGCGAGCGGAAAGGTGTCGAGCTTTTCCAGCCAGAAATCTTTGGCCTTTTCCCATTGCGGACCCTGACGGGCCGAATCTTCGGCCAGAACATAGTCGCGGAAAGACAATGAAAGCTCAGGCAGGGAGGCTTTCGGGTTTGCCAGCAACGTTGCCAACTCACCGAAGACAACCCGAAAACTCTGGATGTCGAAGACCAGCAGGTCCATGTCGAGATGGACGCGGCTTATGCCGCCGGGCAGATGGCTGACCGTCAGTTCGAACAGCGGCCAGGCCTGCGGGTCGAACACCTGATAGGACATTCGTTCGCGGATTTCGCCAAGCGTTTCCTCGCGGTGCTCATCGGACAGTCCGGTCAGGTCACGCTGCGCAATTTCGTAATGCGGGGCCTTTTTCAAGATCTGCTGCTGGCCGGCAGGGGTGATCACGCAGCGCATCATCTCGTGACGGGCGATCAGCCGGTTCCAGGCGGTTTCGAGCGTTGCGACATCCAGATCGTCGAGTTCGATCTCCAGATATTCGTGGCAGGACACCGCGCCGAGCCGCATGCCGCCCTTGCGGCCCACCCAGAAGGCCTGCTGCAGGTCCGTCAGCGGGAAGGGCTCGAAACGCTCGTCCGGCCGGTCGATGATCTCGAGATTGCCCTTGCCCAGCTGGCGCGAGAAATCGATGTCGTCGGTTGCCGTGGCCGTCAGGCCGGCGATATGGGCGGCGAGCGCTGCGATAGTGCCATGCTCGTAGCCCGCGGTCGGCGGAAGCGAGAGCGCGAAACGGCCGTTTATGATGTGGACCAGTTCGAGGAACACGAGCGAGTCGACACCCTGTTCAGTCAGCGGTCGTTCGATATCGAGGGCATCGCTGTCGAATTTCAAGCGCTTGCCGATGATGGCGCGCAGATAGGCGGCGATCTTTTCCGCCCGTTCGGTTTCTGAAAGGCCGTCGAGCGTGAGTTCGTATTCCACCTCTGCCGTCGCGTCATTGCGGGTATCGAGAAGCGGGCGCAAAAGACCACGGGTGGCAGGCATTCCGCCGGTCGCTGCGGCGAGCGCCGCAGCATCGACGGAGATCGGCACAAGCCCGGTCGCGCCATCCTTCAGCAGGCCGTTCATGATGGCGAACCCGGTTGTCGCCGGGAGGGGCTTGAGGCTGGTCTTGCCGAGCTGTTCAAGTTTTTCGGCGCGGCGGTCCATGGCGAACTGGCCCCAGGCGATGGAGATCGCCGGTACGCCCTGATCGCGCAGGTGCTGGGCAAAGGCATCCTGCCAGGCATTGGCGACATTATAGGCCGCACCCGGCATGGCCAGCAGCGACGCGGCCGAGGAGAACAGGCAGAACAGCGCCAGCGGCTGGTTGGACACGGCCTGATGGAGTGCGAGGCTACCCTCGATTTTCACGGTCACGCCGCTTGCAAACCGTTCCGGCGTTTCTTCAGAAAGAAGCGCGCTCGTGCCGGCATGGGCGGTGTGGAAGACCTGACCGATCGGAACGCCGACGTCGTCGATTGCGGCGCGCAGGGCATCCGCGTCGGTCAGGCTTGCGCGCAGGATATCGACCGTGACGCCGTGGCCCCGCAGTTCTGTTATGCAGGCTTCCTGTGCTGAATCCGACGCGCGGTGCAGAACGATGACCAGATGTCGGCATTCCTGACCTGCCAGCCAGAGGGCCAGCTCGCGTCCGACGGCACCGAAACCGGCGATCAGCGTGGCGGCGCGCTCTTTCCAGTCGAGCGACAGATGATCTTGGCGGGCGGGCGCGGCCTCGATGGCGGGTTCATAAAGCTTGGCCCCGCGAACGGCCAATGCCGTGCCGAGATCGTGGAGATGATCGAGATGACCGGCAAGCGTCTCGCTATCACTCGCTCCGTCGATGTTCACGCAGGTCATCGGCAGGTGCGGGTGTTCGTTGCGCAGGCTTCGCCACAGCTGCATGGTCGCCCAATCCGGGCCGCCGGTCGTTGCGCTCTGCGGATCGCAGGCGCGGGAAACAAGCGTGGTGATGCGGCAGGCCGGATGCGACGAGGCGTGACGCAGCCAGCCAAGGGCGCGCTCGAGTGCTGTCGTTACAGCCGCCGTGCCAAGGGCAAAATCGGCGACGTCGGTGAGCGGCCGGCAATCGACGATCTGGCTGAAGTCGCCGTCCAGTGCAATGTCGCTACTTACCACATTATGGCCGATCCAGCGGCCCATCGCCGCAAGCTCGTCGGCAACTGCGCCGTTTCCGACGATCAGCCAGTCTTCGCGGGTGGCAATGGAGGAGGCGCTGAGTTTCTGCTGATAAAGGCGGGCGACCTCGTTCCAGCGCCAGCGCCACAGTTGAACGGGCATCTGTTCTGTCGCGCAGACAGGCTCCCCAAGGTCGAACCAGCCGACGCAGGTTTTACCATTGGAGAGAAAAGCGCGATTTTCAAGTTCGCGTATATCGATCGCCTGGCGCCATTGCGGGGAAAGCCAGGCGTTGCAAATGGTCTTGTGCTCGGCTGCGGCCAGCCAGTCACTCAGTGGCGTGGTTGTGGTGGTTGGCAAATCGGGAGCCGCCGCCGGACGATAATCCGCAGTAATTTTGCCTGTCGTCAGGTCAAGGGACACGGTTCCTTTGCCGAGGAAACCGCGCTGATCGTTGGCTGCTACAGGTTTGGCCGTGATCGGCAAGGGTTGTTCGAAGGCAAAATGCAGGGCGCTGTCGCGCGCGGAGACCGGTGCCCAGAGCGGTGCCAGAAGATTTTCCAGGTCGGACGTCGGCTCCGGCTGTCGGTTGGCCTTTTGCAGGTTTTCCGGCCAGATGCGGACGCTCGCAAAGCTGATCGGCGGCAGCGTGGCGACGCCGAATTTGCATGAACGATAATGGTTTTCGAGCGGCGCTTCGTAACCTGCGCGGTAGAGCGCGGCGATAACGGCTGCTTGGCCATTGTGGACTTTGTCGATGAGCGTTGCAGGTGTTGCCGGAATTTCGCATGCCGTGAGGAGCCGGGAAAAGCTGCCATCGGGACCGATTTCGATCACCTGGTCGATCTCGAAATCGGCAAGCCGTCGGGCTGTATCTGCGAAACGCACCGGCTCGCGGAGTTGGCGATACCAATAGTCGGCATCGAGCATGCCGGGTTCCAGCAGATCCGCTGTCAGCGTGGAAAGCATGTCGCCGGCGGGGGCCTCGAAGGACAGCGCCGGGCATGCCGCCTTGAATGACGCCTCGATTGCTTCCATCGTTACCGAATGGAAGGCGCGGTTCACGCCAAGGCGGCGATGGGCGATTTTTTGCTGCGTCAGATCCGCTGAAAGCGCGTCGATATCGGCGACAGGACCGCTGAGGCTGAAACGATCCGGTCCGTTGATTGCGGCAATCGCGATGTTCTTGTGGTTTTGCACAAGCGTGTCGATCTGCGCCTGCGGCAACGAGATTGCCAGCATGGCACCGGCTTCCGTACCATCCTCCATCAAGCGGGCGCGGGTTGCCACGAGCCGGATGGCATCGTCGAGCGATAGCAGTCCTGCCGTCACGGCGGCGGCAAATTCGCCGACGGAATGACCGAAAACGAGGTCTGGCTGCAGGTGCCAATCACTCAGCATCGCAGCAAAGGCATATTGCCAGGAAAACAGCGCCGGCTGGGTGTAAAGCGTACGGTCGAGATCCGCGGTTCTGGCGGGATCGCTGATCACCGCTTCGAGGTCGGTGATGCCATTGGCGGCAAAGCCGGCAATGCAGGTTTCGAATGCCTGGCGGAATGCCGGGTTTTGTGCGCGCAGCATGGAACCCATGCCGGAAAACTGACTACCTTGGCCGCTGAACATCCAGGCGACACGACCGCCGGCTGATGCCTTTGCGACTTTTGCCGCCGCCAAGGCGGTCCTGATCTCCTCGGCGGTTTTTCCTGTTACGGCGACACGATGGGAAAAATGCTGGCGACGCAGTGCTGCCGTTGCGCATTGAGCCGGGAGCCCTGTGTTGCCGAGTGAAGCCGCAACAGCCGGGAAACCGCCCTGCAGTGCTGCTTCGCTTCGGGCCGACCAGACAAAAATCTGTTGTTCCGAATTGTCTTTGAGCGCCGTCGGTGCGGGCTTTTCAGCAGCACCTACAATCATGTGGCAATTGGTGCCGCCGATGCCGAACGAGCTGACGGCGGCGATGCGGCGTTCGAAATGTTCCGGCCATTCCATTGTCTGTTCGACCGGCGAAAATGGCGTAGCGGCAAAGCCGATGCGCGGATTGGCAGGGCTGCAATGCAGGCTGGCGGGGATTGCGCCGGAGTTGACCGCAAGTACCGTCTTGATCAGGCTGGCGATGCCGGCGGCCGTATCGAGGTGACCGACATTGCCCTTCACCGAACCGATGGCAACGGTTTGCGGTTCGACCCCGACGGCACGATAGACTTCGGAAATCGCATCGATCTCCACCGGATCGCCGAGCGGCGTCCCGGTGCCGTGGGCCTCCAGCATGCCGATCTCGGTTGGCGAAATGCCGCTGCGGGAAATTGCATCGCGGATGGCGCGTTGCTGGCCGGCACGGCCGGGCGCCGTGTAACCGATCTTGGCGCTGCCGTCGTTGGAGACCGCCGAACCTAGAATGACGGCGTGAACGATATCGCCATCACGCTGCGCATCCGCCAGTCGCTTCAGCGCCACAAGCCCGATACCGTTTCCGGCGACAATGCCGGTGCCCTCAGCGCTGAACGGTCGGCAATGGCCATCTTCGGAAAAGATCATACCTTGCTGGCGAAAATAGCCGCTGCCCTGCGGGAAGGAGATCGCCACGCCGCCGGCAATCGCCGCGTTGCATTCACCTCTGAGCAGGCTTTCCACCGCCTGATGCACAGCCACGAGAGAACTGGAGCACGCCGTCTGCACGGTCATGACCGGCCCGGTGAGGTTCAGCTTGTAGGCCGCGCGGGTGACAAGGTAATCCTTATCGTTGCCCATCAGTTGCTGGAAGCTCTCAGTGCGGGTGATTTCCTCGGCGCGGATCGGAGGCAGAAGAGGCTGGTATGTGCTCTGGCGGCAACCGGCGAATGCACCGATCTTAAGCTCGCTGCGGGTCAGGTTGGCGATATCCAGCAGCTTGCGGCATTCCTCCAGGAACAGGCGGTGCTGCGGGTCCATCAACTCGGCTTCGCGTGGCGAGTAACCGAAAAATGCCGGATCGAAGTGATCGGCATTTTCGATGACCGTGCCGGCATTGACGTAATCCGGATGTTCCAGAAGCGTGGGCTCGATGCCCTGCCTTTGCATCTCCTCCATCGTCAGGGGGCGCACGGCCTCATGCCCGGCCGTCAGGTTGCGCCAGAAGGTGGCGATGTCAGGCGCATCAGGAAAACGGCAGGTCATTCCTATGATCGCGATGGGTTCGGCAGTCATGGCAACCTCCAGCATTACGGCACTCGTCTACGCGCCATCATGCGGATGGCGGCATTGTTGCCTCCCTTAGACACCGAACCGTCCTGCGCTGACCGCTCCGCTGAGGAGCCAATTCAGCCGAAAGCGGAGTTTAGTGCCGCAAAGGGTTGCTCAATGCGGTCTTTGTCTGGCGAAAGGGATGTTGAAGAAACGCAGGCGCGCGCGAGCCGGCAAGATGCGAATGGCTGCACCGGTGACAAGGTGCGGATCTGGGTGTGGGTAGTGATCGAGATGAGTAATGCCGGTGCCGGAACTGAAAACTGTCCGAGCGGGGCCGGGATGGGAATTGATTATTTCGCCAGTTTGCGGCTGCTCTGGCGATATGCCGGGAAAGGGCGTCTTACGATCGCCGCTTCGGTTGCCTTCGCCATCTGTGCTGCCGCTCTCGAATTGGTGCCGCTATGGCTCATCTGGCGTCTCGTGGCCGATCTCATCGAAGCAAAGGCCACGTTTTCCAGCTTCGCTGCCGTCGCCGTCATGACAGCCCTCGCTATTCTCGGCGGCCATGCGGCCCAAGCCCTCTCGGTTTCGAAAGCGCATATCGCCGCCTTCGCCATCATTCGTGATTTGCGGCTCGCGGTGGCCGAACATCTGGTTCAGCTTCCACTCGGATGGTTTTCGGAACGCACGCTGGGCGAGGCCAAGACCCTGGTGATCGATGAACCGGAGCGGCTGGAAATGGTGGCGGCGCACGGCATCCCGGAGGGCAGTAGCGCTCTTACGACCTGGATAGCGGTCTCCATCGGGTTGTTCGTCGTCGATTGGCGCATGGCGGTGGCATCGGTCGTTCTGACGCCGGTCGCCTTTCTGCTGATCATCACCGCCACCACGCGATCCAGTCGCAGGGTGGCGGCTTTTCAGCAGGCCAACCAGCGCATGAATGCGTCGGTGCTGGAATATGTCGTCGGCATGTCGGTCGTGAAAATCTTCAACCGGAGCGGTGAAAGCGCAGCCAGTGTCTCTCAGGCGGTGCGCGATTATGTCGACATCGAGCTGGATATCGCGCGTTCCTATGTGCCGCTCGGGGGCGCATTCAGCGCGCTGGTTCTGGCCAATGTCACCATCATCCTGCCGGTCGGCCTGCTGTTGTTGCAGGCTGGGGAGATAGATGTCGTCACACTGGCGTTTTTCGTGATCGTGGGCGCGGGTTACAGCCTGCCGCTGACGAAGCTTTTCCATCTTTTCCAGAATATCGCACATGTATCGGTGGCGTCGAAATCGGTGGAGGAAGTGTTGGGCACTGCTACCCAGTCCGACACCGCTCGCCCGGTGACGCTTGCGAACCGCAATGTCGTTTTTGAAAACGTCTCATTCGGCTATGGCAGCCGAACGGTGCTGCACGACGTCTCCTTCGAGGCTCGCACCGGCACGGTCACGGCTTTGGTTGGCCCCTCCGGTTCCGGCAAGAGCACTGCGGCATCGCTGGTGGCGCGGTTTCATGATGTCACCGGCGGCCGCATCACGCTCGGCGGCGTGGATTTGCGTGAAATCGGCCGCGAGCAGCTGATGCAGGAAATATCCTTCGTCTTCCAGGATGTGTTTCTGTTCGACGACACGATTGCCGCCAATATCGGCTTCGGCAGGGCGGGCGCCGACAACGGGGAGATCGAGGCGGCAGCGCGCGCGGCACAAGCCCATGATTTCATCTGTTGCCTTCCGCAGGGCTATCAGACGCGGATCGGCGCTTCGGGCATCAACCTCTCCGGAGGCCAGCGACAGCGTATTGCCATTGCCCGCGCCATTCTCAAGGATGCGCCGGTCATCGTGCTGGATGAGGCAACCGCTTTTTGTGATCCGGATAGCGAGGCGGAAATCCAGAAGGCGATTTCGGCACTGGCAAAGGGGCGCACACTGATCGTCGTCGCTCACAGGCTGCATACGATCATGGCGGCCGATCAGATTTTGGTTCTTTCCGATGGGCGCGTTGCCGAGCAGGGCGATCACGCGAAACTTCTGCAGCAATACGGCATCTACGCACAGCTTTGGGACGACTGGCAATCCGTGCGATCCAGCGCCTTGCGCTCGGCAGCTGCGCAATCCGCCTTGGAGCAGGTATCGTGAGCGCTCCAGCCGAAAATGCCGAGAACCCGGTCCGCTCCGACGTGGCGGCGATAGGCCGTCTGCTTGGCTTGACCGGACAATGGCGCAACAAATTTCTGCTCGGCGGTTTTCTGCGCCTGCTGCAATCCGTCTGTCTGGTCATGGCCTTTGCAACGGTGTTGTGGGTGCTGGCGGCACTGACGGAAGATCCGGCAGTTTCGACGCGGATGATCTGGCAGACGTCCTTGTTGATGATCGCGTCACTCGCCGGTCAGATGGCGTTCGGAATATGGTCCATGAAGACTTGTTGGTTGGCCAGCCATCACCTCGGCGGAGAGTTGCGGCTCGTCCTGCTTGAGCGATTGCGGCACCTGCCGATGGGTTTTCATCTGTCGCGAGACAAGGGGGAAACGGTAACGGCGGTAACCGCTGATATCCAGATGCTGGAAACGTTCTTTGCCGATGGCTTTCCCCGTATCGCGCATGCTTTGGGCCTTCCACTTGCCGCCTTTCTTCTGTTGGCCGCAATCGATTGGCCAACGGCGCTGGTCAGCACTCTCTCCATCGCCTGCGGCGTGCCGTTTTTCCTGTGGTCGAGCCGCCGTCTTGCGGTCCTGGCGGCCAGGCGCAGCGCCAGTCAGGAAGATGCCGCCACGCGCATGATAGAATTCGTGCAGGGTATGAAAGTCATTCGTGCCTTCAACCGAACCGATGATGGCTGGGCCGGTTTTCGGGTGGCGCTCGATGGATTTCATGCGATATCGGTCAGAATGATCACCGCGCTTGCCGTGCCGATGGTCGCTTTTTCCGCCATTGTAACGCTCGGTCTGCCATTGCTGATGGCGTTTGTGGGTTATCGCCATTTTGGCGGGATGCTTTCTTCCGGCTCGGCAGTCATGGCGCTCGGCCTCATCCTGTCATTATATCCGCCGCTGCTGATGCTCGCCGGCGTCATGGAAACCGTCCGCACGGCGGAAAGCGCGCTTGGCCGGATCGACCGCATTCTCAATGCGGCGCCTCTTGCCGAGCCAGCGCAACCGCGCAGGCCCAACGGCTTCCATATCCGTTTCGAAAATGTCGGCTTTTCGTACGTGCCGGGAAAAAGCACATTGCGCGATGTCAGCTTTGGGGTGCCGGAACGGTCGATGACGGCCATTGTCGGGCCGTCCGGTTCCGGAAAAAGCACGCTTCTGAACCTTCTGTCGCGCTTCTGGGATACGGAGATCGGCTCTATTACCCTTGGCGGGGTCGATCTTCGCGATATGCGTTTCGAAGATCTCGCAGAAAAAATCGCCGTCGTCTTTCAGGATGTCTACCTTTTCTCCGGTACGGTTGCGGAAAATATCGCCGCCGGTCGGCCGGGCGCTTCCCTGACTGAAATCGAGACGGCCGCACGTCAGGCCCAGGCGCATGACTTCATCATGGCGTTGCCGAACGGTTATGCGGCGCAGGTGGGGGAAGGGGGCGCGTCCTTGTCCGGCGGCGAGCGGCAGCGGATATCGATTGCCCGCGCCATCCTCAAGGATGCGCCGATCGTGCTTTTGGACGAAGCGACAGCCGCGCTCGATCCGACCAACGAACGATCGATCCAGACCGCCCTGAGTGAACTGGTGGAGAACCGGACGCTCCTTGTCGTCGCGCATCGCCTTTCGACCATCCGAAATGCAGATCAGATCGTCGTCCTCGATCACGGGCGTGTTGCCGAGGTTGGAAAACATGAGGATCTTTTGACGGCAGGCGGACTATATGCTCGCCTTTGGCAATTGCGGTCGCAGGCCGCGTCCTGGCAGATCGGGCGCGATAAAGGGGTGGGTTGATCCACTGCAGCACCCCTGCAGGCAGAAAATTGCGGAGAAACGCATAATCATGACTTTTTTTGTCATGTTTGTTGCCAATTTGAGAATCATCACTTAGTGTCCGCCTCGAAAGCATGGTGCGTCAGCATCGGATGGCGCAAGCGTGTATCCGGTCGAGTGACGCATGTGTTGGTGGGGTCTTCATTGTTGGGGTTGTTGCGATGACGCAGTTGCCGGACCATTCTCGTGCGCGCTCTTCGGCAGTCTCTGCCAAGGATTTTTCGCAGGCGTCCATGGTGTTTTGCGATGACTATTCGTTGCTGACCTCGAAAGCAGGCGGCGATGAGGAAAATCCGCTTTTCGAAGGCACGCTCGGCTTCCGCAGGCTCAGCACCGGCATCAATGTCAGCACGGCGCAGATGACGGCGCTTAGCGACAGCAATCATTCGGCCATCTTTCCGCGTTCGCTCAGCATCGTTCTGTCGCTGGAGGGACGGCCTTCGGAATTCGATTCCGGCAATGGCTGCCGCACCATGACATTGCAGCCGGGCGAGGCCGCCTTTTTCAGCTTTGCAGACGACGCGCACACCACAGGACGCTACAGCTGCGGCCATCGTTGCAAATCCATGCTGATCCAGCTGCGTCCGGACCTGATTTCCGAGATCAACCTTGCGGATTTCGTCGAAAGCCGCACCCGCAGCAGCGAGATTTTAAGTTTTGCCGCCGATGTGCGCATGAACGCGCTGTGCGGACAACTGTTCGATCCGGGCCTGTGCGGGACGGTCGGTTGCCTTTTGATGGAAAGCTATACGCTGGAACTGGTCGCCCGCGCGATCGAGGCGGCAGGGCGCAGTAGCCCCGATCATGCTGTGGGCGTAAAGGGTAACGACCGTATGCGTATGGCGCGCATTCGCGAACTGATGCTGGCCGAGCCGGGCGCCGAACACAGCCTGTCATCGCTGGCACGGGAGGCGGGTGTCAGCGTTTCCAGCCTTAAGAACAAGTTCCGGGAGATCTACGGCCAGTCCGTTTTCGCTTTCCTGCATGACGTGCGTATGGACCGGGCACGGCAGGGGATCGAGCGCGAGGGCTGGACGGTGACGCAGGCGGCGCATTTTACCGGCTATCGCCACGGCAGCAATTTTTCCACCGCGTTCCAGCGCTATTTCGGTTATTCGCCGGGTCATCTGGCCCGTGGCGAGATTTATCCTCACGCATAAGCAATCTACCCGATCGCATAAGTCCGCCCTATGGCCGCGATCGAACTGACCAAATAATCTCTCTTTGATTTCAAACCGCTGGTGATTGTCGCTGTGGGCCCATGGTCCGCAACGGCTTTGCTCGCCCGTTCGACTGGAGTATCGAATGTCGTCCGCATACATTGATCCGCAGAGCCTTGCCCCTGTCCGCCAGCCTTCGAAGCAGGCGGCTTGCAGCAAAGGTTCGCGGCGTGCCCGGTTGCTGGCCAGCGTGGCCTTTTCCTTGTCTATGGCTGCTGCCGGTGCCGTGTATGCGCAGGATGCGCGCGAAGAAGACAAGACCAGTGCAGCTGCATCCGAGCAGTCTTCGGATGGCACGACGGTTTTGAACGCGATCACCGTTGAAGCGCGCCGTTATGGTGAAAATCCACTCGACGTTCCCGTCAGCGTTTCGGTTGTCGACGAGAAGAAAATTCAGGAAGAACGCCTGAACGAGATCCAGGATATCGCCAACAAGACGGTTGGCCTCCAGACGCCTAATTACGGCGATGATCCACGTACCGTGCAGCCGATCGTGCGTGGTGTCGGCACCCTTTCCACCATGCTGTCTCCGGATAACAGCACGGCGCCGACAATCGTCGATGGCGTGCCGATGCCGGCCTTTGCAGCCAACGGCCAGCTGCTGGACGTCGGTCAGGTCGAGGTGCTGCGCGGTCCGCAAGGTACGCTGTACGGTCGCAATTCCACCGGCGGTGCGATCAATGTCTTCAGCGTCACTCCGACGGACGAAACGATCCGTCAGGTGACCGCCGAAGTCGGGACGGAAGGTTACCGCAAGGGTGAATTCCTGCTCGGTGGCGCTATCAACGAAGAACTGATGGGCCGCTTTTCCATGCGCTATCTCAGCCGCGGCGCCTACGTTACCAATGATCATCCTGGCCAGGAAGACATCGGCGGTTTCGATCTCGGTGCGGCCAAGGGCACCTTCCTGTTCACGCCCGGAGATGCGACCGAAGTCAAGCTCAGCCTTGGTTTCGAGCGGTATGTCGGCGAGACGGGTTACCCTTATCTCCTGCGCGACGGCAATGCCTGGCAGGAGACGCCGGAATTCCGCCGCAGCCTCGCCTACACCACGCTCAATGTCTCGCACGAGTTCGAGAACTTTGCGTTGAAGACGACGACCGGCTTTACCCATTACGACATCTACAACTGGACGGACAATTCCGACGGTTACATCAACAGCGCCACGTTCGGGGCTTACGGGATGCCGGTGCCGGTTGCCGCCTACACCTACGATGGCGACCTCAACATCACCAAACAGCGCGAAAACCAGTTTTATCAGGAAGTCCGCCTGCAATCACTGGAAGGGGCGGAAACCAAGTGGGTCGTTGGCGGCGTGTTTTCCTATAACGACTTCACCGAAAACGCCTTCGGCACGTCAAGCATGTCGGCATCGATCAACGGCACACGCGGTGTCAATCTGACATCGGCCTCGTCCGCCGTTTTCTTCGATATCGCCCAGCCGATCGGTGAGAAATTCGAGATCGGCGGCGGCATGCGCTATACGCATGAGCGTAAAGGCATCGATGCGCTTTATACCAGCTCTGGTTTCCCCGGCACGGTTGCGAGCTTTGCGCAGGATAGTTCGCGCAATTTCGACATGCTCTCCGGCCGCGTTTCGCTCAGCTACAAGCTGACGGAAGACAGTCTGGTTTACGGCAGCATCAGCCGCGGCAACAAGGCTGGCGGTTATCCGCGCTTCACAGGCAATGCGGCAAGCGGCCTGCCGGAAACTGGTTATGACGATACCTCCATCTGGGCTTACGAACTGGGCTGGAAGGCACAGTTTCCGGAGGTCGGTACGACAATCTCCCTGGCCGGTTTCTACAACGACGTGAAGGACGAGGCGATCTTCGGTTACGATGCCGTGACCGCCAGCTTCCCGATCGAGAATTTCGACCTTGAAAACTACGGGTTCGAACTGGAGGCCAGCAAGGAATTCGACAATGGTTTCAGCCTTGTCGGTGGCCTGACGTACACGCATTCGGAAATCACCGGAATTCCGGCCAACGGTGTTCTGGCCGCCGCGGTCGGCAACGAGACCCCGAACGTACCTCGCTGGTCCGGTAATCTCGGCATCGCCTATCGTGGTCCGGCCGATTTTCTCGATATGTCGGGTGATCCGGAACTCTCCGGTTACCTCGGTTACCGTTATGTCGGCGAACGCGCAGGCGACACCGGTAACAAGTTCGAACTCGATGCTCAGCATGTCGTTGATGCCCGCGTCGGCCTCAAGATCGATCAGACCGAATTCTACGTGTTCGGTGAAAACCTCATTGGCGAAAGACTGGAACAGCAGGGAGCCAACATGACGGGATCTATCAATTCCGTGCTGGTTTCGCGTGGCCGCACGATCGGTATCGGCGTGACCGCCAAGTTCTGATCGCTTTCACACGACGTTAAATGGCCGGCGACCGATCTGCCGGCCAGCCTCAAGGAGACGCATACCCCATGAAGCCAGCTCATTGGATTCTGATCGCCAGCCTTTACGTGACCCAATTTTTGCCGGTCTCGTTTTTCTTCATGGGCCTGCCGGCAATCCTGCGGGCGCAAGGCAAGACGCTTGAGGAAATCGGCGCGCTTTATCTGCTGGGCTTCGTGTGGGTGTTCAAAATCCTCTGGGCGCCACTCATCGATAGGGTGTCTTTTGGACGGCTGGGGCATTATCGCGGTTGGCTGATCGTCATGCAGACCGCCATGGTCGGCATGTTGCTCATCATCAGCCAGATCGACGGCCTTGGCAATTTTCCGCTTCTCGTCATGCTCGGCCTCGTGCTCACCGTCTTCTCCGCAACGCAGGATATCGCAACGGATGCGATCACCTGCCGTCTGCTTCCTGCCGAGACCCGCGGCATCGGCAACAGTATCCAGGTTGCAGGCGGCCTCATCGGCATCATGCTCGGTGGCGGCGCAACGCTGTCGCTTTATCCGCAGATTGGATGGGCCGGCTGCTTCCTGCTGATGGCTGCGGTCTTGTGCGCCTGCCTTGTGCAGATCCTGTTTTTCAAGGAGCCGTCCATCGGTGGCGGCGGCGTCGTGCAGCAGCGCGTTCCCTATTCCCGCATCTGGCGCATCTGGCGTGAGCCCGGCATGGGCACCTGGGCGCTGTTGATGATGATCGTGCCGCTTGGCGTCGGCATGATCTTCGCCATGCTCAGCCCCATGCTCGTCGATATCGGCTGGTCTCTGGAGGCAGTCGGTTTCACCCTCAATATCGTCGGATCGCTGGTTGGCCTGGCTGCCGTTTCCGTAACGGGCGTTCTGATCAAGAAGTTCGGCCGTCGCCCCATTCTGATCGCCACCGCCTTCATCCAGGCCGCCATCATCCTGAGCGTTCTTCCCCTGGCATCCGGTTCCACGGCTTTGGCCATGATCCTGCCCGGCGTGGTGCTGGTGTTCCTGATCTATAATCCGGTCGCCACCGTCATGCTGACCATCATGATGGATCGTACCACGCTCGGCAGCGAGGGAACCGACTTCACCGTGCAGTACAGCCTTTACAGCTTCATGGGGTTTCTGTCGGGCGCCGTTGCGCTGCAGGTGGCAGGCGCTGCCGGTTATCCGGTTATCGTTGCTTTAGCCGCGGTACTGGCTGTCGTGGCCGGGCTGCTGGCTATTCGCCTTTATCGCGCGGAGCCGCGTTCACCGTCTCTGGATCACGATGTTGCCGGCTCCTATGCCGCGGCCGCGCAGGCACGCGGCTGATCCAGTGCGCATTATCATGCAAGAGGAAAGTCACTGTCCCCGGTTTTCAGTTAGCATTGGATGTTCCATGAAACAGCAGATCAGACAGTTTGACGACATCCGTGTCGCCGGTCTCGAGAGCGAGGCGGAAGACGGCATCAGTGCCGAAATCATGGAACTCGATCATGGCATCAAGCTCACAATGGTAAGCGGTGAGGTTGCCGAAGATCGCAAGTTCATGCTGCCTTTGCGCCGCCATGCGCTCACCATGGTTTTCGTCGCCTCAGGCGGCGTCAGCCTCGCGGCCAAGGCGCCCGGTGGTCGTGTCCAGCTGGGGGCCGGAGATGCGGGGCTGCTTTCCGCCGGTTTCGCCTTGGGCTCAACAATTCTCGCCGCCACCGAGGAACTCTCTGCGGTATTCGTGGAATTGCCACGCGCATACATGGCCCGGGTTTTTGGCGAGCTATGCCCCAAGGGACTGAAATCATTCGTCGAAAATGATCCTTCCGAACGGGTTTACCGCGAGATCACATCCTGTGCATCGATCCAGTCCGTGCTCCATCAGATATCGGCGGCCCCTGTGGGGGCATCGCTGCGGTCTCTGTTCCTGATCAGCAAGACCTATGAACTGGTGGCGCTCGGTTTGGAACGCCTCAGCATGGAACATTGCGATTGCCGATTGACGCCGGCCGATGTCGAGCGCCTCAAGCGGGCTCGCGATATCCTGAGTGACAATCTCAGCGATCCTCCCTCGCTGATCGCCTTGGCGCACGAAGTCGGCATCAACGACTTCAAGCTGAAGAAGGGTTTCAAGATCCTCTTCGACAATACGCCTTTCGGTTACCTGAAAGAGCGCCGCATGATCGCTGCCCGCAGCGCGTTGATGAAGGGTGAACAGTCGGTGACGGTGGTGGCCAACCAGGTCGGTTATACCAATCTCGGCCATTTTGCGGCGGCCTTCCGCAAGCAATTCGGCACCACGCCGAAAGCGATGAAAAAGGTGTCGCGCATCAACATCAGCGGTGTTTCGGGTCGGGAGGATCTGGCCGGAGGCGTAGCCCTGTAACTCAACTGGGTTGGTCACTGAAAGAGGGGAGAAGTCATGCAACTGACACGCCAAACCGAAATTGCCATCAGCATTCTTGTTTCCTGCGCCAAGCGCGGAGAGTTGATCGAAACGCAGCTTGTCGCGTCCGAAGCTCAGACAACGAAGGACCATGCTGCTCAAATCCTGAAGACCATGGTGCGGGCTGGCTGGATAGAAACCCGTCGGGGGCGGCGGGGAGGTTTAACCCTTGCCGTGGACCCCGATAGCCTGTTGCTCGGCGAGATCGTAAGAACCATGCAGCCGGCGCGGTTTCAAACGCCGATCTCCGGGTCAGAAGGCCCGGGGTTGTCTCTGGGTTCCGTTCTGTCTGAAGTCACGACGGTCGTGCATGACCTTCTGGACTGTTATTCGATCGCCGATCTCGCCGAAAAATGTCCCGGCGGCTCAATGAGCAGGCGAATGGAATACAATACGGCCGCACCCATTATGGAAACGCGGGCTAGTTTCTAGGCGCGACAGCCGATGTCCGGCCTATGACGCCTGACAACACCTTCACGCATCTGCGCGGCGGTGCTGGCTGATGCCGATCATTATCCGGATGTTCGAGAGTATCAGGCGGATGGGTTTTGGGCAGCCTATGGGTTCTTGCACACTCTGTAAGCCGTGAAGTCTTGCCCAGTCCGTTTTAGGACGCCGACAGACAAAGTGCCGGCGATTTTTTTATGGACATATGCAACCCTGAGTGGGTAAATGCAAGGGGCGGCCGGGTGTCGTCGGTCCATAAACGTCGTTCGTAACCACGGCACCGATGCAGTCGACATCTGCCAAACCTGCCGATTTCGCCATGAAATTCTTTCTGCGCACTTCGATAGCGCGATCCACATCTTTTGCACCTGTTTTCAGCAATGCCGGCAACCGAAAGCTTTTGATCACCACCACCCATCCAATCAGGGATGTCTCATGTTTCAAAATGTTCTTTCCAAAGCGACACCCTCCGCAATCACCGTCGATCCTTTCCCGCATATTGTTATCAAGGATGCTCTCTCACCTGAGGACTATGCGGAACTTGAAGCAACCTTTCCTCCGCTTGAAGTTGTGGCCGGGTATTCGACCTCGCAGGAAATGCCCAGCAATCGCCGTTACTCCATGCCGGCATGGCCGCTTCTTCTGCGCGACGATCTGCACGAGCCGTGGAAACGATTTCTTCGGCAAAGCGCCTCGTGCGAATTTCTGGCGCAGGTATTCACCCTGTTCTCGGGCCATTGGGACAGTCGGATAGCCGATCGCATGAACGACGCTGTCGCCAGCAGCCATGTTGGTCTGCTTCATCGGGACACTCACCGGAGCGGACGAATCTTGCTGGATGCACGCGTGGAGGTGAACAGCCCTGTAACCGGCGGTCCGTCTTCTGCACGCGGAGTGCACCTCGATACGCCGAACCGGCTGTATAGCGGGTTGCTCTACTTTCGGGCGGAGGATGATGACGCGGTTGGTGGGGAGCTTGAATTGTATGCCTGGGCTGACACGCCTGCCGACAATATCGATGTGTTTGAACTTCCCGATCATCTGGTGCGCAAAGTTGCGGCCATTCCCTATCGTGCCAACCAGCTTGTCCTGTTTCCGCAAGGCATTCATGCCTTGCATGGCGTCGGTATCCGCCATCCGACGCGGCATATCCGTCGCTACGTTTTCATTACCGCAGAACTTGAAGACGATTGGTTGATGCCGGAGCAGCAAAGGCTGCAGCAGATTGAGTCGCCGGCATGAGACTGCTCGTTTACGGCATGCAATCGAGTGGCGCGACAGCGTTCAGCCTGTTTCTCGCCCAGCGACCCGGCAGCCTGGGCCTCGTCGATATACTCAACAACTACGCGGCACCGAGGATGGAAGGCGATCTGAACATCGTCGCCAAGGTTGTCGTGACGACCGCCTACCCGCTTGCGATCCATCAGGAACGCTTCAGGCCCGACAGAAACATCCTTTTCCTGCGCGATCCGCGCGACAATTACGCCAGCCTGGCAAACAAGACCTATCGTAATCACTCAGGTCTGATCGATGAAAAATTTATGCTGCTCGATCGTGTCTTCGGTGAGCGGGATAAATTCGATCTGGTGGTGCATTACGAGGATTTCATAGTGCGGTCTCCGCATGTACTGCAATCGGTAAACGCTCTCGGATGGCCGGTGAATGAAGCGTTTTACGCGTTCCGCAGAACGCATGTCGATCTGACGCAGTCTCTTTGGGACGCTATGCCTGACCTCTTCAACCACTTCGAATTTTCCTATGGAAATGTCCAGTCGTCGGAAGTGTCCGGTCGTTTCGCTTTGAAGGTGTGGCCCTTGGATGTCGAAGACCGCCTTTTTCGCCTGTGTCCCAATATTCTGACTGCCTATAAACAACGCGACAGACAGAGGCACTCTGTTGACGCACCCGGCAGATTGGGCTTCGTCACCGCAGATCGGTCTGGATGACTTTCCAAGGCGCTTTCCGGTTCGTGGCGGCGGGCATGCCGATCTTGCCGCGGATCTGCTTCTCTTTACGCCATTGATTAAACCGCACTGTCGGCGCGGGCGAACCTGTGTGACCGCACAGCACACGGCCAAGCCTGCCACGCGATTGGTCGGCCTTTTTCAGCCAGCCCCGATGTTTTTGCAAACCAGCAAGAGGCGGTATCTTTCGGCCTGATCGGCAGAGATCGGATCACCCTTGTGCGGGGAGAGTGCCACTCGTCATCACTATCCCCCAATACCGCCTGTTCAGGAAAAACGGCCGTTGAGCAATAGAAGGCCATCACTCGGACCGCCATTCCAGCGCGATATAGGCGTGATCAGCCTGTCGTTCGGCAATGCCAAGCCGGGCATAAAGCCGACGTGCAGGATTGTAAGGTGTGACCGAGCCTCGCAGAACTTTGCCGCTCTGCCTGCACCTGTTCATCATCGCTTCCAGCACGGCCTGGCCCAACCCACGGTTCCTATGGGAAGGATGGATAGCCAGATCGATGATCAGCAAACTGTCCCCATCTTCCATAACCAGGATCATGCCTGTCGGCATCGTCGGGCCATTTCCATCGCGCTGTGACGAAAGCTCGACCACCAAGTGCTCCGCCTTGGGATAGGTGCTGACCAGTCCGCGGCGATAGACATCATATTGCTGGCGAGCGACAAGCGCCCGAACTTCCGTGGGGAGAGGGGACAATTCCCTTTCCCTCGATGTTACGAACAACTCAAACAGGAAGGGCTCATCCGCCAATCCTGCGCATCGCAACCACGGAGCCGGTTTCTCTCCATCAACCACAATATCCATTCTTGCCCGTTGAAATCTTCGGTTGATTATTTTCTAATGTGCCATCTTTGAGGGAGTTTCTGGATGATTTACGACAACGTCCTGCCAATCACGATGATCGAGTTCGAACCTTATTTGGGAAAGGTTTTCAACCTGCAGAACACCGAGTTGCCGGTTGAACTGAAGCTTGTCGAAATCGAAGACACAGCGCAGGGACGTCCCTGGCCCTACAGATTGCCCAAACCCTTTGTGATGATTTTTGCAGGCCCTCCCGAACGGATTGTCCTTGAGGGGCTGCGGGTGTTGAAGGCGCCCGATGGCACGGATTACCAACTCCACCTTATTCCGATCATGACCCATGATCCGCTGACGACCGGTCAACAATATCAGGTCGTCATCAACTGATCGGCCCGGGAACCCGTGCCTTAATTTCGGGACGGGTAAACCCCCTGTAGCGCGATGACGTAATTCATCGCCAAATAGGGTGAGAGGATCGAAAAGGGTATCGAATTCCCTGTATTGTTAATTGCCACGGTGCCGCCGATAGAGCCGCCGATTGTTGCCGCGCCACCGGCCAAGCCTACGTTCGTGCCGCCGGCTCCCAGGGCATAAATTTTGTTGGAATTCGGCGTTGCATCCGCCAGCTGCATGCCGGCCTCGGGTTTGTCGCTGGTTGCGGCATTGGATGTGGCGTTCAAAGTGACAGTGGCCGTCAGGCTTTGCGTGCCTGTAAATTGCGCTGTGTGCGTATGCGCCGGCAGGTTCTGGACCAGAAGATTGGTGTTTTCCGATCCGGCGATCTGGCCGAGCGCGTAATTGGATCCTCCTGGCAACTGCCCCGTACCGACGGGGACTCGGCCCTGCAAATTCGGAAGCTGGAAGGTTGTCGTGCCATTGCCGCCATAGATTGTGCTGATGAGCGAGAAAAGTGTTTGATTGTTGCTCAGTGCAAGAGTCTGGCCGGCGCACATAGCCCAGCCTCGGGGTGCAAAGGTCGGGGCCCACAGCATGACGGTGCCGACGAAGGGTTCACTCATTCAATTCCTCCTTTGGTTGATTGAGTAAATTATGTTGGAAGTCGATTTTCTGAGTTTCGCTAAAGGAGATCACGAAAAATTCTTGTTTTTAAAGGGGTTTTGCGAAATTATGCAGATGCGTCCCGGCCATGAAGAAAAGCGCTCTCCAGTGCTGAAAAATACGTTGTTATTAATTGCAATGTTATAGTTGCATTGCTGGGTGATGCTGACAAGCGGATTGCTTGCCCCTTTTGTCAGTAATGGTGAACACGCGAAGGTAGTGCGGCGCGAAAGACACACTATCGCCACAAGCAACCATTGCGCGATTTAAACCAGAAGACAGTCGTCTATTCTGTTGTTATCAATTAACCCTGGGTTGATTGTGCGAGTCGATACGCGCTCGCGAAGATTGTTCATGTCCTGCGGATGAGGAGCTTGCTTGATGCGTTCATGCCTGATGGGAAACTCTGCGCATTTCAGCAATCACAAGATAAGAACGAGTATTTCTCATCTCGCAAAAGCAGCCGTTATTCTGTTTGCATCATTATGGTTTGTGGTTCTGACACAAGCCGCAGCGTTTGCTGCGCAATCTGCTGCATGTATGTCTGTCAACAGCAGCATCTGTGCGTCAGGAAACACCATCAATCCGCCGCCAGGGATTGATATAGACGAAGAGTATCTCGTACCCGGATTTGCTGTTGGCGAACGGATCATTTTCAGCGCGTTTTCAAACCGCACGTCAGCCGGTCAGATTGGCACCAACATCGGAACGCCCGAAGAAATTTTTCCCAATGGCGACGGTGACAATCCAGCTGGGAACTTTTCAATTTCTGGCAGTGGGCAATTTACCGCCGGTGGGCCAAGTTTTCAAACCCTGCGCATGCCGTATTATGTATACAACAACGCCGGTACGCTCACCATCACCTTGAGTTGCGTACAGGCGCCGCCGACGATTTCCAGCATAAGCCCGAACCAGGGCCCGGCAGCTGGCGGCACGACTTTGACGATCACCGGAACCGGCTTTACGGGTTATACCAGTGTAGTCATCGGCGGCACGGCCCACACGCCGACGGCAAGCTCAGACACCAGCATTACCGTTCAAACCTTGCCGCACGCGGCCGGTGCGGTCAATGTCGCGGTAGCGACCCCCGGTGGCACCGTGACGGCCGTGAATGCCTTCACTTACCGCGCGCCACCTGTTGTTTCCGGCGTATCTCCCAACTCCGGCACAACAGCCGGCGGCACCTCTGTGACGATCAGCGGTAGCGGCTTTCTCAACGCCACCGGCGTGACATTCGACGGCATCAGCGGCACATCCTTGTCTGCCGCCAGCGACAACTCGCTCACAGTCGTTACACCCGCCCATGCAGCCGGCCCGGTCAACGTGGTAGTGACGGCGCCGGGGGGAACGGGAACAGGCACCAATGCCTTCAACTATGTTATCCCCCCGCCGTCCGTGTCTTCCACAACGCCGAATAACGGCGTGACAGCCGGCGGCACCGTTGTCACCATCAACGGCACCAATCTTCTAAATGCGTCGGCAGTAACCTTTGGCGGCGTGCCGGCGACGGGCGTAAACGTGTTGAGCGCCACACAACTGACGGCGGTGACCCCGACACACGCCCCCGGCGCGGTGGCCGTCGCGGTCACGACGCCAGGAGGCTCAGGGTCGCTTTCAGGTGCATTTACCTACATTGCTCCCCTGCCGACAGTTTCGGGCGTCTCGCCCAACACGGGCGGAACAGCCGGCGGCACAACGATCGCCGTCACAGGTACGGGTTTTACCGGCGCGACCGCTGTCACGCTCGGCGGCAGCGCTGCAACCGGCGTCACCGTTATCAGCGACACCCAGCTCACGGCCGTGACACCGTCTCACGCGGCCGGCATCGTGAACGTGGCTGTCACGACCGCGGGTGGCACCGGATCGACGGCGTCGGCGTTTACATATATCGCTCCGCTTCCGGCCGTCTCCGGCATTTCGCCAAGCACCGGCAGTACCGCCGGCGGCGCGACCGTCACCATTGCCGGGTCCGGTTTTACCGCAGCGACAGCGGTAACCTTCGGTGGGACTGCCGCAACGGGGGTAATCGTCGTCAGCGATACGCAGATCACCGCCACAACGCCTATACACATCGCGGGTGCGGTCGGCGTTTCGGTAACGACGGCGGGCGGGACGGGGTCACTTGCGTCGGCATATACCTATGTCGCCCCAATCCCTTCCTTATCCAGTGTTTCTCCGAATACGGGTGGAACTGCGGGCGGCACGACCGTTACCATCAACGGATCCGGCTTTATCGGAGCGACATCCGTTACGTTTGGTGGACTTGCGGCAACCGGCGTCAATGTGGTCAGCAATACGCAGATCACCGCACAGACCCCATCTCGTGCGGCGGGACCTGTTAACGTCGAGGTCACAACCGCCGGCGGAATCGGCGGGCTGACATCGGCCTTCACCTATGTGGCCCCTGTCCCCACCGTCACCAACGTTACGCCGAACAACGGCACCACAGCCGGCGGGACGAACATCACCATCACCGGCACGGGCTTCACGGCGGCAACTGCGGTCACAATTGGCGGCACTGCCGCAACCGGTGTCGTCGTTGTCAGCGATACGTCAATCACGGCGGTGACGCCGTCTCACATTGCGGGTTCGGTCAGCGTCGCCGTCACCACTGCCGGCGGCACGGGATCCCTGTCCTCCGCCTTTACCTATCTGGCGCCTGTACCATCAGTGTCCGGCGTTTCGCCGAACACCGGAGGCACGGCCGGCGGCGCAAGCGTGACCATTAGTGGGAGCGGCTTCATCGGCGCCACCGCCGTCACATTCGGCGGAAGCGCAGCAACCGGCGTGACGGTGATCAGCGACACGCAGATCACCGTCGTCACGCCCTCGCATATTGCCGGGTCCGTTGCGGTCGCCGTCACGACTGCGGGCGGCACAGGATCGCTGGCTTCAGCATATGATTATGTGGCCGGAATACCGGCTATCTCCAGCCTTACTCCGAACACGGGTCCCACGGCAGGCGGAACGACAGTCACGATCAATGGCTCCGGCTTCATCGGAACCACGTCCGTCACCTTGGACGGGATCGCAGCAACTGGCGTGAACGTGCTGAGCGATACGCAGATCACGGCCGTCACACCGTCGCACATCCAAGGCATTGTCGATGTCGAGGTGACGACAGCCGGCGGAACGGGGTCAATTGCGTCGGCATTTAGCTATGTCGCTCCTGTCCCTTCTATATCCGGTGCCTCTCCGAATACCGGCCCAACCGCCGGCGGAACGACGGTCACCATCAACGGCTCCGGTTTTATCGGAGCGACAGCCGTTACCATCGGGGGAATTGCGCCAACCGGCATCAACGTTCTCAGTGATACACAGATCACGGTACAGACGACGCCGCGCGCGGCCGGTCCCGTCAACATTGCCGTGACAACCGCCGGCGGAACCGGCGTGCTGACATCGGCCTTCACCTATGTGGCCCCTGTCCCTGCCGTCACCAACGTTACGCCGAACAACGGAACAACGGCTGGCGGGACCAACATCACCATCACCGGTACGGGCTTCACGGCGGCAACTGCGGTCACAATTGGCGGCACTGCCGCAACCGGTGTCGTCGTTGTCAGCGATACGTCAATCACGGCGGTGACGCCCTCTCACATTGCCGGTTCGGTCAGCGTCGCCGTTACCACTGCCGGCGGCACCGGATCCCTGTCCTCCGCCTTTTCTTATGTAGCACCTGTACCATCGGTGTCCGGCGTTTCGCCCAACACCGGCGGCACGGCCGGCGGCGCAAGCGTGACCATTAGCGGGAGCGGCTTCATCGGCACAACGTCTGTCACCTTCGGCGGAGCCGTAGCGACCGGCGTGACGGTAATCAGCGATACGCAGATCACCGTCGTCACACCCTCCCACGTTGCCGGATCCGTTGCGGTTGCCGTCACGACTGCGGGCGGCACAGGATCGCTGGCTTCGGCTTATAATTATGTGGCCGGCATGCCGGTCGTCTCCAGCGTCACGTCGAGCACGGGTCTGACGGCCGGTGGTACGACAGTCACGATCAATGGCTCCGGCTTCATCGGCGCCACATCCGTGACCTTCGGCGGAACCGCGGCAACGAGCGTGAACGTGCTCAGCGATACGCAGATGACGGCTGTGACACCGCCGCATGCCCAGGGCAGTGTCGCCGTCGCGGTCACGACTGCCGGCGGGACAGGTACACTCACATCCGGGTTTAATTACCTCGCTCCCATTCCATCGGTATCGAGCGTTTCTCCGAGCTCGGGAACGACTGCAGGGGGCACAAACGTCACCATCAACGGCATTGGTTTTACCGCCGCCACGTCGGTCACCTTCAGCGGAACGCCAGCGGCCAGCTATGTGGTCCTGAGCGATACCCAGGTCTCGGCGGTTTCGCCGGTTCGCGGGCCAGGTTCAGTCAATGTTGGCGTCGGCACTGCCGGTGGCACTGGAATATTGCTGACGGCCTATACCTTTGTCGCACCGGTGCCTACAATTTCAGGCGTAAGCCCCAATACTGGCACGACGTTGGGCGGTAAAAGCGTCACGATCACCGGGACGGGCTTTACCGGTGCGTCCGTCGTGAACTTCGGCGGGATCGCAGCATCAGGCTTGACGGTGGTCAGCGACACGCAGATCACGGCAATGACGCCGGCGCATGCCGCCGGAGCCGTGGATGTCAGCGTGACCTCTCTGGGCGGTACCGTGACAGCCGTGTCGGCATATACCTACGCCGTTTTCCCGCCGACGGTCGCGACCGTATCTCCGAACACGGGCACGACATTGGGTGGAACCGCAGTGACGATCACCGGTACCAACCTGACCGGCGCGTCCTCGGTAACCTTCGGGGGTGCGGCGGCGACAGGCGTGACGGTGGTGAGCGATACCGAAATAACGGTGACAACGCCGCTACATACGCCAGGTGTTGTGGATATCGTCGTCACGACACCGGAAGGCAGTGGAACCGGCTTCGGCCTTTTCTCCTATGTCACGCCCGTACCATCCGTTACATCGGCTTCTCCAAGCAATGGCAGCACGTTGGGTGGAGCATTGGTGACTATTTCCGGCTCCGGTCTGACGGATACCAGCCTGGTCACTTTCGGGGGGACGGCTGCCACCGGTATCACGGTTATCAGTGACACGCAGATCACGGCGGTAACACCTGTCCATGCGGCAGGCATCGTCGATATCGTCGTGACGACGCCCGGCGGCACGGGCACCGGCACAAGTCTTTATGCCTATGAAGTTCCGGCTCCCACAATATCGTCGGTATCTCCGACATCCGGGACAACAGCAGGCGGACAGACGATCACGATTGCCGGCACGAACCTGACCGGCACCTCCGTGGTCAGCTTTGGCGGCGTGGCTGCCACCAATGTCGTCGTCGTCAGCGACAGTCAGATAACGGCCGTAACGCCGGCCCATGCCGCCGGTGCGGTCGATGTTGCCGTCACCACGCCGGGAGGCACCGTTATCGCAGTCGGTGGGTTCATCTACACGATCTCGCCGCCGGTCATATCCTCGGCCGCGCCAAACAACGGCTCTACGGCCGGCGGCACGACGGTCACCATTACCGGCAGCGACCTCGCGGGGACCACGTCGGTTACATTCGGCGGCACCTCCGCTTCGAGTTATACGGTGATCAGCGACACTCAGCTGACAGCGGTAACCCCGGCCCATGCCGCAGGTGTTGCCGATATCTCGGTAACCACTCCGTCCGGAACAGGGATATTGGCGGCAGGCTTCAACTTCGAAACGCCCGCACCGACAGTCTCCGGAATTTCGCCGAGTTCGGGGCCGACGGATGGCGGGACCGCGGTGACCATAACGGGCACCAGTTTTAACGGCGCCACATCGGTCACATTCGGAGGCGTTGCCGCGGGAAGTTTTGCGATTGTGAGCAATACCCAGATCACCGCTACAACGCCTGCGCATTCCGCCGGAGCGGCCAATGTCGTCGTCACGACACCGGCAGGAAGCGGCACAAGCAGCAGCGCCGTCTTCACCTTCATCGTTCCGATCAGGCCCGATCCTTCGCTCGACGCGGAGGTCATCGGATTGATCAACGCGCAGACCAGCGCCGCCAACCGCTTCGCCCGTACTCAGATGCGCAACTTCCATGGGAGACTTGAGCGGCTGCATAACGAACGCGAGCGCCGCTCCAGCAGTATGAACGTTCGCGTTGGATTGCCAATGGAGCGTGACAACCGGACGTCTGCCCAGCGTCTCCTGGATGCGCGGTCGCAGGCCGACGCATCGCGATTTGCGCGTACGGACGCTGATCGGGATGCTGCGACCTATGGTTATGGGACGGACGAGGGTGGCCCGGTTTCTGCCGCAGCTGGAGCCCGCGTCGAGGATATTGCCGATGAGGCGGAAAACAGCCGGCTTGCATTCTGGTCCGGCGGTTTCGTGAATTTCGGTGATCGCGAAGATGCCGGTGTCGATATGGACCATATGACGGTCGGCGTGAGCGGCGGCTTCGACTATCGGTTCTCCGACAGCTTTGTTGCCGGTCTCGGCATAGGATACAGCCGCGACCGTACCGATATCGGCAGCAATGGCACCGAAAGCAAGGCGCAGGCCTTCAGCGCAGCCGTTTACAGCAGCTTCGAGCCGTTCGAGAATTTCTTCCTCGACGGTCTGATCGGTGGCGGCACCCTGAACTTCGACTCCCGGCGTTTCGTCACCGCAAACGACGAATTCGCAACAGGCGACCGTAGCGGCACCCAGGCTTTCGGCTCACTGACCGCGGCCTACGAAGTCCGCGAGGAGGACTGGCTGATATCCCCTTACGGGCGTCTCGAATTTTCGCGCTCCTGGCTGGACGGTTTTTCCGAACAGGGGGGAGGCATGTATGGACTTACCTATGGGAACCAGAGCATCGATACATTCTCAGGCGTTTTGGGTCTCCGCGCCAACATGTCCTTTGAAATGGACTGGGGTGTCCTGAAGCCCGGCCTTCGCGCAGAATATGTGCATGATTTCGAAGGCTCCTCGAAAATACGGCTGGGATATACGGACCTTGCGACCCTGCCTTACGAAATTGATGTCCTGGCAAAGGAGCGGGACTATGCAACTTTGGGATTGTCACTCGAATTTCAGTTCGAAAATGAATGGGACCTCTTGTTCGATTATCGCACGATCTTCGATGGCGAAGGGGACACGGACCATACGGTCGGCGTCCAGCTCAGCGTTCGTTTCTGAACTGACTGGCCCTGTTACGCGATGGCTCGGCGGCGTCTGAGGATTGCCGCTGTGTTTACTGATTTGCCGAATGGTCGTGGTGAGAGGTTGGAATTCAGGGCTGAAAACTGTTGCGCGCGGGCGGCCGTCCCGAAACGTGGTCGGCCGTCGATGAAGGCATCCGACACGGGAGTACCTGTGCCCGATGCTCTACCTGAGTTTCCAGCGGACCTTGTTTTTGACATAGGTCGATCACGGAAACGCATCCGCAGCACGCAGTTGGGTGCCAGAACCACAAGCGCTTTTCAGGAGCGGGAAGCATGCTCCGCATGATGGGCGGAAGGATATTGCCGACGCTTATCGTCTGCCGGTAGGGGCGTGGCATCTGCCTGCCGGACGTTCTGCGGCTGAACGCCGAAAGCGTGTCAAAGGTCGGGTTGAGGCGCAGCGTTGACCAGAGCTAAAGCCGATGGCGTCTGTGTGCCACCGGCTTCAGCGACGAGTTTCTCTAGACCCCTGCAAGGGTGAAATCGTTAAGTTGTCGGACTAGAAATCAAACGATGCAGAGAGCTTGAATGTCCGGGGTGCGCCGGCTGCAAGGAAACCTCGAGCGGAAGATGCCCAGTAGTTCTGGTCGAATACGTTTTCGACATTGGCGCGGATTTCGACCGGCTTGCCATTCCAGCCGGCGGTTTTGTATCGCGCGCCAAGGTCAACCCGGGTCCAGTCCTCCACCTTCTGGGTGTTCGCCTGATCGTAGTAGGTGCTGCCGTTATAAAGTATGCGACCGGTCAAGGTCAGATCTTCCACCCACGGCGTGTCATATTCACCATAGAGGCTGATCATCGTCTTCGGAACGCCGGGTACGTGCTTTCCGTCGAACGCTCCACGAGCTGTGCGATCCAGCTTGGCATCCATGAAGGTGACGCCACCCAGCAGACGGACACCCTCCATAGGTTCGCCAAATATCGACAGTTCGACGCCTCGATTGACCTGAAGGCCGTCAACTGAGTAGACGTTCGAAGATGTGTAGGCGCTTTCCTGCCTGATCTCGAACAATGCTGCAGTGACTGCAAAGGAGCCGAGATCGTATTTCATCCCGATCTCCTTCTGGTCGTGAACGAAGGGAGGGAAGACCTCGTTGGCATTCGAAACCGTCGCCGGAGCAATTGCACCTTCCGTTAGCGCCTCGACGTAATTGGCGTATACGGAAAGGCTTTCAGTCAGCCGCAGATTGGCAGCCACGGCAGGGCTGAAACGCGATTCCTCATAAAAGTAATTGCGCACGCCGACCGGACCTCTGTCTGGCCGGGTGTTGAAACCTCTCGAGCGAACCTCCTGAAAGCGCCCGCCCACCGTCACGTCAAGGCGATCGTCGAAAAAGGACAAGGTGTCAGAGATGGCCAGGCTGGTGGAAAGCAGATCGGCGAACAAAGGCAAGTTGCTCGAACGCGGCAAGGCGCTGATGTTCACCGAACCGTCAGGCAGATAGCTCGGGTTATAGGTGTTGGTCGGATAAGTTCCGGGCAGGCTGAGCGCGCCGGGGGCAAAGCCGCCACGATAATTCTCGTTGAGGCTTCGCTGCAGCGAGATGTTGAACTTGTGGCCGACCGGGCCGGTATCGAATTCCGAACGCAGGCCGATCTCCCCGGAAAAGCCCTGAATTTGCTGCGGCTGGATGGCGAGATCCGACGTTGCGTTGCCGTTCGGGTCGCGGATCGTATACGAGGAGGTCAGGAAATCTTCGCGGTAACGGCTCGCGCCGCCAGCGGCATAGATCGTCGTATTGTCCAGAACGTCGTATTCGATACGGGCAGCAGCCATGTTGTGCTTGCTGTCGTGATATTCGAACGGGCTGGCGGTATTGATCTTTCCGTCAGGAGCACGCGGTATGGCGACGCCGAGCGGGAGTATGGCGGCATTGAACAGCGATGTCGGCGCGTCGATATTCTGCGTCGAATGGTTGAGATCGAGAGACGCGCGGAAATCGTCTCCACGATAATCGATGCCGAGCGAGGCAACCCCCACTTCGATATCGTTGTGATCCATGCCGGTCTTGCCGAAACGGTAGGAGACGTTGCCACGCATGCCCCATTCGCCGGCCGGGCCGAAACGGCGACCGATATCGGCATGGGTCCATAGCTGGGAATTGCTCAGATAGCTGGTGGTGAGCCGGGTCAGCGGCTCATCTGCCGCCCGTTTCGGCACAAGGTTGATGGTGCCGCCGACTCGCCCGATACCGCCGTTTACGAAGGCGGTCGGCCCTTTCAGCACCTCCACCCGCTCGATACCTTCAACAAAACCGCGCCGCGGATTGGCAATGTAGGGAAGGCCATCATAAAGAACATCGAGGTTGACCACCGAGAAGCCTCGAATGAAGAATGAGTCGCGTTCGCTATAGGTTGGTGCATCCAGTCGGACGGACGGATCGTTCAGCGTGATATCCGCAATGGTGCGGGCCTGCTGGTCGCGGATCAACTTTTCCGTATAGGCGGTGACGCTGAACGGGGTTTCGAGAACCGAACGATTTCCGAGTGCGCCGATACGGGCGCCCGTGGCGACCTGATTTCCGGCATATGCTGCCGAAGGCTGGCCGATGGTGCCAGTTTGCGACGTGTTATCGCCCGTACCTGTCACCACAATTGGTTCGAGCGTTGTGGCCGATGCGTCGGAATTGCGCTCAGTGCGATTAGCGTCTTGCGCATATACCGCGGCAGACATCGCAAGCAGCGATACTCCCGCCAAAACCGCGCGGCTGCGTCCCCGCAAACCAATGTGAAAATTGCCCCTCGACATGTCTACTCCCAGTCCCCTGTTGCATCGAATTTTTCGTCGGTTCGACGCCACCGCGTGGCGCCGAGCCCGGCGAATTCCGCAGGCCTCATGCGTGCGTTCAGCGTAATGACGATCGGGATCGGGAAATTTTTCAGCGAGATTGAAGAGTTTTTTAGAAAACTTGATGCGGCCGATATCTGGCGCCGTACCGGGAGAATTCTCCCCCTTCATTCATCAAACTTGACTCATCGCATCATGAAATATACCATGAAATAAGTCAGCATTATTGACGTATTTCCAGATTCGACGTGAGGGAGAGCGCGATGGCACAGCGGGTAAAAAACGATACGGGTCTTTATGATGCCAATATCGACAAAAGCAGCTGCGGCGTCGGTTTCATCACGCGCAAGGACAGCAGCCAGTCGCATGAAATTCTGAAGCTGGGCCATGAAGCGCTTTGTGCGGTTCCGCATCGTGGCGGCATGTCTTCGGAAGGTGTGGGCGATGGAGCGGGCATTTCGGTCGATCTGTCCCTGACCTTTTTTCGCACCCTGACCGATTGTCCCGATTTGCAGCCCGGACGCTTCGGAGTTGGCAATTTTTTCTTGCCGCAGGACCCCGCCCAGCATGCGCGCGCTCAAGGTATCATCGAGGCGGCTCTCGCCGAACAGCAGTTTTCGCTTCTGCTGGTGCGTGATGTCCCTGTCGATAATGAGGCGATCCGTCCGGCCGCGGTGCAGTATCAGCTGCCGATCCGCCAATGGGTTTTCGCGGCTCATGAAAGGTGTCGCAGCGTGGAGGAGTTTTCCCTGCGCATCCACCGTGCGCTTCTGGCGATCGAGGCTGTGGCTTACTCGGCTCCGGAACTCGCCGGATTTTACCCGCTGTCGCTGAGCGCGCGTACACAGGTCTTCAAGGGGCGCTTGAACTCCAACGAGGTCATGCCCTATTTCCGCGATCTCGTGGACGAGCGCCACGAAATCCACACCATGTATTTCCATACGCGTTTTTCCACCAACACCGATCCGCATCCATCGATGGCGCAGCCGTTCCGGCTGATGGCGCATAATGGCGAGTTGAACACCGACAAGAAGAACCGCCTGTCTGAAGCGGCTGTGGCGGCTGCGCGCAATGCCAGCATCATTCGTCCGCGCGGCCAGTCCGATAGCTGCCGTCTCGACCAGACGCTGCAGGCGCGCGTGATGGAAGACGGGCTCGATCTTGTCACTGCCGTTGTCTCGATGATGCCGCCCGCCTGGGAAAACGACACAACGCTGTCGCCACAGGTGCGGGCGATGTTCGAATATTTCTCGCTCTACGAGGAAAAGAACGATGGCCCGGCGGCGCTGATCTTCGGCGATGGTACGCTTGTCGGTGCGCGGCTGGACAGGCTCGGCCTGCGTCCCTTGAGAACGGTCGAGACCGATGACTATCTCTGCGTCATGTCGGAAGCCGGGCAGATTGCCTTTCCGCCGGAAACCGTGCGCTCGCGAGGGCGTATCGAGGCGGGTGGCATGCTGTATTACGATCATGTGGCCAGTCGGTCATTCTCGACCACGGACGCACTGGAAATGCTGGCAGCGCGTCATGATTATCCGGTCCTGTTGCGCAATGCCCGCGTTACATTGGAAGAATTGCCGGAAATTGCGGCGGAAAAGCAGGGTTCGCCCTTGCGTTACAATGGCGATCTCGAGCGGCAGCAGCGTTACGTCGCCTATTCGCTCAATCAGGAAAGCTTCAAGTTTCTGATGGACCCGATGCTGGCGACCGGCGCGGAAAAGATTTCTGCCATGGGGTATGGCAATGCCATCAATGCCCTTTCCGATCAGGAAGGCGGCGTGGCGAAATATTTTTCGCAGCGTTTCGCGCAGGTCACCAATCCACCACTCGACAGCATCCGCGAAGCCGACGGCATGACCCTGCGCGTGGCTCTGGGCGCCAAGCCGAATATCGGCGCCAAGGCCGCCCGCCAGATTGTCGTGCGCTCGCCGATCCTCACACATCTCGACATGTTGAAAATTCGCGAACAGAGCGAGACGCCGGTTCAGCGTTTCGACATGCTGTATACGCCCATTTTCGACGACCGCGCCGGCAATGAGGCGGCTCTCCAGGCGGCCATCGATGGGGTGTGCGATGAGGTGGAAGCCTTTGCCGCGCGCGAAGGCGGCATCGCCATCGTGACGGACCGTCATGTGGCATCCGACCGCGCTGCCTTGCCGATGATCATGGTGATCTCGGCGCTCAATCAGCGCCTGATCGAGCAGGGTCTGCGTCTTCGTGTTTCGGTGATTGCTGAAAGCGGACAGTTCTCGTCATCTCACCACATCGCTGCCGCACTCGGCTTCGGTGCCGCGGGCGTATATCCGCTGGGCGTACAGTTCCGGGCGGAAGAAAAGTTCGGCACGGATGCCGACAAGGCCTTCAAGCGGTTTGCCAAGGCGGCAGAAAAGTCGCTGATGAAGACGATGGGCAAGGTCGGGCTCTGCACCGCCGAAAGTTATATCGGCGGTGAGTTCTTCGAGCCCAACTTCCTGGATACCAGCGATCCGGTGCTCAAGCGTTATTTCCCGAACGTCAAGACACCTGTCGGCGGAGTGAGCTTCTCCGTGATTGCTCAAGCCGTGGCCGACTGGCACCGCAAGGCGCTGACGGTGAAGGCCGAAGGCGATATTCCGCTGCTTGGCCTGTTCAAGGAACGCGCCGAGGGTGCGGGTCATTCCTACGGCACGACTGCGGTACGCGGTTTCGTTGATATGACCGAGGAAACGATCGGTTTTGGCGAGGGAGCAAAGCTTTCCGATGAGGAAGATCAGCTGAGGCTTCTACCGCTCAATCGTCTGGAAGATGCCTTCGGGTTGAACGACAGCGCCTATTATCACACCAGTTTCGACCGGTTGACACCCGAAGCAATCGACGCCTTCACCATCACCCCCGGTTACCGCGCTTTTGCGCGGATGATGGCGGAAGAGCGCGCGCGTCGGCCGTCGGCTCTTCGCGACGTGCTCGATCTGCCCGCAGACGTGACATTCTCCAATCTGCCTGAAGAGTTCCGCCGCGAGATGGGCCGTTTTTCCCGTCGCGGTAACAACAGCTTCATAGTGCGCGGCCTCTCCTGCGAAAAGACCGAGGCGGATACGTTTCGCCTGCAGTTGACGGGCGTGCATGGTGGCGATCTCAGCCGGCTTGCGGCACTCGGTCAATCGCTGGTCATGCGCTTTGGGCCGGATATCCTCGGTCACTGGCTGGAAGGTGGTGCGCTTTCCGTTCAGGTGGCGGGCGAGGCGCTCGATTATCTTTCGTTGCTGCGCAGCGCGCCCTCCAGCCTGCCGCTCGAAAAAGTGCAGAAGGCGAGCGACATCACCCAGTTTCTGGCCTCCGGCGCCATGAGCCACGGCGCTCTGGTCGCGGCCGCTCACGAGGCCGTGGCGCACGGAACCAACATGGTCGGCGGCATGTCGAACTCGGGTGAGGGCGGCGAGCATATTTCGCGTTACGGCACGATACGGGCGTCCCGCATCAAGCAGTTCGCATCCGGCCGTTTCGGCGTCTGGGCCGGATATCTGGCCGATCCGATGCTGGAAGAGATCGAGATCAAGATCGGGCAGGGCGCAAAGCCGGGTGAGGGCGGCCAGTTGCCGTCACCGAAAGTCACTGTCGAGATCGCGGCTGCGCGTGGCGGCACGCCGGGCGTCGAACTGGTTTCGCCACCGCCGCATCACGATACCTATTCCATCGAGGATCTGGCGCAGCTGATCCATGATGCGAAGGCGGCACGCGTTCGTGTCGTCGTCAAGCTGGTATCCTCGGAAGGCATCGGCACGATTGCCGTCGGTGTCGCCAAGGCGGGAGCGGATGTCATCAACGTTGCCGGCAATACCGGCGGCACGGGTGCGGCTGCCGTCACCAGCCTCAAATATACCGGCCGCTCCGCCGAAATCGGCATTGCGGAAGTCCATCACGCACTTTGCGCGACCGGCCTTCGCCAGAAGGTTCTGCTGCGGTGCTCGGGCGCGCACCAGACGGCCAGCGACGTGGTGAAGTCTGCGCTTCTGGGCGGCGACAGCTTTGAATTCGGCACGACGGCGCTGATGATGCTGAAATGCGTCATGGCCAAGAACTGCAATATCAAGTGCCCGGCAGGCCTCACCACCAACCAGGAAGTCTTTAACGGCGATCCGCGGGCGCTGGCGCAATATCTGCTCAATATCGCCCATGAAACGCGTGAGGTGCTTGCCGCACTTGGCCTGACATCGCTGCGCGCCGCTCGCGGCCGTTCCGATCTGCTGCACCTGCTTGATCATCCCTCCAGCGTCGGCCAGCTCGATCTGACGGCCATGCTGGCCGTGGTCGAAGAAGTGAAGGTTGAAAACCCGGTTTATATGGAAAAGGATTTTGCCCTCGACGACGCCTTCCTCGATCTGGTGCGCTCCGCTCTGATCGATGGCGGTCGCGAGACCGTGGAGCTTGGCGGCAATCGTTTCCTCAACAATTGCAACAAGAGCGTCGGCGGACAGCTGGCCGTCGATGTCGAGAGGTTGCTGAACTATGAGCTTACGGCGGAACAGGCCGCCTGCCTGCCATCCGTCAGGCAGGACGCGCGCGGCCGTCGCTTCCTTGAGCCGGGCAGCATTCGCATCGTCACATCCGGTTCCGCTGGTCAGTCGTTCGGTGCGTTCTGCAATGACGGCATGATCATGCAGCATGTCGGCACCTGCAATGACGGCGTCGGCAAGAGCGCCTGCGGCGGCACCATCGTCGTGCGCTCGCCGGGCGGCGGTTCGCCGGAAGCCGGCGGTAATGTTCTGGTCGGCAATTTTGCGTTGTTCGGCGCAACCGGCGGCCGCACTTTCGTCGAAGGCCAGGCGGGTGACCGATTTGCCGTGCGCAATTCCGGCGCGACGGCTGTGGTCGAAGGGGTCGGAGATTTTGCCTGCGAATACATGACCAATGGCGCGGTCCTCAACCTCGGCAGCTTCGGTCATGGGCTCGGCAACGGCATGAGCGGCGGCTTCGTTTACCAGTACGATCCCTATGGCGAGATGTCGAAGAAGATCAGCCACGATTCCATCCTGCTCGGCGCCATTACCGGCGATGATGAACAGGCGGCGATCCACAATCAGGCCGTCCATCAGCTGCTGACCTGGCATGTTCAGGAAACCGGTTCGGCCAAGGCCGCATGGCTTCTGGAAAACTGGGAAAGCGAACAGCACAATTTCTTCTACGGCATGCCGCGCTCGCTGCTGCTTTATCAGGACAGTGAGGAGATCCTGAAGGCAAAGCCGCGCAAGGAACTGCTGGAGGAACTGGCAACCGCGCTGTCTGCCCATCAGGTTCGCAAATTCAAGCTTTCCTACCGCGACAAGCGGCCAGTTCTCAACGGCACGGTGCCCGGCTACGGTGAAACCGACACCGAGGACATGTTCGCGCTTATCAACAATTACACGGTGCTGAAAATGGCGCAGGCGATTGCCATGCAGCGTGTGCCGGGTGCACGGGGGCCGTCCGATCCAGCCATCGAAAAGGCGGTGCGCAATCTCCTGCTTACCGAAGATTTCGCGCTGATGCAGCGATTGCTGCGTTACGCCCGCGAGGCGCTGTCGGGGCATTCCGATGAGCAACTGGCGGTAATGATCGCCGCCAAGCGGCTGGATGATTACAAGCAGGCGCTGTCACGCCGCAACATCCTGTCGATGGACAGTCCCGGCACCTATGGCTGGATCATCCAGCAGAACGCGAAGAATATCGAGAAGATCGGCCGTCTGCCGGGCTTCGAGGAGCTGTTCGCGACCCATGCCATCCCCGACCTCGCGCTGGCTTCCGCCGGCAAGCAGAACTGAGCACGCAGATGAAGATCCCCTATATTCCCGAGGACGCCCCTTTTAACGGCGATCAGCGCGTCTGGCTTGCCGGTTTTCTCGCCGGCCTGCATTCGCGCGCGGCTCTTGGCGGCGAAGCGCAGGTGGCAACTGCCGCAGCCCCCAAAACAGGGGCCGGCACGCTCCACATCCTTTACGGTACGCAGACCGGCAATGCCGAAGCTCTGGCGATGGACATGGTGGCCGCGGCGAAGGCTCACAGCCTGCAGCCGGTCGTTTCGGCGCTCGATGACGTCTCGCTCGATGCTTTTGTGGCAATGAAACGCGTCATCGTCATCGCTTCCACCTATGGTGAGGGCGAGATGCCCGATAATGCCCAGCTTTTCTGGGAGGCGCTGTCTGCCGAAACCGCACCACGTCTGGAAGACATGAATTTTGCGGTCCTGGCTCTCGGCGATACCAGCTATGACGGGTTTTGCCAGGCGGGCAAGCTGATCGACATGCGGCTGGAGCAGCTGGGAGCCAAGCGGCTTCATACCCGGCTCGATTGCGATATCGATTTCGAGGACGCTGCTGCGGGCTGGATCGGCGAAGCGCTGCCTCTGGCCGCCAGAACGGATGGCGGCATGTCCGGTGACGTCGTCGTCAGTGATGTGGTTGTGCCGCTCGCTGCCGTAAAATCCCAATGGACGCGCAAGAACCCCTATCTCGCATGCGTGGCGGTCAATCGCTGCTTGTCCAGCACCTCGTCGCATAAGGAAATCCGCCACTACGAGTTCGATCTCGGCGATAGCGGACTTCAATATGAGGCAGGTGATGCGCTTGGTGTTTTGCCGACCAACGATCCCGTTCTCGTCGATGCCCTGCTCGCCCGTCTCGGTTCAGGGTTCGATGCAACCGTCGCAGGTCAGGATCGGTCCCTGGGCGAGGCCCTGCTCGGTCATTTCGAAATCTCGACGCCGTCGCGCGAGCTGATTGCCACGGTCGGCGAACGCTCCGGTAATGAAGAGTTGGCGCATGTATTGCGCAACGGCGACAAGGAAGCGCTGGACGCTTTCCTGTGGAACAAGGATACGCTCGATCTTCTCAATCTTTCGTCTTCGCTGGCAATCGATGCCGATGAATTCGTAAGCCTTCTCAAGCCGCTGCAGCACCGTGCCTATTCGATCTCCTCCAGCCCGGCGGCGGCCATTGGGCAGGTGCATCTGACCATTGCCAGCGTGCGTTATCACGCGCAGGGACGTGCGCATGGCGGCGTCTGCTCGACCTACCTTGCAGACCGCATCGGGCAGGGCGATGGAGCCGGCATCTTCGTATCTCCCAACAAGGCCTTTCGCGTGCCGGTGGATGACAGCGCGCCGATGATCATGGTGGGGCCGGGAACCGGCATCGCGCCGTTCCGCGCCTTCCTGCAGGAGCGCCGTGCCCGCGGGGCCAAGGGACAGAACTGGCTGTTCTTCGGTGATCAGCACCGGGCTTCCGATTTCATCTATGAGGACGAGTTGACGGAGATGAGCCAGAACGGCGTGCTCAACCGTCTTGATCTGGCCTTTTCGCGTGACCAGGCGGAGAAGATTTACGTCCAGACACGCATGATCGAAAACGGTAAGGCCTTGTATGGTTGGCTGCAGGACGGTGGTCATTTCTATGTCTGCGGTGATGCGGCAAGGATGGCGCGCGACGTCGATCAGGCGCTTCATAGGATCGTTTCGGACCATGGCGGGCTGACCGTGGAAGCCGCGGCCGATTATGTCGGTCAGTTGAAACGTGAAAAGCGCTATCTGCGCGACGTTTATTGATCGCGCGGGCAAACCGCTGGATTGGCATGCTCGATCGGCTGTTTGGTGAACGTTGTTTGACCCTGCCTGCCGGGGCCGGTAGACGAACGTAACCCGGCAGGTTCACCGCACACATGCTCCGTCGGGCTGGAAACAATTTCGACGAGGCTCGCATGACCGATCTTTTCGACGCAGCTCCCCGCTCGGGCTCCATGCCGCTGGCTGCCGAACTGCGTCCGGCGACGCTGGACGATGTCATCGGTCAGGAAGCCGTCATCGGTGAAGGGACGATGCTGCGGCGGCGCATAGCCGCCGGGCGGTTGGGAAGCATCATTCTCTATGGCCCGCCCGGCCTTGGGAAAACGTCCATCGCCCGCGCCATCGGCAATATGTTGGGCAAGAATTTCAGGCCGTTGCACGCTGCGCACAATAACGTGGCCGACATCCGCAAGATTGCGGACGAAGCGCGTATGCGCCCGACCCTATTGTTTGCCGATGAGGTGCATCGGTTCAGCGCTACCCAACAGGATCATCTTCTGGCGCTCTGCGAGGAAGGCATCGCCGACTTCATCGGGGCGACGACCGGTAATCCTTATCATACGCTGACGCCCGCTCTCATTTCCCGATCGACGATCCTGAAACTTGAGCCACTGACAATCGAGGAGATGGAGGAGGTGGTGCGCCGCGGTCTTCGTCATCTTGCCGGTTTGGGAATCGAGGTGAAGCTCGCTCCAGACCTGCTTCGGCGTATCGCAGGACGATCCGGTGGCGATGCACGCCGCGCCCTGACCGTGCTGGAAAGTCTGGCGGTTGGCCATCCGGCGGGTGAGGTGGTGCTCATCACAGAGGAAATGGTCGACGAGGCCTATGCGGCCGCGCCTGTCAATCACGACCGCTCCGGCGATGCGCATTACGACGTGGTCTCGGCCTTTGTGAAGTCGATGCGCGGATCCGATCCGGATGCGACGCTTTACTGGTTGGCGCGGCTGATCCACGGAGGTGAAGATCCGCGTTATATCGCCCGCCGTATCATGATCCACGCATCGGAAGATGTCGGCCTCGCGGACAATAGTGTGCTTCAGACTGCCGTCGCAGCATTGCATGCCGTGGAAAAGATCGGTTATCCGGAGGCGCAGATCGTGCTGGCGCATGCCGCCCTGCATGTAGCGCGCGCGCCGAAATCGAACTCGGCCTGCCGCGGTATCTCGCTTGCACTTGCCCATGTCGCAAACGAGGCGCCGTCTTCAGTGCCGATGCACCTGCGCGATACACATTACAAGGGCGCTGCTGCGCTCGGCCATGTCGGTTATGCCTTTCCGCATGACGATGGTCGCGGCTGGAGTGATCAGGTCTATGCTCCGGATGTGCCACGCGGCGCATTCTACCAGAGCGACGCGCGCGATGCCGCGACCTTCGAGCGCCGGGCGGACGAACACTGGCAGCATGTGACGGGGCAAACCACGCCACGCCGTTTCGACGACGGGCGTTGAAGCGCATTTCCTATCGGTCGCCAAGCCGGGCGCAAACAGTGTTCACTGCGGCCCGAGTTCCAGTTTTCGGGTCATGCCGATATTGCTCAAGAATGCCTCGTCGTGGCTTACCACCACCAACGCGCCGTCATAGGTTTGAAGACCTGCCTCCACAGCCGCGATGGCGTCGAGATCGAGGTGATTGGTTGGTTCGTCGAGGATGAGAAGTTGCGGCGGCAATGGGCCTCCAAGAGCGCAGGCAAGACCTGCCCGCAAGATCTGCCCTCCGGAAAGCGAGCCGACGGGCTGCAGTGCAGCTTCGGCTCGGAACATGAAACGGGCAAGGGCGGCACGGCACTCGTTTTCACCGGCTTGCGGATTGAGTTTCATAAAGTTCTCCCGGATCGACAATCCGGGATCGAGAAGATTGACCTGCTGATCGAGAAACGCCGTCCGCACACCGACATGAACCGATCCCTCGAGCGGTGCGAGCTCGCCGGTTATCACGGATAGCAATGTCGTTTTCCCCGATCCGTTCGGCCCGACGATGGCAACCCGCTCCGGGCCGGTAATATCGAGCGATAAATCCGAAATGACCGGGCATTGCGGTGAGTGACCAGCTGTCACCCTCTCCAGCTTCAACACAGTCTTTTGGGCGGGCAACCCGGTCGACGGCAGGTTGACGGAAATCGGCTGCAAAATTTCGAGGCGATCGCGCGCTTTCTGCAACTCGTCAGTCGCATCGCTTTTCAGCCGTGTCGCACGATTGGCATTGGCACCGCTGGTTTGCTGGGCGGCCATCTTCAGCCCGCCGGAGACGATACGGGGCATGTCGCCTTTGGCGGCCTTGCGTGCTCCCGCACCATCGCTTCGCGCCTTGCGCTCGGCGGTTTCCTGAGCCTTTCTCCTGACCTCGTTTAACCTCTTCGTGGCATCCGCAAGATCGTGCTCCGCCGCAGCAAGTTCCAGCGCCTTGCGCTCGCGATAATGGCTCCAGTTTCCGCCGTAACGTGTTGCTCCAAGGGGTGTCAGTTCCACGATGGCATCAACCGTTTCGAGCAGTTCCCGGTCATGACTGACGATGACCGCACCGCCACGCCAGCCGGACAGAAAGTCGATGACGGCTTTACGCCCATCACGGTCGAGGTTGTTGGTCGGCTCGTCGAGAATGATGAAATCAGGCGCGGTATAGATCTGGGCGGCAAGGGCCGCCCTTGTCCGCTGGCCTCCGGATAGTTCTTCAAGTGGCGTGTTTAGCGGGCGTTCTAACCCCACCGCCGCCATGGCTCTGTCAACCTTTTCCTCAAGCAGCCAGTCGATATTGCTGAGTTCTTCGATAGTTGCAGTGCCGGCATATGCTCTGGCAAGTACGCCGAGTTCAGCCTGCACGCCAAAAAGGTCTGCTATCGTTTCACCAGGCGTGACCTGCAGGCTTTGTCTGAGCACATGGATGCTGCCGGTCGTCGAGACGACGCCGGATGCAGGAGCCAATCCCCCCGCGATCAGTTTCAGAAGAGTTGTTTTCCCGACGCCATTGCGGCCGATCAGGCCGGTACGTTCGGCACCGAAGCGGGCGTCGAGGCCGGTAAAGAGCGACTGACCGTCAGGTGCGGACCAGGAAACCTGTGACAAGGTGATGGAATGAGGCATGGATGTGATGATCCCGTATGACAAGGCTGAGTGGCGTTGTGCTCGGGTTCAGATCCATGGTTCACCGTCCTGTAAGTGTTGGCGTTTGCATGCCTAAGCTGAGATAACGGCGCAATCTTGTCCAGATGCCGATTTGACCAGCGTGCAGACGGCCGCCTTGAATGACGGCGATCCTGCTGCTCGCATCGTTCCGTCAGGCAATCTGCAGGTCCAATTGCGGGTAGAGTTTTTTCAGGTTGGGTAGAGACTTGGCCTGCCACGGATATTGCGACGTCCCCTTTATAACCACATGGGCCATCGATTGTTTGCGCGCCTCGATTGTAAGCTTGGCCAGCAGGTTGATCCCGGACGAGTTCAGAAACTCCAGGCTTGTCAGGTCGAAAATCACGCGTTCGTGTTTTTCATGCAGGATCGCGACTGCCATGGAATAGATCGGCGCATAGGCTTCCGGCCCGGCCAGCCTCAGGATGCCGTCGAAATAGACGCATCCGTTTTCTGCCCATATGCGATAATTTTCGTCTCTGATTTCCATCTGGTTTCACCCATTCCAAGAGAGTGGCAATGCGAGCGATGCGGTCGTCGTCAGACTGACGCGATTTTCGCCCGACGCTTCAAATTCCCACGCCATACGTGCTTCATAGTCGGAAAGGAGCGTCAGCAGTCCCAATCCCGATCCGCCGGTATCGGACGCAGCATTCGCCTCGATCTGCTGAATAAGAAGCTCGCCGGGATCGACGGATAACATGGTATGCAGGCGTATCTGAAATCGCTCCGAAGTCTTGTTATCGATTTCGTTGCGGACCCGCATCATGAATACATCGCCCTCGACGCAAGCCTCGATGATGATCCTGCCCGGTTGCCTGAACTTGACCGCGTTCTCGATCAGCTCGTTGCTGAGATAACCGATATGATGCTGGATGCTTTTGTGCAGCCTGTTCGTCCCGGCAAAAGGCAGCGCCATCGCCTCGGCGATGAAATCCGCCGTCAGCCCCGAATGTCTCCATCCGAGCTCGAGCGGACCGTCACTCAGCATCAGGTAAGCCCCCGATGCGAAGTTTGCTTCTGTAAGATCCTGAAATCCTAAAACGGTCTTTGACATGGACTACCTGTGTCGCAATACGAGGAGTGTAATGTCGTCGTGAACTTTATGTGGACCGATATACTCCATCAGTCTGTCTATTATGCCGGCGACGATGCGATCTGCGCTCTGGTCACGTAATCTTACGGCTTCCTCGCACAAACGGTCGATACCGAAAAGCTTACCTTCCGCATTCTCCGCTTCGGTTACGCCGTCGGTATGCAGAACGATCAGATCGCCTTTAGCGAGCATTATCCTTCGAGTACCCACAAAAGGTGATATGTCGGACTCCAGCCCGATCGGCAAGCCGAGATCCATCGTTTCTATGCGTTCCAGAGCACCATTTGCTCGTACAACGATGATTTCTTCGTGCTGACCGGAGATAATCACGTCTTTTCCGTCATAATCGAGGAAAGCGAGTGTCAGGTGTTTGTCGATTCGGGTGCGGACGATATTCTTGAATACGGCACTGTTCAGGTCTACCAGAAATTTCACCGGATCCGTTGTGCCGGCCTCGTGCAAGGCTCTTGCAACCGACTGGACCATGAGCATCAGGACTCCGCTTTCCAGACCGTGTCCGGTCACGTCGCCGATGCCGATCTTGAAGCGGCCTTCCGCTTCGAGAACGTCGTAATAATCGCCCCCGACTTCTTCGGCAGCGCTCATGTAGGCTGCGATTTCGAGGTCCTTTGACGACGCAAGTTCCGAGGGGCGCGGAAGAACCATCATCTGGATGCGCTCGGCAACTGCAAGCTCCGTGCCCAGTCGACGGTTTTCCCGCTCTAGCTGGGCGTTAAGTATCGATATTTCTTCTTTTGCATCTTCGATCTGGGCTGTCCGTTCCTCGACTATCTGCTCGAGGTTTTCCGTATGAAAGCTGATCTGTTCGGCCATCCGGTTGAAAGCGTCGCTTGCCTGCCCGACTTCATCGCGGCTGGTAACGGGCACGCGCACCGAATAATCTTTCGCTTGTATGCGACGCGCGGCTCCGGCAAGCGCGCTGACCCCGCCGGTGATACGTTTGGAGACAGCCAGAACCGCAAGCGTCACGACCATCAGGGAAAAGAGGATGGCGAGTATCTGATAGATGACGATGCGGTTCGTCGCGTCGGAGATCTTGGCCTGGGCGGCAAAAAGCGATGCGTAGATTTCGCGTTCGGGCACGACGATACCGAGCGACATGGCATCTTTGCGAACCCGACCCGGCTCCCAGAGATTGATCGGCGGGAGCTTTTTCATGATCACCATGAACGGCACACGCTCGTCACCATCCGTCAGGAGAAGGTGCCTTATGCCTTGGTCGGGATTGTTGGCCAGTTCCGTGATCGCCTCTTGAGTGCTGTTTTTCAGCGAACGCTCAAGCCCGGTGACGCCGCTACCTTTAGCATCGCTGGCGGAGCGCAGACCGATCGTCTTTTCACCGGCCTTGTTGATGGCAATCACGTTGCCATCAGACATCGCCAAAAATCCGAAGCCGCTTTCGGCGACTTTCACGTTCACAACGATCTCAGCAAGCTGATCTAGGGTGATGTCGGCGCCAGCCGTGCCCGCGACATTTTTCCTGTCTGCGCTCCAGAGCGGATGGAAAAAACTGACGATTTGTTTGCCGGTGATCGCATCTGTGTAAGGCGCCGTCTGTGTAATGTCATCCGGACCGGGCTGCGCCCTGACATCTGCCTCCCAGCCTTGCCAGGACTCGTAAAGACCGGGGAAAAAGAAGTCCCAGAAATCGGCCTTGTTATGGCCGGGATAAAGCCTGTCGAACGTCTGCGCCTGATCGGTGTACGGCGCCGTTCTGAAGATGGGCCGCTCCTTCGGGCCAATAAAATACATCTGAAGTTTGGACGATCCGTTTTGCAGGAGGCTCGGTGCCACGAGGTCGAGAACAGCGCTCGCCTGAATTTCAGCCTGAACGTCCGGTCGTGGCGAATGATTTTCGTCGAGAAGATAACCCCATGCGCTGACGACCGATGGCGCGCCCGGCGCATTCTGCGCCCATTGACCTTCGGGGTTGAAGGAAAGCTGCACGCTGCCCGGCGAAATGCCGGACATTGCGGAGCCGATATTTGCCTGCCGCTTCGGATTGTCGATCTGCTCCTGAAGAACCCCGGCAAGAACGCTGACGTCGTTGTTCACCTGGCCGAGAAGAAGCGAGACCTGGGCCGCTGTCGAGTTCGCGTAGGTCTGAATATAGTCCTGACTGGCTTGTTCAAGCCCGCGCCCCACCTCTTCCGCCGCGTTGCGCGACAGGCGTTGAACATTCCATAACGCAAGTCCGCCACTGATCAGAAGATCGATGAGAACCGCACTGCCAACCACGAGTATGAACTTGGCCCGGAACGAACCCCATGGACGGGTGCTGGTCGCCGCTTTGTCCATCAAAATGGTTTCCGCCCGGATGCGGCCCAGATGGGCCAGCCCGCATACCCTTTGGGATGAAGAGCAGCGAGAACGTGATCCTTGAAACCCTGCCGGAACCGCCGGATGAAATCCGGTGAATCGCCTCGACGCACCGCCATCTGCCCGGCATAGACATTTTCCCAGGCTTCGATCACGTCTGCAAAATCTCTGGGGTCTCCGTCGAGGTTCGTCACCATGAAGGATTCGACCTTTATCGTGTCGAAGCCGGCATCCGTCAGCAGCCGCCGGCTTTTGGGGCCCATTTCGACATCCATGTCGAAATGACTGAAGAGTTTGGCAACCTCGTCATAGGTCCAGCGGATCGATTCCGAATGTGGTTCGCCAAGGCAATGGGAGTTTTTTTCGTTGGTGATATAGACCCGGCCGCCCGGCTTGCAGATCCGGTACAGTTCGCGAAGCAGGATATCGGGACGATCGAAAATCTGCAGGGAGTGACGGCAGGTGACGAAATCGAACTGGTTGTCCGCCAGCAGCATCTGCGACGCATCACCATAGGTGTATTCGATTGAATTCAAACCGAATTCCGCCGCCACCCGCCTGGCATATTCAAGGCTTTTCTTGGAGTGGTCGAGTGCGATGAGGCGCGTGGGATTGAACTGCCGTTTGATCAGGGTGGCGAAATCGCCGATCCCGCAACAGATATCGGCGATGGCCATACCCTCCTTCATGCCGTGCCGGGGAAGGATCTCGCGCTCATGCCGCCAGGTCATCTTTGTCTGGGTTCGAAGGATCGGGATAAAGCTTTCGTCCTCCACGAAGGTCTGGCCCGGATAGAAGGCGGAATCGTAGATTTCGACTGAAAGATTAGGCTGCGCGGACGCCAATGTTTCAAAAAGAGGAGCCGACCAGGCAATCACGCTCGATGCGACGATAACGATCCGTCGTTGCGGATCGGCAAGACACGCTTCGGTCAAGACATCCGCAATGCAACGAAACGCTGTCATGTTCAGATGTGTCAGGCGCTTGATGTTTACATAGACGAGATGGCCACCGTGGCCGAAGCTGCGCCGGATCAGGTCCGTCGCATCGGTCATCTCTTCCGGCGAGCGGACGCGCATCGTGCCCCGGAGCACGATTTCCTGATTTATTTCGTCGAATTCGACGGCAAACGATGGCGAAGACGGGCTCAACGAACTGCCTCCAGCAAGGCGAAATCTGCCATCAGCGTCACGTGATTTTCCTTGTGTTCTTCTGTGTGGAGGTTCACCCGGATTGCATCCGCCAGCCCCCAAAGGTCGCCAACCGCAGGATGTCCGTTCGCTATTGCCGACGTATCATTCGCCAGCCAATCCGGCTGATGATCGGAAACCGGAGCAAATTCGATACTGACGCGAACGCGCTCCTCATTCTTGAGAAGCCTGAAATCGATCTGCCCGGTCGGCACGGCTGAGCGAAAAGAAAACTCGATCATTTCATTGATCAGCTGGGAGCTGAAATTTGCGTATCTGGCAGGGTCCTCGTGCGATTGTGCCACGATATCTGCGAGATATTCCGAAACACGGTCGCAAAGGTGAAATTCGGACCTGAACAGTGCGGTATCAAGTGTCAGTGACGCCATCTGCTCGAATGCACCCGGCTCGGGACTGACCTGTCGTTCAATCATGATCATCTCCACCCGTCGGTTTGTAGACGCGCCAGGCAGCCACTCTCATGAAAGGGCCTGTTCCTCGGAAGCGCCAGCCCGCCCGATCAATGTTTCCAGAAGGAGGCCGGAGCCCGCCATGAAATCTTTTACCGCTGCTGCAGGCATGGGTTTTCCAATCGCGTATCCCTGAAGACGGTCGCAACCCAAATTGCGTAGCCAGCGTGTCTGTTCTGCCGTTTCAACACCTTCTGCAACAACCTCCATGCCCAGATCGTGGGCCAGTGTGACAACAGAGCGGACAATGGCCCGGCTCTTGGGGTCCGTTTCGAGATCAGAGACGAAATACTTGTCGATTTTCAGCGTATCGAAGGGAAAGTTTTTCAGGTAGCTCAAGGAGGAGTATTGCATCCCGAAATCGTCGAGGGCAATCCTAATTCCGAGCACGCTGAGCGTAATCAACGTGTCGAGGTTGTTGACGGTACGCTCGAGCAGGACGCTTTCGGTAATCTCGAGTTCCAGCCGATCAGACGGAAGGCCGACGACGTCCAGAACCTGCGAAATGCGGTCGGTCAATCCGCTGACGAGGAATTCGGCGGGCGACATGTTGACCGCAACGATATAGTCCGCCGGCCAGTTCAGCGCCTCACGGCAGGCATTTTCCAGAACCCACCGCCCGATATCGCTCATCAAGCCGTCCGTTTCCGCCATGGGAATGAAGACTGCCGGCGGGATTCGGCCAAGCAGCGGGTGCTGCCAACGCAGCAGGGCTTCGAACCCGACCAATCGTCTGCCCTTGGCAATCGGCTGGTACTCGATCGAGAACTGATCCTTTTCCAGCGCAATTCGAAGACTTCTCCGCAAAAGCTCCCGCTGCTCTATGATCTGCAGCATTGTGATATCGAACGCGCTGGCGCGACCGCGTCCTTCCTTTTTTGCCGCGTAAAGTGCAACGTCGGAGGCCTTCATCAATGTTTCGGGATCGGATCCGTCGGTCGGCGCTGCCGATATTCCGACACTGAGACCGACAAACACGGAAATGCCGTCGATCGTGAAAGATTGCTTGAAAGCGTGGACGAGGATGTCGGCCAGTTCCCTATAACGATACTGGTGATGTGATCCGGTCGCGATGACTGCAAACTCGTCGCCTGCCAGACGATAGGCGCGTTCGGTGCCGCCGAGATGATCATTGATGCGGATGGCGGCCAGCTGAAGCAACTTATCTCCGGCCGCATGCCCCAATGTATCGTTGACCGGTTTGAAGTCATCGAGGTCAAGCTGCATGAGCCAGACGGCACCACCGTCTTCGGCAACGGTAGCGAGCGCTGCGGAAAGGTCGCCGGCGAATTGACGCCTGTTCGGCAGCCCCGTCAGCGGATCATGGGTCGCCTGGTAGACAAGCGCGGCATGTTCCGCTTCCTGGCCTTTTCGGGAGGTCTGTACCACACCGTAAAATCCGCCCAGCGTGTGAAGAGCGAGTTCGGCAAATGAGCCGTCGCCCAGATCATGGCTGACACGCAGGGGCTGGCTTTGTAACGATCCAGAATAATTGGAGACAACTGCGTGGCTCAATTCGGGATAGAGATCCCACAAAAACAGAATCTTTTCCGGGACGGCGCGGACCTGCGAGCCGGCCGTCACATCGACCAGCCTGAACTGGCTGTCGAAGAGCGCAAGCTTGTCGGTGCAGTCATTTGAGACTTTGGTCGAGTGTGGCTGACTCCATTGCGCATTGCTCATTTTCAGGCAATCCCCCCGCCGCAGGCGGCTGACACGCATCAAAATAATTCTATATATTAGCGTGGCCTACTTAAAAATCGACCAATAAAGCTGACAGGTGCAAAATTCCTGCGACATAGGACGCCCTTCACGCCGTAAGGTTCTCTTCCGATAATGACGCCTGCCCGCAGGATGAGGAAATCGTCGCGGATCAATGGCTTATGTTCAGCGGGAGGCGGCCATCGCCGTGATGGCTATCGGTGTTGTGCGGCAGGGTGATGCAGAAACGCACAATTGGCCGGTTGCCAAAAGGACCGGATCGCTGGCAGGTTTGAGGTCATCATGCTTGCACAGTTCCTGGCTGTAGAGCCGACTGGTTGTGTTTGCGCCTACGGAAGGAATGGCCAATGCTTCTGGGTGTTATCGCCGATGATTTCACAGGTGCGAGCGACATCGCAAATACCATCGCGAAGGGAACTCTACCCTATGGAGGCCTGAGGACGGCTCAGTTCCTCGGGGTTCCGACTTTGCGCGCTCCGACCGATATCGAGGCCGGCGTGGTGTCGCTCAAGTCACGAACCATTCCCGCAAAACAAGCGGTGGAACAATCGCTGGCGGCCCTGCAATGGCTTCTCGAACAGGGCTGCAGGCAAATCGTCTTCAAATATTGCTCGACGTTCGATTCGACCAAAGACGGGAACATCGGCCCGGTCGGAGAGGCGCTCGCCGCAGCGCTGAACGTTCGTGGTGTGGTCGTATGCCCCGCCTTTCCCGGTGCAGGACGGACGATCTACATGGGCCATCTCTTCGTTCAGGACCGATTGCTCAGCGAATCCGGCATGCAGACCCACCCGCTGACGCCCATGACAGACCCGGATATCCGGCGCTGGCTTGGTTATCAGACGACAGCGTCTGTCGGGCTGATCGCTCACCAGACGGTGTCGCGGGGCGCGGCGGCCATCAGAAAGGCTCTCGAGATTGCCCGCGCCGAACACACAATGATGATCGTGGACGCGATCTCCGATGCGGATCTCGCGGCAATCGGCGAAGCCGTGGCGGATCACAAGCTGATCACCGGCGGATCGGGCATCGCCTCAGGCTTGCCCGCGAACTTCATCCGACAGGGACTTGCTGCTGGCAATGTTGAGCGTTCGCTGGGGATCGATGGTCCGGAAGCCATTCTTGCAGGCAGCTGCTCCGGCGCGACCCGTGGCCAGGTGGACGTCCATAAAAGCAGGCACCCGACCCTGCCCATCGACATAGACAGGGTCATGAAGGGGGAGATGTTGCCCGACGATCTGGTCGCGTTCATTCAGGCCAATCGCGGCAATGCACCGCTGGTTTATTCCTCAGCCACACCTGCCGATGTTCAGCGTATGCAGGCGAAATACGGGCGGGAAACCGTAGCCGAAAAGCTTGAGCATCTGTTCGCCGAGACCGCCCGCAAACTCGTCGATGCCGGCGTGACACGTCTTGTTGTCGCAGGCGGTGAAACGTCGGGGGCGGTCGTTTCCGCTCTCAATCTCGGCCCGCTCAAGATCGGTTCGGAGATCGATCCCGGCGTTCCGGTGCTTCTTTCCGGCGGTGAAAAGCCGATTGCTCTTGCGCTGAAATCCGGGAATTTCGGCGCGCCCGATTTTTTCACCAAGGCACTCGAAAGGCTGGCTGCACGATGACCGATGAAACCAGGGTTCGCGACGATATCGCACGTCTCTCCCGTTCGCTTTTCGAACGCGGCTTTTCTGTCGGCTCGGCTGGAAACATAAGCGCGGCGGTCGATGATGGTATCCTGATGACGCCGACGAACTCGTCGCTCGGTTCCATAGATCCTGGGCGGATCAGCAAGCTCAGCCGCGACGGAAAACATATCTCCGGAGACAGGCCGTCAAAAGAAGTCTTCCTCCATAACGCGTTTTACGAGACACGCCCGCAAACCGGGGCAGTGGTGCACCTTCATTCCACCTATGCAACGGCGCTTTCCTGCCTGTCGGATGTCGATCCGGAAAACTGCATTCCGCCATTGACCCCTTATGTGGTCATGCGTGTCGGGCAGGTTCGGCTTGTCCCCTATGTTCGTCCTGGCGATGAAAGGGCGGGCGATCTCATCCGTGATCTCAAAGGGCAGCATGCGGCGGTGCTGCTCGCCAACCATGGGCCGGTTGTCACAGGGAAAGACCTGACGTCTGCCGTTTATGCCGCAGAGGAACTTGAGGAGACGGCGAAGCTTCTGGTGCTGCTTCGCGGCGCGCCGGTTCGGCTGCTGTCGCAAGCCAATGTCGACGAGTTGAAAACGGTCTTTGGTGCATGATGGATGCCGGCACTGACTGAGGACGATGCAGGGAGTGCCGGCAGTTTTCAAGCATCGGTTTTCGACATCATCCGGTTGGCGGCAGTAACGCCCAATACGAGCGCAACGCATGCGATTGCGAAGAAAGCGATCCAGCCGATGAAGGATACTGCCTGTGCCATGAGCATCAGCAGGATCAGGCCGAAGAACCGGCTGATGCCGTAGAGTGCCGCATAATCGGTCGCCGGCTGATCCGAATTTGCCCAACCGAGGATCATGGAGCAGGTTGCGACATAGATACCGCTGGAGCCGGCCGTCGCAGCGATTGCCCCGATAACGACCAGTGCCGTCTGATCCCGCAAGGCCATCCCGGTTATGATCATCGCGACTGCTAACAGGCAGAACACGGTGAAAACGATTATGCTGCGAATGGCCCCATAGCGCCGCACCAGGACAACAGACAGGCCGGTTGCCAGCAAGCTGCCGATGGGAGATGCGGTTCCAACAATGGTTCCGATCTGTTCGAGCGAAAGGCCGATATCGACAAGCATGACCCGATTCAGGCCAAACAGCAAAACGACAGGCACGGTAATCACGGCAAGCGTGATCAGATGCCGACGGCGCTCAGTTCCACGAAACGCCTTGGCGAGGCTTGCTTTCACCGCATCCTGACTGTTTCCATTTTTGGCGGTATCCCGGTGCGTCTGGCTGAGGATGGGGATTGTCGACAACATTGTCAGGACTGCCATGATGCCAAAAATCGTCATCCAGCCGACGTGCTGGAAATAGGCCACGAACAAGCCGCCTCCGAAAATCGAACCTGTCGCCAGCGAGGCAACCTTGATGCCCCCGGCGATCGGTCGATCGGCCGGATCGACAGCTTGTGACGTCAGCGCATCGAGAGCGATGTCCATGGTTGCAGCGGCAAAGGCGATTGCCAGCGAAAGCGAGAAGACTGCGCGCATGGACGTTGGGTCGGCATGTCCGAGTGCCGTCAGAAGGATGGCGGTCACCGTCTGCATCGCGACAATCCAGCAGATCTTCGGTGCCCGAAGGCCAGATCCAAAACGATCCAGGAGAGGCGCCCAGAGAAAGGTCAGGCCGAACGGCAGCAGAATGGCTGCCAACCATCCGAGGGCGCCGATCTCAATGCCTTGTGCACGCAGGATCGGTGGCAGGCCGGCCTGCAGCATACCGAAACTCACGCCAAAGGAGAGGTAAAGGCAGCCTATGCTCAGCAGGAGCCCGAAGGCTTTCGGTTTCGCTCGCTGCCGACCCTCAGAACTTGACATTGACGCCCATCCCCAAGGTTCGTCCCTGGCCGACGGTTACGGCTGCAACTCCCGGCCCGTAGTAGGTTCCCACCGCCTCGTAACGCTTGTCGAATACGTTGTTGGCGAAGGCGTAGATCCTGGCCCGGTCTCCATCCCATCCGATGCGGAGATTGCTGACGCCGTAGCTGTCCAGGTTGTAATTGTTGCCCACATCCGCCGCGCGACGATCGACGAACTGATAGGAACCACCAAGATAGAATTCACCGTCATCGATCCCGATTTGTGAGGCGTCAATCCGATACTCCCCGCCGATCATGGCGGTAAATTCAGGTGCATTCGGCACCTGATTGCCGGATTTTGCGCCGGTCGGTGAGTTCAGCGGCACATTCTTCAACTCTGCATGGGTGTAGCCAATACTTCCCTGCAGGCTGAAAGCGGGCGTGATCTGGAGGCGAGCCTCGAGTTCGGCGCCATAGGTGTCAAAATCAAGAGCGGCAGTCTGATAGGTAAGCAGCGAGCGATTGAGGACATAAAGATGGCCGTCTCGCACATCGTTGTAGAACACCGAGCCATTCAGCATCGCCCGGCCATCGAGCAGCGTCGATTTGAAGCCCGCTTCGTAACTCCAGCTTGTCGAAGTCGGGAAAAACGGCTCCGCTTGTCCTGCGGGCAGGTTGCTTCCATTCCACGGATATCCGCCACCGACAGCGCCGCGACCGATCGTGACATAGGTCATCATATCCTGAGACCAGTCATAGCTGAGGCCGGCATGGCCGGTGATGAACGTATCCGAAAACGACGAATCCTGATCGAAGCCTGCGACCGTTCCGGCAAGGCCTGCTCCGACATAGCGATAGTCGGCGTCGGCCTTGAGATATGTGAGCCGCGCCCCGGCAAGCGCTTTCAGGTCACCGACAACCGGTATGGATATGTCGCCAAAGGCGGAATAGCTCGTCACGCTCAGGTCATTGTCCTGGCGGCCGCTAAAGACGGAGAAGTTCGGAAGTGTGAAATTCTCGCCGCTCGTATGGACGGTGGAAGCCGAGTGGAAAGCGTTGATGCCGGCCGTCCAGGCAGTCGGCTCACCTTCCGATGAAGATAGCCGGAACTCCTGATAATACCGGTTTTCGGCAATCTTGCCGAAATAGGCGTCCTTGCCGTCCACATCGAGCCCCGCGCGAGGGAGGCCGAGAAACTTGCTGAAAATCAGGCTGTCCGTCAGGTCCAGGCGCTGTTCGAAATCGTTTCGCTGGATGCTGGAGATCGAGGTGAAGCGGAAGGCGTCGAAGGCATGCTCTATCCGCAGCATTCCGCCAAAATCTTCGCGTTGGAAATCCGGTCGTGGATTGAGGCCGTCACAGGGAAAGCAGGGAGCGTCTCTCAGGACAAATCTGGGCTGGTTATCGTCCGACCGATTGTAGTTCATCGAAAACAGGATGTCGGTATCGCCGCCCGGCGTCAGAAGCAGCGAGCCTCTGGCCGCAGCTATGCTGCTCTTGCCGTCTTCTCCGCCCAGAACGGCATTGGTCACATCTCCGGCGCGCTGGTTGTAACGCACGGCCAATCGGCCAGCCAAAAGATCGTCGATCAGCGTTTCGTTGACAACCAACTCACCTGTTCGCCAGCCATTCGTGCCAATCTCGGTCCCGATGGAAAGCTCATGACCGAACACCGGGCGGTTGGAGACGAAATTTATCGCTCCGCCTTGGGCGTTGAGCCCATAAAGCGTTCCCTGCGGTCCTCTAAGCACTTCGACGCGTGACATATCCAGGGTCGATGGCTGTATGCCATAGGCGGAAAGGGGGACTTCGTCGATGTTGTAGGAAATCGACGTATCGTTCGGCGAAAGCGGTGAAAAGGATCCGACGCCGCGAATGTTGCCGCTATTGGAATATTGGCCGCCCGAAGCGATGTAGTTGAAGTTAGGGACCTGCCGGGCAAGGTCGGCATTGCTCGATGCTGGGGACAGGCCTTCAAGAGCTTTATGATCGATGACACTGAGCGCAACGGGCACGTCCTGCGCGTCTTCGGGGCGTTTCTGAGCGGTAATGATGATGGGCTGTAAGGTGGTTTCCGCATGCTGCTCCTGCGCGTACGGGCTTTGCGTCAGTCCGCCCATAACAAAGGCGAGACTGCCGGCAGACAGAAAAAGTCGGGTTCGGGCCGCTTGCTTCGGTTTCATTTTGATCTTTCCAGCGTTCTCAAAACATCGCAATGGCGCCTTCATAAATGCGGACTGATCAATTGGTCAATGTACTAACTGGATAATTATAATCATGAATGTTTAGGCGTTGCGGGACAATTCCGGGATGGGTAGTAAGGGGATGAAACGGCAGAAGGAAAAAAAACGTGGCCGAGCTGCGACAGGTCTATACGTCGGTTGATGCTCGCGACCGCATCGTCGATGCGGCGCTCACAATCTTCGCCGAACTCGGTTATGCCGGCGCGACTATGCGGGTGATCGCACAAAAAGCCGGTGTATCCTCCGGGCTTATCCACCATCACTTCAAGGACAAGGAAGGCCTGTGGAACCTCGTCGGCCAGCGTATCTCCGATGATTTTCTCGAGACCGTTTCCGAAGGCACTGATGTGGATGACGCGGCTGAGGCTCTGCGGCGCGTGATGGCAAATTACCAGAGATACTGGAGGGAGCATCCACAAGCGTTGCGGTTTCAGCTTTGGCGGGTCCTCGGGGCGCCGGAAGATGAACGCAAGGAACGATCAAAGCTGCTCAACCAGTTTTTCGTGCCAAAAGTGAAACGGGCTCAGGATGCCGGTGTTGTACGGAGCGATATTCCGGCGGGTCTGGCCATGCTGACGGTTGGCGGCCTGATGCAGTATTTCCTTCACAGCGACATCGAGACAAACGATGCCATTGAAGCGACCGGCGATCCGGTGCCTGATGACACCGAGATCCTCAACTATCTCCTAGGGCTGATAACCACCCCCTGACCATGATCGTGCAGTATGGCAGTTACGCCTTTGAGCCCGATGGGAGCGGCTGCCGATTGAAAACGAGGGGTATCGCGGTTGCCACAACCGGCAGGATCAAGGCTGCCCAGGCGACGCCATAGCCCCAATAATCGACGACCAGCCCGAAGACATAAGGGCCTGCGGCCATCACCGCGAGGCAGATTGTCGAGGCGAAGGCAATCGTTGACGCGATTGAGCTCTTCGGGGCGCTTTCCGCGATTTGCAAAAGATACAACGGAAACCAGCCGATACCGAAAATTCCAAGCACGATAAGTGATGTCACGACCGCAATGATCGGCGAGCCGACCGGAATGAGCGCCAATGCGGCGGCGGCACCGGCACCTGCCAACGAAACGATCCCGAAAGATCTGCCGCGAAATCCCGGCCACATCCGATCGCTCAACCATGGCAGCACAATGCGCCCCGGGATTCCTGCAAGCTGCGTTGCCGCAAACAGGGATGCTGCCATGACAAGGCCTATCCCCATGCCATCGGCAAGGAAGCCGATCATGTGGGCCGTGAACGTGAACTGGAATGCCGACATCGCGATGCCAAGGCGAAGGACCGGCCAAAATTGGGGATCCTGACCCACGGTGCGCACGAGGCTCGACAATGCCAGCGGGACCGATTTCGAAGACGACAGTTCGCCATCTTCTCGATAGAGGCCGAAAAACAGCAGGGCACCCAGAGCGGAAACGGCTGCACCGAGCCAGGCAGCGGCATGCCAACCAAAATGAACGGCAAGGAGGGGCAGCAATGCAGCCGCGATCATCGTTCCCAGCGGAACGGCAGCTTGTCGGAAGCCCGTTGCTATGCCGCGATGCGAAGGCGGGAACCAGCGCATGATCGCCCGTGTCCCGCCGGGCTGTACCGCAGCGTAGGTTCCTCCCAGGCAGGCCATGCAAACGAGAAGAGAGACCAGATTATCCGCAAAAATTGCCGCCCCTGCCATGGCCGCTGCCATGCCGAGCATGGCAAGTCCGACAATTCTTCGCTCGCCATAGAGATCGATCGCTTTGCCGAGCGAGAACATGGTGGCGATCTGAACTCCGTTCATGACCGTAACGGCGAGCGAAGCAGATGCGAGAGATACCCCGAAGGCCTCCCGCCAGAACGGCACAAGTATGTAAATGCCTTGCGAGACGAAAGAGCCCGCGGTTTGCGTTCCAACGGCGATCGCCAGAATGCCCCAGATACGCGGATCGACACCCGATGCGGGTGAGGGTGATGAGGGTAGGCGTGGCATGCAAGCTCCAGGATTTGATATCGTCCGTGCATACAGCGCTGCGATACATGCCGTAATTTAGGGCTTGCACGTTTCAGCGATAACAGCTTGTTATGGGTGTTATGCGCTCTCTTGATCCTGAAGCAGTTGAAGCTTTTGTCCTCGTCGCCGAAATGCAGTCTTTCACGCGAGCCGCTGGCGTGATGAATACGACGCAAGCGGCGATCTCGTTGAGATTGCGCCGGCTGGAAGAATTGCTGGGCACACGGCTCGTGGAGCGTACGCCGAGACGAATTCGGCTTACGAGCGCTGGCGAGAGGTTCCTCGAACCGGCCCGCAAATACGTCAAGGCCGGGCGAGATGCGCTCGAAATATTCAAGAGCGAACCAGCGCGACTGGCAATCGGCATCACCCATCATCTGATCGGCGCGGGCCTGCCGCATCTCCTGCGGCTGGTCGGCGAACGGGAAACAGGCGTCACGCTCCACCTGCGTACAGGCGGAACGAGAACCTTGCTCGATCTCTACGATGCAGGTGAGCTCGATGCCATCGTGGTGTTGCGCCACGACGATGTTCGAAGAGATGGAGAAACCCTTTCCCGCGAAGGTTTCGGATGGTTTTGTTCGCCCACCTTCAAGGTTCCTACCGATGTGCCTCTGCCATTGGTGCTTCAGCCGGACCCTTGCAACCTGAGAGCCATGGCGCTTCGGGCGATGGCGGCGGCAAAGCTTTCATGGCGTGAAGTCTTTGTTGGCACGGGTGCAGCGTCAGTCGGGGCAGCTGCCGAGGCCGGGATCGGTATCGCCTTGATGGCCAGAAGTGCGGCACCGGCCGGCCTTGTCGAAGTTCAGGATCACGCGCTTCCGCAACTGCCTCAATTGGACGTCATGCTGGTTTCCAACATAACCGGTGAGCGCACCACAGCCGCTTTGCGTCGGATCTCGAAAGTCTTCCACGCTGGTGGCGCGGCCCCGTAACCGAACACACGCGTATCGCGGTAGATGCTTTAATTGCTGGCGGTGCGGATGAGTCGCTGGCAAGAACTTTGGTTGCGCGATCTCTAGTCGAATTACGCGCGTCGGGTGTCAGGGGTCCTACAAGCATTCCTTGGAACAAAGGTAAGTAAATGACTGACGATCTAAAAGCTTTCGGTGAGCTGCTCATCAAAGAGGTTCGTGATAGAACTATATCGGAATTTGATAAAATGGCTGCCGGATCCATGAGGTCCACGTCAGGAAAAAGAATTCACTCGATGATAATTAACTTCGAAGACGAGCAAAAGGAAATCATTAGAAATATTATTATTTATCAGATTGATGGGGCGATACACAACTTCTTATCGTTAATTGAGCAGCAAGGAGGAATAGATTTTCCGTTGTTTTTGAGCGGTGGAAAGTCAATTTCTGATTTATCTTTATTGAGTGATGGATTGTCTGGCGAACTTTACGGAGGCAATGGATGGATATTCAATTATTCTTCGAATAAATATGGTTTGGAATGAGATGTGTTGGATATATATATCGATGAAAATTTATCTTCATACATAAAGAAAATGGATGCTCGCGATGAAATGAGGGACCTTCTGGTAGCCTTGCTCGCCAGACCGACCGATGAGAAAGACGAAGAGAAACTCATCGAGGTAATATATAGGATATCCATGATGAAATCCGGAGAGTAAAACGATTTTCACTCGATTTCTTGCCGGCAACAATCGGGTTGGTTGCGGCTTATTGCATTGCCGCTGCGGCCTACTGCGCGCGTGTCGGAAAGCGATTTCACGGCTAAGCTCTCCAGTAGGTTAGCCGTCCCGGACACACCTATCGGATCTTTTCAACATCGGCAGCCAGTTGGTGGACAGATCATCGGGGCGAAATCATTTCCCCGATGTCATTTGGCGAATTTCAGAAAAAACAGTTCACAAAAATTCTAGATGCACTAATATTTCAGTGGAAGCCTTCGCCGGCTTTTGCGGTCCTGTCGTTACTGGAGGGTGACAAACTTGGTCGCTGATCGGCGAAATACCGAAACGGGGCGTTTGCGCCCGCATGCAATCACCCGGGAGGAGTGGCATGAAGAGTTTCATCGGCAAACGAGCGATCGCCAGTGGTGTATCCCTCGTCGTGCTCATCGTCATCGTATTCTTCCTGTCTCGGTTGACCGGTGACCCCACCAATCTCTACCTGCCCATCGACGCGACGCAGGAAATGCGCGACCAGTTTCGGCAGATGCACGGCTTCAACGATCCGTTGATCGTGCAGTTCGGGCGGTACGTGATGGACCTCGTGCAGGGCAATTTCGGTAATTCCTTGCGTCAGGCGCGTCCGGCCATGGATGTCGTGCTGGAAGCCTTTACCTGGACGCTCTGGCTGGCGGTCATCACCATGGTACTGGTCACCATTGCCGCCATCGTCATCGGATCGCTCGCTGCATTCCGGGTGGGCGGGGTGTTCGATCGTATCGCCACGTTCTTTTCGCTGATCGGCGCCGCTGCCCCGGATTTCTGGGTGGCGATCGTCGCCATCGTCATCTTTGCGGTCAACCTGCATGTGCTGCCGACATCCGGCACCGGCAGCGTATGGCATTGGGTGCTGCCGGTCGGCGTTTTGTTCATTCGCCCCTTCGGCCTCATCCTGCAGGTCGTGCGCGGTTCGATGATCAGTGTGCTGTCGTCAGCCTATGTGAAAACGGCGCGGGCCAAGGGCGTTCAGTCCCGCTCGATCATTTTTGTGCACGGTCTGCGCAATGCCATGCTGCCGGTAATCACCGTCATCGGTGATCAGGCAGCTGCCATCCTCAATGGCGCCGTCGTCGTGGAAACCGTGTTCGGTTTTCCGGGCATCGGCAAGCTGATGATCGACTCCATTCTTCTTCGCGATTTCGCCGTCGTGCTGGCCGTCATCATGGTCTCGGCACTGGCGATTTTTATCATGAACCTGTTGATCGACCTTGCTTATGCGCTGCTCGATCCGCGTATCCGGTATTGAGCGATGACGATGACAGACACCCAAATCCTCGCCGAGCGTAAGAAATCGAACGGACCCATCGCCCGCTGGTTCGCCATGTTGTGGGCCGACAAGTTCGCCTTTTTTGCCGCGCTCTTCCTGTTGATCGTCGTGCTCTGTGCGCTGTTCGGTCCGCTGCTGCTGGATGCGGTGGCGACAAAACAGAACCTGCGTGGCCGCAACGCACCGCCCTTCGATATCACCCGCGGCTGGCTTTATATTCTCGGTGCCGATGCTCTTGGGCGTCCGCTTCTCGCCCGCGTGGTGGTGGCCGCGCAAAACACCATGCTTGTGGCCGCCGCAGCGGTGCTTGCATCTTCTATCGTTGGCACGGCACTCGGGCTGATCGCCGGGTATAGCCGGGCTTCGGCTGCGCAATGGATCATGCGCCTCGGTGACGTCATCATGTCGTTCCCGTCGCTGCTGCTCGCGGTCATCGTGCTCTACATGCTGGAGCCGTCGGTTGCCAATATCGTGCTGGTTCTCGCCATCACTCGTATCCCGATCTACCTGCGCACCACCCGCGCCGAAGTGCTGGAAGTGCGCGAGCGCATGTTCGTGCAGGCCGCCAAGGTGATGGGCGCGTCGCACTGGCGCATCGTCTTCTGTCATATCCTGCCGGTGATCTTTCCGACGCTGGTGACGATCGCCACACTCGATTTCGCCTTCGTTATGCTGGCGGAATCCTCACTGTCGTTCCTCGGCATAGGCATTCAGGCGCCTGAAATCACCTGGGGTTTGATGGTGGCGCAGGGGCGGCCTTATCTTACAAATGCCTGGTGGCTGTCCTTCTGGCCGGGTCTGGCGATCATCCTCACGACGCTCTCGCTCAATCTTCTGTCCAACTGGCTGCGCATCGCGCTCGATCCGACGCAACGCTGGCGCCTTGAAATGGGAGGTCGCAAACATGGCTGAACATCTGCTCGAAGTTCGTGACCTTTCGGTTGAATTCCACACGCTGGCCGGCACGGTGAAGGCCGTGCAGAATGTCAGTTGGTATCTTGATCGCGGCGAAACACTTGCCATCCTCGGTGAAAGCGGCTCGGGCAAATCCGTCTCGGCGTCGGCGATCATGAACCTGATCGACATGCCGCCTGGAAAAATCACCAGCGGCACGATCCTCTTCAACGGCCGCGACATGCTGAAGATGACGCCGGAGGAACGGCGCGCAATCAATGGCGCAAAGATCGCCATGATCTTTCAGGATCCGCTCGCCCATCTCAATCCGGTCTATCCGGTCGGCTGGCAGATTGCCGAAATGATGACGACACACGGCAAACCCGGTGCGGAATCATCGGCCCGCGCACTGGAGCTTTTGAAACGCGTCGGCATTCCCGAGCCGGAAGCGGCAATGCGCAAATATCCGTTCCAGTTTTCCGGCGGCCAGCGGCAGCGCCTGATGATCGCCATGGCAATCGCCTGCAAACCCGACATTCTGATTGCCGACGAACCGACGACGGCGCTCGATGTAACCGTGCAGGCGCAGGTTCTGGCGCTGCTGGAAGAATTGCAGCGCGAGACCGGCATGGGCCTGCTGCTGATCACCCACGATCTCGGTGTCGTCGCCGAAATCGCGAACCGGGTGGTGGTGATGAATTCCGGCCATATCGTCGAAACCGGCAATGCGGCCGAGGTCTATCGTAACCCACAACATGCCTATACGAAAAAGCTCATCGATGCGGCGCCTGGCAAGGGCGATATCCCGGCCGAGCGCGAGCGGCAGGGCGAGCCGCTACTGAAGGCGGTGGGCCTGAAGAAACGTTACGGCTCCTTCCATGCGCTGAAGGGTGTCGAGTTTTCGATCATGCCCGGCGAAACCGTTGCCGTGGTCGGCGAAAGCGGCTCGGGCAAATCGACTTTGGCGCGCGCCATCGTTCGCCTCGATGATCCGCAGGAGGGCCAAGTTCTCTATCGCGGCAACGACCTTCTGGCCATGTCGCCGAGAGAAGTGTTCGGCCTGCGCCGCGATCTGCAGATGGTGTTTCAGGATCCGACGCAATCGCTCAACCCGCGCATGAGCGTTTTCCGGCTGATCTCAGAAGCCTGGGTTATCCATCCCGATATCCTTCCCAAGGCAAAATGGAAGGAGCGGGTGGCTGAGTTGCTGGTCAAGGTAGGGCTGAAGCCGGATATGGCGGATCGGTATCCGCACCAGTTTTCCGGTGGGCAGCGCCAGCGCATCGCCATTGCCCGTGCGCTTGCCATGGAACCCAAGCTGATCGTCTGCGACGAAGCCGTTTCGGCGCTTGATGTTTCCATTCAGGCGCAGGTGATTGCGCTCTTGGATGGCTTGCGCCGCGAGTTTGGCCTGTCCTATCTTTTCATCGCGCACGACTTGCCGGTGGTTCGCGACTTCGCCGATCGGGTCATCGTCATGAAGGCGGGGGAAATCGTCGAGGAAGGCACCGTACGGCAGATTTTCGATGCGCCGCGCCATCCCTATACACAGGCGCTGCTTGCCGCGAGCCTCGATCCCGACCCCGAGGTTCAGGCCGCCCGCCGCAGCGCCTGTCACAGCAACAAAGGATTAGTCTCCGCATGAAACCCGATGTTCTCGTCGCCTATCCGCTCCGCAGCCAACAGATGGACATGCTGGAGGAGCGCTACACGCTGCACCGTCTGGATCTCGCCAAGGGTGAGGAGCGCGAGACGGTTTTCGCCAAGGCCGGGCCGGTTTGCACGGCGATGGTGGTGAATGGCCATGTCACTGTGGATGAAGCCTTTCTGTCGAAACTGCCGGCGCTGAAACTCGCCTCCTGCTCATCCGCCGGATATGACCAGATGGATGTCGAGGCGATGACGCGCCGCGGCATCAAGCTCACCAACACGTCGGAAGTTCTGCTCGACGATGTTGCCGACACGGCGCTGTTGTTGATGCTGGCGTCGCGCCGTCGCCTGCCGCAGGGCGATGCCTATGTCCGCTCGGGCGAGTGGGGCAAAAAGGGCATGATGCCGCTGACCTCTTCCACCTATGGCAAGAAGGCGGGCATCGTTGGTCTCGGACAGATCGGGCTTGCCATCGCCAAGCGCTGCGAGGCGGTGGGTCTGACGATCGGTTATCACACCCGCAGCCCGAAATCCGGCAATGACTACGCCTATTTCGACGATCCGGTAAAATTGGCCGAATGGGCGGATGTGCTGATCGCGGCAACGCCGGGCGGTGCTTCAACGGAAGGGCTGATCTCTGCCGAGGTTCTGGATGCGCTTGGCCCGACGGGCAGTTTCGTCAACATCGCGCGCGGCACGGTGGTTGATGAGCCGGCTTTGATCAAGGCGCTGGAAGAGGGCCGCATCGCCTCGGCCGGTCTGGATGTCTATCTCAACGAGCCGAACCCGGATCCACGTTTTGCCAAGCTCGACAATGTCGTGCTCTATCCGCACCACGCCAGCGGCACCGAGGAAACCCGCGAGCGCATGGCGCAACTGGCGGTGGACAATCTGGATGCGTTTTTTGCGGGCAAGCCGCTGCTGACCCCGATCAACTGATCGGGGCAGGCAATGTCGTCGGTCGCCTTAAATGAAGTAATGCGGAAATTCTTTCCGCATGTCTTCGACCTTGGCGACGGTGCGGCTCAGGTGTTCGCGGATCGCTTCGACGGCTGCCCGTTCGTCACGGGCGGCGATCGCTTCGACAATGGCGTGATGGCCATCGAGAATGCTGACGATCTTGCCGGTTTCCGGCAGGTGCAGGCGGCGGATGCGCTCGAGATGGCCCGAACGTTCGCGCACCAGCTGGTGCAGGTTGCTACGCTTGACGCCGGCAAACAGGGTCTGGTGAAAAAGCTCGTCCAGTTCCTGAAAAATGGTGATTTGCTCGGGATCGTCGGCCACGGCCCGCTGCATTTTTATGATCGAACGGGCGCGTGTGATGATCGCCGGATCGAGTTCGGGATCGGCTGCAAGGCGACGGCAAACCTCGGTCTCGAGCGCGACGCGTAAAAAATGGGCTTCGTAGATCTGCAGCACATCGATACGGGTGACCACGGTGCGCGACTGCGGATAGATTCGCACCAGTCCTTCCTGCTTGAGGAGCTGCAGCGCCTCGCGGATCGGTGTCTGGCTGACCTCGTAGGTTTCCGTCAGTTCGCCGCGTGACAATGTCGTGTCGGGCGGCAGCTGGATGGTGATGATGCGTTTGCGCAGGTCGTCATAGACACGTTGTACCGTGCCGCCGACAGCGACAGGAAAACCGGGTGCGGGAAGTCCAAACGTCGCTGCAAGCTGCGAGTTCATGGGGCAAATCCTTTTGCGGTATTCATAACGACGGCGTGACTGATACACAAGAATGCAAATTGCGATTGATATATATGCCTAACTGAAATATTAGCTTGGAAAAGATGCTGACGGACTTATGTCGTTGCAACTTGGCGGCATGAAACCGAACCGGCCTCACGGAGGAGGAAGTCATGTTCAATCCCGATAAACGCCTTATCCCGGCCCAGCCTCCCAAGGCTGGCTTTGCTGCCGGCCCGTCCAAGCTGGATGCGATCCGCTCGGTCACGCTCTCGCTTGCCTATCTCCCGCTGGCGAGGCCGATCAGCGATGCAAAAGTGCTGACGGGCCGGCAGAAGCCGCTGACGCAGGTTGCCTTCCTGTTTTGCGAGATCACCACGGAGGCAGGCCATAGCGGCCTCGGTTTCAGCTATTCCAAGCGTGCCGGCGGTCCGGGCCTTTATGCTCACGCCTGCGAAATCGCCGACAATCTCATTGGCGAGGATCCGAACGACAATGCCCGCATCTGGGACAAGCTCTGCTGGGCCGGTGCTTCGGTCGGTCGTTCCGGCATCGCCACGCAGGCGATCGCAGCCATGGATATCTGCCTCTGGGATCTGAAAGCCAAACGTGCCGGCCTGCCGCTTTCCAAATTACTTGGTGCCCATCGTGACAGCGTCGCCTGCTACAACACCTCCGGCGGCTTTCTTTCTTCCAGCGTTGAGGAAATCCGCGATGCCATCGATCATTCGCTTAGCTCCGGCATCGGCGGCATCAAGATCAAGGTTGGTCAGCCTGACCCGATGGTGGATATCCGCCGCCTCGATGCCATCACCACGCATCTGGATGGCCGCGTGCCGCTGATGGTCGATGCCAATCAGCAATGGGATCGCACCACCGCACTGCGTTTCGGTCGGCTGGTCGAGCCGCTCAATCTCGAATGGATCGAAGAGCCGCTCGACGCTTACGATACCGAAGGCCATGCCGCACTGGCGCGCGAACTGGCAACGCCGATTGCAACAGGCGAAATGCTGGCCAGCGCCGAGGAGCATATGGCGCTGATCCGTGCCGATGCGGTCGATTTCATCCAGCCGGATGCGCCGCGGGTCGGCGGCATCACGCCATTCATGCGGATCTGCACGCAGGCGGAAGCCAAACGCATGCGCCTTGCACCACATTTCGCCATGGAAATCCATGTCCATCTGGCTGCCGCCTACGCACACGAACCATGGGTCGAACATTTCGACTGGCTGGCGCCGCTCTTTAATGAAGAACTGGAAATCAGGGACGGCCGTATGATCGTCCCCGGTAGACCCGGTCTCGGTTGCAGCCTCACAGGTCAGGCGCGTGACTGGACGGTCGAAACCCGTAGTTTTGGCGGCTGAACAGGCAAAGTGAAATTCGAGGCGCATTACGCGTTCTCGCAATAGAGGAGAACGCGTTAGCGTGTTACGCATTCTCCCGCACATATCACAGGAAACCGGAGCTTTGGCCTCCGGGAGGAGCATATTGATGACCTGGACCCCTTCGGGCAAACACTTGATCGCCGGCCAATGGACGGCGGGCAATTCGACTTTCAAATCGGAACCGGCGCATGGCCCGGCGCACGATTTTGCTGTCGGCACCACCGAGTTGGTCGATCAGGCCTGCCGCGCCGCCGAAGCAGCCTTTGCCGCCTATTCGGCAAAATCGCGTGAAGAACGCGCCGTCTTCCTCGAAGCCATTGCCGAGGAAATCGACAAGCGCGGCGAAGCGGTTACCCTGATCGGCACACAGGAAACCGGCCTGCCGGAAGGCCGCCTCAATGGCGAACGTGGCCGCACCACCGGCCAGCTGAAACTGTTTGCAGACCATATCCGCAAGGGCGCCCATCTCGACGCCCGTTTCGATGCTGCCCAGCCGGATCGCCAGCCGGCCGCCCGCCCGGAAATCCGTCTCGTGCAGCGGCCGATCGGCCCTGTTGCCGTGTTCGGCGCTTCCAATTTCCCGCTCGCCTTCTCCACGGCTGGCGGTGATACGGCGGCCGCTCTTGCTGCCGGCTGCCCGGTCGTCGTAAAGGGCCATTCCGCCCATCCCGGCACCGGCGAAATCATTGCCGAAGCCATTGCCGCTGCCGTTGAGCGCACCGGCATGCCGGCTGGCGTATTCAGCCTCATCCAGGGTGGTCGCCGTGATGTCGGTTCGGCGCTCGTCACCCATCCGGCCATCAAGGCGGTCGGCTTCACCGGTTCGCTCGCCGGCGGTCGTGCGCTGTTCGATCTTTGCGCCCAGCGCCCGGAACCGATCCCGTTCTTCGGCGAGCTCGGCAGCGTTAACCCGATGTTCCTGCTGCCTGCAGCAACCTCGGCGCGCGGCGAAGCAATCGGCAGCGGTTGGGCAGGTTCGCTCACCATGGGCGCCGGCCAGTTCTGCACCAATCCCGGCATCGCCGTCGTCGTCGAAGGCCCGGAAGCAGACAAGTTCGTGGCGGCCGCCAAGGCCGGTCTCGAAAAGGTCGCAGCCCAGACCATGCTGACCGACGGTATCGCCTCGGCCTATCACGAAGGCGTCGAGCGCATGCGCTCCAGCAATGCCGTGTCGCCTGTCCTTTCCTCGGAGAGCGAAGGCCGCAATGCAGGTCCGAACCTGTTCGAAACCACTGGGGAAACCTGGCTTGCCGATCATGCTCTCGGCGAGGAAGTATTCGGCCCGCTCGGTCTGGTCGTGCGCGTTGGCTCGACGGAAGAGATGGTTAATCTGGCGGAGAAATTCGCTGGTCAGCTGACGGCCACCATGCACATGGACGACAGCGACCTCGGTCTCGCTCAGGCGCTTCTTCCCGTTCTGGAACGCAAGGCCGGCCGCGTGCTGGTCAACGGTTTCCCGACCGGTGTCGAAGTGGTGGATTCCATGGTGCATGGCGGCCCTTATCCGGCCTCCACAAACTTTGGTGCAACCAGCGTCGGCACGATGTCGATCCGTCGCTTCCTGCGTCCGGTGTCGTACCAGAACTTCCCGGAAGCGCTGCTGCCGGCAGATCTGCGCAGCTGAAATCAAGGAGACAACCATTTCGACTAGAGATTTGGTTGTCTCTTCTTCGTTTCGCCGGCCTTACTGCTGCCGGCGAAACGGGGAAACGACAGAATTGCAAGGCGGCCGCTCCGATGCCGATACTGTCATTCGATCTTGCTGAGCGCAAAATCGGGTCCAGGCACGAGCGGGTTACCTTGGCGATGTAAGTTCAAAACTGTCGGGCGGGTTATTTATCCGCTCGACCAAACGTGAGGTGTATCTTGCGGCCCGCTCATACATTAGTGTTTGTGTGTCGTAACCGTGTCGCTGGCAAGGAGGAGTTGCCGCCGACAGTCACATGAAGGGAATGCCGTTTATTGCAAACCGCGCTTTTCGCGCATGGGAGGAAACTGACATGAAACTGCCTATAGCAACCGTTTGCCTGTCCACCACGATGATCGCTCTGGCCTGTAGTTCGGCCTTGGCGCAAGATGGCAAGAAAAGCGTTACCGTGGTTCTGGCCGAGACGGTCGATGTGGTCGAGCCCTGTATGGCCGCGCGCCAGGATGTCGGGCGCGTTATCTCGCAGAACGTCAATGAGATGCTGGTCGAGTTCGACTATGCCAACAGCCAGCTAAAACCGCGCCTTGCTACCGAATGGAAGCAGGTCGACGATAATACCTGGGAATTCAAGCTGCGGCAGAATGTGAAATGGCATGACGGCAAGCCGTTCACGGCCAAGGATGTGCAGTTCACGCTGGAGCGCAACAAGAACAAGAAGATCACTTGTGAGGTGGGTGGAAAATACCTCGGCGGCACCGAATTTTCCTTCGAAAGCCCGGACGCAAACACCATCCGCATCACCACCAACCCGGCACAGCCGATCCTGCCATTGCTGATGACCGTCATCCCCATGGAATCGGCAGAAGCGACACCAGCCGATGAATATACACGCAAGCCGGTCGGCACCGGTCCCTATACGTTCGATCAGTGGACCGTGGGGCAATATATCGTTCTGAAGCGCAATCCGAATTATTGGGGTGAGCAGCCGCAGGTGGAGCAGGCAACTTATCTCTTCCGTTCAGACAGCGCGGTCGCTGCGGCCATGGTCGAGGCAGGGGAGGCCGATATCGTGCCGGCGGTGGCCGTGCAGGATGCCACCAACAAGGAAACCGACTTCGCCTATCCGAATTCGGAAACCACATCGCTGCGTATCGATACGCGCGAGGCGCCCACCAACGACAGACGCATCCGCGAAGCGATGAATCTGGCAATCGACCGTCAGGCCATGCTCGGCACGCTGTTCCCGGCGGAAGCCAAGATCGCCACCCATCTCGTGGTGCCGACGACCATCGGTTACAATCCTGATGTACCGGTATGGCCATATGATCCGGAAAAAGCAAAGGAACTGGTGGAAGCGGCAAAAGCTGATGGCGTTCCGGTGGATCGCGAGATCCGCATCATCGGCCGCAACGGACAATATCCGAACGCCACCGAGACGATGGAAGCCATCATGGCGATGCTTCAGGAAGTCGGCCTCAACGTCAAACTCGACATGTATGACGTCTCGGTCTGGAACGGCTATTTCGTTGCCCCCTTCGTCAAGGATTCCGGCCCGACGCTCACCCAGTCGCAACACGACAATGCCACCGGCGATCCGGTCTTTACCGCCTTCGTGAAATACGCTTCCGGTGGCTCTCACTCGATGGTGCGTGATCCGGCTGTCGACGACCTCATCTCCAAGGCAACGGCCGCCACCGGCGACGAGCGGGCAAAGCTCTGGAAGCAGTTGTTCTCCAAGGTCAACACCGACATCATCGCCGACATCCCGATGTTCCACATGGTCGGTTTTACCCGCGTTTCCAAGCGCCTGGATTTCAAGCCGACGATCGCCACCAATTCGGAACTGCAGCTTTCGCAGATCCGCTTCAAGTGATCCTGACCTGAACAAGGTGGGCCGCGTTTTGCGCGCGGTCCACGTTCCACTTCCGCAAAGAGACGATGGATGAACCGATGCCGCTGATCGAACGCGTAGCTCTTACCGAATTTGCCAAAAACATGCTGACCCGCGCCGGCATGGAGGTCGACAAGGCCAAGGCCACTGCCGCCATTCTAGTCGAAGGTGACATGATCGGTCACGAAACCCATGGTGTCAGCCTTCTGCACTGGTATGTCGAGGCGCTGGAAGATGGCTCGCTCGCCAAGGCCGGTACTTACGAGGTGGTCAACGATCGTGGTGCCGCATTCGTGTGGGACGGCAAGTCACTTCCAGGCGCATGGCTGCTTTCCCAGGCGCTCGATCAGGCCTGCGAACGGGTTGGGCAATATGGTGTCGTGACCGCCGCCATCCGCAACTGTCACCATACCTGCGCGCTTTCCGCCTTCATGCGGCAGGTGACGGAGCGCGGATTGATCGTGCAGCTTTCCGTCTCGCATCCTGCCGCAAGCCGTGTTGCGCCGTATGGCGGCACCAGGCCGCTTCTGACGCCGAACCCTATGGCGGCCGGTTTCCCCACATCCGGAGATCCGATCCTCATTGACGTATCCGCCTCCATAACCACCACGACGATGACGCAGACGCTGGCGAAGGCCGGCCAAAAGTTTCCTGAAGCCTGGGCCTTCACCGCCGATGGTGAACCGACCGACGATCCCCGCGAAGTGACGGAACATGGCGGCACGATGATGCCGCTTGGCGGGCAGCTTAAGGGTCACAAGGGATTTGGTCTGGCCCTGATTGTCGAATTGATGGGGCAGGGACTTTCCGGCAAGGGCCGCGCCAATGCGCCTGCTGGCATCTTTTCGCAAAGCGCCTTTTTGCAGGTAATCGATCCCGCGTTCTTTGCAGGACTTGATGCCTTCACCGAGCAATCGGATTTTCTGAGCAACGCATGCCGCTCCAATCCTCCGGCAGCCTGGAACAACGGGCCTGTACGCATGCCGGGCGATAGCGCTGCTCGCAAGCGTCGTGCCGCGATAGAGAAGGGTGTGCCGATCGGCGAAACGGCTTGGGAAAAACTCGCTCGTGATGCAGACCGTTTGAATATCAAACTTCCATCAGAAGTTGCTTGAAGACGCCACGGAAAAGCGGCGGGAAATCTGCGCCTATATGACAAATTATTGTGGCTTTTACCCATCTTAACTGGGTGTGCGTTGCCAATAAGTCACAACGTCAGCCGCGAAACGGTCACAATCGTTTTTTTTCCGCATGAGATGTTGCCGCGCGACAGGCCATTGATACTTATCGTTGAACCGATTCTTTTATTTAAGGATACGTGATGCGGAAGCTTGCGCCCTTCGTTTTCCTAGCTCTTTTGACTGCATGCGCACGACCTTCCGACGGACCGGATGCAGGCGCTTTTTATAACACGATCGATCCGAACACGAAGCAGCGCGTTCCCGTGACCCGTCTGGCGGATGCACCAATGGCGCCGCCGATCACGCAGCCCATGTCCTATGCGCCGACCGATCTTGGTCTGGCCGGCATGCGCTCGGGTGGTTATGCCGATCAGCGGCTGCGTCGCGGTGATGTCATCGAGGTCACGATCCTTGATACGGGTGAGGAGGGCATGTTCTCTTCCACCCAGAGCAAGACGCTCAATCTCGGCAAGTTCACGGTCGATTCCGCCGGCACGGTGACCTTGCCTTTCGTCGGGCGCCAGCGTGTTCTGGAATCGTCCCCCGAAGCGCTTCAGTCTCGCATCGTTACCGGCCTCAAGGGCTCGGCGGTCAATCCGCAGGCTGTCGTCACCGTGGTGGACAAACCTTCGACGGGCTTCACCGTCAATGGCGATGTTCGTTCGGCCGGCCGTTTCCCGCTGACGGCTCGCAAGGAGCGTGTGCTTGATGCCATCGCGCTTGCCGGTGGCTCCGCTTCGGCGCCCGGTGCGGCATCGGTTACGCTGATCCGTGGCAGCCAGCGCGCCACTGCACCGATCGAGCGCCTGATGAACGACAACGCGCAGAACGTTTACCTTCTGCCGGAAGACCAGATCTATGTCGGCAAGGATTCGCCGACCTTCACCGCTTTCGGTGCATTCAAGAGCGTCGGCGAGTTCGAGTTCGAGCCGGGCAAGTTGACGCTTGCCCAGGCATTTGGCCGTGCAGGTGGTCTGCTCGATGACCGTGCCAATGCCCGAAACGTCTATCTTCTGCGCAACGAAACTGTCTACAAGCCGCTGCCAAGCGCCGCCGAAAAGCAGAAGCTGGTGACCAGCTACAGCGTTTCCAACAAGCCGGCCGTTTATCGTATCGACATGAAGGACATTTCGAACCTGGCGCTGATGCAGCGTTTCCAGATGGCTGATGGCGACATGCTCTATGCCACCAATGCCGGAATGGTCGATTTTGCAAAACTCTTCACCATTTACCAGAAGAGCGTCGCGACCGCTGCAGCCCCGCTGCCGGGCATGAACTGATAAGCTTCAAACTGACCGAATTCAGAGGCCGCCAAGCATCCGCAAGGCGGCCTTTGCATTTTCGGGGCGGTCCTGTGGCAATGGCTGGGACAGATGCCCCGCCAACGCATGCAGACTGATGGCCTCGGCATCATCGCAGACCTGCAACATCGATGACAAAATCCGGCCGGCGGCAAAGAGATCTGCGCGGTGGTCCATAACGCTTGCCTCCTTCTGTTCAGGGGCTGCAAAATGCCGATTTCCGGCGAAACGCAGATCGAGCACGTGATGATTTTCGTCTCTGGAAAGCGCGATCCCGAAATCGGCGATCTTGACCGTATCGCCTTCCTCGCCGCTGAAAAGCACATTCGACGGCGAGAGGTCGCAGTGCACAATCGACTGTTCGTGTATCGCCGAGAGGCCTTCCAGAATGCCGATCATGATCTTTGAGATATCGTCTACGGAAATCGCTCCCGAAGCCAGACGATCGGCAAGCGTACCTTGGCACCACTCCAGAATGATAGCGGGGCGCCCGTCCTGAAGCCGCAGCAGGGCCTGTGTCGTGATGATATGGGCATGGCGCAACGACAATCCCATTTCCGCCTCCCGAAGAAAAAGACGACGTGAGACCGGGTCGTCCGCGTGATCGGGATGAAGCGTTTTGACCGCATGCAGCGAGCCGAGATCGCGGTGCCGCACTTTGTGTATCCGGGTCAGCGCACTGTCATGCACCTTGTTTTCGATGGTAAAGGTGTTGGCAATGATGTTGGCCGGCATGTCGCTCAACCGGCTCTCGCCACGATCCAGCGCATCACGGACACGATCTGTAAGCAGGCGCCGTTCCTCGCCGGAGCGCCATGCGTCTCCGGTACGGGTCAGGCTTTGCCAAAGGGCGGAAAAGCGCTTCGTGATGTCGTCAAAGCCCGGCTCACCGGCCATTGCCGTCCGTCACGTCAATTACGATTGCGGACAGGTTTTCGCGGCAATCGGCGATCAGTCCTTCCTGAACCAGCGTATTTGCAATGTCGTCTATATCGCCGGCGATAAGGATTTCGGCGATGCCGCGTTCCGGTATGGAGCGCGCCAATGGATGGCTGCACAGCAGAAAACGGTCACCCGCCTGAAGATCGTCCGTAATGACTTCCGGAGAAAGCTGTCCGGCGAGACCGATAGCGCGCGACAGGGAACGACGCAGGCCAACCGAAACGTGGTCCCTGGTCAGGCAGCGCATCATTCCGTCGCGCAGGAGATAGGCTCTGGCATCGCCGGCCCAAACCAGTGCAAACCGATCCTCTGCGACACCGAGCGAAACGAGACTGGCCATCGGCGGCTTTCTGCCCCAGGAGCCGGGTGTCGATTGCAGCAGGCCATGGGCGCGGCCAAGCTTTCCCTTCATCTCCTGCAGCAGGCTTTCGGTCGTATCCTGTGGGGCCGTATCGGCCAAAATGGCAATCGTCTGGCGGCTTGCTTCGACAGCATCGTTGCCGTCTCCCACACCGTCAGCAATCGCAAACAGAAACGGTGTGTGCTGCGCCAGAACGGCGTCGGCATTGACGCTCAGGCGTGTCCCGGCGTGGCTGGCCTTGTCATGGCGCAGGCGAAAATTTCGAGGCTCTGCCACCGACATCGCGGAAGGTGCGCTCGCCTGCTCGGGTTCGAACTGGTTGAGGTTCGCGGCAGCAGGCGGTTGCGCTGTTGATGCCGTGTCCGACGGCGGGGGCGCTGGTGCAGGTTCGGATGGTGTTGGTCCGGACGCCTCCATGCCCGCCATCAGCAATTCCAGAAAGTCGGTTGGCTGTGGCGCGCCGCCGCTGCGAAAACCCTTGTTCTGCCGGTCCTGCGGGTCGAAGCGCCACCACAACGTATCCGGTCGGTGGGTCTTTCCGGGGCGCTGCTCGAAATGCTGATCCGAAGGTCGCAAATGCCGAAGACGTTTCAGGCTGGCCGTGAACGTTTCGATGTCGAAATCCCGGCGTGAAACCGTCTCGGCCAACGCCTCCAGCGCAAGAAACCAGGTTTCGTCGAGGCAGAGTTTCCGGCTGTCTCCCGCGAATTCGTGCAACTGTGCGGTGATCGCCAACGGAAAACTGCGGCCAACGCGGTCACGGCTCGGCACGATGAGGCCGGCAACGGTCACCGGTCCCCAGATGCCGCGTTCCGCCACGAACCGCCATGCCGGCATGTTGGCAAATATCTGCTCCCAGTTTTCACCGGCATGATGGTGTGCCTTGGCAATGCCGGACTGCAACCAGGCATCGAGCGCATCCTGTACGGTTCGGCTGAGGCCGGTTGAGACAAAATCTCCATGGCTTGGCAGTTTGCCAAAGAAGCCGATCCTGTCGGCTTCCATGGTGACCGGATCGAGTGCTGAGCGTGGGGGCATGAACGGCGTCCTCAAAACTGTGTCGGGCAGGCAAACGCACTGAGCGCTTCCAGCCGGAACGGGTTGAGCACGGAACCGAACTGCACTTCGAACTCGGCGATCTTGCCGGCTTGCGTGAAACGCGCCCGGAAAAGATCGTTCCCCTCATTGGTGATATCGGCGCCATCGAACAGACGGAACGGCGACCAATCGCCATTCTCAACGATCGCTTGCTGCCAGCCGCCCGGCTGGAAGGCGATACGCGATACGTTGCTGGCGTCGGTTGAAGGCCAGGAGATCGATTTGGCCTGTACCGGGCCATGGAAATAGACGAGGCGCTCCGCCTCGATTTCCAGCATGACGGCATTGGCGCTTTCCGAAAGCGACACCGGTTTCACGTTGATGGCGATAGCAGGGTTTTCGCTGCCGGCCGGGAAGAAGGCCCGGTTGATCTTGTCGGCATTCTCGAACTGAGCGATTGCCTCGCTTGGAATGCTGGCCGCACCGAACGTGCCCTTCCAGCCCCATGGCGAGGCGCTGGTATCGACGAAGGCGGAAAGTCTTTCATCGAAGAAGCTCTTGAACAGGCCCTTTGGTCCGAACAGGCGCACGAAATCGGTCATTGCCACATCTCGCGGGGATTCCCGCTCGAAGGGGTAACGACCGGTAACGACGCTGGAGCAATAGCTTGACCCCTCCGCTGCCCACGCATCGTTGATACGGGCGCGGGCCGATTTCACCGCAAGCGAACCGACATCGGCAGCGACCCCGGCCATCCAGCCGTCGATCGGGTTGGGCAGACGACGCGCCTGCTGCAATAGCTCCTGGTTGGCGTCGGTCAACTGGCTGTCGACGTCGAACACCTTCGCAATCTCTGCCGAGGAGGTGGTGGCGCGCGCCAGTTGATCCGCGACTTTCTGCAATGCCGGCTGGAGTTGTCCGATCATTGATTTCGGAGCGTCGGCCGATTGGCCCGTCACCGCGGCCACCGGCGAATCTGTCGGAGCGACTAGGGCCTCGCGCAGTCCGGCATAAGGATCGGGTGCGTTTGCCACACCTGTCAGCGCCGTGGAAGATACACTGTCTCCGCCATTGTCAGCGGAAGCGATCTCGGTTCCGGCGTTTCGCAGGTCGGTGCTTTCGACGATCGATCGGGCTATCATCTCAACAGGGCTGATCGGCTTGTTGGCCAGGTTGCGGGTTGTCTCGGCAGCGTCATTGATCGTCTGCGACGGCTTCACCCGCATCTCGGTCAGAACACTTGCCCAGCGCTTTTCGAAATTGTCGAAATAAAGCTGCAGAGTCGATTGCGTGATCGCATCTATCGTGCTGCCGGCCGGGTTTTCCTCGTTGCGCACCCATGTTTCCTCTATCGCGGTGCGGGCGGCGTCGGACACCTTGGGCAGCACGACGCCGCGATAACCGTTGCTGGAAAACAGGCCCGGAATGCCTTCGCGAAGCGAGGCGCCGGAACTGCGTTCGAATGCCTTTTCACCGATAGGACCAAGAGCGGTTCCCGGGGTCCAGGCCGGCAGCGCGCGGGAGGCACGATAGTCGGTCAGGATATCATAAGCGCGATTGGCAATGCTTTGCGTGCGGATTGCTTCGCGGGCCTTGGCGATCAGATAGGGATCGAGTTCGATGGGCGGAAGTACGCCCCTCGCCATCGCCGCGGCATGCGCAGTCAGGGACTGGCGAGCGCTGGCGCGGCCATCGCCCGGGAAAAGCGCATTAAACATGCCCTGTGTTTCAAGCTCGACGAATTCTCGGTCCATCGGTCCAAGGCCGCCGAGCATACCGTAGAGTTTCAACGCGTTGAACGTGCGGGCCACATCGGAAGTGTCGGCCATATCCTTCTGCAATTGCACAAGAACGCGCGGCAAAAGCAGCGCGTTCAGCGCTCGCTGGTAGGCATCGCGCTGACGGCCGGCGACCTTGTTTTCCTGGTCGAGACCGAACGTGACAGGCCAGACACGATCCTTGGAGAAGTCGCGGGTCACCGCCGCCAGATTGTCGAGTGCCGGCATCACGCGCAGAAAATCGGCATCGCTGACATCGCGCACATTGATACCTTGAGACAGTTTCTCGTAGGCATCGATGTGCTGCTCGGCCGCGGCAAGAGCGGCCTTGTTCTGAAAGTATGTGGCAGTCCAGCTGCTGAGCACGACTGCCAGGACCAAAACGGCGGCGGCATAGGCTGCGCGGCGCAGCAACAGCTGCCGGCCGGAAAGGCGGCGGTCTCTCGAAACCAGCGAGGCCTCATCGAAGATGACGTCCTTGAAGAGCCGTGAGAGAAAATAGCTGCGACGGGCGCGGCCGGATGTCGAAGCGGCAGCTTCGTTGGCCTGCGTACCGGATGCGAAATAGATGCCGCGCAGAAGCGGTGGCTCCACCAGTTTGGAACCGGTGCAAAGCTCGGTCATCACGTCATGCAGGCGTTCCTTGAGCGCTGCCAGTTCCGCCGGAAAACGGAAGATGCGGCCGCGCAGTTCGGCATTCGGCTCCTGCTGCAGACGCTCGATCAGCATCGAGCCGACGCGCTCCTGCAAGAGCGTAAACTCTTCCGTGAAACGGTCGGGAAGGTCGATCGTCTTGTAGCTCTCATCGAGGCCAAACGTCGTACCCCATACCTGTTCGCGGTCGGACTTGTTGAAGCCGTCGAAAAATTCCACGAAGCCGGTCAGAAGGTCGGCCTTGGTCAGAACCAGATAGACCGGCACACGCGCCTGCAGCTTTTCATCGAGCTCGGACAGGCGCTGGCGGATGACGCGAATTTCCTCGCGCTGGGCTTCCGGGTCACGGGTCAAAAGGTCGCCGATGGAAAGCGTGACCAGCGCGCCGTTGATCGGCTGCGAGCGGCGATATTTTCTCAAAAGACCGAGAAAACCCTCCCATCCGGCCTTGGCGGAACCGTTGAGATCGTCCTGCGTGGTATAACGGCCGGCGGTATCGATCAGGATCGCTTCGTCGGTGAACCACCAGTTACAGTTACGCGTACCACCGATGCCCTGCACGGAATTGCTTCCCAACGCGTCGCCGAGCGGGAATTTCAGGCCGGAATTGGTAAGCGCCGTTGTTTTGCCGGAGCCGGGTGCGCCGAAAATCACGTACCACGGAAGCTCGTAGATATAACCGAACCGCTTCTTGCTGACACGGCGCAGAAGCTGAAGTGCTTCCTTCAACCGGTTGTGGATATCGTTGACTTCCGCCTGCTGGCTGGCGGCTGCTTCCGATTCCGCGTCACGCTCGATACCTTCGACAAGCTGCTTGTCGCGTCGGCGGTCACGGATCACCGTGAAGATGAGGTAACCCAGCCAGATGGCAACGATCACGCCGATCAGGATGATACGGTTTGTCGGGCTTGCCAGCGGCTTGAAGTCGCCATAGGCGGCCAGATAGCCATAGAACCAGATGACGATACAGATCGCCGCCACCCAGATGACAGAAATGAACCTCCGTCCTATCAGGCCCGCATAGGCCTCGACATAGGAACGGAGCGTGTAAAACATACCAATCGGGTTCATGGCGAAATGCCCCCTGCTGCCGGGTTGCCCGACATATTTCGAATATCAACTTCAAGAGGCGGCGATTTCGCACCCGCACCCGTCAATTCCTCGTCGGGATCGGCAAGGACGAGAATTTCCGTACGGCGGTTCTTCTCGCGGCCTTGCGGGGTGGCGTTGTCGGCAATCGGGTCAGCCTCGGCCCGTCCTTCGGTGAGAATTGCATCCGGCCCGGTGAACGAGATCAGGATTTCTCCAACGGCCTTTGCGCGTGCTTCAGACAGATGCCAGTTCGAAGGGAACTGGATGGTCTTGATTGGCGTATTGTCCGTATACCCGACGACCACGGCACGGAACTGTTCCTGCGCCAATGCGCCACCGATGCGAGCGATCAACAACTTGAATTCTTCGCTCACCTGCGCGCTGCCAACATCGAAAAGACCGGCATTGTTGATGCGCACCAGTACACGGTTGTTGCTTTCGGAAAGCGAAACAAGCTTTTTTTCGACCTCCGGCTGGAGGAATTTCATGAAGTTTTCCAGCTTGCTCGGCGGCCGCGCCACGAGCTGCGGCTTTACCGGCGGTTCTGAAATTTTTTCGACAATCTCTTTCGGCGCTTCTTTTGGCGGCGGGTTGATCAGAATGTTTGCAGCTTCACCCGGAGGCAATTGTGCAAGCCGCTGGAAGGTGCCGTCGGAAGCGTTGTTCAGAGACAATGTGAAGAACATGTAGCCAAGCGCAAAAACGAGCGCGAGCAACGACATCAGCGTCCACAGTGCAATAGCGGTGCGCAGCGGTTTGTGCTTGGCGGATACACCTCTCCAGTGCGGGGAAAGCTCGCGTTCGAACACGCCATACTGGCCGAGCAGCGTCTTGTAGAGACTGTCGCGGATACGGCCGAGTTCGAGATTGCCACGTGCTGAGACACGCGTGCGGCCCTCGAAGGCGAGCGACAGCGACAGGTAGATCAAGAGCAGCAGGTCCTTGTTGGCACCCGGGCTCTGATGAAAATGGTCGAGAAGATCGAAAACGCGGTCACCGCCCGTCACATCCATATGGAAGGTCGAGACCAGACCGGAGCGCGCCCAACCGGCGCGCACGCCCCATGGCTTGCTCAGCACGACATCATCGACGGTGGCGCAGATGATGTAATGCGCGGCACGCGCACGCTCAGGGCTGATGCGGGAGCCTGCGAGGTCACGCTCGTAACGGCCGACGGCCTCCACTGCGACACGGCGAAGCTGTTCCATGTCCGGCTGTTCGTCGGTGTAACGCAGCGCATGCGCGAGGTTCAGCAACGGGGCTGCGGAGCGCACCAGTGTCGGCACTTCCTCGCCGCCGAAGCGAAAATCGCGCACCAGCGTTTCCACCGACCAGCCGCCCTTCGGCAGCGGTTTCGGCGCGAGGTCGTCGATGCCGGGCGTGTCGAGCACGTCGTCCAGCATTTCCGCCATGCGTGCGGCAGATTGCTTTTTCTTGATCCCGTCTTCGGTCAGTTCGACGACGGTCGGCAGGTTCTGCCATTTTGATGCGGGTTCGTTGGTCATTCTCTAAGGGCCCACATTTCCATTTCGAGACCAGGGAAGTCGCCTGCGAGATGCAGGGCGATGGCGCCCGAGGTTTCAAGCTGCTTCCAGAGCGGATTTTTTGTATCGAGTTCGAAATAGATCGTGCCGGAGCGATAAGGCAGCTGGCGCGGCAGAACCGGCAGCGGCCTGACCGGAATGCCCGGCAGCGCGACATTGACCAGTTCGGCGATCCGCTCGACGGGACCGACCTTGATCTGCGCCGGCAATTTGCGACGAACGTCTTCCGCTGACATTTCGGCGCGCACGGCCAGTACGAAACCGGCATCCTTGAGCAGCGAACGGTCGTTGATCGTGCCGACACGGACGCCATGGCGGCGTTCGGCAAGCTCGATAGAAACGGCAGCCTGTTCCAGAACCGAGGAGAGCGACGCGCGCAGGTCTTCATAGACCGCTGCAAACGTCGCCTTCAGGTCGTCGTGGCGATAGGGCGGAAAATCGGTCGCCCGCTTGCGCTCGGTGGTGAAGGTGGCGAGTTCGCCGGCCAGCTGGATGCAGGTCTCGTAGAAATCGATGGGGTGAATGCGGGTGGCATTCGCCGAAATATGCTTCAGCATCGGGTCGGCGCGGTTGAGGATCTGCAGCAGAAAATAGTCGCCGACCTCGGCCGTGCCGCGGATGGTCGGGTCACCGATGCGTTCCGCAATCGCCTCGGCGCGGTGGCGCACGATACCCAGCAATTCGGTCATCAGCTCGGAAAGTCTCGGTTCGGCAGCACAGTTGAGGCTGGGCGCGATGAAATCCGGATCGAGAATGACGGCGCGGTCGGAGCGGACCTCGATGACGCGCGCAAGGCCGATCAGCTCGTAACCGGCAAGATCGTCACCCGTCTTCAGGTAACGCAGGCTCAGGCGGCTGACATCGATCGGCGCCATGAAATCGGTTTCGACATTGGCATCCGGCGCTTCGTAATTGGAAGCGGTCATGCGCACACTGTTGAAACGGGCGCCACCGTTCAGCGCCACATCCGGCTTGCCCGGCTGGCGAGCCGGCAAGGCCAGATAGATGATGGCGTTCTTGACGTTTTCATCGAGATCGACCGCCGGCGGCAGATCGGTATCGAGCGGCGCCTCGAAAGGCGTGCCGTCGGGCAGGATGCCGCGCAGGTTCGAGAGCGCGAACTGGCCGATGGCGAGTGCGCTGCGATCAATGCTGATCTCGGCCAGGCCCCAGGGATAAGGCGCCAGGCCGCGTGTCGCCGTACGCACCAGCCTTTCCGTCCAGCGATCCGCCTGCTGGAAATGCTGAACGCGAAGGAACATGCCCTCGCTCCACGCCACCCGGTTTTCATTTCTCATGAGTCTGGTCTTCTCTCTCTGCTTTCAGCCGGTTCGCTGTCTGGTCCCCGTCTTCCGTTCGCGTCATGGCGTCGCGGAAAACATCCTGAACCGACAGCGTCCTGCCGTTGTTTTCGAATTGGTTTTTGTAGGCCTGCCAGTAATCACGGCCGCGCAGGAAACTCAGCGCGCCGGCATTGGCATCGACACGGGATTCAATAATGCGCGGCTCCATTTCCTGGCCGGCATGATGAACAAGGTTTTCCAGCGCCGCCTGCAGTTTGGCCTGCCGGGTCGCCAGTTCTTCGATGCGCGCCAGAAGAGGGTCCTGTCGGTCGCGGCTGAAAAAGTCGTCCTCATGCTCCGCTGCAGGCACGTCGAGGCCGAATGCGCCAAAGCTTGCCTCCAATGCGTCTTCCATGCGTTGCAGGAGCGGGACCAGCCTCATTTCGATCTCGCCAGTCCGCGCAGTCACCGCAGGTTGCGAGGGCGCTTTGACGGGTTCAATATCCGGATGCGGCGCGTTGTCGTTGACTTTCTGAACCGTCTCGACCACGCGCGCCTTGGCAACCGGCACGGTGACATGAGTGGCCGAGTTGTGCTCGAGATAATTTCCGTATTCCGAGTGTTCCGACTTGCCGGCGTCGAGGTTCCAGTCGTCGGGCAGAAGATTGCCGGACGAGCGCACTTCCGGCGGGCCGTTCCAGCCGATGTCGACATTGCGCGAAGGCGAGGGGCCTTCTTTCTTGGCAATCGGTTCCAGCCATTCCTCAGACATCTTGTTGCCGAGAACGCCAGTGGCGGTGCGGCCACCGGGCGCGATATCGGCAAGGATGGCCGAAATGGTCAGCGGTTCGTCGCTCATCGCATAAGAGCTGTCCGGATCGTCAACATCCTGATGCGCGTTGCCGGTGATGACAACGGAAAACGAGATGCTGCCGACGTCCAGTCGCGACTGATCGGAAAGCCGCGCCGTCTCGCCTTCATGAACGACGATGCCATCCACACGCGAACCGTTGGCACTCTGGTCACGCAGGATAAAACCGCGGGCATCACGCTCTATCGTGCAGTGCAGCTTCGAGACCGAGCGCTGATCCTCGGGCAATTGCCAGTCGCAATCGGGCGAACGGCCAAGCGTGCGCTTGCCCTCTTCGAAAAACAATTTTGTCCGGCTGGACGACAATAAGCTGGCGCCTGCGATGGCTTTCAGTTCAAGCCGCATGTTCGCCTCCTAGCGCCGCTGCCGGCCGGGGCTCGACAATGACGGCGTCATCGCTGTCCTTTGCCGCGGGTGCCACCCGCGCCCAGCTGTTCCAGCCCAGCCGCGGTTGATCGCCGCTCTCCTGACCAAGCTGGCAGAACGGAACGTCTTCTTTCTTCAAGATGACCTGGATATCGAAATCGAGGGCGGAGCCGACATAAAGCCGTGTCAGCGCAAACAATTCGGTGATGTTGCGGCCGCCCGGCGTCAGCGACAGATAATCGCGGTAACCCAACGGACCGATGATGACACGAAAACCGCCGCTGAAATCGTGGATGGCAGTGCCGGCCGTGGCATTGATGCCAAGCTGGACACCCTGCGGCGCGCCCATCTTGCTGCGCTCCTGCATGGGTATGGTCAGCCAGCGGGGGCGGAACAGTTCGATCTCCACCGGTAGGCCGCTGAATTCAGTCAGCATGGCCCGCAGGCTGGCGGTATTGCGATTGCGCGATGAAAAAAAGCCGGAAAAACGCAGGATGGTATCTTCGTCGATACCGCTTTTTTCCTTCAGCTTGCGGGTGCCGAAACCGGTCAGCGCAAACAGTGTTGTGATGAAGCCGTTATCTTCACGGCGTTGACCCCAGCGCAGGCGTCTTGCGATCCGGTATTTTTCGGAGGCATCGGCAAAAAGCTCCGCCACGCGCGCGCTGAACAAGTCGAAAAAGGCCGCCAACCCTTTCGACTTGTTCCGCTCCTCGCGCATGATCAGTTCATTATAATTGGCGGGCATCGAACCGAGCGGCCCGGTCAGGCCCGCAAGTGCGCTTCTGATCGAGGCGCGTGCGCCCTTCTGGCGAAATCCGCTGACGGCAAGCGGCGCCGGCGAAACCCCCATATGCGATGCGATCTCAAGTTCCCCGTCTGCTTCGCCCGTTCCCGCAGCGGTCTGCGCGACGCGAAAAGCCGTTACTGCATCGAAGCGGCCAGGGTCGCGTTCGAGCAGGTCGACAAGCGTGTCGCGTTTTGTGTCGGGCTTACGCAGCGTGGAGAGGTCCATGGGGCGATCGCGATCCTTTCTTGTTTTCAAAGCAGCGGGCGTTCGGCCGCACGGGCCGGCCAGCTTGCAATCGGTTTCGACTGGCCCTTCATCGAAATGGTCAGCCGGGTGAAACTGTTGACGGATGTGTAGAGGCTGAAGAACCGGTCGAGCACCGATCCGAACAGGAAGGCGGAGGCGCGGTCGATGGCGGCCGGATCGAATTCCAGCGCGATTTCCGTACCCGGGACCATGCCACCGCTGCCAAGACGCGCGGTAGAGCTTTCGGCACGGATGCGGATCAGCGCATCGACAAGCTGTTTGGTTTCCGGGCTGTCGCGAAAACCGTAAAGCGACAGCACGTCCTTGAGCGCTGCCCCCTCGTTGTCGAACAACGACAGATGATTGAGGAGCAGATGCGAAACGAGGCGCCAGTTGCGGCCGTCCTGATCATTCATGCGCACCGATGGCGTCGGCGGCATCAGTGCTTCCACGCCCGATACGGCTTCATGACCGGAGGCCAACTGCAGGAACGGGTGGCCGCCGCCGAAGGGCAACTGCTCCGGCAGTTCGCGGTTCAGGCACAGCGTATCGACCCCGGCAACGGCATCGATCGGCCCGGAAAAACGCCGATCGCGATCGACAAAGGCGATTTCCATGTCGCTGGTGCCGTCTTCCTCGTCGAACCGGCGATAGGACTGCCAGTAGGCTGTGCTGTTGCCAGCCCGCTGGCTGCGGCCGAAAAACGGTTGGCAATGTTCTTCCTGTCCGCGCGAGCCGGTCAGAAGAACCCGCTCGATCGCATAAATCTCGCGGGTTTTCTGGCGACGGGCGTCCGGCAGAAGCCGATATTCGGTACGAGTTCCATCGACCGATATCGGCTCACAGGTCTGCCGGAACAGGTTGACGACCGGGGTCGCATTCAATGTAAAATCTTTGGCGGACACCGTGCGCTCGAGCTTGGCGTCGGTTTCCTTCAGATAAATGAAGACTTCCAGCGCCTGATCCTTCCAGGCGCTCAGGCCGTCGATATCGAGGAAGAGATACTTTTGCGGCAACGCGAAAAATTCAGTCAGCAACCGATAACCGATGAAACTCGGCGCCGGATAAGGCAACATAGCCTGATCCGTATCAAAACCGACCTGTTTGAGATTGCGCGCGGGCAAAAAGATCGGCTGGCGATCGTCGCCGTGGCGGGCAAGCGCAATGCCGAGCGTATGATTGGCCAAGAGTTCGTATATCGAAACCGCCTGGCTCCAAGCCGATGGAATGTGCAGGCGCAAACGATCCAGACCCAATTCACCGAATGGCTTTCTGGCGTCGAGCGTGCGGATCGACAGCCGCAAGCAACCGGCAACACCGTTGTACGGCGAGAGGGGCGCATTGATCGGCTGACCCTGAAGGGTCGCGCCTGTGATCTCGATCGGCGCCATTTCCACGTCCTGCGTGGTGCGGAACCGGCAGGATTCGCCCCCTATCGGTTCTGCCAGGATTTCGGTATGGCGCGGCACGGTCTGCATGGACGCCAACGTATCGCTCGGGTTGAAACGGACGATGCTCATCGAGGGCAGCGGCGCGAGGTAATGCGGATAGAGTGTCTCCAGAAGACCGTCTGTCAGTTCAGGAAACTCGTCATCGAGTTTCTGGCGCACACGTGCGGCAGAAAAAGCAAAGCTTTGGATCAGGCGCTCGACATGCGGATCGTCGGCGACATCGCCCGTCATGCGCAAGCGGCCGGCGATTTTCGGGAAGGCATCGGCAAAACGCGCGGCGCGTTTGCGCAACGCGCCGAGTTCCTCGTTGTAGCGATGCAGAAAACCGTCAGCCATTGGCCGCCTCCACGAGGAAACGCTGGGTCGACGGATCAATGGTGGATTCAAAGTTGATCGGCGGCATGCCCTCGTGCAGGCGGAAGGTCGCCTGGATGCGCATACGCAGGGCCCGCTCGGTCATCGTTCGGCTTTTCAGGATTGTCACGCGCACATCCGAAAGCCGTGTCTCGAACATCGAGATACGTCTTTCGATCATCCGGGCGAGCGAAAGCTTGGCTTCGTCCGTCACAAGATTTGCGGACACCATGCCGTCAAGACCGAAATTCACCAGTGCATCCTTCAATTCTGTAAGTTCCGAAGGCGGCGCGGAGGGGCAACGGCGGGTGTTGAGCAAAGATTCCAGGTCGCGACGGATCGCCTCGCGCATTTCACGAGTCTGATCCGCCACGCTTGCCGGAGGGTCGAAGTCGCGATCCGGCGCGTCATCGATCAGCCGGTCCAGAATGGATCGGGACAGAACGCGATCACGCGGCCGGTAGCGCTCCAGCGGATCAACCATGCGCAACCTCACGGGCAGCGGCAGCCGTCGTCGTTTCCAGGCTTTCCGTATCATGGAAGGAAGCGAGATCGTCGCCGGCGAGAAATGAACGCTGGCCGCGGCCGGTGGTGATACCGGTCGGCTCCTCCACCCATTCCGTTTCGCGGCCAAGCCGCAGTCGGTCATCGGCGCCGGTGCCATGATATATGGCCGGCAGCAAAACGGGAGCGACCGCGCCGTCAATCAGGGAAAGTTCGGCGCGCCGGAATGCGAGGTCACGCGGGCGTGCGATCGGTTCGATGGTCAGAAGCGCGATCTTTGCGAAATCGATCCAAAGATAAGCGCCGCCGGTCATGATCACTTCCAGCGCATGCGGTGTGCGGTCGTCAAGATCACGGAAATCAGGAAGGCGCTTGCCGTTCAGGAGAATGGCGCGTTCACCACGCAGGTCTTCAAGTCGCTGCAATTCGGCGGCGGCTTCGGCGCCATTGCCTTCGCGGTGCGCAATGCCAACCTTGACGGCCAGCTTGTCGAGTTCGCTGGGGCCTTGCGGAAATTCCGGCACGGCGCCGGTTTCATACCATGCGTTACGGGCGGCCATGCCCCGCAGTTCGTTGCGCAGCAGCGCAAAGCCCATCGTCGCATCCGGCGCGAAAGTGACGGCAAGACCGCACTGATTGTCGGCGCGCTCGTAGTCACCCGCCAGAACCAGCAGGTCGATATAGAGATTGCGTGCCTCCTGATCGGACGGCTTTGCTTTCAAGTGTGCCTTGGCTGCATCGAGTGCCTCATCAAGAGCGTTTTCGCTGAGCAGGCGGGCGATGCTTTCGGACAGCGTCATGCGGACATCCTTCTGGGTTGCGAACCTTCATTCGCGGAAGCGGTACGGCTTCCCGTCATCGTTTCGGCGATGAGGTGGAAGCTGGTGGAAACGTCGTCGAGCTGGAAATGCGGCTGCAGACGAACGGTGCAGGAAAAGGTGCCGGGCTTGCCGGGGATTTCGGCGACGGTAATGCCGGCGGAGCGCAGCGGAAAACGCGTGCGCAAAGCCAGATCGGCATCGTCGTTTCCGAGCGTGTACGCGGTCAGCCAGTCTTCCAGTTTGCGCTCGATGGACCGTGCGTCGGACAGCTGACCGATCTCGTCGCGCATGATTACCTTGAGATAATGCGAGAACCGCGAGGCACAGAGCACATATTGCAGCATTGCGGCGATGCGGGCGTTCTGGCGTGCATGCTCGTTGGAATAATGCTGCGGCGCGTGCATCGACTGGTTGGAATTGAAAATCGCCGAGGCGGAAAGATAAGTGGTGGCAACCGGCACGATGCCGAGATCGCAGAACTGCTGTTCCTGGCCGGTGGTCAGGCGAATTTCGACGGGCGCCTGTGCGGACAAGCCGTTGCTCTCGGTGCCGAAATCATAGGGCGCCAGTTCCATCGTGCTCAGCATGCCGCCATCGATAGCGTCCTGTGTGACGCCACGGATATCGGCAAACCAGCCTGAATCGATGAAATTGCGGATGACGACGGTGGCGAAGGCAAAGGCGGCGTTGCCCCACAGCAGGGAGCTGCCATCCTCGGCGATCTCTTCGCGAAACGGAAAACGGTCATCCCGACGCCGGGCAAACGGCTCGAACGGTGCCCGCATCAGGATGCGCGGTGCGACGAGGCCGAGGAAACGCGAATCCTCGCGGGCGCGAAGACCGTTCCAGCGGATACGGGCCGGATCACTGGCCAGCCACGAAAAATCCTGAACACGGCCCAGTTCCTGAAAATCCTCAAGCCCCAGCGCACCGGCCGAAGCACCGGCGACGAACGGGCAGAACGCGGCAGCTGCGACCATGCCGACCTGCGTCAGCGTGCTGACAGCATCGCCGCCCTTCGGATCGTCGGGCGAGATGTGATAATCGCCGACCAGCAGGCCATAAGGCTCACCGCCGGGCATGCCGAATTCGCGACTGTAGATCAGTTCGAAAAGATGGCTCTGGTCGAAATCCGAGGCGCGTTCCATGCTGCGCGCCAGTTCCTTCCAGCTCAGGCTCAAAAGCTTGATCTTGACGTCGCCACCACGGGTGGATTCACGCACGAGCATGGCAATGCCGCGCCATCTTGCTTCCATCGCCTGAAATTCAGGGTGGTGCAGGATAGCGTTGACCTGGCCGTTCAGCGCCTCGTCGATCAACGAGATCAACTGGTCCGCCCGGCGCCGCCATTCTGTGCTGGAACCCATGGTCATAATATTTGCCGAAATATCGAATGAAAAAAGGATAAGAACGCGCGGCGAAATTCGCCGCGCGTGTGGTCGGGTCTTAAGATTTGGAAGGAATGCGGGCGACCATGCGCAGCGAGGTCGTCAGTTCTTCCATCTGCAACCATGGACGCATCCAGGCAACGGCGTTGTAGGAGCCCGGCTTGCCCGGAATTTCCTGAACGGTCACCTTGGCATCGCGCAGCGGGTATTTCGCACGCGACTCTTCGCCGGCATCGTCATTGGCGTTGACGTAGTTGGAGATCCAGCGGTTCAGCCAGTTCTGGCAATCTTCCGCTTCCATGAAGGAGCCGATCTTGTCGCGACCCATGACCTTCAGGTAGTGGGCGAAACGCGACGTGGCCATCATGTAGGGCAGACGTGCCGAAACGGCGGCATTGGCCGTTGCTTCAGGGCGGTCGTAAATTTTCGGCTTGTGCGCGGTCTGGGCACCGAAGAACACGGCATAGTCGGTGTTCTTGTAGTGGCAAAGCGGCAGGAAGCCGAGCTTGCCGAGTTCGGCATCACGACGGTCGGTAATGCCGACTTCGGTCGGGCATTTCAGATCCAGATCGCCGTCATCGCTGGCGAAAACGTGCATCGGCAGGTTTTCGACCTTGCCCCCGTTTTCCGCACCACGGATGGCCGTGCACCAGCCGCTCTTGGCAAAAGCGTCGGTCAGGCGCGTGCCCATCACATAGGCGGCGTTCATCCAGCAATAATTTTCGTGCGGCAGTTCACCGGTCTTCGAACCACCGGTTTCGTCATAGTTGAACTCGTCGACCGGGTTGGTCGTCGGGCCATACGGCATGCGCGAGAGAACGCGCGGCATGGCAAGCGTCACGAAACGCGAGTCGTCGCTGTCGCGCAGGCCGCGCCACTTGGCGTATTCCACGGTTTCAAAGATCTTTTCGAGATCGCGCGGCTTGGAAAGCTCGCGGTAATCGTCAAACCCGAACATACGCGGGCTGGCGGCCGAGATGAACGGTGCAAAAGCAGCCGCTGCAATCATCGAAACGCCCTGCAGCGTCTGGACGTCGTCGAACGAGTTGTCGAACTCATAGTCGCCGATGATGGCGCCCATCGGTTCGCCGCCCGGCGTGCCGAATTCGTCTTCGTAGATCGACTTGAACAGGCGCGACTGGTCGAATTCAACCGCCTTGGAAAGATCGCGGCTGATGTCGCGCTTGGAAGCGTTCAGCACGCGGATCTTCAGGTTCACGCTGGTCTCGGAATTCTTGACCAGGTAGTTCAGGCCGCGCCAGGTGCCCTCGAGCTTGACGAATTCCGGAGCCTGCATGATGGCGGCAAGCTGGGTGGAAATCGTCTTGTCGAGTTCGGCGATCGCGTTGTTCAGCGTGATCGTCAGGTTGCGATCGTAGGTGACCGTACCCTTGAGGGCCTGATCGGTCAGCGTGCGAAGCAGATCCTGCGCACGGTTCGGCTCGGTCTGGCGGGTCGCCGCGACGACCTGGGAAAGGAGGTTCTGTTCCTCGGAGAAACCGGCCTCTTCCTTCCTCTGTAGTTGCGTGTCAGCGCTCATGTCTCAAATCCTTCTTTATGAGCAGCGCGCCGGAAGATTTGTCCGGGAGAGGCGCACTCAAAACAAATAGACGGGCATTCAGGATGCGCGACCGGCCTTGCCGCTCAGGCGCGCACCGCCGGCACTCAGTTGACGGCGTCCTTCTTGTCGCCGCCAAGCTGGGCAACGAGCTGGGAAAGATCAGCCTTGTTCTGGAGAATGTCTTCGAGAAGGCGTTCCAGTTCTTCCGAACGGTCGGCCTTGCTCATCAGGTCTCGCAATTCGTTGCGGGCGTCGAGCAACGCCTTCAGGGCAGGCACCTGATTGACCACCGAGCCCGGCTCGAAATCGTCCATGCTTTCGAATTTCAGCGAAACCGGCAGCTGGGTGCCGTCGTTCTGCAGCGTGTTGTCGACGGAAATCGTCAGACCCGGCGTCATGCGGCGCATCACGTCATCGAAATTGTCGCGGTCGATCTGCACGAACTTGCGTTCGCCGAACGGCTTCAGCGGCTGGGTGGGATTGCCGGAAAAATCGCCGAGAACGCCAACGACGAAGGGCAGTTCCTTCACCACCATGGCGCCTTCGGTTTCCACTTCGTACTTGATGTGGACGCGGGGCTTGCGAACCCGTTCCAGCTTTTCATGTACACTTGCCATCAAAAGTCTCCTTCATGCCATCGGCAAAATTACGAATTCAGATTGTTGCGGAAGCCAATCGGACAAGGCCCGATTGCAATAAAATCTTGTCAGCCCCCTCTATTTTCGGTGGAGGGCTGAATGCCGGCGGCCGTCAGCACCGCGTGACGCGCATGCTGTTCGGGTAAAAGCTCGGCCAGAAGTTCGGAAAAATCCATGCGCCCGCGCCGCACCAGCGTCTCGATCGACATGGAAATCGGGGAATGCGGCTCGGTTCGGCGAAAATAGCGCGATACGGCGATCAGAAGCTCGAAGGCCTCTTCGCGGGAACGAATGCTATCCGCCGTCACCGGACGGGTACGGGCAGGTTCTTCCGCCGTAGCTGAAGAAACAGCATCGGACTGTTCCAATTCCGTTGTATTTTCAGCCTCTTGCGATGGTTCTGTTTCGCTTATGCCGGCCAGAACCCTGATTGCCGACGCGGCTTCTTGCAAAACATTGCGTGTATTAGAACTCGGTGGAGCCTGCTTGCCGCAGCGGTCGTCAAGTATTTCTACCATACGGTCAAACGCGGCAATGCACTCCATGAGAACGTGCAGATGCGCTGACATATTCGCGACGCCGGCTTCCAGTGCCGCCTGCTGCAGATCTTCGCGACGATCGTCCTCGCCAGGACGCTGGCCAAGCTGGAAATCCCACAGGGAAAACTGTGCGAATTTTCCCCCCGGGATCAACGAACTCAGACGAATAGCCTGGATGATCGTGCCTTCCGAGCCGACCCCGTTCAGCCCTGCAAAAGGACTGAAACGCTCTTCGAAATCCTCGTCGCCGATGGAATGAAGGTCGTCAAAATAGTTTTCTAAAAGCGACACGATGGAGAGGTACACGTCCCTCAGACCCTCGAAGCCACGCAGGCGCACCTGGGCTTCTGCAACCCATGCTAATACTTCGACGTCTTTGCTCTCTGAAGTAAGAATTTGCAAGCCAAGGTTGCTTACGTCTTGCCAGATAGGTGACAAGCCAATATTTTCACCCGGTGTTATTCCTCGTTCCGCCGCTCTGGCGGCGTTACGGGCATCCTTAATTCTATAGTATATTGGGCGCGCAGAAGTATTTTCCCGTACGTTTTCTCCGCAGGGACGCGCTTCATCAAGTGGATCCACGATATGGCGCACATTCACGTGGTTATCTTCTCCGTTTATATAAGTTATTTCGTAAACAAGGCTATATTGTTGGGCGATATAACGTCTTGTCAACCTCAGACAAGAGGTGTCAATTTTATGACGGAAGTATGAGATACTTTTTCGAAAAATAGGGGGTTTTTACGACTGGACAAGGTTGGTTGATCGCCCTAGTTGTCGCCGGACATCTCGAAAAGAGCACCGTACGGCCAACAGCAAACAGGACTTGCCTGATGTCGCATATCGATCTCAACCGTCTGATCAGAACGCTTGAGCCTAATTTGCGTGTCGGTCTTGAGACAGCGGCATCGCTTGCCGCGCGTCATCAGAATGCCGCCGTAGACATAGCCCACTGGTTGCGTGCATTGCTCGATCAGCCGGCATTTTCCGCCGTGTTCGAAGAGCTTGACGTGCCTTCCGAAGCTTTGCGCACCGAACTTGACGCCTCGATTGCCGATATACGGCGAGAAGACGGCTCAGCACTTGCGCTTTCCCAAAATTTGCTTTCGCTGGCGCGTGAAGCTTGGCTTTCTGCTTCACTGCAGTCCGGTCGCTCCGTTGTTATGCTTGCGGATCTTCTATCTGCCCTGAATGCCGACCAGTCGCTGCGCGTTGCTGCACGGGGTATTGGTCCGTCGTTGCGTTCGCTCAACAGGTCGAAACTCGACGGCCTGCTGGAAAAGGCGCAGACAGAGACCGGTGGCGCTACGGAAGCGGTGTTGAATGCGCCGGCTTCCGCTTCTCAGGGCAACGAATTCCTGCGCCTTTATACCCGTGACATGACCGAGGATGCCCGTTCCGGCAAGATCGATCCGGTCATCGGACGCGATACGGAACTGCGTCAGGTCGTGGATATCCTGATGCGCCGTCGTCAGAACAACCCGATCCTCGTCGGCGAAGCCGGCGTCGGCAAGACTGCCGTTGCGGAAGCGTTTGCGCTCGAAATCGTGGCCGGAAACGTGCCGGAGCGTCTGAAGGACGTCAAACTCCTGCTGCTCGATCTCAGCCTTTTGCAGGCGGGCGCAGGCGTGAAGGGCGAGTTCGAACGTCGCCTCCACGGTGTTGTGGATGCCGTCAAGGCCTCCGACAAACCGATCATTCTGTTCATCGACGAGGCGCATGGCCTGATCGGTGCCGGCGGGCAGGCGGGCAATGGCGATGCCGCCAACATCCTGAAGCCGGCGCTGGCGCGTGGCGAATTGCGCACGATCGCGGCGACCACCTGGAGCGAATACAAGCGGTATATCGAAAAGGATGCGGCGCTGACCCGGCGTTTCCAGACGGTTCTCGTCAACGAGCCGGATGAAAAGACCGCCGTTCGGATGCTGCGTGGCGTAGCTGGAAACCTGAAGCTTCACCACAAGGTCCGCATTCGCGATGAAGCGATCGTCGCCGCTGTGCAGCTTTCGGCGCGCTATCTGCCTGCGCGCCAGTTGCCGGACAAGGCGATCAGCATTCTCGATACGGCGGCCGCCGCTGTCGCATTGGCACGCCAGACCGTGCCGGAAGCGCTGAAAAACCTGAAAAGCGAAAGCGAAATGCTGGAGGCGGAAGCCACCTGGCTGGAAGCCGAGCCACAGACGGATGAGACCGCCGCGCGCCTCGTCGAGATCAAGGCTGAGCGCGAGGACATTGCTCGCGAAATCGAGGCGTTGACCGGAAAATACGACAAGGAACTGCAGCTGGCTCGAGAGGCCGACCGCCTCGAGGAAGCTTTCTCCGAGGATGCGGCAATTACTCCACTGTCGCAGGAGGATGCTTCTGCCGGTGATGCCGAAAATGTCGCACCATTCCCGTCGCAGGCGATGACGCCGGAAAGCGCCCGCGCGGCCCTGGTGTCTGCCGAGCGAAGCCTTGCCGCTGCTGCAGGCGAAGCGCCGTTGATCCCACGCGTGGTGGATCGCGATGTGGTCGCGACCATCATTGCTCGCTGGACCGGCATTCCGGTCGGCAAGCTGCTGACGGATCAGGTCGAAACGGTCAAGACGCTGGATGCGCGCCTGAAAGAGCGCGTGCTCGGTCAGGACGCCGCCATCGATCGTATCGCCGCCGCCATGCGCGCCGCCCGTGCGGGCTTGAACGATCCGCGTCGTCCGCCAGCCGTTTTCCTGCTGGTCGGCATGTCCGGAACCGGCAAGACCGAGACCGCGCTGACGTTGGCCGACATGTTTTACGGCGGCAGCCAGCACCTCACGACGATCAACATGTCGGAGTTCAAGGAGGAGCATAAGATTTCCATGCTTCTCGGTTCTCCTGCCGGTTATGTCGGTTATGGCGAAGGCGGCGTTCTGACCGAAGCCGTTCGCCGCCGTCCTTATGGCGTGCTACTGCTCGACGAGATCGACAAGGCGCATCCGGGCGTCCAGGAAATTTTCTACCAGGTGTTCGACAAGGGAACGTTGCGCGACGGTGAAGGCCGCGACATCGATTTCAAGAACACCACGATTTTCATGACGGCCAATACCGGTTCCGAACTGCTCGCCTCACTGGCTGCAGATCCAGATACGATGCCGGAAGGCGAGGCGCTGGAGCAGTTGCTGCTGCCGGAACTGCAGAAACATTTCAAACCGGCCTTCGTTGGCCGTACCACTGTTCTGCCCTTCATGCCGCTGACGGCTGAAACGCTGTCGGGCATCATCGATATCCAGATCGATCGCATCCGCCAGCGTGTGGCAAGCACTTACGGTTCTGCCGTGACGCTGTCTCCTGAAGCGCGTGAAGCCTTGGTTTCGCGTGCGAAAAGCAGCGAGATGGGTGCGCGTGCCATCGAGGTGATGATCGCCCGCGATCTTCTGCCGGTGCTGTCGACCTTCTTCCTCGATGTCATCACCGAGGGACGCAAGATCAAGCATATCTCTATCAATTTTGACGGCCAGCACTTTGGCATCGATGCCGAGGACGCAAAGCCGCAACAAGAATTCGCTGCGCCGGACGGGGGTCGGGGTCGGCAGGCGGATGAAGAAGCCGGGGGACGCAAAAGCGCCCCAGGACGATCGCGAAAGGCAACAACGCCTTAGACGCAACAAGGCCTAAACCTTTAAACAGGAGCTGATAGCATGCCGATTTATCTTCAGATCGACGGTATTCAGGGTGACGCTACTCACGAGCAGCACCGCAAGTGGATGGATATCGAAGCCATTCACTGGAACGTGTCTCGTAACCTGAACACTGCTGCCGGTTCGGCAGCAAACCGCGAAGCTTCCGAGCCGACCATTTCGGAAGTCATCCTCACCAAGGTGAGCGATTCTTCGTCGACCAAGCTGTTCCAGGAAGCGTGCTCGGGCCGTAACGGCAAGCGCGCCACCATCCATCTGGTAACGACCGGCAACCCGGGCGAAACCTATATCGAATACCTGCTGACCAACACTCTGATCGCCAGCTATTCGATCGACTCGAACGGTGACCGTCCGGTCGAAACCATCAAGCTGAACTTCACCAAGCTTGAAGTGAAGTACACGCCGTTCGACGAACAGCAGAACCCGCAGTCGCCGATGATCGCTTCTTACGATCTCGCGACCACCAAGGCTGCCTAAGCCTTTTCGATGTGGTCGGCGTCGGCGGTTTTTCCGCCGGCGCCTGCTTATCTCCGGTCCCGGTCTTCAGGCTTTGAAGGAAGCTTCCCATGAGCACTTCGGATATCGATAAGGTAGCATTGACGGACTATCATCTGATCATCGAGGAAGTCTCCGACGAGAGCGTTTTCGGGATGATCTCTCCGACCCAGAAGATCAAGGGCATCAAGGTGGTCACCACCAACCATCTTCAGGTCGTTCGCCGTGTCTACACGATGACGATTGGCGAAGATGTTTATTTCAAGGGTCAGAAAATCCAGGGCATGCCCGGCGCACGGGAATTGCTGTCGGAATTTCTGGAGCCCGGCAAGCAGATTACCACTCGGCCGAACGGCAAGGTTGGCATTCTCAACCGTTATGTCGGCAAGAAGAATATCTTCAGCGGCAGCGTGGTGCAGAAATACAGCGGGTCGGTGACCATACCTTTCCTGCGCCAGTATGGCGAAGATCCCGCACCGACACGCCTGCTGCATGGCAATCCGGCGGTGACTTTCCTGCAGAAGGGTGAGGAAAACCCGATGGCGGCGGCCTATTTCAACAGCCGCACCAACAAGCTCGAGCTTCTGCACTATTTCGAGCGCCACAAGTTGCTTGATGATTTCAAGGCCCGTTTTGCCGATGCAAGCCTGGCGGCGACCGGCTGAACGCATTCGCATTTGAATGATACGATGACAAAGGCGCATTTCGATTTCGAGATGCGCTTTTCACTGGTTCGTGCCGCTTGGCAGCGTTGAGAAATATCTCGCGTTTCCCGACCTTGTGCAGCGTGTTTATTTTCTGCATCAGGTGCAATTGAGAACATCCGAACTCCTTTCCGAACGGATTTTGCGATCTATTTGACGGCAAAACAGGAGAACTGAGATGAGCCTACGTATCAACGATATCGCACCGGATTTTCAGGCCGATACCAGTCAGGGGCCGATCTCCTTTCATGAGTGGATCGGCGAGAATTGGGCCGTGCTCTTTTCGCACCCGAAAAATTTCACGCCGGTCTGCACCACCGAACTCGGCACGATGGCAGGCCTTGAAGGCGAATTCCAGAAACGTGGCGTCAAGATCATCGGCATTTCCGTCGATCCGGTCGAAAGTCATGCCAAGTGGAAGGGCGATATTCGCACCGCCACCGGTTATGATGTCGAATACCCGCTGATCGGCGACAAGGATTTGAAGGTCGCCAAGCTCTACGACATGCTGCCGGCCGGCGTCGGCGAAAGCTCGGAAGGTCGCACACCGGCGGACAATGCCACCGTGCGCTCAGTCTTCGTCATCGGCCCCGACAAGAAGATCAAGCTGATCCTCACCTATCCGATGACGACAGGCCGCAATTTCGATGAAATTTTGCGTGCTATCGACAGCATCCAGCTGACTGCAAAACATCAGGTGGCGACACCGGCGAACTGGAAACAGGGGGATGATGTCATCATCACCGCCGCGGTTTCCAACGAAGACGCCATCCAGCGCTTTGGCTCGTTCGATACGGTTCTGCCCTATCTGCGCAAGACCAAGCAGCCGGTTTGATTAAGACCTTTTGGTCATCCTCGGGCTTGTCCCGAGGATCTAATCACGCCGATGACATGAACCGGCAGTAGATTCTCGGCTCAAGGCCGGAGATGACGGACGACAGGTTTGCGGCCTTTGCCATCTGTCGGCGTCAGTAGCATGACAGAGCTTTCTCTATCGTTGTACCCTCAAGGAACGTGCCGCAGCCATTCCTCGGTCGAAAACTTTTCCGCGGCGAGCTTTTCCGCTGCTGCGTATTCGTCATCCGTAATGCTGCCCGCTGTGCCGCCGTTCAGCGAAACGAATGTTTCCTTCATCCGGCGAATGATTTCCTCGCGCGGTAGGCCCGTCTGGCTGCGCAGCGGATCGACACGCTTGACGGCGCTGGTAGTGCCCTTGTCCGACAGCTTTTCACGGCCGATGCGCAGCACCTGCACCATCTTTTCAGCATCCATGTCATAGGACATGGTGACATGGTGGAGCACCGCGCCGGATGAAAACCGTTTCTGTGCAGCGCCACCGATCTTGCCCTTGGAACTCGAAATATCGTTGAGCGGCTTGTAAAAGGCATCGATGCCGAGTTCGTTCAGCGCCTTCAAAACCCAATCGTCGAGAAAGGCGTATGAGTCCGCAAAACTCATGTCGCGAACCAGCTCAGTCGGTGCATAGAGCGAATAGGTGACGGCGCTGCCCGGTTCGACGAACATCGCCCCACCGCCGGTGACGCGCCGCACGGTCTCGACGCCGAACTTGTTGGCGGCTTCCAGATCCACCTCGTTGCGCAGCGATTGAAATCCGCCGATGATGATGGCGGGACGTTCCCATTCCCAGAAGCGCAGGCAGGGGCCGCGACGACCAGCGGCCACTTCGCGTGCCAACACTTCGTCCAGCGCCAGATGAATGGCCGGGCGCTGCGGCGGCGCTTCGATGATCTGCCACTCGTAGTCGCGCCATGTGCCGGTCACGCCGAGAGCGCGGCGCACGGCAATCGCCACTGCTTCCGGGCTGAAACCGATCATTTCCGCACCGGGGCGAAGCTTCGAACGGATCGCGAGCGTGATGTCTTCTACCTTGACGGTGATCGGCAAGCCTTCCAGCGCGCCGGAGATATCGGCCAGCGCTTCCGCCGGCTCCAGAAAGAAATCGCCGGAAACCTGCACGTTGGAAAGACGGTCGTCCACCGTGTCGAAATCGACGACGACAAGCTTGCCGCCCTGGACCTTGTATTCACCGTGCATGGCGTTCTTCCTGTTCAAATATTTTCTTACGGGAATGAAACCATCGACCCGTAAAGCGACCGCAGCTTGTCCTTGACGGCCGCAGAGTTGCGATAGATCTCCACAAAACGTCGCAGCCTTTTGTCCTCACGCATATCCGGCCGCGTCACGAACTGAAAGGCATAGATCGGGTCATTTTCGAAGATCAGCCCGGAAGAGGCATCAAGACCGGCGAGCTTGGCAAAGGTCGGGTAGGTCGCCGCCGCATCCACGTCATCCAGCGCACGGGCGATTTGCGGGCCGTCGAGCAGGGTGATTTTCAGCGGTTTGATCCATTTCACCACGTCTTCCAGCGTCGCATTGGTGCCGACGCCGGGTTTCAGCTCCAGAAATTTTGCCTGCTGCAGAAGAAGCAGCGAACGGGCCGTGTTGACGGCATCGCCGGAAAAAACGATCTCGGCATTGTCCGGCAGTTCGGCCAGCGTCTTCACCTTCTTGGAATAGAGACCGAAAGGCGTGCTGAAGGCGGGAGCGATGGCGACAAGATCATTGCCTGTATTGGCATTGGTGAATTGCAGATAAGGCACGTGCTGAAACAGGTTGGCATCGACTTCACGGTCGGCCACGGCGCGGTTCGGCGTGTTCCAGTCGTTGAACTCGATCAGCTCGACCTTCAGCCCCTCGGCGTCTGCTTCCTCTGCTGCAATTTCCGCTGCCTGGTTGGAAATGCTGGTGGCGAGCGCGATACGCAGCGGTTTTGTCTCCTGCGCGGTCGCTGCGGGCGCGATGACGGTTACTGCGAGCACCGCCAGCAGACTTGCAAAAATTGCGCCGAAACGGGCAAGTGCTGCCGATTGAAAAGAGGTCTTCGATGTCATTGCCATTCTCGCTCCCGTAACGACAGGAAACGGGTTTGCCAAGGCCCGTTTCACGTTCGCGAGTGGCTTTCTACGAGACAGAACAAAAGTCAACCTGATTTATCAAGTTTGGCTTTTGCCATGGTGTGGCGTGTTCAGGCTTTTGCCGTCAATCGTGCGAAATGGCTGGGCGAGACTTCGATCAGGTCGCCATCCGTGCGGGCGGAAAGGTCACGCACGGCATCCACATGGTCCGGTCGCATGTCGCTGCTGCCATCTTCGAAACGCAGGTCCGGGTTCGGCACGGCTGACAGCAGAAGCCGCGTATAGGGATGCTGCGGATTGTCGATCACCTCTGATGTCGCGCCCCATTCGACGATCTGCCCGGCATACATCACGGCGATATCCTCGGCCACGAAACGCGCCGTAGCGATATCGTGGGTGATATACAGCATGGCGAGGTTCATCTCGCGCTTCATGTCGTTGAGCAGGTTCAAAACACCCAGCCGCACCGAAACGTCGAGCATCGAGGTTGGCTCATCGGCGACGATCACCTCCGGTTTCACCGCCAGCGCACGGGCGATATTGACACGCTGGCGCTGGCCGCCCGAAAGTTCGTGCGGGTATTTGGGGGCAATGATGTCGGGGTCGAGTTTCACCTGTTCCAGCAACTCACGAATTGTGGCGGCGATTTCGGTTTTGCTGATCTCGGGCCGGTGCAATTGCAGCGGCCGTTTCAGGTGATAGGCAATCGTCTGTGCCGGATTGAGTGAGGCGAACGGATCCTGAAAGATCATCTGCACCGAGCGCCGATAGGCCGCAATGTCTTTTGCCGCCGCATCCTGCATCGGCTGGCCCTTGAAGAGAACCCGGCCGATATTGGGCAGATATTCCAACATCGCCATCCGCGCGCATGTCGTCTTGCCGCTGCCGGATTCGCCCACCAGCGCCAGTGCGCGGCCGGCTTTCAGCGCAATCGAGATGTTGCGGGCGGCATAAACGGTCGCGGCTCCGTAGCCGAAGGTCTTGGTGGCATCGTCCAGCGCCAGAATAGTCTCGCTCATGCCAAAACGCCTCCATGCAGCGACGGGAAGGATGCCCAGAGCTTTTTCGTATAGTCGTGCTGTGGCGTGTGGTAGATCGCCTGTGCCGCGTTCTGTTCGACAAGCTTGCCGCCCAGCATGATGCCGATGCGGTCGCAGAACTGCACCATCAGCCCGAGATCGTGGGTGATGAACAGCACGGAGAAGCCGAGTTTTCGGCGCAGTTCGTTGATGCGTTGAAGGATTTCCCGCTGTACCACGACATCGAGCGCCGTCGTCGGTTCGTCCATCACGACCAGCTTTGGCCCAAGCGCCAAACAGATGGCGATGACGATACGCTGGCGCATGCCACCGGAAAACTGGTGCGGATAATCGCGCATGCGGTCGGGGTTGATATCGACCAGTCGTAGCATTTCCGCCGTCCGCTCGCGGGCCTGCGCCTTCGTCAAACCGAGATGGGTTTTCAATACGTCGTAAAACTGCGCTTCGACGCGCAGAACCGGATTGAGCGAGTTCATGGCGCTCTGAAACACCATCGCCACCTCGCGCCAGCGAAACGCGGCCAGCTCCTTCTGATCGAGGTCGAGCACCTCGCGACCATCCAGCAGGATTTCGCTTCCCGTGCGGATCAGCGCCGGTGGTCTATGCAGGCGGCTGATGGCAAAGGCGATCGTGCTTTTGCCACAGCCGGATTCACCGGCAAGGCCGAACACTTCGCCGGGCGCAACATCGAAACTGACATTGTCGACGGCGCGAAAATCGGTTTCGTCGCCGATGTAATCAATGGTGAGGTTTTTGACGGAAAGCAGTGGCTCACTCACAGGCGGCCCTCCCCATTGCGCACGAGAAGCGACCAGCGGCCGAGCCTGTTGCCGGTGCGTAGGCGTGGATTGGCGATTTCGTCGACGGCAAAATTCAACAGCGACATGCCGATGCCGAGAAACGCGAGGGCGAAACATGGCGTGAGAATTTCCCACCATGCGCCGACCGAAAGCGCCGAAGCTTTCTGCGCGGCAAACAGCATGTTGCCCCAGGAAATCGCGCGCGGATCGCCAAGACCGAGAAACTCCAGCGTTGCCTGCGTGATGATCGCAAAAATCACGCTGCCGATAAAATTGATGCCGACGATGGAGATGACATTCGGAAAGATTTCAAACGCCATGATGCGCCATTGCCGCTCGCCCATCATCTCGGCGGATTTGACAAAATCCTTCTGCTTGACCGACAGCGTTTCCGCCCGCGTCACCCGCGCCCCCCATGCCCATGAGGTGGCGCCGAGGATCAGCGCGATCACCACCGGGCTTGCCTGACCGATAAATGCGGCGAGAACCAGCAGAAGCGGCAGGTTCGGCACGACCAGCACCATGTTGGTGAAGAAGCTGATCACTTCATCGGTCTTGCCACCACGATAACCCGCGACGATGCCGAGCACGGTGCCGACCAGCGTGATCAACAGGCCCGCACCAAAACCGACCATCAGAGAGGTACGCGCGCCATAAAGCACACGCGCAAACACGTCCTGACCGATACGGGTGGTGCCAAGGATATGATCCATGGACGGCGCCTGATGCGGGCGGCCGGTGCGGGTGGCGGGATTGTATTCGGTGAGCAGCGGTGCGGCGATCGCCAGAATGGCGATGGTGGCGATGATCGCCAGTCCCACAAGCGCCTTGCGGTTTCGAAGCAAAGTCTTCATCTCATGCCGCCTTCAGCCGCGGATCGAGCAGGACGTAACTGACATCGACGATAAAATTGGCGACCAGCATGGTGGCGGTCATGATCAGCAACTGCCCCTGAATGACCGGGTAATCGCGCGCCAGAATGGCCTGGTACAGAACATTTCCGAGGCCGGGATAATTGAACACTACTTCCGTCACCAGCGAACCGCCGAGAATGGTGCCGATGGCGATGGCGAGGCTCGAAACGGTTGGCAGAAGCGCATTTCGGGCCGCATACCAGAGCATAACGCGGCGGTCGGACAGCCCCTTGGCGCGCGCCATGACGATATAGTCTTCGCCCAGCAGGTTGATCATGTTGTTGCGCATGGTGACGGTAAAACCGCCGATCAGCACGGTACACAGCGTCACCATCGGCAGAACGCCGTGATAGGCGACGCTTGCAATATATTGCAGCGAAAATGCCGGATCGAGTGATGGGTCGGCGGCATAACCGTTGGGGAACCAGTCGAGCGTAAAACCGAAAACGAAGAGCACGATCAGTGACGTGACCACCGCCGGCACCGATGTCGCGAAAATCGATGTCACCGACACGATGACATCGAACCGGCTACCGCGTTTCCACGCCGCCATCACGCCGAGCCATGTGCCAAGTACGAAACTGATCACCGTCGCTGTGCCCATCAGCACCAGCGTCCAGATCAGCGCATGGCCGAGAACCGAGGTGACGGGCAGCGGGAAATATTTGATCGAACGGCCAAGATCACCGGTAAAGATGCTGCCGAGATAGGTGAGATACTGCTGCCACAGCGGCCCATCGACGAAACCGAAGGTCAGTTTCAGCGCTTCTAGGCTTTCCGGCGGCAGTTCGGCGCCGGCGCTGGAAAACATCAGCTGGATCGGATCACCGGGCATCAGCCGTGGCAGAAAGAAATTGATGGTCGCCGCCGCCAGAAAGGCTGCGAGATAAAACGCCAGGCGGCGAAACAGAAAGGCCATGACCGGCTCCCTCAAGCCGGCAGCAGCATTTTTTCGCAATGCCGCTGCCGTCGGATTGATGACCTCAGCCGGCTGGCTTGAGCGCCAGAAGATGCAGGATGCGGGCCGGGTTGGTGCGCGAGATCGACGGGTTCACGAAGGGATTTTCCTCCGTCGACCAGCCGGTGAAGCGCTTGGTATTGTACTGGTACCAGTTCGGATTGTTGAAGACCGGGATCATCGGCATGTTTTCAGCCACGATCCGCTGTGCCTTCGCCATTGCTTCCTTCTGCTTGGCCGGGTCGGCGGTGTGGGTGAATTCCACCACCAGCGCTTCCAGTTCCGGGTTGAACCAGCGCTGCGCGGTAAAGCGGGTCTTGCCCTTGTCGGCGACGCTGAAGGCGCGCTTGTAAGGGTAATAAGGCGAGGCCGAAGCCGGCAGGCTGTTGATCGCCGCGTCGAATTTGCCGGAGATCAGGCTGGAGGTCCAAACGGCTTCTTCCGGCGTCTCGATCTTGGCATCGACGCCAGCCGCCTGCATGCCTTCGATCGCGATGTTGACGGTATCTACCCAATCTGTCCACGAACTCGGCACGACGATGGAGAAGGAGAGCTTTGTGCCATCCGGGTTCTCGCGGAAACCGTCGCCATCCTTGTCAGAATAACCCGCTTCGTCCAGCAGCGCCTTGGCCGCTTCGGCATCGTATTTGCCGAATTTGCCGAGATCGGCCGCGACCTTCTCGTCGGCCCAGCTCTTGTAAAGCTCGCCCATCAGGCCGGGGTCTTCGTTGAGCGTCGGATAACCGTAACCGGCAATGTCGATCATCGTTGCGCGGTCGAGCGCCATGCTCATCGCCTGACGGAATTTCAGGTCGTTGAAGGCCTTTTTGTTGTTTTCGTTGGCGGTTTCCAGATTGAACAGGAAGGCCACCATGCTGCTCGGCGAATACCAGAAATGATAATGTTCCGGGTCCTTGGCGACATAGACATTCTCGATGTCGGGAATGAAGGAAACGCCCCAGTCGAGCGTGCCGTCGGCGGTCGCGGTCAGGATCTGGTTGTTGTCGGCCAGCTGCGGAAAGCGCAGGCAATCGACCTTCAGGCTGGCGGCATCCCAATAATTCGGGTTGCGGCACTGGTCATAGGTCTGGCCGGTAAAGCGCGGAATTTCGGTGAGAGCACCGCTTGCTACCGGGTTTTCGTTGGCAAAGGTCACCGGATCGGCAATGTCCTTCCAGATGTGCTCCGGCACGATCGGCAGTTGCGACAGCTGTTCGGCAGCAATCGAACTCGGTTCCTTCAGCGTGAAACGAACCGTCTGGCCATCGACCGCTTCGACACCGGTGATGAAGGTCCAGATGCTGACGAAATCGAGCGCCGGGAATTTCTTGATATATTCATAGGTGAATTTCACGTCCGCTGCCGTCAGCGGCTTGCCGTCCGACCATTTCAGGTCTGCCCGCAGCTTGAAATCGATGCTCTTCAGGTCGTCTGCGAGTTTGTAGCTTTCGGCCAGACGATAGACCGGCTTGTTATCGTCGAAACGGTTGAAGACGATCAGCGGCTCATACATGAAATCGAGCGTCGATTGCCGCGCCGAGGTCTGGTTGAACGGGTTGAAGTTGCGCACCCATGTGGTGGCTGGCTCAATATTGGCGGTCAGAACGGTCTGGGCGGACGCCGTGCCGGCAAGAAGCGCCAGCGCGGTGGCAATGAAAACGGTATTCCTCATGTCGGTTCCCCTTGTTTTTATGGTGGACGGTCGAGGTTTCAGGCAGCCAGCGTGTCAGCAAAAATGGCTTCGATTTCCTCCTGGGCGCGGCGATAATCGATTTTGAGCGAGCCAAGCCGGGCATTGCCGGCAGCGATACGGTCGAGCGTCGCTTGCGTGACGGGCCGTGCTGCCTTTGCTGCAGCTTCGCTTTCCGCGATATCGCCGTGACTTTGCAGCGCAATATCGGAGCCGGCGTCGAGCACCTGTTTGACGCGCTCAGGCAGGGTGCCTTGCAACGATTCCATGAAGATGCAGTCAGAGATCAGTACGCCTTCATAACCGAAATCCTTGCGGATGACTTCGTGCATGATGGGCGAAACGGACGCCGGAAGTTCGGGGTCGTAATCCGAGTAGACCAAATGCGCCACCATTGCCCAAGGCGTGTCTTTCAACGCCATGAATGGCGCGAAATCGGTCATCATCAGGATTTCGCGGGAAGCATCGACGAAAGGGCGTTCCTTGTGGGAATCCAGCGTCGCACGACCATGGCCGGGAATATGCTTCATGACCGGCAAACTTCCGGTTTCCAGCATGCCGTCCACCACTTCTCTGCCGAGAGCCGTGATGAATTCCGGGTCGGAGCCGAAGGAACGGGCACCGATCACATCGCTGGTGGTTTCGAAAACGAGATCGAGAACGGGCGAACAACCACTCGACAGGCCGATTTCGGACATCATCGATCCCATGGCCTGAGATGACAGGCGCAGCGCTTTTCGGCCAAGCTCGAAATCCTTGCGCGCAAGCCTGGCGAATTCGCCAAAACTGCGAAACAGCGGCCACGGCCCGCCGTCAAGATGCTGCACGCGGCCGCCTTCCTGATCGGTGAACACAGGCGCATCGTGCCGACCGACGGCCTCGCGAAAACGCTCGATCAGGATTTTCGCCTGTTCGGGATTGCGTAGATTGCGGCGGCCGACGAATAAACCCAGCGGATTGGTATCGCGAAAAAGCTTGAATTCATCATCCGAAAGCGTCGGATTGGGCAGTCCGACAAAAAGTGCCAATGGTGTCGAGGACATCAAATCTCTCCGTGTTCAGGATTGTTTTTCGGGCGCCTGAGCATGCCCTGGTAAAGACCCTTATCGCTGGCCGGGATTTCGATGGCGCCGACAGCGCTCCTGTAGAAATCCACGGGCCCCGCGTCGCCGATGAACGCATAGGCGTGGCCGAGCGTTTTCATTGTCTGCAGACAATCGGAAAACAGCGCGAGACCGATGCCGCGACCGCGCGCCTCCTCGGACACGCCCGTTGGGCCGAAAAAGCCGCGTGCGGTCGTGTCGTAACAGGCGAAACCAAGCAGCCGACCGTTTTCGACGGCGATCAGGCAGGCGATCGGTTGGCGAGAGAATGCCACCGATACTTCGCTTGCCCAGTTGTCGCTGAAATGCTCACGCACCCACTCGACGACAAGATACATTTCAGGCGGAAGGGCCGCGCGAACGCCAACCGAAACGCTTCCGGCCTTTTTAGCCAAAGCGCTCAGTTCCGACGCATACAGGTTCACCAGCATGTCCGGCATCTTACCTCCTGCTTCCATAAAAATGGAATAGACGCCATTATTTTGAGCTAGGTTTTACCATGGTGCGCGCGTTGTCAAGTGGAGCCGTGATGCTCCACAGTGGCGCATGATTTTCGGGAGGGAGGGAGAAACTTACGGCCGCAGGAATTACTCCGCAGCCTGCCGCATGGCGTCCACGTCAAGCATATGTCCGGCACGCGTGGCCTTGGTGGAGAGATAGCCGCGATTTTCAGCGGTCACCACGCCCAGAACCGGCGTACGGCGATGAACAGCAAAACCAGCCTTTTCCAGCGCCGCGATCTTGCGCGGATTGTTGGTCAGCATCTCGACGGATGTCACCTGCAACGCTTCCAGCATGGCGACTGCTGCGCCATAACGCCGTCCGTCCTCTTCGAACCCAAGTTGTGAATCTGCGTCGATCGTATCCAGCCCCTCGGCCTGATAGCCATAGGCCCGCATCTTTGCGGCGATGCCTGTGCCGCGGCCTTCCTGATCGAGATAGAGCAAAATGCCGCCGCCGCGTTGCTCCAACAAAAGAACTCCCTCACGCAACTGGTCGCCGCAATCGCATTTCAGCGAGCCAAAAAGATCGCCAGTGATACACGATGAATGGATGCGCACCGGCACCGGCTTTTTGAGGTCGGGCTTGCCGATCACGATGGCGACCTGATCCCGCTGGGCAATGCCGCCGCGAAACACAACGAACTCGGCGGCCTCGATATCCTTGAGCGGCACTTTCGTGCGGGCGACGACCGAAAAATCCGCTTCGGCCATGGTTGCGTTTTCAAAAGCGGAGGCCGGCAGCCGCGCACAGCCCGCAAAACGCGTATCGTCATCGTCGATCGGCAGGCATATGAATGCGGGCAGAAGCAGGGCCATGCGTGCCAATCTGTTGAATTGATACATTGGTGCCAAAGGCGACCGCCAGACCGGCAGTTGATGCCTGCCCCGGCCGTAAGCGAGCTCGGTCATCTCTTCGTAAGCCAGTCCGTCAAGAGCGAGAAACACGCCGTTTGGGACATCGATATCGAGCGCACCGGCCCTATCCTTGGTCAGGAAAAGCTCGTGCCGGTTCTGTGTGATCTCTGCAAAGCGCGTCACCATGTCAGGTGTTGCCGTATCGAGCGACAGGGCAGCGTAGGCCATGCCTTCCGTCTCGATTATCACCGGCCGACCGTAGCGCAATTCCGAAACTGCGCGCTCACAGGCGATCTGGGCCTCATCCTGTCTGGAAAGAAAGCTGGAAGGGAGGTTCGACATCGGTCATCCTTCGTTTTGCATGCGCTTCAGCGAACACGTGAGCAACCGGCAATGGGGTTGGTGTATTCTGAGTTAGGGCGCCCGACACCGGATTCCGACCCTTTGCCAAAGAGACAAACGCAAAACTCGCCAGTTTCGTCAGTCGATCACGCAGCTGTTATAATGACAGCATTTTCCGATGGTTAGTCAGTTTGCCCGGGCGCTGCGGCTGTCCGGCGAAATATATCATCCGGCTGCAGTACACAGTTTTGTAATCGTCCTTGCCTGCTTCTTGTCAGGCGGCTGGTGTCGCCTAGTTGCCCCTTTGAGAATTGGACAAGCGAAAGCGTGGTTTCCATGGATTTGCATAGCGGCCCGACGGATATCGCCGCGCAGAATGACCGGCTTGATAACGGGCAGCAGGACTTTGCTGCATCACCGCGCGACACTCCTTTACTTCGATATGGCGGACTGCCGGTCGTATGGCGCCGCCGCATCGTGCTCTTGCTCAACATCGCAACGATCGTCGCGCTTGGGGTAGTTGTATTTTCCATTCTTTCCCCCGATGGCATCAGTGGCGCCGAAGCAGTGATGTTCCTCGGTTTTCTTGTCGCCACCCCATGGACCGTTCTTGGCTTCTGGAATGCAGTCATAGGCCTGATGCTGCTGCATGGGCCGGGCAATCCGGCGCGTAGCGTTTATCCCTTTTATCCGCAGGGACGCGGCACCCAACCGCGGATACTTGCATCCCGAACTGCACTGACGATCTTTCTGCGCAACGAGGATCCCAGGCCGGTATTTGCAAATCTCGAGGCCATGGCGCGCAGCTTGCAATCGACCGGACTGGGGCGAAATTTTCGTTTCTTCGTGCTGAGCGATACGTCCGATCAGCACATCGCTGTCACGGAGGAAGCTGAGTTCGCCCGTTCTTCGGCAAGCTTCGTCAAGGCCGGCGGCAATACTCCGGTCTACCGCCGCCGACAGGTCAATGACGGGTTCAAGGCGGGCAATATCCGCGATTTTCTTGAGGAATATGGTCGCGAATACGATTTTTTCCTGCCGCTGGACTCCGATAGCGTCATGTCCGGCGAGGTGATCACGCGTTTGGCAGCGGCCATGGAAGCGAGGCCGGAAATCGGTATTCTGCAAACACTGGTGGTGGGCATGCCGGCCGAAAGCGGATTTGCCCGCATGTTCCAATTCGGCATGCGGCACGGCATGCGGTCCTTTACCATGGGATCTGCTTGGTGGAATGCAGATTGCGGTCCCTATTGGGGGCATAATGCTCTGATCCGCACTTCGGCGTTTCTTGCTCATTGCAAACTGCCGGTCCTGCCGGGTTCGCCGCCCCTTGGAGGCCACATCCTCAGCCACGATCAGCTTGAAGCCGCCTTCATGCGGCGTGGTGGTTACGAGGTCCGTGCTCTGCCGATTGAAACCCACAGCTTTGAAGCCAATCCACCGACGTTTCCGGATTTTGCAAAACGCGACCTGCGTTGGTGCCAAGGCAATATGCAATATTGGCGTTTCCTGTTCGAACCGGGGCTCAAGCCCGTCAGCCGTTTTCAGGTGCTGCAGGCTATCCTGATGTATATGGCGCCGCCGGCATGGCTTCTCGCCACATTTGCCGCCACCTGGAAAGGGGCATCCTCCGGTTTCGATGCCACCTACATGCAGCTTGGCCTCTGGCTGTTCTTCGCGATCTTTTTTCTGTCTGTCGCGCCGAAACTTGCCGGCATGCTGGATGTGCTGCTGACGCGCGGCGCCGTCAGACGTTACGGCGGGCCGCTGCGCTTCGGGCTGTCTTCAATAGTCGAGGTGCTCGCTTCCATGTTGATGGCGCCGGTCATGGCAGTCTATGTGTCGGTCTTTCTGATCGGCCTGCTGTTCGGTCGATCCGTCACCTGGAGTGGCCAGAACCGTGACCGCTTGGGTGTCGCCTTTTTTCCAGCGGTAAAGGCAATGGGACTTCAGACTGTCATCGGCATCTCGTTGACGCTGGGTATCTTTCTGAGCGTCGGCTGGATCGGTGTGGCGTGGACGTTGCCGGTGATTGCCGGGCTCTGTCTCTCCATCCCATTTACCATGTTCACCGCATCCGCGGCCTTTGGGCGCTGGACAACTCGTTCCGGCATGTTTGCCATTCCGGAAGAGGGGCATATGCCGCGTGTCCTCAGTCGTCTCGTCTCCGATCGTGCCCGTCGGTGGCGTCGTCCGGCCACGCGAAACCACAGCCGCACGGACGTCACGGGCAAAGAAGCGCAGGCGGATGGACGCGCATGACTGTGACCCGTGCTCTCTGGCTGATCGAGAAAAACCGGGTGGAAATGCGTGAGACCGCTCTTGCACCTTTGCGTGAAAACCAGGTGCGCATCAGGAGCCTGTTCGGTGCGATCAGCCGGGGCACGGAAGCGCTGGTTGCAAACGGCGCTGTTCCGTCAGGAGAATATGAAACCATGCGCGCGCCACTGCAGGAAGGGCATTTTCCCTTCCCGGTGAAATATGGATATGCCGTCGTCGGCACGATTGAGGAAGGTCCGGCGGAGCGGATCGGCGAGACGGTGTTCTGCCTGCACCCGCATCAGGATGTTTTCCACGCACCGGTAACGATGGCGACCCCGGTGCCTTTAGATGTGCCACCCTCGCGCGCTGTTCTGGCGGCGAATATGGAGACCGCACTGAACGGCGTGTGGGATGCAGGTATCCTTCCGGGCGACAAGGTCGCGATTGTGGGCGGTGGACTGGTTGGTCTCCTCGTCGCATTTCTGTCGGCGAAAATTCCCGGTACGGAGGTCACCGTTGTGGACGTTAATGGCGACAGGAGCGCTATGGCGGAAACATTCGGTTGCCGCTTCGCAACGCCGGACATCGCGAGAGCCATGGCGGGCGGCAGTGATGTGGTCATCCACACATCGGCAAGCGCTTCGGGTCTGGCAACAGCAATCGCGCTGGCCGGTTTCGAAGCCCGGATCGTCGAAATGTCCTGGTATGGCGATCGTATGCCGGAGGTGCCTCTTGGCGGACGGTTTCACAGCCAGCGGTTGTTGATCGTGGGCTCGCAGGTCGGCCAGGTGCCACCCGCTCGCCGCGCCCGCTGGTCTTTCGCTCGCCGTATGAAAACGGCGCTCTCATTGTTGTCCGATGATCGTCTCGATGTGTTGATCTCCGGTGAAACCGTTTTCGAGGGCCTTGCCGAAGACTATCCAGCTATTCTCGCCGATACCGGCACACTTTGTCACCGCATCCGTTACTGCTGAACCTGAAGGGAAAATTCAAGAATGTTTGCTGTCGAAGTTCGCGATCACATGATGATCGCCCACAGTTTGCCTCGTCCGGTTTTCGGTCCGGCGCAGGCCATGCACGGTGCGACATTCGTCGTTGATGCCGCCTTCATGACCGAGGATCTTGATGAGGATGGACTGGGCGTCGATATCGGTCTTGCAACGACTGTGCTCAAGGAAACCGTCGCGCCGCTGAACTACAAGAATCTTGACGAACTCGACGTGTTCAAAGGCAAGATCACCACGACGGAAGTTTTGGCCAAACATGTTTTCGACCAGTTGCGCGGGCGCATTCAGGCAGGTGATCTCGGTTCAGGCGGCGCGCGCATCAAGCGGCTGAAAATAACCCTGCATGAAAGCCACGTGGCGCGTGCATGGTATGAGGCGGCGGTTTGAGCGAGCAAAACAATCATCGCCATCTTGTCTTCGCCATTCCCGGCGACTTGCAAACGATGAGCGGCGGTTACGGCTACGATCGTCGAATGATTGTCGAATTACGGGTGCTTGGCTGGGTGGTGGAGCATCTGCAATTGCCGGGCGGCTTTCCTGCACCGACGAAAGCCGAGCTTGAAACGACGGCCGCTCGCTTGGCGGCATTGCACGATGGCGCCCTCGTTTTGATCGACGGACTTGCCTTCGGCGCGATGCCGCAGATTGCCGGGGCGGAGGCAGAAAGGTTGCGGCTGGTTGCGCTTGTTCATCATCCGCTGGCTCTGGAAACCGGTATTCCACCCGGTGTGGTGAAAAAACTGAAGGAAAGCGAGATCGTGGCGCTGAGCGCTACCCGCGGCATCGTGGTCACAAGTCCGGCCACGGCACGCACACTGGTTGCGGATTTCGGCTCGGCCGAAAGCCGTATCTGCATCGCCATTCCCGGTACGGAACAGTCGCCGCCCGCGCAAGGCAGTTCAGGCGATGACCTGATGATCCTGTCCGTCGGTTCCTTGACCACGCGCAAGGATCACAAGACGCTTGTGGCGGCGCTTGCACACCTGGCAGATCGCCCCTGGCAATGTCGCATTGTCGGTAGCGATACGATGGACCCGGCAACCGCTGAAGCCTTGCGACGCCTGATCGTAGATGCCGGGCTCGCTGAACGCGTTACCCTGACCGGTGCCATTGCCGATGTCGCGGCCGAATATGACCGTGCCGATATTTTCGCGCTTTCCAGTCACTATGAAGGTTTCGGCATGGCCTTCGCCGAAGCGATGGTGCGCGGCCTGCCGATTGTCGGCTGTAGCGGCGGCGCCATCCCTGATCTGGTCGATCCGCGTGCCGGTATTCTTGTCGAGCCGGGCGATGTTCCGGCCTTTGCCGATGCTCTGGCGCGGCTGATGGACGATGGCGTGTTGCGGCAGAATTTGGCGAATGGATCGCTTGCGACCGGCCGCCGTCTGCCCGATTGGCCTAAAACGGCAAAAACCCTGTCCGATTTTCTGGAAGGTTTCGATGAGCGGATTTGAAGCACGCTGGCTCGACCTGCGCGAGAAAGCGGATCACACGGCAAGGGATGCCGGACTGTTGCAACGAGCGATCCTGCATGTCAACGCGTCCGGCAACGACGCTCTGGTTGTCGACCTCGGCTGTGGTACGGGTTCGACCTTGCGTGCGTTTTCACCGCAGCCTGCCGGTTGGCGTTGGCGATTGCTGGACAATGACCCGCTATTGCTGAAAGAAGCCCGTACCCGCCATGCAGACGTCCCGCATCTCGAATGCCTGCAAGTCGATCTCGCGGATCTTTCCACCGATCTTCTGAAAGAAGCAAGGCTGGTCACGGCATCGGCGCTTTTCGACCTGGTTTCGACAGCCTTCCTGCAACGGCTGGTCCATGCGTTGGTTCATCCTGATGCCGCGCTCTACTCGGCGCTCAACTATGATGGCCGATGTGTCTGGTCCGATCCTCATTCGGCGGATGAGGAGATTGTTGCCGCCTTCAACGCTCATCAGCGCGGTGAAAAGGGGTTTGGTCCGGCACTTGGTCCCGATGCCGGCGGCGTAATGCGTGAATTGCTCGAAACCGCCGGGTTTCGTGTGGAAACGGCTGACAGTCCTTGGCGGCTGGGTGCGGATCACGCGCAACTGCAATCCCAGTTCATTCTCGGAATGGCTCATGCGGCGGCTGAAACTGGTGTTGTGGATCAGGCGGTCGTTGACGACTGGCGAAGGGGGAGACTCGAACGGGTAGAGACGTCCGAGTGCGAAGTCGGACACTGGGACATGTTCGCCTCCAGATGACGCACAGATCTAGGTGATGGCCGCCAGTGCCTCATGGGCCTGATTGCATTGCTCTGCGGCGTTTGCCCGCAAGACGCAGTCGAATAGCACGTCGCTTCCCAGGTTATAGGCGGTTACTTTCGGCCGAAGCGCCTGCGACAGTGCCTTGATCGGCGGCAGGCTGAGGCCCGGCAGACCCGAACCCACGATAATCGGTGCGATACATATATGCAGGCGGTCGACGAGGTCGTGACAGAGAAAATGTTCGATTGTCGTTGCACCGCCCTCGATCAGGATGTTGGTCAAGCCGCGCGCGAAAAGGGCGCTCAGAATATCCGCCGGTTCCAGCAGGCCATCCTGATTGCGCGGCAGCGAAATCGTTTCGACGTCCGTTCGTATCGGCTGATCGTCGGCCTGGATGATGATCGTTTCTGATTGCCCGTCCAGCAGCTTGAAGCCGTGGGGAATGCGGCCGTTCGGATCGATGGCGATACGCACAGGGTTCGGGCCGCTGACATTGCGAACGGTCAGCCTCGGGTCGTCGGCCAGCACACAGCCGACGCCGACGATAACCGCATCCACCAGAGCACGAATGCGGTGGAGATGATCGAAGCCATCCTGCCCGGAAAGGTCGCGGGCGTCTCCGTCCACGGTCGCCACTCGACCGTCGAGCGATTGGCCCACCTGCGCCACCACCATCGATTTGCCGGTGCGCCTTGCAATCGGCAGATAGAGCGCCATTGCCGTGTCTTCATAGGCGTAAAGAGGCGCAACATCGTGCTGGCGGATCGCAAGAAGCGTTTCCCACGATTTCGGGCAGGGGCGGGTGGCTTGAAACATGGTCGGTCTTTCGCGCAAGCGGGTTTGTGAAGGCATATTCCCTTGCGAAAAGCATATGAGGCGCAAAATGTTCCTCTCAACCGCGCCTCACAACATTGTCAGGTCGATAATCTGCACCCGACGCTGCTCCGTCAGCACCTCGAACGCTCCTCTATATTGACGTCGGCCTGCCTGCCAAAGTCTAATCGGCGTCCTGGACGAACCTCACCGCATGCCACGGCACGCCAACCGTTGAGAGAGCAAGCATGACATTCAGCATTGAATCCAAGGGCGTATATGCGATCGCCACCACGCCGTTTTTCGAAGACGGATCGATCGACTTCAACTCCATCGACAGCTTGACCGATTTTTATCAGGACAGCGGCTGCACCGGCATCACCATTCTCGGCATTATGGGTGAGGCGCCGAAACTGGAGCCGGATGAAAGCCACGCCATCATCAAACGTGTCATTTCCCGCGCAAAAGTGCCGGTTATCGTCGGTGTGTCGGCACCGGGTTTCGCCGCGATGAAATCACTCGCCCGCACCTCGATGGATATGGGCGCGGCGGGCGTGATGATCGCGCCAACGCCGGCGCTTCGCACCGACGAGCAGATCATCAATTATTTCGCCGGTGCCGTTGAAGCCGTTGGTGATGATGTGCCCTGGGTCTTGCAGGATTACCCGCTGACGCTCAGTGTCGTCATCTCTCCCAGCGTGATCGCGAAAATCATCAGCAATCACCCGTCCTGCCTGATGTTGAAACATGAGGACTGGCCGGGCCTGGAAAAGATCTCGAAATTGCGGGCGATGCAGAAAACGGGTGAACTGCGGCCGTTTTCCATCCTGTGCGGCAATGGCGGCATGTTCCTGGATTTCGAACCCGAGCGCGGTGCCGATGGTGCCATGACCGGTTACGGTTTTCCGGACATGCTGACCGAACTGGTTTCGCTGTTCGCCGAAGGCAAGCGCGATGAGGCGCATGATCTCTTTGACGCTCACCTGCCGCTGATCCGTTATGAGCAGCAGCTTGGTATTGGTCTTGCGGTGCGCAAGCACGTCCTGAAACGCCGCGGCGTCATCACATCGGATGCGCAGCGCAAACCGGCGCAGATGCTGACGCCGACAGCGCGAGCCGAGGTGGATTATCTTCTGTCGCGTGTTGCAAGGCACGACAAGCGCGCAGCTGTCTGAACTTCAACGCCCGGCCGCATCGCTTTGGTGCGGCCGGGCATCGATATTTCCTGTCGCCAGCCGATCAGGCCGCAACATCGACCTTTGCGGTCGTGTTCAGATAAGTCACCAGATCTTCGATGGTGACGACCAGCAGGCCATGCTTCTCGGCAAACACTTCCAGCTGCGGCAGGCGCGACATGGTGCCATCGTCATTGGCGACTTCGCAGATTACGCCTGAAGGTGCGCGGCCGGCCAGACGTGCCAGTTCGACGGCGGCTTCCGTGTGGCCCGGGCGAGCGCGAACGCCTTCCGGGTGAGCACGCAGCGGAAAGATGTGACCGGGACGGGCAAAGTCATCCGGTTTGGCATCGCCTGACGCCAGCGCGCGCACGGTGGCAGCGCGGTCGCCGGCGGAAATGCCGGTTGTGGTGCCCGGGATGTAATCAACCGATACGGTGAAAGCGGTTTTCAGCGATTCGGTGTTGCGCACCACCATGAGCGGAATATCGAGCTCATCGAGACGCTCGCCTTCCATCGCCATGCAGACAAGGCCACGGGCATGGTTCATCATGAAGGCGATGTCCTTCGGTTCCGCTGCATCGGCAGCGATGACGATGTCACCTTCGTTTTCGCGATCTTCGTTGTCCACGACAACCACCATCTCGCCACGGCGAATGGCTTCGATCGCATCTTCAATTTTCGAAATGGTCATTTTCAAGCCTTTCAAGGGTTATGCCGGCGGACCGTCATCCAACTCGCGACCGTCTTTTGAAAACGGGCACAAACATCCCTTGGGCGAACAAGCGTCGCACACCCGGTAAAGGGCGTTCTTCGCATTGTCCTCTTCCATCCGGACTATACCGTCGGCTCCGGCATCTCACCGGATCTGCTGACCCTTCAATCGCTTGAAGGCGCTCGCGGGCTCCGGAATTGCTTCCGATACCGCCGGTGGGGAATTGCACCCCGCCCTGAGAACATTTCAAACATAAGTTCTTAATCTGGCAAATTGCAAGGGCTTAACCTCGCATTTTGCGTATTCGAACGGTCCGTTGCGGTGAACGGACCGTTCGAACAACGTATTACGACATGATCAGGCCGCCATCGACATTGATCGTCTGGCCGGTGATGTAGGCCGCGTCGTCGCTGGCGAGGAAGGTGACGAGACCGGCGACATCTTCGCCCGAACCGGCCCGCTTCATCGGGATGCCCTGCACCCATTCCTTCATCAGTTCGCCCGGCGCATAGTTGCCGAGCAGCTTGCCCCATGCTTCGTCATTATATGCCCACATGTCGGTTTCGATAATGCCGGGGCAAAAGGCGTTGACGGTGATGTTGTCGACCGCAACTTCCTTGGCAAGGCTCTGAGTGATGCCGACCACACCCATCTTGGAAGCGGCGTAATGCGGGGTGTAGATGAAGCCGTCGCGTGCCTGGCCGGAGGCGGTGTTGATGATGCGGCCGCCCTTGCCGTGCTTGCGGATGCGGGCAATGGCTTCCTGGGCGCACAGGAACACGCCCTTGGTGTTGACAGCCATGACCTTGTCCCATTCGTTTTCGGTCATGTCCTCGATCTTGGCGATGGTGATGACGCCGGCATTCTGGATCGATACGTCGACCGAGCCGAACTCTTTTTCGGCGGCGTCATAGAGCGCCACGACGCTCGCCTTGTCGGTTACGTCGCCGACGAAGGAAATTGCCTTGCCGCCGTCCGCACGAATCTGCTCGGCCACGGCATGTACCGAATCCTCATTCGCCGAAACGACGAGATTGGCGCCTTCGCGTGCAAAACGCTTGGCGATGGCTGCGCCGATACCGCGGCTTGCGCCTGTGATGACGACGGTCTTGTTGGTGAAGCGAGACATGGGACCTCCCTTGTGGGTTTGCTTCTTTAAGTGGATTCGCTTAGCCGTTCCGCCGTGAAGCGGTCGGTAATGAGGACGTCGATCAGCTTGCCGCGCAGCGCGCCGGCGATGGACGCCGTCTTGCGCTTGCCGCCGGCCGTGCCGATCACGCGGGGGACTGCCTGCAGCTCTTCGAGCGTCATGCCGACCACGCGTTCATAGATTTCTCCGGCCAGCGGCTCGCCTTCCGCCGTATAGAACCGCAGGCAGATGTCGCCGACCGCGCCGCGGCGCGCCAGTTCTTCCAGTTCCGCCGGTGTAAAAGTATTGCCGGAATAGATGAGGTTTTGAGACGGAGCCATGGCGCCGATGCCGACAAAGGCAGTGGTGACGCGTTTGAACTGGTCCACCGTTGCCTTCACCTGCGGATCGGAAACGAGAATGCGCTTGGATTCCGGCGATCCGGTTACGCAAGGGGCGGGCAGAAGCTGCGGCACGCCGTTGATCAGATGCGCCAGTCGTGTCGTCAGCTGTGTCGCATGGATCTGCGCGCTCGGCACGCCGATGCCGCCGAGCAACTGAATGACACGTTCGGCGCGCACCCGTTTGATCGGATGGATGTTGTCCAGCATCTGCTGCAGCGTCGCACTCCAGCTGGAAACGCCAACGACATCCCCATCCTCGAGCGTCTGTTCCAGCAGATGGGCTGCGGCGATGCCGATTGCGGAAAATACTGCGTCATCGTTGTCTTCGCGGCAGTCCGCGACGATGACTTCGCTGATCCCGAACTTTTCGCGGATGGCGGCCTCGAGGTCGGGATAGGTGCCGCTTGGAGCGACCACGGACACCCGCACAATGCCTTCAGCCTCTGCTCGTTTCAGGAGCCTCGAAACGGAAGCCTGCGAGATCCGCAGCACGTCTGAGATGTCGCTCTGTTTCAACCCTTCCAGGTGATACATCTGTGCGACACGCGTGATCATGCGGAGTTCGTTCGTGCGGCTCATGATTGTCTGGCTCCTGTCCCCAATGTGCGGGACTCAACAGAAACATGCTTGCCCACGCTTTTACGAGCGATAGGAAATAAACACCGAAATTGGAATGTATGGCAGCTTTTCGCTGCCGGAAGTTGCCGATTAGCGCGCACTTTCTCGCTCTCCGAGAAGCAGATGCCTCCCGAGTCGATCATTTTCCAAATTTTTAGAACCGCGCTTGACATGGTTCGATCCTGCCGTATCATGAATATTAAATCAAGCATGAATAATTATTCAGGCTTAGCAATTTTGGAGGAGATGCTGTGACCATTTCAGTCTGGCCAGACAACAAGCCGCTCGATGTTGCGGCAATCCGCGATCTGCCTGAGGGCGAGCGTGCCGAACAGCTCAAGCTCGTCGCCAAGCAGGTCCGTCGCCTTGTCGTGCAGATGATCGACATTGCCCGCGCCGGCCATATCGGTGGTGATCTGTCGGTAACGGATGCGCTCGTGACTGCCGCATTCGGCGTTCTCAACATCTCGCCGGAAACGGCCGACGATCCGGGCCGCGACCGCCTCATTCTCTCCAAGGGTCATTGTGCTGCGGCTCTTTATTCGGTTCTGGCGCTGCGCGGCTTCTTCCCGGTCGATGATCTCGAAACCTTCATGAAACCGCTTTCGAAGCTCAACGGTCACCCGAACCGTCTCAAGGTGAAGGGTGTCGAAGCCAATACCGGTCCGCTCGGGCACGGTCTGCCGATCGGCGTCGGCTCGGCTATCGCTTCCAAACTGTCGGGCAAAAACTGGCAGACCTTTGTTTTCACCGGCGACGGCGAATTGCAGGAAGGCTCCAACTGGGAAGCGGCCATGACCGCCGCCCATCGCAAGCTCGACAACCTCGTCGTTATCGTCGACCGCAACCGCCTGCAGCAGGGTGCGCGTACCGAAGAAACCGCGTCGCTTGACCCGCTCGCCGACAAATGGGCTTCGTTTGGCTGGGAAGTCGCCGAAATCGACGGCAATGATACCGCTGCTCTACTCAAGGCCTTTACCCAGAACCGCAACGGCAAGCCGCTCGCCGTGATCGCCAACACGCTCAAGGGCAAGGGTGTCTCGTTCATCGAGGACCGTGTCGAATGGCATCACAAGGTGCCGTCCAAGGAGCAGGTCGAACTCGCATTGAAGGAACTTGCCTGATGAACGCCCATAGCAGTGTTGCCAACGAAACCTTCGATTGCCGCGTCGCTTTTTCCGAAAAGCTGATCGCCCTTGCCGAAGCCGATCCCCGCATCGTTGCCGTCTGCAACGACTCGGTCGGCTCCAGCAACCTGAATGCCTTCCGTGACCGTTTCCCGGATCGCCTGATCAATGTCGGCATTGCCGAACAGAACATGGTCGGCGTTGCCGCCGGTCTCGCGAATGGCGGTTTCATTCCGTTCGTTTGCGCCGCAGGTCCGTTCCTGTCCGGTCGCGCCACCGAACAGGTCAAGGCCGACGTTGCCTATTCGAATTACGGCATCGTGCTCTGCGCCATGAGCCCGGGCATGGCCTACGGCGAACTCGGCCCGACCCATCACTCGATCGAAGACATCAGCTGGATGCGGGCGATCGACAATCTCGACGTGCTCGTTCCCGCCGATCCGGAACAGACCAAGGCCGCCATGGACTGGGCCGTCGCCTCTGGCCGTCCGATCTACATGCGCGTCGGTCGCCACAAGGTTCCATCGGTTACTCCGGCTGATCGCGACGTCGCCTTCACCTTCGGCAAGATCGATGTCACCGGCGACGGTAATGATGTCGCGCTCGTCGCCACGGGCACGCTGGTATCCCGTGCGCTTGAAGCTGCCGACATCCTGAAGGCCGAGGGCATTTCGGCCCGCGTTCTCAACGTCTCCACCATCAAGCCGCTTGATGCGGAAACCATTCTCAAGGCTGCCAGGGAGACCAAGGGTCTCGTGGTCGCAGAAGAAGGTGTTCTCGAAGGCGGTCTCGGTGCGGCTGTTGCCACCACGCTTGCCGAAAACCATCCGGCAAAGGCCAGATTCCTTGGCGTTACCGGCTTTGCGCCGACCGGCTCCAACGACTTTCTGCTCGAGCATTTTGGCCTGACGGCCAAGGGCATTGCAGACGCCGCCCGCAAGCTGGTGGGCTGAGCCATGGCTGGCCCTCTCGTTCTTGCCATTGACCAGGGCACGGGCTCCACAAAAGCCCTGCTCGTCGATCGCGACAGCAAGGTCGTTGCCCGCGGCCAACATCCGCTCGGCCTGTCGACGCCCCAGCCGGGCTGGGTCGAACAGGACGCGGAAGAGATCTGGCAGAGCGTACTGGCCGCCATTCGTGAAGCGGTGTCGCCCGAAGTCGCGGGCGATATCGTTGCCATCGGTTTTTCGACACAGCGCGAAAGCTGCCTGCTGTGGGAACGCGCGACGGCCAAGCCGCTGTCGCCGCTTCTTTCCTGGCAGGACCAGCGCACGCTGAGCCTTTGCGAAGCCGTGCCGGAAGAAACGCAAGCGATGATCCGCGCAAAAACCGGCTTGCCGCTCGATCCGATGTTTTCCGCCGTCAAGGCGCAGTGGCTGCTGGATCGTGTCGATCCCGAACGGTCGCGCTCGAAAGCCGGAGAGATTTGCGTCGGCACGATCGACAGCTACCTGATTTTCCGCCTCGGCGGCGAACATGTGGTCGAAATCGGCAATTCCTCGCGCATGCAGCTCGTCGATCTGGAGAAGGGCGATTATGACGTCGATCTCCTTGCGCTTTTTAATATTCCGCGGGTTTCCCTTCCGCGCATCGTGCCGTCGCGTTACGACTTCGCAAAGGTCAGCGGCATTGCTCCGCTCGTCGACGGCACGCCAGTTACCGCCGTCCTCGCGGACAGCCATGCCGCTCTGTTTGCCCACGGCGCTTTCCAGCCGGGCAAGGTCAAGGCTACGCAAGGTACCGGTTCGTCGGTCATGGGGCTGTATGACAGCTCCGTCCCGGCCGATCAGATCGATCTCGGCGTCTGCCGCACCATCGCATGGCAGGTGGATGACATCGCTTATGCGTTCGAGGGAAATATCCGTTCGGTCGGCTCGACCCTCGTCTGGCTGGCGGATTTTCTTGCCATCGATACGGCTGAACTTGCAAAGCTGGCAGCCAGCGTTCCGGACAGCAACGGCGTCACCATCGTCCCGGCCTTTGGCGGTCTTGGCGCCCCTTATTGGGATGCCAACGCTGTCGGCATCATCGGTGGCGTCGCGCTCGGCACATCGCGGGCGCAGGTGGCGCGGGCGGCGGTGGATTCCATCGCTCATCAGATCGTCGATGTGCTCGACCGTGTGCAGGGTTCCGATCTCAAGGTCGATCAGCTTTATGTCGATGGCGGGCCGACCAAGAACGAGCTTCTGATGCAGATGGAAGCGGATATGGCCGGCGTGCCGGTCGTGCGTCCTGAAACCGCCGAACTGTCGGCCATGGGCGCTGCGCATCTTGCAGGTGTCGGTGCCGGCATCTGGACACTGGAAGACCTCGCGGCACTGCCGCGGGCAGGCAAGGTTTTTGCACCGGCAATGGATGAAGCAAGCCGGGAAAAGCTTCGTTTGGAATGGCGACGGATGGTGGCCCGCTCACGCGGCCAGTCCGTCCATGAGCGCCGGTAGTTTCGCAAACGCGAAGCCACTTGGCTCTTGACTGTAGAAAGATTGATCGCAGGGCAAGACCACTGCGACAGGGAGGAAAGTATGAGTGAGATCACGGAACAGGTGACGCCAAAGACCGGCTTCATCAACATGTCCTTCGTGAAGAAGATGTCGGGGCCGCTGGTCGGGCTTATCCTGTTGTGCGTCTTTTTCTCGCTGACCTCGGAGTTCTTCCTGTCGGCTCGAAACGGCCTCAACATTCTCGATCAGGTAACCGTGCTCGGTATTCTCGCCATCGGCATGACTCTGGTCATCGTCATCGGCGGCATCGATCTTTCGGTCGGCTCCGTGCTTGCCTTTTCGATGATGATGATGGGCGTCATGCAACGGCAGATGGGCTTGCCGCTGGAACTTGCGATCGTTGTCGGTATTGCCACCGGTGCGATCTGCGGCCTGGTCTCCGGTCTGTTGATCACCATTGCCAAGCTGCCGCCGTTCATCGCCACGCTGGCGGTCATGTCGGTTACCAGAGGCCTTGCCAATATCCTCACCGAAGGCAAGCAGATCGTCGGTTATCCCGACTGGTTCACCTCGCTTGCCACGGTTCGCCAGTTCGGCTTCCTGTCGATGACGGTTGCCACCTTCATCGTACTCGCCATCATTGCCGCGATCATTCTGAAATACCGCCCGGCCGGCCGTAACCTGTTTGCCATCGGTGGCAATCCGGAAGTGGCGCGCCTTGCCGGCATCAACGTCAATCTCAATACCTGCGTCGTTTATGCCTTGAGCGGTGCGCTTGCCGGTCTGGCCGCGGTCGCCTTCGCGGCCCGCCTGGATAGCTCCCAGCCGAGCGCCGGTCTTGGCTACGAACTCGACACGATTGCGGCTGTCGTGATCGGTGGCGCATCGCTTTCGGGTGGCGTCGGCTCGATCTTCGGCACCGTTGTCGGCGTCTTCATCATCGGTGTCCTGCGTAACGGTCTCAACCTTCTCGGTGTCTCGCCCTTCATTCAGCAGGTGCTGATCGGTGTCGTGATCGCTGCTGCCGTTACCTTCGACACGCTCGGAAGAAAGAGGAGATAACAGGCGCCGGGGAGGGTGCTCTCCAGTTCTCGCATACCCAAGCATAGCAAAATGTCGTCAATTCAGTGGAGGAACACATGACGAAGACTTTCCGTATGCTCGCAGCCACCGCCGCCTTCTCGGCAATGGCTTTCGCCGCCCAGGCCCAGGAAAAGGTCACGATCGGCCTCGCCGTCGCCAACCTTCAGGCAGACTTCTTCAACCAGATCAAGGAATCGGTTGAAAAGTCCGCCAAGGAACAGGGCATTGAAGTCGTCACCGTCGACGCCAAGGGCGATAGCGCCACGCAGGTCAGCCAGATCCAGGATCTGATCACCCGCCAGGTCAAGGCGCTGATCTACATCCCGGCCGGCGCTACTGCCGCAACCGTTCCGGTCAAGGCCGCCAAGGAAGCCAAGATCCCGGTTGTGACCGTCGACCGTAATCCGGAAGGCGCACCGGGCGACACGTTCATCGCCACCGACAGCGTTGCCGCTGCCAAGGAACTCGGCGATTACGTCTGCAAGGTTTCCGGTGGCAAGGGCACGCTCGCCATCATCCAGGGCCAGCTCGGCACCACGCCGGAGCAGGATCGCGACAAGGGCTTTGCCGAAGCCATGAAGGCATGCCCGGGCATCAAGGAAGCCGGCCGTCAGGCATCCAACGCCTGGATGCAGGACGAAGGTTTTGCCATCGCCCAGGACATGCTGCAGCGTAACCCGACGATCAACATCTTCTTCGGCCGCGCTGACGCACTCGCACTCGGTGCCGCACAGGCTGCCAAGGTCGGCGGCATTTCCGATGCCATCATCGTCGGTTTCGACGGTGACCGCGCCGGTCTCGAAGCCGTCAAGGCAGGCACGCTGAAGGCAACCATGACCCAGCAGACTCAAGGCATGGGCCGTCTGGCTCTGAAGTCCGCTCTCGATCTGATCAAGGGCGAAAAGCCGCCGGCAGAACAGCTGCAGCCGGCAACGCTGACCACTTCGGACAATGCCGAAGCCTTCATCAAGGAACATCCCTGATCATACTCTGCGCCCCGGTTTCAGCCGGGGCGCAGGCCCCATGCTCGGAAAAGGAGGCCGACATGCCTATGCAGCCGGATCACACCATCGAAAACACCACAAGCGGCCAGACCGGCGAAACCATATTGTCGGTTCGCAATGTTTCGAAAACCTACGGCAAGATAACCGTTCTCAAGAATGTCAGCTTCGACATCAAGCGAGGCGAAGTCGTAGCGCTTCTGGGTGAAAACGGCGCCGGCAAGTCGACCCTGTCGTCCATCATCGCCGGTCTGGTGACCCCGAGCGAAGGCAGCATGCAGTGGCAGGGCCAGCCTTATACGCCTGCTACCCCATCCGACGCGCTGAACGCCGGCCTTGGCCTCATCCATCAGGAAATGCGGCTCCTGCCGGAGCTTTCGATTGCCGAAAACATCTTTGTCGGCCGTCTGCCGACCCGTTCCGGCCGTATCGACAATTTGGAAATGTATCGTCGTGCCGATGAGCAGCTGAAGCGCCTCGGTCTCAACGTGTCTCCGGCCACCAAGGTCAAATATTTGCGTGTTGCCGCCCAGCAGCAGGTGGAAATCGCCAAGGCGCTGACGCTCAACGCCCGTTTCCTCATCCTCGACGAGCCGACCGCGGCACTCGGCGGTGAAGAAACCGACAAGCTGTTCGAACAGATCGAGCGCCTGAAGAATGAAGGCGTGTCCTTCATCTATATCTCGCACCGTCTCGAAGAGATCGCCCGCATCGCCGACCGCGTCATCGTCATGCGTGACGGCGAACTGGTGGCTAATTTCGATAGCGCCAAGGTGCCTGTGTCCAATCTGGTCGAGGCCATGGTCGGCCGCCAGCTCGACCGTATCTTTCCGCATCTGCCGGCGCCGACGCACAAGCCGCTGATCGAGGTGAAAAACCTCTCCTCGGCCGAAGGCGATTTCCACGATGTCAGCTTCACGGTGTCTGCCGGTGAGGTGATGGGCATTGCCGGCATTGTCGGCGCGGGCCGCACCGAACTGGTGCGCGCCATTGCTGGTGCCGATCCGGTTAAAAGTGGTTCCGTCACGGTCGACGGCCAGGTTTTGACCCTCAAAAGTCCGGCTGATGCCATGGCAGCCGGTATTGCGCTGGTGCCGGAGGACCGTAAGCTGCAAGGGCTCGTGCTCGACCACACGATCGGCAACAACATCGCGCTTGGCAATTATCCGCGCATCACGCCGCGCAGCTGGGTCACACCGACCGAAATCCGCAATTTTGCCACCACCGCCATCAAGCGTTTCGGCATCAAGGGCAGTGCTGACCAGCGCGCCAATGAGCTGTCCGGCGGCAACCAGCAGAAGATTGTCATCGCCCGCGCCATTTCGTCGGGACCGAAGATCGTTATCCTGGATGAACCGACCCGCGGCATCGATGTCGGCGCTCGTTCCGCCATTTACGATGTGATCGCCGAACTCGCCAAACAGGGCATGGCCGTCATCGTCGTCAGCTCCGACCTCGATGAGGTGCTGGGGCTTTCCCACAAGGTTCTGGTCATGGCCCGCGGCCGCAACCAAGGCATTCTTTCGGGTACGGAAGCCACGCGCCACGCCGTCATGGAACGGGCTACAGCCTAAAAAATGAAATTCAGGAGACTGTCATGAAACTCTTCTCTCTCTCCGGCGACGTGGCCTTTGTCACCGGTGCCGGCAGCGGCATCGGTCAGGCGATTGCCATCGGTCTGGCGGAAGCCGGTGCGGATGTGGCGCTGTTCGATCTTTCGGCCAAGGGCCTTCAGGAAACACTGGATGCCGTGAAGGCACATGGCCGCAAGGGTTTTGTTTTCGAAGGCAGCGTGTCGGACGAAACACATTTGGCAGCAGCCGTCGAAGGCGCCGAAAAGGAGCTAGGTGCCTTGACGGTTGCGGTCAACTCGGCCGGCATCGCCAACGCCATGCCGGCCGAGGATATGCCGCGCGAACGCTGGCAGCAGATGATGGACGTCAACCTCACCGGCGTCTTCCTCTCCTGCCAGGCGCAGGCGCGGGTGATGCTGCCACGCGGCAAGGGTTCCATCGTCAACATCGCCTCGATGTCCGGCTCGATCGTCAATCGCGGCCTGTCGCAGGCACATTACAACACGTCTAAGGCCGGTGTGATCCACCTGTCCAAGAGCCTTGCAATGGAATGGGTGGAAAAGGGCCTGCGCGTCAATGCGATCAGCCCCGGCTACACGCTGTCGCCGATGAACAAGCGCCCGGAAGTGGCCGATCAGCTGAAGATCTTTGCCAATGAAACGCCGATGGCACGCATCGCCACCGTCGACGAAATGGTTGGCCCGGCCGTATTCCTTTCCAGCGCTGCCGCATCCTTCATCACCGGCCACGACCTGTTGGTCGATGGCGGCTTCACAGCTTGGTAAGCGCCATGCGTCAACAGATCCGCCCGCTGGTTGCGGGAAACTGGAAGATGAACGGGCTTGGTCCGTCGCTCTCCGAAATCGCGCTTATCGCCGAAGGTCTCAGCGATCACCAGCATCGCCTGGATGCGCTGATCTGCCCGCCGGCGACCCTTCTTGCCGCTGCGAGCGCGAAGACGGCGGGCACCGCGCTTGCAATCGGCGCGCAGGATTGCAGCACGGAAACGCACGGCGCCTATACCGGTGACGTCTCTGCGGCCATGGTTGTCGATAGCGGCGGAAGCGCCGTCATCGTTGGCCATTCGGAGCGTCGTCAGGGCCGTGGCGAAACCAGCGCGGATGTGAAGCGCAAGGCGGAACGCGCTGTCGAGGCCGGTCTGCAGGCCATCATCTGCATCGGCGAGACTGAACAGGAAATGCTCGACGGCCGTACGGAAGAAGTTCTCTTGCGGCAGTTGCAGGAGAGTGTGCCCGCAGGCAGCCAGGCCGTCGCCGTTGTCATCGCCTACGAGCCGGTCTGGGCCATTGGTACTGGACGCACACCGAGCATCGACAACATTGCCAAACTGCATGCCTTCATCCGCCGCTCTGTCATCGATTTACTGGGTGACGAGGGCCGCAAGCTTCGACTGCTGTATGGCGGTTCGGTCAAGGCCGATAACGCGGCGGAAATTGCCGCTATCGAGGACGTCAACGGCGCGCTCGTCGGCGGCGCCAGCCTCAAGTCCGGCGATTTCCTGGGCATTATTAAGGCGTTCTGATCTCCGTTTGCGGGGGCGTCATTCCCCCGCAACAACCTCTTGCGCGGCCTGTCTTATCGCCTGCATGAGGACGGACAGCGGCAGCGACGGTATGGTGTCGGCCCGGATGGTCAGTCCCACGGGCCCACGGGTTTCCGTCGTATCGATTGGCAGGGCCGCAAGAAATCCGTCGGCAATCTCGCCGGCCACAACCCCTTTTGAAATGATCCATATCGCGTCGCTCTGGCGCACGAAGGCGCGCCCGAAGGCGTCCGAAACCGTCTCCACCTGCGTTGGCAGGTTGGCGACGCCGTTGGCGATGAAAAACTGTTCGACATAGGGGCGGATGATGGATCCGCGCGTCGGCATCAGTACCGGATAATCGGCAAATCCGTCGAATATGGACTGGCCGCCTGCCAGCAGCGGATGGCCGCTGCGCACTACGAACACGACCTGTTCGGAATAGAGATGCTCGAAGGAAAAACCGGTCATCTTTTCCGGCGCGGCGAGACGCCCGACCACGAGATCGAGATCGCCGACACGAAGCTGTTCCAGAAGGACCGCGTTTTCTCCTGTGATGATCTTGGTACGGCTGCCGGTTTTTTCCGCCAGAAACATCGACATCGCGCGTGGCATGATACGTGTCGAAACGGTGGGTAGCGCGCCGATCCGTACCGGCGGCGCTGCATCGAACAGTTCCTGGGAAACGCTGTCCATGCCTTGCCTGAGCGCCGTCAACGCGGCGCCGGCGTGTCGCAAGAAGACCTCGCCATATCGCGTCAATCGAATTCCACGGCCGTCACGCTCGAGAACCGCAACGCCGAGCGCCTCCTCCAGTTCGCGAATGGTTTTGGTCACGGCAGGCTGGCTGACGTGGAGAATATCGGCCGCCTTTGCGACGCTCTTCTGGCGCGCGACTTCCACAAAGGTCTGCAGATGTCGGAATTTCACGCGGTTGGCTTTCAAATCATAATCCCCCGGTTAATGAATTGCGCCCAAAAATCATTTTACCTAACCATTTGATCGCTGCAATCTGTCTCTTGAGGAGAATTTTGCATGCAGTTCGTTTCGATCAACAACGTCGTCATCCGGTATGACGTGACGGGAGCCGGTGACGGAAAGCCGGTCATCGTGTTCATCAATTCGCTGGGCACCGATGCGCGGATCTGGGATCTCGTTCTGCCGAAATTGTCCGAGGATTTTGCGCTCGTCACCTACGACAAACGCGGCCATGGCCTCTCCGATCTGGGCGCGCCGCCTTACAGGATCGAAGACCACGCTGCCGATCTCGCAGGTCTCATCGACCATCTGGGTTATGCGAACGTCATCATCTGCGGCCTGTCTGTCGGCGGGCTGATCGCGCAGTCGCTTTATGCAACGCGGCCGGATCTTGTGCGCGCGCTCATCCTTTCGAATACGGCGCACAAGATCGGCACGGCCGAGATGTGGGCCGAGCGTATCGCCCAGGTCGAGGCGGAAGGTTTAGGCCCCATGGTGAATGGCATCATGGTGCGCTGGTTCACGGCCCCTTATCGCGTACCGGAAAACGTCGCCTATCGCGGTTATTGCAACATGCTGCTGCGCCAGCCGGTTGCCGGTTATGCCGGCACCTGCGCTGCCATTCGGGATGCGGATTTCACCGAAGTCGCAAAAAACATTGCCGTGCCGACGCTCTGCATCGTCGGTGCCGAAGATGGCTCTACCCCGCCTGATCTGGTGCGCTCGCTTGCCGATCTCGTGCCCGGCAGCCGGTATCATGTCATCGACGATGCGGCGCATATTCCCTGCGCCGAGGCACCGGCAGCCTATGCCGCCATCATCCGCGAATTTCTCACGCAATTGCCCGGAGAGTGAACCATGGCCGATAGTCCTCCATCCTCCGCGCGTTACACCCAGGGGCTTGCGACGCGCCGCGCCGTTCTGGGGGATGCCCATGTCGACCGCGCGCTTGCCAACGAAACGCCGTTCGACCAGCCTTTTCAGGAGTTGATCACCGAAGCTGCCTGGGGCAATGTCTGGTCGAGGGAGGCCTGGTCGAAACGGGAGCGCTCGATCGTGACAATAGCGCTGCTTGCGGCGCTCGGCCAGGATGAGGAAGTGGCGATGCACGTGCGCGCCACACAAAATACCGGCGCCACGCGGGATGATGTCTGCGAGGCACTGCTGCATGTGGCGATCTATGCCGGTGTGCCGGCAGCCAATCATGCGTTCAAGATCGTCAAGGCAGTCTATGCCGAAATGGATGCCGCCGGCGCAAAAGCCGGGGAGGAGGCAGAGTGAATAACGAACGACCCGAAACAGGCGCGTTTTTCGCGCGTGATCGCTCCATCCATCCACCGGCCTATACGCCCGGTTACAAGACCTCCGTGCTGCGCTCGCCGCAAAAGGCGCTGATTTCGCTGGATGGCACAAAAAGCGAAATCACCGGCCCGGTTTTCGGCCACAATATTCTCGGCGAGTTCGATAACGACCTGATCGTCAATTATGCCCGCCCCGGCGAGATGGCGATCGGCCAGCGCATTCTCGTGCATGGCCGCGTGCTGGATGAACGCGGGCGTGGCGTCGATGGCGCTCTGGTGGAATTCTGGCAGGCCAATGCCGGCGGCCGTTACCGCCACAAGAAGGAAACCTATCTGGCCGCCATCGATCCGAATTTCGGCGGTTTCGGCCGCACGATCACCGATGAGAACGGCTATTACTGGTTCAAGACCATAAAGCCCGGTGCCTATCCCTGGCCGAACGGCGTCAACGACTGGCGACCGGCGCATATCCACTTTTCCGTCTTTGGCCATGGGTTTGCGCAGCGCCTGATCACCCAGATGTATTTCGAGGGCGATCCGATGATCTGGCTTTGTCCGATCGTGAAAACAATCCCCGACGAGCAGGCGATCCACCAGTTGATCGCACCGCTCGACATGAACGCAACGATCCCGATGGATATGCGCGCCTACAAGTTCGACATCGTTTTGCGTGGTCGCCGTTCGACGTTTTTCGAGAACCGCAAGGAGGGCAACTGACATGGCCCAAGCGCTCGATTATCTGAAGGAGACCGCCTCGCAGACCGCCGGCCCTTATGTGCATATCGGCTGCACGCCGAATTTCACCGGCATCGAAGGTGTATACGAGACCGATCTCGGTTCCGGCCCGCTGGCGACGAAAAAGACGCGCGGCGAACACATCACCATTCGCGGCCGCGTATTCGATGGCACCGGCATGCCGCTCAAGGATGCCATGGTGGAAATCTGGCAGGCGGATAGCGACGGGCTATACAACAGCCCTTCGGAAACCCGCGGGAAAGCCGATCCGAATTTCTTCGGTTGGGGTCGCTGTGCCGGCGACATGACGACCGGCGAATTTATGTTCGAAACGATCAAGCCCGGCCGCGTGCCCTTCAACGACGGCCGCATGATGGCGCCGCATGTGACGTTGTGGATCGTTGCCCGTGGCATCAATATCGGCCTGCATACCCGCATGTATTTTTCCGATGAGGAACAGGCCAATGCGGAAGACCCGATCCTGATGCGGCTGGAACTCCGCAGCCGGGTGAAAACCTTGATCGGCAGCCGCGAAGGTGACACGGTGTCCTTCGATATCCATCTTCAGGGCGAAGACGAGACTGTGTTCTTCGATATCTGAGCAGTTAAGGCATCGGTTTTCATGAGCGTATCCGCCTTCGACCATCCTTTCCTGTCCGGCCTTGTGGGCGACAAGGAAACGGCTGCATTTTTTACCGCCAATGCCGATATCAAGGCCATGCTGGATTTTGAGATGGCGCTTGCCTCCAGCGAGGCAGCGGAAGGCTCTGTGCCTGTGTGGGCGGCGGAGCGTATCGCCGAAGTCTGCGCGCATTTTGCCCCGGATATGGAAAAGCTGCGTCTCGCCACCGCACGTGACGGCGTGGTGGTGCCCGAACTGATCCGGCAGTTGCGGGAGGCCTGCGGGCCGGAAGTCGGTCGCCACGTTCACAAGGGCGCCACCAGTCAGGATGTCGTTGATACCAGCCTGATGCTGCGGCTGCGTGGGGTTGCTGCCCTTCTCGAAAATCGGATGGAAAAGCTGGATGCCGCCTTCGCCGATCTCGACAGGAGTTTTGGCCATCATGTGATGATGGGCCATACGCGCATGCAGGCGGCTATTGAAATCCGCGTGTCAGATCGTATCCGCGCATGGTGCGAACCGCTGGCGCGGCATCGTGCCCGTCTCGAGGCTTTTGCCGAAAGCGCGCTCGTGCTGCAATTCGGCGGTGCCGCCGGCACGCTCGATGCCCTGGGTGAAGAAGGTGTCGTCGTTCGCGAGGCGCTGGCGGAAGATCTAGGCCTCGGCAACCACGCGCAGTGGCAGAGCCAGCGTGACCGTCTTGGCGAGCTTGCCGGCCTCCTGTCTTTGATAACCGGAAGCCTCGGAAAATTCGGTCAGGATATCGCACTTCTGGCCGAAGCCGGATCCGAGATCGTGCTGGCCGGTGGCGGTGCATCCTCGGCGATGGCGCACAAGCAAAATCCGGTGTCGGCCGAAGTTCTGGTGTCGCTGGCGCGGTTCAACGCGGCCCAGCTTTCCGGCATGCACCAGGCACTTGTGCATGAACAGGAACGTTCGGGCGCCGCCTGGACGCTGGAATGGCTGACCTTGCCGCAAATGGCTGTTTCGACCGGTGCATCGCTCCGTCTGGCGCTGGAACTGGCCGGCAATATCCGCTCGCTTGGCCGCGATTGATGGCCGTTCGTCATTGCCTTGAATCATAACCTTTTGCATATGGGTCATCTCGGCCAATTCATTTTACTTGGTGGCACCTTATGACAAACTGCAATTTGAATGCGGAACGGGAGGCCCGAAGGGCTTTCGCATCAGGGAGGGTAACATGAAGAGATTTTTGGGCGCCGCCATTGCGGCTCTTGCAATGAGTGTCAGCGCTGAAGCGGCCACCATCAAGGTTGGTGTCGTCGGGCCGTTTTCCGGTCCGTTTGCGCTGCAGGGCAAAAACTTCAAGGCCGGTATCGACGCCTATATGGCGGTCAATGGTGCCAAGGTCGGCGATAACGATGTCGAGATCATCTATCGCGACGTGCCGCAGGCCGATCCGGCGCAATCCAAGGCGCTGGCGCAGGAGCTGATCGTCAAGGAAGGCGTGCAATATCTCGCCGGCTTCTATTTCACCCCGGATGCGATGGCGGCAACGCCGATCCTGCAGCAGGGCAATGTGCCGATGGTGGTGATGAATGCCGCCACCTCTGCCATCGTCACCAAGAGCCCTTACGTGGTGCGCACCTCGTTCACCACCTGGCAGACTTCGACGCCGATCGCGCAGGTTGCCAAGGATGCCGGTGTCGACAAGGTCATCACCGTGGTCAGCGATTACGGTCCGGGTGTGGATGCCGAAAACGCTTTCAAGGCGGGTTTCGAAAAGGCTGGCGGCAAAGTTGTCGAGGCCATCCGCATGCCGCTCTCCACCAATGATTTTTCGCCGATCATGCAGCGCATCAAGGATTCGGGTGCAGGCGCGGTGTTTGCCTTCCTGCCATCCGGCCCGACCACGCTCGGTTTCGTGAAGGCCTATAACCAGAACGGCCTGAAAACCGCCGGCATCAAGATATTTGCGCCGGGCGACCTGACGCAGGAATCCGACCTTCCGGCTTTGGGCGAAGCAGCGGCTGGCATGCAGACGACATTCCATTATGCAGTCAGCCACGATTCACCGGAAAACAAGGCGTTTGTCGAAGCCGCGACCAAGGCGATCGGCAACCCGGCCGAACTGTCGTTCCCGGCGGTTGGCGCTTATGATGGCATGCACGTCATCTACAAGATGATCGAGGCCACCGGCGGCGAGCAGGATGCCAAGAAGGCTGTCGATGCGGTGAAAGGTCTGTCCTGGGTGAGCCCGCGCGGCCCGGTATCGATCGATGCGGAAAGCCGCCACATCACCCAGAACATCTATCTGCGTGAAGTGACCAAGGGGCCGGATGGCAAGTACATCAACAAGGAAATCAAGACGTTCGAGCGTCAGGGTGATCCGGGTCTGGCGGCTGCAAAGTGAGGTTTCCGTGGATGCCGCTTGAACACTGAATGGCAACCTGCCGTTTGCCACGGGCGTCGGCGACTCGCATCTGAAACTAGCCGGAGCCACGAACTCCCTTCGATCTCCCCCCTTGAGGGGGAGATGTCACCGAAAGGTGACAGAGGGGGGGATGCAACGGTGCGGCGGATGGATCGAACGCAGCATTTGCGCCAGAAGCCCCCCTCTGCCCTACCGGGCATCTCCCCCTCAAGGGGAGAGATCGGCTCGAGGCACCGTATCAAACCACACCACAAGGACGTACACCCACGCATGCAGACTGTTCTGAGCATAGCCATCGACGCCCTTGCCTATGGCATGGTGCTGTTCGTGATATCGATCGGTCTGTCGGTAACGATGGGGCTGATGCGGGTGGTCAATCTCGCCCATGGCGCCTTTGCCATGATCGGTGGTTATCTCGCCTCCTATGTGACGCGTGATCTCGGTCTCGGTTATGCCCCGGCCATCCTGATCGCCGTTATCGCCACCGCCATCATTGCCGTGCCGATCGAACGGCTGCTTTACCGCCGCATCTATGGCGCACCGGAACTGACGCAGGTGCTGATGACCATCGGCATCACTTTCTGCGTCATCGGTCTCGCCAACTACGCTTTTGGCCCGACGTTGAAAACCATTCCGCTGCCGGAGACGCTTTCCGGCTCCATCGACCTCGGTTTCCGCGCCATTGCTACGCATCGCATCTTCGCCATCGTCTGTGGCGTCGTCGTCGCTTTTGGCCTGTGGTTTCTGATCGAACGCACCGCCTTCGGCATCCGCCTGCGTGCTGCCGTCGATAACGCGCCAATGGCGGCGGCGCTCGGCGTGCGCACGCAGCTGGTTTATGCGGTCAGCTTCGCCGTCGCCGTCGGGCTTGCCGCCTTCGGTGGTGTGGTCGGGGCCGAATTGCTGCCGGTCGAACCCTATTACGCGCTGCGCTATATGGTGACATTCCTCGTTGCAGTCTCGATCGGCGGTGCCGGCTCCATTCCGGGCGCGCTGATCGCCTGTCTTCTGCTCGGCGCCATCGATACGACCGGGCGTTATCTCGCGCCGGAATATGGCGAGTTCTTTTTCTACCTCGCGGTGATCGTTATCGTCACCCTGTTCCCGCGCGGTCTGGCGGGGCGGTTCAAATAATGGCGGTTCTGATGGATAGCACTCTTCCTACCCGCCGCCGGCCGCTTGGAACGCTGATCGGCATCGCCGTCATCATCGCGGCTGGTATCATCGGTTATTTCCTGTTCCCCAACAATCTGGCGCTGCTCACCCGCATCGTCGCCACCATGCTGCTGGTTCTGTCGATCGATCTCGTCACCGGTTATTGCGGTGTCGCCACGCTCGGCCATGCGGCTTTGTTTGGGGCAGGGGCTTATGGTGCCGGCATCGTCTCGGCCCATTTCGGCATCACTGAGCCGCTAACAATGACGTTGATTGGCGCTGCTGCCGGTGCCGTTGCCGGTCTCGTCTCCGGCCTCGTCATTTTGCGCGCGCACGGCCTGCCGCAACTGGTGCTATCCATCGCCGTCGTCCACTTGTTCCACGAGGTCGCCAACAAGGCATCGGGCTGGACCGGCGGCAGTGATGGCCTGTCCGGTATCACCACTGATGCGCTGCTTGGCCTGTTCGAGTTCGATCTCTGGGGCCGAACGGCCTATTTTTACGGCATCGCGCTGCTGCTGATCGTCTTCGTTCTCCTGCGCATTCTCGTGCAGTCGCCGTTCGGCATGCTGGCGCGCGGCGTGCGGGAAGATCCGATCCGTGTCGCCGCAATGGGTGCCTCCGTGCATTCGGTGATGTTGCGCATGTATGTGATCTCAGGCGCGGTGGCGGGCATCGGCGGTGCGCTCAATGCCATCTCCACCCAGGTCGTTGGGCTGGACAGCCTATCGTTTACGATGTCGGCGGAAGCGCTGGTCATGCTGGTGCTCGGCGGCACTGGTTCGCTTTATGGAGCCATGGTCGGTACCGTCTCCTTCATGTGGTTCGAGGATGTCGTCTCCGCCGCCAACCCGTTCCATTGGCTTACGATTGTCGGCGCGCTTCTGATCGTCGTCGTGCTTTTTGCGCCAAAAGGTCTTTACGGCTCGGCCGCAGCCTTCCTGTCGCGCCGCCGTGGAGGTGGCAAATGAGCCTGTTCGAAGTCAAAAATCTGCGCAAGAATTTCGGTGGCCTTGCCGTCACCGACAATGTCTCGCTGTCGCTTGCTCCCGGTGATCGCCTTGCGCTGATCGGCCCCAATGGCGCGGGAAAAACCACCTTCGTCAATCTCGTCACGGGCCATATCAAGCCCGATGGTGGATCGATTGCGTTGGCGGGAGAAGATGTGACCGGCCTCAAGGCACGCCAGCGTGTCAGCCGCGGATTGGTCCGGTCGTTTCAGGTGACCCGGCTTTTTGCCGACATGACGCCGCAGGAACATGTGGCGCTTGCCATCCTGCAGCGTGATGGCAAGTCCACACGCATGTTCGGCCGCCACGATGCCATGCGCGAGGTGGTGGAAGAAGTCGGCGAAATCCTCAACCTGCTCGGTCTCACGGAACTGGCGCATCTCAAGGTGCGCGAAATCGCCTATGGGCAGCAACGGCTTCTGGAGATCGCGCTCGCCATGGCGCTTCGGCCCAAGGTGCTGTTGCTGGATGAACCCGCCGCCGGCGTTCCGCAAAGCGAAACCGCCCGCATCGAACGCGCGCTCGACATGTTGCCACCGGAACTCGCGGTGCTGATGATCGAACACGACATGGATCTGGTCTTCCGCTTCGCGAAAAGGGTGATGGTGCTCGCCGCTGGAGCGGTCATCTTCGACGGCTCGCCGCAGGATGTGACGCAGGATGTGCGCGTGCGCGAAGCTTATCTGGGGAGTTACGCCAATGCCGGCAGCGCCGCTTGAGGTGGTCAACCTGTCGGCCGGTTATGGCCCGACGCGTGTGATCGAGGATGTATCCTTTTCCGTGGCCGCCGGCGAACGCCTGGCCGTGCTTGGTCGCAACGGCATGGGCAAGACGAGCCTGTTTGCCACCATTGCCGGCCAGACACGGCGTTATGGTGGTGAAATCCGCCTGGCGGGCAGCGATGTTGCCAACCAGCCGAGTGCTGCGCGTGCCCTTTCCGGCATCGGTTATGTGCCACAGACGCGGGATGTGTTTCCCAGCCTGACGGTCGAGGAAAACCTGTTCGTCGGCCTGAAGTCGCGCCCCAAATCGGCGGTCGAGGAAGCCTACACAATGTTTCCACGGCTGAAGGAACGACGCACCAATCTCGGCAGCCAGCTTTCGGGTGGTGAGCAGCAGATGCTGTCGACCGCCCGTACCATTCTCGGCCAGCCGCGCGTGCTCCTGCTGGATGAACCGCTGGAAGGCCTCGCGCCGGTCATTTGCGAGGAACTGATGGCGGCGTTTTCGCGTCTGGCGCAATCGGGTGATACGACCATTCTTCTGGTCGAGCAGCGCATTCAGAGCGCACTCGAATTTGCCGATCGCGTGATGATCATGGAGCGCGGCCGCATCGCCTGGACGGGAACGCCGCAGGCGCTGCAACAGGATCACGAGGTGGTGGATCGCCTGCTCGGTGTCGGTGGGCTGCATTGAGCGACTGATTTCGGCCCAACCGGCGCCGATTGCCCGGCGGGATGATAGATGATAGTCGTGGTCATCTTTTGTCTTCGCCACGCCGCGCGTATCCACGGGTATCGAGTGACCTATATTCCATCCATGACCGCCTATACGGAGGGCATAACGCCGACTGCGCCGGTCAAATGGCGCTGCCTGGATGGGGCTGTCGGTGTTTTCTGGGAGGCGAGCTGCAAGATCGGTGCCAAGGGTTATTACGTATCGCCAGACCCGCGGCTAATGATCTTCTTCAACGATATTTCGTCGCAATTCCTTATGACCAACCACGGAGAGGGCGCGGCGCGGGATTTGCGCTCCATGAGCCGCGCCATCTATGTGCCGGCGGGTGTGCCGATGTGGACTTCCGCTTGCGCGGATCATCGTTTTTCGCATCTCGATGTGCATATCCATCGCGAGCGCCTACTGAAATTTCTGACGCCCTCGCTTGGCAGTTCTGCCGCCAAAACCGCGCTGCAGCGGCCGGTCGAAAAACAGGATGTCGGGGCTATCGAGATGCTGGCGGGTTTGCTCGTGGATGAAGTTGCCAATCCTTCCAAGCACCCGGTTTATGCGGAAAGCCTTGTCGGCAGTCTCGTCACAGGCCTTCTGGATATTCCGGCCGATGCGGAAGACGATTGGAAATACAAGCTTTCGCAAGCCCAGATGAGCAAACTTACGGCGCGTTCTTCGGCCGAGGGCGGGCTACGCCTGACCGTCGCGGAAATGGCATGCTCGGTGGGGCTCTCAGAAAGCTGGTTCAACAAGGTTTTCAAGAACACGACAGGGCAGACCCCGCTGCAATGGCAACTGGCGCGGCGTGTGGAACTGGCGCAGCAGATCATGCTGGAAAGCGAAATGACGGTGACGGATGTCGCCGCAAAACTCGGCTTTTCCGATCAGGCGCACCTCACCAAGACCTTTCGCCAAGTGGTGGGCGACACACCGGCATCCTGGCGGCGAATCCATAAGGTACGGTAGGGTTTACTTAATGTGGCCTCTCGAAGTGAAAGCCCCGCCCGGAATATCCGGGCGGGGTTGGATTTTACCAGCTCTGGCGCAGCGTGGCCATGATGGTGCGACCTGCGTTGTAGAATTTTAGGCCTGAATTGTCGTCTCTTTGAGCGATATGCTTCTCGTCGAACAGGTTGCTGACGTTGAGCTGGAATGTCGTGTTCTCACGGACCTTGTAGGTAAAGGCGGCGTCGAACAGGATGGATTCCTCGCCGTAGGTGGTGTTCTCGATATTCGTGAAATATTCACCCATGTATCGCGCACCTAGCCCGAAGGTCATGTCACCACGTGCGCCTTCACCCTGAAGTGTGTAGGTGCCCCAGATGGAGGCTACGTTTTCCGGAACGCGCATCAGGCGATGGCCATCGTTCTTGCCGCCGGGCTCATCGATATTGGAATCGATATAGCTGTACGCCGCGATAAGGTTGATGTTGTCGGTGACTTCGGCCTTGGCTTCCAGCTCGATACCGCGGTTTCTAACCTTGTTTACGGTGGTCGGCAGGTAAGTCACGTAGTCGTAGGTGGTGATGTTCGTTTTCGTCAGATCGTAGAACGATGCCGTGAACAGGGCAGGGAAAGCGTCCGGCTGATATTTTAAGCCGACCTCGTACTGCTTGCCCGTCGTGGGGTTTGCACCTGTTGCCGGCGGAGCAACGGACTCGCCGTAGCTTGCGAAGGCGGCAAGTTCCGGAGTTATTTTGTAGCTGACGCCGATGCGCTTTGTGAACTCGCTGTGATCGTCTTGTTTGGTGACGCCAGCGTTTGTGTTGCTGAGATCGAGCCAGTCATTGCGCAGGCCTAGGCTGACGGTCAGCTTGTCTGCAAACGTCAATTCCTGCTGGAGATAAAGAGCTTTGGTCTTCTGGTCATTTGTCTCCAGCGACAGCGAGGTGCCAGCGGCCGGGCCGCCGGAATAAACCGGGTTCAGCCAGTTGATCGGCGGCGCACCCGTATAGAGCGTATAATTGTCCGACGTGTAGTCGTTGTATTCCACGCCGACCAGAGTGCGGCTATCGATGTTATCGAAATTCGCCTCGTAGGTCAGGTTGGCATCGACGATGAACTGATCATAGGACTTGTCGTTGCCAAAAAAGTAGCGCGTGGCCGTATTCGGCGTTTTTTTGGTTTCTTGAAGATAGGCGCTGCCTGCGCTGACGGCGGAACTGCTGTAGCGGGCGTTGGAGTTGAACTTCAGGCCATTGCCAAAGTCGTGGTCGAACATCAGGCTGTAGCTGTTGCGGCTGACGTCGTTGAAGTAATAGTCCGGTTCGCCGAAAAATGCTGAACGGTCGAACTCGCCTTCCAGCGGATAACCGCCGCTGCCCGGCACCCCCTTTTTGTTCAAGTGGTCGTAAACGAAGGTCAGGCTGGTTGCGTCGGTCGGGCGCCAGGTCAGGCCGCCCATGAAAAAGTTTTCATCGTCGCGGGAATAATCATATTCCGCATCGGCGCGCTGAAGCTTGCCGGTCAGACGATAGGAAAGCGTATCGTCCTTGGTGATGTTGTCGCCGAAATCGAAGCCAACTTCTTTGTGCGCATAAGAACCGCCGGTGGTATAAATCTCGCCGAAGCGTTCGCTTTTCGGTCGCTTGGTCACATAGTTGACGGAGCCACCCGGTTCGGCCACGCCGAAGCCAGCGGAGCTCACGCCCTTGAGGACCTCCATACGTTCGAAGGCATAGGGCTCTTCCTTGATGCCACCGAAAGTCCGGCCGATGGCAAGTCCATCGCGATACGTGTAGGGGGTAAAGCCACGGATGTCGAAATAGTCAAACCGGTCATCGGAGCCGAAAAAGTCGGTAACGACGCCAGCCGTATATTGTACGACCTGCTCGACGCTGGTTGCGCCGCGTTCCTGAATTTCCTTGGATGTGATGACTGAAACGGAAGCAGGTGTGGTCAGCACTTCAGTGGGTAGCTTGCCGGCGCCGGTCGTCTGCTTGGCGACAATCGACTTCGAATCGTCATCACCACCAGCTCCCGAGACGGTGATGGTCTGGAGAACGGTGCTGGAACCTGCATCCTGCGCGGCCGCGAGGCCGGGCGATAAAGCGATGATCGCGGTGCAACTTAAAAGAACTGCGTGTGCTCCGTGAATGGAGATCCGTCGCTTGGCTCTGCCGGTTCGCTTGCTATCCATTGTCTACGTTCCAAAGTTAGAAAAATACTTGAGGAAGCCGGCGCGCAAACGCTCACATCCTCGCTGCGGAGATTTCGCATGAAGCAAACTCCGCAAATCCAGCCAAAAACGGAGGTGTGCGGTAACGCCGACGTGATTTCCCCGGAGGCTTACTAACCTGAGCTCACTTGTCAGGTATTGTACCTTTCCGGCAATTTGTAAAAAACCATTGAGCTTTTCCGACGCTTTGTCCGCTTGGCTACGGGATTCGTCTGTAATGTGGCCAAGTTGCAACCGATGTGCCGACTGGGTCTGCCCCCATGCCGCCAGTTGTTCGTATTGACCGGCGCTGATTCTCACGTGCGGAGCTTTTCAAAACGGGATATGTCCTTCATCTGAAGACATATGGATCAGTATATGCGCCCGGATTCTGCGCCCGCGACACTTGCCGCTATCACCCTCATCAATTCCGCATCCGCAGAACCCCTACTCGATTCAATCGTCGGGTCTCTCAAGCGCCACGCCGTGGCGGTTGGAGGTTATCTGCAGCGGGAATACCCTGCGCCAGCCGGACATGATGCCGAAGTCGTCGTGGAAGATATCGAGACGGGCGAAGCGTTTGCCATCATGCAGCCGCGTGGTGGCGTCGGTTCCGGTTGCCGTCTCAATCCGGGCGTACTCGCGGATGTCACCGGGCGCGCACTGGCACGGCTGGATGGTGATATCGACATCCTCGTGCTCAACCGTTTCGGTCGTAGCGAAACTGAAGGCAGCGGCTTGCGCAGCGTATACGAAAAGGCCATCGAACGTGGTCTGCCGGTCCTGACCTCGGTCAAGCCTGAACATGTCGAGGCCTGGCAGGCCTATACCGGCGAAATGTCCGTGCTTTTGCCTTTCGATGAAACCGCCGTGCTCGATTGGTGCCGCGCGGTTCTGCGGCTTCAGGCCGGGGCCTGATCCGTTTCAATCCGGCGCGTCGATGATCGGCGCAAACGTCGTGGCATTGAAAACTTCCAGCCGCGCTTCATTCTTGGGAAATGCAAGAACGGTAAGACTGGCCGGCCCGACCGGGATGATACGAGCAGGCGGCAAGCCGAGCGCACCGTCGAGGGCCGCGCGGATAACGCCGCCATGGCAGACCATCAGCACCGTTTCCGCATCTGCTGCAATCGCCCGATCCAGCGCCAAGCCGACGCGGCTGCGAAAATCCGGCCAGATCTCGCCGTTTTCCGGCGCAAACGTTCCGGCTCGCCATCCCGCATAGGCGCCGGGTGCATCGGCCATGAGTTGGGCGATCTCCATCCCGGTCCAGGCGCCCACATTCTGTTCGCGCAAGAGCGGTTCGCGCACGGCATCTTCGTGGCCGAGAAGAGCTGCGGTATCGGCCGCGCGCTTGAGGTCCGAGGTGAGGATAAGGCCGGGGTTGAAGCTGGCAACCATAGGTGCCAGCGCGCGGGCCTGCTGCCTGCCGCGCTGCGAAAGTTCGATATCGGCCTGTCCCTGCAGGCGGCGGATGGCGTTCCATTCGCTTTCGCCATGTCGAACCAGAAGGATGCGTTTCATGAAATGCGTGTTCCCTGTTTGTCGAAAATTGCCGCCGGCGCGGCTGGCAGGCGGAAGCGCAGCTTGCCCGAAGGCCGCGCCACCTGGTCGGAGACGGCGGTGATACGAATGCCGTTTGCGATACCTGTCACCAGAAATCGCCCGGCCATCGGCACCACCTCGGCAAGAACCGCCTCGAATGTGCGCGGACCGTCCTCGTCGGCCAGCACGATCTGCTCGGCCCGCACCATGGCGTGGCCGGAAAAGCCTCGTAGAAGCGGATCAGGCATGGTTGCGAACCACATGCCGTTTTCGATCGGGATCAGGTTGGCGGCAGGCGTGCCCACGAACCCGGCGACGAAGGCGGAGGCGGGCTCGGCCAGCAGCCTGTCCGGCGCGTCGAACTGTTCGATACGACCGTTGTTCATCACCGCGACATGGGAGGCCATGGTCATCGCCTCGACCTGATCGTGGGTGACGTAGACGGCAGTCGCTCCCGTCGCGGCATGCACTCTCAAAAGTTCGAAGCGCATTTCCACGCGCAGTGTGGCGTCGAGGTTTGACAGCGGCTCATCGAACAACATCACTTTCGGGCGCGGCGCGATCATCCGGGCAAGCGCCACACGCTGTTGCTGGCCGCCGGAAATCTCGCCGGGATAACGGTTGGCCAGCTTCTCTATGCCCAACATTTCCATGGCTTCCAGCACGCGCATACGGCGTTTGTCGGTCGGTAATTTCGCGACCTTCAGCGGCCATTCGATATTGCCGGCGACAGTCATGTGCGGCCACAGCGCATAGGACTGGAAAACCAGGCCGGCATTGCGATCGGCCGGCGGCAGTGAAAAGCCCGTTCCGCCATCGGCAACGACGGTGTCGCCAAACTGCATTTTTCCGGATGTCGGCTGGTCGAGGCCCGCCAGCATGCGCAGCATCGTGCTTTTGCCGCAACCGGAAGGACCGAGCAGCACGAGAAAGGAACCTTCCGGCACGGAAAAGCTGACGTCGGAAACGGCATTGGTTGCGCCGAAGGATTTTGTGATCTTGTCGAGGGAAATCACGGTGTGACCTCAGTTGAAGGATTGGCGACGACGGCCGCGCAGAAGCGTGGCGGCACCGGTGGCCAGCATGGAGATGATCAGGATGACCAGCGTTACCGCATTGGCAAACTGGTGGAACCCGTCGGATGCGTAGGAATAGGACAGCACGGCCAGAAGCGGCGAGGTCGGCGTGTAGAGAAGAATGGTGATGGCCAGGTCGCCGATGACATTCACGAAGGTTATCAGCAGTCCCGCGGCGATGCCGCGTGCCGCCAGCGGAAGCGTGATGGCCCCGAGCCTGCGGAAAAACCCGGCGCCTGTCATCCGCGCCGCCTCGTCGATATCGCCGGAGATCTGCGAGACCGTTGCTCGCCCTGTCTGTACCGCGAAGGGCAGCATGGCGGCGGTGAGCGCGAGCGTCAGCAGCACTTTGGTGCCGTAAAGCGCCGGCAACGGCCCGATCGGCGCTCCGTAGAGCGCGATATAGGCGGCGGCGAAGGCGATGCCGGGGAGGAGCATGGGCAGAAAGCTGAGCTGCGAAACCAGGTTGCTGAGCGCGGGGACCTTTTGGCGGGTCAGGGCCACGGCGATGAGGATGCCGATAATGTTGGAAGCGAGCGCGACGGATGCTCCCAGGATCAGTGTGGTCGTCAGCGCTGAGAGAAGCTGCGGATTATGAAATATGCCCGGCTGACCGCGGGCAAAGGCCGGATCTGCGGTGCCGGTCCAGTAATGCAGCGTCCAATCGGAAAACAGCGCGAGCGAAGAGGGCGCAAGACTTGCGGCGACGAGCAGCAGGATCGGCAGAATTGTGGTGAGAACACAGATCACCCATGCGGCGACCGTGAGCGGCAGGCGTGCGCCGCCAAGCGCGAAGCGGCGCGGTTTCGCGCCCTTGCCGCCGATCGTCGCAAAACTGCGTCGGCCGGAGAGCATACGGTTGCCGAGCCCTAGAAAAATCGCGGAAATGCCGATCAGCAGGATGGCGAGAACGTAACCGCGCTCTGTCTGGCCGATCTCGATCATGCCGAACAGGCGCGTGGAGAGCGTCTGCATGCGGACCGGCAGGCCGAGAAGGGCAGGGGCTGCAAAGTTGGAAACGGCACCGGCAAAAGCCAGCGAGCCGCCGGCGATGATGGCGGGGGTAACGACCGGCAGCACGATGCCGAACAGGATACGTTTTCGCGAGGCTCCGGTCATCTGCGCGGCTTCGACAAGGTCACCGTTGACGGTGGCAAGCGATGCGGCAATCACGGTGAATGCGAGCGCATAATAATGGGCGATCAGCACGACGATGGTCGGTGCCGTGCCCCAGGATAACCAGTCGGGCACTGCAAAACCGAGGCCTTCCAGCAGCCCGCCGCCACCGCCGACGCGACCGTTGCGAAACACGGTGCCCCAGGCAAGCGCCGTGGCAAAACTCGGGATCATGAAGGGCAGGGTTGCCATGAAGGCGATGACCGGACGGCCGGGGATGTCGGTCATCACAACCAGCCAGGCCAGAAATCCACCCAGCAGAACGCAACCGCTCGCGACTCCGAAGCCGATGATCAACGTGTTGATCGTCGGACGCCAGAAGAGGTTTTGGGAAAGGCGGCTGGCCAGCACATCGCTCCATGCACCGGCTGACGGGTAGAGCGTCTGCACAAGAATGGTGGCAAGCGGCGCCGCCACCAGCGCAACGAGTGCCAGCGCCATGATCAGCGTCAGCCCGTATCTGTTGAATGCTGAACCGATTGGCCCGAGCAGGGTGGTCATGTGGTACTCCAAAAATGTCTGGGCGGTGTGTGGGGCTTGCCCCTCACCAACAAAATCTACGACTTAGCTGAAGCTAAGTTCGTGATTTTGTATCCTCTCCCGCAAGGGGAGAGGTAGAGTTGCCGAGATCGCCGCGCGTTCCCTCTCCCCTTGCGGGAGAGGAAGCAATTTCAATTCTTAGCGTAGCTAAGTGTTAGAAATTGCAGGTGAGGGGCTAACTCGTATGGCCCCACCCCCAAAACCTCACTGCAGTGCCAGAATGAAATCAGCCACCTCGGCGCGGATCTTGGCGGTCTCCTGCGGTGCCATCTGCCAGCCCTTGAACTCGGCGAGCGGAATGGCATCCTTGTGCGGCTTGATGTCGGAACGTGTGGCCCAGTCGCCAGCCACGTAGAAAGGCTTGAAGCCTTCGCCGCCGGTCTCGCTGTCGTCGCCCATCATGAAATCGACGGCGAGGCGGGCAGCGGCAGGGCTTGCAGGCTTCGGGTTCAGCGCCAGCATCGCCGGGAAAACGATGCCGTTGGAAGGCGACACATCGTTGGCCACCTGCAGTGCCCAGCCCTCATCCTCGTTGTCGCGGCGGTCGGAATAGCTGGTGAAGCCGATCGGCGGCTTTTCCTGCCCCTTGGCGCCGATCGCCTTGTTGACGTCGTCGGTCGAGCCGACCAGAACGAGGTCGTTGGCAAACAGGTCGGCGATGAACTGCTGGCCGGCGTTTTCGTTGCCGTCGGTAAGTTCGATCTTCTTGCCGAAGGTGGCTTCGTAAGCCGTGGCCATCTCGTCGGATTTCAGGACGATTTCGGTCATCAGGTCGAGGTAGTCACCGCGCTGCAGCGGATCGACCATGATCACGCGGCCCTTCCATTCCGGCTTTGTCAGGTCCCAGAGGTTCTTGACCGGAGAGCCGTTCGGATAGGCGTCCTCGTTATACATCAATACCTTAGTGGAAAGGCGCTGCGCCAGAAGCGGAGTCTTGAAGCTCTCTGCAAGATCACCTGCAACACGCGGCGGCACGTAAGCGGCAACCAGCTTGTTGGCGAAAAGCTCGGTCAGAACCACCGGCGCGTCGGAAATGTAAATCACGTCGGCACCGGCCAGGCCGGCCTGCGCCTCGCTCTTGATGCGCGCGATCTGCTCGGTGGATGACATGTCGAATGTCACCATGTCGATGCCCGGATACGCGGCCTCGAAAGCTTTTTCCACCCGGCCGATCCGGCTGGTGAAAGCATAAACCGTAACCTTTCCTTCCTGTTTGGCCTGCGGCAGCAGGTCGGCGGCGGACTTGGTATCGAGTTCGTGCGCGAAAGCGGCGGTGGTCATCAGCAATGCAGCGGATGTTGTCAGAAGGCGGCGCATGGACGTGGCTCCGTTATGAGGTCTGAGCCGCTTGTATGGTTTTCTTGCTACAGTTTTATGACGTGCAAGTTATCTTGCAATTCAGGTTTCGAATCTTGCGATCAGGTCTCCCAGCCTGTCGAGCGTGGCGAGTGCGTCCGGCCCGCGTCGCTCCGCCAGGGCAAGGATGATGGCGTTGCAGATCGCCATCGGCACGGTCAGCGTTTGAAAGCTGTCGGGCATGCCAGCCCGGGGTGCGGATAGCAGAACATCCGGGTTGGGCGTCAAGGACGGACCGACCGTTCCCGAAATCACCACCGTTCTGGCCTTGGTCTCGGTCGCCACCTGCATCAGCCGTTCATAATCCGGCGGCTGGCGGCGGAAAGCGAAAAGCAACAGCGCGTCGTCGGCTGAAAGCGTGAGCATCTGTTCGGCCAGATCACGCGGATTGCCGGAAAGCGGATGGCTGTCTATCCCAAGCCGGCGCAGCCGCCGTTCCATCAGCACGGACAGAACCTCGGCATTGCCATGACCGTAGATGAAGACGCGTCGGCAATCGAGCTTTTCGGCCGCTTCCAGAATGCGGGCATCGCTGATGTGATCGGTCATGGCCGTCAGCGCCGAAAGTTCGCTCGCCACCAGAAGCGGCAGAAAACCCTGTGAGCGGGCATCGCTCAACGTTGCTGAAATGCGCTCGGCCGGGTCGGCTACCTTCAGGTATTCGCGGCGCAATTCGTCGCGAAATTCGGCGTATGACGCAAATCCCAGTTTGCGGGCAAGGCGCGAGGTTGTTGCCTCATGCACACCGAGCCGGGCCGCAAATTCGCTCGATGTGCCGATCGCCACTTCGCGCGGCACACGCATCAGTTCGGAAATCAGCTTTTGCTCGGTCGAGGTCAGGCGGCCGGCGACAGCCTGTATCCGCTCGACCAGTGCCTTGTGAACGCGATCTTTCGTCATCTCGCCATGCCCGCCGTTGATCTGATGACCGGGCTATCCCGGCGCGCCTGCAAAATCAACGGCAAGGCTATGTGGCGTCTTACTGATGCACGACGATACGGGCGTGATAGGGCACACGCGCGTAAAGATCGATGACATCCTGATTGATCAGGCGCACGCAGCCGGAAGAGGTTGCCTTGCCGATTGACTGCCATTCCGGCGAACCGTGCAGGCGGTAGAGCGTGTCCTGGTTGTTCTGGAAAATATAGAGCGCGCGGGCGCCGAGCGGGTTCTTGACACCCGGTTCCATGCCGCCGTTTTCCACGGAAAAACGCTTGAGGTTCGGCTGGCGCGCGATCATGTCTGCCGGTGGCTTCCAGCGTGGCCAAGGCTGACGCCAGTGAATGACGCCCTCGCCCTGCCAGGCAAAACCATCGCGGCCGATGCCGACGCCGTAACGCATGGCCGTGCCGCCCGGTTCTACCACATAGAGGAAACGTTCCGGCGTGTTCACGACAACGGTGCCGGGCTTCTCGCCCGTCGGATCGATCACGCGCTGGCGATAATATTTCGGGTCGATCTGCTGGTAAGGGATGGCCGGGATCAGATGGCCGCCATCGGTAATTGCCGCATAACGCTCCGCCAATTCCGCTTCGGTTGCGGGAACGATCGGGCGGCGCACCTGTTCCGGCACGGGTACGTTTTTCGGGCCGCTATCGGTGGTGCAGCCTGCGAGGGCGGCAGTCATGGCAGCAGAGCCGATGACGAAGGCGCGCCGCGACAATTGAATTTCGCTGGTCATTTTGAGGTGAGTGTTCTCTTGGAATCGATGATGGTTCGTTCTGTATCGGCGCCATGGGGCGGACAAGACGGGTGTCATCACATTGGCGGCATTTCCATGTGGTTGATCGAGAGACCTTGCAAATATGCCACGCTTGCGGTCTTCGCGACAAAAAGACTGTGTGGTGAAAGGCTGATATGGTGCAAGCTTCTGGCCAGCGTCATGAAGCCGGTATATTTCAGCAGTTCGCGCCCTGCGGGGCCACTTCAAGGATGACGATATGACGAATGAGCCAGAAGAACTCGAAATGGAGCACTCCGAACTGGCGGGTGAGTTCACCGAGGACGATGTGACCGTTCTGGTCGATATCTATCGTCCTGCCGGGACCCAGAACGACTGGACGCTGGAAGTCATCACCGAAGAGGACGATCTCACCTCATGGGACGAACCTTTCGCGACCGACCGGGAAGCCTTCGAGGAGTTTCTGGCGACCGTCGAACGCGATGGCATCCGCTCCTTCTTCGGCGGCGATGATCCTGAGCCTGCGGTTCACTGATGAAGCGTGTCGATGACCTTGTCCAGTCGGCAAGGGCAGTGCATGACCGTTATGCTGCCGGACGCATGGAGCGGGACATCGTGCGCCAATGGGCGATTGGGCTTGGTGGTTATCCTGAGCCGCATGCGACGGCCGTGGCTGAGGCCATCGCATGGTTCAAGCCTTTGCGAGATGGCGCCGATCCGGTTGAGCTGAAGATTTCGGATCTTGCGCGACTGCAGGCTGTTTATAGCGCCTGAACAGGCCTTCCGGCGTAAAGGGCCGTTCGTCGCGACCTTACGCCGGCTTGATGGCTGCCACGCCATCCAGTTCGACCATGACCTCCTGCGAAAGCTCGACTTCGGTTGCGGCAAGATTTTCGTGCAGATGCGTCACGGAAGACGTGCCCGGTATCAGCAGGATGTTGGGTGCCCGTTTCAGAAGCCATGCCAACGCCACCTGCATCGGCGTTGCACCAAGCCGTGCCGCAACATCCGAAAGGGTCGATGACTGCAGCGGGCTGAAGCCGCCGAGCGGGAAGAACGGCACATAGGCGATGCCATCGCGAGCAAGATCGTCGATCAGGCCGTCGTCGTTGCGATGTGCCAGATTATACATGTTCTGCACGCAGACGATGTCGGCGATCCGGCGCCCTTCGGCCAGTTGCGTCGGCGTGATGTTGCTAAGCCCGATGTGCCGCACAAGACCCTTGCGCTGCAGTTCGGCCAGTGCCGTCAATGGCTCTTCCAGCGAACCTTCGGCCGGGCCATGTATGCCGAACATCAGCCGCAGATTGACGACATCGATGACATCGAGCCCGAGATTTTTCAGGTTGTCATGCACCGCCTGCTCGAGTTCCGCCGCAGAAAACGCCGGCAGCCATGAGGCATCCGCACCACGCCGCGCGCCGATCTTGGTGACGATCACAAGATCGTCCGTATAGGGATGAAGGGCTTCCCGGATCAGTTTGTTGGTGACATGCGGGCCGTAGAAATCACTGGTGTCGATATGGTTCACGCCGCTTTCGATGGCGGCCCTCAGAACGGCAAGCGCTGCGTCATGATCCTTTGGTGGCCCGAAGACACCTTTGCCGGCGAGCTGCATCGCGCCGTAGCCGAGGCGCGTTACGGTGCGGTCGCCAAGCTTGAATGTGCCGGCTTTGTCGATGTCGGTCATGATCGATCTCCTTCGTTTTTGATGAAACGAACGTAACGCCTGTTCGTTCGCACGATAACCGACTATAATCGGCACGAGTTGTGCGGAATTTCGAACAATGGGGCGCTCGTGAAAACAGATCTGGGAGACCTTAACGCATTTGTGGCCGTGGCCCGTGCCGGTGGTTTTCGCGATGCCGCCCGCAGCGGTGCCTATAGCGCATCGGGTTTGAGCGAAGCGGTGCGGCGACTGGAAACGCAATTGGGTGTGAGGCTCCTCAACCGCACGACCCGCAGCGTGGTGCCAACGGAAGCGGGGCGCGGTCTTCTGGAGCGCCTCGGCCCGGCACTGGCGGAGGTCGAAACCGCTCTCGACGTCGTCAACGGATACCGAGACACACCGACCGGCGTGTTGCGCATAAATGTTCCGGTCAGCGCGGCGCGGCTGGTTCTACCTGCCATCGTGCCGGGCTTCCTGGCTGCCTATCCGGATATCCGGCTGGAAATCATCAGTGACGACAGTTTTGTCGATATCATCGCGGCTGGTTGCGATGCCGGCATTCGTTATGACGAGCGCCTGGAACAGGACATGATTGCGGTGCCGATCGGCCCGCGGATCCAGCGTTTTGTCACGGCCGCGTCACCCGCCTACCTGGAACGTCATGGTCGGCCGCAGCATCCGCGCGATCTTCTGTCTCACGCGTGTCTGCGCGGCCGGTTTGCCAGCGGTGCGATGATGGGGCCGTGGGAATTCGAAAAAGCCGGAGAAGTCCTCCGCGTCGACCCGACCGGCCCGCTGATCGTCCAGTCCGGCGGTGCCGTCGATCTTTCGGTGGAGGCCGCGATTGCCGGCACCGGCATCATCTATCTGTTCGACGGCTGGCTGAAGCCGCATCTCGACAGTGGAGCGCTGGAGGAAGTGCTTGAACCGTGGAGCCAGCGCTTTTCTGGCCCGTTCCTCTATTATTCGGGCAGGCGTCTTGTGCCGGCGCCGCTGCGGGCCTTCATCGATTTCGTCAAGGCGTCCGTTTCCCGGCCGGCATAGGATCAGAACCGACGCCCGGTCAGTCCGTGGCCTTGGGTGCATAAAATGCACGGGCATCGGCTGCCATCGCCTGACGCGACGGAATCTGCGTGTAGAACATATGTCCGCCGCGATAGACTTTCAGCGAGGCGCGGCCGTTCGCCAGTTCCGGCGGCATGTGGTCGATCACATATCGGCTGGCGCCATAAGGCGTCAGGGCATCGCTGTAACCATGCGCGATCATCAGCCGGAATGACGGGATGACCGACAGAAGGTCTCGCAGGTCGGTGGAGACGCTTGCCAATGCGCGGGCATCTCCGCCGCGATTGCCGTTCCATTCCCACCGACGATTAACCTCTGTGTTCAGCAGCGAATAGGTCATCTCGGTCTTGAAACCGAGATCGTTGCGGGCATAGGCGGCAAATGCCGAACCATAGGCCCGCGTGTAACCGTCGAGGATCGGATCGTCATTCTGGCCGTAGGGCGATTCCGGGTAGGCATCCGCCACCGAATAGGCGGCGTCATAGGGGCTTACCACCTTGCCGGCTCCCGCCATCTGTTTTGCGTATATATCGCCGAGAAAACCACGTGTGCGGACGATTGCATCCTTCGGTATGCCCGTCATGCCGGCAAGCCGGCTGTAAAGACCATCGGCGGCGCTGCCACTTGGGCGCGGGCCGGCAAGCGATGTCAGGTAGGAGCCCATGGCAAAACTTTCGGCTTCCTTGATCCCGCCCGCTGTAAACGTGCCCCGCCGTTCCATTTCCGCAGCGGCCAAAGATGGCAATTGCAGCGCGGCACTCAGCGGATCATCCGAATTGGCAAGAAAACGGCCTTCCAGCAAAGGTGACAGCATGACGATGCCCGACACCAGCATGCTCTGGCTGTCCTTCAATGCGGCGGCCACCTTCGCGGCGCGAAAACCGCCGTAACTTTCGCCAAGAAGATATTTGGGCGCCTCCAGCCGGTCGTTGCGCTGGGTGTAAAGCGCGATCGCCTTGGCAAGGCTTTCGGCGTCCTGCCGCACCTTGTAGAAATTGCCCGCCGCCTCGTCATTGGCCGCACGGCTCCAGCCGGTGCCGACGGGATCGATCAGAACGAGGTCGGTGAAAGCCAGCCAGCTGTCGGGATTGTCCTTCAGCACCGGCATAGTGCCATTATCGCCGGTCTCGCCGAACTCCAGGACTTTCGGCCCCACAAGCCCCATATGCAGATAGGCCGACGCCGCGCCCGGTCCACCGTTGAAGGAGAAGGTCAAAGGCCTGCCCGGCTTGCGGTCCTTGGCCACATAAGCGGTATAGAAGATTTTCGCCGTGCGGTTGCCGTCCTGGCCCATCAGGTCCAGCGTGCCGGCAGTTGCGGTATATGGCAGATCGATATCGCCAGACTTAAGCACGTGGTCGGTGGTGGAATCCGCCGGAATCAGGCTGAAAATGCCGGGCGCGGACTGCTCGTTATCCTGATTCGCCTCTTTCTCTCCATGCGCCGGCGGTGGCTCCTGCGACCACGCAGGCGCTGAAAACATCAATAACAGAGCGGCAGCGCAGGCGGAAAAACGAATGGCAAGGCGATCGGGCACGGTATTCTCCAACATTTCCTGTCGTCTTTCGGAATGTAGGTCGCCACATCCGCGGGGGAAACACAAATAGGGTTGATCGCCACGTCAGAGCCTGCGGCAAAAGCGCATTGAAAGCCTTCCGGTACACGTATAGTCATCGATAAACCGGCAGAATCCAGGGGCAGACAATGTATCTGACACAAGCAGAATTCGAGGATCTGCGCGACTTTCGCCACCGCCTTCACCGCAAGCCCGAACTTTCCGGCGAGGAAATCGAAACCGCAAAGCTGATTGTCGAAGCCCTTTCCTCCACCGGGCCGGAGGAAATCGTCACTGGCATCGGCGGTCACGGCGTCGCCGCCATCTATGTCGGGGCGCAAGCGGGCCCCACTGTGCTGTTGCGCTGCGAGCTCGATGCACTTCCCATCGAGGAATTGACCGATCTGCCTTACAAATCGGAGATCGCCGGCAAGGGGCATCTGTGTGGTCATGACGGTCACATGACAACGCTCGTTGCCGTTGCACGTGATCTTGGTCGCCAGCGCCCACAAAAGGGCCGCGTCGTCTTGATGTTTCAGCCGGCCGAGGAAAATGGCGCGGGGGCGGCGGCCGTCATCGCCGATGAAAAATTTGCCGCGCTGAAGCCGGATTTCTCCTTCTCCTTGCACAATATGCCGGGCCGCCCGCTCGGTCACGTGGCGCTGATGGCCGGTCACGTCAATTGCGCTTCTCGCGGCATGCGGATCGAGCTCACCGGCAAGACGGCGCATGCCTCCTGCCCGGAAGACGGCATCTCGCCAGCACCTGCCGCGGCAAGGCTTGTCGCAGAATTGCCTGGCCTCGGTGCAAACCGCAGCACGCATGTCGGTCCGGATTTCTCCCTGGTTACGTTGACCCACGCACGTATCGGCGAAGAGGCTTTCGGCATCGCTCCCGGTTATGCGGAAATCTGGGTGACGTTGCGCACGCTGGTCGATACCCGCATGGCGGCGCTGGTGGCGCAGGCCGAAGAACTGGCGGTAAGCGTGGCGTCTCAGGCGGGCCTTGGTCTGAACATCACCTATCACGACGTCTTTCACCACTGCGAAAACGATGAGACAGCCGTCGAGCACCTGAAAGCCGCGATGGAGTGCGAAGGCGTCACCTATGATGAGGGGGACGGTTTCCTGCCCATGAAAGGCTCGGAGGATTTTGGGCTGTTCGGCCACGTTTCCAAGTCGGCGATGTTTTTCCCCGGTTCAGGCATGGATCATCCCCGCCTGCACAACCCCGATTACGATTTTCCCGATGAGCTGATCGACACGGGCTCGCGCGTGTTCCTGCGCACCATCCGCAATATGTTGGGGTGAGCTGCGAGGCGTCGGCATATATAAAATTCCTATATGTTTGCCGCCGCAGCCTACTCGATTTCCTATCGGTACCGGGCCATCTAGTGTCTTCTGAATACAGCGATTCCTGATGGCGCGCCTCAAGGTCTGGCGCCGGAGATTTTTAATGGCACTCGATGACGGCGACCGCCGCCCGTCTCCGGAAGCGCTGCTTGAACGCGCGGAGCAGGAAAATCGCGGCCGCCTGAAGATATTCCTGGGAGCCGCGCCCGGGGTCGGCAAGACATACGAGATGCTGATGTCCGGTCGCGCTCGTCAGGCGGATGGCGTCGATACCGTGATCGGTGTTGTCGAAACCCATGGCCGGCATGAGACCATGGCGCTGGTCGAGGGGTTTGAAATCATCCCGCGGCGGATCATCGAATATCGCGGCCAGACGCTGGACGAGATGGACCTCGATGCCATCCTGGCGCGGCGTCCCTCTTTGGTTCTGGTCGATGAACTTGCCCATACAAATGCGCCGGAGAGCCGGCACCCGAAACGTTATCTCGATGTGCTCGAGTTGCTGTCGCGTGGCATCGATGTCTATACCACGCTGAACGTCCAGCACATCGAAAGCCTCAATGACGTCGTGGCCCAGATCACCCGTATCCGTGTGCGCGAAACCGTGCCGGATTCGGTCATAGATCGCGCAGATGACATCGAAATCATCGACATCACACCGGACGACCTGATCAAGCGTCTCCATGACGGCAAGGTCTACATGCCGAAGACCGCAAAGCGGGCGACGGAAAACTACTTTTCGCCCGGCAACCTGACAGCCTTGCGAGAGCTGGCATTGCGCCGAACCGCCGAACGTGTGGACGACCAGCTGCGCAACCACATGCGTGCGCATGCCATTTCGGGTCCATGGGCGGCGGGCGAGCGGGTGTTGGTCTGCCTCGATCACGGCGGCGACGGTCCGGGTCTGGTCCGATATGCCCGCCGTCAGGCGGATCGGCTGCGCGCGCCATGGGCGGCAATCCACCTGGAAACTCCGCGCGACGCCATGCGCAGCGAAGAGGAGAAAAGCCGGCTGGCGGCAACCATGCGGCTTGCCGAACAGTTGGGTGCCGAAACCGTCACCTTGCCGGCATCGCGCGTGGCTGCCGAAATCGTCACTTATGCAGGCGCCAACAATTTCACGCATATCGTCATCGGCCGCTCGGGAAAATCGTGGCTTCTGGAACTGTGGCAGGGCTCGGTCACGCAGGATCTGGTGCGGTACGCGGGGGATATCAGCGTTCACGTCATTTCCGGCCGGCAGGCGGATGGGCCTGCCAGCGGCGTGCGCACGGCGCCGCCACCGCGTCCGTTCAAGCTCTTGTCTTATCTTGGCAGCACTGCACTTGTGGCGCTGGCGGTCGGGATCGGCACACTTCTCGATCAGACGCTGGCCGTTCAAAACCTGGCGCTGGTTTTCCTGATGGCAGTCATGATCGCGGCGGTTCGGGGAGGGCTGGCAAACGGTATCTATGCCTCGGTGCTGGCGGCGCTATCCTTCAACTTCTTTTTCCTCGAACCACGCTACAATTTCACCGTCCGCGACCCAGAAAGCGTCGTTGCACTGGTTTTCTTCCTTGGTGTAGCTCTGGTCGCCAGCAATCTCGCCGCTGCCGTGCAGCGACAGGCCGCAGCGGCGCGCCAGAGAGCGAAAACCACCGAGGACCTATATCTCTTCTCCAAAAAACTGGCCGGCACCGGCACGCTGGATGACGTGCTCTGGGCCACCGCCTTCCAGATTGCCTCCATGCTCAAGGTGCGGGTGGTCATCCTATTGCCGGAAGCGGGCGAGATCGTCGTGAAGGCAGGTTATCCACCGGACGACACGCTGGTCGATGCCGACATCGCAGCCGCCAAATGGGCTTGGGAACATAACCGCCCAGCCGGTCGTGCTGCCGATACGCTGCCGGGAGCAAAACGGCTCTATCTGCCGCTCAAGACCGGGCGCGAGGCAGTCGGTGTCATCGGTCTCGACAATGACCGGCAGGGGCCGCTGCTGACGCCCGAACAACAACGCCTGTTCGACGCGCTGGCCGATCAGGCGGCGCTGGCGATCGAACGTGTGCAACTGGTGTCGGACGTCGATCGTGCCCGTCTTGCCGCAGAGACCGACCGTCTGCGCAGCGCACTTTTGAGCTCCATCTCGCATGACCTGAAAACCCCGCTTGCCTCGATAATGGGTTCTGCCGGCACGCTGAAGGATTTTCATGGCAATCTGGATGACACATCGCGGCTTGAGCTGCTCTCCACCGTGATAGACGAGTCCGAACGCCTCAACCGTTTTATCGTCAATCTTCTGGATATGACCCGTCTCGGTTCAGGCACGATGGAGCCGAATTACGCGCTGCATTTCCCGGGGGACATCGTCGGCACCGCGCTCGGCCGCGCTGCCAAGATGATCGCCTCCCATAAGATCCGGGTCTCCATCCCACAGGATCTGCCGATGGTGCGGGTGGATGCGGTCTTGCTCGAACAGGTCCTGTTCAACCTTATCGACAATGCCACCAAGTATGCCCCGGAAGATACCGTCATCGAACTTCGCGGCTGGTCGGATGGCGACAGGATCAGTCTTGCCGTCACCGATGAAGGTCCGGGCATCCCCGTCGATGATCTCGAACGAATTTTCGACAGCTTCTACCGGGTGCGCAAAGGCGATTTCGTACGCGCCGGCACGGGGCTTGGCCTGTCCATCTGCCGGGGTTTCGTGGAAGCCATGGGCGGGCGTATCAAGGCCGCCAATCGCACGGATCGCTCCGGCGCAATTTTCACCGTCAGCCTGCCGATTGCTGTGCAGCCGCCGATTTCACAGGGGAACAAGTGATGCAGTCGACCGTGCGCATCCTCATCGTCGATGACGAGCCGCCGATCCGCAAGCTCCTGCGCGTCGGTCTCTCGACTCAGGATTATGCCATCAGCGAAGCCATGAATGCCAAGGTGGCGATGGAACTCGTCAAGACCGAAAAGCCGGACCTGATCCTGCTCGATCTTGGCCTGCCCGACATGTCCGGCCATGAGCTTCTGGCAAAATGGCGGGCCGAAGGTCTCGACCTTCCGATCGTCATCCTGTCGAGCCGCACCGATGAGGCTGGTATCGTCAAGGCGCTGGAACTGGGTGCGGATGACTACATCACCAAACCTTTCGGCATGAACGAACTGGTCGCCCGCATCCGCGTCGCATTGCGGCACAAGCTGCAGACACAAGGCGAAAAGCCGGTTTTCCAGACGGGGGAGCTGACGGTCGATCTGGTCAAGCGTATCGTCAAGGTCGCCGGTAACGAGATCAAGCTGTCGCCGAAGGAATACGACATCCTGCGTGTATTGGTGCAGCATGCGGGCAAGGTGCTCACGCATCGCTTCCTGCTGGAACATGTCTGGGGTGAGCCGACCGATGTGCAATATCTGCGCGTTTATGTCCGCCAGTTGCGCCAGAAAATCGAAGAGACGCCGGATCAGCCGCGCTACATTCTCACCGAGACCGGTGTCGGTTACCGGCTTAAGGAAGGACTTTGATTGGCTGACGCATGTCGTCGCCGCAAAACCCAACGTCTTTTGTGACGTGTTTATAAACCGGCTTCCCGCAACACGACCGTGACAACCCGTCGCCATGCGCTGGCGGCAAAGCTTTCCCCAGCTGCATCCAGTACCATCACTCCTTGGAGCGATCGCCCCAGCGGTTCGGCCGTGCCAAGCACGTTGGCGGTCACACCATATTCGGCGGTGACCGGCGCCAGCGTCTGCCGTTTCCCGCCCGATGGCGGATGTACGGCGATCGCGCCGCCGAAATGTGAGGTCAGCTGGGGTATGTCGATCTCGCGGGCGCCGGATTGCGCCAGCGCGGTCAAGGTGATCGGCAGTCTCGGTTCGCTTACATCGTCGGGAACGAACCAGCCGCCTGCTTGCTGCGTCAGTCGCCGGCCGTCGTTGCCGCCCACATAACCGCGAACCACGGTGCCGGCGCTCGATGAGAGAAAGGCCAACTGGTCGGCACGAGATACCCATTGCCCCTCGTGAATGTCGGGGTTGAGATCATTGATGCGACCATCGAAGGGCGCACGCACCGTCAGCTGTCCCTGACGTTCGTCCAATCCCTTGGCTCGGGCGGAAAGACCGCCGAGTTCGCTTTCGATCACGCTTTTCGCCGCCAGGTCCTCCGCATTGGCGCCAACTCGGGCAAGCCGGCGCTGCGCCAGCTTTATTTCCTCCGCCACGATCCGCATTTCCTGTTCCACCGCCGGCGCGTCGATCACGAACAGAATGTCGCCGGCTTTGACCGACTGGCCCTTTATGACGGCAATCTTTTCCATCCGGCCCGGCTCCTGTGGGTAAAGCCGCACGAATTCGCGCGGCAGCACCATGGCCGGCGCACTCACCTGTGTGGAAAGCGGCAGGAAGGCAAGCAAAACGAGCCCGAAAAAGACGCTCGCGGTGATGTAAGTTCTCCGGCTGGCAAGGATGTCGTTACGCATGGACCACCATTCCTTCATTTCCATCCACACGGGGCGGATGAGAAAAAAGCCGATTTCAACGGCAAACAGCATGATGCCCACGATCTTGACCGCGAAGTGGTACACGAGAAGGGCAATGCCGAGATAAAGCACGATCCGGTAGATCGCGGTGGCCACCGCGTAGATCGTAAGGATCGCATCGAGCCGGGGTGGAAACGCTTCCGGTGCCGCGTAGTTCGGCCGGAACAGGAACTCGCGCAGCCGCCAGCGCATGTGCCGGAAGGCACGAGGCTGCAGGTTTTCGACGCCCAGCAGATCGGCGAACATGTAATAGCCGTCGAACCGCATGAACGGATTGAGGTTGACGATCAGGCTCATGATCCAGCCTGTCGCCGCGAGCACGAAAACGGCGCTGCGCAAAACTCCGTCCGGCAGAAACGCCCAGAGCAGCAGCGCGAAGGAAGCAACAGCCAGTTCGACCATGATACCGGCGGAATCGATGCGCAGCCGCTCGCGACGGGAGGTCAGTTTCCACGCATCGCTGACGTCGGTGTAGAGCAGCGGCACCATCACCATGAAAGCGATGCCGATCGTCGGTACCCGGCAGCCGTATCGATGCGCGACGTAGGCGTGTCCCAGTTCGTGCAGACATTTGATGAAGATGATCGACAGGACCGAAACGACTGCGCCTTCGAGCGAAAAGACGTAAGGAAAGGTGCCGATGAAATCTTCCCACTGCCGCGAGACGAGATAGATGCCGATCGCCGCCGCAATCAATGTCACGATGCCGAACCCGCGGCTGAACAACAGCGAAACCGACGGCCATGTCGCGCGAATGAAACGATCCGGCCGCACGAGCGGTATCTTGAAGAACAGGTAGTTGTGGATCAGCCGCATGAACCACGAATGTTTCTGATTTGCGCGCTGGTGCAGGCTTCGCCATGAACTGGTCGCTGGCTGCGAAAGCAGCATGTTCTGTTCCAGCATGCGGATGATGGAAACGATATCCTCGCCCGAGAGCGTGTTGCCGAAGCGTGTATTTACCGCCTTGATCAGATTGGAAACGGTGCGGGCCGCATTCCAGAGCGAAAGGATTTGGAACATCTCGTATGTGATGCGAAAGAACTTGTTGCGCAGCGGATCGAGCACCACCCACGTGGGTGCGCCCGAATAACTGACGCCGCCCTTGGTGATCTGAAGGTCTTCCCGGATCGGCGGCAATGGAATTTCCTGGGGTGCGCCCTGCGCCTTGGCGCTTGCGCCTTGACCGCCGGAGATCATTTGTACGCCGGCGGGAAGCGACAGTGTTTGCGGCGCCGCCGTCATAATCCGAACTTCTGGCGCATCAGCGCTATCGGCTTGCGGAACAGGTAATATCCCAGGAATACCCGGTCGCCATAAATCTGCGCCGTGCCGCGAATGCCGAGCCGCATGCCCTGCGGCGGATCCTCCAGCTCGGCATAGATGCGGTAGGCAAGTTTGTCGCCCTCCACCATGCGCGCCTCGAAGGAGGCGGAAACCACCGTCGCGCGGGCCGGACGCAGCGGATCGGAATCGAGAAAGGCGCGCACGCTGGCGCCAGGCGCCACCGCAATCGCGTCCGCCACCGGCACGTCGATGCGCAGCTGCATGCGCGATGGGTCGGCGACTTCCATGATGCGCTCGCCCGTCGTCACCGGTCGACCTATCCAGTCGCGCTTGTCGGTGTAGATCGCCAGGCCATCGACCGGAGAACGGATATCGGAACGCTCCAGCATGTCGCGGGCATAATCGCGTTTGGCGGAAGCGACGGCGAGTTCACTGCGGGTCACAGCCAGTTCGGCGCGCAGGCGCGGGTCGGAAACCGCCCCTTGCGTCACCTGCATCAGCTTGGCTTGTGCTACCCGAACATCCTGTTCGGCGACGGCCAGTTCGTTGCGAAGCACCACATCGGACATCTGCACAAGCCGCTCGCCCTTGGCCACGCGCTGATCGGGATTGACGAGAATGGTGTCGATCACGCCGTCCAGTGGCGCCGCAATCACCGCAGGCGCAATGGGCGCAACGGCGGCTGGCGCCAGCACCGTCATCGGCACCGGCACGAAAGCCAGTGCGATCATGGCAATTGCTGCTCCCGCCAGCAAAGGCTTGATCTTCAGCCGTCGTCGCAGCTTGCGTTCGCCGGTCAGCGCTGCCCAGGCATGCTGATAGGTATCCGCCAGTCGCCGGGAGATGAGGCTGTCCATCTCGCTCCACGCCGTTTCGCGTGCCAAAAGCATGCCGCCGAAAACTTTCCCGTCACGCAGGGCAAATTGCTGCCAGTTCATGAAGCTATAGGGGAAGCTCTTGTGTTCCGTATCCCCCGGCGGGCAATGGGCAGGCAGCGTGAAGGCGGAAGCGGATTTGAGGCCGGTCTCCTTTTGCAGAACGGCAACGACGGCTTCCACCCAGCGTATGCGGGGCGAGTTGCGGTCCACCGCGCCGATGGAGCTCGCCGCCCGAACCGTGAAGACGTCGGACCGCCCCTGCAGCACGAAAACCTGACGGCAGCGGGTGAGGCGCATTGTCTCGTTGGCAATCAGAAAGGCCAGTTCGCCGACCGTTTGCGCCTGCCTGGCCTCAGCTTCCACCTTCAAAAGCAGATCGAGCGCCTTTGCCCCGGCATCGGCGGCCGGCTGTGCCTGTGCCTTGATGGTCTGACTGCCCGATGGGCGCGGCGGCGGTCCCGCACCCTGGGCAACCGGCTTTGCTGCGCCGGCCTGATCAGGATTGGGTGTGATCTTGAATTCCATGGGCGCTACTCGCTTGCCGGCACGTCTTCGAACGTGGTTGCGCCGCTCATGCCGGGCAACACACCTTCGGCGCCGTTCCAGAAACGCCCGGTCACCTTTACCGTCTGGCTGACGGGATCTACCACGGCGGCGATCCGCACGATCTCTGCGCCGAGGCTCTTGCCCGTTTCGTCGATGCGGATGGTGAAACGGCTTCGTGGCTTCAGCCAGCGCAGCCAGTCGGATGGCAGAAGAATCTCGATCTCAAGGTCGGATTGCGAAACGATCTGCATCATCGGCTGGTTCGGCTCGGGGATTTCGTGCTCATGCGCGCGCATGACGGCGATGCGCCCATCGTAAGGCGCGCGAATCGTGCAGCGGGACATCTTGGAGCGGAAACCTTCCAGCTCGGCGGCCGCCTGATCTGCCTTGGCGCGCGACAGCTCGACCTCGAAATTACCCACCGCGCGGGATTTCGCCAGTCGTTCGTTGTTCTCCAACGTGATCTTCTCGGCTCTCAACATGGCCTCGGCCGATTTGACCTGGGCAGCCAGATCACCGCATTCGAACTCGGCCAGAATATCGCCCTTGGCAAAACTTTGCCCCTCGCGAAACGGCAGAGAGCGGATGGGGAAGGTCATGTCGGATGCGATCATCGCCTCGTTGACGGGCTTGACGATGCCGCGCAGGGTTTCGTTGCCTGCCTGTGCCAACGCAGTGCCGCCGCCGGCCAACGATCCCAACAGCCAAACGGCGAAAACCGCGCCGTAGTATCGCGGGCGCGATCCTCTTGTCCAAAAATCCGTCCGATCAGTCATGATCGACCTCGTATTCAGTTACTGAACGCTCGTCGTTTCAGCCTTCACATAAATCACTGCGGCACCGCCGCCCTCGTTCCACAGCGCCTTCATGCGCCTGGAAATTTCGGCAACGCTTTCCCTGGTCGTCAACCCGCGTGGAAAGGGATCGACGCCCAGCGAGGCATAGACATTGGCGTAGGCGTTCTGCATGTCGGCATAAGCCATATCGAGCTTGGCATCGGCGACCAGGGCATTCATTTCCTCGCGAATGAGGATCTGTTCGCTGGTCTTCTGCGCTTTCGTTTCCGCCCGCACCTGGTTGAGAATTCGGTGCGAGACGTTGGAAAGGGCCGATGCCGTCGAATAGGACTTGTTGAGATGGGTGAACCGGGCGCGGCTGATATGGACCTGCGTCATCACTGCCATGGCGACCGATAGCGCACGGGCATCGAGCACTTCCTTTTCCGCGTCGATCTTCCTGTTCGTCGCCGGCAGGGCAAAAAGCTTCATCGCATTGAAGCTGACCTTGGCGCCCCAGGATGCCCAGTTCGGATCGGTGATGAAGTCGTTGCTGTCGTAGTTCTTGCCGGCATAAACGCTGAAGCCGGGAAGGATGTCGAGGAGAGCGGCATTCACCTCCTGCTCGTTGATGCGCATGCGGTAGGCGACTTCGCGCATTTCCGGGCGGTTGGCGGCGGCGATCCGGTACATTTCCGAAAGGTCGTTGGGAACGCTCAGTTTCGGCATGCTGCGCTTGGGCACGGAAAGCGTGAATTCGGTGCCCGGAGTGATGTTCATCAGCGCGGCCAACTGGCTCTTGGCGACCCTCAGTTCGCCCTCGAGTTGTTCCACTTCGCGCTTCACCTCGATCAGTTCGCGCTCGTAGGTCAGTGCCACCAGCGGTGAGGCCTCGCCACTGCCGGAAAGCCCGCGGGTCTCGCGCAATGCCCTCGCGACACGGCCTTCGAGCGCGCGCATGCGGCCGACAAGACGCTGGTAGCTGGCTGCGCGCCAGTAGGCGGTGCGCACGTCCTCGATGACCTTGTTGACGATGCGGCGCTTCATCTCTTCCTGGATCAGCGCCTGATCCGCCGCCTGCTTGGCACGCACATAGGAGAGGCCGAAATCGAGAACGTTCCAGGAGAATGTAAGATCGCCGGTGCGGACATTGGGATCGCGCGTCGAGGGCGTGGAAGGATCGCCTTCGTCACGGCCGGCATACCCTGCGCCGGCCACCAGTTTCGGCAGCGCGCTGTAGGTCACAAGGTCCGCCTCACGAAGCTTCAGCGAAGCCTCCATGATTTCGACCTTCGTGTCCAGATTGTATTTCAGTGCCCGCGCCATGGCTTCGTAAAGATCGATGGATCCGGTGACCGGCTCCTGATTCGCGGTGGCCCTCACCAGTTTGTCATTGGCAAAAGAGATGTTCGCTTCGGCCTTGAGTGGCTCGGTTTTTACCGAGCATCCAACTGCAATCAAACTGATCGGGACAATCCATAAATAGGGAAATTTCACCGCTGCACCTCAGTTACCACCCTTAAAATACTCATCTCGGAAAACCCGAAAGGCGCCTCGGATGCCTCTTTTAAAAACACGTCAACCTAAGCGCGGTCATGCGTGAAGAGCAAAAACCCTGGGCTGCTTCAGGATTTACGAATATGATTAACAACTCGCTAACATATTAGCGCGCATGAACGTGTAGGCACTAAAAACTCTCCCGTCCTGGCTGAGCGAAGGGCGACCCGAATTTTCCTGGTGTCCCGATAAAATACGGGGTTTCCAAAACATCATGTATTGCTAAAATTAATAGTAGCTGTTTGTATTTTGGTAAACAACTGAATCCTAATATTCGATTCAGGTCGATTTAATCGCCGATGAACGGGTGGGCCCCAAAGCCCGCCGGCGCGGAAGCCGGACGTTGTGTTCGTCCGCTTTCTGCGCGGGGAGGTAAGTCATGAACGAGCATTTCACTCGCCCGAAAAAGCCTTTTTCCAAGAAGAAGGCTAAACCACAAAAGGCGAGGGGACAGGATCGTTTCGGCTCCATGCTGATGGAGCTGGAGCAGCGCATTGCGTTTGATGCGGCTCTCGCAGCCACCGTCGATCATGCTCAGGACAAGGAAAATTCGGCAACGCTGCAGGCCGAAGAAAAGGCGCCTGCGGATACGCACGACAGCGACGCACTTACGCGCGCGCTCGCGAGTGCGGCCGAAGGCGCGCATGCGGATGTGCAATCCACGGCTGCGCCGTCGGTCGCGGAAAGCGGCAGACAGGTCGTTGTGGTCGACAGTTCTGTTCCGGATTACGAATCACTGCTTCACGGCATCGAAGGCGATTTCGATCTGGTCGTGCTCGAGCAGGGGCGAAATGGTGTCGAGCAGCTGGCCGAAGCGCTACGCGGCATGAACGATGTTCAGTCCATCCACATCATATCTCACGGGGATGAAGGCCGCCTCTATCTCGGCAACGCCACGCTGACGGTCGAATCCATGGCCGATGAATATGCCGATGAGCTGCAGAGCCTGCGGTCCTCGCTGGCGGACGATGCCGATATTCTTATTTACGGCTGCGATTTCGCGCGAGGAGAGCTCGGCGAAAGCGCGGCGCGAATGATGAGTTATCAGACCGGCGCCGATATCGCCGCTTCGGACGACGCGACGGGCGCTACGGCCAAAGGTGGCGACTGGACGCTGGAATATCGTTATGGCGAGGTAACGACGAAATCCATCGTTTCCGCCGATGCGCAGGAACGTTATGCGGAACTGCTCAATGTGCAGGCTTCGGTCGGCAATGGCGCCGTCCTCGTTTCCTCGGAAAAAACGATCTACAGCGTTGATCTGGCCACCGGCAAGGCAACTGCGATCACTGTCGTACCAGGTTCGGTCGGCGGTATCGCGATCGCCGACACGATCAACTCGCTGGCCGTCGATCAGGCGAACGGGCTGATCTACTACACGGACTCCGCCGCCGCGAACACCAACAGGGCGCTGTTCGCTTACGATTTCATCAACAATACCCATATCCTGATCGACAATGACCTTGGCAGCAACGGATCGATCACCAACGTGGTCATCGGCACACGTGGTGTCGGCAGTGGTGCGGCGGCCTTCTATAGTGGCTCGCTTTACCTCGGTGTCGAATCGGGTGCCGGCGATGCGCAGATCTGGCGGCTGACATTTTCCGCCGATGGCAGAACGCTTGCCGGCGTCTCCACCTTCGGCTCCAACCTTGCATCGACGGATTGGGGCGATTTCGCCATCGATGCCGCCAACAACAATCTTCTGAGCATCACCGCCGGCGGCATCAACCGCTATAGCCTGGCAACCGGTACCCAGGTCGGCACGACCTTCGCCAATCCGGGTGCCGCACAGGGTGCCACGGATACGGCCGGCAATTCCTACGTGGTCGGAACTGTCACGCAGGGCGCCACGCCGATCATCCAGCGTTTCAATCCGACAACCGGCGCCACCATCGGCTCGGCCATAAACATCACCACCAACGGCAGCACGGCGCTGGCAACGGCGATCAGCGATGCGGCCAGCTGGACACCGCCCACCTCCAGCATCGGCGACATGGTGTTCGACGACAACAACGGCAACGGCGTATTCGATGCCGGTATCGATGGCGGCATTTCCGGCGTCACGGTGCAGTTGGTGGATGACGTCAACAATAACGGCATTGCCGATGCAGGCGAACGCGTGCTGGCGACCGATACCACCAATATCAACGGCGCCTACCTGTTCACGGGCGTGCTGCCGGGTCAGTACGTGGTGCGGGTAACCGATACCAACGGCGCTCTCGGCACCTCCCCGGCGACGAACGGCAATACCCGCTCGGTCAGCGTCGGCGGTATCGGCGCATCGGTCCTGACGGCCGATATCTCATACAATGCGGTCGGCCCCACCGTCGATCTGAATTCGGGCACAACATCCTCGCAGATCATCGTCAATGGAAGTGCGCCGGGAGGCACCGGTTGGACGACCGGCGGCTCCGGTGGTGGTGGGGTCACGGGTGGTTATGCCTGGCAGAGTTCCGGCGTCACCGGCACGGTGACACAGACCAACCTTGCCGGCTGGAACGACGGACTTGCGCCTTCAGGCGCAATGCAGCTGACGTTCGATGTGGGCTGGAGCAACAATTCCGTGCTCGGTCTTTCGACTGACAACAGCACCCCTGCCACACTGGAAATCTCCATCAACGGCGTCGTTTACGCACGCCTATCCACCGGTGTCGTTGGCGGCTCGCCCAATACCGCCACCATCACCTACCTGAACGGCGCCAGCGGCTCGCCGGCCACCGTTGCGGCGTCCGCGGTCAACACCACTGCCTGGACCCGGACACCGGTAACGCTCAATCTGCCGTCGACAGTGGCTGCATCTGGCCCGCTCGTCTTCACCTATAATTCGACCGGCGGCCTGTTGGGCCTTGCTCCCAGCACCGACGACATCTTCATCGGCAATGTCAGCGCGTTGACGAATGTCGATGCCACACCTGGGGTGAACTATTCCGCTACCTATACGGAAAATGGCGCGGGCGTGAACATCGCTGCAGCAGCCGCAAGCGTGCGCGATCTCGACAGCGCCAACATGCGCGCCGCCACCATCGTGCTCACCAATGCCCAGGCTGGCGACCTTCTGACGCTTGGGACGCTGCCGGCCGGTGTCACCGGCAGCATCGATACGTCCACACCCGGTCAGATCACCATCAACCTGACCGGCAACGCCACCAAGGCAGCGTATGCCACGGCCATCCGCAATATCACCTTCTCCAACAGCGGGGATAATCCGGGAACGACGGCACGTATCATCAACGTCATGGTCAATGACGGTGCGTTTTCCTCGCCGGTGGCAACCACCACAATCAATGTCATTGCCGTCAACGACGATCCGGTCAACACCCTGCCGGCTGCCGGCTGGACCACCAACGAAGATACGAATGTCACGCTGACGGGCCTGTCGATCGCCGACCCCGATGCCGGCACAGGTGTCATGACCGTTACGCTTTCGGTCGATAGCGGTACGCTTGCAGCGACCAGTGCCGGCGGCGTCACCGTTACCGGTTCGGGCAGTTCGATCACGCTTACCGGTACGCTTGCCGCGATCAATGCCTATCTCGCCGGCTCCTCGGCCCCGGTTTATGTTCCGGTCGCGGATGCCAATGGTCCTGTGACGCTCACCATGGTCACCAATGACGGCGGCTTTACCGGTACCGGCGGCGCCAAGATCGATACGGATACCCGTACGATCACCATCAACCCCGTCAATGACGCGCCGATCCTCGATCTCGACAGCACGGCTGGCGGCACGGGCTTCAGTACCTCCTACACGGAAAATGCCGCGGGCGTCGCCATCACGGGCGGCTCCACGAGCGTTATCGACGTCGATAACGCCAACATGTCGTCGGCAACGATTGTCATTACCAACGGTCAGCTTGGCGATGTCCTGTCCATGGTTGCGGCTTTGCCCGGCAATATCACCGCCACCTACAACGCCGCCACCTTTACGCTGACGCTGACCGGCTCCGATACCAAAGCCAATTATCAGACCTACCTGTCGCAGGTTCGTTACTCCAGCACATCGGACAATCCGACGAATGGCGGGACGGCCACCAGTCGCAGCATCAACGTCACCGTCAGCGACGGTGCGCTCAATTCCAACACCGCAGTTGCCACGGTGGCGGTCGCGGCCGTCAACGATGCGCCGGTCAACACCATTCCGGCCGGCTGGACGACCAATGAAGATACCAGCATCGCGCTGACCGGCCTCGCGGTCACCGATCTCGATGTCGCCTCGGGCACGATTACCGTTCGGCTGTCCGTACCCACCGGCACGATCACGGCAACGGCGGGAGGCAATGTGGCCGTTTCCGGTTCCGGCACCGGCATTCTGACGCTCACCGGCACACTCGCGAATATCAACGCCTACCTCGCCAGCGCATCCGCACCGGTTTATATTCCCGTTGCGGATGCGAACGGCCCCGTGACGCTGACCATGCTCACCAACGATGGTGGCAATACGGGAAGCGGTGGCGCGCTCACCGATACCGATACGGCCATTATCAACATCACGCCGATCAACGACGCGCCGGCTCTCGATCTGAGTGCAGGCGGCACCGGCACCGGATATTCGACCAGTTATACGGAGAACGGCACCGGCGTTGCCATCGCCGCCAACGATGCGCTGATCACTGATGTCGATAATGCCAGCATGGCTTCGCTGACCGTGCGGATCACCAACGGCCAAGCGGGTGATCTTCTTTCTGTGGCAGGCGCATTGCCGTCCGGCATCAGCATTCAAAGCTACGATCCGGCGACGTTTACATTGGTTCTGTCCGGCTCTGCCAGCAATGCCGCGTATCAAACGGCGCTGCAGCAGATCCGCTATTCCTCGACCTCTGAAAATCCCTCGACCGTCACCCGGAGTATCAGCGTCTTCACCAATGATGGCGGCCTGAATTCCAACACCGCGATCGCTACCGTCAACGTCATCGCCGTCAACGATGCGCCGGTAAACACCGTTCCCGGCACACAGTCGATAGCCGAGGACGCGCTGACCGCTATTGCCGGCATCTCGGTCAATGATGTCGATAGCACAAACGTCACAGTCACACTTTCCGTCACCAAAGGCATCCTGTCGCCTTCCGTCACCAATGTCGGCACGGTGTCCGGTGTCGGCACGTCTTCCGTCACCGTTTCGGGCACCTTGGCGCAGGTCAATGCCGTCGTCGCTTCGCTGCGCTATCAGGGCAATGCCGATTTCAACGGCTCCGACACCCTGACCATCGTAACCTCAGATGGCTCACTCAGCGATACCGATACGGTCGCCATCACCGTCACGCCGGTTGCCGACGCCACCAACGATACGATCGCGGCCACTGAAGACACGCCTGTCTCCTTCAACGTGCTGACCGGCACCGGAGGCGCCACCGCGGATACCTTTGCCAATCCGGCGCGTTTCGTCAGCGCGGTCACCCAGCCGCCGGCAGGCCAGGGCACAATCACCTTCAATGCCGACGGCACGATCACCTACACGCCGACCGCCAATTTCAACGGCCAGACGACGTTCACCTATACCGTCAATTCAGGCGGCATCCTCGAAACGGCGACCGTCACCATCAATGTCGCTGCCGTCAACGATGCGCCAATCAACACACTGCCGGGGGCCGGCTGGAATACCAATGAAGATGTCGCGGTTGCGCTGAGCGGCCTGTCCGTCACCGATGTCGATGCCGGGACCGGCGCAATGACGATCACCCTGTCGGTGACCGGTGGCACGATCAGCGCCGCCAATGCCGCCGGCGTCACAGTCGCCAATTCCGGCACTGCCAGCATCACTCTCACCGGCACTCTGGCCAACCTCAATGCCTATCTCGCCTCAGGCGCCGTGCCGGTCTACAGCCCGGCCGCCAACGCCAATGGCTCCGTCACCCTGACGATGACCACAAATGACGGTGGCAATAGCGGTTCAGGCGGCGCGCTCACCGATGTAGACACCCGAACCATCACCATCGCGGCCGTCAACGATGCCCCGGTCAACACTCTCCCGCCGGTATTTTCCGTAGCCGAAGACACAGCTCTCAGTCTCGCAGGGCTGTCCATTACCGATGTCGACGCCGCCAGCGGCACGATGACGGTCGTTCTCAACGTCAACTCCGGTCTGCTTTCGGCCACGGCGGGCGGTAGCGTCGGCATCACCGGGTCAGGAACGGCCACGCTGACGCTGACCGGTACGCTCGCCAACATCAACGCCTATCTTGCCGGTGCCGCGACGCGCCCCGTCTTCACGCCGGCCGCCGATTTCAACGGCAATGTCACGCTGAGCATGACCACAAGCGATGGCGGCAATACCGGTTCAGGCGGCACGCTGAGCGATGTCGATACCAGCATCATCACCGTCACGCCGGTCAATGACGCACCGGTTCTCGATCTCGACGCATCGGGTGCCGGCACCGGTTACTCCACCAGTTACACGGAAAAAGGCACTGGCGTATCGATCGTCGATACCGACGTGTCGATCATCGACATCGACAGCGCGAACATGTCCGGCGCGGTGATCACTATCACCAATGCGGTGGCAAGCGACGTGCTGATCGTCAACGGCACGTTGCCTTCCGGCATCACCGCCAGCTATGACGCCGCCACTTTCCGGCTCACGCTGAGTGGTTCAGCCACCAAGGCGGAGTATCAGGCCGCCTTGCAGCAGGTTCTCTATCGCTCCACCTCCAGCGATCCGGGCTCCACGCCGCGCAGCATTTCGGTCATCGTCAATGACGGTGCGCTCAACTCCAACACCGCCATAACCACCGTTGCCGTCGTTCCGGTCAACGATGCGCCGGTCAACGGCTTGCCTCCCGCCTTCAGCGTCAACGAAGATACACAGTTGACACTGTCCGGCATCACGCTTGCCGACCCGGATGTCGGCTCAGGCACGATGACGGTTACGCTCGCCGTCAATTCCGGCACGCTTTCGGCAGCCGGCGCCAACGGCGTCACCGTTTCAGGTGGTGGCACGGCCTCCATCACGCTCACCGGCACGCTCGCCAACATCAACGCATATCTCGCCTCCGTCGCCGCGCCGAAATACAATCCTGTTGCCGATTTCAATGGTTCCGTCACGTTGTCGATGACGAGCAGCGATGGCAGTTTGACGGATGTCGATACCAGCACGATCACAGTCGTGCCGGTCGCCGATATCGTTGCCGATACGGCCACGACTGCCGAAGATACCGCCGTCATCATCAACGTATCCGCCAACGACACTTTCTCGAATGCCAACCGCACCATCACCGCGGTCAACGGCACGGCCATTGCCGTCAATGGTTCCGTCAACGTTACGAACGGCGCGGTGCGCCTCAACGCCGATGGAACGCTTACCTTCACGCCGACGGCCAATTACAACGGGCCGGCCAGCTTCACCTATACGGTCGCGTCCGGTGGCGTCTCTGAAACTGGAAATGTCTCCGTCACCGTCAGCCCGGTCAATGACGCGCCGGTCAACACTGTGCCTGGCGCACAAACCACCGCTGAAGATACATCTATCGCCATCGGCGGCATTTCCGTCACAGATATCGATGGCGACAACCTGACGACGACGGTCAGCGTCGCCCGTGGCACCATCTCCGTCACCGCAGCCGGGGGAGCCACCATCGGCAACAACAATAGCGGTACCGTCACGATCAGCGGTAGTGCCGCAGCCGTCAATGCGGTGCTTGCCAGCCTGCGCTACAATCCGACCGCCGACTACAACGGCCAGGACACGATCACCGTCGTCACGTCGGACGGAACGACCAGCGATACAGATACGATCGCCGTCATAGTAACGCCGGTATCCGATATCGTCGCCGATACGGTAACCACGCCCGAAGACACGCCGATCACCTTCAATGCGATTACCGGCGTCGGCGGCGGTTCTGCTGATAATTTCGAAGGCACACCGGTGCTGACCAGCGTCACCCAGCCGCCGGCGGGGCAGGGCACTGTCACCTTCAACGCCAACGGCACGATCACCTATACGCCAGCCGCCGATTTCAACGGCCAGACCACCTTCACCTACACGGTTACATCGGGTGGCGTTACCGAAACCGCGACCGTTACCGTCAATGTCACGCCGGTCAACGATGCGCCGGTGAACACGGTGCCTGGCGCCCAGACGGTGACTGAAGACGGCACGCTGGTCTTCTCCTCCGGTGCGGGCAATGCCATCACCATCGGCGATGTCGACGATACCAACCTGACGGTCACCATCACGGCTGCAAACGGCACATTCTCGCTATCCGGCATCGCTGGCCTGACCTTCACGACCGGCAACGGCACGGCCAACACGACCATGACCTTCTCCGGCACCAAGGCAGCGATCAATGCTGCACTTGCCGGTGCCAGCTACACGCCGACCGCCGATTATTACGGCGCGGCCGGCGGCATCACCATTTCCACCACGGACGGTAAAGTCGGCTCGCCTGTTGTCTCCAATATCGCCGTCACGGTCTCGGGTGTTGCCGATATCGTTGATGACACTGCTTCCACGGCGGAAAACACGGCCGTTGCGATCTCCGTTCTTGCCAATGACAGCTTTGAAAATGCCGGTCGCACCATCACTGCCGTGGGCGGTGTGGCGATCACGGCAGGTGGCGCGCCTGTCACCGTCGCCAATGGCCAGGTCCAGCTTACGGCTGGCGGCCAGCTCATCTTCACGCCGAACAATGCCTATGCCGGCGTTACCTCGTTCACCTACACTGTCACATCGGGCGGCGCGACCGAAACGGCAACAGTCACCGTCGCCGTCGCAGCGGTCAACAAGCCCCCGGTCAACACGTTGCCGCCCACCTTCAACGTGCTGGAAGACAACACGCTGGCGCTGTCCGGCCTGTCGATTACCGACCCGGATGCCGGTAGCGGCAATGTCACCGTCACCCTGTCGGTCGGTTCCGGCATATTGAATGCCACCGGCGTTGCAGGCGTTACGATTGGCGGCACGGGCACGGCCACGATCACGCTCAACGGCACGCTTTCGGCCATCAATGCCTATCTCGGTAGCGGTAACCGTCCGACCTTCACACCAGCCGCCAATTCGGTCGCCAGCGTCACGCTGACCATGACCACCAACGACAATGGCAATACCGGCGGCCCGTCGCTGACGGATATCGATACGGCAACGATCAGCATCACCGCCGTCAACGATGCGCCTTCCGGCGCAGACAAGACCGTAACGATTGCGGAAGATACCAGCTACACATTCACGGCTGCCGATTTCGGCTTCTCCGATCCCAACGACAACCCGGCCAATGCGCTGTCGGCTGTGGTCATCATCACGCTGCCCACCAATGGCACGCTGACGTTGGGCGGTGTCGCCGTGACGGCCGGACAGGTCATTCCGGCCGGCAGCCTTGCCAATCTGGTGTTCACGCCTGCCGCCAATCTTAACGGCACGGCACTTGCCGCCTTCACCTTCCAGGTTCGCGATAATGGCGGCACGGCAAACGGCGGTATCGATACCGACCAAAGCCCCAATACGATCACCGTCAACGTCACACCGGTCAACGATGCGCCGGTCAATACGCTGCCGGGCACATTTGTCACGGACGAAGATACCTCCTTCGCGCTGACCGGGATTTCCGTCGGCGATGTCGATGCGGGCGCAAACCCGATCACCGTTACGCTCAGCGTTAATTCGGGCATCCTATCGGCAAATGCGGCCGGCGGCGTCACGGTTTCCGGCACGGGCACGGCCTCGATCACGCTCACCGGTACCGTCACCCAGATCAATGCCTATCTGGCCTCCGCCAATCGTCCGCTGTTCTCGCCAGGCTTGAATGCCAATGGCAGCGTCACGCTGACCATGGTGACGAATGACGGCGGCAATACCGGATCGGGCGGCGCGCTGACGGATACCGATACCGCGATCATCACCGTCAACCCGGTCAATGATGCGCCGGTCGGTGCTCCCGGCAGCTACACCACCAACGAAGATGCTGTTCTCAACGGAACCCTGCCCGTCGCAACGGATGTCGACGGTGATGCGCTGACCTATTCCGCCGGCGCCATCGCGCCCGCCCACGGCACGGTCATCATCAATGCCAACGGTACCTTCACCTACACGCCCGGTGCCAACTATAACGGATCCGACACCTTCACCTATCGTGTCAGTGACGGAAAGATCGCGGTCGAATACACGGTGACGGTCGGCATCAACCCGGTCAACGATGCGCCGGTGGCCAGCAATGATGCCGCCAGCATCCCTGCCACAGGCACGGCCACCATCAACGTTCTTGCCAATGATACCGATGTCGATGGCGACACGCTTGCCGTCGTGCAGGTGGGGGGATCGGCGGGTAACGTGGGTATGGCGGTTGCCGGCAGCGGAGGCGGCACGTTTACGATCGGCGCCAACGGCCAGGCCGTCTTCAATCCCGGCGCCGCCTTCGTGGATCTGGCCGCCGGTCAGACCCGCACGTCCTCGGTTACCTATCAGGTATCGGACGGCAATGGCGGCACGTCCCTTGCCACGTTCACCGTCACGGTCATCGGCGTCAACGACGCACCGATCTCTACGCCCATCGCCAACCAGTCCGGCAATGACGCGCAACCGGTATCCTTCTCTGTTGCCGGCAATTTCTCCGATCCGGATAACGGCGACACGCTGACATTCACGCAGATCGGCTTGCCGCCTGGCCTGTCCATCAATGCCGCAGGTCTCATTTTCGGTACGCTCGATCGCAGCGCCAGCACCGGCAGCCCCTATTCGGTTACCATCACCGCAACAGATGCCGGCGGTGCGCAGACCAGCCGAACCTTTACATGGATCGTTGCCAACCCGGCACCGGTTGCTGTCGACGATGCGGGTGCAACCAGCGAAAACGCCACCACATCCGGCAATGTCATTACCGGCGGCGCCAATGGCGTGGGCGCCGACAGCGACCCGGATGGCGATCCGATCACGGTCTCGGCGGTCGGCGGTTCTGCCGCCGGTGTCGGCACGGCGGTAACCGGGTCCAACGGCGGCACGTTCACCATCGGCGCAAACGGCGCTTACGTCTTTAATCCCGGCACCGCTTTCGATAATCTCGCCGCCGGCCAGACCCGCACCACCGCGGTCACCTACACGATTTCGGACGGGCAGGGCGGCACCGCTACGGCGACGCTCACCGTCACGGTTACCGGCACCAATGATGCGCCGCTTGCGGTCAACGACACGTTCACGACCAATGAAGACCAGCCGGTCACATTCGACGTGCGCACCAATGACAGCGATATCGATGGCGGCACGCTGTCTGTCACGCAGATCAACGGCACCAGCATCACGGTCGGCAATAGCGTGACCCTTGCCAACGGCACCGTCACGCTCAACGCCAACGGCACACTGACCTTTACTCCCAATGCCAACGCGAATGGCGGCGTCAGCTTCACCTACACGCTGTCCGACGGGCAGGGAGCCACCGCAACGGCCACCGTATCGGGCACCATTGTGCCGGTTCAGGATCCACCGGTTGCAGGCAATGATACGTTTACGACGGCGGAAGATACGCCTGCCACATTCGACGTGCGCCTGAACGACAGCGACCCGGACGGTGACCCGCTCACCGTCACTCAGATCAACGGCAGCGCCATCTCCGTAGGCGGCAGTGTCACCGTTCCCGGCGGCCGGGTGACCCTGAACGCGAACGGCACGCTCACCTTCACGCCGAACCTGAACTATAACGGCAACCCGTCCTTCACCTATACGATCTCGGACGGCAATGGGAACACCGCGACGGCCACCGTCAACGGTATGGTCACGCCGGTTCAGGATCCGCCGGTTGCCGCCAACGATACGTTCACGACGGCGGAAGATGCGTCCGCCACCTTCGATGTTCGCACCAATGACAGCGACCCGGATGGCGATCCGCTGACCGTTACGCAGATCAACGGCACGGCCATCACGGTCGGCAACAGTGTTACTCTCACAAACGGTACGGTCACGCTCAATGCCAACGGCACGCTGACGTTTACGCCAAACGCCAACTACAACGGCCCGATTTCGTTCACTTATACGATTTCCGACGGTCAGGGTAATTCCGCCCAGGCGACGGTCAACGGCACGGTTACGCCGGTCAACGATGCGCCGATTGCTGGCAACGACACGTTCATCACGCCGGAAGACAATGCCGTGAACATCGTTGTCCTGACCAATGACAGCGATATCGACGGCGATGCGCTCATCGTCACGCAGATCAACGGCAGCGCCATCGTTGCCGGCTCTTCGATAGCCGTCACAAACGGCAGCGTTCGTCTCAACGCCGATGGCACGCTGACCTTCATTCCGGCCGCCAATTATAACGGCCCGATTTCGTTCACTTATACGATCTCGGATGGCAATGGCGGTACGGCGACCGCCACCGTTTCCGGATCGGTCACACCGGTCAACGACCCGCCTAATGTCGTGGACGATACGTTCACGACGCCGGAAGACACAGTCATCACATTTGATCCGCGCACCAACGACCGGGATATCGATGGCGACGCCCTGACGATCACCGCCATCAACGGCGAAGCCATCGCCATCAATGGAACGGTCACCGTGACAGGCGGCCAGGTGCATCTGGATGCGGATGGGCGCCTGACCTTCACGCCGAATGCCAATTTCAACGGCCAGGTCAATTTTACCTACACCGTTTCAGACGGCACCACGACCTCGAGCGGCACTATCGTCGGCACGGTCACCCCGGTCAACGACGCGCCCGTTTCGTCCAGCGTCACTGTCGGCACTCCCGAGGATACGCCGCTTTCCGGTGCGCTGCCGGCCGCGACCGATGTCGATGGCGACGCCGTCACGTATGCCGCAGGCAGCACGTCTCCTGCCAATGGTACGGTCACCATCAATGCAAACGGCACCTACACCTACACGCCGAACGCCAATTTCAACGGTCGCGACAGCTTCAGTTTCGTGGTCAGCGATGGCAAGGGCGGCAGCAACGAATACACTGTCACAGTCGATGTCGCATCGGTCAACGATGTCCCGACGGCCGGCACGTTGCCCAACCGCGCAGCGGCCGATAGTGCCGGCATCAACATCAACCTTTCCGGCTTCTTCAGCGATGCCGACGGCGATACGCTGACCTACAGCCAGACCGGCCTGCCTGCGGGCCTTTCCATCACACCGGCCGGTGTCGTAACCGGCACCATCGACCGCCAGGCAAGCATCGGCGGCCCGAATGGCAACGGCGTCTATACGGTCACCATCACCGCCAATGACGGCAATGGTGGCACCGTCACGCGCAGTTTCACCTATACGGTCACCAACCCTGCGCCGGTTGCGGTCGGCGACAGCTTCACCACGCCGGAAGACACGCCTTACACGATCAACGTTCTCGCAAACGACAGCGATCCGGATGGTGATCCGTTGGTGGTTACGAGTGCGACGGCCGTCAACGGAACCGTCACCATCGGCGCCAACGGCCAGATCACCTATCAGCCGAACCTCAATTTCAACGGCACGGATACGATCGTCTACACGATCTCCGATGGAAACGGTGGTACGGCAACGGCGACGGTCGCCGTCACTGTAACGCCGGTCAACGATGGCCCGGTCGGCGGCACCATTCCCGATCGTACGCGCAATGACGGTGATGTCGATGCGCTCGATGTTCGCGGCTTCTTCAGCGATCCCGATGGTGATCCGCTCAGCTATACGGTCACCGGCCTGCCTGCGGGGCTGAGCTTGAATGGCTCCGTCATCGCCGGCACCATCGAAAGCGGTGCTTCCGGGCCAAACGGCGAAACCACCTACACCGTCACGGTTACCGCCGACGATGGCAAGGGTTCGACGACGCAGGTCACATTCCGTTACACCGTTCTCAACCTGCCGCCGGTGGCGGCGGATGATACGATAACGACCGCGGAAGACACGCCGGTCGATATATTCGTGCTCGCCAATGACCGAGATCCCGATCGCGATACGTTGTCGATCGTCCGTGTCGATAACCGCGAACTCACCCTCAATACTCCGCTGGCAACGGCCAATGGCTCGGTCGTTCTCCTGCAGCAGGCGGATGGCACGCGTTATTTGCGCTTTACGCCCAATGCCAATTATTACGGCACGGAGAGCTTCACCTACACTGTCGATGACGGAAATAGCGGTGTTGCGACCGCCACGGTCCGGATCAACGTCACGGCGGTTGCCGATGCACCTGTAGTCGTCAAGCAGATCCCGCCGATCGTGCGGGCCGATGGCCAGGCTCTGGCTCTCGATACGGGCGACTTCTTCACCGATCCCGACGGCGATACCCTCAATTTCACGGCAACAGGCCTGCCTGCGGGTCTCACGATCAATGCCGCCACCGGCACTGTACTCGGCACGATAGACAAAAATGCCAGCCAGTTGAACGGTGGCATCTACACGATCCGCATCACCGCCCATGACGGAGCGGGCGGCACCGGTAACAGCACCTATCAGGATTTTGTCCTGACTGTCACCAATCCCGGCCCAACGGCGGTCAATGACACGGTCGTTGTCGCTGAAGATGGCAGCATCAGCTTCAACCCGATCAATGGCAACGGCATATCCGGCCCCGGCACGGTCGCCGGTATCGATATCGATCCTGACGGCGATCCGCTGGTAATCACGTCGGCATCGGCCGGTCACGGCACCGTCTCCATCGGTCTTGACGGCGTGACCGTCACTTACGTGCCCAATGCGAATTTCAACGGCACCGACACGATCGTCTACACGATTTCAGATGGCAACGGTGGCGTATCCACGGCAACGGTCACGGTAAATGTCTCGGCGGTCAACGACGCCCCGGTGGCATCGCCTATCCCGTCCCGCACCGATGGCGATACACAGACCGTCGATTTCACCGTCGCGCCATACTTCAGCGACATCGACTCCGCCGTGCTGACATTCGAAGCTTCCACCCTGCCGCCCGGCCTGAGCCTTGATGCCGCGACAGGTCGTATTACGGGCCAGCTGACCAACAATGCCTCCGCCGGCGGCCCTTATCAGGTCATCATTACGGCCCGTGACGGGGCCGGTGGTGTAGCCTCACAGACAATTACCTGGAACATTACCAACGAACCGCCTTATGCCGTCAACGACGAGATCGGCGTTTTGGAAGGAGGGTCCGGCAATGGCAACTGGATCGTCAACGATAACGACGATGATCCTTTTGTGCTGTCGCAGGTCAACGGTTCGGCCGGCAATATCAATGTCGCGGTTGCCGGCTCGCAGGGCGGCAGCTTCGTCGTGCGCGCGGATGGAACCTATTCCTTCAACGCTGGCAATGACTTCACCGACCTCGGTGCCGGCCAGACCCGCACGACCGTCATCCACTATACGATCCGGGATGCAGACGGCGATTCCAGCACGGCGACGATTGCGGTAACCGTTACCGGCGTCAACACCGCGCCGACGCAGCCGGTTTCCTTGCCTCCGGTCACCATGGCCGACAATCAGGCCGTCACCGGCACGCAGCTTGCCTTCGGTTCACTCTTTACCGATGTCGATCTCGGCGACACGTTGACCTTCTCTGCCACGGGCCTGCCGTCCGGCCTGCAGATGAACGCCGACGGGACGATAACCGGCACGATCGACAAGAACGCTTCCGGTCCGAACGGAAGCAGGACCTACACTGTCACGGTGACGGCAACCGACCGCACGACGGCGGGCGGCCTGTCTGCCAGCCAAACCTTTGAATTCACCGTCACCAACCCCGCACCTGTCGCCGTCAACGACAGCTACAGCACGCCCGAAGATACGGTGCTCGACAATATAAACGTCATCGGCAACGACACCGATCCGGATCAGGATCCGATTTCTCTCGATCCGACATTCACGCCTGTTGCCGCCAATGGCCGCGTCACCGTCAATGCGAACGGCACCTTGCGCTATGAGCCCAACCCGAACTTCAACGGTACCGACACCATCATCTACCGTATCACGGATGGTCAGGGCGGGCTTTCAACCGGTCTGGTGACGATCAGTGTAAACGCGTCCAACGATGCGCCGATCACATCGCCGATCGCTGACATGCAGCGCAACGACTGGGAACTGATAAGCTTCGACACGTCGTCTCATTTTGCCGATCCCGAAGGCGATACGCTGACCTATGAGATCACTGGCCTGCCACCCGGCCTTTCCTACAATTCCGCAACCGGCATGATTTCCGGTCGCATCGCAGCTGATGCCTCCGGCCCTATGGGCAGCCGCAGCTATGCGGTTTCGGTCACGGCACGCGATCCCGCGGGTTTGAGCAGCACGATCAATTTCGTCTATATCATCAACAACGTGGCGCCCGACGCGCGTGACGATGTCGCCATTACAAACGAAGACACACCTGTCGAAATCGATATTCTTGCCAACGACGTCGATCTCGATAACGACACGCGTACGGTGATCTTCGTCAACGGCGTCAATCTCACGGTCAACGGTCCCTCCGTCGCCACCACCAACGGCACGGTTCAACTGGTCCTCAATGCTGCCGGCGATGCCGTGTTGCGCTTCTCGCCCACGCCCAATTATCACGGCACGGAGTCCTTCACCTACACGATCAGCGATGGCAATGGTGGCAGCGATACGGCAAGCGTCTCCATCACCGTTCTGCCGGTCAATGATGTGCCCACCGCGTCGCCGGTGCCCAACCAGACACAGGCTGACGGTTCCGCCTTCAGCCTCGATGTCTCCAGCTATTTCTCGGATGTGGATGGCGACGATCTGGATTATGTCGTCAACAACCTTCCTCCGGGGCTGAGCTACGATCCGGAAACCGGCATCATCAGCGGCACGCTTGCCGCGAACGCATCGGTGGGCAGTCCCTATACGGTGACCATTACTGCCTATGATCGCCTCGGCCAGCCGGGTGGTCCCGGCCTGTCGGCATCCACCAGTTTCCAATTCACCGTTACCAATCCGCCGCCAGTCGCCGTGGATGACAGCTATACGACTGCGGAAGACACGCCGGTTACGTTCAATCCCGTGAGCGGCGGTGCGGGTGCAGATACCGATCCGGATGGAGACCCGCTGACCCTGATCGAGATCGACGGTCAGCCTATCGTCGATGGTGGCAGCATAGTCCTGTCCAATGGCACCATCTCGATGGATGCTCTCGGCAATCTGACATTCACCCCGGCCGCCAACTTCAACGGCACGGTGGCGATCTCTTACCGCATCACGGATGGCAATGGCGGCTATGACGATGGTCTCATCTCCATCACCGTGACGCCCGTCAACGATCCGGCGGTGATCGATCTCAACGGCGCGGCTTCCGGCACCGACCGGACGGTCGATTTTGTCGAGGGTGGCCCGTCCGTCGCCGTCGCCTCCCCGGATGCGTCGGTCTTCGACGTCGAAGGCAGCATCGTTTCCATGGATATCGCGCTCGCCGGCTTCACCGGCGGCGGGGTGCTTGAAATATTCCACCTCAATGGCGTTGCCGATATTTCTTTTGGCACGCCTTCAAACGGCACGCTTACCTTCGGTGGAACTGCGTTCCGTTACACGTTCGATGGCTCCAACCTGCATATCGAAAATGCCGCCGGTCCCAATGTCGTCGTCACCGACGCCGACCTGACGGCCTTGCTGCGCGCGATCCAGTATGAAAACCGCAGCGACAACCCGTCGCCCGGCCTCCGCACGCTGACTTTCACCGTCACCGATACGCTCGGTGCGGTGTCGGCGGCCTCTGTTACACGCATCAACGTCATTCCGGTCAACGATGCGCCCAATGCCGTCGATGACACTGGAACGACCACGGAAAACGCCGTGCTCAACGGCGGTTCGGTGCTGGCCAATGACAGCGACCCGGAAGGTCAGTCCTTTGCGATCGTGCGTGTCGGCACGGCGGGCGCAATCGGCTCGCCTGTTACAGGAAGCAGCGGCGGCTCATTCGTGTTCCTCGCCGATGGCACCTACACGTTCGATCCAGGCGCGTCCTTCAACGACCTGCAGATCGGCGAGAGCCGCACGACGTCGGTGACCTACACGGTCCGCGACGCGGATGGCGCGGAATCCACCGCCACGCTGACGATCACCGTCACCGGCGAAAACGACGCGCCCACCGGCGGCACCAGCGCACTCACTGTCGTGGAAGACACTGTCAGCACCGGTCAGCTTTCGGCCTTTGACGTCGATGGCGATACGCTCGATTTCGCCGTCGCCACCCAGCCTTCCCGCGGCACGGTTACGATCAGCCCGGACGGAAGCTATACCTACACTCCGGCTGCCAACTACAATGGCGCCGACAGTTTCACCTACACGGTCAGCGATGGCCGCACGACGGTCACGTTCACGGTCACCGTCAATGTCACGGCCGAACCGGATGCGCCGGTCGCAACTCCGATCCCCAATCAGGCCTATAATGATCGTGATCCGGTATCGATCGATGTATCCGGATATTTCTCCGACGCCGACGGCGATACGCTGACGTTCAGCCAGACCGGCCTGCCCGATGGGCTCGGCATAACCCCGCAGGGATTGATCACGGGTACGCTTGCCAGCAATGCGTCCGTGACCGCGCCCTACACGATCACCATCACGGCCCGCGATCCGGCCGGCAACGCTGTCTCGCAGGTATTCACCATTGCGGTTGCCAACCCTGCGCCCGTTGCGCATGACGATCTCGTCAACGCTGGCGAAAATCAGATACGCACCGGTTCGGTTTTCGCAAACAACGGCGCGGGTGAGGACACCGATCCGGACGGTGATCAGATCACCGTATCGGCGGTCAACGGCGCTACGGGCAATGTCGGCAATGTCATCGCTGGTTCTGCCGGCGGCACCTTCCGCATCGACGCGAACGGCGCTTATGAATTCGTGCCCGGAACGGCATTCGACAGCCTGCGCGCCGGGGAAACCCGCGCCACATCCATAACCTACACGATATCGGATGGTCAGGGCGGTATCTCCACTGCCACGTTGACGGTCATCGTCACCGGCAGCAATGATGCGCCTGTCGGTTCCGACGGTGCCGCCACCGTTGCCGAAGACGGTGTGCTTGATGCTTCTCTGCCGCCGGTATTCGACGCGGAGGGGGACACACTCAATTACGCCGTAGCCTCTCCTCCGGCCAACGGATCCCTGGTGATCCGCCAGGACGGCACATATACCTACCGGCCGGACCCGAATTTCGCCGGCACGGATACCTTCACCTATACGGTCAGCGACGGCACCGACACCGTCACCTACGAGATGACGATCACCGTCACCGCGGTCAACGACGCGCCTGTCATGCAGGATGTTGCGGTCTCCACCGCAGAAGATACGCCGTATAACGGCCGGATCGTTGCGGTCGATGTCGATAGTGCCGCGAATTCGCTGGTCTATGCGCAATATGCGGCGCCTTCGCACGGCACCGTCACCATCAATCCAGACGGTACCTACACCTATACGCCTGCCCTCAATTTCTATGGCACGGACAGTTTCCAGATCATCGTGACCGATCCCGATGGCCTGACGGACATTGCCACGGTCACGATTAGCGTGAATGCGGTCAACGATGCGCCGGTGGCGGTCAACGACAATGCTGCAACCACGCAGGACATCGCCATTACCGGCAATGTCATCGTCGGCAGCGATAGCGATCCGGATGGCGATGTGATCCTGGTCACGGCGGTGGCCGGTTCGGCCTCGGTCGGCGTTCCGGTTGTCGGCAGCAATGGCGGCACGTTCGTGATTTCGGCTGACGGATCCTACTCGTTCGATCCCGGCACGTCTTTTGATGATCTGAAAGCCGGGCAGACCCGCACCACCACCATTTCCTATCAGATCTCCGATCCGAGCGGCCTGACGGCAACCGCTTTGCTGACCGTCACGGTCACCGGCACCAACGACATTCCGGTTGCGGGTCCCCTGCCGGATCAGACATGGAGTGATGGTCAGGCAATCTCCTATCCGACCGGTGGCCAGTTCGCCGATCCGGACAACGATCCGTTGACCTTCTCCATCGCCGGCCAGCCTGCGGGCCTGCGGATCGACCCGACGACCGGCGAAATCTACGGCACGATAGCGCCGTCCGCTTCCGGCCCGAGCGGCCGTTTCGAATATACGGTCGTTGTTTCCGCCAGCGATGGCAATGGCGGCATCGTTTCGCAAAGTTTCGTCCTCACCGTCGTCAATCCAGCGCCGACCGCAGTTGCTGACAGCTTCACGGTGGCGGAAGGCGGATCGCTTGGCGGCAATGTCCTCCTTGGCGGCGGCAACGGTCCCGATACCGACCCTGACGGTGATCCGCTGACGGTTTCGCTTGTCTCGCAGCCTGCAAACGGCACGCTGACATTGAACGCGGACGGCACGTTCTCCTATGTGCCGAACGCGTTCTTCAACGGCACGGATACGTTCGTCTATCAGATCGATGACGGCAATGGCGGCGTCAGCTCGGCAACGGTGACGATCACCGTCACCGCCGTCAACGATGCACCTGTAGCAGTCGATGACAGTTTCGATATCGATGAGGACGGCTCGGTCACGATCAATGTTCTCGCCAACGACAGCGATATCGACCGCGACACGCTGACCGTCACTCAGATCAACGGCCAGTCGATTTCCATCGGCAATCCGGTCGCTGTCACCGGTGGCACGGTTTCGCTCAATGCCAACGGCACGATCACGTTCACGGCTGCTGCCGATTATGCAGGTTCGCCTTCCTTCACCTATACCGTGTCCGATGGCGCGCTGACCGCACAGGCGACCGTCACCGGCATTGTCCGGCCGGTCAATGATGCACCGGTCAACACGCTTCAGGGCAGCTATTCCATGCTCGAAGACGGCGCCTTGCCGCTTACCGGCATATCCATCGTCGATGTGGATGCGGGCAATGGCCAGATGACGGTAACGTTCAGCGTCAGCGGCGGCACGTTCACCGCTTTCAGCGCCGGTAACGTCAACGTCACCGGCGGCGGCAGCGGCACGATCGTGCTCACCGGCACGCTTGCCAACATCAATGCCTATCTTGCGAGTGCCGTCGCCCCGATCTACCGGCCGATTGCCGATAGCAGCACGGCCGTCAGCCTCACCATGACAACCCGCGATGGCGGCAATAGCGGTGCTGGCGGCGAACTCGTCACCACAAGCCAGTCAACCATCTTCATCCAGCCGGTCAACGATGCACCGGTGGCGGAAGACCAGGCCATCGTGACCGCGGAAGACACGCCTGTTGCCGGCATCATCACCGCGTCCGACGTGGATGGCGATCCGCTGACCTTCGTTCTCGTCACCAACCCTGCCAACGGCACGGTCACCATCGATAATGCCGGCCGCTACATCTACACGCCGGCGCTGGATTATAACGGTTCCGACCGGTTCCAGGTGGAGGTGCGTGACGGGCAGGGCGGTGTCCGCACCGTCACCGTTACCATTGCCATCTCGCCGGTCAACGATGCGCCGACAGCAGCCGATGCCAGCTTCTCCATGGATGAAGACGGCGGCCCCGTGAGCGGCAATCTGCCGACGGCTTCCGATCGTGAAGGCAGCCCGATAACCTACCTCGTTGGATCGCAGCCGGCCAATGGTACCGTATCGATCTCGGCCGCCGGTGTTTACACCTATAATCCCCGCGCCGATTTTAATGGCACCGACACGTTCACCTATGTCGTCAGCGATGGCCAGGCGAGCACGAGCTATACCGTCACTGTCACCGTTCGCCCGGTCAACGATGCGCCCGTGGCGGCCGATGTCGACGTTACCACGCCGAAAAACCAGCCCGCCGGCGGGCAGTTGGCGGCGGTCGATGTCGACGGCGACCAGCTTGCCTTCGCTCTCGGTACGCAGGCTGCAAACGGTATCGCCACCGTCGATGCCGCTGGCAATTACACCTATGTTCCCAATACCGATTATTCCGGCACCGACAGCTTTACCTACACCGTAACCGACGGCGCGATCACGATAACCCGCACCGTCACCGTCGGCGTCGGCCTCGACAACCAGCCGCCACAGGGCGACAATTTCAGCTTCAGGATCGATGAAGATACGGTGCTGAACGAGGTCGTTACCGCAACCGATCCAGATGCTGCCGACAATCTGAGGTTCTCGGTTGCGACCGGCCCGTCGCATGGCACCGTCACCATGGCGCTGGACGGATCATTCAACTATGTCCCGAATGCCAATTACAACGGCACGGACCAGTTCACCTACCGCGTCTCGGACGGCCAGACGAGCATCATCCGCACCGTCTCGATCACCATCAATCCGATCAATGACGCACCGATCGGCTCCAATGCGGCGATTTCCGTAACCGAAGACGTTACGACCACCGGCACATTGCCACGTGCGACCGATGTCGAAGGCTCGCCGATTACCTATGCGGTTGCCACGCAGCCGGGCCATGGTCAGGTAACGATCGCGCCAAACGGAACCTATACCTATGTTCCTGCGCCGGATTATTCCGGCCCGGACACGTTCACCTATACGGTCAGCGACGGTCAGTCGTTCAATACCTACACGGTCGACGTCAATGTGCTGCCGGTGAACGACGCACCCCGTGCAGGCAATCTTGCGATCACGACTGCGGAGGACACGCTCAAGAGTGGTCGTTTGCCTCTGGCAACGGACCCGGACGGCAACAATCCCACCATCGTCTACGACGTCGGCACAGGTCCGGCGCACGGCACGGTCACGATCAGCCCGCAAGGCGATTACGTCTATACGCCGGCTGCAAACTTCTTCGGAACGGATACGTTTACCTATACGGTCAGCGATGGCCAGGCGAGCAACACCTATACCGTGACGATCACAGTCACACCGGTCAACGATGCGCCGGTCGGCTCGGATGCGGCGATCATCGTTGTCGAAGATACGCCCTATTCCAACCAGCTGCCGGGGGCGGTCGATCCGGAAGGTTCCCCGGTTTCCTATGCCCTGGCAAGCGGCCCGGGCGAGGGCACGGTCACGGTCAATATCGATGGCACCTATACCTATGTCCCTCGCCAGGATTTCTATGGAGAGGACAGCTTCCAGTATACGGTGAGCGACGGTACGGCTTCGCAGACCTATACGGTCTATATCACCGTCACTCCGGTAAACGATGCGCCGCGTGGCAGCGATGCAACCTTCCCGGCAACCGAAGACCAGCCGCTCAATGGCCAGTTCCCGCTGGCCACCGATCCGGAAAACGACACCATTACCTACGGCCTCGGCTCGCAAGCTCCCCGCCATGGCACGGTGAGCATCATTTCCGGCCGGGATTTTGTCTATACGCCCAATCCGGATTTCTCCGGGCAGGATACATTCACCTATACAGTCAGCGACGGGATAGAGACAGTCACCTACACGATCACCGTCAATGTCGCGCCGGTGAACGACCCGCCAGTGGGCGCGGATGCCACCGTCACGGTTATCGAGGACACGCCATTCAACGGAACGCTGCCTGTCGCAACGGATGTGGACAGCCCCACTCTTACCTATGAGCTGGTCCAGCAGGCGGGTCGCGGCACCGTAACCGTGCTGCCGGACGGCCGCTTCAGTTATGTGCCGGCCGCCGATTCCACCGCCAGCGAGTTCTTCATCTACAGCGTCACGGATGGTGAAAATACGGTCACCTACCGCATCGATATCAACATCACGCCGGTGAACGACGCGCCGCGCGGATCCGATCTGACGGTGACAATTCCGGAGGACGGTCTTTCCAGCGGTCGCTTGCCCATCGCAACGGACCCGGAAGGCGCGACGGTCGTCTACGCCATTGCCGACGGGCCTGCCCATGGCACGGCAACGGTCGATGAGGAGGGCAATTACATCTACCGGCCCAACGCCGATTATAACGGCCAGGACACGTTTACCTATACGGTCAGCGATGGACTGTTGTTCACCACCTACACGGTGACGATCAATGTCACGCCCGTTAACGATGCTCCGCGCGCAAGCGATATCACCATCATCGCGACCGAGGATCAAACCTATAGCGGTCAATTGCCGTTGGCGATCGATCCTGAAAACAACCCGTTTACCTACGGCCTGGGCTCGCAGCCGGCACGAGGCACGGCGACAGTCCTGCCTGACGGCACCTTTACCTACACGCCTGATCCGGATTACGACGGTCCCGATACCTTCACCTACACCGTGACCGATGGGACAGACACATCGACCTATACCGTCACGGTCAACGTTCAGGGCGATAACGATCCGCCGCGCGGCAGCGATGGCGCCATCGTGGTCGGCGAGGATCAACCCTATGCCGGCCAGCTACCCTCCGCTGTCGATCCGGAAGGCCTGCCGGTCTTTTACGGCGCCGGCGCGGTTCAGCCGCAGCATGGCACATTATCCATCCAGTCCGATGGCAATTTCATCTACACGCCAAACCCGGATTACAACGGTCCCGATACCTTTACCTACACGGTCACCGATGGCGTGATGACCTCGACCTACACGATCACGGTCAACGTGACCGCGGTCAATGATGCACCGCGTTCCAACGATATCGCCATCAGTGCGTCCGAAGATCAGGTCTATAACGGCACCTTGCCACCGGCGATCGATCCCGAGGGCCAGCCGGTGACTTACGGCCTGGGCTCGCAGGCATTGCACGGTGTCGTTGTTATCGATGCCAACGGCAATTTCACCTACACACCCGATCCGGATTACAGTGGTGGAGACACGTTCCAATTCACGGTCAGCGACGGAACAGCCACCAATATCTACACCGTCACGGTCAATGTCGGCGGGGTGAACGATCCTCCGCGCGGCAGTGATGGTGCTTTCACTGTCGATGAGGATCTGCAGTATTCCGGCCAGTTGCCCACCGCGGTCGATCCCGAGGGTGGAGCGGTTACCTATGAACTCGGCGCGCCGCCCCTGAACGGCACCGTCACCATCGGTGCCGGCGGCAATTTCATCTATACGCCCAACCCCGATTACAGCGGTCCCGACAGCTTCACCTACACGGTCAGCGACGGTGTCGCGACCGCGACCTACACGATGTCGGTAACGGTGACGGGCATCAACGACGCGCCGCGCGCACACGATACGGAAATCAGCGTTACCGAAGATCAGTTGTTTGTCGGTCGCCTGCCGACTGCGATTGATCCGGAAGGCGAACCATTTACCTATGGGGCCGGGATATTGCAGCCGCTGCATGGCACGGTGGTCATCACACCGACCGGCCTTTTCTATTACACGCCGAATCCCGATTATAACGGCCCCGACGTTTTTGAATATACTGTCTCCGATGGATCCCTGACCTCCACCTACAAGGTCGAAGTCACCGTCGGTGCCGCCAATGATGCGCCTGTTGGTAGCAACATCACGATCTATCCGATAGAGGACAGCATCTATACCGGCGTCTTCCCGCTTGCGGAGGATATTGATGGCGACCAGATCTATTACGGCATCGGCGTACAGCCGTTGAATGGAACAGTCACTGTTGGTCCGGGCCGCCTTTTCACCTACACGCCTGTCGCCGATTTTGAAGGTTTCGACATCTTCACCTATACCGTCAGCGATGGTGAAGCGACGCGTACCTATAGTGTTGAAGTCTATGTTCAGGGCATCAACGACGCCCCGCGCGGCAGCGACGCAGCAATCGTCGTGGTCGAGGATGAGCCTTATGCCGGCACGCTTCCGCCGGCAATCGACCCGGAAGGTCAGGCGGTCATCTACGGCCCCGGCGCGCAGGGGCCGCAGCATGGCACGGTAACGATCGCGGCCAATGGCTCTTACGTCTACACACCGAACGCGGATTATAGCGGCCCCGACAGCTTCTCCTATACGGTGAGCGACGGCTCCAAGAGCCAGACCTATGTCGTCTCGATCACGGTTGCGGCCGTAAACGATGCGCCGACAGGGGCCGATCTGGCGGTTTCCGTTGAAGAAGACGATGTTCTCAATGGCACGCTTCCCATCGCCACGGATCCCGACAGCGCCAATCTGGTTTATGGCCTGGGTGTCGCAGCCCTACACGGCACGGCGACAGTCGATGCCAGTGGCAATTACTCTTATGTCCCGAACGCGGATTACAACGGACCGGACAGCTTCACCTACACGGTGACGGATGGAACGACGATATCCACCTATACGGTGACCATTACCGTCACGCCGCAAAACGATCCGCCGGTCGGTTATGACGACACGATCGAGGTCGTCGAGGATGTGCCCTATGAAGGGACGTTGCCGATAGCGACGGACCCGGAAGGCGCGCAGCTTAGCTATGGCCTTTCGGCCCAGGCTTCGCACGGCACCGTCACCATTCTGGGCGATGGCACCTATCGTTACGTTCCAGCCGCCAACTATTTCGGCAGTGACAGCTTTGTCTATAGCGTCACCGATGGCGTCAACACGATCGTCCGCACGGTCACCATCAATGTCCTGCCGGTAAACGATGTGCCCGTGGGGCAGGATTACGCCTTCACCGTCGGCGAAGACCAGGCAGCGAACGGTACGCTGCCGGTGGCAACCGATGAAGATGGACAGCCGCTCGTCTACGGTCTCGGTGCGGCCGCGCAGCACGGTGCCGTCATCGTGCGCCGCGACGGCACCTACAGCTACGTGCCCGATCCGAACTATTCCGGTGCCGACAGCTTCACCTACACGGTCAGTGATGGCGTCGTTACATCCACCTACACCGTCACCGTTACGGTCACCGCCGCTCCGGATGCGCCGGTCGGCGCCAATGGCGCGATCAATGTCATCGAGGACGTGCCTTTTGACGGCAGGCTGCCGGTCGCGACCGATGCCGACAACGACACGCTCACCTATGGTCTGGTCGGCCAGGCCGGTCACGGCACGGTGACGATCCAGCCGGATGGCACCTATCGTTACGTTCCCGCACTGGATTATTACGGGCCGGACAGCTTCACATACAGTGTGACGGACGGGCAGTTCACGCTCGAATACACGATCAGCATCAATGTGGTGCCGGTCAATGATGCGCCCCAGGGCACGGATGCCACGGTGGCCACGCTGGAAGACGTGCCAACCAGCGGCCAGTTGCCGCTGGCGACCGATCCTGAAGGCCAGCCGCTGACCTACGGCCTTGCGGCCGGGCCAGTGCATGGCAGCGTGGTCGTCAATGCGGACGGCACTTTCACCTATACGCCGAACCGCAATTTCAACGGTATCGACACGTTCACCTACTCGATCAGCGACGGCACGTCGATTTCGACCTATACCGCGACCGTCTATGTCGCTGCCGTCAATGATGCGCCCGAAGGCTCCGATCTGTCGATCTCCGTCGGCCCTGATGTCACGACCGAAGGTGCTCTGCCGGTCGCGCGGGATGTCGAGGGCTCGCCGCTCACCTATGCTCTGGGAGAAGGGCCTGCCCACGGCACGGTGACGGTGTCTGCGGATGGGCGTTATGCCTATACGCCGGCTGCGGGTTATGGCGGGCCTGACAGCTTCACCTATACGGTCAGCGACGGCTCAGCCAGCACGACCTATACGGTAACGATCTCCGTCAGCGCTCCGAATGCCCCGCCTGTCGGTTCCGACCTTGCCGTTTCCACACCCGAGGATACCGCCATTTCCGGGCCGTTGCCGCTGGCAACCGATCCAGAAGGCCAGACGGTTCGGTATTTCCTCGGTGCCGATGCCGCGCATGGCCGGGTCACCATCGATCCGAACGGGTTCTACCGTTACATACCGAACGGCAATTACAACGGCACCGACGTCTTCACCTATGTGGTCAGTGATGGCGTGACGACCTCCACCTATCGGGTCGTGATAGAGGTTACGCCCGTCAATGATGCGCCGCTTGGCTCCGGCACGTCCATCTCGGTGCCGCAGGATGCAGTCTCCGGCGGCAAGCTGCCGCCAGCCATCGATCCGGAAGGCGCGCCGATAACCTATGGTATCGGCCAGCAGCCGGCGCATGGCACACTGGTCGTGCTCGCCGACGGCACCTATCGTTATCAGCCGCTGCCCGGCTATTACGGTTCGGACAGCTTTGTCTACACGGTGAGCGACGGCGAGACCGTGTCGTCCTTTACGGTCGAAGTCACTGTGGTGTCTGCCAACAATCCGCAACCGCCCGAACCACCGCCCGGCACCAACGAATACGAGCCGCCGGTGCCTGATCTCGGCGGTGAAGCACCCGCCGTGACATGGCGGCCGGACGGAAACACCGCAAGCAGCACGCTCGCACCTGCCAGCGGCCCGATCATGGAAAGCCTCAACGGCATTGCCGGCGATATCGGCGAAAACGGCCCGATCGACAGCGTCATCAATTCCATCCGTTCCCTCAACGGTATCGGCTCGCTGCCGGATCAAGGCGCCGTGCTGCATGCCGCCCGCCAGATCAGCGAATGGATAGAAAGCGGCCGGCGCATCGATGAATTGACGGTCGGTTTCTACAAGGGCGGCTCCAATACCCGTCTGTTCGATGGCCGGGATTCGCTGACGTGGTTCAGCGTCGATACGATGATCTATGCGGGCCAACTCTACATCATGCCGTCGCCCGGTTATGGTGATGGCGCGGCCTTTACCGTGACGCTTGCGGATGGCTCGCCTCTGCCCGACTGGCTGCGCGCCACCCGCCAGGGCGTCGTCATCGGTCATCCGCCGGCCGGCCTGGCATTCATCGATATCCGCATCACTGGCATCTCGCCGGAAGGCGAGCCGGTCGCCGACGATGTCCGCATCGACCTGATGAACGGCTCGATCATGAACCATGAAAGCGATCGTGAGGCGCAGCTGTTGCCAAGTCTGTTCTCCGATGAGCTGCAGTATCAACTGACGATGGGAGACGATGCCGCCTCGGATCTTTCTCGCGCACTGTCACAGTGGCGGGAGTAGGGGCTATCGTTCGATCCACATCGACGCAGGGCCGCTGAGGCGGCCCCGCAGGCGTTGCGCGGATTTCTAGCTTCTCGCCGATGCCTTCCGTTGCCGACTGAAGGTCGCGACGCATATCTTCTGCATCTTCAAGGGGCGCTGTTGCGGTTTTCCGCAACTCAAAATGGGTGTTTCTACCCTTGAAAGCACCAAAGCGGTGCTTTACATCTATATCCATGCCACAGACGACACACACATCGACTTTGCGCTACGACCTCGCCCCTGATCCAGCGGCGAAGCAGGCTTTCGAGGAAACCTTCGAGGCCTATGCCGCCATGCTGGCCATGCTGGACGATCTCGCCTCCGAAAAAGGCGGCGCAAATCTCGTCACCTTGCACGAGCTTGCCTATGAAAGCGTACGGGAGCGCACCCACCTGCCGGCCCGGCTGGTAACGCTTGGCCTGCGCGATTTTGCCTCGAACCGCAACCATGCGGCAAAGCCGGATCGGCTGCCGTTGGACGACAAGCTTTTTGCCATCAAGGGCCCATCCACGCTGACCATCGCAACCGTGCAGGGACGCATGTCGGTACCCTATGACGTTGCGGGTTATTCTGCCGGGGTATCCGGCATCTTTCCGGCGCAGCTCGTCGCGCAGAACGGCAGCTACCAGATCCACATCGGCGTCACAACGCACGCGAACCGAACGGAGAAGACGATCATGAGCAATGAAGGCATTCTTTCCCGCATGGGCCGACTCATCGCCGGAATGGCGAATGCGGCCGTCGACAAGGCCGAAGGCGTCAACAAGGTCGCCGTCGTGGAACAGGCGCTGCGCGAAATCGATGCCGCCGCCGAAGAAGCGCGCGCCGATCTCGGCAAGTCTCGCGCCGAGGAATACCGTATCCTGACGCGCCGCAACGAGATCGGTTCGGACCTGCAGGGGCTGGACGAAAAGATCCGTACGGCGGTGTCCGCCGGCCGGGAGGATCTCGCCAAGGCCGGCGTCGCCCGTCAGATCGATCTTGAAGCGCAGCTTGCGGCACTCGACAAGGCGCTTGCCAATGCCCGCGAACAATTGCTCGAAGGTCAGCAGGCGCTGCAAGCCGTGCTCGCCACCCGCCGCGAAGCCGAGGAAAAGCTGGCTGCGCTGAAGCGCAGTCTCGAGCAGTTCCCGGAATCCGGCGAGGATGGGCAAGCCCGAAAAAATCCGGCTGATGGTGCTGCCCGCGCTGCCGCCACGGTGTCGCGCCTGACCGGCGTTGCATCCGGCGATCATAAAGGTTCGGCCGAATTGGATGAGCTTGACCGCCTGCACCGCGAACAGGCCATTGAGGCACGTCTCGCCCAGTTCAAATCGAACCAGTCCTCCGGTCAGAACTGACGCCCATGGACCTTTTTCTCGCCCCTCAGGCGGCACCTTTTGCTGTGGCCAGCATCATTCTCGTCACCATCACGGTGCTCGAGATGGGCTGCCTGCTGATCGGTGTCTCGCTTAGCGAACTGGTGGACAAGGCAATGCCCGAGGGGCAGGGCGGCGGGCTTTCCGGCCTGATGTCCTGGGTCAATCGGGGTGGTGTGCCGGTTCTGGTCCTGCTGCTGATCCTTCTCGGCTTTTTCGCCATCAACGGTTTTGTGCTGCAGGCCGTGGCGAAGGCAATCTTCACGCCGCTGCCGGCACTCCTCGCCTCGATCCCGGCATTCGTCCTTGCCGTGCCGCAGTCGCGCTGGGCATCGGGCCTCATCTCGCGCATCGTCCCGCGTGATGAAACCTATGTCATCGATCCGGCCGATTTCGTCGGCCGGCTTGCCGAAGTCACCGTGGGCCCGCTCGATCAGGGCTTGCCTGGCAGGGTGCGTCTCAAGGATCGCCACGGCAACTGGCACACACTGCGCGCTCGCGCCGCGGCCGATGCCGACGCCATTGCAATCGGGCAGCAAGTCCTGCTCGTCGATCAGATTTCAAACGTTTTCATTGCCATCGTTGCGCCGCAGGACCTCGCCGCTGCGCCGAACCCAACCTCTACGGAGCTTCCATGATATACGATCTGTTATTGCCTGCCGGCATCGGCCTTGTCGCGATTTTCGGCATCGCCTTCGTCGTCGCCTCGCTTTACACCCGCTCCAGCCGCGACGAAGCCTATGTGCGCACCGGTCTCGGCGGCCAGAAGGTCGTTCTCGATGGCGGTTCCGTCGTGCTGCCGATCTTCCACTCCATCGCCCGCGTCAACCTGAAGACGCTGCGCCTCGAAGTCCGTCGCGGCGAAGGTGATGCTCTCATCACCAAGGACCGCATGCGCGTCGATATCGGCGCCGAGTTTTATGTCCGCGTCAAGCCGGATGCGTCTTCCATCGCGCTCGCCGCCCAGACGCTGGGTGACCGCACCAATGATGCCGAACAGCTGCGTATCCTCATCGAAGCGAAATTCGTCGATGGCCTGCGCTCGGTGGCTGCCACGATGAACCTCGATGCCCTGCAGGAGCAGCGCATGGATTTCGTCAAGGCCGTGCAGGAGGCCGTTGGCTCTGACCTGCAATCGAACGGTCTCGAACTGGAATCGGTATCGCTGACCCGTCTCGACCAGACCGATATCAAGCATTTCAACGCCAACAACTTCTTCGATGCCCAAGGCCTCGCCACGCTGACGCGCATCACCGAGGCGCGGAAGAAGGAACGCAACGAGATCGTTCGCGATACCGAAGTTGCGATCGCCCAGAAGGATCTGGAAGCCCGCCAGCAGTCGCTGACGATAGAGCGCACCAAGCGCGAGGCGGAACTGAACCAGGAACGCGACGTCGCCAACAAGTCGGCTGCGACCCGCGCCGAAACCGCCCAGCAGGAACAGGCCGCCAAGCGCGCCGAGGAAGAGGCGCGCATCGCTTCCGAACAGGCCATTGCCGAGCGCGAAGCCGCGGCCAAGCAGGCCCGAGAAAGCGCCAATATCGACGCCACCCGTGCCGTTCAGCAGCGCGATACCGAAGCCCGTCGCGACCTGCAGATCGTCACGCAGGAAAGCGCCATCGCGGTTGCCAACAAGAGCCGTGAGGAATCGGAATCCAAGGCACGCGCCGAAGAGGCCCGCGCGCTTGCCATCGCGGCCGAAGAAAAGGTGTCGACCGCCAAGGCCGTCGAGATCGCCGAACGTGAGCGCCAGATCGCCATTATCGACGCTCGCAAGAAGGCCGAAACCGAAGCGACTGCCGTCACGGTCGGTGCAGAAGCCGAAAAGCAGGCGGCCGTCGACCAGGCCGATGCCATCAAGACGCTCGCCGTCGCCGAAGCCGATGCCGCGATCATCCGCGCCAAGGGTGTGCTTGAAACCGGCAAGGCCGAAGCCGAAAGCGAAGCCCTGCTCAACGAAGCCCGCAACCGCCTCAGCGCCGCCATCATCGATTACGAGATCCTGCGCGAACGTATCCGCATCATCCCGCAGGCGCTGGCGGAAGCCGTCAAGCCGATCGAGAAGATCTCCGACATCCGCATCTTCGATACCGGCGGCATGCTGGGCCGTGGCGGCGAAGGCGGCGGTTCCGGCGTCGGTCTCGGTGAAGGTCTTGCCGGTCAGCTCCTGAGCTATCAGGCCAACAAGCCGGTCCTCGACCAGCTTCTCAAGGAAGCCGGCTTTACCGGTGAAAACGCCATCGCCTCGCTGATGGGCGACCTGCAGCCGCCGGCAAAACCGAAGACGGTCACGGCTCCTCCGGTCGCGGCGAAGCCGACCGACGGTATCGCCAAGGGACCGCAGTCCGGATAACGGTTGATAGGAAAATAACAACGAAAAGGGCGGATTATCCGCCCTTTTCTGTCGATATCGGTATGGTCGCAACGTCTGGAATGGGTATCTTGATCATGCCGCGCGGCACAGTCACTATGCGCAGGCGGCGGTCCGTCATTGCGGTCGGATGTTGTTATTCGGCGCCTTGAAGTTCGCACAGCGGCGCACTGATCTCGCAGACCAGACCGGTGCGGTTATAGGCCACGACAACACCGCCCGAACCGCCCAATCCGGCACTGATCAGCCGTGACCCGAAACCCTTGCCGGCCGGTTTCACGACTTCAGGGCCCTTGGATTCCCGCCAGGTCATTCGCAGAATGTCGCCTTCGGGCGTCTCTTCTGCACGCCAGGAAAGGTCCACCTTGCCGGCTCCCAGCGAAAGCGCGCCGTATTTCAGCGCATTCGTCGTCAGTTCGTGCAGCAGCAGGGCCACACTGAGCGAAGCCTTCGATCCGATGGTAATGTCGGGGCCGTGGATGCGCACCCGGCCCGATACGCCCGCGCTATTGACCGCCGCATGCGCGACCTGGCCGAGAAGCGTCGATTGCCAGTCCGACTGGAGCAGGATGTCGTGGGCCGAACTTAGCGCCATCAGCCGCTGTTGCAGGCTCTGTACCAGCAGTGGATCGCTCGATCGCCGCAGCGAATGGGTGGTGATGGCAGAAACCATGGCGAACAGGTTCTTCACCCGATGCGCCAGCTCGCCGGTCAGGAGGTTCTGCTGTTTCTCCGTTTCGCGCAGCACGTCGACGGTGTGCTGCAATTCCTTCTCCCGCTCGCGCAGCGTTTCCTCGCGCAGGGTGCGCTCCAGAAGGTCGGCGGCCTGGCGCGCGATGATGTCCAGCAGGTAGAGATCACGCTCGGAAGGTTGATGCGGCTTGCTCCAATGGGTGGAAATCATGCCGAGAAGCGATCCGTCGCGAGAGCGCAGCGGCGTCGTCTGGGCCGAACGGATGCCGGCGCGGCGAAACGCCAGCAGATCCTCAGTGTCCTGGATTTCGTCCCAGCATTCGAAATCGGGGATGATCGCCCGGTTGCCGGATTTAAGCGCTGCGGTGCAACTGCTGTGTGCGGTGGGGCTTACCCATTCCCATACCGTCTTGTCCTGCGGGCTGAGCCCGCGCGAAACCAGCAATTCCAGCCCTGAGACAGTGCCGTCTTCCGATTGGCGAAGCAATTGCATCGTGCCGAACTGCGACCCGGTAATGGCAACGGCGGCATCGACGATCTTGCCGTAAAGCGCAGCGAGGTCCTGCTCACCGATCAGATCCATGCTGATCGTGTGCAGCATGTGCAGGTCCGACATCGCAACCTGGCCGGCATCGGCTGAAACCGGCGGCGTTGAATTGGTAACGATGTGCAGGACTGTCATGGAGCCACCTGTTCGAATTCGAGGGGTGCGCGAGAATGGCGCGACCCCGATATTGTCCGGATGAGGTCACTGCGACGAACCGTTTCCGCACCCTTGGGATAATTACCCTTCGATAGAAAAGTTTAAAGCCCCTCCGCCATCCTCCGGTGAAATTTTCCGGGGCAGGTTGTTTCTCGGGCAGGCCTTGCGTCAGCCCGAGAATTCAACTCGAATTTCGGGCCGATGCGTGGTTCTCAAAGGCGTGAAACGTTCTGTGCGCATCCATCCGCACGCAGAACGCCCCGCCAGTGCCCTCATGCGTCCAGATAACGCTCGGCCAGACGCGCCCACATGGCCGAACCGGTGGTCAGGCTTCCGTCGTTGAAATCGTACTTCGACGAGTGAAGAATGGCCGAATCCTTGCCGTTGCCCAGACGCAGAAAGCTGCCGGGGCGGTGGTGGAGGAAATAGGCGAAGTCCTCGCTGCCGGGAATCGGCGGGCAGGTGGAGACGTTTTCGTCGCCGACAAGCTCCCGCGCCACTTCGTTCGCAAAGGCTGTTTCCGCTTCAGAGTTCATCACCACCGGATAGCCGTATTCGTATTCGATCTCGGCGGTCGCGCCATGGCCTTCCGCCACACTTGTCGTCAGCTTGCGGATGCGCTCTTCCATAAGCTCAGCGATGGCCGGATCGAAATAGCGCACGCTCATCGAAATCTCGGCAGTGTTCGGGATGACATTGGATGCCTTGCCCGCATGGATGGTGCTGACCGTCACGACGGCCGTCTGGGTCGGATCGACATTGCGCGACACGATGGATTGCAGCGTCACCACGAGATTGCAGGCAATCAGAACCGGATCGATGGTGAGATGCGGACGCGAAGCGTGACCGCCCTTGCCGTGAATGGTGATCTTCACCGTATTGCCGCCCGCCATGATGGCGCCCGGGCGGGTCAAAAGCGCGCCTGCCGGCATGCCCGGATGGTTGTGCAGGCCAAAAATGGCATCGATCGGAAAACGCTCGAACAGGCCGTCGGCGATCATCTTTTGCGCGCCGCTGTCCTTGCCGGCCTCCTCTGCAGGCTGGAAGATCAGCGTCACCGTGCCGTTGAAACGCTTGGTGCGCGCCAGATATTCGGCGGCGCCGAGCAGCATGGTCGTGTGGCCGTCATGGCCGCAGGCGTGCATCTTGCCGGGCACGGTGCTGGCGTAGGATGCGCCGGTTTCTTCCGTGATCGGCAGCGCGTCCATGTCGGCGCGGATGCCGATGCTCTTGGTGCCGGTACCGTTTTTGAGCGTCGCGACGACACCATGGCCGCCGACATTGCGGGTCACGTCATAACCCCAGCCTTCCAGCTTGTCGGCCACGTAACGGGCGGTTGCAGCCTCTTCGAAGGAAAGTTCCGGGTTGGCGTGCAGATGCTGGCGGGTCGCCTTCAACTCGGCTTCCATCGCATCGAAATCGGCAACGCGGGCGTAAAGATTGTCTTGAGTTGGCATGAAGGTATCCAGACTTCTTGGATTTCGAAAAAAAAGACCCCGGCCTTTCGGCCGGGGCAGTCGGGGAGGGTGGTTTACAGGAAGCGCGACAGGAAAGCCTGCGTGCGCGGATGCTGCGGGTTGCCGATCACATCTTCCGGCTTGCCCTGTTCCACGATCACACCGCCATCCATGAACACCACGCGGTCGGCGGCTTCCCTGGCGAAACCGATCTCGTGGGTGACGACGATCATGGTCAGGCCCTGTTTTGCCAGATCCTTCATCGTCGCCAGCACTTCGCCGACAAGTTCCGGATCGAGCGCCGATGTCGGCTCATCGAACAGCATCAGTTTCGGCTTGATCGCCAAGGCCCGGGCAATCGCCACGCGCTGCTGCTGGCCGCCGGAAAGCTGGCGCGGATAATTATCCGCCTTTTCCGAAAGGCCGACACGCTTCAAAAGCTGCCGGGCGTTTTCAATCGCGTCCTTGCGGCTTTCACCGTGAACGCCGACCGGCGCCTCGATGATGTTCTGCAGCACCGTCATATGCGGATAAAGATTGAACTGCTGGAACACCATGCCGATCTTGCGGCGCTGGCGGGCGATGCCATTGGGCGTCAGCTTTTCCAGCCGGTCGTTCTTTACCCGGTAACCGATCTGCTCGCCATCCACCTCGATGAAACCCTTCTGGATCGTCTCGAGGTGATTGATACAGCGCAGGAAGGTCGATTTTCCGGAACCGGACGGGCCCAGGATCACGACGACTTCACCGGGCGTGACGTCAAGATCGATGCCTTTCAGCACTTCGAGCTGATCGAAAGCCTTGTGGACGTTGCGAGCCTGAACGAGAGGCTTTGCATCAACAATCGGGGTCAATGGCTGGCCTCCTCGGTAACGGCCGCTGGTTTGGCGGCACCGGCATTGCGGCGGTCGCTGCGGCCGTAATAGGCTTCGATATAGCTCTGGCCGATATTCAGAACCGAGGTGATCAGCAGATACCAGATGACCGCAACCATAAGCATCGGCACGATCTCGAACGTGCGGTTATAGATCGACTGAACCGAATAGAGCAGGTCGGCCATGGCGATAACGCTGACGAGCGAGGTCGCCTTGATCATGCTGATCAGCTGGTTGCCGGTCGGCGGCACGATGGAACGCATCGCCTGCGGGATGATGATGCGACGAAGCGCGCGCGCCTTGGTCATGCCGAAAGCCTGTGCGGTTTCCGCCTGCCCGCGTTCGACGGACAGAAGGCCGCCACGGATGATTTCCGCCATATAGGCCGCTTCGTTGAGCGCGAGGCCGACAATCGCCGCCGTCATCGGCGTGATCACCGCATTGGTATCCCAGCTGGCAAGCGTCGGCCCGAACGGGATGGCGATCGACAGGTTCGGGAACAGCGTCGACATGTTGTACCAGAAGATCAGCTGGACCAAGAGCGGCGTGCCGCGGAAGAACCAGATGAACAGCGAGGCAAAACCGCTCGCCAGCCTGTCATCGGACATGCGCATGATGGCGATGATCAGGCCGAGCGCCACACCGAGGATCATGGCGACGACGGTGAGGCCGAGGCTGACGTAAAGGCCGCTCAGCACGGTCGGGTCGAAGAAATACTGGGCAACGACCGGCCAGCCGAAATTCTCGTTATTGGCAACGATCCAGCCGAAATCGACGACGAGAATGGTCACGATCAGCCAGAGCGCAAGACGCCCGTAACGGAACGGCGCGTGGGCGGTCGCCACATCGCGGAAATCCGCAGCGCCCGAAGGCGCTGCTCGTGGTGAAGGGTTCGTGCTCATTTCGGCAGCTGCCCACCGAGGTTGATGCCCGGCTCCTTGAGCATGTTGTTCTCAAGTCCCCACTTTTTCATGATGGTCGCATAGGTGCCGTTATCCATCAGAACCTTGACGGCATCCTTCAGGAGCGGGCCGAGCGGCGAGCCCTTCGGCACGACGGCGCCCTGATACAGGCTGTCGAAACCGTTCTTTTCACCCACGCCGGTCAGTTCCAGCTGGCCGTTTGCCTGGGAAACGAAATAGGTCAGCGGTGCCTGCGAGGAGAAGAAGGCATCGGCGCGCTTGGAGCGGACAGACAGGATAGACGCCGGCTGGTCGGTGTAGGATTGTACTTCGACCGCGGACTTGCCGTCGGTCTTGCACTTTTCGGACTGCGCCTGGATCACGCGTTCGGCCGAACCGCCGGCCATGACGGCAATGCGCTGGCCACAGGCGGTGTCGAGCGAGGTGATGCCCTTCGGGTTGCCCTTCTGAACGGCGAAGACCACGAATTCCTGAACCCAATCCACGAAGTCGTTGGCTTCTTCGCGGCTCTTGAAATCGCCGACCGGGCCGAATGCGAACTGGTAGCGGTTGGAGTTGACGCCGGCCAGCAGCGCCGGCAGGCCGCCGACGGTTGCGTGGTCGATCTTCACGCCGAGAACCTGGCCGAGCGCGTCGGTGAGGTCGGCACTGGCGCCGGTCATTTCCGTGCCGGTGACGATTTCATAGGGCGGGAAGGAGCCGTTGTTGACCGAAGTCATCTTGCCGGCGGCCTTGATGTCGGCCGGCAGACGGTCATTCAGCTCCTTGACCATTTCCAGCTTGATGGAAGCGTCCTGCGCTTTCGCGACGCCGGCAAGTGTGACGCCGGCTATAGCCAAGGCGATGAGTTTCTTATGCGACATGGTCATTCCCCTTTGTTTTGCAAAGCTAGTTTCTTGAGAGGCTAAGAATTCAGATCCGGCTTCCGTCGGTATCGTATGCAAAAAGCTCTTCCGGCGTCATGTGGCGTTTCATGATGCCCTGCGCATGCAGTTCCCTGGCAAAGTCGTCGATCATCCGGCGATTGACGGCGAAGCCGCTGGCATCCCAGCCCTTGGGCAGTTCGCGGGACGTCTTCAGCACTTCGTCGAACATCCACGGCGTGGTTTCGGCGTATTTGCGGCGCTTCTCGGTCCACATCTTCTGCGACTCGTCGACCAGACGGCTGACCTCGGCGATCACCCACGGATTTTCGGCGACGATCTTGGCCTTGATGCCGATCAGGTGCATGCCCGGAACATAACCGACGTCATCGAAATAACGGCGCTCTTCCGAGCGGAAATCGGAGAGAACCTGGCGGTAGGGCGATCCCGGTTCGAAATAGCCGTTCGGCATGAATGGCGTGAAGATCGCATCCAGTCCGCCCTCGCGCAAAAGATCCACCATCGGCTTTTCGCCGGGGCAGGCCTCGATCAGGCCGGGCTGGCCAAAACCGTCGAGACGGTCGGTAATCGGATGTGCCTCGGTCAGGCGGCCAGCATACCACATGGCATCCTTGACCTCGACACCCTCGCGGCGAACGGCGGCACGTGTCCAGGTGTTGCCGCTGTCGCGCCAGCCGGTCACGCCGATGCGCTTGCCTTTCAGCTGGCCGAGCGTGGTGATGTCGCTGTCGGCCATGGTCATGATGCAGCGATGGCGGAAGCCGCGCATGATGAAGTTCGGGACGCCGACCACGCTGTCGTCGCCATCATGGCGAAGCTGCGTATAGCGGCTGAAGGAGATTTCGGCGGCATCATGGTCGGGATCGTGGCCGAGATGGGAAACCAGAGTGCCGATGCGGTCGACCTGAAGATCGAGCTTGTCGGACGTGACGTCGCCGAGGACCAGCGGCGTCATGTAATCCCAGTCACGCAGTGCAATTCGAAGGCGCAGTGTCATTTGTGCTACTCATTCAGAAAATGCTGATGAACGAAGATTAAAATGTTCATTTTGAAATGATCAAATGTTATTACGTTATTGAACATTAAATTTGGTGAGAAAATGAGCGACGCCTATAGTTCCGGCTGGTTTGCCGAAAAATTAAGCGACCGTACAATTCGCGGAATTGCATTGGAAACCAGTGCCTTGATCAGGGCCGGCGCGTTGCCGGTCGGCGCAAAGCTGCCTCCGATCAGGGATCTGGCTTTTTCGCTCGGAGTGAGCCCGGCAACCATCTCTGAAGCCTGGAGCGAGCTTCGAAAACAGAAAATCATCACCGGCAGAGGCCGAAATGGTACCTGGGTAAGCGGTGATCGCTTCATCGCCAAGCCGGAAAGATTGGCAAGTTCCGGTCGGTATGGCGCCGATGCGCTTGACCTCACCATGGCCGTGCCGGACCAGTTGCTGCTGCCGCCGCTGCAAAAGGCGATGGCTTACGGCGCCACTGCGGAAGATCTCAACAGCTACGAGCGAAGCCGCATCCTGCCGGAACTGGAGAGCGAAGTCCGCAAGGCATGGCCCTATGAGGCCGAAGCCTTCCTCACCATGAATGGCGGTTACAACGCGGTCTATACCGCCATCCACGCGCTCGTCACGCCGGGCGCACCTGTCGCCATCGAGGAGCCGACGGCCATGCGCCTTCTCGATATTCTCGAACATCTCGGCGCCCATATCATTCCGGTGAAATGCGATGAGGATGGACCGCTGCCGTCATCGCTGCGGGATGCCATGCGCTACAAGCCGGTGGTCTTCCTGTTTCAGCCGCGTCTGCATTCGGTCACGGGCCGCACGGTTACATCAGGAAGGATGTGGGAGCTTGCGGACGTCCTGCGCGGCAGCGATACGCTGATCATCGAGGATGACGGTATTGCCGATATTGCGGAAACGCCGCGTCATTCGCTCGGCGTAGAATTTCCGGACCGCGTCATCCATATTCTGTCGTTTTCAAAAACCCACGGACCGGACCTGCGGCTTGCGGTCCTGTCGAGCACAAAGGCAATCGTCGAGCAAATTCAGTCCTACCGGAGCTTCAGTGCCGCCTGGACAAGCCGTATCCTGCAGGCGGCGGGTGCGTGGCTTCTGCGCGATCAGGCAACCGCGGATACCATCACGAAAGCGCGTGCCATCTACAAGACGCGCCGCGATGGGCTGACGGAGCGACTGTCTGCCCGTGGCGTCACGGCCACGGTCGGCAGCGGTCTGTGTGTCTGGGTCACGGTGGAAAGCGAACATTTCGCCATGGTCACGCTTGCCGCGCGAGGCATTGCGGTTCAGCCGGGCAATAAATTCTCGTTCCTTCCCAGCCACCACCTGCGTGTGGCAACCAGCACGCTGGACGATCGTGTCGATGAAGTCGCCGATTCTATCGCGTTGGCGGCTGCGGGTGGGTGAGGGCTAATTTCAGCCCGCCCCCCCCCAAAAATCAGATCAGCTCCGCGGCTTCAGGTTTTCCGGGTCGTAAATCGGCTTGTAACCGACGCTCACCACTTCCACCGGATATGTCTCGGCAAAATATTCGACGTTGAGTTTGCGTCCCACCTGGCAATACGACCATGGCAGATAGGCGAGCGCAATATTCTTGCCCACCGTCGGGCCGTAAGCAATCGACGTGGTGTAGGATCGGCGGCCCAAGTCATCGATCAGAACCGCACCTGTGTCCGGATCCATGACCGGTAAATTGCCGACCGGATACCGTTTCACACCCGTCGCATCGGTGTTTTCGGTCATGACCAGCGTGCACAACATTGCTGGCTGGTGTTCGCGGGCCTTGTATTCAAGGTGTTTTGCCTTGCCGCGGAAATCCGCTTCCTTGACTTTTGGACGCGCCAGATCGGCCTCGATCAGGTTGTATTGCGTCAGCAAATCGCCGTTCTGCAGGCGCAGGCTTTTTTCCATGCGGCGCGAGTTGGCGTAGGTTTCCACGCCGAACGCCATAACGCCGGTGCCGCGCAGCGCATCCCAGACGGCCAGGCCGTCCTCGTATTTCATGTGAAGTTCCCAGCCCTGCTCGCCGACATATGAGATGCGGAAGGCGGAAACCGGCTTGCCGGCGACTTCGATCGGCTTGATGGCCGCGAACGGGAAGTTTTCGATATCGAGACCGGCTGGATCGGCCACCACCTTTTTCAGCGTTTCGCGGGCGTTCGGCCCCCAGATGCCGATCGTCACGAATTTTTCCGAAACGTCGGTGATGGTGACGTCGAGACCGCGATCTTGAGCGATGCGCTTCATGTAATGATAATCGCGCGGCCCAGCATCGGCGCCGTTGACCAGACGACCTCTATCTTCCATGCGGAAGATGGTGAAATCGGCGCGCACCATGCCCTCGTCATCGAGGAAGTGGGTGTAGATGCCCTTGCCGACATTGGCGTCGCCGCCGATCTTTGCCGCGCAGAGCCACTCAAGCAGCTCGACATGATCAGGCCCTTCGATATCCACCATGTGGAAATGCGAAAGGTTGACGATGCCGCAATCCTCGCTCATCGCCAGATGTTCGGCATTGGAGACACGCCAGAAATGGCGGCCGTCCCATTCGTTTTGCCGCTCCGGCACCTGATTGCCGTATTTTTCCAGAAGGTGTTCGTTGGCGGCGTAACCGTGGGCACGCTCCCAGCCGCCAAGCTCCATGAAATAGCCACCGAGTTCTTTTTCACGCTCATGGAACGGCGATTTCTTGGCGCCGCGACCGGTCGCGTAGGGCTCGCGCGGATGAACCGCCGGGAAATAGATCTTCTGCGCAGCCTCGTAGGTGCGGCCCTCGATGAACTTTTCTTCCAGCTGATGCGGATAGAACCGTGCGTAATCGATGGAATTGTGGTCCACCTCGGTGCGACCGTCGGTCATCCAGTCGGCGATCAGCTTGCCATAGGCCGGGCCATCCTTGACCCAGATCGCCACGCAATACCACAGCCCGCGCACCTTCTGGCTTTCACCGCAGGAAGCACCACCGCCGGCGGATACCTGCAGCAGGCCGTTGAAGGAATGGCTTTCGTTATAACCGAGTTCGCCGAGGATCGGCGTCAGCTCGATCGCGCGCTCCAGCGGCTCGAGGATCTGCTCCATGTCGAGATCGCGCTGCGACGGTGACAGGCGGGCCTCATGTTTTTCCAGAATGTCGCGTGGGTGGCAGAGGCGCGGATTGGTGGTTTCGTAGTACCCCCATTCGATCTGGCCGCCTTCGGTGGTCTTCGGATCGCCGGTGTCGCGCATATAAGCCGAATTGCCCTGGTCGCGCAGCAGCGGAAAACCGATTTCCTTGCCCGTGCCTTCGAATTCGTTATAGGGGCCGAAAAAGGTCAACGGATGGTCGACCGGCATGACGGGCAGGTCTTCGCCCACCATTTCGGCGATCAGGCGACCCCAGATGCCGGCGCAGACGATGACGTGGTCGGCCATGATGGTGCCGCGATGGGTGACGACACCCTTGATACGGCCGCTCTCGACAATGAGAGATGTGGCAGGCGTATTGCCGAACACTTTCAGTTTGCCCGCCTTTTCGCCGGCATCGACCAGCTTTCCGGCAACCGTCTGGCTGCGCGGAATGACGAGGCCGGCATCCGGATCGAACATGCCGCCCTGAACCTGATCCTCCTCGATCAGCGGAAACATCTTTTTGATCTCGGCAGGCGTGACCAGATGCGCGTTGGTGCCAAAGGCCTTGGCGGACGTGACCTTGCGTTTGATCTCCTCCATCCAGGTGTCATCGCCGGTGCGCGCCACTTCCAGCCCGCCGATACGGGCGTAATGGCCCATCTTCTCGTAGAAATCGATGGAATACTGGGTCGTCCAGACCGACAGGTAATCGTGGCTGGTGGTGTAACAGAAATCCGAAGCATGGGCGGTGGAGCCGATATCGGTCGGGATGCCCGATTTGTCGATGCCGACAATGTCGTCCCAGCCGCGTTCGATCAGGTGATGGGCGATCGAAGCGCCGACGATGCCGCCGAGCCCGATGATGACGACTTTAGCCTTGCTCGGAAATTCTGCCATTGCATGCCTCGTGCTTCCAGATGTGGGGCGATATTAGGATGCGGAACATCCGCTGCCCCTCCAGAATGCGACACGCAGGAACATCGCTGCGCCACGTTCCATGTCGCAAAACGAATGCGGCCGGGCATTGCCCGGCCGCGCGATGATAGGGAGTTGGTTTCTCGAACCCGCTCAGGATGCCCGCTTCTTTTCGACTTCCGGCGGCGGTGCGATAATCGGATCGTCGAAGCCGGCAATCGGCTTGCCCGTCAGGTCGCGCGCAACCGCGATCACGAACGGCCAGGAGGATACGAAATAACGCTTGGCCAGCCGTCGCGGTTCGCTCGCCGCGCGCCACAGGAATTCGAAGCCGAGTTTCGAGACGATCCACGGCGCCCGCTTTTTGGTGCCGGCATAAAACTGCAGCGCGGCGCCAAAGGCGAGGCCGTAGCAATCCGGCAGTTCATGGCGGTGCTGCGACATCCATTTTTCCGATTTCGGCGCACCGAGACCGAGGAACAGATGCGTCGTCTGCTGCTTGCGGGCAAGCGAGGTCAGCCAGGTTCCGAAGGCCTCGTTCTTTTCAAAGCCCATCGGCGCGGTAATGGCAAGATGATCGTTGAAGCCGAGCGCGCGTACCCGTTCGTTCAGCTTGATTGCGGTGTCCTCGTCCGGGCAGACGAACAGCATCCGGTGCCGGTCGGGCGTCAGCCGACGCAGCATTTTCGGAAACAGGTCGGAGCCTGTCACGCGGCCGGGAATCGGCGCACCGCGCAAACGGGCATAAAGGAAAACCGGCATGCCATCGACCACCGCCTTCCAGGCCGTGCGGTATGCGGCGCGGAATTCGGCATCCTTGGTGAGCCGCACGATGTGATCGACATTTGCCGTCACCAGCAGTTGCAGGCCTTCGCCGCGTGGTGCGGGGGCACACAGTTCTGCCAGCATCACCTCTTCATTCCACGTGGTGAAACGGAAGCCCAGCAGGTTGTGCTCGGCGGATGTGTGGTCGTTGTCGTTATCCCATTGCGATGGGACGCCTCGGGGCAAAAGCTCTGTCATGAACTGTCCCTGACTCCGTAACTCTGACGATGCTGCAGCGTGCCTGGTAAGCCAGACCGAACATTGCTGCGGACAAAGTGAACCAAAATGGGCCAGAGCGTGCCAAGAAGACACTCTCCAAGCAGGCCAGGAACACACCGTAGAGCCAAACTCTTAAGAACAGCCGAGAAATATCGTTAGAATTGTTTGGATCGTATTGAATACTATAGCTTCTTAGAGGTGAGTAAAGTGTAACAAGTATCAGAATAAACAGGCCGGGTAACCCGCCGTTAACCATGGCGTCTACATAAGCATTATGTGAATCCACGGCTTTCACCGCCCAGGTGAAGGCGCCGAGGTCGCTGTTTACCAGCGTATCCGTTCCCCAGAAACTGTCGAAGCCGTGGCCGAAAACCGGATTGTCGGCAATGGCGGCAAGGGCCAGATGCCAGATGTCTGCACGTGCCGTATAGGTTGCATCGATGCCGAGCGACGTCACGAAATCGCGAACGGCCGGCAAGGCCGTCACGCCGACGGTTGCAAAGTTGATGGCCCCGACGCCGCCGAACACGATCAGCATGCGCGACCAGCGGAAGCGTTCGAAGATGAATGCGAGAACCAGAATGACCGGCATCAGCGCGGTCGAGGTCTTGGCTCCGGTCTTGAGCAGGAAAATCGCGCTTGCGGCAAAGATGGCGAGCCCGATCCAGCGTGACCAGGATTTTGCGAGATAGAGCCCGAAAAAGCAGAACATCGCCATCACGCCGCCCGCCTCGTTCTTCTGAACGTAGAGGCCGCGCCAGAGGCCGGCATGTTCCGGCTCCAGAAAATCGTTCGGCTGATGGATGGCCAGATAGGGAACGAAGATCACGCCGAAATAACACAAGCCCAGCACGATCAGCACACATTTGCCGAGCAGCCGTGCAAACTCCTCTTCGCTTGCCGGCAACATCAGAAATATGGCGGCGCTGATTGTCACCATGATGGCGATGATCGAGCGCTTCAGCGCGCCGCCCGGATCGGCGGAGAGAAGCGAGGTCAGCAGCAACCAGAAAAACAAGGTGGCAAAAAGAAGCCGCGGCTGCACCACCAGCCGGCGCACTCTTTCCTGGGATATTGCAAAGGCCACCATCATCAGCGTCAGAAGCACCATGATGCCCTGCGTCCAGCCGGGGGGCTTGGATGTGGATGGATCGACGCTCAGATCGGTAAACGGCGTCAGCGTTATCCAGTAGAGCAGAAATACGCCCATGAACAGCAGCCGCACCACGAGGCTTGATCTCGGTGCGGCGGGTTTTCCGCTGGCGATTTCGCTGTCTGTCGGCACTTGGGCGTGCTCCGTCTGGTCTTCGCCCGTCATCGGGCGTCTTTCCGTCAGGTCAGTCAGATTAGAGATGCGGCATTAAGAATTTGCCAAGTGCGCGCTTGTGGCCGGTTTTGTCGGCTTTAACCAAGAAACGGCTTGTCGCCCGCAGATGGTGCAGCTTCGGTTATGGTGGTGTTCCGCAAGCATTGCCAGAGGGTTTTCAAGGCGTGAAGTTCCGCTCGTTTTCGTTCCGCTCCGTTCTCGGTGCCTGCATACTCTTTGCGCTTGCCGCCCCCGCCGCCGCCCAATCCGCACGCACCGCAGAGGAGCAGACAGCGGCGCTCGGTCGCGGCGTCAATTTCGGCGGCATTCTGGAAGCGCCGGATGCGGCGGAGCGCGCCAGGCATCTCGACCGTCGCCTCGTGACCGCCGTCAAGGAAGGCGGGTTCGATACGATCCGCCTGCCGGTCCGGTTCAGTAATCACGCAGCCGTCACCGCGCCTTATGCGCTGGATGAAAGCTTCATGCGGCATGTCGATTTCGTGGTGAACACGGCGCTGGAGGAGGGGTTGAATGTCATCATCGATCTCCACCACTATCGCCAGATGGACGGCGATCCGCTCGATGCCGGCGAAACACGCGCCGATTTGTCCGATGATGAACTGAGAAACCGGTTCACCATCATCTGGGGCCAGCTGGCCGAACGGTATCGTGACAAACCCACCGACAAGGTTCTGTTCGAACTTTACAACGAACCGCACGGCAAAACCGACGGCGCAGTCTGGAATAGGCTGATTGCGCAAACGCTCGCCGTCGTGCGCAAAAGCAATCCCGACCGTTTCGTCATCGTCGATGCCGGCAATTGGGCCACCGCCTGGGGGCTTGAAACCCTTGAACTGCCAAAGGACGACCGCCGCCTTATCGTCTCGATCCACAATTACGCGCCGTTCGAATTCACCATGCAGGGCGCGAGCTGGATCGAAAACTCAGCCGGTTGGGTCGGCACGCCGTGTTGTTCGCCGGCGCAGATCGCCAAGATCGAGGAACCGATGGATATCGCCACCAGATGGGCGGCTGAAAACGATCGCCCGATCTTCATGGGCGAGTTCGGCGCCAATTCCATCGCCGCATATGAGGATCGTGTGCGTTATGCCCGCATCATGCGCGATCAGGCGGAAAAGCGTGGTTTCAGCTGGGCCTATTGGGATTTCTCGTCGGACGAGTTCGGACCCTGGGATTATCTCGGCAAAAAGTGGCGCGTCGAACTGCGCGACGCGCTGACGGGCAAGTAACGCGTCAAGCGATGCCCAGCCGGTTGATCGTATCGATCACCGTTTCCACCTTCATGCCGCGCTTGCGCACCTTTTCCACGACTTCGGCGAAAAAGCCCGGTGTGCAGCCGATATTGGTCGGGTCCGGCCTCACGTCGTGGGTATAGAAGATCAGCCAGCCCTTGCGGCGCTGGGCGTCGTCCAGCATGGCGTCGATCGAGTTCGAATCCTGGGAGCAGTCATAAAGCTCCTGCGCCTTCAGATGCGCGAGATCGACGACACCGTGATTGGTGCCCACCTTGATGCCGCGCAAGGCCGGATAACGGTTCATCAGCGTCAGTTTCGACATCACCGAGATCATGCCGAACGGATAGGCGAATGACACCGGCTTCGAATGACCGACAATCTCGGAAATGATGCGGTCGTTACGACGCACATCTTCCTTGAGGTCGATCAGCGGCGTGCGCTGCACGTTCACATGGTCATGCGTGTGTCCGCCGATCTCGTGACCCTTGTCGGAAAGGTCGCGCACCATGGCTTCATCCACGATCAGCTGGCCGTTTTCGTAGCGTCCCATCAAACCGCTCGCGAGATAGAACGTGCCGCGCATTCCGGCATCTTCCAGCGCGGGCGCTGCGTTCTGATAACAGGACACCGGAAAATCGTCGAAAGTAAAGGCGACGACAGCCTCGTCCAGTTTCAGGTGATACGGCCTGAAATGCACATGTCTGCCGATCTTGCGGGAAAAGCCGTAGAGAATTTCCCGTGGTGAGTTCGACCGCATGCCACGGTCCGCCCCATTATCTGCCATACTGCCCCCAGTAGAATGCTGCCGTTTCTTTAATCCAGATAATGGAATTGGGTAAGTATCGTTCTCTGTTAATGGTTACTTCGAAGTCGAAGGCCGTTTTTTGCAAGCACCTCTTCAAATGCTTGCGCCGCTCGCTCGACGGAAAACTGCATGGCTCTTTCCCGAAGAGCCTCTGCGCCGGTCGGCTTGTCCAGAGCTTCCGCCATGGCGGTCGCAAGCGCCGCGGCATCGCCCACCGGCACCAGTGGTCCCAGCGCGCCGTTGCGCAGTATTTCGCGCGGCCCGTGTGGCGCATCGGTGCAAACCACCGGTATGCCGCACGCCATCGCCTCGATGATTGCATTGCCCAGCCCCTCGTGGCTGGAGGAAGAAACAAACAGCGCGGCATTGGAGAGTGCATCGATCGGATGCGGATGATGGCCGGGCAGGCGCACGTCGTTTGCAACGCCGAGTTCGGCGATCCTGGCCTCTATTCTTTGTCTGTCTGCACCTTCGCCTATGATCGTCAATTTAGCCGGTCTCAATTTGCGCAGCAGCGCAAATGCCTCGATCAACGTCAGGAAACCCTTTTCCGGCGAAAGGCGGCCGACGGAGAAAATGTGGCCCGGTTCCGGCGCGCGCAGGCTGCCCTCGATTTGTGCCCGGATTTCCGGCGTGATCACAGCATTGGTGCCGAGATTGACGATCTTGTCCGCCGGAACGGAGAACTGTTGGATGAGGTCGGTTCGGGCACCCTCGGTCAGCGTCATTACTACGTCGGCCATCGGGTAAAGTTTCGGCGCCAGCCGATAGGCAAGCCGGTTCTGCCAGTAGGGATCGTTCAGCCGCGCCTGCACCGGGCTTGCCGCCTCGCGCAGAATGATCCACGGGCGATCTTTTGCGGCGACAAAACGGGATGCCATGGCGAGAAGGGCATTCGGCGCAGCTTCGGCGGATACCACGCCTTTTGGCCGCCCGTTCACCAGCAGTCGCCGGATCGCCGGGCCAGCAAAGGCCAGCCGAACCTTGGCGCCTTGCCCAAGGTCGATCACCGGCACATCGGGGCTGATCAGCGCATTCAGCGGGCCATGGCTCTGCAGCGTCACGATGGCCGTATCTATGCCGCTCTTCTGCAGCTCGTTGGCCAGCAGAATGGCGTCCCGTTGCGCGCCGCCGCCATCGAGGCCCCGAACCAGGAAACATAACCGATCGCTTGCATTGCCGACGCCGCGAGAGAGATTGGTAACCATTGATCCGCCATAGTGAGCTTTGAACATTCCTCGTAAGGAGGGTGTCCTTCGAAGATCGCAGCCCGCGCAGTTTAGGCGGCAATCATTAATGCGAGGCGAATGGCCGACACAGCGCAGAAAACGCAATCGGGCGAGAGCGACGTTCTCGTCTACCTGCTTTGCCGGGTGGCCGCTGCGATATTCAATATCGTGGCCGTGGCGCTGTTTACCCGTTTGTCCGATGCGCATCTCTACGGCGAATACCTGATCGGCTTTTCGATCTGCTTCATTGTCTATAGCCTCACCGTCCAATGGGCCGTTTTTGCGCATTTCGGCACCTATACCCAGGAAGCCGCAGACCGTTTCGCGGGCTCGCTACTGGTCATCTCCGCCGTCATGACGCTTCCGGCAGTGCTGGTCATTGCCTTGCTCGCAGCACTCGGTACGCTGGAAATCCATATCGCGTGGGGATCGGCATTTCTCGCCGTCTGCTTCACGGCCTATTTCGCATCGACGGAAATTGCCCGCGCCCGTCTGCGCCCCGGCCTTGTCGCCATCGCCACCATTTTGCGCAGCGCGCTTTCCATGCTGCTCGGCTGTGCTGCCCTTTTCCTGTTCGACAGCCCGACCGCACTACTGATGGCAATCGGCATCGGTTATGCGCTCGGTGCAATTCCGATCTTTGTGTTTCTCGCCCGCACCAGCTGGGCGAAAGGATTTATCTGGCCGCTCAAGAGCGATGTTTTGGGCATGCTGCGTTACGGCTGGCCGCTGATATTCGCATTCGGCGCATCCGCGGGTGCGCTCAATATCGACCGTATCGTGCTCGAGCACTACACCAATGCGGCGGCCGTCGCGCCTTATGGTGCGGTCATGGACCTGATGAAACAAACCTTTCTGGTGCTCGCCGAAGCCATCAGCGCCGGTTACATCGCCCATGCGCGCAAACATATGCTGAACAAGGATGAGCATGAGGTGGGGCAGGTGCTGCGCCGCAGTTTCATCTCGCAGACCTTCATCGTCGTGTTCGGCACGGTGGCGTTCCTGGTTCTCGGCCGCCTCGTCTTCAGCATCATCCTGGCCCCCAGCTATGTGGATCTGGCGCTCGAAGTCATGCCGTATCTGTTGATCGGCAATGCCATCCTGATCATGCGTGCCCATTATTTCGGGCAGATCATCTATCTCGGCGCATCATCCATGCTGGAACTCATCGCTTCCGTTGTCATGGTCATCGCGGCAGTCGCGGCTTCGTTTGCGCTCGTGCCGGATATGGGCGCACCGGGTGCGGCTTTCGCTTTCGCCATCGGCCAGGCCGTGGCGCTGCTCATCCTCGTCGTCGGGGCTCCGAAATCGGCCCGCATGCCGATCGATTGGGTCAGTGCCGGCCTGCTCATCGCCGTCGGCTTCAGCCTCACGGTGATCGGCTTCGAGTTGCCGATCCTCATCGGTCCGGTCTGGGCCAATGTCGCCAACATCCTGATCATCGGCGTCGTCAGCGCCTTCTTCGCGATCCGCTGGAACATCTTCAATATCGGCGAGGTCGCCGGCAAGCTGATGGTCAAGCTGAACGGAAAACTGGCGCGGACATAGAGCGGTTCATTGTTAAATGGAACCAGTTCTGTTGGCTTAAGCGGGATTGGCTGGTCGCATGGCCGGCGCGCGTCGTAGCCAAAGCATACGGCCAAGCCGGCCATGCGATCAGACGGCCCGGTTCAGCCAACCCGAAGGGCCGGGCATCTTTCCGCCGGGATCAGAGGCGATCGGCTCGCACGTACCTTCGGGTATGCACTTCGCCAATCGCCTCTGCCCCGACGAAAACCTGCTCCGGCAGAACTGGTTCCATTTAACAATGAACCGCTCTAATATGAGGCTCTGCTGGCGCAAATGAGTTTCGCCGGTTTGCATGCCATGGAGAAACACATGACAGATGACGCGGCGGTTACGCCTCGGGATGCCGGGACGCCGGCGGCCGATTTGCCGCTGGAGCCGATGCCGCGTGTATTCGGCGGTCTGTCTGGGCGTCTTCTCTGGCTCACAGTCATCTTTGTCATGCTCGCCGAAATCCTGATCTTTGTGCCGACCGTCGCCAACATGCGCGATGGCTGGCTGCGGGACCGGCTGGATACGGCAGCCGCTGCCGGCATCGTGATTGATGGTCTGCAGCCGGCCGAGCTGCCGCGCGCGGTGCAGGACGACACGCTGCTTGCCACCGGCACCAAGGTGATTGCGCTTCGCAAGGACGGCACGTCACGGCTTCTGGCGGCCATGGATATGCCGCCGCAGGTGGACGAGCAGATCGATCTTGCCGCTCAGACGCCGCTCATCTCCATGCGTGACGCGCTGGAAACGCTGGTATTCGGCGGCAACCGCATCATGCGCGTCTACGGGCCGATTGGCGAAAGCGACATGATCATCGAGCTGGTGATGAGCGACAAGGCCCTTCACAAGGCGATGCTCAGCTTTTCGCGCGACATGTTCATCCTGTCGCTGATGATTTCGCTGATCACCGCATTCATGATCTACGTCGCGATCAACCGCATGATGATCAAGCCGATCAGGCGGCTGACGCGCGGCATGCAGATCTTTTCCGAACACCCGGAGGATCCCGGACGTCTGTTCAGTCCGGCCAAGGAAAAGGGCGAGCTTGCCGTCGCCGGCCGCCACCTGACGGCCATGCAGGTGGAGCTGCAGCGCACGCTGAAACAGCAGAAGAACCTTGCCGATCTCGGCCTCGCCGTTTCCAAGATCAACCATGACATGCGCAACATCCTCGCCTCCGCACAGCTGATGTCGGACAGGCTGGTGGATGTGGAAGACCCGATGGTGCGCAGCTTTGCGCCAAAACTGCTTCGTACGATCGACCGCGCCGTCGAATACACGACCGAGGTCTTGGCTTACGGCCAGGCGCGTGAGGCGGCGCCCAGGCGCCGCCGAATCAGGCTGTCCATGCTTTGCCAGGAAGTGCGCGACATGCTGGCGCTCGATCCCGATGGCGGCATCGATTATCTCGAGCAGATCCCGTCGGAGCTGGAGGTGGACGCCGATAGCGAGCAGCTGTTCCGCGTCATCCACAATCTCTGCCGCAATGCCGTGCAGGCGCTGGCCCAGGCCGAAGTGATCGATCCGCTCGTCGGACGACGCGTCAGCCTCACTGCGCACCGCGTCGGCAGCGTCGTCAGCATCACCATCGATGACACCGGCCCCGGCATGCCACGCAAGGCGCGCGAGAACCTGTTTTCCGCTTTCCGTGGTTCGGCGCGTTCCGGCGGCACGGGTCTCGGCCTAGTGATTGCCCGCGAACTGGTTCTTGCCCATGGCGGCACCATCGGTCTGGTGGAAAAGCCGGGGCCGGGAACGCAGTTCCGCATCGAGATTCCGGATCGCCCCGTTTCCTTCGAAGACTATCGGGCTCGGGCCTGATACGTTTTTCGTAATGAATTCAATGCTGCGCACGACTTATGTCGATAAAATGACAAATCGGGCGGGAAAATCGCTTGCATTCGTTTCCGGGACGTTTTAGAGGATCGCCACGCCAGCGGAACACGCCGCTGACGAGGCGGGACACACCGCCGACAGACGCACCCGTAGCTCAGCTGGATAGAGCACCAGACTACGAATCTGGGGGTCAGGAGTTCGAATCTCTTCGGGTGCGCCATTTCTCTTCCTTTTGAAATAACGCGATAAACGTTCGAAAGAACAGACGCACTTTGCGTTTGCCGCAGATCATGCGCATTTACTTTTGCCGCCGCATCGAGCCGGCGACATATCCCAAAGCCAATGTCATGACCGCGACCGCGATACCGGCACTGACGACGCCCACAGGCGTGATCCGAGCGCTGGCCCGCATGCTGATGTGTTGTCCGAATCGCATCTCGAAGTCCGAGCGGATTTCGTCCTCCGGTCGAGGAGGCGAGGCCGGCAGAAGTGTTTCCTGAACCAATGACATCACGACCCTCCGGTTCGAATGCGCCGCATGTCTGCGGCCGCTGGCTGGATGATCAGCCTACAGCATTGCGGTCGCCTTGGGGATCGGAAACCAGACTTGATCGAAGTCAAGGAATTGTCTGCAAGGCCAGCCTAATTTTCGGGCAAACAGGAGCCTTTCATGCACCCGGATCTCGTCACTCGTTACGCCGCCCCCGTGCCTCGTTATACCAGCTATCCGACCGCCCCGCATTTCCATGCCGGCGTCGGCCCGGATGATTATGCCGTCTGGCTTTCTGAGCATGAAGGCCCGCTTTCCCTTTACCTGCATGTACCCTTCTGCGACCGCCTCTGTTGGTATTGCGGTTGTCACACCAAGCAGGTGAAACGCTATGACCCGCTGGCGGCCTATCTTGACGCCCTTCTGCTGGAAATCGGCCTCGTTGCTGCTGCGCTGAAAGAGCGTCGCGACGTGATCGCCATCCATTTTGGCGGCGGTTCCCCAACCATGATTGCGCCGAAGGATCTGGTGCGGCTGCGTGAGGCGCTCGACAGGCATTTCGATATTGCCGAAAACTGCGAGATCAGCGTCGAGATCGATCCCGGTTTTGTCGATGAGGAAAAGCTCGCCGCCTGGCGCGATTTTGGCGTTACCCGGGCCAGTATCGGTGTGCAGGATTTCGACGAGGCGGTGCAGAAGGCGATCAACCGGCCGCAAAGTTTCGAGCAGACGGCCTTTGTAGTTGAAACGCTGCGCAAGCTTGGCGTCGGCGGCGTCAATCTCGATATCGTTTACGGTTTGCCGCACCAGACGATGGAGAGCGTGGAGCGCACTATCGAACTATCGCTTGCCATGCAGCCTGATCGTTTTGCCATATTTGGCTATGCGCATGTGCCATGGTTGAAAAAACATCAGACACTCATCGACGAACAGGCGCTGCCTGGCGTCCAGGACCGTTTCTCAATGGCAGGCCTTGTGGCGGAGCGGCTGGAACAGGCGGGCTACCTTGCGGTCGGCATCGATCACTTTGCCAAACCCGGCGATAGCCTCGCGGCGGCGCTGGAAACCGGCGAGGTTCACCGCAATTTTCAGGGCTACACCACGGACGCGGCTCCCGGCCTCGTCGGTCTCGGGGCATCCTCCATCGGCAAGGTCGGCCGTGGTTACGTGCAAAACATCGTGGCGACGGGCGAATACATGCGCACCGTCAGGCAAGGACGCCTGCCGGTTCTGCGCGGCAAGGAACTGACGGATATCGACCGCGTGGTGGGGGCCGCTATCGAAGACCTGATGTGCGCTTACAAATTTTCCATCAGCGATCTGGAGCGCCGTTATGGTTCTGCCGCTTCGGTATTGCGGGCGGAGGCCGCGCAGGTTCACCAGCGGGATGGCGATGGCATGACGGGTTTTGATGGCGACGTGTTTTCAGTCACGCAGCAGGGCCGCATCTTTGTGCGTACGATTGCCTCGCGCTTCGACCGATATTTCGGGCAGGGTGCGGCGCGCCATTCGGTGGCTGTCTAAAACATGTCGGCCGGAGATCAGGCCGGTTCCGCCTTGCGCCCCCAGGCAATGAACGAGGAGTTGGCAAAATCGCTGTCATGGCTCTGGTTGCGCTTGCCGTAGAGAAGCGGTGTGCCATCCAGCGACAGGGTCCTGCCACCGGCGGCTCGTAAAATCGCGTCTCCGGCCGCCGTGTCCCATTCCATCGTGCGGGTGAAGCGCGGGTAAACGTCGGCGCCGCCTTCGGCCAGCATGCAGAATTTCAGCGACGAGCCGACGCTGCGACAGTCCGTAACCGCGTGTTCGGCGACGAATTCATGTGTCTTGGCATCGCAATGCGATCGGCTGATCAGTCCGACCGGTGGTTTAACCACCGTGCGGCTGGTGATCGGTACGCGAATGCTCACCTTGCCGTCATCCGATACGGCCATCTTCCACGCCTTGTCGCCTTCGCCGGCATAAGCGACGCCCAATGCGGGTGCGTAGACAATACCGGCCACCGGAACGCCATTTTCGATAAGGGCGATGTTGACTGTGAAATCGGTGTTGTTGCTGATGAATTCCTTGGTGCCGTCGAGCGGATCGACCAGAAAGAAGCGCGTACCGATCTCGGGCACATGGCCGGCGGCAACAGCTTCCTCGGCAATCACGGGAATGTCGGGAAAGGCTTCGGTCAGGGCAGAGACGATGATCTCTTCGGCCAGTTCGTCGGCTTGGGTGACGGGGCTCGAATCCGCCTTCAACGAGACATCCATGCCATTACGATAGACATCGAGAATAGCGGCACCGGCAGCCAGGGCGGCTTTTCCGAATATGGCGAGCATCCGACGCTTTTTCCCTCGATTTGCGCTGGTGGACCGGTCTAGAACTATCCGAACTACTGCACCCGATCCGCGGTACAGACAACGGTAAAATGCACCTGCTCATATAAGGAAGACGGAAATGAGGTGGAAGCGTACGATCCAGCTGCTGGACGTCCACTGCGAAGGCGAGATTGGCCGTGTGGCGATCGGCGGCGTACCGAAAATCCCGGGCGAAACGACGGCCGCAAAACTGGCCTGGCTCAACAGCGATCCGAAGGGGCAGGAACTGCGCCGCTTTCTCTGCCTGGAGCCGCGCGGCATGCCGCTTGGTTCGGTCAATCTGCTTCTGCCGCCGACAGACCCTGCAGCCGATGCCGCCTTCGTCATCCTGCAGCCGGATCAGGCGCATGCAAGCTCGGGTTCGAACTCCATCTGCGTGACGACCGCGCTGCTGGAATCCGGCATCGTCGAAATGCAGGAGCCGGAAACCGTGGTGACGCTGGAAACGGCTGCCGGTCTCGTGCGCGCCGTCGCCACCTGCCGGGATGGCCGCTGCGAAAAGGTCAGGCTCACCATGGTGCCGTCCTTCGTGCATGCGCTCGACCAGAAACTCTCGACACCGGAATGGGGAGAGATCAGTCTCGATGTCTGTTATGGCGGCATCTTTTACGCGCTGGTGGATGTCAGCCAGATCGGATTGACCATCTCCAAGGGCAATGCCGCAGCGCTGGTCAGCGCCGGCATGGTGATCAAACAGCTCGCCAACCGGGCGTTTTCCGTGGTGCACCCGGAGATACCTGCCATCTCGGGCATCGCTTACGTGATGTTCCGCGATGTGGACGCCGACGGTGCGGTGCGCACCTGCACCACCATGTGGCCGGGCCGGGCGGATCGGTCTCCCTGCGGCACCGGCAATTCCGCCAATCTTGCAGCGCTGCATGCGCGCGGCAAGGTCAAGGTTGGTGATGTCTTCAAATCCCGCTCGATCATCGGCTCGGAATTCGAAGTCGGTCTGGAACGCGAAACCACGATTGCCGGCAAGCCCGCCATCGTGCCGACGATTGCCGGTCGCGGTTTCACATTCGGCCTGCACCAGGTGGCGCTCGATCCGTTCGACCCGTTTGCCTCGGGCTTTGCCATGACAGATGTCTGGGGGCCATCGGCCGGCGATATTCCTGACGCGTGAACAAAAAGTAGCCCGGACCGACATAAGCCGGTCCGGGCTCTTGAAAGCGCATGGACCCGGGATGGACGGGCCGCGCCTCCCAGGGGTCTCAGATATCCTTGGGCTTGTTGCCGAAAGGCTCGACATCACCCTGTTTCAGCACCAGCGTATTGACGCTTTCAGCCATCTCGTCCTGCTGCGGTGCCTGTGGGGTCACGCCATGCTCTCCAAGCTGTGCGAGCTTGTAGGCACCGAATACGTCGCCCTTGTCTGCTGCCGCACGGAACATCTCGGCAGCACGTTCCGGATTTGCCGCGATGCCTTCGCCGTTTTCGTACATGAGACCAAGATTGATCATCGCATCCGTGCTGCCGCGCTGAGCGGCAAGGTCGTACCAGGCGATGGCCGTCTGGTTGTCCTCGGGTATCAACTTGCCATCGTCATACATCGCGCCGATGTTGAAGGCGGCCGTGTCATCGCCGCCCACAGCGGCTTCCTCGAACCATTTTAGCGCCTGCTGGCCATCGGCATCGGTGCCGAGGCCATCGCGATAGGCAACGCCGAGATTGTATTGCGCCAGAACGTTGCCGCTGGTCGCTGCCTCGCTGTAAAGCCTGAATTCGGCCTGTACGTCGCCAATGCGGCCCATCAGCATGCCGAAATTGACCTTGGCGGCGGAATAGCCGCCATCCACTGCAGCTTCATAGGCTGCCATCGCCTCGTCCGGCTCCTGAGCCTTGTTCAGCGCGCGGCCCAGCTGATAGGCAAACCGCGGATTGCCCGTCGCTTCGAAAGCGGTACGGCAAACGCCAACGGCCTGCACATCGATATTGTCGATATCGACCGGCGCGAAGCTGAGATTACGGTCGGTATCGTAAACGCTCCCGGCCATCCGGTCGCAATCGCTTTGCAGCGCGGCCGTGTTCTCTACCTTGGCACGTTGCTCCGCGTTCAGGGAGACCGTCAGCATGCACAGCGCCACAGCACTGCCGGTGGCCAGCGTGATCATTCGATTGACTTTATTGGAACGGGAAATCATCCTCGCCTCCGACCTGTAACCGCTTAAAGATTGATGAACGAACGCTGATAATCAGCGTAGAGTTCCGCACCACGCTCGGTTTCCGTGGTCTCTGGCGCAAAGAGATTTCCGAAATTTGCGGGAAAATCGCCTCTATCTATTTGCAACGATTATGTTTTTGCCGATTTGACGAATTTTAATCACGGTTTGGTGCGTGGTTGTTTCGCCAAGGCTTTCGATGTTATTGCGAGGGCTCTTCGACAAAAAAGGCCACGTCCATGACCCGTATCAGCATCCGCCGCCCCGATGATTGGCACCTGCATCTGCGTGACGGCGATATGCTGAAAGGGGTCATCGGCGACACGAGCCGACACTTCGCCCGCGCCATCATCATGCCGAACCTCGTGCCGCCGGTCGTGACGACAAAGGACGCCGAGGCTTACCGTGAGCGCATCATGGCGGCGTTGCCGCAAGGCGATCGTTTCGAGCCGCTGATGACGCTGTATCTGACTGAACACACGGATGCCGATGATGTCGAGGCGGGCAAGGCAAGCGGCCTTATCCACGCGGTAAAGCTTTACCCGGCCGGCGCCACCACCAATTCGCATGGCGGCGTACGCGACATGGACAAGGCGATGCCGGTGCTGGAGCGCATGGCAAAGATTGGCCTGCCGCTTTGCGTGCATGGCGAGGTAACGACACCGGAAGTCGATATCTTCGACCGCGAGGCGGTGTTCATCGAAACCGTGCTCGATCCGCTGCGCAAGCGCCTGCCGGAACTGAAGATCACCATGGAACATGTCACCACATCGGACGGCATCGATTACATCAAGTCGGCACAGAAAAACCTCGCCGGCTCCATCACAACGCATCACCTGATCATCAACCGCAATGCCATTCTGGTGGGCGGCATTCGCCCCCATTATTATTGCCTGCCGGTTGCCAAGCGCGAGAGCCATCGCCTGGCGCTGCGTGCCGCCGCCACCTCTGGCGATAGCCGTTTCTTCCTGGGAACGGACTCTGCACCGCATATCGATCCGCTCAAGGAATGCGGCTGCGGTTGCGCAGGCATCTATACGTCGATCAATACGATGAGCTGCCTTGCACATGTCTTCGAAGACGACGGTGCGCTCGATCGCCTGGAAGCCTTCACCTCCTTGAACGGGCCTGCCTGGTATGGCCTTGCTCCGAATGAGGATCGCATCACGCTGGAGAAGTCGGCAGAGCCCGTTGTCTTTCCGGCCAAGCGTGAAACGGGTGCGGGCACCGTGACCGTCTTCGACCCGATGTTCCCCCTACACTGGGCAGTTGTATGAGATAGGGTGGAATCCCCCATTAATGGTTGAAAAAGCGCGGTATTTTAAAGTGCGCGGTAATGTTTTGATCATGAATGGAGTCCTAAATTGCCGCCCAAGGCGTGGGCGGATATTCGCCCTTGGGGAATGGCGGGTATGATACCCGGCAAGCATACGGGCGAGGCATGATGCTCGATTACAATTCACTTCTTCTGGCGCTGGGCTTCTCGGCGATCTGTCTGCTGCTGGCTCTGTTTGCCACGTGGACATCGCGTCGCAGCGATAGTTTCATGCTGACCTGGGTCGTGAGCCTTGCACTGATCATCGTCGGTATTTTCAGCTACAGCGCCTACACGCTGGAGGCTGGACCGCTCATCGGTTCCGTGTCCTATTTTTTCATCATGTCGGGCTTTTCAGTCATGCACGCGGCCAGCCGGCAGTTTCGGCTGGGGCAGTCGCCGCTGCGCATCTCGCTGATTTCCGGCTGCATCGTCATGGTGCTCGGCCTGCCAGCCATGCTTGTCGGTTATGATGGCGTGTCGATAATCATGCTGGATGCCACCACCGCAATCCTGCTGATCGCAACGGCGCGCGAATACTGGCTCGCCCGCCAGGAAGCGCCCGGCCCGCTTGTCGGTATGGCGTCGCTTTATGCGACAGCCGGTGTCTCATTCGCAATTTGTGCGCTGGTGCTGATCGACGGCGAGCAATGGGTGATCGGTTACGCGCCGCAAAGCTGGGCGGAAAAGCTCAATATTGCCATTTGTATTGCCAGCATGACGGGTGTGGGTGCGTTTTCGCTTGCACTGCATCAATGGCGTCTTGCCGCCTTCCACCGTCGCGAAGCCATGACGGATCCCCTGACGGGCTTGCTGAACCGCCGCGCGGTATTCGAAGCTTACGGCTATGCTCCCATGGGGCAATCCACCGCCGTCATCGTTTTCGATATCGACCGTTTCAAGTCCATCAATGATCAATATGGGCATGCCGCCGGCGATGTCGTCATCCGGGCTTTTGCCGATCAGATGAAGGCCATGGCCGAGGGCGACAGCATTGCCCGCCTTGGCGGAGAGGAATTTGCCGTCATCCTCACCAATGTCATGCCCGGGCGTGCCGAAAGGATCGCGGAGCGTATCCGCCGCGGCTTTGCCGGTCAGGATATCATGATCGCCGATGGCGCGGTTCCATGCACCGTCAGCGCCGGCATCGCATTCGGCTCGTCGGAAGGTCGCAGCTTCGAGGCGGTGCTCAACCTTGCCGATGGGGCTCTTTATGAAGCCAAGCGCGCCGGTCGCAATCGCGTGGAGGTCGCAGGTTTCCTGCGTGCGGTAGACCTTGAGGAAACGCGCACCAGCGCCTGAAATCGTCATGCTGTTTCTGTCTGAAAGGCCGCCTTCCACTGGAAGCGCGGCCTTCTTGCTGATATGTCGCCGCAACGGATCTAAAGGAGCAACCGAGATGCACACCACATTTACCGATCGCACGGTCATGGCAGAACTCATGGCAAAGATGCTGTGGGAAATCGGGGCGGTGCATTTCAATGCCGAGGAGCACTATAAGTTCGCTTCGGGCATGATGAGCCCGGTCTATATCGACTGCCGTAAGCTGCTGTCCTATCCGCGCGTTCGCTCCACCATCATGGATTTTGCCGTCGCAACGCTGCTGCGCGATGCCGGTTTCGAAAAGTTCGATTGCATTGCCGGTGGCGAAACCGCGGGCATTCCCTTCGCGGCGCTGCTTGCTGACCGCCTCGGTCTGCCGATGATCTATGTTCGCAAGCAACCGAAGGGCCATGGTCGTAACGCACAGATTGAAGGCAACATGCCGGAGGGATCGCGCGTCCTCGTCATCGAGGACCTGACCACGGCCGGTGGGTCGATGTTCAAGTTCATCGATGCGATCCGCGCTGCCGGCGGCGTCGTCGATCACGGCATGGCGCTGTTCTATTACGGCATCTTCGATGAAGGCGCGCTGCGCTTCGCCGATGGCAAGGTGCAGTTCCACCACATCGCCACCTGGCGCAATGTTCTGGCCGTCGCGCGTGACCAGAAGCTGTTTGACGAAAAGACGCTGTCAGAAGTGGAAAACTTCCTTGATGCGCCTTTGGCATGGTCCGCCCGCAACGGCGGCATCAGCGAACTGCCGCGCTAAACGACCATCTACAAAGCGAGCTTTTGCTCTGGTCAATTGTCAAAAGCTCGCTTATTCCTGTGCCAAACAGGTTATTCCTCGGGAGGGAAATCCATGATCTTGTGCTGCGGCGAAGCCCTTATCGACATGCTTCCGCGTGAAACGACGCTCGGCGAGCCGGCGTTTTCGCCCTATGCCGGCGGTGCGGTGTTCAATACCGCAATCGCGCTCGGTCGCCTCGGCGTTGATACCGGCTTTTTCACCGGCCTCGCCGACGACATGATGGGCGACATTCTTCGCGACACGTTGCGCAGAAGCAATGTCGATTTCAGCTATTGCGCGCTGGCATCGCGCCCCTCGACGATCGCTTTCGTCAAGCTGGTCAATGGCCACGCGACCTACGCCTTTTACGACGAAGGCACGGCAGGCCGCATGATCACGGAAGCCGATCTGCCGACGCTGGGTGAGGATTGCGAAGCCCTGCATTTCGGCGCGATCAGCCTGATCCCGGAACCCTGCGGTTCGACCTATGAAGCATTGATGAAGCGCGAACATGAAACACGCGTCATCTCGCTCGATCCGAACATCCGCCCCGGTTTCATCAAGGACAAGGCGGCCCATCTCGCCCGCATCAACCGCATGGCGGCGATGTCCGATATCGTCAAGTTTTCCGATGAGGACCTTACCTGGTTCGGCATGGAAGGCGACGAGGATACGCTCGCCCGCCATTGGCTGCGTCACGGCGCAAAGCTTGTCGTCGTCACCCGTGGTGCCGAAGGTGCCGTTGGTTACACCGCCAACCACAAGGTCAGCGTGCCGAGCGAGCGCGTTACGGTTGTCGATACGGTCGGCGCCGGTGACACGTTCGATGCCGGCATTCTGGCTTCGCTGAAAATGCAGAACCTGCTGACCAAGGAGCAGGTGGCGAACCTTACCGAAGATCACATAGCCAAGGCGCTGGCTCTGGGAGCAAAGGCGGCTGCGGTCACGGTATCGAGGGCAGGGGCCAATCCGCCGTTTGCGGAAGAGATCGGGCTCTAAACTCTGGACCTATCGCCTGAGTTAGTTATGGCGCAGGCGATAGAGTACGAACAGGGCAATCACCAGCAACACCGTGCCGGTTCCGCCGTAGAGCATAAGAGCGGCAGTCATTCATTTCTCTCCAAGCTTCAGAAGAAAAGCTTCTCCTATTAAATGTAGCACAAAACCCATGATCAGCCAAATGCACACGATCACGAGCACCAACATGATCTCAGTGTAGCTCCATGGCGAAGTGCATTGCGCGTTCAGGTATCGAAAAGCGTCCAGATAACGCTCGTTATCCAGTGGAGGAGAAACACAACTCACCTTGACTGCCGCATCGTGCTGGAAAGCGGCGGAAAAGAGTGGCGCTATCACGCCCGCCGCACCAACGGAAAAACATGCCATTGAAAGTCTGTCGGCAGATTGAGCGCGCAGTTTCAGTATTTCATTGCGAATGAGCAGCGGCCGGTCCATTGCCGAGCCGCTTATTATTTCTCTTTCGATCCAGGCAATAAACCTGCGAAAAACTCTCGAGAGGGCCGATATCGCTTTCCTGAAATGTTTCTTCATGATCCCGCCACAACCATCGAACGTCCGGCGGGATCATAGAAACATAAAACTGATCATCTATCTCTTTTTATTTCTTCAGCCCTGCCAGCGTCTTCACCAACCCTTGCGTCGATGAGTCATGGCCGGCAGCGCTTTCCTTGCCTTCCACCACCGGCAGCAGGCCGGTCGCCAGTTCCTTGCCGAGCTCGACGCCCCACTGGTCGAACGAGTTGATGCGGAACAGCACACCTTCCACGAACACGCGGTGTTCGTAAAGCGCTACCAGACGGCCGAAGGCAAACGGCGTCAGCTTGTCGTAAACGAAGGTAATCGACGGGCGGTTGCCGGTGAAGACGCGGTGCGGCGCGATGAAGTCGGCCTTTTTGTCGTCCATGCCTTTGTCAGTCAGCTGCTTCTTGGCTTCCTCGAAGGTGCGGCCCTTCATCAGCGCTTCCGATTGCGCCAGCACATTCGCGATCAGCAGGTCGTGCTGGTGGCGAAGCTCCGGCTCAAAGCTGTTGGCGGCAATCATGAACTCGGCCGGGATGATGCTCGTTCCCTGGTGGATCAGCTGGTAAAACGCGTGCTGACCGTTTGTGCCCGGTTCGCCCCAGACGACCGGGCCGGACTGGCCTTCGACCGGGGTGCCGTCGATGGTGACGCCCTTGCCGTTGGATTCCATGTCGAGCTGCTGCAGATAGGCCGGGAAACGCGACAGGCGCTGGTCGTAGGGCAGGATGGCGCGGGTTGGGTAACCCAGTGCGTTGCGGTGGTAATAACCGATCAGACCAAGCAGCATCGGCAGGTTCTTTTCCGTCGGTGCGGTGCGGAAATGCGTGTCCATCGCATGTGCGCCGTCGAGGAAATGGCCAAAGTTATCCGGGCCGATGGCAATCATCAGCGGCAGGCCGATGGCCGACCAGATCGAATAACGACCGCCGACCCAGTCCCAGAAACCGAATACGCGTTCCTGATCGATGCCGAATGCGGCGACCTTGTCGAGGGCGGTGGAGACGGCGCAGAAATGGTGCTGCACGGCAGCGTCGCCTAAGGCGTCGGCCACGAACTTGCGGGCCGTCTGGGCATTGGTCATGGTTTCGATGGTCGTGAACGTCTTGGAGGCGACGATGAAAAGCGTCGTTTCCGGTTCGACCAGTTTCAGCGTGTCGGCAATATGGGCGCCGTCGATATTGGAGACGAAATGGGCGCGCGGGCCGTCATGGAACGGGGCAAGCGCCAGCGTCGCCATGACCGGGCCAAGGTCGGAACCGCCGATGCCGATGTTGACGACATCGGTGATCGCCTTGCCGGTTGCGCCCTTCAGCGAACCGGAGCGAATACCTTCCGCAAACTTGCCCATGGCGGCCAGCACGGCGTTGACGTCAGGCATCACATCCTTGCCGTCCACCAGAACCGGATTGTTTGTGCGATTGCGCAATGCGGTGTGCAGGACGGCGCGGTCCTCGGTGAAATTGATGGCAACGCCGGAGAACATGTCCTCGCGCTTTTCGGCGACACCACCGGCATCCGCCAGTTCGACCAGCAGCGCAAGAATGTCGGCATTCACTGCCGTCTTGGAGAAATCCATGGTGAGATCGTCGGCGGAAACGCTGAATTTCTCGAAACGCTGCGGGTCGGCCGCGAAGGCGGCACGAATGTCGGTGGCCTTGGTGGCGGCAGCGGTGGATTTCAGTTTTTCGACGATCGCCTGCATGGCTTGCTCCTGACGGTGCGCACGGGAGGTGCGGTATGGGAGGTACGGATAGGACGAACGGGAACCTATTCGCTTTCCAAGGCAAATCAAGCCTTGTCGCACCCGCCTTGTGACCTAAGACCGATGTGTTTTATGAGCCGGAGAACGAAATCGCTTAGCGACCGACGGCGGTCTCGACCGTATTGCCGACCGAACGGCCGAGACGGTCGACCTGATCCCCGTAATTGCGGCGTGTCGCCGGATCGAAGATCGATATCGGCGCGTTGACGGCAACGCTTGCTGCGCCACCGACGGTCTGTGCGGTGCCGAGCGCCACAGCGCCGATGCGGTCACCAAGCCCGACATCGCTGTCGGTCACGGTCTGGCCGGCGATCAGGCGATTCCCCAGCAGTTTCACCACTTCCGGGCTTTCTGCAAACTTGCCGTGGTTCAATCGGTCACCGCCCTTCAACGCAGTAAGATCCAGCACCACGATGCCTTCTTTTTCGAAAGCGGAGCGATAGGGCTCGACGGTCGGATCGACCTGGCCCAGTCGATCGATATTGCCGGAAATCCGGCGCGAGAGGCTGAGTGCGCGGTCGTCGCGGGAAACGAACAGGGTGAAATGCGGCCCATTTGGTCCGATCTCGGCGATCTGCCGGCCGAACACGTCGACATCGAGATCGGGCGAGGCCAGAATGACGTTCTGGATTTTGGCCGCCACCTTGCCGTCGCGGATCGCCATCTGGCGCAAGGCTTCCACTGTCAACCACGAGCCCATCGAGTGGGCCATGACGGTCACTTCACCCACTTCCGGGTTGCGGGTGATGGTGCGCAGCATGTCTTCCAGCGCATCGCGCGAAAAGTTGGTGCTTTCCTTGTCGTAATTATAGGCAAAGATGCTGCCGCGCGAAGGCCACGTGAAGAGGATCGGCGCCACGTCCGCACCGCTGTCATGCACGATCTGCGCATAACGATAGACGGCGTCTTCGTATCGGTTGTTGAAACCATGCACGAAAACCATCACGCGCTTGCTCTTGGGCAGGTGTTGATGCAGCCATTTATGCGCCTGCGGCCGGGTGGTCGGCGTTACCGAAAGTGTCGCGAACTCCTTGGCGGGATCGGCCGGCAGCTTCTTCGGCCATTGCACCTGACCCACTTCGCGTGTGCTGTCGGGCGGGATGGAAACGGCGATTTCGGTAATGGCCGGTTCAGCGCCGCGCTCACCGGAATAAAGCACACCGGGCGTTTCCGAAGGGCGACGGGTGGTGGCCACGAGCACATCGACCTTGGAAGCGCCGGCAACGGACGCTGCCGCTGTCGGTATCAGCACACCCTCGGGCCGGCCGGCACAGCCGTAAAGCGTACCCAGCATCGCCGTCAGGGCGATGAGACGATGAAAAGAGGTGATACGCACGCACGCTCCACTTTGCCAGCCAAGGGTTACAGCTAGTTCACCCTGTGGCGAACGTCCATGGTTTTGACGCCACCCTGGCAGGACATGGTTGGGCAGTGTCGTAGACGTGCAACGCCGGTGTGCCGATATTGCCGGGCGTAGCTGCCGCGAAGGCGAGCCATGCCGAGCGTTATTCCCGCAACATTCGCCGCAGGATCTTGCCGACATTCGATTTCGGCAACTCGCTGCGAAATTCGATCAAGCGCGGGCGTTTGTAGTTGGTAAGATTTTCCACGCAGTGCGCCTTCAGGTCCGCTTCCGTCAGGTTTGGATCCTTTTTCACGACAACGATCTTCACCGCTTCGCCCGAATGCTCGTCGGCGACGCCGATTGCCGCGCATTCCAGCACACCCGGGTGCATGGCCACCACTTCCTCGACCTCATTGGGATAAACATTGAAGCCGGACACGAGGATCATGTCCTTCTTGCGGTCGACGATCTTGACGTAACCCTTTCCGTCCATGAAGCCCATGTCGCCGGAGCGGAAATAACCGTCCGGTGTCATCACCTTCGCCGTTTCCGCCGGCTGCTGCCAGTAACCGGCCATCACCTGCGGCCCGCGGATGCAGATTTCACCAACTTCGCCATTCGGCAAAATGCCGTCGTCGTCATCACGGATCGTGACGTCCGTGGACGGGATCGGCAGGCCGATCGTGCCGGTGAATTCCGTCGTATCCAGCCTGTTGGCTGTGGCGACGGGTGAGGTTTCGGACAGCCCGTAACCCTCTGTCACCGGGCAACCGGTCATCTGGAACCAGCGCTCGGCCACCGGCCGCTGCACGGCCATGCCTCCGCCGAACACGAGGATCAGCGAGGAAAGGTCGAGTTTCTGAAAAGCGGCATTGTTCATCAACGCATTGAACAGCGTATTGAGGCCCGGAAACACATGCGGCTTGCATTTGGCAAGCTCCGCCACGAAGGCGGGAATATCACGCGGATTGGGAATGAGGATATTGTTGGCTCCGGTCGCCACACCCATCAGCGAATTCACCGTCAGCGCGAAAATGTGATAGAGCGGCAGCGCGCAGACGAAGTTCAGCACTTCCGGCTTCTGCTTGTTGATGAAGGCCGTTTCCAGCCAGTAACCCATCTGTTCCTGATTGGAGAGAAGGTTGCCGTGGGTCAGCACCGCGCCCTTGGAAACACCGGTCGTGCCGCCGGTATATTGCAGGAAGGCGATATCACCGAGCGAAACCTCTACCGGTTTCAGCGTCTGGCCGGCGCCCTTCGAAAGCACCGACTTGAAGCTCAGCGCAGACGGGATCGACCATTCCGGCACCAGCTTCTTCACCCGGCGCACGACGAGATTGACGATGTGGCCCTTGAGCCCCAGCATGTCGCCCATCGCGGTGACGACGACATGCCGCAGCGGTGTGCGACCCAGCACCTGCTGCACGGTATTGGCAAAGTTTTCGAGAACAAAGATGACGGTCGCACCGGAATCGTTGATCTGGTGTTCCAGTTCGCGCGGCGTGTAGAGCGGGTTGACGTTGACCACGATCATGCCCGCGCGAAGGATGCCGTAAACTGTCACCGGGTTCTGCAGGATATTGGGCATCATCACCGCAACGCGGTCGCCCTTTTTCAACCCTTGAGCTTGCAGAAAGGCTGCGATCTTGCGGCTTTCGCGTTCCATCGCCTCATAGGTGAGGCCCTTGCCCATGCTGGTGAACGCGGTGCGCCCGGCATAACGCTGGCAGCTTTCCTCGAACAGTTCACCGAGAGACTGGTGGCTGAGCGGCGGCAGTTCGGCCGGAACATTCGGCGGATAGGATGCCAGCCATATTTTCTCAACGGGCGTCCGTGCTTCTGCTGCAGCAAGATCAGTCATTCATTCTCCCTCCCTTGTGTCGGCGTTCCGTGTCCGGCCGCTCTGCGGGAACCGGAAGCCATACCGCCTCAATGTAACAAGCGCAAAGGTCCTCCCACCTTTTCACCTGTTCGACAGTATCGCACGGACGCGGCCAGATCAGCCAATCACGAGAAGATTAGATAACCTTGACGTAAACGTCAATTGAGCGTGCCTCCATCCACATCTGAAGATCAGTCGGTATTTTTCAGGAACCAAGCCGGCAATGGCGAGTTTGATTCCTGTAGTTCGAATGTGCAATCAACAAGAGGAGGTGCATCATGTTGCATCAGGAACCCCGCGCCGGTCAGGACCCTTACGTGAAGGACAGCCACTCCCTGATTGCCAGCGACAAGGTCGAAGGCACCAAGGTGTATGGCGCCGATAACAAGCGCATCGGCTCGATCGAACGCATTCTTCTGGAAAAGCGCGGCGGCCGTGTGGCTTATGCCGTGTTGAGCTTCGGCGGTTTCCTTGGCATCGGCGACGATTATTACCCGCTGCCGTGGGAAAAACTGCATTACGACGAACAGCTCGACGGTTACCGCATCGACCTGACCAAGGACCAGATTACCGGCGCTCCGCGCTATTCTGATCTGGACGATGACAGCTGGTACAGCGCCAATGACCGCAAGGTCTATGACTATTACGGTGTGCCGCCTTACTGGATGTAATTCCAGACTGTTGCAAAGTAACTTTGATTGGAGGCTCCGCTTGCGGGGCCTCTTTTCGTTTGCTTAATGCTGTCTACGGAAAATCCTGGATATGATCGGCACCGGCATGAGCGGAAAAGCGACCAGCATACGCGACTTCGAGCGCAGCGATATCGATGGTGTCGGTCGTCTGTTCCAGAAGACTTTCCGTGGCAAGTCCAAACTCTCCTCGTCGCTGAATGCCTGCCTGGAGCAATCGTTTTTCCAGCACCCCTGGGACGAGCCTGGGATTCGTTCCAAGGTGGCGGTGGACGAGAGCGGCAAAATCGCCGGCTTCATCGGTGTGTCGCCAGCGCGGCTGGAACTGGATGGCCGTGATATCACTGCCGCCTTTGCCGGTTCGATGATGGTGGATGACCCCAAGGTAAACCCGCTGGTCGGTGCCCGACTTCTGCGCGCCTATCTTGCCGGACCGCAGGATATTTCATTGACCGAAACCGCCAATGCTACAGCGCTCGGCATGTGGCAGAAGCTTGGTCATCCGCTGGAGCCCGGTTACAGCTTCAACTGGATGAAGATTTTGCGCCCGGTTTCTACCGGCCTGCAATTGGCGGAGCGGTCCGTCCCTGCCATGCGCCTTGTGCGGCCGCTCGGGCGTATCGCAGACCGCGCCGTCGCCTTCGTTCGCCGGCCGCAACGCTACGGCACGGAAGGGCGCAAGCTCGAGTTCCGCGATGTTCGCCGGGAGGAATTCGGTGCGGCCATGCTGGTCCTCAAGGACGCATATCCGATGAGGCCGCGCTGGGATGCCGGTTCACTCGAATGGTTCCTGCGCGAAGCGGAACAGAAACAAAGCTTTGGTTATCCCGAGTGGCGGGTGGCTTACGGTCCTGAGGGCCGGCCGGTTGCGGCTTATGCCTATTTCGCCAAGGTTGGCGGCATCGCCTGGGTGCTGCAGGCTGTGTCTGTTGCGGCACGAACGGGCGAGCTTGTCGAGGATCTGTTCGCGCATGCCGAGGCTTATGGCTGCGCGTCGGTGCGGGGGGCAGCCCATCCCTGGCTCATTCCGGCGCTGATGCAACGGCGTGCCATTTTCCTCGGTCGCGCCTTCTATGTCGCCCACGCGAAGGACAAGTCTCTGCTGGAGCCGGTCAAGGCGGGACAGGCGTTGATCAGCGGGCTGGCCGGCGAAAGCTGGATGCGCCTGATCGGCGACCGTTTCGACGACTGATCGAAGATCAGAGCCCGGCAATTCACAAGGATTGCCGGGCTGTACTCATTTCATACCGACAGATCAGTCGATCAGCTTTTTCGGCTCGGCATGCAGATATTCCGCGACCTTGCGCTTGGACGCGATATTGCGCCACACGGCATCCACCTGATCCGGCGTCAGTCCGGCCACTTCACCGGTTTCCTCGCGCGAAACGCCGTTGTCCAGCGCATATAGGCAAAGGTCCATGCGATCGTAGGGCAGTGAGAAGTAATATTCGTCCTGCCCCTGCGGCAACGACCATGTGTCGGTGGTCGGCGGGCGACGGCAGATCTCCTCCGGCACGCCCAGAGCTTCAGCCAGCTGATAGACCTGTGTTTTATAGAGATGCGCAATCGGCTTGAAATCGGCTGCACCATCACCGTTTTTCACGAAGAAGCCCTGGTCGTATTCCAGGCGGTTCGGTGTGCCGGCAACGGCATAGTTCAGCCGGTCGGCATGGTAATATTCGATCTGCTTGCGGGTGCGCTGCTTCATGTTGGCGGCCGCGATCATGCCGAGATAGACGTCGAGCGGCATGCGGTGACGGCTCTGCTCGCCGGCCGGATTGGCCACGACAAGCCAGGAAATATTGTAGCCACGGCCGGTCAGCGCATCTTCCAGCACCACCTTGCAGCCCCAACCGTCACCGAATTCCGGCACGACCTGACGGATGAAGCCATCGCGGCGTGTATAGCAGCCGGCGGCGGCAAGGGCAGGGCCGATGTCTTCCAGAACGGTTTCGACGCCGGTGGCAGCCGCGAGTGCCTGGCCGAGACGCAGGCTGTCGGGGTCGCTGTCATGCTCCGGCATGAAAATGCCGGTCACCTTCTGCGGCCCGAAGGCGCGGGCACAAAGCGCTGCGGTCACGCTGGAATCGATGCCACCGGAAATACCGAGCACCGCACCGCGCTTGCGCAAATCCTTCGCGACGGTGTCGCGTAGCCACACGCAGATGCGTTCGATCTCGGCTTCCGTATCGAGTTTCAGGCTGTCTGCAGAAAATCCCTGGGTTTTTGCCATCACGTTATCCTGCTCTCTTCGTTTTCCTTGACCTCGGCTGCCGTTGCAGCGCTGAGGCGAATTTTGCCCGTTGCCGTCTTCGGCAGGGCGTCGTGAAATTCCACCAGCTTGGGAACCATGAAGTCTTCCAGATGTGCGGCGCAGTGCCGCTGGATCAGCCGTTCGGTCAAACCCGCTGCCGTGTCCGCCGCCACATGCGCCTTGATCACCTGGCCGAAAACCGGGTCGTCAACACCTTCGACGGCTGCTTCGCGCACACCGGGCAGCGCGTAAAGCACGCGCTCCACCTCCTGGGGGCTGACCTTTTCGCCGCGCGTCTTAATGATGTCGTCGCGTCGAGAAACGAAATAGAGAAAGCCTTCTTGGTCGGCTCGAAACAGATCGCCGGTAAAAAGGCGCATGCCGTTGGGGCCGGGACGCAAGGCCGCCGCAGTCGCGGCTTCGTCACGCCAATAACCGCGTGTCACATGCGGGCCTTCGACAACCAGTTCGCCGGTTTCTCCCGAAGCGACAGGCAGGCCGTTTTCATCGACAATGAAAACGCCGGTGCCGGGAATGGCGTGGCCGACCGAAATCGGACGACGTGCCGCCTCTTCCGGTGGAAGGAAGGTTGTGCGCAGGCATTCCGTCTGGCCGTACATAAGGTAAAGCGCCGCATGCGGCAGGCATTCTTGCAGCCGCGCTGTCGTGGTCGGCGGCATGCCGGCGGCGGCATTGGTCAGGTACCGAAGTTGCGGCAGTGTTTCCGGGGAAAGGTCTGGCATGCCGGCAAGAAGTGCTGCCATGGCAGGCACAAGCGGAAAACCGGTGGCTGCCTCTTCCTGCAGGCGTGAGAGAATGACGCGGGGAAAGGCAAAGCTCTTTTCCAGGACGAGCGTTCCGCCCACGATCGCCATCGTCACCATCTGGGTAATGCCATATCCGTGAGACAGCGGCAAAACGCTCAAAACGATGTCGTCTGCCGTGTTCTGCAGATAACCGGCGATCGAGTTGCAGGCCGCAGCAACATTGGCATGGCTCAGCATCACGCCCTTGGGCCGCCCGGTCGAACCGGATGTGTGGATCAGAAGCGCCAAGTCGTCTTCGTGCGTGTTTTCTGGCGGTTCGAAGCGGATGTCGGCCCCGATCAGTGTCTCATAGGAAAGTGCATCGGCGATGGGGGAGCTTGCTTGCGCGGCCACGATGACCGGCTTCCTTCCATAGATATCGCAGGCGGCATGAACGATCGAAACAAACCGGGCATGGGTGATCACTGCCGCCGGCTCGATGCTTCGAAAAATCTCCGCAAGTTTTTCCGTCTTTATCGACGGGTGCAGCGGGCAGGCGACAGCGCCGCGCTTCCAGGCGGAGAAAAAGGAGACAACCGCCTCGCTACCGTTATCGAGAATGAAGACGATGCGATCGCCCGGGCGCACACCTTCGTTCGAAAGGCATGCGGCAAAACGGGAGGAAAACCGGTCGATGTCGCCATGGCTCAGGCGAGCATCACCGGCAACCACAAAGGTGCGGTCCGGTTGCTGCGCGGCGTTGCGCGCAATGAGGGTTTCGATCCGCACGCCCGTTCTCCCCGCAGCGGTGGTGCCAATCAGGCTGCTGCCGCTTTCGATGACAGATAGGCGGTGATGCGGGCGACGCTGTCGAGGTTGGCAGGAACGATTTCTTCGTCGGCAACTGTGATGCCGTAGGTGCTTTCGAGATGGGCGATCAATTCCAGCACGCCCGTGGAATCCATCACGCCGCTATCGAGCAGCGACTGGTCGTCGGCAATATCGGCGTCGGCACGAAACAGGAAGTTCTCTGCGATAAAGCTGCGCACATTGTTTGCGTATTCGGTCATGCGATTGATTCCTCTCACGAATAGAGCGGGCAATGACGTCGCAGGTTCTCTGTCGTTCGGGCCCCCCCAACATATCGCTATCATATGCCTCAGCATCCCTGAATCTTTCGCTAATCAACTCATGTGCATTTGCCAGTCTCTGACGGCGATCCATGTTCACGGCAGGCTAAAAACGGAGATCGGGAAAGTATTCGAATTTTCGATTGGATATGGGAACCGTTTGCGTTCCTTGTTGTTACACTCTTTCTATCCATCATCATGGCAGGGAGACAGTGAATCATGACCATGCGATTTGACGGCATTGTATCGCCCGACGAACATCTGCTGACGGTGCAGGAAGCGCTGGAGCCGCTTTATCTCAAGCTCGAAGTAGAAGCGGAAGCGAAGCTTCTCAAGGCTGCCTTGCGGGCCGGATGGTCTGTGGAAGAAGCGCTGGCGGCGATAGATCAGCTGAAGCGTCACGAGGCCATGGCCGAAATTGGCGTCAGACATTAGAGTCTGAGCGCCATATAAAGTGTACGGCTGACACACGTCGCGTGGCGTCGCCCGCCCGGTCGAGACTTATTGGCCTGGCAGGATACGCATCGAAAACACGTAGATCGGCAATTTTCCGCCCAGCACATCACTGTTCAGATAGATGCGGCCCGGTTTGTTGGGCGCAAGCGAGCGGTCGAAGCTCACCCTGAAGAGCGCGTCGGTCTTTTCCTGAGTAGCCCGGAAACGATGGCGCGAACAGCCGCCGAGGCTGCCGAAATCGCAACGCACCGCTACCTCTACCGAACGATCGGCCGCCGTCTGCAAGGTGATTGCCACGGTTGAAGACTTGCCGGCCATCTCGCGCAGGATTTCCGGCGGAACGTCGATGGCGACTTCCCCGTCCGGCCCCGGTGATTGCGATGTGACACGCACCGCCTGTCCGCCTGACGCCGTCACGGCTTCGATGCTGGCGTTGCTTGCGGGCGTTACGCCTTCCGTTCCTTTCGGAACGAAAACTTTCGCCCAATCCTCCGAAAAGCCGCGGCCTGGTTCGAAACCCGCCGGCGCCTGGCTGTTGCCGCTGTTTCCGGCAACAGGTGCATTTGAAAGATCCGGTATGACGATGAGGCCGTTATTGCCTGCCCACCAGATACCCCAGCCGGCACCGCCCAGAACCAGAAGCGGCATGATCAGGCCGGAAATCCAGCGTCGACGCTTGCGCGGCCGCCCTTCTTTTCCAGCCGCGACGTCGAGCTGCGCGGCACGGGACGTTTGTGGCTGCTCGACCGACCGGGCAGGCGTTGACGCTGCCTTGCTCTTGCGTTTCCACCAGCCACCTCTGCGCGGGCGTTCAGCTTCAATGTCGCGCCTTGGGCGCAGTTCCGCCGGCTGGTCGCTGCCACCGCGGCGCGAGACACCCAGATCACCGAGGCTGCCATCGTCGGAAGAATGTTTCGTTTCGCGGTTGTCGCGTCGCGCTCCCACAAAAGCGGAGAGTTCGTCCACGGGCGGCTCGACCGTGTCGCTGTGAACCGTCGATGGCGGCACACGGTTTTCCGAATGATCGCCGTTTGCCATCTGCTGCCGGCCGGGAGACGGCGGGCTGTCGACTGCCACGACGGTATTTTGTGCCTGATGAACCGGCTGGTTGCCGGATTGGGGAATGGAAGGCGCCGCAGGCTGTGTCGCTCCGGTGCGGGCGCGCTCGATCGCTAGGCGCTGCCGTTCCTCGAATTCGATTTCGCGGATTTTTGATTCCAGGCGTTGCCGCTGTGCTTCCACGACGTCCGGATCGGTCACATCCTGCTTGCGCAGACCCGCTTCCAGCGCCTGACGGGCGGAGTGGTAGATGCGTGCCCGGATATCCGCATTGTTTCGTTCGGATTGCGCGAGCGCGTTCCTGATGGCTTTTTCCAAACCGCTCACTGCCGGGCCCTGATATCGATACGTCCGCTCATATTGTTCTTTCGGTAGACTTTTAGGGAATGAACTGCAAGTCGTGCGGCCAGCTATGCGGTGAATAAGGCCGTCGACCGGGATGAGCGAACCACTGCCTCGCGGCAATTGCATGGCCGATCATGTCGAGGCTCCGGCACAGTCGCGGACTTTCTGCGACAGTTGTGAATATCGCGGTATCGGAAATGCGCGCTTGTGTGAAAATCGCGTCTTGAAATCCTCTCTCTTTGCCTGTATCAGCCCCATCACACCGCTGCCGGGTGGTTTCCGGCAAGCGTGGGCCGCTTTAGCTCAGTTGGTAGAGCACGTCATTCGTAATGACGGGGTCACGTGTTCGAGTCACGTAAGCGGCACCATCCATCCTCCAATAACAAACAGCTTTTCCACATGCTTTCTGATGTTCATGACAGATGTCATCGCATGGGCGAGAAATCTCTGGCGATTGCGGCAAAGTTGAACGGGCGCCCGTTTGCCAACGCCGCATCAATGCACCATATTCGCCTTCATCTCGCAACGAAGGCCGAGCGCCTGGAGACCATATGACTGCCTCACATACTGCCGCCCCGGAGGCGACGTCGGAAACCCGCAAGTTCCTCGTCCTCCTGCTCGGGTGCATCGGCGTGGTCTACGGCGACATCGGCACCAGCCCGCTTTATGCGTTCCGCGAGGCGTTGCGCCCTTTCGCGAAAAATGGTGCCGTCCATCATGACGAAGTCATCGGCATGATCTCGTTGATGGTGTGGACGCTCACCATCCTCGTCACCTTCAAATATGTGCTTTTCCTGCTGCGCGCCGATAACGACGGCGAAGGCGGCACGCTGTCGCTTCTGGCGCTTCTGATGAAAAAAACCGGCAGCTATATGCCGGTTCTGTTTTTTGCGGGCCTCATCGGTTCGGCGCTGTTCATCGGCGACGCGATGATTACGCCCGCCTTGTCGGTCATGTCGGCGCTCGAAGGCCTGAAACTGGTCACGCCCGCCTTTTCCGATTACGTGCTGCCCATGTCGGCTGCCATCATGGTGGGCGTGTTTGCCATCCAGTCCAAGGGCACGGCTGCCGTCTCCAATTTTTTCGGCCCCATTACCGTTCTCTGGTTCATCGTCATGGCCTGGGGCGGCATCATCCATATCAGCGATGACTGGACCATCCTCGAGGCGCTCAATCCGCTCAACGCGCTTTGGTTCATCACCCATGCCGGCACCGTCGGCCTGATCATTCTCGGCGCGGTTTTCCTGACGGTGACCGGTGCCGAGGCGCTTTATGCCGACCTTGGCCATTTCGGCCGCAAGCCGATCCAGACAGCATGGTTCATTCTCGTTTTCCCGGCTTTGGCGCTGAACTATCTGGGGCAGGGCGCGCTGGTGCTGACCAACCCGGAAACGATCGCTAACCCGTTCTATCTGCTTTATCCCGACTGGGCGCTGCTGCCGGTGGTTATCCTCGCCACCATGGCAACCATCATCGCCAGCCAGGCAGTTATAACAGGTGCATTTTCGCTTGCCCGACAGGCCGTTCACCTTGGCTTTCTGCCGCGTCTTGCCATCAAGTTCACGTCGGAAACCAATACCGGCCAGATCTATGTACCGGCCGTCAACGCCATCCTGTTTCTCGGCGTCATCATCCTGATCTTCTCGTTCGGCGATTCCGAATCGCTGGCGACCGCCTACGGTATCTCCGTCACCGGCGCGATGGTGGTGACGACGCTGATGTCGTTCCAGTTCCTGCGCTCGGTGCGTGGTTATTCGGCCGTCACCGCAGCCGTCCTGCTTCTGCCGCTGCTGGTCATCGAAGCCGTCTTCCTGGCCGCGAACCTTATGAAGATCCACGATGGCGGCTGGGTGCCGGTTGTTCTGGCGCTCGCCATCATGATGATCATGTGGACCTGGACCAAGGGTTCGAAATACCTGAAGGAAAAAACGGCGCGAAACGACATTCCGCTCGAGACCTTCATCAAATCGGTGGAAAGCTCGATCGAGCGGGAATCCGATCATGCGCCGGTGAAGGTGCCGGGCACAGCCGTGTTCCTCACCAGTGTTCCGGATCGGACGCCGGGCGTGCTTCTTCACAACATCAAGCACAATCACGTCCTGCACGATCAGAACGTCATCCTGACCGTGTGGACGCAGGACAAGCCCTATGTGCCCGACACCGAGCGTGTCGAGATGCGCCGTCTGTCGAAACGTTTTCTCCGGCTCGACATCACCTTCGGCTTCATGGACGAGCCCAATGTCACCAAGGCGCTGACGCTCTGCAAGAAAAAGGGTTTCAAGTTCGAGATCATGCAGACCTCGTTCTATCTCGGTCGTCGCAACCTGATCAGCACGCCGAACACGGGCCTGCCGGGCTGGCAGGAGCAGCTTTACATCGGCCTTGCCGATTTCAGCATCGATCCGTCAGCCTATTTCAAGCTGCCGCCGAACCGCGTCGTGGAACTTGGGGAACAGGTGGCGATCTGACGCCGCCTGTCCTTATCGCTATACCGCTGGAACAAATCGGCATTCCCAGGTGTTGCCTGCTCATCTGAAGCTCGTCCACCCGGGAGCCCTCGATGAGCACTTCCTCGTCCGCCCGAGATTCCGCCGCCTATCCCTATCAGGCGGTTTTTATTCCGTTTCCCTTCGTCTGCTTCACGCTGGCCCTGCTGACCGATCTTGCCTACTGGCAGACGGCAAACCTGATGTGGGTGAATTTCTCCGCATGGCTTTTGTTTGCGGGCCTCGTTTTCGGCGCTGTCGGCCTCATTGCCGGTCTGCTGGATCTGGTGCGTCCGCGCACGAGGCCGTTGCGTCCCGGATTGCTGGTCATTCTGCTTTACCTCGTCATCCTCGCGCTGGCGATCTTCAACAGCCTGCTGCATGCGGGCGATGGCTGGACAGCCATCGTGCCCTTCGGCCTTGCCACTTCGGCCGTCACCTTCGTGCTGATGATTTTCACGGCGGCGCTGTCGTCTCGCAAATATGCCCGGCTGGCCTGGAGGATCTGACCCATGAACAAGCGTCTCGCTTATACCGTCGCCCTGTCCGCCTCGCTGGGTCTTGCGCTTTCCGCCTGCAGCGATGGCAACGACAATTTCGATGTTTCCCAGCAGGTCGGCCCCGATCCGGTTCTACCAGAGCCGATCTCGCTGCTGCTGCCGGATCTGAAGGTCGCCGAAGTGGTCGGCTGGAAGGATAATGAAACGCCGGCCGTGCCCGAGGGGTTGAAAGTGACGGCCTACGCCAAGGATCTCGTCAATCCGCGCACGGTGCACACCCTGCCGAATGGCGATGTTCTGGTCGTGCAGTCGCGTGCGCCGGAAGGCAAGCCGCTCTCTCGCCCAAAGGATTATATCCGCGGTTTCATCATGTCGATGGCAAGCGGCGGGGGAGGTTCGCCACCACCTAGCAATCTCATCACCCTGCTGCGCGATACCAATCGCGATGGCACCGTCGATGAACGCCATGACCTCTTGAAGGATCTGCATTCGCCCTTCGGCCTCGCCTGGGTCGACAACACGCTTTATGTCGCGGCGGCCGATGCCATCGTCGCTTACCCTTACGAGCTCGGGCAGACGGAAATTTCCGGTAAACCGCGCGTGCTGACACCGCTTCCGGGAGGTCCGCTCAACCACCACTGGACCAAGGATCTGGCGCTCAGCCCGGATGGCCGCATGCTCTATGTGTCGGTCGGCTCCAATTCCAATGCTGCCGAAAACGGTCTGGAAGCGGAAAAAGGCCGTGCCGCCATCTGGCAGGTGGATCGCCAGACGGGTGCTGCCCGTGTCTTCGCCTCGGGCCTGCGCAATCCCAATGGACTGACCTTCAATCCCGATACCGGCGCGCTGTGGACCGTCGTCAACGAACGCGACGAACTCGGCCCCAATCTCGTGCCCGACTATATGACCTCCGTAAAAGAGGGTGCGTTCTACGGCTGGCCGTGGAGTTACTACGGCAATCATGTCGATGCCCGCGTTTATCCGCCAAGGCCGGACATGGTCGAGCGTGCCATCAAACCGGATTATGCGCTGTCCAGCCACGTCGCCGCACTTGGACTGACCTTCACAAAGGGAGCCGCGATGCCTGATGCCTATGGCGCGGGTGCCTTCGTCGGCCAGCGCGGCAGCTGGAACCGCAATGCCTTCAACGGTTACAAGGTTGTCTATGTGCCGTTCGAAAACGGCATGCCATCCGGCAAGGCGCAGGATGTGGTGACCGGCTTCCTTGAGAACGAGCAGGCACGTGGCCGCCCGGTCGGCCTCGGGATCGATGGTACGGGCGCGCTTCTGGTGGCGGATGATGCCGGCAACACGGTGTGGCGTGTCGCCGCCGCCGATGGCAAGGTAACGCCACAGCCGGTCGGCACGGACCAGATTTCATCCGGCCAGCAGGCGGCCGCGCCCGCACAGGCCACACCGCCACCGGCAACGGGCACAACGCCTTCTCCGACGGAAATTGCGCCTGCCACGCAGCCGTGAACCCGGTAATTTCGGAAGTGGATAATTTTTATCCACATAAATGCGACAATGGTCTATTGGGGGAGTGCGCAGGCATTCCCCCAACGCATGTTCGGTGTTATCTGCGAGCCCTGTCGGCCTTCCAAGGCCACAAAACGCCGAGAAAATGCAGGACCTGAACATGACGCATGTCCAATCCCGATCCGTGGATGAAAACAGTCGTTTTTCGAACCTCTCGCGACGCCAGCTTCTGACTGGTATTGCCACCGGCCTCGCCACACCGGCGCTGCTTGGAACGGGTATTCTGTCGACAACGGCCTCGCAGGCGCGTGCTGCCGGAGAAGGCCTGCTGTTCACCCACGAATACGGCGAAACCGTTCTGGAAAAGCCGGCCACCCGCGTCGTGTCTCTCGGGTTCACAACGCAGGATGCGCTGCTTGCGCTCGGTACGCCACCCGTCGGTATCCGTGAGTGGTTCGGTGCCCGCCCCTATGCCGTCTGGCCATGGGCGGAAAGTTATCTCGGCGATGCCAAGCCTACCGTCATTTCCGGCGAGGTCTCGATCGAGATCGTCGCTTCGTTGCAGCCCGATCTGATCATCGGTGTCGGCTCCGGCATTTCCAAGGCTGAATACGATGTGCTGTCGCAGGTGGCTCCGGTCCTGATGCAGCCGGCAGACAATCCTTCCTATGGCACGCGATGGGACGTGCAGACCGAAATGTTCGGCCGTGCGCTCGGCAAGGTCGATAAGGCCAGTGAACTGATCGCGACCAACAGGGCGCTGTTTGCCGCCGTGCGCGAGCGCCATCCGGATTGGGCCGGCAAGACCGGCGTCTGCGCCTACAATTTCAATGGCGAGACGGGCGCCTTCATCGGCTCCGATACGCGCGCCACCTTCATGGCCGAACTCGGCTTCAAGCCTACCGAAAAACTGGTCGACCTCAAGACGGCGCAGGGTTTTTACGCCCCGCAATCGCCGGAGGACCTGTCGGCGCTGGATGCCGATCTGCTGGTCTGGATCTCCTCCTTCGATACCGTGCCGGATATCGTCAAGCTACCCATGCGCAAGACCCTGAAGGCGCACAAGGAAGGCCGCGAAGTCATGGCGGGTTCCTTGATTGCCGGTGCGCTTTCCTTCGGCAGCGTGCTGTCCCTGCCTTTTGCCCTGAAGGAACTTGAAGGCGATATTGCGTTGGCACTCGATGGCGATCCGGCGACCAGGGTTCCGTCCAGCGTCAAGGCGGGGCTGGCTCCGTGAGGGCCATGGCCGTCGCCTTTCTGGCGCTTGTTCTGGCCGCCGTGCTGACATTGACGGTCGGCGTGCGGGAAGGCGGCTTTGCGCTGCTCTGGCAGGCGCTCACCGCTTTCGATCCGAGCGACCCGGCCCATATCGCAGTCCTGTCCATCCGCATGCCACGCCTGATCGCCGGACTGATTGCCGGTGCAGCACTTGGCATGGCTGGCACGATCATGCAGGCGATCACCCGCAATCCGCTCGCCGATCCCGGCATTCTCGGCATCAATGCGGGGGCTGCCTTTGCTGTCGTCATCGGTTCGCTGATCGCCGGTCGCGCCGATAACGGCCTGATGGCAGCGCTTGCCTTTCCCGGCGCAGCCGGTGCCGCGGTTGCCGTATTCGCATTGGGCGGCGGGCTGAAGGGTGATGCCGGGCCGGTGCGTCTCACGCTTGCCGGCGTGGCACTCAGCGCCATGCTGCTCTCTTTCGTTTCCGCCATCATTCTCGCCCGTAACGAGGCGCTGGAAGTCTTTCGGTTCTGGGTTACCGGTTCGCTGGCGCAGGCCGGCATGCGGCCACTCGGTTACATGGCCGTCGCCGCCGTTTTCGGCACCGCGCTTGCCATCACCATCGCCCCGCGTATCGAAGCGCTTTCGCTGGGCTCGGCGCTTGCCCGCGGGCTTGGAACCAAACCCGGCCGTATCCAGCTTGGCGCACTTGTCGCGGTAACCGCGTTGACCGGCGCCGCCGTCGGTGTCGCCGGACCGGTTGCTTTCCTCGGCTTGCTCGTGCCGCGTCTTGCCCGCCGGGTCGGCGGTCATGTTCTGCGCCGCGAACTCATTGCATCGGCAGTGCTTGGTGCGGCGATCCTGCTGTTTGCCGATACGATCGGCCGCATCGTCATCCCGCCGACCGAAATCCGTGTCGGCACCATGACGGCGCTGATCGGTGCGCCGATGTTCATCTGGATGGCGCGCCGTCTTCGCGCGGGGGCTTCGGCATGACCGGCAAAATGAACGCAAAAATGACGGCAGGCATTCGTGGTGGCCTCATTCTGGCGGTGGCATTGCTGATCGCCATCGTGCTGTCGCTGATGATCGGGCAGATCAGGCTGTCGGCTTCGGATCTGTGGACCGGTCTCCTGACCGGCAAGGGGCCGGGCGCCCTGACCCTGCGTGTGCTGCGCGGTCCCGGTGTCGTCACGGCCATCGGTGCCGGTGCAGCCCTTGGCGCATCGGGTGCCATTTTCCAGATCCTTCTGCGCAATCCGCTGGCTGCCCCCGATGTCATGGGTTTCACTTCCGGTGCCGGCCTTGCCGTCGTCTGCGGCGTGCTGGCAGGCACCAGCCTGCCGATGCCGCTCCTGTCCGCCGCAGGTGGTTTGGCCGCGGCCTGCGCCGTCGCCATTCTGGCGATCAAGCGCGATGGCAGCCAGGTGCCCATCACGCTCATCCTCGTCGGTCTCGGCATCGGCTTTCTCACCACCGCCGGCAACAGTTTTATCGTCACCCGCCTGCCACCCGAACAGGCGGCGGAAGCGCAGCGCTGGCTGACCGGCTCGCTTGCCGCGCGCGATTGGGGACATGCGGCGCAGGTCTTCGGCTGCGGCGCGGTGCTTGCCGTCATTCTCGCCATTCAGGTCCGCTCCCTCGGCCTTCTGGAACTGGGTGATGATCTTGCCACGGGGCTTGGCCTCAAAAGCAACCGGGCGCGGTTAAAGCTGGCCGGCACTGGCGTGCTTCTGGCCGCCGCCGGTGTAGCGGTTGCCGGTCCCGTTCCTTTCATCGCGCTGATGGCCGGCCCGCTCGGCATGCGCATCACCGGCGCCACCCAGCCCGGTGGCCGCATCGTCTCGGCTGCCGTCACCGGCGCCATCATCACGGTTCTGGCGGATCTTGCGGCGCGGTCCATCGTGCCGGGTCTGCAACTGCCCGCCGGCGTCATGACCGGCATTTTTGGAGCGCCTTATCTGCTGTGGCTTCTGTCGCGCGAAATGGAGGCCGGAGACATCTGATGACACGTATGAACGATAACGCGCTGAAAGCCGAAAACCTGACGATCGGTTATGGCGAACGCACCGTCATCAAGGACCTGTCGCTGGATTTCCCAAGCGGCCGCATGACTGCCATTCTCGGCCCCAACGGCTGCGGAAAATCGACGCTGCTGCGCGCGCTTGCCCGCCTGATCACGCCGGCCAAGGGCACGGTCACGCTCGGCAGCGATAACGTCTTTGCCATGGACACGCGCGCGCTTGCCCGACGCCTCGCCATTCTGCCGCAGGCGTCGAAAGCGCCGGAGGGCATAACGGTTGCCGATCTCGTCCGCCGTGGCCGCACGCCGTGGCGTGGCCTTTTCTCGCCCTGGAGCGATGCGGACGCCGCAGCCGTGGAGCGCGCGCTGAAGGAGGTCGGGCTGGAAGACATGTCCGAGCGACCGATCGACCAGCTGTCGGGCGGCCAGCGGCAGCGCGCCTGGATTGCGCTCGTTCTGGCGCAGGATACGCCGTGCCTTTTGCTCGACGAGCCGACCACATGGCTCGATCTCACCCATCAGATCGAGGTTCTGTCACTGGTTCGGGAACGCAATCGGGCACAGGGCGTCACCGTCATCACAGTGCTGCACGATCTTAATCTGGCTGCACGTTTTTACGATACCCTGGTTTTGCTTGGCCCGAGCGGCCTGATTGCTGCGGGCTCGCCTCAGGATGTGCTGATGGAAGAGAACCTGATGGCAGGTCTTGGTCTTTCCGCAATGGTCGTTCCCGATCCGATCACCGGCACGCCGATGGTCGTGCCACGCTGAGCGGGCAGGCGACGCTCAGCTCCAGTAGGAAACCGCGGTAAAATCGCGTTTGCCGAAACCGCGCGCCAGAAGGCAGGTGCGGGCGGCCTTGGCGGCATCGCAATGCCCGGCAAACCAGACGTGGCAGGTGGAAGGCGTCTCGCAGCATTCCAGTGCTTCCACAAGGTTTTCCACCGGTACGACGCGGTCGTCTCCGGCAAGCTCGCAGAGATTTTCCGGTGAAACCTGTAGATAGGCTTTCACTTTCCCCGGTGCGGAAGCGAGCATGCGAGAGATCGCCGGCATGGCGGTTTCGTCGCCGAACAGCAGAAGCTCGGAGGATGCCGGGCATCCGCCGCCGCCTGGACCCATCAGGCCGACGGTTTCGCCGATCGGATTGCTGTCCGCCCAGTCGGATGTCGGGCTGCCCTGATGGCGAAATATATCGAATTCCAGCCAGTTATCTTGCGCAGCAATGGTCGTGTAGACCGGCTTGTGCAAGGCGTCCTCGCCTTCCGGCCACAGTGTGCGGCCATTGGCGGCGGTGCGTGGCCAGATGGGGCTGCGACCGCGCGGGCCGATCAGGATGCGGAAATGCAGGCTGCCCGTGGCAAAACGTGCGGCATCGTCACCTTCAAGCCGAACGCGCAGATAACCCGGTGAGCGACGTGAGACCGAAACCACTTTCATCAGCGACAGGCCGGGCGCGAGCGCACCTTCATCGACCTTGTCCCACTGAATCGAAACACCGGCGCTTTCGAGCATTTCGGTGACGCTGTCCTGCAGCGTGCGCAGCAGACGCTCTTCCGGAGAGATCAGCTTGAAAATGCCGCCGTCGCCTTCGAGGCAAATCTGGGCCTTCGAGTTCCAGACGCAGAGCGAGGTGCCGCCGTCTTCCAGCGCCATGTCCCACAACGTGGCGCGGGCCTGAAGCGCTTCCAGTGCTGCTGCCCCTGTTCCGACGATGCGGCCTTCGGTCTGATATGTCGCTGCCATGATCTCTGCCCGGACTGTCCGTTGCAGGTGTCATGCACATTCATGACTGTAAATGTCAAGAATGTGCATGATCACATCGAACATAAGCCGACCGTAAAGTGATCAGCGCAGCATTTTCGGGCCACCAAGGATCTTGTCGTCGATTTCACCGATTGCATCGAGGTCTCGCCCCACATAATCGATGGAGCGCAAAATATGCCGCAGCACATTGATGCGCGCACGGCGCTTGTCGTTGGACAGCACCACCGTCCAGGGGCTCTCGTCCTTGTGGGTCTTGTCCAGCATGGCGTCGCGCTTGGCGGTGTAGTCGTCCCATTTGGGCAGGCCGGCAATATCCATCGGCGAAAGCTTCCATGTCTTCAACGGATCGTGGCGACGGTCGTGAAAGCGTTTCAGCTGCATTTCGTGGCCGATATCCAGCCAGAACTTGAAGAAGTGGATGCCGTCATCGACGATCATCTGCTCGATATGCGGCACCGTTTTGATGAAGTCACGATATTGCTCGACCGTGCAGAAACCCATGACCGGCTCGACCACGGCGCGGTTATACCAGGAGCGGTCGAACAGGGTGATTTCGCCGGCGCTTGGGAAATGCGTCACGTAACGCTGAAAATACCACTGACCGACCTCCTTGTCGGTCGGCTTGGCCAGCGCGACGATGTGGGCGGAACGCGGGTTGAGATAGGAATGCAGGTTGAAGATCGTGCCGCCCTTGCCGGCAGCGTCGCGGCCCTCGAACAGCGCCATCATGCGCTTGCCGGTGGATTGCAGCGAATATTGCAGCTTGACCATTTCGACCTGCAGCGCGTGCATCTGCGTGTCGTATTTCTCGCGGTTCAGCTTGTCCTCATAGGGAAAACCGCCTGAGCCCAGAGCCTTCTCGTCCACCCAGTCCGGCAGGGTTGGATCGTCGATGTTGAAAATGCGCTTCTTGCCCTTGATGTCGAGTTCAACGGCACGGCTCTGGTCAATATCCATATGTGGCATCCTCCTGGCATGGGGCGTTCTGGCCCTGAAGGATGAAACTAGAGCAGGCCGAGCCGCAAAACCAGTTGGCAAGATCGGGGTCAATTCGTTGCACAGCTGTGCGAAAATTGAAATGTTCCCCAGGCGTCGATGTATATCTGTCATGTTGGCGCTATAAAAATGCGGGTTATCGTTTTGGCGATGGCGATTTGGAGCGCGCGTATGAGCGTGGTGGAAGCGGTGCAGAAAGACGGCAGGCAGACAGGCATGCAGATGGTTTCCAGGTTCAGGCGCGGTTGGCCGATTTTCGTGGTGGCGACAATTCTGGCGATTGTCGCATGGTCTTCGCAGGTGGACGGCCTGATGGTCGCGGCCGGCTGGCTGCTGATCGTGCTGTCGGTGTTTGCGATCCGTTTCGGTTCCGCAGCCGTCGCCAATGCCCCCACCAGGGATGCGGTCGAGGAAGAGGCGGATGACCAGCCGCTCGAGGAGGTGGTTACCGCCTACCGCGCGTTGGATATCCCGATCCTCATCCTTTCCAGTGATGCGACAGTGCTTTTTCACAATCCGGCCGCCGAAAAGGCGCTGGGCGCGTTCGAGGTCGGGTCGCACCTTTCCGCCCGCCTGCGCTCGCCCGGAATTCTCGACATGGTGCGCGATACGGTGGCAACCGGCGAGCCGAACCAGATGGAGCATTCCGAGCGGCTGCCGTCCGAGCGTGTCTATATCCTGCGCATCGCCCCCATTCTGGAAGAGGGCGCGCCTGTCGGGTCGTCGCGTTTCTATGTCCTGTCTTTCCGGGATATTTCTGAACTGCGCCGCCTCGACCGCATGCGCTCGGATTTCGTCGCCAATGCCAGTCATGAGCTGCGTACGCCGCTCGCCTCCCTGCGCGGTTTCATCGAAACCATTCAGGGGCCGGCCAAGGGCGATGCCAAGGCGCAGGAAAAATTCCTCGGCATCATGCTCGATCAGGCAACCCGCATGAGCCGCCTGGTGGACGATCTTCTGTCGCTTTCGCGACTTGAACTGAAATCCCACATCGCGCCCGATCAGAGGGTCGACCTCGTGCCTGTCGTCGCCCATGTGCGCGATGCGCTTGTGCCGCTGGCCAGCGATCTCGGTGTCGATATCCGTTTGCACCTGCCCGAAGGCAAGGTGGATGTCATCGGCGATCGCGACGAGCTGGTGCAGGTCGTCGAGAACCTGATCGAGAACGCCTGCAAATATGGCCAGGAAGGCGAGGTGGTCGATGTTCACCTCACCAAGGAAGACGGTCAGCCGGTGGAGTTCAGCGTCGTCGACCGTGGTCCGGGCATTCCGGCCGAGCATGTGCCGCGCCTGACCGAGCGTTTTTACCGCGTCAGCGTTGCTGACAGCCGCTCCAAAAAAGGCACCGGTCTGGGGCTTGCCATTGTTAAGCATATTCTCACACGCCACCGTGCACGGCTGATCGTGAAGTCGGAAATCGGCAAGGGAACCACTTTTACCGTGCGTTTTTGACATAAAACCGGGATGTGAGATTCACACGGTAAAAATAACAAAATAAAATCAGATACATAAACTGTCACAATTGTTTCATCGAAGTGACATAAAAGCTGAGGCCAAGGGCAGCTAAGACGTGCTGGCCGAAAGCCGGGAAGCGCGAAAATTGCCGGCTGCAAACGCTTTTACAAACCCATACCGGGAGAACATCGATGAACATGTTGAAACTTTCCGCAGCAGCCCTGGTGGCTTCTGTAGCCTTCGCTGGTGCAGCTGTTGCCCGCGACCAGGTTCAGATCGCCGGCTCCTCCACCGTTCTTCCTTACGCGAAGATCGTTGCCGAGACGTTTGCCGAGACCTTCCCGAACTTCAAGGCTCCGGTTGTTGAATCCGGCGGCACCGGCGGTGGTCTGAAGGCGTTCTGCTCGGGCGTCGGTGAAGGCACGATCGACATTGCCAACGCTTCGCGCAAGATCAACAAGAGCGAGGCTGAGGCCTGCAAGGCTGCCGGCGTCAACGACGTTCAGGAAATCCGCATCGGTTACGACGGCATCGTGTTCGCTTCCGACTCTTCCAACGGCGACATGAAGATCGAGCCGAAGGATCTCTACAAGGCTCTGGCCGCTGAAGTCGTCGTTGACGGCAAGCTGGTTGCCAACCCTTACAAGAACTGGTCGGACATCAACGCTTCCCTGCCGAAGGGCCCGATCGCTGCCTACATCCCGGGCTCCAAGCACGGCACCCGCGAAGTCTTCGAAGAGAAGATCATGGCTGAAGGCTGCAAGGAAGCCGGCGCCACCGACGTCATCAAGGCTGCCATCACCGATGCCAAGCAGGCTGCTGCCAAGTGCGTAGCAGTCCGTAAGGACGGCGTTGCTGTCGACATCGACGGCGACTACACCGAGACGCTGGCACGCATCGCTGCCAACAAGACCGGCCTCGGCGTCTTCGGTCTGGCATTCTACGAAAACAACAAGGACAAGCTGAAGGTTGCGACCGTTTCGGGCGTTACCGCTTCGACCGACACGATCTCTTCGGGCAAGTACCCGGTTTCGCGTCCGCTGTTCTTCTACGTCAAGAAGGCTCACCTGGGCGTTATCCCGGGCCTGAAGGAATACGTCGAGTTCTTCATCTCCGACGACATGGTTGGCCCGGACAGCCCGCTGGCTGAATACGGCCTGGTTGCTGCTCCGGACGATCAGCGCGAAGCTGTCCGCAAGGACTTCGCTGCCGGCAAGACCATGTAATGAACGACCCGGCGCCGCTTCCTGAAAGCGGCGCCGACTTTTTCTTCTGAGGCCTTGAGGTTCGACCCGATCAGGGGTCGGCCAGCAGCGGACCCGCAGTTAAGACTGCGTTGTGTAACCGCGAATTAATCGGTTCCGATGATCGGGATTGTGCGGTAAGCGTGCCGCCGATGGCGGTAGGCCGGGGGATAGTGATGAGCACACCATTGATTTTGTTGGTACTGGCGATCATTGCGATCGTCTGTTACGTCGCCGGGACACGGCGCGCCTTGGCCATTGCCGGCGGAGTGTCTTCCAATCTTCATTCACGTCAGGGTTATTACGGCAGCTTCGTCGCCATCTGCGCGGCTGTGCCGGCGGTGATCGTTCTTGCCATCTGGCTGATCGCCAGCCCTTTCTACATCAATTCGACGGTCACGAGCGGCTTCCCCGATGAGGTGAAGGCGCAGACTGAAGCGCAGCAGGGCCTGAGCTTCGGCATGGTCAGCGGCCTTGCCCGCGGCATGGATGTTCTGACCCTCGAGGAAATCGACAAGGTTGGCGCCAACCCGGTCGAACTGCGTAGCCTGCTCGGCACCAAGGGCGTGGCCCTTGCCGGTGATCCGGAGCCGTGGATGGTCGCATCCGCCGGCGATCTCAACGCCATGCAGAAGATCAGCAACCGCATCATGACGGTGATCGTGCTGATCATCGCGCTGGCCGGTGCCGGTCTTTCCTATGTCCGCATCGCTCCGCGTTTCCGTGCCCGTAACCGCGTCGAAAAGGTTATCCTTTCGGCTCTCATCCTCGCATCGTCGATCGCCATCGTCACCACGATCGGCATCGTCATGTCGATGCTGACGGAAGCCGGGCACTTCTTCGGCCGCATATCGCCCTGGGAGTTCTTCTTCGGCACCGTCTGGGATCCGCGCTTTGCGGCGGCCGGCGCCACCGCTTCGGAGGGCCAGTTCGGTCTCATTCCGCTTCTCGCCGGTACTCTTTATATCGGCTTCGTCGCCATGCTGGTGGCTGTCCCGGTCGGCCTGTTTTCCGCCATCTACATGTCGGAATACGCCTCTCCAAAGGTTCGTGCAGTGGCCAAGCCGTTGCTCGAAGTTCTGGCCGGTATCCCGACCATCGTTTACGGGTTCTTCGCGCTCACTTCGGTCGGTCCGTTCCTGCGTGACATCTCGGCCCAGCTGAGCGGCCTGACGACGGGCGAATATGTCAACTTCATCCAGGCGCAGAGCGTTCTGACCGCCGGTTTCGTCATGGGCATCATGCTGATCCCTTACGTCTCCTCGCTGTCGGACGACATCATCACCGCCGTTCCCCGCGCCCTGCGTGACGGTTCGCTCGGTCTCGGCGCCACCAAGTCGGAAACCATCAAGAAGGTCGTCATGCCGGCAGCTCTGCCGGGCGTCGTCGGCGCTCTCCTGATGACCGCCTCGCGCGCCATCGGTGAAACCATGATCGTGGTCCTGGCCGCCGGCGTTGCCGCGCGCATGCAGCTCAATCCGTTCGAGCCGATGACGACCGTGACCGTCAAGATCGTCAGCCAGCTGACGGGCGACCTTGAGTTCACCTCGCCGCAGACGCTGGTTGCCTTCGCGCTCGGCATCACGCTGTTTGCGATCACGCTTTGCCTCAACATCTACGCGCTCTTCATTGTGCGCAAATACCGGGAGCAGTACGAATGACCGACGTGGTTTCTTCCCCCGCCGGCGTGCTCGATAAGCCCGCCCGCCGCGATATCGGCATCAAGCGCCGTTACCGCGCAGAGCGCCGCTTCCGCGCCTATGGCGTCGCCGCCCTGTCCTTCGGCCTTCTGTTCCTGGCTCTTCTGCTGTGGTCGGTCGTTTCCAAGGGTTACACCGCCTTCCAGCAGACGATGATCACCGTTCCGGTCGAGTTTTCCGAACAGGTCATCGACAAGGATAACGAGCGCGCCACCGACCCCCAGAAGCTGATGACGGCGAATTATCCGATCATCGCCCGCAATGCGGTCGCCAAGGCGCTCGGCGTTGCCGAAACCGACACGTCGGGTCTTCGCGCCGTCAACCAGATGATTTCGAACAGCGTCCGCAGCCAGCTGCGCGACATGGTCGTTGCCAATCCGCAGATCATCGGTACCACGCAGACCGTCTCGCTGCTCGCAGCCGGCGATATCGACAGTGCCTGGAAGGGCCAGATCGATCTCAACGTCACCGAACAGAACCGCAAGGTTTCCGACCAGCAGGTCGGCTGGATGAACAAGCTTGCGGAAGCCGGTGCGCTGGCCAAGCATTTCAACGGCGGCATCTTATTCAACGGCGCCTCCAGCCGTCCGGAAGCAGCCGGCGTCGGTGTCGCGCTCATCGGCTCGTTCTACATGATGCTGATCGTGCTCGTCCTGTCGCTGCCGATCGGTGTTGCCGCCTCGATCTACCTGGAAGAGTTTGCCCCGAAGAACAAGTTCACCGACCTCATCGAGGTGAACATCAACAATCTCGCGGCTGTCCCTTCCATCGTTTACGGTCTTCTCGGTCTCGCCGTGTTCGTCAACTTCATGGGCATGCCCCGCTCGGCCTCGCTGGTCGGTGGTCTGGTGCTGACCCTGATGACGCTGCCGACCATCATCATCGCCACTCGCGCGGCACTGAAGGCGGTTCCTCCGTCGATCCGCGCGGCAGCACTCGGCCTCGGCGCCTCGAAGATGCAGACCATCTTCCATCACGTCCTGCCGCTTGCCATGCCGGGCATTCTGACCGGCACCATTATCGGCCTGGCGCATGCGCTCGGCGAAACCGCGCCGCTTCTTCTGATCGGCATGGTCGCCTTCGTCGCCAACTATCCGACCACCCCCATGGATCCGTCCACGGCCCTGCCGGTTCAGATCTACATGTGGGCCAACGAGGCGGAACGCGCCTTCGTCGAAAGAACCTCGGGAGCGATCATCATCCTGCTCCTGTTCCTCATTGTCATGAACGTCGGTGCGATCCTGTTGCGCCGCCGCTTCGAACGGCGCTGGTAGAAGGAGCTCTGTTATGAACATGATGTCTGAAGCAGCAGTGGAAAAGGCGCTAGACAAGAAGATGAATGACATGTCCTACAAGATGATCGGCAACGACGTATCCGTCTATTACGGCGAGAAGCGCGCCCTGTTCGACGTCAACCTCAACGTCCGCGAAAACACCGTTACGGCCCTTATCGGCCCGTCGGGCTGCGGCAAGTCGACCTTCCTGCGCACCTTGAACCGCATGAACGACACGATCGAGGGTTGCCGCGTGACCGGCAAGATCACGCTCGACAACGACGATATCTACGACAAGGAAATCGACGTCGTGGAACTGCGTGCCCGCGTCGGCATGGTGTTCCAGAAGCCGAACCCGTTCCCGAAGTCGATCTACGAAAACATCGCCTACGGTCCGCGCATCCACGGTCTGGCCAAGAACAAGGCCGACATGGACCAGATCGTTGAAGCCAGCCTTCAGCGCGCCGGCCTGTGGACCGAAGTCAAGGATCGCCTGCACGAAGGCGGCACCGGCCTGTCCGGTGGTCAGCAGCAGCGTCTGTGCATTGCACGCGCCGTTGCCGTTTCGCCGGAAGTCATCCTGATGGACGAGCCCTGTTCGGCGCTTGACCCGATCGCAACCGCAAAGGTCGAGGAACTCATCCACGAACTGCGCGCCAATTACACGATCGTCATCGTCACGCACTCCATGCAGCAGGCTGCCCGCGTTTCGCAGCGCACCGCCATGTTCCACCTTGGCCAGCTGGTCGAGGAAAACGACACCGACAAGATGTTCACCAACCCTGATGACCAGCGCACGCAGGATTACATCATGGGCCGTTTCGGCTGATTTGGGTCCTTGACCCGACTTGCCTGAGCTTTAAGACATCAAGGATCAGAAAAATGGTTTCGACCCATATTCTTTCGGCCTACGACGAAGAACTGAAATATTTGAACCGCCGCATTTCCGAAATGGGCGGTCTGGCCGAGCAGATGTGCGGCGACGCGGTTCGCGCGCTCGTCAACTCGGATACGGCGCTTGCCCAGAAGATCATCTCGGATGACGTCATCCTCGACCACGCCGAGCGCGAGATCCAGGACAAGGCGATCGTCACCATCGCCAAGCGTCAGCCGATGGCGGCCGACCTTCGCGAAATCATCGGTACGCTGCGCATCGCAGCCGATCTCGAGCGCGTCGGCGACCTTGGCAAGAACACCGCCAAGCGCGTCATCGCGGTGCAGGGCACCGGCGTTCCGCGCAAGCTCGCACGTGGTCTGGAGCATCTCTCCGAACTCGCGCTCGTGCAGCTCAAGGACGTTCTCGACGTATTCTCCAGCCGCTCGGCCGAGAAGGCGGAAATCATTCGCCAGCGCGACGAGGAAATCGACGCGATGTATACGTCGCTGTTCCGCGAACTCCTCACCTACATGATGGAAGATCCGCGCAACATCACCTCGTGCACGCATCTCCTGTTCTGCGCCAAGAACATCGAGCGTATCGGCGACCACGCCACCAACATCGCCGAGACCATCTATTACATCAAGACCGGTGCCCAGCTCGAAGGCGAACGTCCGAAGGACGATACGGCAAACACGGTTGGTGCGCTCGTCGAGTGACGGGCGAAACGGAGTAGATCAAGACATGCTACCCAAGATCGCGGTCGTTGAAGACGAAGAAGCACTGAGCGTGCTTCTTCGCTACAATCTCGAAGCTGAAGGATATGAGGTCGAAACCGTCCTGCGGGGCGACGAAGCCGAAATCCGGCTGCAGGAACGCGTTCCTGACCTTCTCATCCTCGACTGGATGTTGCCGGGCGTTTCCGGCATCGAACTGTGCCGGCGGCTCCGCATGCGCCCGGAAACCGAGCGCCTGCCGATCATCATGCTGACGGCACGGGGCGAGGAAAGCGAGCGTGTGCGCGGCCTGTCCACCGGCGCCGACGATTATGTCGTCAAGCCGTTCTCCACGCCGGAACTGATGGCTCGCGTCAAGGCGATGTTGCGCCGCGCGCGTCCGGAAGTTCTGTCGAGCGTCTTGAAATGCGGTGATATCGAGCTGGATCGCGAGACCCATCGCGTTCACCGCAAGAGCCGCGAAGTGCGCCTCGGTCCGACCGAATTCCGCCTCCTGGAATTCCTGATGGTGTCGCCGGGCCGCGTATTTTCGCGTTCGCAGTTGCTCGACGGTGTCTGGGGCCACGATATCTATGTCGACGAACGAACTGTCGACGTGCATGTCGGCCGCCTGCGCAAGGCTCTGAATTTCTCCAACATGCAGGATGTCATCCGCACCGTGCGCGGTGCCGGATATTCCATGGAAGCCTGATCGGCTTCCAGCTTGGCCTATAAATGAAAATGGCCCGGATGCGTGTCTCGCATCCGGGCCATTCGCTGTTCCGGGCATGCTCTTATTCGGCAGGCGTTTGCGCCGCCGAGGTCTGCGCCGCGCTCCATTCCGGAAGCGGAAAGATCCGGTCATAGGCCATGTTGAAGAAAAATGCGTAGACCAGATAGAAGGTGGCGAACGAGATATCCATCACCAGAGCCTGCCAGATGGTGACGCCGAGATACCAGGCGATGAACGGCAGAAGCACGATCAGCAGGCCCAGTTCGAACAGGAACGTATGGCCGACACGCAGAGGCAGTGTCTTCTGCGTGCTGCCGCGAAATTTCTGCATCAGATGGTCGAAGCCGAGATTGTAGACGTAGTTCCAAGCCGTGGCGACGGTGGCCGAAACGATGCCGACGACGCCGACATGTTCGACCGGCAGGTGGAAAACGAAGGATGCGAGCGGCGTGAACAACGCAAGCCCGATGATTTCAAAGCTGATGGCATGGCGAATACGGTCGCGCACTGTGCGCATGGTCAACCCCTTGGGTTTGCCGGGTCGTCCCGGTGTTTATGCCCAATACGGGGGAGGTCGTCCTCGCGAACCCTAAATAGGTGCTTGCCCATCTATTGGCAAGCGGCGGCCGGGCAAACCTGCCTTGCAGCGGCGGCAAGGCAGAAAACCACCACAAAAAAAGCGGGCCAGAAGCCCGCTTTTCGATGTCGTCCTCGTGTGTGCCGTCCGTATCAGGAGGCGCGTGCAACCCGGTTGCGGCGCTCGTTGACCGGCTGGTAGGCCATGCGGCCGTGGTATTTGCAGTAAGGCGAATTGTCCGGGGACTCCGCGCCGCAGAAGTGGAAATCGTCCTTGAGGGGGTCGCCCATCGGCCACTTGCAGGTGCGTTCGGTCAGTTCCGTCAGCGCCAGCTTGCGGTTGATCGGCACGACGATGTTGCCGGCCGGCTTGTAAACGGCGACTTCCTGCGCGTCGTCCATTTCCATTTCTTCGCGAACCATGTTGGCGCCTGCCGGACGCTGAACGGTGCGGGTCTGCGGACGTGCCGTGAAGCTGCTCTGCGGACGCGGGGCAGGCGAGGCGACGCGCTTGGCCGGGCGTGGTGCCGCGCTGGTGGTTCCTCCGGCTTTCGCTCGGCCCGGCAGGTTCAGGCGGTGGACTTTGCCAATCACCGCATTACGGCTTACGCCTCCAAGTTGAGCGGCAATCTGGCTGGCGCTCAAACCTTCGGCCCATAATTTCGTAAGGCGCTCGACGCGCTCGTCTGTCCAGTTCATGCTGTCTCTCCGCCGTGAGGTGCTGAACGTGGCTTGAATCGGTCACCGCTCCGGCGAAGGAATCCGCCAGAAGATACTACATCTATACTTTTGGTGACTAGTTCCGCCGCATGCAGCCTAGTAATTGACGATTAACCTAGTGTGGGGCTGACTCCGTGGCAAGAGTCGGGCGAATCACTGCGAATCGATTTCCGTGTTTTCCCCAACTTGCTGCCCGGGAGAGTCATATTTGTCACAGCTTCTGGGCGAGTAACGGTCGCGCGCAATAAAGCTGTTTTCAAGGCATTGAAAGCAGTTTTGTTGACAGCACACAGCGAAATGCGGATAGTGCCCGCGCCGCCTGTCAAGGCGGCATTTTTAATTTCGGCGACCGTGATCGCCACCTGATTTCGGTCAGTATCAAGGAGTGAATTCGTTATGGCTGAAGCCGCGCTTTTCGACACCTTTGCCCGAGCTCCGCTGCGTTTCGAACGCGGCGAGGGCGTTTGGCTCGTGACGGAAAGCGGCGAACGATATCTCGACTTCGGCGCGGGCGTTGCTGTTACCTCCTGCGGACATTCCAATCCGCATCTGGTCAACGCGCTGAAGGCGCAGGCGGAAAAGGTCTGGCATCTGTCCAACCTTTATGAAATCCCGGAGCAGGAACGGCTTGCCCGCCGGCTGACGGAAGCCACGTTTGCCGACAAGGCCTTCTTCACCAATTCGGGTGCGGAAGCGCTGGAATGCGCCATCAAGACGGCGCGCCGTTATCATTATTCAAAGGGCAATCCTGAGAAATTCCATATCATCACCTTCGAAGGTGCTTTCCACGGCCGCACGATCGCAACGATCGCCGCCGGTGGACAGGAAAAGTACATGGAAGGTTTTGGCCCCAAGGCTCAGGGCTTCGATCAGGTGCCCTTCGGTGATCTCGACGCGTTGAATGCGGCGATCAACGAAAATACCGGCGCGCTGCTGATCGAACCGATCCAGGGTGAAGGCGGCGTGCGCCCGGTGCCGAAGGAATTCATGCGCGAACTGCGCCGCATCTGCGATGAAAAGGGCCTGCTGCTGATCCTCGACGAGGTCCAGACCGGCGTCGGCCGCACCGGCAAGTTTTTTGCCCATGAATGGTCGGGCGTGACGCCTGACATCATGGCGATTGCCAAGGGCATTGGCGGCGGTTTCCCGTTCGGTGCATGCCTTGCGACGGCCGAAGCGGCATCCGGCATGAAGCCCGGCATTCACGGCACGACCTATGGCGGCAACCCGCTGGCCATGGCCTGCGGCAATGCCGTGCTCGACATCGTGCTGGCCGATGGCTTCCTCGATAGCGTCCGCGATGTGTCCCTGGTGTTCCGTCAGGGTCTTGCGAGCCTGCAGGACCGTTTTCCTGAAGTTATCGAGGATATCCGCGGCGAAGGTCTTCTGCTCGGTATCAAGGCAAAGGTTCCGGCCGGCGATCTGGTCACCGGACTGCGCGACGAACGCATGCTGGCCGTGCCGGCGGGTGATAACGTCGTGCGCCTGTTGCCGCCGCTGGTCGTCACCGCGGAAGAAGCCCGCGAGGGACTTGCACGTATCGAACGCGCCGCGGAAAAGATTTCCGCAGAACGTATGAAAAAATCGGCCTGAGGGGCAGGAGAGGGGACGCCGTTTCGGGTTCCCTCGAGAAGGGAATTTTGAAATGGCATCTCCCAAGCATTTTCTCGATCTTTCCGCAGTGTCCAAAACGGATCTGCGCACCATTCTCGACGACGCGAAAGTCCGCAAGGCAGCCACCAAGGCCGGCACGGCGGACAAGCCGCTGGCCGGCAAGATGCTGGCGATGATTTTTGAAAAGCCGTCCACCCGCACCCGCGTCTCCTTCGATGTCGGCATGCGCCAGCTCGGTGGTGAAACGCTGTTCCTGTCGGGCACGGAAATGCAGCTCGGCCGCGCCGAAACCATCGGCGATACGGCCAAGGTTCTGTCGCGTTATGTCGATGCGATCATGATCCGCACTACGGATCACAAGCGCCTGATCGAGCTTGCCGAACACGCAACCGTGCCGGTCATCAACGCGCTGACCGACGACACCCACCCCTGTCAGATCATGGCCGACCTGATGACCTTCGAGGAACATCGCGGCTCGGTGGAAGGCAAGACCTTCGCCTGGACCGGTGATGGCAACAATGTCCTGCATTCCTTCGTCGAAGGTGCTGCCCGTTTCGGCTACACGATGAACATGGCCGTGCCCATGGGTTCGGAACCGCACGACAAGTTCATGAATTGGGCCCGCAACAATGGCGGCGACGTGAAGCTTTATCACGATGCCGAACAGGCGGTTGCCGACGTCGACATGGTCGTGACCGATACCTGGGTTTCCATGAACCAGGAACACAAGGCGCGCGGCCACAACATTTTCCAGCCCTATCAGGTCAATGACGCGCTGATGAAGCGAGCCAAGGACGATGCGTTGTTCATGCACTGCCTGCCCGCCCATCGCGGCGAGGAAGTCACCGATGCCGTCATCGACGGCCCGCAGTCGGTTGTCTTCGACGAGGCGGAAAACCGCCTGCATGCTCAAAAGTCGATCCTCGCATGGTGCTTCGGCGCCGTCTGAGGCAGGGCAGCAGCCGGTTCAGGCCGTGCGCTTGAATTCGGCGGTGACCCACACCACCTCATGCACTTCAAACACGCCGGGCGGCTTGGTCGCGCCGGCGTTTTAACATATATCGGCGTCGTCTTTTGCCCCGGCCAGCGGTTCCGCTCGGCAGGCGCATATGTCAGATTGGTCAAAAGGATCGGCGCAGAAGGAGCGGAAAATGGCAGAAGCAACCGTTGAACTGAACGATCTCACTCTCGCCGGCGACGATCATGTCGTGCCCTTCCAGGTCGAAGGTCTGGATGTGCGCGGCCGTGCGGTGCAGCTCGGGCCGCTTCTCAACGATATCCTCGCCCGCCACGATTATCCGGCCCCGGTCGCGCGCCTTCTGGCCGAAGCGATCGTGCTGACCGCGCTGATCGGCACCTCGCTGAAATTCGACGGCAAGTTCACGGTGCAGACCAAGGGTGACGGTCCGGTGGACCTTCTGGTCGCCGATTTCTCGACGCCCGATGCGCTGCGCGCCTATGCCCGTTACGACGAGGAGCTACTGGCCGCTGCCGTCGAGGCGGGAAAGACGCAGCCGCAGGAGCTGCTGGGCGAAGGCATCCTCGCTTTCACCATCGATCAGGGCCACGGCATGCAGCCATACCAGGGCATCGTACCGCTTGATGGCTCGACGCTGGAAGAAATCGCAGGCGTCTACTTCCGCCAGTCGGAACAGATCCCCACCAAGGTGCGCCTCGGCGTGGCCGAACTGTTCGTGCGCGGTGAAGATGGCAAGCCGCACCATGACTGGCGGGCCGGTGGCATTGTCGCGCAGTTTCTGCCGCAGGCGTCCGAACGCATGCGCCAGCCCGACCTGCATGGCGGCGATGGCGATGAGCGCGAGGAAAACCACGCAGGCGACGACGCCTGGGCGGAAGCCCGCATGCTGGTCGAAACGGTCGATACGGATGAGTTGACCGACCCGCAGGTCGGCATCGAACGGCTGCTCTATCGTCTGTTCCACGAGCGCGGTGTTCGCATCTACGAACCTCAGAAGGTTCTCGATAGCTGCAGCTGCTCGCGTGACAAGATCAAGGGTGTGCTTTCGGGCTTCACGGCTGAAGAGATCGAGGCAAGTCGCGACGATGACGGCGAGATCGCCGTGACCTGCGAGTTCTGCTCGACCACCTATCGTTATGCGCCGGAAGAATTCGCGGCGTCTTGAAGGTGGGGCGTCCACAGTCTTGATTTCCGGTCGAATACGCCCATATTCAACCTTGGGTTGTTTGTTGACGGATGCAATTCATGGTCGTGAAATTGAGGAAGGCCTTGGTGGTAGCGCTCCTGCCTCTGGCTGGCTGCACGACGACAGAGCAGGCGAACAAGGTTTTGGAGAGTCGCTTCCAGGGAAGCTCCACCGATGCCTTTTTTCTTGCCTATGGGCCACCGTCGTCGAGCTTCAGAATGAATGATGGCAGGATCCTGTATTCCTGGCAGGAGCGTGACAAAACGAATGACAGGTCGATTACCGTCAATACCACGGTTGTTGGCAATCAGACATTTTCGACCGTAACACCCGACAGCTCGGCAGACGCTCAGTGCGAAGTCAAGATTTTGGCAGAGCCGAACGGCAAAATCGCCCGGATCGATGTCGCGAGCGACTCTCTGGGAGACTGGCAGCTGAGCAGATGCAACGAGATATTCGGTAAACGATGATGGGTGGAGCGGGCATGCGCTCCGCTCCTGCCAGCGCTCTCTCTCGCTTCAGTTGAGAACGCGCAATTGCCCCGGTGAATCCAGCGAAAACGCCGGAATATCGACGATCATCATCTCGCCGTCGTCGGTTTCCATCTGATAATGGCCGAACATCATGCCGGATGGCGTGTCGAGCGGACAGCCAGAAGAATATTCGTAGCTGTCGCCGGGCTTCAGGTGCGGCTGTTCGCCGACAACGCCAAGACCCTCGACTTCGTCAACCAGTCCGTTTTCATCGGTAATATGCCAATAACGCTGAACCAGCCTCACCGCGGTGGCGGAGTGGTTGGATATCACGATGCGATAGCCCCAGACATAGCGGCTCTCATCCGGATCGGATTGCTCCTCCAGATAATAGGGCTCGACTTCGACTTCGATATCCTTCGTTCGCGCACTATACATGCCCGATAAACCTCACACTCATACTATCGGTATCGTATAGAGTGTGGCTCACGTCAAGAAATCCCGCCCGCAGAGAGGGTCTGCGGACGGAATTCCGTATATTAGGGATAACTGCCATGGTAAATGGCAAGCTATCGCTTAAAATATGACATTTACGCGGAAATTTGCGACAGGGCCTGCGCAAAATCCTCGATGAGATCCTGTGTGTCCTCGATGCCCGCCGACAGGCGAACAGTGCCTGCGGAAATGCCGAGTTCGGCACGTGCCTCATCTGTCAGGTTCTTGTGCGTGGTCGTCGCCGGGTGCGTGATGATCGAGCGTGTGTCGCCGAGATTGTTGGAGATCGTCACGATATCCAGCGCGTTCTGCAGCTTGAAGGCTGCTTCCTTGCCGCCCTTCATCTCGAAGCAGATCAGCGTCGAGCCACCGGTCATCTGCTTGGCGATGAGATCGGCCTGCGGATGGTCCTTACGGCCCGGATAGATGACCTTGGCAACCTGCTTCTGCTCGGCCAGGAAATCGGCGATGCGGCCGGCATTTTCCGTCTGCTGCTTGACACGGATCGGCAGGGTTTCGAGGCCCTTGATAAGCGTCCAGGCGGTGAATGGCGACATGGCCGGGCCGGTATGACGGTAATAGTCCTGCAGATGCTCGGTCACCCATTCCTTGTCGGAAAGGATGACGCCGGCAAGGCTGCGGCCCTGTCCGTCGATATGCTTGGTGGCGGAATAAACCACCACATGCGCGCCCAGTTCCAGCGGCTTCTGGAAAAGCGGGGTTGCGAAGACGTTGTCGACCACGACGCGGGCGCCGATCTGGTTGGCAAGCCTGGCCACGCCGGCAATGTCGATGATTTCGAGTGTCGGGTTGGTCGGGCTTTCGAGGAAGAACACCTTGGTGTTCGGCTTGATCGCCTTTTCCCAGTTGGCAAGATCGCGGCCGTCGACCAGCGTGCATTCGATGCCGTAGCGCGGGGCAAGCGTCTCGACCACCCAGCGGCACGAACCGAACAGGGCGCGCGCGGCAACGATATGGTCGCCGGCCTTCAGCTGGCAGAGCAGCGCGGCGGAAACGGCCGCCATGCCGGAAGCCGTCGCACGGGCTTCTTCGGCGCCTTCCAGTGCACACATGCGTTTTTCGAACATGTCATTGGTGGGGCTGCCGTAACGGGCATAGATGTAACCGTCGTTTTCGCCCTTGAAACGCGCTTCTGCGGCTTCTGAACTGTCGTAGGTAAAGCCCTGCGTCAGATAGATCGCTTCCGACATCTCGCCATATTGCGAGCGCAGCGTTCCGCCATGCACGAGTGTCGTTGCAGGGCGCCAATTCTTGTTGGGAGTTTTGCTCATGTGCTGACCACCTTCGTGATACAAAAAAACCGGCCGCAAAAGCAGACCGGTTTTCAACCCGGTCTTTTTAGCCACTTATTTAACGTGGCTGCAAGCCGACCGGCCAAATCACCACGGGATAAAGCTGGCTTACGCCTCGCTCCCGCTTGCGTCAATGGCTTTGATTTGGTTTTGTCCGCCATTCGAGACCAAGGGCTTTTGAAGATGATCAGGACGACGGGAATTCTGGCCGACCGCGCAATCGCGGCGCTGTTCGAGACGAAACGTCTGATCAGCGAGCGTGCGCTTGATCAAGATCAGATCCAGCCGGCAAGCCTCGACCTGCGCCTCGGTTCCAAAGCTTTTCGCGTGCGGGCATCGTTCATGCCTGGCCCCAACAGCCTCGTTTCCGACAAGCTGGACCGGTTGAGCCTGCATGTAGTCGATCTCTCAGAAGGCGCCGTTCTCGAGACCGGCTGCGTTTACATCGTGCCGCTGATGGAGCGCCTCGATCTTCCGACGGATATGTCCGCTTCGGCCAATCCGAAAAGCTCGACCGGCCGCTTGGATATCTTTACCCGCGTCATTACCGACTACGCGCAGGAATTCGACAAGATCCCGGCAGGTTATTCCGGTCCCCTCTATCTCGAAATCTCGCCGCGCACGTTTCCGATCGTGGTGCGCCAGGGTTCGCGCCTGTCGCAGATCCGTTTCCGCATCGGCAATGCGCTGCTGGGCGAGCCGGAACTGGCAAAGCTGCATGAAACGGAAACGCTGGTCGCCTCGCAGCAGCCCAACGTGTCGGGCGGCGGCATCGCGCTCTCCATCGATCTGCGCGGTGACAAGGAAGGTCTGATCGGTTACCGCGGCAAACACCACACGGCGGTGGTCGATGTCGACAAGAAGGCCCAGCACGACATTTTCGATTTCTGGGAGCCGATCTACAGCCGCGGCCGCAACGAACTGATCCTCGATCCGGATGAATTCTACATTCTCGTGTCGCGCGAAGCCGTGCATGTGCCGCCGCTTTACGCTGCCGAAATGACGCCGTTCGATCCGCTGGTCGGCGAATTCCGCGTACATTACGCCGGTTTCTTCGATCCAGGTTTCGGCCACGAGGCAGCCGGTGGTCGCGGCAGCCGCGCGGTACTGGAAGTGCGCAGCCACGAAGTACCGTTCATCCTGGAAGATGCCCAGATCGTCGGCCGGCTGGTTTACGAACACATGCTGGAAGCGCCGGAAGGTCTTTACGGCTCGGGCCTAGGCTCGAACTACCAGGCACAGGGTCTCAAGCTGTCGAAACATTTTCGCGCCTGATTGTCGCGGCGATGCCGCTTGACAGTGCACTCCTTCTGTTGGAAGGCTTGGATTTGCAGGCGGGTGTAGCTCAATGGTAGAGCAGCAGCTTCCCAAGCTGAATACGAGGGTTCGATTCCCTTCACCCGCTCCAGCTTCATCGCAAACTTATTATAAACACATTCGTTCTATAGACATTCGTCATGGGCATTGCTGATGAGCGCTGACAAATACTCGCCGCTCGCAATCGCCGCGTCGCTTTAGACATTTGACCACGGATGTACTGGCAGAGTTGGTAAGCGATAATGAGGAAGGTCGGTGCGGTTTCGCCCCGGCCTTTTTTGTTGTCCACGGCCCGCCTTCATGCGGCGGGCCGGATTGGCCGCCTCATGCGGTTCAGAATACAGCCAGATAACGCAGCAGCGAGATGATGCCGATCAGGATGACGATGATCTGCACGATCTGTCGCGCGCGGCCGTCGATCGGAAGGCGCTGGATCAGGTAAAGCACCAGAACGATGACGAGGAAGGTGATCAGGATACTGATAAGAACCGACATGAACTTTTCTCTCCATTTTAACTCCGCCCGTCCCGAGCGGTGACGCAGGAGTACCAAACTGAAAGCCGGCTACCGTTCATCCCGCGCGAGTACGCAGGGAAAGGAGGAGGCGGATTTCTATTTCTTCGTCCCGACGGAGCCATCAACGGGACGATGTGGCGTTTTGTTCCAGAAAAAAGGATTGGTCCTCAATTCGTTGACCGCTTTCCAGGCGGCAAGGGAGGTCATCATCCAATAGAGAGGCACGGCCGCCCAGCGCCAACCCACAAGCCTCTTTTCGTGCCCGGTCATCGTCTTGAAGCCCAGGATCACGAAAAGCGCGTAGCTGGCGAGGATGTTGAAGACATCGATCAGGACAAGCGGGTTGCCGAACAGCCGCCAGACCGCATCGGTATCCTGCATCATGGCGTTGATGCCGGTGGCGGCAAGAAGCAGAATGAGTGGGTGCAGCAATGCCGATACGAGCATGCCACCGATCATCAGGTGAAAGACGAAAGCCCCCTTTAGGCCCATTTCGCGGACATGTTGCCTTGGATGGCGTGTGGCGACGAGCCATGTCTGTACCCATCCCTTGTACCACCGCGTACGTTGTCCAAGCCACACGCGAAGCGAGGTTGGAGCATCCTCCAGTGTCTGCCGGCGCAAGGTCGCGGCGCGGTATCCGTGGCGGTAGAGCCGCACGCCCAGATCCGCATCTTCCGTGACGTTGAAAGGATCCCAGCCGCCTACGGAACGCAGAACCTCGGTGCGAAAATGGTTGGATGTGCCGCCGAGCGGGAGCGGCATGCGGTATGCCGCAAGCATCGGCAGCACCCCCCGAAAAAGCGCAGAATATTCGACCGCGAACAGGGCGCTGACAAAGGACCGGCTGGCATTGGTGATGACCAGCGGCGCCTGCAGGCATGCGATTTCCGGCGGCCCCTCGCGGAAGCGCGCATACGCTTCCCGCAATTGCTGCGGATGCGGACGGTCCTCCGCATCGTAGATCGCCAGAAATTCGCCGCGTGCGGCGCATAGCGCATAGGTCAATGCCTTGGGTTTGGTGCGCGGTTGGCAGGGCGGTACCTTGACGATTTCGAAATGTGGCTTGAGTTGCAGCCCATGCAGGGCAGCGATGGTTTCGTCATCGTCGGCTTCGCAGACGAGCTTGATATCGAGCAGCGAATGCGGCCAGTCCATGCGCTCCAGGCTGTGCACGAGTTGCGCCGCCACCGCCGCTTCGCGATAGAGCGCCACCATGATCGTGTAGGTAGGAAGCGTCGCGCCATGCCCGATCGTTATGGGTGCAGCAACGGATGCGACGGTTCGAGAGGGGCGCTTGTTGTGGGTCAGCGCGGTGATGCGCAGGAGCAGCGTGCCGAAATAGAGAAGCGACAGCACGACATGCAGCCAGGGCAGGGTGATCTGCGGTGCCACCGCAAGGGCAATGACGATGCCGAAAGCGGCGCAGCCGGCAAGAAACCCCTGGGCGCCGGAAAGCACGATACGGGCTGAGGAATGCGCCCGTGTTTCGAACAGGTCACCGACGGCAGCTTTCGCCCGGCGCATCGCTCCCGCCTCCCATACGGCCGCGCGGATCTGAGATGGCGTGCTGATCGCCAACCCCTTGCGCAGGGCCGGCAGTCTCTCGAGCAGTGCGGCAAGTTCCGCAAGCCGCCCCGCTTCCGGCACGATCGCCACCTGCGGCGTCTGTTTGGCATGTTGCAGCCGGATCTGGTTGGGCCGCAACAGCTGGACGTCCAGCATGTCGCTGTCGACGATATCGGACGCATCGATCCTGGCGATGAAAGGCAGCCGCAGGAAACGCGCCATGCCGGCAAAATAGGCGTCTTCGCGAATGGTGCCGTCGGCCAGCAGTTCGGCTTCGATATTGGTGCCATTGGCATGCGCGCGCCTGGCAAGCCGGCCTATCAGCGGTTTTCCGATGCCAAGGCCGGCGAGTGCCGCGATTTCTTCGCTTTCCGGCACATCGAGCAGGGCAGTTGATGTATTTTTGTTGGCAGCAGATGGCGTCGCCCCCATCGGAGGGCCATCAAAATATTCCCCGATCCGCATGCTTCTGCTAAACCCCACCCAGAATACGCCCCGGCACGTCTCATTCTGGATCATATAGATGCACGCACTGGTTACATCCCCAAAAAACCGGGGGCCGTTTTTCGGCCTGCTTGCGGCCCTTTCGATCGTTTTCGTTTGCGCTCTGCCGGCTTTTGCCCAGACGGTACCTGCCCAAGCCGGCAATGCGGATCTGCCCGTCATGTTCGACGCACGGGAACGCCTGCCGCGGCCGGACCTTTCCAATGTTCTGCGTATCCGTGTGCTGACGACAGTGGATTTTCCGCCTTTCAGTTTTCTCGATCAGACAGGGCGGCTCACCGGTTTTCATGTGGATTTCATTCGTGAAATCTGCGCCGAACTGAAAGTCGAGGCGAAATGCCAGATCCAGGCCGTGCCCTATGCCGATCTGGAGCCGACGCTCGAAAAGTCCGCTGCAGAGGTGGTACTTGCAGGCGTTGCGGTCACGCCGGATCTGCGCCGGAAATTCTCCTTTTCCCGGCCTTATCTGATGTTGCCGGCACGCTTCGCCGTCAGCAAGAATATCGGCTTGACGGGGCACGCCTCGGTTGCGCTCTCCGGCCGTCCGGTCGGTGTCGTTGCCGGCACGGTGCATGAGTCCATGCTGAAGGGCTTTTTCCCGAAAGTGCAGGCGCGGCCGTTCGAAACGCCGGATGCCATGCTGGAGGCCCTGAAACAGGGCAATGTCGATGCCGTTTTCGCCGATGGGCTGCGGCTGCCCTTCTGGGTGGCGAGCGAAGCCTCCAGCGGCTGCTGCACCCTGTTCGACGGTCCCTACATGTCGCAGCGTTATCTGGGAGAGGGCCTTTCGGCCATGTTCCGCCACAACGACGTGACCTTGCCGACCGCATTCGATAGCGCCGTTGCCGCGCTGTCACGCAACGGCCGCCTGCAGGAAATCTATCAGCGTTATTTCCCGAACGGGCTTTATTGAGAAGAATGGGCGGCCTTACTGGCTGGCCCAGATGATGCGGGCGATCCACTCGATTTCTCTCATTTCGAATGAGCGGTTGGGATGCGCCGGGTTGAGCGAATTGAGCTCGATGGATTTGGCGCTCTGGCGCAACAGCACCTTGGCCATAACTTCCCCTTCGCGAGTCTTGACCACCACACGGTCGCCGCGACGCACCTGCGCGCCGGGTTCCACGATCAGCCGGTCGCCGTCGCGATAAAGCGGCAGCATGGAATCGCCCTGCACTTCCAGCGCATAAACCGCGCCGCTTGTCGGGGCGGCCGGAAAATCCACCACGTCCCAACCCTGGCCTGCGGGAAAGCCGCCATCGTCGAAAAAGCCACCGGCACCCGCCTGCGCAAAACCGAGCAGGGGAATGCCGCCCGAACGCGGCGGGTAAGTCACTTGCGACGTCGTCGCCGGTTGTGGCGCAGCTACCGGTTCAGGGCCGAGGAAAGCCAAAAACTGGTCGATGCTGGAGCCGGTCGCTTCCAGCACCTTGGCGATCGATTCTGTCGAAGGCCAGCGCATGCGGCCATCAGGTCCCTGGCGTTTGGATTTGTTGAAGGATGTCGGGTCGAGGCCAGCCCGCCGCGCAAGGCCGGAAGGGGTCAGTTGGTGGCGCTCAGCCAGTGCGTCGAGCGCGCTCCAGATCGTCTCGTGTGACAACATCGTTTTTCAAATCCTGCCGTGCCAGGTCCGCACCACCACTTGCCGGAATGGACATGGCAGCACGATACGGCTTGTCTTCGGTTCCACATGTCCGGAGAACCCGGATCAGCGATGAGCGCCCGGGTCACGCAAGCACAGCCAGACGAGGTTGAATGTAATGAAAGGCAAGACCATAGTAAAGACGGAGAGGAATAAAATCCTGTGTCTGTGGTGCCCTTGATTCTCGCTCAGGCAACAAGCGCCAGATTCACCTGTCCGAGCTTGATCACCGCCTGGGTGCGGCTGTCGACATTGAGCTTCAGCAGGATCGCCGAGACATGCGCCTTGATCGTTGCTTCCGATACACCGAGTGCATAGGCGATCTGTTTGTTCAGCAAGCCCTTTCCAAGCATGGTGAGCACCTTGCTCTGCTGCGGAGTCAGTGTTTTCATCCGCTCCATCAACTCGGTCATGGCAGGGTCGGCGGTGGGACAGGCGGCCTTTCCGCTTCCTTCGACACCGGTCCAGATGCCGCCATCGAGCACGGTATCGACAGCCCGGCGAATGTCTTCCAGCCCGGCGGATTTGGAAATGAAACCGGATGCGCCAAGCTCCAGCGCCCGGCCGATCGTGGCGCTGTCATCGCTCGCGGAAACCACGATCACCGGCAGGCCGGGAAAATCGGAGCGTAGCGCCGTCAGGCCGGAAAAACCCGAAACGCCGGGCATATTGAGGTCGAGCAGCATCAGATCCGCCTCGGGCTGATCGGCTGCCGCCTTGCGGGCCGTTTCGAAATCGCCTGCCTCGACAATCGTCTGCACGTCGCCGATATCGGTCACCGCCTGTCGCAGCGCGCCGCGAAACAGGGGATGGTCATCCGCAATGATCATGGTGAGTGTCTGCATGCCCACGCCGCCTCCCAACAGCATAGTCTGCCTTATCTCCTCGCCATATTTCTAATACTGCGGGCCGCTCAGCACAAGGGCTTGTGCCATGAGACTTCACAACTGTCAGTTCCAATCCGTGTAAAGCAGGACATGTGTCAGGTCCGGTTCGGCATGCCCTGCTGCTGTTCCTCCTCCTTGAATTCCTGAACGAGGCCGAAGAACCGCCGCATGAAACGTTCCATGATCGACAGCGAGGTCTCGATCTCGTCTTCGGAAGGCACACCCGTTCTGGCGGCGGCGGTTCCCTGCTGTTTTTCCAGCGCTGTCACGCGCTTTTCCAGAAGGTCTAGTTCCTTCTCGTAGGCTGCACGCTCGTCCGCTGCCATGCGGCAGGTCAGGGCTCCGCCTTCGTCGCGGCACATGGTCAACGCGCCGCTTTGGGTGTCGAGCCGCACGAACCCGCTTTCGGTCTTTTCCAGCCGGAAACGGTTCTGGCTGGCTTCCTGCGCCAATGCTGCAACAGGGGCGGCAGAGGCCATGACCATGCCGGCAAGCACAACGGTCGAGCAAAGATGTCTGGACATGTCTATCTCCTGTTTTTCTGAAGCGATGACCTTCGCCATGGACAAACCGCCGCCTTTGCGGCAAAGCCTCGGCAAACAACCATGGCCGGGAACGAGAATGAGCGACGTAATCTACAAGATCGTGACGGAAGACCTGTGGCTTGATGCCAAGGGAAAAGGCGTTTTTGATGGCGCGGAGATCGATCTTGCCGATGGCTATATCCATTTCTCCACGGCCGCACAGGCGCAGGAAACCGCGGACAAGCATTTTGCCGGCCAGACGGGTTTGCTTCTCATTGCGGTCGATGCCGATCAACTGGGTGAAAAGCTCGTCTGGGAGCCGTCGCGTGGCGGCGCTCTTTTCCCGCATCTTTACGCCCCACTGCCGCTGAAAGCCGCATTGTGGGAAAAACCTCTCGTCCTCGGCGCCGATGGCCGCCACCAGTTTCCGGAGATCTGATGTCATGATGGGCCTTCTGAAAAGCGTCACCCGCCGCGGTCTTTTCCTGCTCGATCCGGAAGCCGCGCACGGCATGTCGATCTCGGCGCTGAAGACCGGCCTCGTGCCGTCCTGCGCGGCAAGGCCCGATCCGCGCCTGCGCGTCAGCCTCGCCGGTCTCGATTTCCCCAATCCGGTCGGTCTCGCCGCCGGTTACGACAAGAATGCGGAAGTGCCCGAGGCGCTGTTGAAGCTGGGTTTCGGCCATGTCGAGGTCGGCACGCTGACGCCGAAGGCACAAGCAGGAAACCCGAAACCGCGCCTGTTCCGTCTGGTCGAGGACGAAGCCGTCATCAACCGGTTCGGCTTCAATAACGAAGGCCATGAGCCGGCCTTTGCGCGCCTCTCGGGCCTGCGCCGCAGCGGCATCATCGGCGTCAACATCGGTGCCAACAAGGATAGTGCCGATCGTATTGCCGATTACGTCGCCGGTATCCGCCGCTTCAATTCGGTCGCCTCCTATTTCACCGCCAACATTTCCTCGCCCAACACGCCCGGCCTGCGCGATCTGCAGGCGCGCGAAAGTCTTGCCGCATTGCTGTCAGCGGTCATTGCTGCCCGCAACGAGGAAGCTCAAAAATCCGGTCGCAAGGTTCCCGTGTTCTTGAAGATCGCGCCGGATCTGACCGAGGAAGGCATGGATGATATCGCTGCCGAAGTGCTGGCGCATCAGCTGGATGGCCTGATCGTCTCCAACACCACGCTGTCACGCGACGACCTGATCGATCAACGCCAGGCAGGCGAGGCGGGTGGCATGTCCGGCAAGCCGTTGTTTGCGCGCTCCACGGCGGTTCTGGCAAAGATGCGCCAGAAGGTCGGCAAGGATTTGGCCATTATCGGCGTCGGTGGGGTGTCATCCGCCGATACGGCGCTGGAAAAGATCAGGGCAGGGGCCGATCTCGTGCAGCTTTATTCCTGCATGGTTTATGAAGGTCCGGCACTTGCCGGTCGTGTCGTCGCCGGCCTGTCGGGGCTTCTCGACCGCGAGCAGGTCAACACGGTGCGTGACCTGCGTGACAGCCGCGTCGATCACTGGGCCGCGGCAAAGCTCTGAGCTTTTCCGCAGGCCGTGAGCGGCGTCCGATCAGCTGGACAGGATCATCGACCAGTAAGGTCTGCCATCCGCTGCATAGGCCACGGCAACGCCGAGGCCGCCATATGCGCCGAGCATGTTCTTCAAATGCTTCGGGCTGTCGATCCAGGCCTGAACCGCCCGTTCGACTTCATGCTGGCCGCTGGCGATGTTTTCGGCTGCCGGCAGCGTCACGTCGCTTGCTTTCATGCGTTTGTAAAAGCTGTCGCCGATGCCGATCAGGTGCTGCATGTCCTTGGCCTTCGCCATGCGCACGGCCTGAACCGCAGCCGCCTTGCGTGAGGCGTTGACGCTGGAAAGTGCAGACAACCCGTTTTTCTTGCGAAGCTCGTTGACCAGCGGCAGCGCTGCCGCCGTCTGGTCGGTGGCGCCCGGCGTCGGCGCCAGAACGCTGACGGTGGAGCAGGCGGTTAACGCCAGCCCCATGCCGGAAAGCGCGAGAAAGCCGCGTCGCGAAGGCGTAAAAAATGTCGTCATGTCAGCGCCGGAAACTCATCAGACGCAAAACGACAAAGACCGGGACGACCACGATCGCGCCAAGCAGGAGATAGTTGCCGACAGTGCCGAGCGCCTCGAAGCCGTTGTACCAGATATCGAGGAAATGATAGCGAATGCTGCCGACGATATTGTCGGGCGTATAGCCGAGCCAGGCCAGAACGACGCCGACGATCAGGCAGACGACGACGAGCTTGATCGCGGTACGGCCGGGGGAGTCACCGAGGAAACTGTTCACGGAAGCGGTCATCCTTGTTCATCTGGCTTGTTCATCTGCGGGGGTGCAAAAGACATAATGTCACCGTTGCTGCACCGCAAGCATGTTTGAATCATGTACCTGCCTCCTCAGATAGAACTTGAGTTTTTTTATGACTTGCGCGAGATGGCGCAACTCCAATGAAAGTCACGCCGCCCATGAGCGCGAGCCAGTTCTCTTCCGGCGATGTCATCGCCGACCGCCGTGCCGACTACGCCCGCATGCTTGGCGAAAACGACGAATTTGCTGCCGCCGCCGAACTGATGGAGCAGGCGCTGGAAATATCGCCCCAATGGGCAGCCGGATGGTTCCGCCTCGGCGAATACCGTGAGAAGGCAGGCCTTGTCGAACCGGCGGTCGCCGCCTACCGCGAAACATTGGCGCTCGATCCGCAAGACGTTTTTGCCGCGGCGCTGAAGCTGGCGCTGCTGGGCGCGCAAGAGGTGCCGGAACAGCCGCCGAGCCGTTATGTCGAAAGCCTGTTCGACGATTATGCCGATCGTTTCGATACGGCGCTGGTCGAAAAGCTGGATTATTCGGTGCCCGGCAAGCTGGCGGCACTGGTGAGGCCGCATGCGCCGTTTGCCAACGTGGTCGATCTCGGCTGCGGCACCGGCCTGTTCGGCGCGGAAATCCGTGATGTGGCGACCCGTCTTGAAGGTTTCGATATTTCCGCCAACATGCTGGCACGCGCCGAGCGCAAACAGCTTTATGACAATCTCGGCCAGTCCGACCTGACGTTGACCGCAGACGAATCCGGCCTGTTCGAGGGGCTGCAAAACCATCGCGCCGATCTCGTGTCCGCTGCCGATGTGCTGATGTATCTCGGTTCGCTGGAAACCGTGTTTCCGCTGGTGACAAAGCTTCTGGCGCCCGGTGGCCTGTTTGCCTTTTCGGTCGAGGATGCGGGGGCCGGCAATGGTTTCGTGCTGCGGGAATCGATGCGCTACGCTCATGCCGAGGATTACATTCTCGGTCTTTTGCAGACTTATGGCTTCGAACTGATCGAAAGCCAAAAAACCGTCATTCGCATGGATGGCGGCAATGCCATCCACGGCATTCTGTTTCTGTCGCGAAAAGCCGGCTGAACGGCGCTTTCTTGCGTTTTGTCTGGATAGGATCACGCCCTGTTGATGGCGCTTGATGAAGGCGCTATCGGCGATGCACAATAATCGCCAAAACAAGGGGAATATCTTGGCCGAAGAACAGAGCGCGCAAAAACGCCGGCTGGGCTTTTATAGCCTCGATCCGGCCCGCCACACTAAGCTGGAGGACGCGCAAGGCCTGTTCATCAGCTCCATGGTGGCGGCGCTTGGCCTGTATTTTCTCAGCCAGGCCGGCTTCCTTACCAGTGGCACGGCCGGCGTTGCCTTCCTGCTGCATTACGCTTTCGACATACCCTTTGGCGTGCTGTTTTTCATCGTCAACCTGCCCTTCTATTATCTCTCGTTCAAACGCCTCGGTCTCGGCTTTTCCTTCAAGACCTTTATCGCCATCCTGATGGTCTCCTTCCTCACCGAGCTCGAGCGGCAATTCGTCGTGATCCAGCATCTCGATCCGTTCTGGGCGGCGCTGCTCGGCGGCATCCTCATCGGCTTCGGCCTGCTCGGGCTTTATCGTCACCGCGCCTCGCTCGGCGGCATCGGCATTCTGGCCATCTATCTTCAGGATCGTTTCAAGATCCCCGCCGGATTGGTGCAGCTGGCTTTCGATCTCTGCGTCATGGCCGCCGCCTTTTTTGTGGTCAGCCCGATGACGGTGATGTGGTCGCTGCTCAGCGCCGTCGTGCTGAACCTGTTGCTCACCATCAACCATCGGTCCGACCGATACATCGCGGTGCGCTGACCATGACAAACGCGGGTGACAAAAAGAGCCCGATCGGCTTCTGGGCCTCCACATCGGAAAAACACTCGATCATCGAGGATGTGCAGGGTGTCGTTGCCGGCTCTATGCTGGCGGCGCTCGGCGTCACCATGCTTTCGGCAGCCCACCTGATGATCGGCGGCACCGCCGGCCTCGGTTTTCTGCTGCGGTATTCGGTCGATGTCAGTTTTGGCACGGCTTTTTTTCTCTTGAACCTGCCATTCTACTGGCTGGCCTACAAACGCCTCGGCCTCGTCTTCACCATCAAAACGTTTTCCGCAGTGGCACTGACCTCGCTGCTGTCGGGCCTGCTGCCGAAGCTGATCGTTTTTTCCACGATTGATCCGATCGCTGCCGCCTTGTTCGGTGGCCTTCTGATTGGCTGCGGCATGCTCGTGCTGTTCCGCCACCGGGCCTCGCTCGGCGGTTTCGGCATTCTGGCGCTTTACCTGCAGGATAAGTTCGGCTGGCGTGCCGGGTTCGTGCAGCTCGGGCTGGATTGCGTTGTGCTTGTCCTGTCCTTCTTCGTCGCCAGCCCCTTCGTCATCGCCTGCTCGGTTCTGGCCGCACTGGCGCTCAACCTGACGCTCGCCATCAATCACCGTACGGATCGGTATATCGTCCGCTGACCGATCTTCATTTCCGCGATTGAAAGCTTATCTTTCTTATCGTGGATCGCATCGAACCAAAATCATCCGGCAATCAGGCCGTCACGCTGCCCCGGCCATTCGTAAAATGGTTTGCCGAAAAGGGCTGGGCTCCGCGCGCCCATCAGCTGGAATTGTTGGCCCGCGCGCAGAGCGGTGAAAACATGCTGCTGATCGCGCCGACGGGTGCGGGCAAGACACTGGCTGGTTTCCTGCCGTCTCTCACCGATCTCGTGGCGCGTGGCAAAATCCCGCCCGGCTCGGCCTTTACCGGCATCCACACGCTCTACATTTCGCCCTTGAAAGCGTTGACGGTCGATATCGAACGCAACCTGATGAAGCCGGTGACCGAGATGGGGCTGGCGGTCACGGTGGAGAACCGCACCGGCGACACACCGCAGGCCAAACGTCAGCGCCAGAAACTCAATCCGCCGGATATCCTGCTGACCACGCCGGAACAGGTGGCGCTGTTGCTCGCCAACAAGGAAGCGACGCGTTTCTTCAAGGACCTGAAATATGTGGTCCTCGATGAGCTGCATTCGCTGGTCACCTCCAAGCGCGGCCATCTCCTCTCGCTCGGCCTCGCGCGTCTGCGCAAACATGCGCCAGACATGCAGACCATCGGTTTGTCTGCAACGGTCGCCGATCCGCTGGACCTTCAGCGCTGGCTCGTTCCGCAGGGTGAAACCCCATCGCCACCGGCAGGCCTCGTACATGTGACGGGCGGAGCCGCCCCCGATATCACGATCCTTGGCACCGACAGCCGCATCCCCTGGTCCGGCCACGTTTCCACCTATGCCATCCCGGAGGTCTACAAGGAGATCAGGCGTCACAAGACGACGCTGATCTTCGTCAATACCCGCTTTCAGGCCGAGCTGCTGTTCCAAACGCTGTGGACCATCAACGAGGACAATCTGCCTATCGCCCTGCATCACGGCTCGCTCGATGCCGGTCAACGTCGCAAGGTGGAAGCGGCGATGGCCGATAACAAACTCCGCGCCGTCGTCGCCACCTCGACGCTCGACATGGGTATCGACTGGGGCGATATCGATCTCGTCGTGCATGTCGGCGCACCCAAGGGTGCTTCACGCCTTGCCCAGCGTATTGGCCGCGCCAATCACCGCATGGATGAGCCCTCGAAAGCCATCCTCGTGCCCGCCAACCGGTTCGAGGTGATGGAATGTCAGGCCGCGCTCGATGCCAATTATCTCGGCGCGCAGGATACGCCGCCGGTGGGCGAAGGCGCGCTCGATGTACTGGCCCAGCATGTGCTCGGCATGGCCTGCGCCGAACCGTTCGATCCGTTGGAACTCTATGACGAGATCACCTCGGCCTCGCCCTATGCCGGTCTCACATGGGAGATGTACGAGCGTATCGTCGATTTTGTTGCCACCGGCGGATATGCGCTGCGCACCTATGAGCGTTATGCCAAGATCAGGAAAATGGAGGACGGCCGCTGGCGTGTCTCCAATCCGCAGATCGCCCAGCAATACCGCATGAACCTCGGCACCATCGTCGAAGCTGCCGAACTCAATGTCCGCCTCGTCAAACGCAATGCCAAGGGGACGCTCGGCCGGGGCGGTATGTCGCTCGGCAAGGTCGAGGAATACTTTCTCGAACAACTGGTGCAGGGCGACACGTTTCTGTTTGCCGGCAAGGTGCTGCGGTTTGAAGGCATCCGCGAAAACGAATGCCTTGTCTCCAATGCCTTTTCGCTCGACCCGAAAATCCCCGCCTATGCTGGCGGAAAATTTCCGCTGACCACCTATCTGGCCGACCAGGTGCGCGCCATGCTGGCGGATCCCGATCGTCGTGTAGCTCTGCCGGATCAGGTGCGTGACTGGCTGAACATCCAACTCGAACGCTCCATATTGCCCAAACAGGACGAGTTGCTGATCGAAACCTTTCCGCGCGGAAAACGCTTCTTTCTGATTGCCTATTGTTTCGAGGGGCGTCTGGCACACCAGACGCTCGGCATGCTGCTCACACGCCGTCTGGAACGCGCCGGTGCCCGCCCGCTCGGTTTTGTCGCCACCGATTATTCGCTGGCAATCTGGGGGCTGAACGATCTGGGCGCAATGATCGGCGATGGTAGCCTGAGCCTGTCCGATCTGTTCGATGAAGACATGCTGGGCGACGATCTCGAAGCCTGGCTGGACGAGAGCTACATGCTGAAACGCACGTTTCGCAATTGCGCGGTGATTTCCGGCCTGATCGAGCGCCGCCATCCGGGCAAGGAAAAGACTGGCCGGCAGGTGACGGTTTCCACCGACCTGATCTATGACGTGCTGCGCAGCCACGAGCCGGACCACGTGCTTCTGGAGGCAACCCGACGCGATGCGGCGACCGGTCTTTTGGATATCGGCCGGTTGGGCGATATGCTGGGACGAATCAAGGGCCACATCACCCACCGTGACCTCGATCGCGTATCGCCCTTAGCGGTGCCGATCATGCTGGAAATCGGCAAGGAAAACGTGCCCGGCGAAGCACAGGATGCCGTGTTGCAGGAAGCGGCGGATGAGTTGATTTCCGAGGCGATGGCACCTTGATGCGCTTTCGCCTGACGAGAATGAGAAAGACGAACCAGCCGTGATGAACCGCTTGGGGCTTAGTCCCCGCACCATGATCACCACTGCCCCCGCCACCGAGGACGTTCTCGTCCACGGCGTTGCGGCCGTGTGCGATCCGCTCGGCGGTCTTTACCTGCCGGAAACCGGCATGCTGATCGTTTCCGACCTGCATCTGGAAAAGGGCGCTGCCTTTGCCCGGCGCGGCATGATGCTGCCGCCATACGATACCATCGCCACGCTCAACATCCTCGCGGCCGTCATCGCCCGCTACGATCCCAAGATCGTCGTCTCGCTCGGCGACAATTTCCACGACCGTCGCGGTTCGGAATTCCTGCCTGCCGACCTGCGCAAAATGATCGCCGACATGGCGCGGGGCCGTGACTGGATCTGGATCAACGGCAATCACGATCCCGACGGCACCACCGATCTGCCCGGTATCAGCACCGACGAACTCGTTTACGGCGGCCTCGTGTTTCGCCACGAACCGAGCCTCATTTCCGGTAAGGGAGAGGTCGCCGGCCATCTCCATCCGTCCGCCACCGTCCGCCGTCGCGAAAAATACGTGCGCCGCCCGTGTTTCGCTACCGACGGCCACCGGCTGCTGATGCCGGCTTTCGGTGTTCTGGCCGGCGGTCTTGATCTCAATCACACGGCGATGCAGGGCATTTTTGCGCGTGAAACGCTGGTTGCGCATCTGCTGGGTCGTGATCGGATTTATTCGGTGCGGTATAGCAATCTCATGCGGTGATCACCGGTAGACCAGAACCGGCGTTTTCGTGAGCGCCAGCACTTTTAAGGTCACGCTGCCCAGCATGAAGGCCGAGATGCCCGAGCGCCCGCGCGAGCCGATTGCGATCAGGTCGCATTCACGTCTGGCGGAGACATCGACGATCACCTGGGCCGGGTTGGTGCTGGTGATGTTTTCCAGAGAGATGCCAACGCCACGTTTTTCCGCTTCCGCCTTGGCGTCGGCCAGAATGCCTTTGGCTGCCTCCTCCACCTGCCGGTCATATTCGGCATAGGCGATCTCCAGCCCGGTCGGATTGAGGGTGATCGCCTGCAGCGGCTCCACCACCACCAGAACGGTCGCCTTCGCATTCATTTCGGCAGCAAGGTCTAGCGCCTTGTTCAGCGCCTCGGTCGCCAGTTCCGAACCGTCTGTGGGAATCAGGATATGTTTATACATGGCCGCGTTCTCCTTGCCTGTTCTGGCAGGAAGAATGCGGCGGCTATCGGCTGTCCGCCTTGACCTGTGTCAAGCCTTGCCGCCGACCGCATAGGTCAAAAGCACTGCGCCCTTTTCCGTTCTTTCGGTCGCGATCAGTGTCAGTTCCTTGAGGCTTTCCGCCTGTTTGAACAGCGGGTTTCCCTTGCCGATGAGAATCGGCACGATACACAGCCGGTATTCGTCCACCAGCCCGGCCTCCAGCATCGATGCCACCAGCTTGGCGCTGCCGAAGATGAAGATCGTCCTGCCGTCCTTACGCTTCAGCCGGCTCAGTTCCGCCACAGGGTCACTGACGACGCGGGAATTGTTCCATGTCGCATCCGCCAGCGTTCTGGAAACGGCCAGCTTGGCGATCGAATTCATCATGTCCTTGATGCGGCTCGGCTCTTCCGCCTCCGGCCAGTAGGCGGCCATGCCCTGGTAGGTCTTGCGCCCGAACACGAGAAGATCGCCTTCCTCGCCAAATTTTTCCGAAAGCCTTTCCAGCTCCGGCCCCCATGCCTTTTCATGAAACGAAAGATCCCAGGGTTTTTCGCCCTCGAAATAACCGTCCAATGTCATCAGGTTCCAAACCACCAGCTTGCGCATGCCATTCTCCTCATGAATGAACCGGTTGCATCTCGAAACTGGTTGAAGCCTAGCGTGACCGGTTTTATAATGCAAGCGGTCTGGAGAATGGCATGGTAGACGAATATCGGTCGGGTTGCCCTATCAATCAAACGCTAGAGGTTCTTGGTGATCGCTGGAGCCTCATCGTCATCCGCGACATCATGTTCGGCAATCGCCGGCACTTTCGCGAGCTTCTGCAAAACTCCGAGGAAGGCATCGCCTCCAACATTCTGGCCGACCGCTTGAAGCGGCTTCTGGACCGCGGGTTGCTCACCCGGGCGGATGATCCCAGCCACAAGCAGAAGGCCATTTACAGCCTCACCGAAATGTCGATCAGCCTGATCCCGATCTTTGCCGAAATGGGTGCCTGGGGAAACCGCTTTCTGCCGGTCTCGGAAGAACTTTCCATCCGCGCGCAATTGCTGGAAGAGGGCGGTCGCCCGCTCTGGCAGGATTTTATGCAGGAGTTGCGCGTACTGCATCTGGATGCGCCACGCGATCCGCAAAAGCCATCGGTGTTCGAAAAGCTACAGGCAGCCTATCTGGAGGTCGTTGCCCGCAAGGCCGCTCCGTGAGGAGCCATCCCCGCAGCAGTTGCCTTAACGCGCCAGCTTTGCAAACCCCTTGGCAAGGATCGGTCCGGTCGGCCGTCCGGTGGGTGAACCGCCCGCCTGTTCCAGCGTGATCTCGTACAGTTGCGTATCCTGCGGTTTCGGCAGCGCCGAACCGCTCAGCCTTGCCGAATGCGCATCCTGAAGAAGCCCGAGCGACATCGGCCCCATCTCCCGTGATGGCAGCGTCCAGACCTGCATGGTCTTGTCTGACGGCACGGCAAAATCGGTCAGCAGCTTCACGCTGGCCGTGTCATTGCCAAAATCCTCGACCACGGCCTGCACGTCACCCGCCTCGTTGACAAGAACCGCCACCACCAACGGCTCCACCGTGCGGGTCACGCTCCAGATCAATCCGACCGCCAATATCAGCGAAGCGGCCATCGCCGAGATAGCCGCGACACGCCAGCCTGAACGGGTGTTGTCGTTTCCGGCAACAGGCCGACGTGGTGAAGTGGCCGCAATCGACGGCGCGTCGTTATCGGTGAGCCGCGCCTCGATGGCATTCCACAGCGACGGCGTCACACTTGCCGGGTCGATGCCGGTATCGAGTGGCAGAAAACGTTCTTGCGCCTGCGCCACGGCATCCGCCAGCGCCGCGTCGTGCTCAAGCTGCGCCTCCAGCCTGACGGCATCCGCCTCATCGAGCAGACCCAGCACGTATTCGTCTGCATGGGCCGCAAAGTCTTTCTGCGCGATCGTCATGCCATGCACTCCCGCAGCGATAAAAGCCCGCGCCTGATCCAGGATTTGGCGGTGCCGAGCGGAAGTTTCAGCTTTCCGGCAATTTCGCCATGGGTAAAGCCGCCGACATAGGCCATCAGAATGCCGCGCCGCCTGACCTCTTCCAGTCCGCCCAGGCATTCCTTGAGGCGGTTGTTGCGGTCCAGCCGGTGCCAGGCCGCCATGATCTCATCCAGCTGTTCGGCATCCTGGAGCATTTCCAGCCGGTCGTCTGACACGAGGTCCTCGCGTTTGCCGTCGCGCAGCATGTTGAGAGCCCGGTTGCGCACCACGGCATAAATCCAGCCGCGCGCCGAACCGCGTCCCGGTGCGAACTGATGCGCATGGGTCCAGATACGGATGAAGGCTTCCTGCACCACCTCTTCCGCCAGCTCGCGCCGCCGCAATATCCGCTGCGCCACCGCCACCAGCCGTCCGCCTTCGAGATCGAAGATCAGCCGCAAGCCGTGGCGATCCCCCTTGGCGCAGGCCAGAAGTGCCGTTTCGAGATCTGTCGATTGGTCTTCTGATGCCAAGGCCAAGCCGCTCTCTCCCCATGCGCTTTCGCGCGGTCGCGAATATTTCATCGTTGTTGCCACGACCGACATGGGTTCGTCCAGTCTTCAAGGTTTCACACAGCCGTTATGGGCCGTATCTGCAAGACACCCGAAAACACGAAATGGATGCGTCCCGAAAAATATTTGTCGGCGCTGCATCCAGATGCGTGTCGCCGCGTGTCTACCCATCGAGAGACCTGAAAAGGCCGCGTGCCAAAAGCGCTCTCGACGAGATCGAAACGCAACGGGAGAACGTCATGACCATCGCTCGCACCTCGCTTATCGCATCCACCATGCTGATTGCATCCTTCGCCACCGCCTCGGCCGCCCCGGTCCTCGGCCTGACCGGTGACAAGACCCTCGTCATGTTCGACACGGCAAAGCCGGAAGTCACCAAGACCATGGACGTCACCGGTGTCGAAAAGCTCGTTGGCATCGATTTCCGCCCCGGCACCAAGACGGTGATCGGCGTGACGCCGGAACACGCCATCGTTTCCATCAACCTTGAAACAGGCGCCGCCACCGAGGTCGCCAAGATGGACAAGATGCTGACCATGACGGAAGCCCCGGTCGTGGTTGACTTCAACCCGATGGCAGACCGCCTGCGCTTCATGAGTGGCACCACCAACCACCGCGTCCACCCGGATACCGGTGCGGTCACGGTCGATGGCGTGCTGGCATTCGAAGAGGGCGACATGCACAAGGGCGAAACCCCGAACATCGTTGCCGCCGCCTATACGAACTCGATCGGCAAGCCGGAAAAGACGGCGATGTATAATATCGACGCCACCATCGGCGCGCTGATCCAGCAGACCAAGCCGAATGACGGCACGCTGAAGGCCATCGGCAAGCTCGGCATCAAGGACAAACCGGCCACCTACGCCTTCGATATCCAGGGTGAAGAAGGCGGCAAGAACACCGCTTATCTGGCCGCCGGCAAGATGCTCTACACGGTCAATCTGGAAACCGGTGCGGCAACCGAAGTCGGCGCGATTACCGGCACGGACAAGGAAGTGCGTGATATCGCCGTTTTGCCGTCGATGTGATCAGGTTTTGAAATGCCCCATCCGCAGCGGTGACGTTGCGGGTGGGTATTTTTGTCCGCTGTCGGCCCATTGCGGACATTCCAGGAACGATCTGCAGGGACTGACATGGGGTGGGAAGAGGACTGGCAGCTTTGCAGCCATGCTCCCAGATGGCGGACATTCAATTCATCGGTCGAATTGACCCGTGCGGCGAACGGAGCTTCGTCGCTTCGGCACAAACAGGCTCAGCCGCTACTGGCAGCCAGTGTAGCGAGTGCCGGGTCGAAGCGGACAAACTCTAAATCCCGCGCGCCCTCCGCATCAAAGGTTGCCACCAACTCGGGAACTGCTGGATACAGTGGTACGGGGCTGTCACCTTCACCGACATTGTAGAGGAAGAACACATTCTCAAGCGCATTTGGCGGAGCCCTTAGGAACGCGGCCTGGACAAGTCGGAGAACCTGCCATGTCGGCATGAAAGGCCAGTGCGTCGTGTAAACCAGCAGATGCTTGGGACGTCCAGAGGGGGAGTAGTGGGCGTCCTTGCGCCGAACGATATCTTCAATCGTGTCGGCGACCATTCCGAATGTGCGGGAACGGTTAGGCTGGCTGAAAGGTGTGCCCTTGGGAGACGGCAAGATCAGCTCGGTCAGGTCCATATCGACCAAGGTGCCGTCCTCAAAAGTGAGCGTAAAATCTAAGTCATACTCGGCGTTTTGAGCCCATTTGAACGCAGCGCCTGATGCTTTCATAGCGGTAATAAAGCGCACCATAATGTTGCGTTCTATCTCTGCCTTATCCTCACCGAGACTCACGCGGTCGAACGATAACTCTGCTGAGCCGTCCTCCCTGATCTCTATCCGGTTCGAACCTTCATTGCCGGTGGGTTTTTTCGCCATGACAGCTTCACCTTTGCTTGATGATAAATCCTAGAGGAAATCGTATTCAGGCGCGAGGTCGTTAGTGGCAGCTTTCATGCTCCGAAATTTTGAGCCAGTCTACCATATTGGGGTCGGGAACGGACCTCCATTGAACCGTGCAGGATGTCCGCTTCTGGCGCTTTCGCGCCATGGCGGCGTTCGGCCTAGACCGGTCATTCGGAGTCTGTCGCAGTGAGGTAGTGGGTGATGGTCATAGCAATGCGATTTCGACCTGCGACTTCGCACAAGTCAGCCGGTATCGTGATCGATGATCCCATGCTGCTTCCCAACGGATGCAATCATCCTCGGGTGTTTTGTCGATTTGGGCCGAGTGTAAGCCGTCAACGCTTTCTCCGCCCCAGCGAACAAGGCATCCTAATCTTTTTTCAAAAGAACTCTGTGGAATGGATATGCCGTGGAACCGTAGAATAACACCAATGGTCTCAATCAAGTGTTTTCCCTCCAACGGAGCTGCAAACTGCTGTGGTTCCTTCGTGAGCCACAGGGCCACGAATGTCATTCCCTGCCATGACCGCTTCCGGCGCAAATCCGCCACCCACCACCACTCACTTCTTCCGGAAAATCAAACTCGCACCCCAGCCGGTCATCAGCGCGATCATCACACACACGATGCCGTAGAGGATCGGCTGGTTGTGGGCAGCATCGGTGATCTGTTGTTCGATGCCGGTCTTGTTGACGCGCAGCGGCAATTCGCGTTCGGCCAGCAGCGTGCCGCTCTTGAACAGATAGGCGCGCACCATGTGCACACCGTCCGGCACGTTGGCGGGCAGGCGCAGGCTGGCGCGAAACAGGCTGGAGGAGACGAAACGCACGCCGCCAAAGTCGTGCTGGTAAAGCCCGCCCGCCAGTTTCAGGCGGCGATAGGCGTCGCGGAATTCGGTCAGGTTGCCGGCATTGCCGACATAACCGGTGGGCGAAAGGCGCATGTGGTCGGTGCCGATAGGCAAGCCGCCCTCGCTCGACAGAATATCGTCGATCTGCCGGGTCGCCGCCACCGAATAGGAGGCGGGCACCTGCTCGAAGGTCATGGATTCCGTATTGACCCAGATGCCGAGAACGCGGCTTTTCTTGCGCACCGTGGCGTAGTCCAGCGGCCCTTCCAGCGTCACCACCACATCATACTGGCCGATGGCCAGAAGCAGTTCGTCGGCATTGGTCAGCGCGCCGAAAATGGTGAGGTCCGCCCCGCGAAAATCCGAGGCGATGCCGATTTCGCTGGTGGAAGTGCCGATCTCCAACCCTTCCTTGGCCGTCGTCGCCGCACCGAACGGCACCTGCGCTTCGGCCGTCTGGGCGAAAAACGCGATAGCTGCGGCGAACGCAAGGCTGCGAAGAATGGGCTTGAGCAGCATCAGAAGCTCCCGATGCTGACGGAATAAAGGTCGGCCGGGGTTACCACCAGCGTTACCGCAAGCCTCAGCGCTACGGCCAGAACCAGAAGCGCCAATAGCGCGCGCAACTGTTCGCCGCGCAGTTTCTGGCCGACACGCACGCCATATTGCGCGCCGATGACGCCGGCGACCATCAGGATGGTGGCCAGCACGATATCGACGGAATAGTTGGTCGCGGCCTGCACCATGGTCGTATAGGCGGTGACGAAAATGATCTGGAACAGCGATGTGCCGACAACCACGTTGGTCGGGATGCGCAACAGATAGATCATCGCCGGCACCATGATGAAACCGCCGCCGACACCCATGACCGATGTCAGGACGCCGATACAGAAACCGAGCGCCACCACCGGAATGGCCGAGAGATAGATTTTCGATTTCTTGAAGCGCATCTTGAACGGCAGCCGGTGCACCCACGTGTGGTGACCGGGCCGTTTCAGCGTCACGGGCTCGTTCCTGGAGGCGCGGCGCAGCGCCCTCACACTTTCGTTCAGCATCAGCGTGCCGACGGTGCCGAGCAAAAGCACGTAGAGAATGGCGATGAAAAGGTCGAGCTGGCCGATGCTGCGCAGCCAGGAAAACACCCATATACCCGCCGTCGCGCCTAAAAGACCGCCGATCAGCAGGATAGTTCCCAGTTTCACATCCAGCGTTCCGCGCCGGAAATGGGTGATGGCGCCCGATACCGAGGAGGCGACCACCTGGTTTGCGCCGGTGGCAACGGCCACGACCGGCGGGATGTTGTAGAAGATCAGGAGCGGCGTGATCAGAAAACCGCCGCCGACGCCGAACATGCCGGACAGAAATCCGACAGCCGCACCCATGCCGAGGATGATGAAGATGTTCACCGAAAGCTCTGCAATCGGCAGATAGACAGTCACGGTCAACCTCGAACGGCTTCGCCGGCGCGGGCGGTAATCGCGTTCGGTAACCGCCCGCTGCGGCGATGAAAAAACAATGCCGGCCAAACGTCTTGGGTGACGTGGCCGGGCCCGATTGTCATGCGCCCGACTATTAGACGAGTCAATTCATAAGCTTGGATTAATACGGCAATTTTCCGATCGTTCGGGTGGCCGTTTTCCCGCTGATGATGCAGAAAAGCGCACCAACCTTTCGGCAGTACGCTTTTTGCTGTCGTTTTTCGATCAGCCCTGGTTGGTGGCCAAAAGTTTGCGCACCAGCGCCTCGTTCACCTTGCCGTCCGGCTGCAGGCCGTTGGCCTTCTGGAAGGCGGTAATGGCGGCAACAGTCTTGTTCCCCATCTTGCCATCCGGCGTACCGGCATCGAAACCGTTCTTGTTGAGAATGGCCTGAATGTTGCGAACCGCCTTCTCCATGTCGACGGAGGCGGTCTTTTCGCCCTTGCCAACCCATTCGTCCGGCAGGTTGACGCTGTTGGCGTTCGGATCGACCGGCTTCACCTGCCACTGTTCGGCTTGCGCCTTGGCGGCCTGCAGCTTTGCAGGCTGCATCGCATTGCCGACTTCGTCGCGCTTCTGGGCGGCATCCTGATCGCCGCCATGGGCAGCAACAGCAAACCACTTGTAGGACGCGTCGAGGTTCTGCGGAACACCGTTGCCGCGGGCATAAAGGATGGCAAGGTTGAACTGGCTGTCGGAAACGCCGAGATCTGCGGCCTTTTCGAACCAGCTGACGGCCTTGGCATAATCCGGAGTGCCGGCGGCACCGGATGCGTAGAGCACGGCGAGATTGTGCATGGCGCTGGCATTGCCGGCATTGGCTGCCTGTTCGTAAAACGCCATCGCCCTGCCGAAATCGCGGGTGACGCCGGTGCCCTTTTCATAAAGGTTGGCCACACGGTATTGCGCCGGTGCAAGGCCTCGTTCCGCCGCCATTTCGTACCAGCGTACGGCTTCGGCCAGGTTGGCGGCAACACCACGACCGTCCTGATAACGAGCGCCGATCTCGAACAGGGCCTGTGCGTCGCCGCTCGCTGCCGCATCGGCCAGCGATTTCGGTCCCATCGTGGCTGGAACCTCGATTGCCGCCTGCGGTGCAGCCGGTGCCAGTTCAGGGGCCGTAGCCGGTGTTTCAGCCTGGGCAATCGCCTCGTCAACGGATTGTGCCGGCGCAGTCTCCGCTGGCGGCAATGCCGATTGCGCGACATCGGGAAGCGACGCGGAGGCATCGGGAGCGGCCGGCGCTTCATTGGCGGCATTCTGCGCGGATTGATCGGCCCCATTGGCCGGCAGTCCGGTTTCGGCCGGAGCCTGTTCCTCGGGCTTGCTCTGCTCCAGCATGCCGACTTCCGGCGGTGCAGCAGGTGCATCGTCGCCATGGGTCAGCGTGTTGACCAGCGGCATCGCCATCAGCGCCAGAAGAACGGCGCCGACTGCGAGCAGGATTGGCTTGCGGTGTTTGGCAAACGCGGCGGAAATTCCGCCACCCTTGCCGCCTTCGGCCTTCAGCACGGCGGCGCGGCCGGCTTTCACGGCGTTGTTCTTGTCGGCCTTGGCTTTAGCCTTTCCACGCGCGCCGGCGGAAACGGCAAGCGCCGGATCTGCTTCCATCGCGGCGGCCTTGGCGGCGCGGCGGGCCGCGGCAATGTAATCGACGGTCTCGCCGTCAGCGGCTGCAGCATTGCCGGCATTTCCCGCCTGGCCTGTCTGGCTGGCGCGCACGCGTTCCAGGATCTTCTTCACGTCCGGCATGCCGGAACCCGGTTCCAGCGGCACGTTCTGCTGTTCGGGAAGCAGCATATCCGCGGGGTCGATCGAGGGTGCGGGCTCAACGACCGCGCGGTTACTGACCTTCGGGGTTGTTTCCTTGTGGCCCGGCAGAAAACGGGAAAGTCCACCCAGCAGGCTTCCGCGCGATTTTCCGCTGGTGGCAAGCGCGCGGGTTTCCTTGTCGGCGGTGCGCTGTGCGTTTTCCAGATCGTCCGCTGCTTCGCCATTTTCCAGCAACCCGCTTTCCAGGTCGTCGGCAAACAGCGCCCGCTCGTCCAGACGTTCGTCGTCGGGCAGGGCTACCGAACTGTGCAGGTCCTCGCCGCCGGCAAACATCGGCATGGTCGCCTTCGGCATTACCGGCGCGGCTGCAGCCTGGGAGACCTGCAACGCAGGTGCTGTTGCCTGCATGGCAGGTCTCGTCGGCGCCGGCGAAGGTGCCGGGGCGACTGCAGCAACGCGCGCGGGTTCCACAACTCCCTGGCGGGCAATGCTGCCTTCCATCGTGTCCAGACGGTCGGCAATGCTCACCAGCGTCCGGTGCAGCATCTCGAATGTCTGGTGCGTGCGCTCTTCAGAGCCGCGCGTCAGGTCTTCCAGATGGCGCAGGTCTTCGGCCAACGCCGTCAGCGCTCCCATGTCGGGTGCCGGGCCGCCGTTTGCCGCGCCGTTGCGGGCATAAGCCTCCACCACGGCTTCGGCAGCCTGGCGGGCGGCCTCGATCACGTATTCGTCGCTCGTCGCCATGTAACCTTCGATGGCAGACATGCGCTCCTCGAAGGCGGCCGGCAGTTCGAATTCGCCTGCGGTCTTCGGTTCGCTGATCAGGCGCGAAAGATTGGCGATCTGGTCTTCGAGATTGCGCAGCGCCTCATTGTCGCTGGCCGGCGCGCTCGCCGCATCGTCCAGACGCGCGGCGATGTCGCTGAGGCGTCCTTCCAGGCGGCCGAACAATTCGTTGTCCACCGGCGCTGCCGGCTGGGCGACCTCGATCTCCTCGATGCGGCGCGAGATATAGTCCAGCCGCTCGGCCAGCACATCGTTGACGGCGCCCTGTTCCAGCGCGTCGATCTTGCGGGAAATATCGGCAAGATAACCGGTCAGTTCCTGCGGAGGGGCGGGCTGCTGCACGCGTTCCATCAGGATGGCGAGGTCTTCCAGGCGCTCGTCCAGACGCATCGCGCCCTGTTCGCGGGAAAAATCGTCGATCTTGCGGGCAAGTGCGTCGATACGCATGCCCATCTCGTCATCCATGACGCCTGCGGCGGGAAGGGCGGATTGCAGCGCGTCGCGGTGCATGGCGTCGATCTGGTCTGCAAGGCCTTCGAGCCGGCTTTCCAGCCGTCCGATCATGCCATGGTCGAGTGCCGCGTCTGCGGAGGCGCGGCTGCTGGCGGCAAGCGCCCGGCTGATCTCGTCCAGGCGCTTGTCGAGCACGGTAAACTGCTCGACGATCATCGGATCGTTATGCGGGACCATGCGGGTGCCGAGCTGTTCCACGGCGGCGGCCAGCGTCAGCAGCTTGTCTTCGAGCGCCAGAATGGCGCCATTGTCGCCAACCGCACCCAGCTGTCCCTTGATGTCGTCGATGCGGTAGGCGAGCGCCACCAGTTCATCGCGCAGCGCCTGCGGATCGGCTTCGAGCACGCGCTCTTCCAGTCCCTGGAACTGGCTTTCCATCCGCTGCACGGTGTCTTCACGGGCGAGACCCTGCATGACGGTGCGCAGGCCTTCGAATTCCTCGCGCAAGTTTTCCGTCTCGGGCGCACCGCGATGGCTCAGATTGCCGATGCTGTCGGCCAGCCGCGCCAGATCGTTGCGCATGTCGTCGGCAAAATGGCGGTCCTCGGCAATCGCCCGGATCGAGCGGATTTCCGAACGCAGCCCGTCCATCTCGCGGGCCATTCCTTGAGAAATGTCCTGCTTCAGATCCTGCCGCAGGCTGACCAGGGCCTCGGCGATATCGTTCATGATCGCATCCGGCAGTACGGCCGTCGTAACTGGCGTCGCTCCGATGCGGGCAGCGGTCGATGTCAGCGCACGGCTCGGCGCGCCTTGCGGCTGCGGCCGGTTTTCGGCACGCGGCGGGCGGTTGTCTGCAATCGGTGCGGCGGCGCGGCGCGGGGCAATCGGTGCGCGTGGCGCAGGTTCTGCAGCGGCATAGGCTTCCGGCGGGCGCACGTCGCGTTGCGGATGGCGGGCGGCATCGAGCGCGCGCTGCCGGCGACGGATTTCTTCAAGCGGATTGAGACCGGGGGCTGCGGCCGCCTGCGGCGCTGCTCTCTGGCCCATCTGCTGCTGCGTCGCCTGCTGTTGCGGCGGCTCGGCATAACGCCGCTGTTCACGGACGTCACCACTCTGGCGCTCGCCAGCCTGACGTTCACCGGCCTGACGGTCACTGGTCTGACGGTCACTGGTCTGACGCTCGCGGGCGGAAGAATTCATCAGCCCTTCGATACGTGCTTCCAGCCCTTCGATCGTACGGTTGAGCGCGTCCAGGGAGGACGTCTCGCCGCGACGGGATGGCGTGGGTCGTGATCCGTTCATGGTCTCGCTCGCTTCGACAGCGCGGACCGGGTCACGATCCGCTGATTGGTATTCGCCGACGATCTCCCTTTCGGGAAATCACGGGGCACCACTTCGTGGAAGAATGCCGGACAATACCTTCATCAACCGTGAGTGGTTGCGGCTCCTCAAGGACAACGCGAGACAAAAGAATGAGGTGCGCCACAATTAGTTCAGACCGTACAATCCATCAAACGTGGTAAACACGGGGTTAATCCGGGCAGGGTTTTTGAAAATACGCTGTTTTATAGCGGTTTGCGGCATCTCCCGGCCATCTATTCGAGCTGGGTATGATCCGTTGGTTGACGCCATCGGCGCATGGGCATATTGATCAAAGTCATCCGATGACTTGATGATGTGCCGATGCAGACCCTCAGCAAAGCCAGCCTGGCTGAAAGCGCCACGCAATCCATTCGTGCGGAAATTGTCTCCGGCCGCTGGTCGGTGGGTGCAAAGCTGCCCAACGAAGCAAACCTGTCGGCAACACTCTCGGTCAGTCGTGGCACGGTGCGCGAAGCCGTGCGTGTGCTGGTCGCCCAGGGGTTTCTGGAAACCCGGCAGGGTTCGGGAACCTATGTCCTTTCCAGCACCGATCCATCCAAAACCCTGGACATGGCGCGGCGCACCAGTCTGCGGGATCAGTTCGAAGCCCGCTGCGCCCTCGATGTCGAGGCGGCAAGGCTTGCCGCCCTTCGCCATACGCCGAAGGTGATTGCCGATCTGCGCCGCCTGCTTGCCGAGCGCGGCAATTACGAAGGCGGAGAAAAAGCCGAATTCATCACCCGCGATCTCGCCTTCCACAAGGCGGTCATCGCCGCTTCCGGTAACCGCGCCCTGATGGAAATCTACGATTTCTTCTCTGCCACGATCACCGAAACCATCGAGGCGACGATCTCGGCAGAAGTGCCCGAACCGGACATGCAGGCGCATGCCGATATCATCGATGCCATCGAAACCGGCAATGCCGACAATGCTTCCGCAGCCGTTCGCCGTTTCATGGCTCCCGTCTTTTCCGCTCTCGACAAATTGCTGCTCTCATGACGCCTCCATTGCAAAATCCTGCGGCCCAACCTTCGCAAAACCATTCTCCCGAAGAGACAGGGCTATCGCACATGGAATGCGAAGGGTGCACCCAGCCGATCTCCCCCCTTGAGGGGGAGATGTCCGGCAGGGCAGAGGGGGGTAATGCTGGCGTAAATGCCGCTTTGGAAACCTCTGCCGCACCGTTGCTTACCCCCCTCTGTCACCTTTCGGTGACATCTCCCCCTCAAGGGGGGAGATCAGAGGGGGAGAGCGGCACCGGCTCAATTCCCTATGCAGCTGTCCTGCCAGCAAAGGGCATGCCCGATAACCAATCCTCCGCACGGTCGGAGGACGAAACCTCTTCACATGAAAGCCTTACCGATCCTGTCGAGGAAACACTGGTCGATGCGGAAGTCGATACGGTACCAATGCCTGCCGCACCGCAACTGGGCGCGGTCGGCCGGTTTCTGCTCGGCGCGAGCCTTGTCCTGATCGCCTTCAATCTGCGCCCGGTTTTTTCCAGCGCTTCGGCGCTCCTGCCGGAAATCCGCTCGGAACTCGGCCTGTCGGCGTTGGGCGCCAGCCTGCTCACCACGCTGCCGGTCGTTTGCCTCGGCGCATTTTCACCGCTTGCGCCGCGTCTGGCGCAGCGTATCGGCTCTGAACGCACGCTGCTCGGCGTTCTCATCCTTCTGGCGCTCGGCACGGCCCTGCGCGGCCTTTCGTCCATGCCGCTTCTGTTCCTCGGCACAGCCCTTGCCGGCGCCTGCATCGCAATCGGCAATGTGCTCCTGCCCGGCCTCGTCAAGCGCGATTTTGCCAAACAGGCGGCATTGATGACCGGGCTTTATACGATGGCGCTCTGTGCCGGTGCCGCCAGCGCCGCCGGGCTGACGCTGCCCATCGAAAAGGCGCTGGATGGCTCCATGAATGCGGCGCTTGCCATCTGGGCGCTGCCGGCGGTCGCCGTTGCACTCCTCTGGTTGCCGCAGGTGCTTTTCGCCAAACGCCAGGCCGGCCGCAGCGGTTTCCGCGTCGAAGGCCTGTGGCGGGATCGCCTCGCCTGGAACGTCACCCTGTTCATGGGGCTGCAATCGGCGCTCGCTTACAGCGTTTTTGGTTGGCTGGTGCCGATCCTGCGTGATCGCGGGCTTGATGGCGTCACCGCCGGCGCCATCGTCTCCATGTCGGTCATGGTGCAGGCGGCCTCCTGCCTTGTCGTGCCGCATATCGCGGTGCGCGGCAAAAACCAGAGTGTCATCAATGTCACGCTCTGCGCCTTCGCCGTTACGGCGTTGATCGGCCTGCTGTTTGCGCCGCTTTCCACCGTCTGGCTCTGGGCGGTTTTGCAGGGCATCGGCCAGGGCGGCCTCATCGCTGCCGCCATGACCGTCATCGTGTTGCGCTCGCGCGATCCGCATGTCGCGGCCCATCTGTCTGGAATGGCGCAATGCGTCGGTTACCTGCTCGCCGCCATCGGCCCACTGGTCGTCGGCGTCATCAGGGGGGCGACCGGCAGTTTTGCCTGGTGTGCCGTGCTTTTTGTCGCCATTGGCTCGGTTGCCGCCTTCAATGGTTGGAGAGCGGGCCGGGCGCTGCATGTGGAAGCACGGACGGTGGAGGCGACCTGAGGCTTCCCTCCCTTCGCAGCAATCACGACTGCGAACTCTCCCGAAAAACTCCCTCATCGCGGGATTGACGTTTACGCAAACGTCAATATTTTAGCGGTGGAGTTTCGCCGGTTCCGGCCGGCGCGCAGAGGAGGAGTTTGCGCATGCCCGTCTACAAGGCCCCCGTTGAAGATACGCTGTTCATCCTGAACGACGTGCTTGGTCTCGAACGTTTCGGCAATCTGCCCGGCTTTGCCGATGCAACGCCCGACATGATCGAGGCGATTTTGGGTGAGGCCTCCAAGGTAGCCGAGGAAGCGCTGTTTCCGCTCAATCTCTCCGGTGACCAAGAAGGCTGTACCCGCCAGGACGACGGCTCGGTCACCGTGCCGAAAGGTTTCAAGCAAGCCTACGACCAGTATTGTCAGGGCGGCTGGATCGGACTTGCCGTGCCGGAAGAGTTTGGCGGGCAGGGGCTGCCCTATACGCTGCACGCCGCCGTCGGCGAATACATGTCGTCGGCCAATATGTCGCTGATGATGTATCCGGGCCTCACGCAGGGCGCGATTGCCGCCATTCTCGTGCACGGATCGGATGAACAGAAGGCAACCTATCTGCCCAACATGGTCGGCGGCACATGGTCCGGCACCATGAACCTGACGGAACCCCATTGCGGCACCGATCTTGGCCTGCTGCGCACCAAGGCCGTGCCGCAGGGCGATGGTTCTTACAAGATTTCCGGCCAGAAGATTTTCATCTCCGCCGGCGAACACGGCATGACGGATAACATCATCCACCTCGTGCTGGCCCGCATCGAAGGCGCGCCTGAGGGCACCAAGGGCATTTCGCTGTTCATCGTGCCGAAGTTCATGGTGGACGAGGATGGTTCGCTCGGTGACCGCAACGGTGTTACCTGCGGTGCGCTCGAAGAAAAGATGGGCATTCACGGCAATTCCACCTGCGTCATGAACTATGACGATGCCGTGGGTTATCTCATCGGCGCGGAAAACAAGGGCCTGTCGGCCATGTTCGTGATGATGAACGAAGCCCGCCTCGGCGTCGGCCTGCAGGGCCTGTCGATCGCAGAGACCGCCTACCAGAACGCTGTCGCCTATGCCAACGAACGCATTCAGGGCCGCTCTCTCTCGGGTGCCAAGGCACCGGATAAGAAGGCCGATCCGATCATCGTCCATCCGGATATCCGCCGTTCGCTGATGACGATCAAATCGTTCAACGAGGCTGGCCGCGCCTTCCTGCTCTGGACGGCGCTGAAATCCGATATCGCGCACCGCTCGCCGGATGAGAAGGAACGCCAGAACGCCGACGATCTGCTCGGCCTCGCCACGCCGATCCTGAAAGGCGTGCTCACCGACAAGGGTTTCGACCACGCCGTGATGGCGCAGCAGGTGTTCGGCGGCCACGGTTACATCGAGGAACATGGCATGAGCCAGTATGTCCGCGATGCCCGTATCGCCATGATCTATGAAGGCGCCAACGGCATCCAGGCGCTCGATCTGGTGGGGCGCAAACTGGCGCTCAACGGCGGTCGCGCCGTCATGGCGATGTTCAAGGAAATCGGCGATTTCTGCGAGGAAAACCGCGCTGATGAAGCAATGGCGCCTTACACCAAGGCCTTGAAAAAGGGCCTCAACGACGTGCAGGCATCGACCATGTGGTTCATGCAGAATGCCATGGCCAAGCCCGACAATGCCGGCGCCGGCTCGACCGATTACATGCACCTCTTCGGTCTCGTCACGCTTGGCTACATGTGGGCCAAGATCGCCAAGGCCGCGCAGGAAAAGCTAGGCAGCGACGATCCTCGTGAAGAGTATCTGAAGGCGAAGCTGGTGACGGCGCGCTTCTTCATGGAGAAGATCATGCCCGAAACGGCGCTGCGCAAGGTGCGCATCGAGGCGGGCGCGGATAGCGTCATGGAACTGGTGGCCGAGGCGTTTTGAGGTTAGCGGGGTAAGCCCCTCACTTGCGATTTCTAACACTTAGCCTTTGGCTAAGATGTTGAAATTGCTTTCTCTCCCACAAGGGGAGAGATAACGAAGGCGACGCCGCAGCCTACCTCTCCCCTTGTGGGAGAGGATACGAAATCAAGATATTAGCTTTAGCTAAGTCTTAGATTTTGTTGGTGAGGGGCTCATATATGCTCTGTGCCAAAGCGATTGGCCGGTTGGCCAGAACAAATTCAGGTGCCCACCGCACCCCATAAAGATGACACGGGAGAGATGACACCATGACCGAAGTCTTCATTTACGACCACGTGCGCACGCCGCGCGGTCGCGGCAAAAAGGACGGATCGCTGCACGAAGTGCCCTCCGTCCGCCTCGCCGCCAAAACGCTGGAAGCCATCCGTGACCGTAACGGTCTGAACACCGAAACTGTCGACGACATCATCATGGGCTGCGTCGATCCGGTGATGGATAGTGGCGCCGTCATCCCCAAGGCCGCCGCGTTCGAGGCCGGTTACTCGACAAAAGCGCCCGGCATGCAGATTTCCCGTTTCTGCGCATCCGGCCTCGATGCCATCAATTTCGGTGCCGGCAAGATTGCTGCAGGCTCCGATGACATCGTCATCGCCGGTGGTGTGGAGAGCATGTCGCGCGTCGGCATGGGCATGTCCGGCGGTGCCTGGTACATGGACCCGTCCGTCAACTTCCCATCTTATTTCATGCCGCAGGGTGTCTCTGCCGACCTGATCGCCACGAAATACGGCTTTTCGCGCGATGACGTCGATGCCTATGCCGTCGAAAGCCAGAAGCGCGCCGGCAAAGCCTGGGATGCGGGTTATTTCAAGAACTCGGTCATCCCGGTAAAAGACCAGAACGGTATCACCATCCTCGACCGTGACGAGCACATGCGCCCGACGACGGACATGCAGGCGCTGGCCTCACTCAACGCGTCGTTCCAGATGCCGGGTGAAATGGGTGGTTTCGAAGCCGTCGGCATTCAAGCTCATCCGGAAATCGAAAAGATCAATTACGTCCACCATGCCGGCAATTCGTCCGGCATCGTTGATGGCGCTGCCGCCGTGCTGATCGGCTCCAAGGCGGGTGGTGAGAGCATGGGCATCAAACCCCGTGCCCGTATTCGCGCCTTCGCCAATATCGGCTCCGACCCGGCGCTGATGCTGACCGGCCCGGTCGATGTCACCGAAAAGCTGCTCGCCCGCACCGGCATGACGATCGCCGATATCGACCTGTTTGAACTCAACGAAGCCTTTGCCGCGGTCGTGCTGCGGTACATGCAGGCTTTCGACATTTCCCATGACATCATGAACGTCAACGGCGGCGCCATCGCCATGGGCCACCCGCTCGGCGCCACCGGCGCGATGATTCTCGGCACAGTTCTGGACGAGCTGGAACGCCGAGATCTCAACACCGCACTGGTCACCCTCTGCATCGGCGCCGGCATGGGTACGGCAACGGTCATCGAGCGAGTTTGACCACCTCTCCGTCGTCATCCTCGGGCTTGTCCCGAGGATCTATCCAGCGTGATTAGATGGTCGGGACAGGCCCGACCATGACGAAGGTAAGCGAAGCGGCCGAATAAAAAATTCAGGGAAGAGGAAATCCCGACATGAGCACCTACAAGAATTTTTCCATCGAAACCGACGCGGATGGTATCGCTCTCATCACCTGGGACATGCCCGACAAGTCGATGAACGTCTTCACCGTCGAGGTGATGGACGAACTCGAAGCCCTGTTGAAGCAGACGGTGGAAGACGCCGCCATCAAGGGCGTCGTGTTCACCTCCGGCAAATCCTCGTTCTCCGGCGGTGCGGACCTGACCATGATCCGCGGCATGTTTTCCATGCTGCAGGAAGCCACGGCAAAAGACCCTGAAACCGCCAAGCAAAAGCTGTTCGAAGTCGCCGGCCGCATGACCTGGCTGTTTCGCGCCATCGAAACCAACGGCAAGCCGTGGGTCTCGGCCATCAACGGTACCTGCATGGGCGGCGCGTTCGAACTGTCGCTGGCCTGCCACGGGCGTGTTGCCGCCAATGGCAAGTCGGTGAAGCTGGCACTGCCGGAAGTCAAGGTCGGCATTTTTCCGGGCGCCGGCGGCACGCAGCGCGTGTCGCGCCTTACCGATGCCCAGTCCGCCCTGCAGATGATGACGACCGGTCAGTCGCTTACACCCCAGCGCGCCAAGGCCATGGGTCTCATAAATCAGGTGGTCGAGCCGGCTGAACTGGTGAATGCCGCCAAACAGATGATCAAGGATGGCCTGAAACCCGTCGCCCCCTGGGATGAAAAAGGCTTCAAGGCCCCCGGCGGCGGTGTGTGGACGCCACAGGCCGCCCAGCTCTGGCCGGCCGCTCCCGCCATCCTGCGCCGCGAAACCGCCGGCAACTATCCGGGCGCACTCGCCATCCTGAAATGCGTTTATGAAGGCCTGCAGCTTCCCTTCGATACGGCCCTGAAAGTCGAGCAGCGTTATTTCACGCAGGTTCTCGGCACGACCGAAGCGTTTTCGATGATCCGCTCGCTGTTCATCTCCATGCAGGAACTCGGCAAGGGTGCCCGCCGCCCCGCTGGTGTGCCAAAGAGTGAGTTCAAGAAGGTCGGCGTGGTCGGCGCCGGCTTCATGGGCGCGTCGATTGCTTATGTTACGGCAGCAGCCGGCATCCCTGTCGTGCTGATCGACCGGGATCAAGACGCTGCCGACAAGGGCAAGGCCGTCTCGGAAAAGCTGGTGGCAGAAAGCGTCTCCAAGGGACGCCTAACCAAGGAGGAGGGCGAAAAACTGCTCTCGCTCGTCACGCCGACGCCGGATTATTCGACGCTGTCGGATGCCGATCTGGTCATCGAAGCCGTGTTCGAGGATCGCAACGTCAAGAAGACCGTGATCGAGGCGATCGAAGCCGTCATCCCGGAAACCACGATCTTTGCCTCCAACACCTCCACCCTACCTATCACCGGCCTTGCGGAAAATTCCAAACGCCCGGACCAGTTCGTTGGCGTGCATTTCTTCTCACCCGTCGAAAAGATGATGTTGACCGAAGTCATCCTCGGGGAAAAGACCGGCGACAAGGCGCTCGCCACCGCGCTCGATTTCGTCGCAAAAATCAAGAAGACGCCTATTGTCGTCAACGACACCCGCGGTTTCTTCGTCAACCGCTGCGTCTTCCGGTATATCAACGAGGCCTATGACATGCTGGCCGAAGGCGTGCCGGCGGCAATGATCGAGAATGCAGCCAAGATGGCCGGTATGCCGGTCGGCCCGCTTTCGCTCAACGACGAGGTCGCCGTCGATCTCAGCCAGAAGATCATGAAGGCGTCAATTGCCGACCTGGGTGAGGCTTCGGTCAAGCCCGGTCACATGGAGCTCATCGACAAACTGGTCAACGACCTCGACCGTCGCGGCCGCAAGAATGGCCAGGGTTTTTACGATTACCCGCCGAAACCGGCGAAAAAGTCGCTCTGGCCGGGCCTGAAGGACCTTTACCCGCAGAAGCCGGCGTCCGAGGTGGATGTCAACGTGCTGAAACAGCGTTTCCTCGTGACGATAGCGTTGGAAGCGGCCCGCACGGTGGAGGAAGGCATCGTCACCGATCCGCGCGAAGCCGATGTCGGCTCCATCCTCGGTTTCGGTTTTGCGCCTTATACGGGCGGCACGCTGAGCTATATCGACGGCATGGGCGTCAAGACGTTCGTGACACTGGCAGGGAAGCTGGCGGCTGAGTACGGCGACCACTTTGCCCCGACACCGCTGTTGAAGGACATGGCCGCGAAGGGCGAGACGTTTTACGGTCGCTTCGATCCCTATGGAAAAGTGGAGGCGGCGGCTTAAGGGCTGCCTTTCCGGGGGCGCTGTTGCTTGCAGTAGCAGCGCCTTCATCACGGACTTCTGGTTGGTTGCGCAGGGTTGGCTTGTGCGCCAATTGCCACCCCTTTCCCAATCTGAAAGGGGTGGCCCGGAGAAGTCGGAAAGATCCGTTGGGCCTGCGCAAAAACAAAAGGGCCGGTTTCCCGGCCCTCGTCAATCAGTATTGAAAGCGATCAATCGCGCTTGTCGGATTTTCCGAACTTGCCGCCACCGGCCTTCGGTCCGCCCTTGCCGAAACCGGGCTTGGCGCCTGCCGGCTTGGCAAAATCGCCCTTGCCCTTCTTGGCAAAAGGCTTGGCATCACCGGCCGGTGCGTCAGTGGCCTTCTTTTTCCAGGGCTTGTCCTTGGCACCGTCACGGAAAGGCTTGTCGTCGCCAGCGCGATCGGACTTTACCTTGTCGCCCTTGTATCCTTCAGATTTATATCCCTCGGACTTGAAGCCGTCATTGGCCTTGCCCTTGGGCTTCCAGTCCTTACGCGGCGCATCGCCGTCCTTGAACGGCTTGTCGCCATAAGGCTTGTCGCGGAAAGGCTTGTCGCCACGTGGTCCGTCCTTCTTGAACGGCTTGTCTTTCCAGGGCTTGTCCATGCGCGGGCCATCGCGCTGGGTAAAGCCTTCGTCGTCGGTGCCGCGCGAAAACTTGGAGAAGTCCGGCGCGCCGTCCAGCTTGGTCACGCGGATGCCGCGCTCCATCATGCGGTCCTTGCCGAGCTTGGCCATGAAACGTTCGGCGTGGGCTTCGGAGATCTCGACGAATGTCTCGTCGGCCTGCATCTTGATGGCGCCGATCTCGTTCTTGCTGAGATCGCCGCTCTTGCAGATGGTCGGGATCAGCCAGCGCGGTTCGGCGCGCTGCTTGCGGCCAACCGAAAGCGAGAACCACACGGCCGGGCCAAAGTCGCCACGCGGCGTCAGCGGACGCGAAGCGGCGTCGCCGGTCTGGCCGTCACGCGGCTTGCGTGCGCCATCCAGCGAAACCACGCTGATTTCTTCCGGGGCGGAATTTTTGCCGCGATACATCGAAACGAAGGCGGCTGCCAGCTTCTGTGCGTCAAATCGCTCGGTCAGCTTGGCGATCAGCGCCAGTTCGTCCTCGTCCGTCGTCACCTCGGTGAAGATCGGGTTGGCGAACAGCCGTTCCTCATCACGCTCGATGACGGCATCGGCAGACGGCGGGTTGGCCCAGGTCGGCTCGATCTTGGCGCCCAGCAGAAGGCGTTCGGCCTTGCGGCGCTGGCTGACCGGAACGATCAGCGCGCTGATGCCCTTGGAACCGGCACGCCCCGTACGACCCGAACGGTGCAGCAGCGTTTCCGAATTGGTCGGCAGGTCGGCGTGGATAACCAGTTCCAGGCCGGGAAGGTCGATACCGCGGGCGGCAACGTCGGTCGCCACGCAAACGCGGGCGCGGCCGTCACGCATGGCCTGCAGCGCATGGGTGCGCTCGTTCTGGGTCAGTTCGCCGGAAAGGGCGACGACGGAGAAATTGCGGTTGGACAGGCGGGCAGTCAGATGGTTGACGGCGGCGCGGGTCGAGCAGAACACGATCGCATTCGGCGCTTCGTAATAACGCAGCACGTTGACGATGGCGTTTTCACGGTCCTGGCCGGTAACCAGCAGGGCGCGCTGTTCGATGTCCACATGCTGCTTCTGCTCGGCAGAGGTGGCAATGCGCACGGCATTGCGCTGATAGCTCTTGGCAAGCTTGGCAATGGCGGCCGGCACGGTGGCCGAGAACATCAGGGTGCGGCGGTCATCCGGAGCCTGCTCGAGAATGTATTCGAGATCCTCACGGAAACCGAGGTCGAGCATCTCGTCGGCCTCATCCAGCACGGCGACGCGCAGCTCGGACATGTCGAGCGCGTTGCGGCGGATGTGGTCGCAGATACGGCCCGGCGTGCCGACAACGATATGCGCGCCACGTTCCAGCGCACGGCGCTCGGAACGGATATCCATGCCGCCAACGCAGGAGGTGATGACGGCGTCTGCCTCGGCATAAAGCCAGTCCAGCTCGCGCTTCACCTGCATGGCCAGTTCGCGGGTCGGCGCGATCACCAGTGCCAGCGGCACGCCGGCGCGACCAAAGCGTTCGGCGTCGCCCAGAAGGGTCGGCGCCATGGCGATGCCGAAGGCCACCGTCTTGCCGGATCCGGTCTGCGCCGAAACCAGCGCGTCGGAATTGGTGAGGTCGGGGTCGAGCATTGCCAGCTGAACCGGGGTCAGCGTCGTGTAGCCACGTTTTTCCAACGCCTTGGCGATCGGCGGGATAGCGCCGTCAATTGCGGTCATGAATTACTGTCTTTCGGATTTAACGCGCCCACGTTTCCGGGGCGCCCTGGCTGCAAGGCTCGCAGCCGAACATGGGCGCGTCTCTACTGGCTTCAAGGGCAAATGTCAAAGTGCGCCCGCGCAAGGCTGCCCGTCGCGGCGGGCAGGTCTCGTTTATGCCCCGGTTCAAGATTGGTCGAGCGCCACCGTCAGATCGGCGATCAGGTCGTCCGGATGTTCGATGCCGATCGAAAGCCGGATCGTGCTTTCCAGAACCCCGATCCTCTGGCGCACGTCGGCCGGCACGCCGGAATGCGTCATCGAGGCCGGATGGCTGGCGAGCGATTCCGTGCCGCCGAGGCTCACCGCCAGCTTGAAGATCGAAAGCGCGTTGAGGAAACGGAAGGACGCCGGCTGGCCGCCCTTGATATCGAAGGAAAAGGTCGATCCGGCACCACTGCATTGACGGGCAAACACTTGTCCCGTCGGCGAGTGCGGTTCGTGGTATGGCAGGTAATGGATGCTTTCGACGGCCGGATGGGTTTTGAGGAAATCCGCGACGGCCTTTGCATTGGCATTGGCCTTTTCCATGCGGATCGACAGGGTCTCCAGCGAGCGGCCCAGCATCCAGCAGGAATGCGGATCAAGCTGCGTGCCGATGGCGCCACGCAGCGCTTTCACAGGCTTCATCACTGTTTTCGAACCGAGCGCTGCACCGGCAATCAGGTCGGAATGGCCGCCGACATATTTGGTCAGCGAATAGACGGAAATATCCGCGCCATGTTCGATCGGCCGCTGAAACACCGGACCGAGCAGCGTGTTGTCGCATACCACGATCGGGGTGTGGCCTTGGCTGGCGCCGATCTCGTCGGCCGTGCGCCGCATCAGGCTTATGTCCACAAGGCTGTTGGTGGGGTTGGCCGGTGTTTCGATCAGGATTACCGAAACGCGGCCTTTTGCCATCGCCGCCTTGGCGGCAGCGGTAACGGACGCTTCATCGACACCGTCGGAAAAACCGATGGCGGCCACATCGAGCTCGGCAAATTTTCTCGCCAGCAGTGTTTCTGTGCCGCCGTAAAGCGGCTGCGAATGCAGGATGCAATCACCCGGTTTCACGAAAGCGAGCAACGTGGTCGCAATGGCCGACATGCCCGACGAAAACAGCGCGCCGCTTTCGGTGCGCTCGTAAACCGCAAGCCTGTCCTCGACGATCTCGCTGTTGGGATGATTGAAGCGGGAATAAACCAGCCCGGCGGCGGTGCCTTCCGGCGGCTCCTTGCGGCCGGAAACGTAATCGAAAAAGTCACGGCCTTCTTCGGCCGATTTGAACACGAAGGTGGAGGTGAGGAAAACAGGCGGCTTGACCGCGCCCTCGGACAATTCGGGATCGTAACCGTAATTCAGCATCTGCGTTTCGGGGTGAAGCGCGTGGTTGCCGATATGGGTTTTGGAGGGGTGCATTTTGGTCATCGGCCTGCTCCTGACTTCGACATGAAGAGCAAGATAACATCCAATCCGCGCCCGCCAAGGGGTGAGAATGCGCAGGCCCGAAAGCAGAAAGGGCGATCCGTTTCCTGACCGCCCTTTCGAATGTCTGTGTAGTCTTCTTTATGCCGTGCGCGGGCGCGTCAGCGGCACACTGCCCTTGCCGCTTGCCTTCACGCTGGCTGCGGCGGTGGCCGGCAGCTGACCATTCGGGCCGCGCGGTGCAGGCGCATTGTCTTCGGCGGTGCCGAAAAACTTGTCGCGTTCGCGCCACAGGGCGGGAATGGCAAGAAGTGCGATGCAGACGCCGGCGATTGCCGTCTTGGTAAACTGCGAAAGCTCCGGCGAACGACCGTCGAAATAATAGACGGCGTAAACGATCGCCACGTGGAAAACGTAGACATGCAGCGAATGGCGGCCGAGCAGCTGCAGGAACCGGATCGAGAACACCCAGATAAGTGCGTTGGCGATCTTGCGAACCCAAACGGCCGAGTGTTTCGGCCCTGCAATCAGCATCCAGGTCATCAGTGCAGCCGCGGCCATGAAGTTCAGGAGATAGACGATGCTGAAATCCGTGCGGATTTCCAGCGTCGCGAACTTCGCGGCAAGGTCGGCCGGCATGAAGCCGTTGGCGGTCATGATCCTGAGCGGCAGGAAGAACAGGCAGACCGCTGCTGCAGCCAGCGGAATGAACGTGTTTTCCGGCGAGAAGATCTTGCCCCACGGAATGCGGTTGAGCGAGGTCAGCGCGCCCAGAACCAGACCGGAATAGAACACGATCTGCCAGCCGAACAGGTTGAACGAGGTGCGCATGCCCTGGTCGTCCGGACGCATCAGGAAAGCGTTGATCGGGTCGGAGATCATCTTCTGCACGCCGATCTGGCCGGCCATCCATAGAAGCAGCGAGCCGATCATCACATAGGCCCACTTGCCGTCGATCACCAGCTTCACGAGCATCGGCGCAAAAATCATGTAGATGATGTATTGCGGCAGGATATCCATGAAGGTCGGCTGGAAGAAGAAGGTCGCCACCGCAGCCAGACGCATCGGATCCTGGAAGGTCGTGTAACCCAGCCAGTTATACCATATGTAATAGGCGCCAGGCAGAACCATCTGCGCGGCCAGCGCCACGAGCACGATGCCCATGGCATATCGATAAAGCTCGAAGGCACGAGAATAGATCGCCGCGCGCCCGGCTTCATAGCCGTTCTTGGCCATCTTGCGCACGTAAACCATGCCGATCAGCAGGCCGGACAGGAACACGAAGCCCTGCGCGTCTTCGACGAAGAAGAGCTGGTTATGGTTGAGTTTGACCAGCCAGTAGCCGCCGGCAAAAACCAGGTGGTTGATGAGCATGAAAACGAGGAAATACCCTCGGAAGCCATCAATAAGTTCGAAGCGTTTCATCGGTCGCGTTCTCCGTCTTTCAGGTGCCGAACGCGGGCGCGATCGATTCCTTGCTGCCTCTGCGGGCCGGTGGAAGATACGCGCCTAAACGCGGCAAAAAGGTGTGCGGTTCCAAGGATAGGTCATTTTTGCAACCCACGCGTGATCAAGAAGCGATCAACCAAACGTGCGTGTTGGGATGGGAACTATTCGGCCGCGGTGCGACGATGACTGGCGATCTGGGCAATATAGGCGCGCAGCGCTGCCGGTTTGACCGGTTTGTGCTGCAATCCCAGGCCGTATTTTTTTGTCTCGGCGCGAACCTCCTGGCTGCGGTCGGCGGTAATGATAAGGGCTGGAAGGTCGATTTCGAATCGAGCCCTTAAGCACAGAATTGCCGCAATCCCCGTTCCATCGTCAAGGTGATAATCGGCTATCACGAGATCGGGAACGGACGTGACGCCGACGCTGCCTAAATCCTCCGCCAGCGCTTCCGCTTCCGCCTTGGAACTGGCCTGGAGAACGGTGCATCCCCAGCCGGAAATCAGGATCGCCATGCCCGCCAGAATGCGCGGATCGTTATCGATGCAAAGCACGGTGACGCCGGATAGTGATTGCGGCGTGACCGATACCGGCAGGGCAGCAACGGGTCTTCCGGCCTCCGCTTTCGGCAGCTTGACGCGGAAGATCGTGCCGCGCCCGGGGACGGAAACGATTTCGACGGGATGGGAAAGAACGCGCGAAATGCGGTCGACGATGGAAAGCCCAAGGCCGAGCCCGCTTGCGGTGCGAGCACCTTCGTCGAGCCGCGTGAATTCTTCGAAGATCACCTCGAAACTCGCCTTGGGAATGCCGATGCCGCTATCGGCCACCTCGATCACGACATCTTCGCCGCGCCGGCGCACACCCACCAGAACCTTGCCGGAAACGGTGTATTTGATGGCGTTGGAGACAAGGTTCTGCACCAGACGCCGCAGCAGGTTGGCATCGGAGCGGGCACTGAGCGAACTCGGCATCACCCGGAATTCAAGGTTTTTTTCTCGCGCCATGGGGGCGAAATCGGTTTCGATCCGATGCAGAAGTTCTCCGAGCCCCACCGGCCCGATCTGCGGTTTCATCGCGCCGGTATCGAGCCGCGAAATATCGAGAACGGCGCCGAGAATGGCCTCGACCGATTCCAGCGCTGAATCGATGTTACTTACCAGTTCGCTGTTTTCCGATTGGCCCAGCCGACCGACCAGTGCCGAGGAATAAAGCCGTGCGGCATTGAGCGGCTGCAGGATATCGTGCCCGGCGGCGGCAAAAAAACGGGTCTTGCCCAGATTGGCGTCATCGGCGGCAGCACGTGCGGCCGCCAGTTCCCCGTTTACCTGCGTCAGTTCGGCGGTGCGCTGGCTGACGCGCAGTTCCAGGGTTTCGTTTGCCTCCTGAAGCGCGCGCGCGGCTGTCACGCGATCGGTGATATCGGTGAAGGTGGCAACGAACCCGTTGTCCGGCATGGCATTGGAGCGCACCTCGATAATCCGCTTTCGTCTGCCAAGCGAAAGGGAGAAGGGAATATCGAGTGTCTTGAAGCGCGCAACCAGTGCCGTCTTGCCCGCCGCATCGAGGTCGCCTCGCGCCACAAGAATGGAGACGAGGTCGGAGAGCGGATAACCGACCTGACCTACATCTTCCGGCAGGTCGAGCAGGGTGCGGAACCGGCGGTTCCACACCGTCAGCCGGCCGAGATTATCGAACACGGCTATGCCCTGATCCATCTTGGAAAGCGCGGTTTGCAACATATCCTGATTGTGCTGCAGTGCTTCGCTGGCCTGATCGAGCAGCCAGGCGGTATCCTGCCCGGCATCCTCCGCCTTCTGCTGCACGAGGGAGAGGACAAGACGCGCGGAAGCCGAACCGATGGCGCTGCCGAGCAGCTGTTCTGAAAAATGGATGACCGCCATGTCGGCAGCATCGGTATCGGAAAGCTTGCGGCCGGTGGTGCGCTCGTGGCTGGCAAAGGAACGGCGCATGCGCTCCTCGCCGAGATAGCGGCCGATGGTGGTTTTCAACGTGCCAACGGTAACGGCGGTCTTCCAGCCGCGGCTGACGAGTTGCGAACGTGGCTGGCGGCGCACGAACACGCCGGCCTGCACCCGCTCCAGCGGTCGTGGATTGCGCGACAGCGAACCCAGCACGAAGGCGCTCAGATTGAGAAGCAGGCTGAGGGTGACGGCATTGACGAGAGGATCGGCGCGCGGGCCGGAAAAAAGCCCGGTCCCGGGAAGCAGGAAATCCAGCACGGCTGCTGCCACATGTGCATTGTCCGGGCCGCCAAGGCTCGGCACGAAAAGAAGGTATCCCCATGCGAAAAACCCGGCCAGCATGCCGGCGATGGCGCCACGGGCATTGGCCCGATGCCACCAGAGGCCCCCCAACACGGCCGGGGCCATCTGGGCGATGGCCGCAAAGGAGAGAAGGCCTATCGAAGCAAGGCCCGACTGGCCATCGGACATGCGGTAATAGGCGTAACCGAACATCAGCACGGCAAAGATCGCCATTCGCCGGATGCGCAGGAGCATGGGTGCAAAATCGGCGCGCTGGTCGTCCGATCCGATCAGCCGGCGGCGCAGAAATACCGGCATGACGATATCGTTCGACACCATGATCGACAGCGCCACGGATTCGACGATCACCATGGCGGTGGCCGCGGAAAAACCGCCGATGAAGACGATCAGCGAAACGGCCGGCAATTGCTGGGTGAGCGGCAGAAGCAGAAGGTAAAGATCGGAATCCACGCCGCCGCCGAGCAGGATCACCCCGGCGGCCGCGACCGGCAGCACGAAGAGGTTGATGGCGATCAGGTAAAGCGGCAACAGCCAGCCCGCCATGCGTAATTCCCGCATCGTGCGGTTTTCGACCACGGTGACATGAAACTGGCGGGGCAGGAGAATGATCGCGAAAACCGAGAGCACGATCAGAACAAGCCAGCGGCTCGTCGGCGTCTCGTAAGCCATGGATGCCGCAACCATCGGGTGGTTGCCGGCCTTTGCCAGTAGGTCGGCCGGGCCATCGAACAGGAAAAACAGCACCGCCACGCCCGCCGTGCAGAAGGCGATCAGTTTCACCAGCGATTCCGCTCCGATCGCCAGGATCAGCCCGTCCTGATGTTCGGTCGCATCCGTGTGGCGGGTGCCGAACATCACCGCAAAACAGGCCATCATCAATGTGACGATCAGCGCCAGATCGATAAGGCCGGACGATGTGGCCTCTCCGCCGAAACCGGAAGGATCGAGCATGGCGGCAACCGAGCTGGACACGGCACGAAGCTGAAGCGCGATATAAGGAATGACACCGACCAGGGAGATGACGGCGACGATCAGCGCCACCGTCTGGTTCTTGCCGTAACGGGCGGCAACGAAATCCGCCACGGATACCAGCCGCTCCGCCTTGGCGATTTCGATGATGCGGCGGATGATCGGCAGGCCGATGGTAAAGGCGATGATCGGGCCGATATAGATTCCGGCAAATTCCAGCCCGTGACCCGCCGCAAGCCCGATGCCGCCGAAATAGGTCCAGGACGTGCAATAGACGGCAAGGCTCAACGCATAAACAAGCGGTCGCCCGTTGCGGCTGACGCCAACGCTCACACTGCGCCGGTCACCATAGGTCGCAACCGCGAACAACAGCAGGATATAGGCGCATGCCGACAGGAAAATGGCCCAGCCTGGAAGCATCTCTCCTCCGAAACCGGCACGGCCGGTCTTCCTCCGCGCGCAAGTCTAGGGGAAAAGCAGAGGCTTGAAAATCAGCGGCTTCTCGTCAAAAAGTTGAAGATGGCTTTCTGCCGATGGAATAGTCGGCCCCCATCTTTTCAGTATTTTAGAATGCGCTATGTTGGCATCGAGGTGGGACATACAGAGAGGGTAACCATGTCTTTCGTCAGCGAATTCCGCTCCTTCATCGCCAAGGGCAACGTCATCGATCTCGCGGTCGGTATCATTATCGGCGGTGCCTTCACCGGTATCGTCAACTCGCTCGTCAACGATGTCGTCATGCCGGTCGTCAGCGTCGTGGTTGGCGGCATCGATTTCTCCAACTACTTTTTCCCGCTGAATTCCGCCGTCACCGCGACGACGCTGGATGCCGCCAAGGAACAGGGCGCGGTTTTCGCCTACGGCAAGTTCCTGACCGTCATCATCAATTTCCTCATTCTCGCCTGGATCATCTTCCTGATGGTGAAGGGCGTGAACAGGCTGCGTGCCGCGGAAGAAAAGAAGCCGGTCGACGAGGCGCCCGCACCGCCGCCGGCCGATATCGCGCTTCTGTCGGAAATCCGCGATCTTCTGAAAACGCGCTGATCGGCAACGCTTCAATTTTTTCAATCGAAAGCCGACGGATTCTCATGGGATTCGTCGGCTGAACTGCGTTATGAAATCTCCAAACGGGAGAAACCATTTCGCATGTCAGTTCTTGAAAGCCTGAGCCACCGTGCCCTTTCCGCTCCGCCGAGCGGCATTATCGAAGTCGTCAACTACGCGCGTGGGCGCGAGGGCCTGATCCCGCTCTGGGCAGGCGAGGGCGATCTGCCAAGCCCGGATTTCATCAACAAGGCGGCAAGCGACGCTTTGATGGCCGGCGAAACCTTCTACACCTGGCAGCGCGGCATTCCGGAACTGCGCGAGGCACTGGCCGATTTCTACCGCCGTCATTTTCAGGTTTCGCTGCCGATCGACCATTTTTCCGTCACCAGCTCCGGCATGCACGCCATCACGCTCTGCGTTCAGGCCGTCTCGGCACCGGGCGATGAGGTGATCTATCTGACACCGACCTGGCCGAACATCGTATCCGCGGTCGGCATCGCCGGCGCGACGCCGGTTCCTCTGGAGCTCGACTTCGTGGATGGCGGGTTCAAGGTCGATGTCAACAAGCTGGAGGCGCTGATCACGCCGCGCACCAAGGCGCTGTTCGTCAACACCCCGTCCAATCCGACGGGTTGGACGGCAACGAAACAGGATCTGGCCGACATACTCTCGCTGGCGCGAAAGCACGATCTCTGGATCATTGCCGACGAAATCTATGCGCTTTATTATTATCCGGGTGGCCGCGCGCCTTCCTTTTTCGATGTGATGGAGGAAGGTGACCGGATCCTGTTCGCCAACTCCTTCTCAAAGAATTGGTCGATGACCGGCTGGCGAGTGGGCTGGATCGTCGGTCCCGCCGAAATCGGCAGTGTCATCGGCAATCTCATTCAGTATTCAAGCTCCGGCCTTGCGCAATTCATGCAGCGCGGCGCGGTCGTGGCATTGAACCAGGGCGATGATTTCGTGCGTCAGAATATCGAACGCGCCACCCTCTCGCGCGACATTCTCTGCGACACGCTGATCTCCACCAACCGGGTGGAAACCCGTAAGCCCGATGGTGCGCTTTATGCCTTCCTCAAGGTGGATGGCATTACCGACAGCCGTGCCGCCGCCTTCGATATCGTCGACAAGACGCTGGTGGGACTGGCGCCCGGCACGGCTTTCGGCCCCGGCGGTGCGCCTTTCCTGCGTGCATGTTTCCTGCGTGATCCAGGTCAGGTTCGCGAGGCCGCAAGTCGGTTGGCAGATTATATTCTCAAGCTCTAACCGCGACATCATAATGCGATCAACGGTTTCCGTTGGTCGCAGAAATGAAAAACTGAGTTTTGCTCATTAAGCCTTGAAAAGCTCCCGCACTGCAACATGTACCATCGCTGGCCGCCTCGTTTCGCCGTTAACCATTCGTTGATGATGCGCATTGAGGATCGGCAAAATCCTGCGCTACCAATGGCGCCGGCGAATGCGACTTTAAGTGTTGAACAGATGCGGGTGGATGACGTGACGGGATCGGGACGCCAGATAGACGCAATTCGAGTGGCCGCAGAAGCGCAAAAGCCATTCCCTTTCAATATCGAGGACTATGGTACCGCTGCTGTTTTGCGCAGCGTGAGCCATTCCAGGCTGCATCTCGCCGCCAAACGCGCGGTCGATGTTTCCGTTGCCCTGATGGCCTTGATCGCGCTGGCTCCCTTGCTGCTGGCGGTTGCGGTCCTGATCAAACTCGACAGTCCCGGCCCCGTGCTTTTCCGCCAGACCCGCTGGGGCAAGGATTGCCGCAAGATCCGCGTCTACAAGTTCCGCTCCATGCGTACCGACCTTGGCGACGCCACCGGCGTGGCGCAAACGGTCAGGAACGATCCGCGCATCACCAAGATCGGCGCGATCCTGCGCAAGACCAATATCGATGAATTGCCGCAGCTTCTGAACGTGCTGAAAGGCGACATGTCGCTGGTCGGTCCTCGTTGCCATGCGATCGGCATGCTCGCCGCCGGCATTCCTTATGAAGACCTGGTGCCCGATTACCACCGCCGCCACATGATCAAGCCGGGCATTACAGGCCTTGCGCAAATGCGCGGCCTGCGCGGCCCGACGGATCGCCCCGGAAAGGCGCGCGCCCGCATCGCCTGCGACCTGCATTACATCGACAACTTTTCCGTCTGGTTCGATATCCGCATCATGGTCGGAACGGTCCTTTCCGAACTGCGCGGCGGCAAGGGGTTTTAAGGCCCCTATGAAATCCTAGAGAATGCTGGCCTTGCCGTCGATGATCTTCAACACGGCAAGGTGGCCGCTGTAATAGGCGCCGGTATCGATGCCGATGCGGCCGGATGCAAATTGCGGCTTATCCACCGGCGTATGCCCGTGGATGACGATCTTCGGAAGCATCGGTCCCTTTGAAAGAAAGGGCTGGCGGATCCACATCAGATCCTCTTCGCGCTGTTCCTCCATCGGCACTTCCGGGCGAAGGCCCGCATGCACGAACACGTAATCTCCGATTTCCAGAAGAACCGGCAGGCTTTCGAGAAGCGCGATATGATGGGCCGGCACGATCTCCTGCAGGATGGTGCGCATCGCCGCCGGGTCACCGCCGGATCGGCTCATCAGATGCTCTGCATCCATGCCATAGGATAAGAGCGTCTGACGGCCGCCGAATTCCAGCCAGCGTTCGATCTGGCTCGGATCGCGCAGAAATTGCAGGAAGACATCGTCGTGATTGCCGCAGAGCGGCACGCGTCTGAGCGTCGTGTCGGCCGGACGCGCGAGATGTTCGAGCACCGATGCCGATCGCGGGCCACGATCGACGTAATCTCCAAGCAGGATCGTCAGACCGCTCTTTTCGTACCGCCTGGCGTCTTCCCGGATCCGTCGCTCGGCATCCAGCAACTGGTCCATGCAGCCATGCACGTCTCCGATCGCATAAAGCGGATAGGCCGGTCCGGGCTGGCCGAGCGTAAAGCGTCGGCGCGGCGGCGTAGCCTGTGTCGGCCCGCCCTGTCGGAGGAACCGTTGCAGGAGAGATTTCATGCGGTCATGCTTTTCAAAAAATACGCCGACCGCGATCAGCGGTCGGGCGTGACTATAGCCCGTTCACCCGAAACGAGAATGAGGCTTTCGGTGGTCTCAGTCCACTTCGATCTCTCCATGATCCACTCAATAAGTCGCGACCCATCCAGCGATAAATGACGAAAAATCTCACCTGCAGAGACAGGCGGCACGTATTTTCGGCGTGGCGAAGGGCGTGGGGCCCGGTTTTTCCACATTCGGGGTCTATGGACTTGAAGGCGTACAAAAAGCCTCGATGGCGCATGTGAAATTCAACCTATGAGGGAATTTAGATGTCGCCTTCATAGTGTTGCCGCAGGGGTGCCATCATTACACCTTCTGCGCGTCATGATCTGACAACCGATAATATCCCGTGTCCTGATGGCTCGAAAGGAAAAAGATTCAATTTTAACAAAGTGACCGCTATATCGGGGCATCGTTGACTTTAAGCATCGGTTTACCATGTTCCCCTCAATCCAATCCAAAAAACCTCAATGCAATCAATGGTGGTTAATGGCCGTTAATCGTCTGTGATACAGATGCAACACCCCAGTTGCCAGATGACTCGCAGGAGTAGCGTTTCGGACGTGTCCTGGTGGAACGTCCGGTTCTTTTTGACTATTGCATTGCAGCATATGTCTGCACGACTGAAGGAGATCCGAGTGATCATGCGTTGCTCCGTAATGCTGCTGACAGTAACCGCCCTTGGTTTGGCGGGTTGCACGGCGCTCCCAAATTCCGGCCCGTTGTCGGAGGCGGTAGAGTCCCAGGCGGCGGTGAAGGTGACCTCCGCTTCCAAGGCCAAGACGGCCGGGATCGATTATGCGTTGGTTGATATCAACAAGACGCTTCTGGCCTATGTGGATGACACCGTCACGCCAACCTTTGCCAGCGGCTTTGGCACGGGCCGCGGTGGCGCGCCCAACCTGCCGCTCGGCGTCGGCGACGTCGTTCAGGTCACGGTGTTCGAATCGCAATCCGGCGGTCTCTTCATTCCCGCCGATGCCGGCAGCCGTTCGGGTAACTTCGTCTCCCTGCCGAACTATACGATCGGCCGCGATGGCATGATCAGCGTGCCTTATGCCGGCCGCATCCGCGCCAACGGCCGCACGGTCGAGCAGGTTCAGCGTGAGATCGAGGAAAAGCTCGCCAACCGCGCCATCGAGCCGCAGGCGATCATCACCAAGATCAACAGCCGCTCCGCGCAGGTTGCCGTTCTGGGTGATGTCAATCAGCCGACCAAGATCGAACTGACGGAAGCCGGCGACCGTATTCTCGACGTGGTGTCGCAGGCTGGTGGCCTCAGCGTCCCGGGCGAGGAGACCTATATCTCGCTTCAGCGCGGCAATCGCACCGGAAAGGTCTTTTACGAAGACCTCGTGAAGAACCCGCGTGAAAACATCTTCGTTGCACCCGGCGATACCATCGTCGTCAAACGCGAGCGCCGCACATACCTTGCCTTCGGCGCCTCGGGTCTCAACGGCCGCGTCAACTTCGAGGAATCCTCGCTCACACTGGGCGAAGCGCTCGGCCAGGCCGGCGGCCTTCTCGATCAGCGCGCCGATCCGCAGCAGGTTCTTCTTTATCGTGTCGTCAAGCGCGATCTGCTGGTCAAGCTCGGCGTCGATACATCCCGCTTCAAGGGGCAGGACGTTCCTGTGATCTTCCGCGCCAACCTGCGCGATCCGGGCATGTTCTTTGCGGTCCAGAAGTTCCCGATGCAGGACAAGGACATTCTCTACGTGACGAACTCCAAGTCTGTCGAACTGACCAAGTTCCTGGATATCCTGAACAACGTCACCTCGACCGCATCCGGCGTCAGCAAGGACGCGGTGGATACGCGCAACGCGATCCGGGATCTTTGAAAAAACGTTTCGGGGGCCTCTGTCGGAGGCTCCCGAAGACTTTCGGTCCGTTCCGGATTGATCCGCGATTGATCATTCTCTGATAACGTGCCACGTCTGCCATGGCAGTTCGAAAACTGATCGTTCCTTAAAAAAGCCTTGGGAGGAGGTTGAAACGGTCATCGGGCGCTTGCTCGACTCTCGACAGCCGTTCGCCCCGCACTATGTGTGCCGCGGGCACCAAGTGCTTAACGTTTCGCTCCCGACGTCGAGGTATGGATTTGCAGCTGTATAATAGGGACTTGCCGAGTGGTGCCTTGCTTGAAAAGCTGAGCGCACCCGCCGCCCGCCGCCAGTTGATCGACCTCGAGGCCGTGATGGGCATCGTGCGGCGTCAGTGGGTGGTGGTCGCTCTCTGCGCCACGGTCGGCGCCATGCTCGGCATTGCCTACGTGATGACGGCTACGCCGCTTTACACGGCCGGCACCAGCGTGATGATCGATCGCGGCGATACCAGCCAGGTCGTTGCCCAGCTTTCTACCGCAGGCCCGGCACCCGGTGAAGAAGAAGCAATGATCGTCAGCCAGATCGCGCTGCTGCAGAGCCAGGCGGTCATCGGCGCGGTTGTCGATAAGCTCGATCTTACCAACGATCCCGAATTCGTCGGCCAGGCTTCAGCGCTCTCGACCGTCAAGAACGGCGTGAAATCGCTGATAGGTCTCACGGGTCTCTATTCGCCGAAAGCCGTTCAGGAAGACAGTGCTGCCCGTCGCCAGGCCGCAATCGAGCAGGTCGGCCGCGGTATGAGTGTTGCCCGCGCCGGTCGCAGTTATGTCATCGGTGTCGCCTACACCTCGCCATCGCCGGCGCTTTCCGCCCGTATCGCCAACGGTATCGGTGATGCCTATCTCGACGACAAGCTGGAATCCCGCTACGAGGCCACCCGCCGTGCCGGCAGCTGGCTTGAGGGCCGCATAGGCGAACTGCGCCAGAAGGCGCTGGAAGCCGATCTCGCGGTCCAGAAATTCCGTTCAGAGCACGGTCTCGTTTCCGCCGGCCAGACTTTGATGTCGGACCAGCAGCTGACCGAACTCAACAGCGCTCTCATCGTTGCCCAGTCGGAAACGGCTCAGGCCCGCGCCAAACACGAGCGTATCCAGAAAATCCTCGATGCCGGCCAGGGCGATGCCATCGTCAACGACGTGCTCGACAGTTCGATCTCCAACGACCTGCGCCAGAAATATCTCGAGGCTGCCAAGACGGAGGCCGATATTTCCAAGCGTCTGGGTACCGATCACGTGCAGGCCGTGCGCCTGCGTGGCGAAATGGCCGAATATCGCCGGCAGATGTTCGAGGAACTGAGCCGCATCGCCCAGAGCTACCAGAGCGAACTGGAAGTGGCCCAGGCACGGGAAAAAAGCCTGCAGGAAAGTGTCGAAAAGGCGATGGGTGTAACCTTCAGCGCCAACGAGACGCAGGTACAGCTGCGCGAGCTTGAGCGCGAGGCCGATACCTACAAGAACCTATACCAGAACTTTTTGCAGAAGCACCAGGAAGCGCTGCAGCAGCAGAGTTTTCCGCTGACCGAAGCCCGTGTCATCACCAAGGCGACCGAGCCGGATGGTGCCAGCCATCCGAAAAAGCTGATCATGCTTCTGGCCTTCTGTTTCCTCGGCGGTTTTGCAGGGGCAGGCATCGGCGCCTTCCGCGAATTCCGCGATCGTTTCTTCCGCACCGGCGATCAGGTGCGCGACGTGCTCGATCTGGAATTCATCGGCACTGCGCCAATGATTGATGAAAGTGCCGGAAAGATCGCGGACGTGGCGCTAGGCCAGAGCCCGCGGGCGCTGCGCAAAAGCAATGTCGCCTCGAACTATGTCATAGACCACCCGCTGTCATCCTTTGCCGAAACGCTGCGCAGCGCCAAGATCGCCGCCGACCTGACATTGGCCGGCAAGGACTGCAAGATCATCGGTATCGTCTCGACGCTGCCGGGCGAGGGCAAGTCGACCACGGCCATCAATTTCGCAGAACTGCTGGCAAGTCAGGGCGCGCGCACCGTCCTGATCGACGGCGACCTGCGCAATCCCGGCGCCACTCGCGCGATTGGCCTGCATGCCGAAGAAGGTATTCTGGAAGCGATCCTGGAAAAGAAGCCGGTCGGCGATCTGCTCCTTTATAATCCGCAGACCAAGCTTGCCTTCCTGCCCGCTGTGATCAAGCGACGTGTGCCGCATTCGGCCGAGCTGATCGGCTCGCTCGCCATGCGCGACATTCTCACAAGCCTCTCTTCGGAGGCGGATTACATCATCGTCGATCTGCCGCCGCTTGGCGCCGTGGTCGATGCCCGCGCTGCCGCACATCGGATCGACAGCTTCATCTATGTGGTGGAGTGGGGCAAAACCGCCCGCCGCGCCGTGCGCCAGACGATCGGCAATGAACCGCAGGTGCGCGACAAGACACTCGGCGTCATCCTCAACAAGGTCGACCACGAGAAGATGAAGCTCTACCGGACCTATGGTTCGAACGAGTATTATTATTCGCGTTACTCTGAATACTACCAGGAGAACAAATAATCCTGTTGCCGGCGCCTCATATGGTCATGCGGCGGCATATGCGGCACGAGCGGGTGCCGCATTGGCGGTGATTGGATGTGGTCCGTCATGACAAGGGATAACGAACGCGACGATGCCAGGCGGGGCGGGCCGACGACCGACGATGCCGCGGAACGTTATCCCGAGCGTCGGCCGGCGCGACGCATCGTGATCATGCTTTTCGTGGCTGCTGCCATATGCGTGGTCATGATACCGGTTCTGCTTGCCAATAACGGCCGCAATCTGGAAATTCTCGGGGATCGCCTCGGTCTGCCACTGCATGAATGGTGGCGGGGTAAAACGGCACGAGTGCCACGTCCCCCGATGCCGCAAACACCTGCTTCGCCCACGCCTACCGCCGATTTGCAGCCGCGCCGTCCGAAAATACCCACACCGGCGCTCCCCAGTCCCCCATCGCACCTCTCTGCGCCATCCAGGGCATGGCAGCCGGAAACAGACTGCAACGCGCTGGAACCGGGCGCGACGGGCGAAAAGCCGGTTTTCCTGACAGCGCCGGATGGGCGTTCGGAATGTACCGTGCTGATCGCATTGAGCGATGGGGATAAAACGAGTTCGCTGTTCATGCAGATCAGGGCGACAGGCACCGGCCTTTCCAGCCTGCGCATGAAGCTGAATTTTGGCGAGGATGGCCAAGGTGATGCGTTGGCGAAAAAGGCCGGTGATCTGGCGCAGCGCATTCTGACCCCGGTCAGCGACGACGACCGCGGCTATCTTCAGGCAAAGATGGAGGGGCGGCAGGCATTTCGTACCGAAATCGGCGATTACCGCATGACATTTCGCATGGAAGGCATCGACACGTCGCGCTTCAACTTCATTGCCGTATCGAAGGTCAAGGAACCGGCAGAGACGGCGCAGGGGCAACCGGATCCGGGCGGCGAGGTGGAAAGCCCGCAGCCCTGAGACGCAGGTTCACGCATCGTTATCAATAAAAACGCGGCCGCACCAATGGAGGTGGCGGCCGCATCCGGTTTTGAGCATTTAGCGGCAGACGCGGGTGGTGCGAACCACGGTGCGGCCATGGTGATGCGTGCGCACCTTCTTCACGACGCATCTCTCGCGGTGGTGACGCGGACGCATGTGACGTTCACGATGGCCGTGACGATGATCGACACGGTGGCCACCGCGATGATCGACACGCTCGACCGTGCGCACGGTCACGCTTGCGGCTTCGGACGGCGTGGCGAACGGCAGGATGGAAGATACCGCGATGGCGGCGGCAAGAAGAAGATTTTTCATGGATGCCTCAAGGATGAGATTGGATGGCGGTGCCAATAATGCCCAATGCCGCCACAAGGTTCCGCCAAAAAATGATGAGGCTAGAAATAGTTGAAGGCCAGCCGATATGGGCGGGTTTCAGCCCAGCGAGGCAGTGGGATGTTTTGCTGAGAAAGATGGAAAATGGTGCTGCTAGAGAGATTTGAACTCTCGGCCTCTCCCTTACCAAGGGAGTGCTCTACCCCTGAGCTATAGCAGCATCTGGCAACCGGTTGATGTCCCCGGCGCGTTGGGATGGCGGCCTATTGCCATAGGTTTTTCGTCAGCGCAAGCGCCAAAAAACGACTTCGTGACATTTGCGTGGAAAAGTTCGGGTGGCTTTCGGTCGCCGCGCTTTTGTTCTATGTCGATTTCATGAACGAAAAAGATCAGCAGAACCTTGGCGGAACGCCTGTAGAGGCGGAGGAAGAGCCGCGTCAGAAGCGCGGTGAACGCTCCGAAGCCGAGCGCAAGCTTCGGGCAGCCGCGAAGCTGCGTGAAAATCTGCAGCGGCGCAAACAGCAGGCGCGCGCCCGTCGTGCCGGCGAGGAAGATTCCACGATTGGGCTTCCTGCCGCAAAAACGGACGAATCATCGTGATTGTGTCCGACTTTCTCATTGCCCCGGTTTCTCCGGGCGCCTTTTGCAAATAATTGAAGCCGCGCGGGATATCGTTTAAGACGCCCGCTTTCGGACAGATAAAGAAAGGCGGGCCCGGCCCGTTATAAAAGATGGATCGCATCAGAGTTATCGGCGGCAACCAGCTCAACGGCATCATTCCTATTTCGGGCGCCAAAAATGCGGCCCTGCCGCTGATGATCGCATCGCTCCTGACCAGCGATACGCTGACGCTCGAAAACGTGCCGCATCTGGCCGATGTCGAGCAGCTCCTGCGCATCCTCGGCAATCACGGTGTCGATATATCCGTCAATGGTCGCCGCGAAGGCCAGACCGAGAGCTATTCGCGCACGGTGCAGTTCACCTGCCGCACCATCGTCGATACGGTCGCGCCCTACGAACTGGTTTCGAAAATGCGCGCCTCGTTCTGGGTTATCGGCCCGCTGCTTGCCCGTGAAGGCAAGGCCCGCGTTTCTCTGCCGGGCGGTTGCGCCATCGGCACGCGCCCGGTCGATCTGTTCCTCGAGGGTCTGCAGGCGCTCGGCGCAACCATAGAAATCGATGGCGGTTATGTCGAAGTCACCGCGCCGAAGGGCGGCCTCGTTGGTGCACATTATACCTTCCCGAAGGTTTCTGTCGGCGCCACGCATGTCATGCTGATGGCGGCCACGCTTGCCCGAGGCACGACGGTGATCGAAAACGCCGCCCGCGAGCCTGAAGTCGTCGATCTTGCTGCCTGCCTTACCGCCATGGGTGCGAAGATCGAAGGCGCCGGCACCAAGACGATCACCATCGAAGGCGTTTCCGCGCTGCACGGCGCCCGCCACCGCGTGCTGCCCGACCGTATCGAAACCGGCACCTATGCCATGGCGGTTGCCATGACCGGTGGCGATGTGACACTCGAAGGCACCAATGGGGCGCTGCTCGAAAACGCGCTCGACGCCCTGCGTCAGGCCGGCGCCACCATTACCGAAACGGAAACCGGCCTGCGTATCGTGCGCAATGGCAACGGCATCCAGCCGGTCGACGTCGTCACCGAGCCTTTCCCGGGTTTCCCGACGGACCTGCAGGCGCAGTTCATGGCGCTGATGACAAAATCCTCGGGCGTTTCGCACATCACCGAAACCATTTTTGAAAACCGCTTCATGCACGTGCAGGAACTGGCGCGTCTCGGCGCAAAAATCTCGCTGTCCGGCCAGATGGCTCGTGTCGAAGGCGTGTCCAAGCTGAAGGGTGCGCCCGTCATGGCAACAGACCTTCGCGCTTCCGTTTCGCTGGTCATCGCCGGTCTTGCCGCTGAAGGTGAAACGCTGGTCAATCGCGTTTACCACCTCGATCGCGGTTTCGAGCGTCTGGAAGAAAAGCTTACCCGCTGCGGCGCCGTTGTCGAGCGCGTCAGCGAATAAGCGTCTCCCGCATGCGGGACATTTCAAGCGGGCGGCAGGGTTTTCCCTGTCGCCCGTTTTGCGTCGAGGCGGATCCGCCCGCGACATGTTCAGACGCAATGCTGCCTTCTGCGCATTGCTGTTGCTTCTCGTCTCGTGCCATCCTATTTCCAGAACCATGTGAAGACGCGACCTTCTCGTGACGAAGGGCGCCAAGGATGGAAACCTGCAATGAGCGATCTCAGGCTGCTGGCCATGGACAAGGACGATCTGGATATCGTCTCGGCGCATATGCAGGACAGCGTCTTCAAGGCGCCTGATATCGCCTGGGATGCCAAGCGCCAGCAGTTCTCCATTGCCGTCAATCGTTTCGTCTGGGAAAAGAGCGACCGCCGCGCCAAGGGCCATGAACGTCGCCGTGCGTTGCTGGTGTTCAAACGCGTGCAGGCGGTGCGCTCGCTCGGCGTCAGCCGCGGCAATGCGGAGGTTGTGCATGCTCTCCTGGCCGTGCGCTTCGAGCAGAAGGGTGAGGGCCCGGAGGGCACGGTGGAGCTTACGCTGGCGGGCGATGCCGCCATCAGCCTCGATGTAGAGTGCATCGAAGCGCAGTTGGCCGACACAGGCGGTGCCTGGGAAACGACGAACAGGCCGGATCACGCCTGAGTGGGCGCGAGACTGGCGAACAGAATTGAACTGGTAAGGGGATGACGAGTGGCGATCTGGCTTGAGCAACGGGCGGCCGATTTCGAGGCGCAATTCAAGGCTTTCCTGACGACCAAGCGGGAAGTGTCGGCAGACGTCAACGCCGTCGTGCACGATATCATTGAAGATGTTCGCGCCCGTGGCGATGCGGCGCTCGCCGATTACACGCTTCGTTTCGAGAAGGTCGATCTCAATACGGTCGGTCTGCGCGTCACCGAAGCCGAAATCGATGCCGCCGTTGCTGTGACCGATCCCAAAGTTCTGGACGCGCTGAAACTGGCGGCGGAACGCATCGAAAAACACCATGCCCGCCAGATGCCCAAGGACGATATCTACGAGGACGCGCTCGGTGTCGGCCTCGGTTCGCGCTGGACGGCCATCGAGGCGGTCGGCCTTTACGTGCCGGGCGGCACTGCCAGCTATCCAAGCTCGGTGCTGATGAATGCCGTGCCGGCCCGTGTTGCCGGTGTGCCGCGCATGGTCATGGTCGTGCCCGCCGGCGGTGGTTCCATCAACCCGGCAGTGCTGGCCGCTGCCCGCATTGCCGGCGTGACCGAGATTTACCGCATTGGCGGCGCACAGGCTGTCGCAGCGCTTGCCTATGGCACGCAAACCATCGCCCCGGTCGCAAAGATCGTCGGCCCCGGCAATGCCTATGTCGCTGCCGCCAAACGTCAGGTGTTCGGCACTGTCGGCATCGACATGATCGCCGGCCCTTCGGAAGTGCTGGTGATTGCCGATGCTGAAAACGATCCGGACTGGATCGCCGCCGATCTTCTGGCGCAGGCCGAACACGATGCCGGTGCGCAATCGATCGTCATCACCGACAATGCCGAGTTTGGCCGTGCTGTGGAAGCTGCCGTCGAGCGTCAGCTGAAAACCCTTTCGCGGTCGCAAACCGCCGCCGCCAGCTGGCGCGATTTTGGCGCGATCATTCTGGTGGATAATCTGGCCGCCTCCATCCCGCTCGCCAACCGCATCGCCGCCGAACATCTGGAACTGGCCGTTGCCGATCCCGATGCGCTCATGGCTGAAATCACCAATGCCGGCGCCATCTTTGTCGGTCGGCATACGCCGGAAGTGATCGGCGATTATGTCGGTGGTTCCAACCACGTCCTGCCGACGGCGCGCTCGGCGCGGTTCTCCTCGGGGCTTGGTGTGCTCGATTTCGTCAAGCGCACCTCGATCCTGCGGCTCGGCCCGGACCAGCTGCGCGCTCTTGGGCCGGCGGCGATCACGCTTGCCCATTCCGAAGGGCTCGATGCCCATGCCCGTTCCGTCGCCATCCGGCTCAATCAAGAGGATTGACCGATGGCGGCTGGCGATTTCCGGCTCTGCGACATCGTGCTCGACGACAGCGTCGGCCGGTCGACGCCGGATGTCGAACATGAACGCGCCGTCGCCATTTTCGATCTGGTCGAGGAAAACAGTTTTCAGCCCATCGGCCACGACGGCGGGCCATATCGCTTAAGCATTTCGGTCGCCGGCCCGCGTCTCGTCTTCGCCATCACCACCGAAGAAGGCGGCGAAGTCGCCACCCATATCCTGTCGCTGACGCCGTTTCGCCGCATCATCAAGGACTACTTTCTGATCTGCGAAAGCTATTATGAGGCGATCCGCTCCTCTACCCCGAGCCAGATCGAAGCGATCGATATGGGGCGTCGTGGCATTCACAATGAAGGGTCGGAAACCCTGCAGGAAAGGCTGAAGGGGAAGATCGAGGTGGATTTCGCCACTGCCCGCCGGCTGTTCACGCTGGTCAGCGTGCTTTACTGGAAAGGGTGATTTCCATGGAGGCCATGGATCAGCCGCCTTTCGAAACGCATATAGAGCGTCCCAACGCCATCCTCTTCGTCTGCGGCATGAATGCCATCCGTTCGCCGATGGCTGAAGTCATTGCAAAACACCTTTTGCCGCACGATATCTACATACAGTCCGGCGGCGTGAAGGCTGGCGAAGCGGATCCTTTTGTCGGTGTCGTGCTGGAAGAACTGGGGCTTGAACTCAAGCGCCACACGCCGCGCACGATGGAAGATCTGGAAGACGACTTTTTCGACCTGATCGTTACGCTGGCGCCGGAAGCGCATCATGCCGCACTGGAATTGACGCGGTCGAACGCCGTGGAGGTCATTTATTGGCCAACGCCGGACCCGACGGTGGAAACCGGCTCGCGCGAATTGCGGCTGGAGGCCTATCGTGGTGTCCGCGACCGTCTCTGGTCGATGATAGACGAACGTCTTGCACGTCGCCTTCGCCGCCGCGCGCAGACGCCGTGAATGCCACCGCAAACGGCCTGATTTCGGCGGTTCTGAACAAGACAGAGAATCGATGTTCACAAAGCCGCGCTGATTGTGTAGTTTCCGCGCAAATTCTCAAGGCTGCCGGTCCGGCGGCCCCATTCCGCATTCAAGAAAACAGGAAGACAAGCTCTAGATGGCTAAAGAAGAAGTTCTCGAATTCCCGGGCGTCGTGACGGAACTGTTGCCGAACGCGACATTCCGCGTGAAGCTGGAAAACGAACACGAGATCATCGCCCACACCGCAGGCCGCATGCGCAAGAACCGCATCCGCGTTCTTGCCGGCGATAAGGTGCTGGTGGAAATGACCCCGTACGATCTGACCAAGGGTCGGATCACCTACCGCTTCAAGTAAGCGGTTTCCATGGCGCAGGAACAGAAGCTCATCCTGGCCTCCGGGTCTCCGCGCAGGCTCGACCTGCTCAACCAGGCCGGCATCAAGCCGGCTCGGTTGATGCCGATGGATATCGACGAGACCCCGAAAAAGTCCGAGCATCCGCGCTCGCTTGCCCGTCGCCTGGCGACGGAAAAGGCGGAAGCCTCGCTGGCTGCGCTGAAGGGTGATCTCGAATGGCGCCACAGCTACATCCTTTCGGCCGATACGGTGGTCGCCGTCGGGCGGCGCATCCTTCCTAAGACTGAATATTCGGATGAAGCGTCCTCGGCGCTGCATCTTCTCTCCGGTCGCGGCCACAAGGTCTATACCGGCGTCTGCCTCGTCACTCCCGGCGGCCAGGCGCGCATCCGCGTTGTCGAGACCAAGGTGCGCTTCAAGCGCCTCTCGGGGCTTGAAATCGACCATTACCTCGCCTCCGACCAGTGGCGCGGCAAGGCTGGCGCCTATGCCATTCAGGGCATTGCCGGCGGCTTCGTGCAGAAGCTGGTGGGATCCTATACCAACGTCGTCGGCCTGCCGCTGTTCGAGACGCTCGGGCTCTTGTCCGGCGAAGGTTTTGACGTAACGGCCGGCTGGGCCGAGGGCTAAAACCCCGTTTGCCGCGACAGCCGGTCCCAAAGCGGGCCGGTTTTCCAGATCGCGACCGCAGCTCCAGAAATATCGAAAGGACAAGAGATGTCTGATCCGATCAAGACCGGCGGCAATGTGGAGCCGCTGCGCAAGACGATGCCGTGCCCGGTCTGCAGCAAGCCATCGGCACGCGACCATTATCCCTTCTGTTCCGACCGTTGCCGCCACCTCGATCTGTCGAAATGGCTGAACGGTTCTTACGCCATCCCGGTCGCGGATGATGAGGCGAAGGCTGAAGGATCGGAAGAGAACTGACGTAAGAGGTTGTTTTCAAGGGGCTTTCGCAGCTTCTGCACAGGGTGGTCCGGATAAAATCGCGTCACCGTCAAAAAAGTGCAATGGAGCGCTTGCCATGGCCGAACAAGATGTTATAACCCCGCTCGCTCCCGGAGGAAAACTCCTCTGGTCAACCGGAAACGGTTGATAGGCTTAAACAAAGCCAAGATGCCCGGATAGCTCAGTTGGTAGAGCAGCGGATTGAAAATCCGCGTGTCGGTGGTTCAAATCCGCCTCCGGGCACCATTCCCTTCCCAAAATAAAATGCACATAAAGCGTCGGCAGTTTGTCGCATGTGTTGGCGTTCTGTCGTCATACGCTTGACACATGGCTCTCTCGGCGCAAGGCTGCGTAATCGCGGGCAGGGTGCCGGCTTATCCGTCGCTTGTCTGGACCCGCGGACAGGGAGGAATTTGCATATGACCTGGCAGATCGTGCTGAAGGACGGTTCCCGTCACGAAGTCTCCGGCGAAATCCATTTTGACACCGTGCGCGGCACCAAGCGCATTTGCCCGAGCCCGATTGCCGGCAGCACGGATATCCTCGTGCGCGCCGTCGAGCAGCATGATGTCGTGCTGGAATCTCCGCATGGTCATCATTACAAGGCCGCGGTCGAAATGGTCGAGGGCAGGTGGCGGGTGGTCGGCGTTTAGGCCGGCCGCGTCAAACACGTCGTCAACGTGCCAGCCAGGCCTGCATGCCGCGCGCTGCGGCCTGGCCGGTGGCAAAACATGCGGTGAGCAGATAGCCGCCCGTCGGCGCTTCCCAGTCCAGCATCTCGCCGGCCACGAACAGGCCGGGGAGGGCGCGCAGCATGAAGTTTTCATCGATGGCGCTCTGGCGAATGCCGCCGGCCGACGAGATCGCTTCGGCGATCGGCCGTGGTGCGACAAGCGGGATCGGCAGCGCCTTGATCCGTGCGGCGAGCTCGTCGGCATCGCTCAGCACATCCGGCGCCGTCAGTTCGCGCAGCAGGGCAACCTTGGCGCCATCGAGGCCGGCACCCTTGCGCAGCCGGTTGGAAAAGCTCGCCTTGCGGTCCTGTCGCGAGAGATCGCGTGCAAGACGCTCCTGGCTGCGGCCGGGCATCAGGTCGAGCAGCAGGGCGGCCTTGCCATTGGCGCGCAGCAGGTCGCGCAGGGTGGCAGCGTGGGCATAGACCAGGCTGCCCTCGATGCCATGGCGTGAAATCACGAATTCGCCGGGCAGTGAAACCCCGCCGTTCACCGAAGCCGTCACCGACTTGATCGGCGCGCCGGCGTTGCGTTCGCGGAAATGCTCGCTCCAGTCAATGTCGAAGCCGCAATTGGCAGGCATGAAATCGGCGATCGCGATGCCGCGTTCCTGCAGCCATGGCAACCAGCACGCATCGGAGCCAAGCCGTGGCCAGCTGGCGCCGCCCAATGCCAAGAGAACGGCATCGGCTTCGATAACCTTCATTCCGTCCGGTGTCTCCACCTGCAGGGCATTGCCGTCAAAACCCACCCAGCGGTGCCGGGTGAGGATCTCGACCCCGTGTTCGCGCAGCCGCGCCACCCAGGCGCGCAGCAGCGGCGAGGCTTTCATGACCGTTGGAAAAACGCGGCCGGAAGAGCCGGTAAAGGTCTCCGTGCCAAGCCCGGTCGCCCATTTGCGCACGTCATCCGGCGTGAAGGCCTCGAGCGATGTCCGCAACCAATCATTGGCCGCGCCATAACGGCCGGCGAAGCGGGGAAATTCTTCGGAATGGGTGATGTTGAGGCCGGATTTGCCGGCGAGCAGGAATTTGCGTGCGACCGTCGGCATCGCTTCATAAACGGTGACGGCATGGCCGTCGCGCGAAAGCGTTTCTGCAGCCGTAAGGCCGGCCGGCCCACCGCCGATGATGGCGATGCGGTGTTTTTTCAGTGGGGCAGCCGTCATGCCGGCTGCCCGGTCGTGTTGAGGAAGGCGTTTTGTCTGTCCAAGGTCCTGGCCATCTGCGCCTTCCTCTTTTCAGTTTGTCAGATCAGGCCATCCATTGCTGGATGTAAGGCCACATCTGTTCCCAGCCGTGATAAAGCATCATGCCGGCAACATAGACGATGACGGCGAGGCCGACATAGGCGATCCAGCGGTGGCGATGCAACAGGCGGGCCACGAAGTTGGCGGCAAGACCCATCAGCGCGATGGAGATGACCAGGCCGATAATGAGGACGGTCGTGTGATCCTGGGCGGCACCGGCAACGGCCAGAACGTTGTCGAGCGACATGGAAACGTCGGCGATGACGATCTGCATGGCGGCCTGGGCAAACGTCTTCTTGACGCGGGTTTCGCCGGCCTCTTCTTCGGTGGCCGCGTGTTCGGCATTGTGTTCGGCCGAGCGCAGTTCGGTCCACATCTTCCAGCAAACCCATGCCAGAAGCAGGCCGCCGATGAATTGCAGGCCGATAATGCCGAGAAGCTGCGCGGTGACGGCGGCAAAACCGATACGCAGGACGGTGGCGGCAATGATGCCGACGAGAATGGCCTTCTTGCGCTGCTCGGCCGGCAGGCCGGCGGCGGCGAGGCCGATGACGATGGCGTTATCGCCAGCCAGCACGAGGTCGATGGCGATAACCTGCAAGAGAGCTGCAAATCCGGCAGCCGTGAAAATTTCCATTGTGTCTCGTACCCTCTCCTGTGGATGGCCGCATGGGGCCGTAAGCGATCAAGATCGTATCGGCACTATTTGTCCGGCCGTGCCGCAATCAACGCGTGACGCGGCGGTAACGGGCATAAAACCCGAGGATCACGGCTAATGACATTTGTGTGAGGATGGCAAGCAAAAACTTGCCATGGCCCCAACCCGTCTCAGGGCTTTGCCGGCAGGCGTGACTTCAATGCGGTGACGATGCGGTCGGCCAGTCCCTTGTAATCCTCGTCGAAATGGTGGCCGCCTTCGATGGCGACGGTTTCGACGCCGGATGTCGAAAGCGAGGGGCAGGGGTCCTCGTCGTCATCGGTGCCATAAATGCACTGCACGATTTTCGGATTGATTTTCTTCAGGTCCTCGACCGTATCGCCACCCTTGCCTTCGCCGGCAACGCCGAGCCAGCCGGTCACGGAAATTTCGTAATCGACTTCACGTGCCAGGGCGAGCAGCGACATCTGCACCACATGCGATTTCGGTTCGGTTTCCAGAAGGTTGTAGGTGGCAGGCAGCACATCGGCACCGAAGGAATAACCGATCAGCAGCACATGTTTCACATTCCATTCGCGCCGGTAGTTGCGGATGATGCGGTCGAGATCGTCGGCCACCTGCTGCGGCTTCAGTTCGGTCCAGAAATAGCGAAGTGCATCCAGCCCGACCACCGGAATGCCTTCCGCCTGCAGCGTCGCGCCGATTTCGCTGTCGATATCGCGCCAGCCGCCATCGCCGGAATAGATGATCGCCATCGTATCGAGCTTCGGTTTGGCATCGAGAATGGTCAGGGGAAGACCGAGCGGCTGGTCGGTATTGGCCGCCGCATCGATATGGTCGGACAGAGTTGCCGAAAGGATCTCGTCGGCCGATTTATCGCTGTCGTTGATGTCTATGTCGGTCCAGGTCTTTTCCAGGTCCTGCGCATGTGCCTTGCCGTCGGCATCGGCCTTGGGGGAGAAAAAGACCGTCACCGGCGCCGGTAGCGCCCCTTCGGTCAGCGCATAGACGATGCCGCCGTCAACCGGCTTCTTGAGGGCCGGCGTACACAGTTCGCGGGTCAGGGGCACGCTTGCAACCGGATCGACGGCAATGGCTTCATCGATCGTGGCCGGCGGGCTCTGCGCAATCATCGCCAGCACCAGTCCGCCGCCTGCGCCGATGCCGGCCAGTATCGGCCGGTGATAGCTGTTGTTGCCCATGGCGCGTTGCACCTGCTGGGCCACCGACTCGATGTCGGAGATCATGTAGATGCAGTCCTGCGGATCCTTGGCGAGCGACGCCATGTAGCTGGGGAAATCGATGCCGATGACGATGGCGCCCTTTTGCGTCAGCGCCTTGGCCTGCGTCTCTTCCGCCTCACCCCAACCGGCCTTGTCCGAAACGAGAAAAACGCTCGAGGTCACGTCGCCGCTTGGCTGAAAGATATGCGGCGAGGGGATCAGCCCCGTGTCGTAACTTGCAGGCGCCTGTTGCGCCGATGCTGGCAGGGCGATGCCGGCGGTCAACGCGGCGGTGAGTGCGCAGGAAATCAGACGGTTCATTTGCCAACCACTCCTCGAACGCCTCCACTGATGAGGAGGGTAACATCCATCAGCGCCAGCATGGCGCCGGTGCCGCCGGAAACCGCAAGATAGCGCGGTTGCCAGCGGGGATGAAACTTTGATTTGAAGGCGCGCAGGCCCTTGAAGTTGTAGAAGCGCTCGCCGTGCTCGAACATCGTGCCGCCGATACGGTCCCAGACCGGCGCGATCTCGCGTTTCGACATGCCCGAAAGCGGCGCCATGCCGAGATTGAAGACCTGGTACCCATCGGCCTTGAGCTGTTCCAGCAGGCTGACGAACAGAAAGTCCATCGATCCCTTCGGTGCATCAGGCGCAAAACGCATGATGTCCACCGTGCCTTCGTGTTTGGTTTCGGTCACGAATACCGTCGCAAAGGCGACGACGCGCCCTTCCTTGCGCAGAAGCGCCACCGGTTGCGAGGTGACGTAGTCGTCGTCGAAGGCACCGAGCGAGAAGGTTTTTTCGCGGGTATTGTGTTCCGAAAGCCAGGCATCGGAAACGGCCCGAAGTTCGCCGAGAATGGCGGCCACGTCCGGCGGTGCGACGATGGAGAACTCCAGGCCTTCGCGTGCGCCCTTGCTCAGCGCTTGGCGCAGACCCGCCAGCTTGCCGCCCTTCAATTCGAAATGCGGCAGGTTCACCGATGCCATCTCACCGAGCTTGAAGGCGCGAAGGCCCGCATCGGCGCAATAGGAAAGAAGCGAGGGCGAGACCTGATAAAGGACCGCGCGGCCGCCGGCGGCACGCGCCGTCTCCACGAAACGCCATATCAGTTCCGCCGTATCGTCGGCCACGCCGATCGGATCGCCGAGCGCGATCCATGAGCGGCCCTGAATGCCGTACATGATGAAGGCCTTGCCGCTGTCGGCGAACATCACGCGCTTGTCGCCCATGCGCACCAGATTGGCGTCGGCGATATCCTGTGTTCCGGCAATGGTGATGGCGCGTTCGAGATCTTCCGGCAGCAATTGTTCCGGGCGGCTGAAGGCGGGCCGCAGCAGGCTGAAAAAGGCAATCGCCGAGGCCGCAACCGTCAGCGCCAGAAGCGCGCGAAGGCTGCGCGGTGCTTCCTCGCTGAATTCGAACTGCCACCAGAGATCGCGGCTGTAATCGACATCGCGGTAAACGAAAAACAGGATGGCGATGGCGCTGGCGATGATCACCAGCAATGCCGCAAGCCATGCCGGGCTGAGCGCCTGCCCGAAAAGCGAGGCCGGGCGGTTGAAGCGCTTCACGTTGAGGATAAGCGCGAAGATGAAGATGGCTAGAACCGTTGCCTCGACAACCGCGATGCCCTTGAGAAAGGCAAACACAAATGCGCCTGCGGCAGCAATCAGCGAAACCCACCATGCGCCATCGAGGCGCTGGCCAAGCCCGCGCGAGGCAATTGCCAGAATAAGACCGAGCAAGCTTGAAAACAGATGCGCGCCTTCGATCACCGGCAGCGGCAGGAAGGCGGAAAGGAAATCGAGATTGGTATCCGGCGTCGGCGTCACGCTCGAAAAGATCAGCATTGCCCCGAGTATCAGGCCGTAGGCGGAGAGAAGATGCGGCGCCAGGCGGACGGCCATATTGCCGATATCGTTGGCCACCGGATGCTGCATCGCCTCGCGCAGTTCCGCGCCGACCACCAGAAGAACGGCAATCACCAGCGGCAGAACGTGGTAGATCATGCGGTAGAGAACGAGACTGCCAAGCAGGGCATCGATGCTGATGGCATTGCCGAGCGCGCCGAGCATGACGGTTTCGAACACGCCGAGGCCGGCCGGCACGTGGCTGAGCACGCCAAGGCCGACGGCGGTCGCATAGATCGCAAAGAAGGTTGGCCAGCCGACATTGGTTTCCGGCAGCAGCATGTAAAGCACGGAGGCGGAGGCTGCGATATCGAGCGCGGTGATCAGGAACTGCCGCGACGAGGTCAGCGTATCGGGCAGGCGAAGTTTCAGCCTGCCGATGGCAATAACCCGGCCATTGCGACCCAGGATCAAAAGGCCGACCAGAACAGCGATGACGGCGAGCGCAATCAGCCGCAGGACATTGGCATCCATACCGGCAACGGTGGCAAGGCGTGGTGCCGTCACCAGCGTGGAAAGGGCGCTGACGGCCAGAAGCCCGATGCCGAAGGCGAGCGTGACGAAGGCGATGACGCGCGCGATTTCCTCCGGCGTCAGCCCGAGACGGGAATAGGTGCGGAAACGGATGGCGCCACCGCTGAGCGCACCGAAGCCCGCCGTGTTGCCGATCGCATAGGCGCTGAAGGCCGTCATGGAGACGGGCGCCGTCGGCAGCTTGCGGCCGATATAGTCCAGTGCGTTGAGATCGTAGCAGATCAGCGCTGCAAAACTGAGGCCGGTAAACAGGATCGCCAGCGCAACCGACGTCCATGTCGTCTGCGACAGCGCTTCGAGCACCTCGTCATAACGAACTTCATGGGTCAGGTTGTAGGCCGCCACCGTCATCAGGCCGAAAACGGCGATCACGGCAAGCGAGGTGAAATAAACTTTGAACCGAACGAAAGCCGCCAGCAGCGGATGACGTTCAGGTTCATCGGTGGCGGTTGTATCTGAGGGTATCACTTGGAGCACCTGGGTAGAAGGCTTCGCTATTTACCGTCGTTACCCGACACCAAATAGAGTGCAAGCCATCCCTGTCCAATCAGGCGGAATTTCGACCGGGAAAAAGAAGAAATCTCGCGATGCCGCGCGGGTTCATCTGCGTTGTGCCGCCGTAAAGTATCGGCGGTGATCGCGATCAGAGAACTTTGCGGTGAACGAGCGCGCGTTTCTGGTCCAGTTTAAGGATCTGCAGCATTGCAACCAGAAAAGTGATAGAAATAAACATTGCGCATGCTTGAAGAACAATCATTGCTCTCTCTCCGAAGGCGGTCATAGCCGGGGCATGATATAGTATTGCACGTCAAGCTTGCTCCAGGCTGACGCATTTCCACTTGGGAATTTTTTCCGAGCACCTGTCTATCCAAGTTTACGCATAAAAGACCTCGCCGCTGCACCGTTCATTAACCTTCGGGCAAGGAATTAACCATACATATGAAGGTACACGGCGAAATGGCCGGACGTGCGTCCGACCGTCAGGCATGAGGCCGCCGACGCTGTACCGGTTTTGACCCGGTATCCCATCATGACATTGCGAGAGCTGATCGGCTGGAAAGCCAGGCCGCTGCGGGTAACCACCGCGGCCCGAACTTCATGGCGTCGACTTTCGACGGTCGTGTCCCGAGGCTGGGCGGGCCCGGACAGGCCGACAGCAACGACAAAGACAGATTTTTCAGCGGTTCCGATCAGATCGGAACATCATCGGGGACTAGGTTGTGGGGCAGGATACGCCAACGGAACAGGCGAGAAACGCACAGGCAGGCAGCCTGCGTGACCGCCTTGCGTTTGCCGGCCTGGATGCCCAGCAATGCGAGCTGCTGCGACGCTTTCGCCCCCTTCTCGAAGAGCAGCTGAAGACCGGTCTTCGCGATCTGTTTCTGCGTTTTCAATCCTTTCCCGATGCCGCCCGCAATTTCGAAAACGAACGCCAGCTCGATCGCCTGCACGATCTCCAGTCCTCGCATTGGAGCGTTCTGACCGACGCACGTTTCGATGCGCTTTATGCCGAGCGCGTCAAGGTTCTGTCCGATGCGCAAAGCCGCATGGGCCTCGATCCGCGCTGGCACGTTGCCGGCCATGCGGTCATGCTCGAACATCTGGTGGCGGCGTTGATCGAGCAGATCGGCGCGAAGTCCCTGCTGCCGGGCGCCCGTCGCCGCGACCAGGAAATTTCCGAAGCCATCTCCGCCGTCATCCGTCTTGTCATGGTGGATGTCGAGATTGCCGTTTCGCTGCGCTTCAACGAGTTGCGCCAGCGCCATCAGCGCGCCGCCGGCGAACAGCGCAAGGCCGACCAGACCCAGGCCGTCGATACGTTCTTCGATTTCGCCTCCGCCCTTTCTGTCAAGGATCTGACGGCCCGCATCGATACCGATGTGCCGGACGTCTATTCGGAACTGGCCGGCATTCTCAATCAAGCCGCCGAAGCCATGCGCGGTGCGATCGAAACCGTCGGCGACAAGATGAGCCGTGTCGATGCGCTGTCGTCCGGCCTCATCTCGGACGCCCACACCGTTGCCGGGGAAACTGCCGATCATGCCAGGCAGATCGGTGAAACGTCGGGCGAGTTGCGAGACCTGACCATCCGTTTCCGCGATACCGCCGGCCGCACCGTTGCCGCGGAAAAGGCCGCCACCGAAACCCGCAAGTCGGTCGAGGAAAGCGGCGAGATCGTCGGGCGCGCCATCAGCGCCATGACCGACATCGAAAACTCGGCGGAAAAGATCGGCGAGATCATCGGCGTCATCGACGAGATCGCCTTCCAGACCAATCTTCTGGCGCTCAACGCCGGTATCGAAGCCGCACGTGCCGGCGATAGCGGCCGGGGTTTTGCCGTTGTCGCGCAGGAAGTCCGCGCTCTTGCCCAGCGTTCGGCGGATGCCGCCCGCGAGATCAAGACGCTGGTCACCGGCACGAAGAGCCAGGTGGGCGCAGGCGTCGACATGGTTCACCGCACGCAGGAAGCCATTGCCGGCATCGTCCGCCAGGTTTCCGACATCAATGAAAGCATTGCCGATATCGCCAGGGATAGCAGCGATCAGGTCGACTGTCTGAACCGCGTCACCGGCGAGATCGGCGAGATCGGCCACCGCGTCTCGGCGACGTCGGATGTTGCCCGTCGTTCCGGCGAAAATGCCGACGAGCTTCATACCGTCATTCTGGAACTCGGTCAGACGATCCGCGAATTCCGCATCGCCCGCCAGGCTCATGAAACGGCCCATCGCCAGCCGCAGCGCCTCCAGGTGCAGCAGCCGGAAGGTGAAGCCGACGCGAACGAATACCACAACCCGGTGCATCAACTGTTCTCGGCGCAGCTCGCCGGGTTCAGGGCCTGATGTGCCGATCATCGATTTTCTTTTTATGCCAACGACAAGGATCGGCTGATGGCGAGCAAGAAAGCAGACAAGGGGAGCCTCAAGCTTGTTCCCGTACTCGACCTCAACGAGGCGTCGGTCCTGCATGGCCAGTTGACCAGCATGCGCGGCGAGGACGTCAAGATCGACGCATCCGAAGTCGAGCGCGTCGGCGTCCAGTGCGTTCAGGTGCTTCTGGCCGCGGCCAAGACCTGGGAAGCCGACAGCAAGAATTTCGTCTTCGAAAAGGTTTCGGAGGCATTCGAAAAAACGATGCAGCTTATCGGCATCAATATTGACCATCTGCTCGCCAAGGAGATCCGGCAGTGAAGAAAAAAGTCCTGACAGTGGATGATTCCAGAACGATCCGGAACATGCTTCTGGTTACCCTCAACAATGCCGGTTTTGAAACCATCCAGGCAGAAGACGGCGTCGAAGGCCTCGAAGTTCTCGAAGGCTGCAACCCCGATGTCATCGTCACCGACATCAACATGCCGCGTCTCGACGGCTTCGGTTTCATCGAAGGCGTTCGCCGCAACGAAAAATATCGCGCCATCCCGATCCTGGTCCTGACCACGGAAAGCGATGCGGAAAAGAAGAACCGCGCCCGCCAGGCCGGTGCGACGGGCTGGATCGTCAAGCCTTTCGACCCTGCAAAACTGATCGATGCGATTGAGCGTGTAACCGCCTGATACGGGAATTCCTGAAATGGATATGAACGAAATCAAAGAGATCTTTTTCCAGGAGTGCGAGGAGCAGCTCGCAGAACTGGAATCTGGTCTTCTCAAGCTGAATGATGGCGACCGCGACCCGGAAACGGTGAATGCGGTGTTCCGTGCCGTCCACTCGATCAAGGGCGGTGCCGGTGCCTTCGGTCTCGACGACCTGGTTTCGTTCGCACACGTTTTCGAGACCACTCTCGACTGCGTGCGCTCCAACAAGCTGGAGCCCAATCAGGACGTTCTGAAAGTCATGCTGAAGTCGGCCGACGTTCTGGCCGACCTCGTCACCGCATCGCGTGATGGCGGCAGCGTCGATGAAAGCCGTTCGCGCGGCCTCGTCAAGGAACTCGAAGCACTGGCCAAGGGCGAAATGCCGAGTGGCGGCGCTGCCGAGGCACCGAAGGCGGCCCCTGTCGCTGCTGCTGCGCCGGCTGCGACCGACGACAGCGGTTTCCAGCCGATCCCGTTCTCCTTCGATGACGATTTCGGCGGCGATGACGCGGCCAAGTCCGTTTTCGAAGTCACTTTCAAGCCGCGTCGCGATCTGTTCGCCAAGGGCAATGAAGCCGCTCTCTTGCTGCGCGATCTTTCGCGCCTGGGCGAAATGGCTATCAATTGCGACACCGAAGCGCTGCCGGCACTGGACAAGATCGACCCGGAAGAAACCTATTTCTCCTGGACGATTTCCGTCACCACCGACAAGACCGAGCAGGATGTCCGCGCCGTCTTCGAATTTGCCGAATGGGATTGCGATCTCGAGGTGAGCGAAGTTGCAGCGGAAGCTGCCGAAGAACTGCCGATGGTCCCGGTTCCGTTCGATCTTTCGGCTCTGGATGACGAGCCCGCTGCAGCGCCGGCACCGACGCCGGTTGCCGAAGTGCCTGTCGACACGAAGATGGCCGCCGCCGCCGCGCGCGTGGAAAAGAAGGAAGCCGCAGCCGCTCCGGCCGCTGCTGCTGCTGCCAACAATGCCGCTGCCGCCGCCAACGCTGCCGGCCAGACGATCCGCGTCGATCTCGATCGCGTCGACCGCCTGATCAACCTCGTCGGCGAGCTCGTCATCAATCAGGCGATGCTTTCCCAGAGCGTTGTCGAAAACGACACGAACGGCACCTCGTCCATCAACATGGGTCTCGAAGAGCTGCAGCAGCTCACCCGCGAGATCCAGGACTCGGTCATGGCCATCCGTGCGCAGCCGGTCAAGCCGGTCTTCCAGCGCATGTCGCGTATCGTTCGCGAAGTGGCAGACATGGTCGGCAAGTCGATCCGCCTCGTCACCGAAGGTGAAAACACCGAAGTGGACAAGACGGTCATCGACAAGATCGCCGAGCCGCTGACCCACATGATCCGTAATGCCGTCGACCACGGCATCGAGAGCCCTGAAAAGCGCGAGGCCGCCGGCAAGGATCCGGAAGGCACGATCAAGCTTTCCGCAAAGCATCGTTCCGGCCGCATCCTGATCGAGCTGATCGACGATGGTGGCGGTATCAACCGCGAGCGCGTCAAGCAGAAGGCAATCGACAACGATCTCATTTCGCCGGATGCCAACCTGTCCGATGAAGAAATCGACAACCTGATCTTCGCGCCGGGCTTCTCGACCGCCGACAAGATCTCGGACATTTCCGGCCGTGGCGTCGGCATGGACGTGGTCAAGCGTTCGATCCAGGCACTGGGCGGTCGTATCTCGATCTCCTCGCGTCCGGGTCTCGGCTCGACCTTCACCATGAGCCTGCCGCTGACACTTGCCGTCCTTGACGGCATGGTCGTCACTGTTGCCGGTCAGACACTGGTCGTACCTTTGACGGCGATCGTCGAAACGCTCCAGCCGGAAGCGTCGTCGATCCACTCCTTCGGTGCCAACCAGCGCCTGATCTCGATCCGCAACTCCTTCTGCCCGCTGGTCGATGTCGGTCGCATCCTGAATTTCCGCTCCACCCAGGCCAATCCGGTCGAAGGCGTGGCGCTTCTGGTGGAATCGGAAGGCGGCGGTCAGCGCGCCCTCATGGTCGATGCCATCCAGGGTCAGCGTCAGGTCGTCATCAAGTCGCTCGAAGCCAACTACACCCACGTTCCTGGCATCGCTGCCGCAACCATCCTCGGCGATGGTCGCGTGGCGCTCATCCTTGACGTTGACGCGGTTGTGGCAGCCTCGCGCGGTCAGTCGATGAAGCAGGATGGCGCGCTGAAGGCGGACATGTCGCTGGCAGCGGCAGGTTGATAGGCTAGTCTCAAGAGACGGAATGAAAGTATGTCGTACGCCGTAAAAAATCTTGCTCAGGGTGACCGGGAACTCATCGCGTTCCGTGTCGGCGATCAGGAGTTTTGCGTGAATGTCATGGCGGTGCGCGAAATCCGCGGCTGGACGAAAGCAACGCCCATGCCGCATGCGCCCTCCTATGTCATCGGTGTGATCAACCTGCGCGGCGCCGTTTTGCCGATCGTGGATTTTTCCGCCCGTCTCGGCATGCGCAGCACCGAGCCGACCCCGCGCCACGTCATCATCGTGTCGCAGGTCGGTTCGCGCACAGTCGGCCTTCTCGTCGAAGCAGTGTCGGACATCCTGACCGTCACCGAGGATAACATTCAGCCGGTGCCGGAAGTGGCATCGAGCCTGGTGAAGCAATATGCGCGGGGCATCCTCGCAATCGACAAGCGCATGATCTGCATGATCGAACTCGACACCCTGTTTCCCGAGAACGAAAGCGAAGCCGCATGAAGGCTATGAACGCCATGGATAGCCGGCAGTCACCGGACGAGATTCTGGCCAGCGGAGAATATCCGCTGTCACGCAAGGATCTCGCCGATATTGCGGCAATGATTTATGCCGATGCGGGGATCTATCTGAACGATAGCAAGGCTTCACTGGTGTATTCGCGTCTCTCGAAACACATTCGAAACCTGGGCTTGAGCGGCTTCCGCGAATATTGCGCGCTGGTCTCCTCGCCGGAAGGTGCGGCCCCGCGCCGGGAAATGCTGTCGCATCTGACGACCAATTTCACGCGGTTTTTCCGCGAGAACCACCATTTCGAGCACTTGCGCGACGAAGTTCTGCCGGGACTGATCAACCGTGCCCGCTCCGGCGGCCGCGTGCGCATCTGGTCGGCCGCCTGTTCCGACGGACAGGAGCCCTATTCGATCGCGCTCACCGTTCTGGCGATGATGCCGAACGTCGCCGATTACGATTTCCGTATCCTGGCGACCGATATCGATCCCAAGATCCTCGCCCAGGCCCGCGCCGGCGTTTATGACGAAAACTCGCTGGAAACGGTCTCGCCCGCCATGCGCAAGCAGTGGTTCCGGGAGGTCGATGCCGGCGGTCGCCGGAAATTCCAGGTCGATGATCGCGTCAAGAAGCTGATTACGTTCAATGAACTGAACCTGATGGCGCAGTGGCCGTTCAAGGGCGGTTTCGACGTGATTTTCTGCCGCAATGTGGTGATCTATTTCGATGAACCGACCCAGATGAAGATCTGGTCGCGTTTTTCCGGCCTGCTGCCGGAAGGAGGTCATCTGTATATCGGCCATTCCGAGCGTGTGTCCGGAGACAGCAAGAACCTTTTCGACAACATCGGAATAACGACCTACCGCTATACGGGTAAAGCTGCAGGAAGGAGGGCCTGATCATGCCGGCACGCGTTCTCGTCGTAGATGACTCGCCCACCATGCGCGGCCTCATCAGCGCCGTCCTGAATTCCGATCCGGACGTGAGCGTCGTCGGGCAGGCCGGTGACGCCATGGAAGCGCGCGCCGCGATCAAGGAACTCAATCCCGACGTCGTGACGTTGGATGTCGAAATGCCGAACATGAACGGCCTGGAGTTTCTCGACAAGATCATGCGGCTGCGCCCCATGCCGGTCATCATGGTTTCGGCCATGACGCATCATGGTGCAAACGCTGCCCTGGCCGCTCTTGAAATCGGCGCCTTCGATTGTGTCGGCAAGCCGGCCCCCGGTGACGTTCGTCCGTTCAGCGATCTGGCCGACAAGGTCAAGGCCGCTGCCCGTTCCAACCTGCGCCGTACTTCGACGCCGGCGGCAGTTGTGACACCTGCTACAGAATACAAGGTTGGCCGCAAGGTTGTGGCCATCGGTTCGTCTACCGGTGGTGTTGAAGCACTTATAACAGTACTTCAGAACTTTCCGAAAAACTGCCCGCCGACAGTAATTACTCAACATATGCCGTCGACGTTTACCAAAAGTTTTGCAGAACGTCTTAATCGTATCTGCGCTCCTGTGGTGCAGGAAGCAACCGACGGCGCCCGGCTGGAGATCGGCAAGGTCTATCTGGCGCCCGGTGGTGAACGGCACCTGCAGGTCGCCAATCCGTCCGCTCCGGTCTGCCGACTGGTCGAGCGCGATCCGGTCAACGGCCACAGGCCGTCGGTGGATGTGCTGTTCGATTCGGTTGCCGAACTGGCCGGCCGCAATGCCGTCGGGGTCATCCTCACCGGCATGGGTCGCGATGGAGCATCCGGACTGCTGAGAATGCGCCAGGCCGGCGCGCGAACGGTGGGCCAGAACGAAAAGACATGTGTGGTCTACGGCATGCCGCGGGTCGCATACGAAATAGGGGCGGTTGAAACCCAGCTGCCCTTGAGCTCCATCGGTGAGGAAGTTTTGAAATTAACCGCCGCCCGCAAAGAAGGTACTGAATAAATGTCTATCGCTGAAAAAATCAAAGTTCTGATCGTCGACGATCAGGTTACCAGCCGTCTTCTGCTCAGCGATGCCCTGACCCAGCTCGGCTTCAAGCAGATCACTGCAGCCGGCGACGGTGTGCAGGGCATGAAAATCATGTCTGAACAGCCGCATCACCTGGTGATCTCGGACTTCAACATGCCCAATATGGACGGCATCGGCTTTCTGCAGGCCGTGCGCGCCAACCCGAACACCAAGAAGGCTGCCTTCATCATCCTGACCGCGCAGGGCGACCGCGCGCTGGTTCAGCGTGCAGCGCAGCTTGGTGCCAACAACGTTCTGGCCAAGCCTTTCACGATCGAAAAGATGAAGGCTGCCATCGAGGCAGTATTCGGAGCCCTTAAATGAATGACCTGGCGGGTGCCAAGCGAGTCCATATTATCCAGGGCGAATTCAAGGTGGTGGACGACCCTAACGTCGTTCTTTCAACCATCCTGGGTTCGTGCGTGGCTGCCTGCCTTCGTGATCCTGTCGCCGGCGTCGGCGGCATGAACCACTTTCTACTGCCCGGATCCGGCGGTGCCATGAGCGGGGGCGGCGATGTCACGCGTTACGGCGTGCATCTCATGGAACTGCTGATCAACGGTCTCCTCAAGAAGGGCGCCCGGCGCGACCGTCTGGAGGCCAAGATCTTCGGCGGGGCGAAAACCATTGCCAGCTTCTCCAATGTGGGGGAGCAGAATGCGGCTTTCGCCGTGGAATTCCTTCGTGACGAAGGCATTACCGTGGTCGGTTCGTCGACGGGCGGGGAATTCGGGCGCAAGCTCGAATACTGGCCCGTCAGCGGCCGCGCCCGCCAATATCCGCTGACCGGTGCGGAAACCCAGAAGACCGTGGCAGCGGAGCAGCGTGTTCCCAAGCCGGCTCCCAAGCCGGTCGAAGACTCGATCGAATTTTTCTAAAAACCATTTTCATGACATGCCGAGGGCAGGGGGGCGTATTTTGTCACCCCGATCTCACCACTATCGAATTTCGAGGAAAGCTATGAACGACCTTATGCCGACGCCGTCCGCTTCCCTCGAGGAATCGTTGCCCGAGGTGCTGATGCGCCTCGTCACCGAACTGCACGATGTCGCTTACCTGATCGAGCGCATCGAGCCGCAGCTGCTTGAAATGGGCGGCGAGGCCGATGTCATGTCCGCCGAAACCGTCAAGATCCTCCAGGGCATCGATCTTGCCGTTCAAAAGACCCGCGGACTTGCCGAATTCGTCGACACCATCACCGCATCCATTCCCGACGAATGGATGGTCGATGTCTCGACGGCACTCAGCCTGGTGAAGCTTGCCGACATGCAGAAGGCGCTCGGCAAGGGCATGCGCCACGGCCATTCGCAGCCGTTGAGCAAGGCCGCCGGCGATTTCGATTTCTTCTAATAAGCCGTAAATTCCAAGGGTTCTGCTCCCGCGGGCGAAACGCTCGCACAAGCTTCGCGGACTAGGGTGCGATTGAGCATAAGGCTCAAAACTCTTGTTCATGATGCGGGAACAGAATGAATCTGTTAGCTCAATTTCAGCAAATCGGTAGAAATATCACGTCGTTAGGCCAGACAAAACTTCTGGCACTGGCAGGCGTTGGTATTGTGTCCATGGCAATCGTCATCGCGGCGGCCATGTTCGTCAACAAACCGGCATACGAAAACCTTTACGTCGGCCTCGAAACGACGGACCTCAATCAGGTCTCGATCGCGCTGGCAGAAAACAATATGGATTTCCAGGTCGGAGCCGATGGGCAGAGCATTAATGTTCCCGTCGGAATGACCAGCAAGGCCCGCATCGTGCTGGCCGAACGCGGCCTGCCCAATAGCGCCAATGCCGGTTACGAGCTGTTCGACAAGGTCGGTTCGCTCGGCCTCACCTCCTTCATGCAGGAAGTGACCCGCGTGCGTGCGCTCGAGGGTGAAATCGGCCGCTCCATCCAGCAGATCAGCGGTGTCGCTGCTGCCCGCGTCCACATCGTCATGCCCGACGTCGGCAATTTCCGCCGCGCCGGACAGAAGCCGACCGCATCGGTGATGATCCGCGCCAGCACCACCACGGGCCGCAAGGCCGCTTCTTCCATTCGCCACCTCGTCGCCTCGGCAGTTCCCGGCCTCGACGTCGATGATGTGACGATCCTCGATTCGACCGGCCAGTTGCTGGCCTCCGGCGACGATTACGGCAACAGCGCGCTCAGCCGCAATCTCAACATCGTCCAGTCCGTCCAGCAGGAAGTCGAACAGAACATCGACAAGGCGCTTGCCCCTTTCCTCGGCACGGACAACTTCCGTTCGAGCGTCACGGCCGCCCTCAATACCGACAGCCAGCAGATCCAGGAAACCATCTACGATCCTGAATCGCGTGTTGAGCGTTCTGTGCGCAACACCCGCGAAAACCAGCAGTCGCAGCAGCAGCAGAACGACTCGGCGACCACGGTCGAGCAGAACGTGCCGCAGGCGGCTCCTGAAGCCGGTGGCGCTGCCGGTCCGCAGTCCTCCGACAAGTCTGACAAGCGCGAAGAACAGACCAACTACGAAATCAATTCGAAGACGGTCGCAACCACCCGCAACAGCTACAAGCTGGAAAAGATCTCGGTTGCCGTCGTCGTCAACAAGGGCCGCATCGGAAAGCTCGTCGGCGAGCCGGTCGATCAGGCCAAGATCGACGCCTACCTCGCCGAAATGCAGAAGATCGTCTCCTCCGCAGCCGGCATCAATGCCGAACGTGGTGACGTCGTGACCCTGACGGCCATGGACTTCCTCGAGAACCAGCTTCTCGAAGAATCGGTCACCTCCGGTCCGGGCTTCCTCGAAGTGCTGAACCGTAACCTCGGTGGCATCATCAATTCGCTCGCCTTCGTCGTGGTCGCCTTCCTGGTGGTCTGGCTCGGCCTGCGCCCGATGATCCGCAGCGTGACCGGTGGCGGCAGTGGCGCCGCTCCGGCTGGCGAACTGGCCGAAGAGGGTCTTGGCCTCGAACTGCCCGACTTCTCCCCGGGCGGCGCAAGCCCGGCGCTCATGGATGGTTTCGGTGCAGACTTCGGTTTCGACAGCTCCGACGACGTGTTCGGCGGCGGCGAGGACCCGAATGGCGGCTTCAACCGCCGCGTCAAGGAGGGCCCGGAAAAGCGCCTCTCCCGCATGGTCGAGATCTCGGAAGAACGTGCAGCCAAGATCCTGCGCAAATGGGCGGTCGACCGCGCCGCGTAAGAAAGATTCACGCCTTCGTGATGACAGGGGCCGGCGCAAGCTGGCCCCTTTGTTTTGAGGGGGTCTTGGTGGTCGATCCGGTGAATTATTGCATTCCCTCCACAGGCCGACGTCACAGACCTGTGCAGCGCACAACATAAAACGCAGCCGCACGATAGCAATTCTTTTACGGATTCCTACAATGCAGTGATTCGTTGCGGCGAATGGTTGTATTCGTGGAGGTCATGTTTACCGCGGGTCGGTCCTGATCGTGAAGCATGCAAACGGTTTTTGGACCTGAACGCTTATCCCTGTAGGGGAGAAATTCGAAATGGTGCTTCTGGGGGCAGAAAGCAAATCTGAGGGTCGGCCGTATCTCGAGCCGGTACCGCCGCGCATAGCCTTGCGCGATCAAATCGTGAGAAAGTTGGCGATCACGTCCGCCGGCAATAACGTGCCTGCGACCATGCGTGTTCTTTCCGATTATGTCGGAGCCTCGCATTTTCTCCTGGCGCGCTACGATCTCATACAGGATCAGGGGCTCGATTTCATCGTGGCTTCCAACTGGCCATTCGATCTGGTTCGGCGTCTTGGTGCCGAGCTGACGCGCGGTTATGCAAAATCGACCGAACTGGAAAAATGCCTGTCGATCCTGACGCCGCAGTTTGCGCTGCTGCCGGACGAGGCAACAACGCCGCCGGACATCAGCCGGCAATATTGCTCGCTGACCTTCTGCGCCGGGCGCACCCGGTTCTCGCTGATGCTGCTTTTCCCGGAAGGCATCATCCTGTCGCAGGAGCGTTTGCGCGAAGTCGGCGTTATGGCCGCCTATTCCCTGAGTTTCGGTGCCGGAACGGGCGCCAAGATCGAACGCGATTTCGACCTCACCGAGCGTGAACTGGAATGCCTGTTCTGGATCGCCGAGGGCAAGACCAGCGACGAGATCGCCACCATCCTCGGCATCTCCCGCAACACGATCAACAACTACATCACCAGCGTCATGCGCAAAACGGCGACAAAGACGCGCTCGGAAGCCATTGCTTATGCTGTTCGCAACAACTTGGTATAGGGCCGGCAACTGAATGGGGTATTCGCGTGAACAGATGTCTGAAGCCGGGACCGGGTTCCAATTCGTACGCGTCCAACGGGCATCAAGCCGGTCGGATCTGTATCCGAAGCTGGTTTCCATGCAGAAAAATCTGAATGCCCGCAATTTTGCGGTGTTGCGCATTGCCGGTGCCGGCATGCCCAATAAACGCAAGCTTGTCTGCGAGTTGGAAAACTGGGGTGCGGCGGGCGCCGAAAACAGCAATATGCTGATCGAGGCCTGCGGCGATACGCTTCTCGACCATATCGATTTTTCGCTGCTGCCGATCGTCTGGAACGGTTCGGACCTCGCCAACCGGGTGGATACAAACGAGTTTGCGCCGATGGTTCGCCGTCTGGAGCAGGTTTCCATGCCGTTCGGCGGAATTGCCTTCCCTGTTCGCCTTGGCGCAGTCGGCAACGGTTACGTCGCTTTCCTCTCCAATACGCTCGATATCTCCAGCGACCTCATCGTCGATCAGCACGTCCGCAGTTGCCAGATCATGGTCGACCTTCTGGCGCTTGAAGAAAAGCGCGCAGTGCCTTCGGAAACGCTGAGCGAACGGGAAGTGGCCTGCCTGCAACTGGCTGGTGACGGCCAGATCAGCGAAGAAATCGCCGACAAGCTCGGTCTTTCCGTACATACGGTCAACGCCTATCTCGGCTCCGCGACGATCAAGCTCAACTCGGTCAACCGCATTCAGGCAATCGCCAAAGCCATTCGCCTCGGTTACATCCACTGATATTCCAAATGGCTCGGGCCGCACCGCGATCACTCGCGGTACGGCCCGTTTTCGATTGTCTGGCAATATTGCTTCAGGCGGCTTCTGCCTGGCGGTCGACAGCGAACTTTGATGCCGTCAGGCTTCGCGCGAGGAAGCGGGTGTTCTCGTCGGGATCATCCGATGGGTTCTGGAATGCAATATGATCGATCTCGATTGCGGCCTGCCGGTCGGCCAGCGTCAGGCGCGCATAGACGGAAACGCCCTTGGGCTTGATTTCCAGATCGAGCGTGACCTCTGGCGAACCGCCCCATTCGAGGCGATAGTCGCCACCCGAGCCGAAATTGACCGTGCCAGGGTGGAAGTAAAGTTCTGCAGCGGAAGATACCAGGTCAGCGATACTGCTGTATCGCTCAAGTCGTAATAGGGCTATCAGGTCGCCGGCATCCAGTAATCGTAACTCCGAAGCGACTGGTGCGATTGCATAGCCAAGAATTTCTTCACGTTCTTTGGAGAAGTTACATTTTTTCATTGCGGTTGGCGTGTCCGTTGTTTGGGCATCCTTGCGGCGTAAACCCTGTGTATGAGTTCCGCCACAGCCTTGTAAAAAGCTGGTGGGATCACACTATCCACCGAGACTTGCGCAAACATGGAGCGCGCGAGCGGTGGGTCGTCGAACACGGGAATGTTGTTTTCCTCTGCAATCTGGCGGATTTTCAGCGCCACCAGGTCTTGCCCCTTGGCCACGATGACCGGGGCATCGTTTTCTTCGCGAACATAACGCAGGGCAATGGCGTAGTGAGTCGGGTTGGCGATCACCAGTGTCGCGCGCGGAATGTTCTGGATCATGCGCTGGCGGGCGCGGCTGCGCATGACCGAACGCTGACGCGCCTTCACCATCGGGTCGCCCTGCGACTGCTTGTGCTCGTCCTTGATTTCCTGCTTCGACATTTTCAGGTTGGAGAACCATTGGTGCTTGGTCCAGAAATAGTCGACGATGGCGAGCGTCGCGGTGGCCAGAAGAACGATGATCATCATCTTCTTGGTCGTCGCCTCCAGCTTCACCAGAATGGTCGCCGGGTCGGAAAACATGATGTCGAGCGAGCTCATGAAATCCCGCTGAAGGACAAAATAGAAGATCAGCGATACGACCAGCAGCTTGAACAGCGACTTGCCGAACTCAACCATGCCCGAAACGCTGTAGATTCTCGAAAAACCCTTGGCGAGTGAAACACGCGAGGCCTGCGGTCGGATACGTTCGGCAACGAAGGAAGGAAGGTTCTGCGCAAACGAGGAGCCGAGACCGAAAACGACCATCAGAATCATGGCGGGCGCCAGAAAACTGGCCATGTCCCAGCCGATCCGGCTACCGATCGACACGACGTCCGTGGCGTTTTCGAGCGGCCATCGGTCGGGTTGCTCGAAAATATCCTTCAGCCGTTCGGAAAGCGATGCGATCGCCTCGGGAAGAAAGAAAACGAGATAGATATAGAAGGCCAGAGACGACGCAAAAAGCGTGATCTCGCGCGACATCGCAACGTTACCCTTGTCGGCAGCGTCGCTCATTTTTTTCGCTGTGGGGTCTTCTGTTTTACTGTCTTTATCTTCGTCAGACACCGTGGAAGTCCTTGCTGCGAATCGCTCGAGATTTCAGCGCAGTCTAAAGCATCGGACAAGGAAGCGCAGTTCGACCCGCCGCCGCCGTGGCGTAACGGGCTCGGCATGCACAACAAAAAAGCCGACGGAGAACCGCCGGCTTTTTGCATGTGTCGTATTCAGGCAGGTCAGGCCGCTTCGGCTGCACCTTCCGCCGGCTTGTCGGCATCGGCCTCCGGATCCTTGAGCTGGATCTGGCCGCTGCCTGCAAGACGAATGGCTTCCTGTGCCACGGCGCGGCGGGCAATCGCCACTTCGCGCGGGTTGATGGCACCACCCGCTGCAGCAAGATCGGATTCGATCATGCGGCGCTGACGTGGGCTGATCGCAGACAGAACGGCTTCCTTGATCTCCATCGAGGCGCCGCGCAGCGCCATGGTGATGATGTCGCCGGCGATGTCGTTGAGCAGCAGGACGCGGCTGCGCTGCGGCATGGCCAGAAGGTCTTCGAAGAGGAAGATCTTCGGGCGAACCTTGTTGACCGATTCCTTGCTCATGGTTTCGAGCGAGGTCAGCAACGTATCGACCTGCGGCTTTTCGAGCTCGTTCATCAGCTCGGCAACCTTGTTGGCGCCGTTCGAATTGCGCTCGGCTTCGATCTTCGCAACCAGGTCGATGACGCGGTTCTCGATGATCTGGGCAGCCTTCGGGCTGACGTCCTTCATGTTGACCGTACGGTTCATGATGTCGGCACGACGGCTTTCCGGCAGTTCCAGAAGAACCTTGGCGCCAAACGCGGACGGGATCATGGACAGGATATAGGCGATGGTCTGGGGATGCTCGCGCTGCAGGAACTTGCCGATAAAGGCCGGCTCTGCATCCTGCAGCTGATCCCAGATCGATGTCTGGTAGGCTTCGAAGGCGGTGCGGCGGCCCAGCAGGCCGTCGACTTCTTCGGGGGTAAGGCCTTCTTCGAGAATGCTTTCGATTGCCTTGGCATTGTCCATCAGGCCTGCGCCTTCGGTGAACAGGTCCTCGAACTCGTTGACGAGTTGAAGCAGTTCGTCCGGCGGGATTTCACGCAGGTTCTGAGCCGAGGCGATAATCGTCTGCAGCTCCGCCTGGGTAAAATATTTCAAAAGCTTGCCTGCGACGCCCTTGCCCATGGCAAGCAGAACCGCAGCAGCTTTTTCAGCCTGGGATAGGGGTGAACCGACTACAGCGCCGCCACCGAAATCCTCGAAGTCCATCATGGTCTTACCTCACTGTCCCTACATCGGGATCAGGTTGTTTTGGTGCTCAAAACTTCCGTCAGTTTCACGCCGAAGCGCGTATCGTCGTTTTCCAGGACGGTAATCTCGCCCTTGGCAATGCGCCGGCCGTTGACGGTGATTTCCACCGGCTCGCCGATCTTCTTGTCGAGCGCAATCGTTGCGCCTTCTTCCAGGTTCATAAGGCCGGAAACCTGCATGCGGCTGGTGCCAAGCACGATCTCGAGATTGATCGGGATATCCATGATCAGGTCGAGATTGGCGTTGAGCGCGCTGCCGGGAGCAGACGAAGCTGCCGCCGATGCGCCGCCGAAATCCGAGCTTGCGAAATCGGAACCGCCGAAGCTTGCGCCGCCGCCGAGATCCGAACCACCGAAATCAGAGCCACCGAAACTGGAACCGCCGAAATCCGAGGTGCCGAAATCCGATGCGGCGTCCGTCGCGCCGAAAGCCGCCGTGTCGCTCACACCGCCGCCGAAAGAGGCGTCGAGATCGAAGTCGCTGCTGCCGCCGCCGAATTCCGCATCGAAAGCAGGCGTTTCGCCAACGGCGTCGGCCTTCAGTACGCCGCGCAGATCGTCGATCGCCTGGTCCAGGTCGGCTTCATTGCCGATCGGGGACAGATCGTCGTTCTCTGTAATAGGGGTCGGTTTCTTAGCCATGGAAAACATTATTCCTTATGAAACTTGCGTCAGCCTGCCCAAGGGCACGATTTCTTGCCTGTCGACGGTCCTTGATCATCCCGCGAGATGTTTGAGGATCTCGTCGTCGCTGCTGATATTATCCTTCACGCGAACCGTATAACGCTCGCCCGAGCGCCCAAATTCGCACATGTACATGTCCTTGCCGTTCGCGCTGACCTGTACCGAAACGTCCTTGGCATCCTCGAAGCCGATGACATCGCCGGCAGCCAGCCGCGAAATTGTCGATAGCGTCAGCTTTTCCAGCCGGATACGCGCTTCGAGCGTTACCTGCGAGCGGCGAACCTGCTCGTTGATGCGATCGGCCCATTCCTGCTTGCTCTTGGCAATCTGACCGGTGGCTTTGGGCAGTTCCACACGCGTCTTCAGGAGCGCCCGCTGGGGAATGACGAGAGCGATTTCGGATTTCACACGGCCGAGTTCGATCGACATGCGAACGACGGCACCGTATTCGGCGCGGCTTTCGTCCTCGTGCTTTGCACGGTCGTCGGCGTTGTGCGGAGTTTCGAGCGTGGCTTCGAAGCCGCCCTGTGCATTGACGCCGGAACGCAGGACGTTGCCGATACGCTCGAACACCATGGCGGCAAGATCAAGCTCGATATCGGACAGCTGCCGCTCGGCAGGGTCCTCGATCGTCTCAAGTTCTGCACCCAGCATCAGCTCCATCAGCGCAATGACGAAGCCGTTGCCGCAGGCCAGCACGAAATTCGGGCTCCAGTTGCGCAGCGAACCGTTGGCGAAGGAGAACGTGTCGCCGAGATCGGCAACCAGCTCCGTCATCAGTCCGCTTTCGCAGCCCACATATCCAACCTGGATCGCGATGCCGGTTTCGCTGTGAAAGACGTCCGGCAAAAAGCTGGAATAGAGCTGGCCGAAATCGCCGCAGATCTTTTCGACCGTCTGGCGATCGCCGAGACCGCCTGTCAGCTTGGCGAGCAGCGAATGCTCCATGGCTGGCGCAGTGGACGCGGCGTGAGACGTGGCCTGGTCTTCGGATGCTTGAACGTCGGTCATGAATTAGGCTGCCTTCTCTGCGCCGCCGCCCGGGTTCATCATTTCCTGCTCGACGCTGTCGATCGACGGGCGCTCGTAGTTGGAAATCGTCTTGCGTCCGTATTCGAGCGCAACCTGCGGAACCGAGCCGTTCATGTAGGCAAGCAAGGTCTGCTTGACGATGATGTAGAGGCGGTGCTGCTTGCCGCGCACGATCTTGATCTGCGAGGTCAGCGGGTTGACGAGGCAATAGGACAGGAAGATGCCGAGCATGGTGCCGACGAGTGCGGCGCCGATCAGGCCACCAAGCACTTCGGGCGATTCGTTGATCTTCGCCATGGCCTTGATGACGCCGAGAACGGCGGCGATGATGCCGATGGCCGGAAAACTGTCGCCGATCGCAACGATCGAATGATACGGCTTCATCTTGTCGTGCATCATGGTTTCGATTTCTTCGTCCATCAGCGCCTCGATCTCGTGGCTGCGGGCGTTGCCGATGATGATGAGACGGACATAGTCACAGATGAAGGACGTCAGTTCCTTGTTCTTCAGGACGGTCGGTGCCGCCTGGAAGATCGGGGATTCGTCGGGATTGTCGATATGGGCTTCGATCTCGTTTCGCGACTTGGTGCGCAGGTCGCGCATCAGCGAATAAAGGACACCCAGGACATCGAGATAATGGCGCTCTTTCGGAACCGCATATTTGAAGGCTTCGGCCATCGCCTTGCCGGAATCCTTCACGACTTTCAACGGGTTGCCCATGATGAAAGCGCCGACGCCGGCGCCGCCAATGATGACAAGCTCGAACGGCTGGAACAGCGCGTCCACGTGCCCGCCCATCGCCATGAAGCCGCCGATAATGCAGCCGACGGTGATCACAAATCCGATAATAATAGTCATCGCGTGTCTATGCCCGATCTTTTTCTCGTGTCGATGGGATACGGGTTCTGGCTTGCGTGAGGCTGGCTGTCGCTGGCTTTTTGGCAATCTCGCCCGGTCGGGCCAATGGGGCGGCCGAAGTCGGGTCAAGGCCAGGCAAGAGACAGTTTCGCACAAGTCTATCCGCCTAGTTTCCGCGAAGATCGGTCGGAATCCCGCCCGAAGCGGCATGCCTTGCGGACGCGTCACCCATTGTAACGGCGTCGATCCCGACATGCTCTCGCCCCTTCACTGAAACACGGAGGCAGATGATATGCAATCCGGACTGTATGTCGGCATTTCTTCACAGATCGCGCTCGAGCGCCGGCTCAACACGATTGCCGACAACATGGCAAACATGAACACCGTCGGCTTTCGCGCCACGGAGGTGAAGTTCGACGAGGTCATGAGCAAGACCCGCAACGATATCAATGCCAAGGTGGCCTTCGTCACCCAGGGCAACGACTATCTTTCCACCCGCAGCGGCGCGCTGGAAGCCAGCGGCAACTCGCTCGACTTCGCCATCAAGGGCGATGGTTATTTTTCGCTCGATACGCCGGCTGGCCAGGTGCTGACGCGTGACGGCCGCTTTACCATGAAGGAAACCGGCGAGCTGGTCTCGGTTCGCGGCTTCCCCGTACTCGATGCCGGTGGTGCACCCATCCAGCTCAACCGCGCAGGCGGACCGCCGCAGGTTGGCGCCGATGGCGGCATCATGCAGGATGGTGTCCGTGTCGGCCAGATCGGCGTCTTCACCGCCGATATCTCCAAGGGTTATCTGCGTTACGAAAATTCCGGCGTGATCCCGACCGACAATCCGCAGCCGGTCATCGATACGATCAGCACCTCCGTCGTGCAGGGTTATGTCGAGGAATCCAACGTCAACGGCATCGGCCAGATGACCGAGCTCATCCAGGTCAACCGCGCCTTCGAGGGCATTGCCTCGCTGATGCGCGATAGCGAATCGTCGCTTTCCGAGGCGATCAAGACGTTGGGCGGCTCGCGCTGAGGATAATCTGACGCATGGAAACGATCATTGCCGAAACCCTGGCCTCGGGCAGGCTGGCGCATCTCGCAGGCCTTGCCCGGCGTCATGCCGCACCGGAACAGGCCGTCGCCCACGGCGGCCGCGTGCGCACGATCGCTGCCGGCCACTATACCGTCAGCGGCCTGTCCAGACACGTGCGACTGGGTGAGTTCGTCGGCCATCGCAGCGGAACCGGCATCCACCTGGGCGAAGTCGTCCGGGTCGAGCCGGATCTGATCTATGTCTGCCCGATCGAACCGGGCGAACCGATCGGTATCGGCGATGTGGTCATCCAGAAGGGAGCTTTCCGCATCGCGCCAGATGACAGCTGGTGCGGGCGTACCATCAATTCGCTCGGCGAACCGATCGATAATCGCGGTCCTTTGTCCTCAGGCTTCGAACACCGTTCCATCTCCAATACCGCGCCGCCTTCCATGACGCGCAAGCGCGTCGAAACCGGTTTCATGACCGGCGTGCGCGCCATCGATATCTTCTCGCCGCTCTGCCTTGGTCAGCGCCTCGGCATTTTTGCCGGTTCCGGCGTCGGTAAATCGACGCTGCTTTCCATGCTCGCCCGTGCCGATGCCTTCGACAAGGTCGTGATCGCGCTGGTCGGCGAACGTGGACGCGAAGTGCGCGAATTCATCGAGGATACGCTCGGCGACAACATGTCGAAATCGATCGCCGTCGTTGCCACGTCGGATGAAAGCCCGATGTTGCGAAAGATGGCGCCGCTGGTGGCCATCACCATCGCCGAACATTTTCGCGACAAGGGCGAAAATGTCCTGTTTATCGCCGACAGCGTCACGCGTTTTGCCCATGCGATCCGCGAGGTGGCTGTTGCCGCCGGCGAGCCGCCGGTTGCGCGTGGTTATCCGGCCTCCGTTTTCACGGAACTGCCGCGCCTGCTGGAGCGCTCCGGTCCGGGGCCGGAAGGTACCGGCACGATCACTGCGATCATTTCCATCCTCGTCGATGGCGACAATCACAACGACCCCATCGCCGATTCCGCCCGCGGTATTCTCGATGGTCATATCGTGCTCGAGCGAAGCCTGGCGGAAGAGGGGCGTTATCCGCCCATCAACCCGCTGTCTTCGATCTCGCGTCTGGCCCGCAAGGCCTGGACCGGCGATCAGGAAAGGCTGGTTTCGCGGCTGAAATCGCTGATCCATCGCTATGAAGAGACCCGCGATCTGCGCCTGATCGGCGGCTACCGCGCCGGCAGCGATGCCGATCTCGACATGGCGATCAAGCAGGTGCCGATCATCTATGACGTGCTGAAGCAGACGCCGTCGGACGAACCCAGCGAAGATGCCTATTCGGATCTCGCCAACGCATTGCGGGCAGGCATCGCGCCGCCCCCACGCCCAAGAGGATAAACCGTGATCGAAGACGACCAGGACGTTCCGGTAAAACCGATCAGGGCGGCGAAGCAGAAATCCAAACTGTCCGACCACATGGTGCTGGCCGTCGGCATCGTGCTTGCCGGCGCCTCGGCGTTTTTCCCGTGGTATGTTTTTCTGAATGAAGACAAGTTCGGCATCCGGGTTTCGCCGATGGACCACACGCGTGATCTGCCGCCGGGCCACGTCACCAATGTCTTCAGCGTCTCGCCGCTTGCCATGGTCAACAGCAACAAGAACGACCAGCCCAAGCTGCCGGTCGATCCGATCGACAATATCACCACGGCGACGACTTCCGTCGGCTCGATCCGCCAGGCGCCACCGACCGATGTCGATGAAGTCCAGCCGTTTCCGGGCCGCGGCGGCTTTCGCCTGATGCACGTCTCGAACGGCCGCGCGCTGATCGAGGATGCCGCCGGCATGTATATGGTTCGCATCGGCTCGATCCTTCCCGACAACAGCCGGCTTGCGACGCTCGAGCAGCGCGACGGCAAGTGGGTGATCGTGACCTCCGCCGGAGAAATCTATTCCAACGAGGGAACGTCGCGTCCGTAAGTCTGACGCAAGATTACTAACATAGGCTTCAGCCAGAAAATGGAGAGAAGCCTATGCAACCCATTCAATTATTCGCGCTGGCATCCAGGCAGGCCGAGTGGTTGTCTGTGCGCCAGGAAGTCGTCGCCAACAACATCGCCAACGCCAATACGCCGGAATACAAGGCGAAGGACGTCGCATCCTTCGACGCAGTGCTCGACAATACGTCGATGCGGATGGCGCGCACCAATGCGGCGCATTTCGGCGACAGCACACTCAGCAATAACGTCAAGGTCGAGGAAGCCGCTCTTAACGACGAGATCGGCATCCAGGAATCCGGCAACACCGTCGCGCTCTCCAAGGAGCTGTCGAAGGCCGGTGAAGTCAAACGCCAGTACGAGCTTTCCGCCAATCTGGTGAAGTCGTTCAACAGCATGATGCTTTTGACAGTGAAGAGGTAAGGAAATGGATCCGCTCGCAGCCGCTTCGAAGATCGCGGGGTCGGGGATGGAGGCCCAGGCCACCAGACTTCGCATCGTATCGGAAAACATCGCCAACGCACGTACCACGGGCGATACGCCCGGCGCCGATCCCTATCGTCGCAAGACCATCACCTTCGGCGCCGAGATGGACAAGGCAGCCGGCACGGATCTGGTCGCGGTCAAGAAGCTTGGCGTGGACAAGGGCGAGTTCGCCCAGGAATACGATCCGAGCCATCCGGCTGCCGACGCCAAGGGCATGGTCAAGATGCCCAATGTCAACATGCTCATCGAAATGGCCGACATGCGCGAAGCCAATCGCAGCTACGACGCCAATCTCCAGATGATCAAGCAGACGCGTGACATCGTTTCCTCCACCATCGAGCTTCTGAAGGGTTCGCAATGATCGACGCAATCAAGAGCGTAGGCTCGCTTTCTCTTTCCCGCGGCATCGGCTCCATCTCGTCGGACGAGAACACCACTTCGCTGCTGGGCCAGGTCCAGAAGCCGGTCGAAAACGCCGGTGTCAGCTTTGCAAGCGTACTCGGCAGCGTCGCATCTTCGACGATGGACAACCTGAAGACCGCCGAAAGCAAATCCATCGACGCGATCCAGGGCAAGGCCAACACACGCGAAGTCGTGGATGCCGTCATGGAGGCCAACCAGTCGCTGCAGACCGCGATTGCGCTGCGCGACAAGCTGGTTTCGGCCTACCTCGATATCTCCAAGATGCAGATCTAGTAGCGGATAAGGAACCTTACCGATGAGAGCACTATCCGTTGCAGCGACGGGCATGGATGCCCAACAGACCAATCTCGAGGTCATCGCCCACAACATCGCCAACATCAACACGACCGGCTTCAAGCGCGGTCGCGCCGAGTTTGCCGATCTTCTCTATCAAACCGAACGCGCCCAGGGCGTGCCGAACCGCGCAAACCAGGCCATCGTGCCGGAAGGCGCCAATATCGGCCTCGGCGTGCAGACGGCGGCAGTTCGTTACATCCACGAGCAGGGCCAGCTGACCCATACGGAAAACAATCTCGATCTGGCCATCGTCGGTCGCGGTTTCTTCCAGGTGCAGTCGCCGGATGGCGGCACGATGTATACCCGCGCCGGCGCATTCAACCAGAACGCCGACGGCCAGCTGGTGACCATCGAAGGTTATCAGGTCGTTCCGAACATCACCTTCCCGGCCAATGTGACGGAAACCGTCATCAGCCGTACCGGCCAGGTCAGCGTTCGTATCGGCAACGCCACCGAATATACCGAGGTCGGTCAGCTGACGATGGCGAATTTCGCCAACGAAGCCGGTCTCAAGCCGCTCGGCGATAACCTCTATGCCGAAACGCCGGCATCGGGTGACGCGGTGATCGCGGCTCCGGAAGACCCGGGCTACGGCTATCTCCGTCAGGGCTATCTCGAATCGTCCAACGTCGATGCCGTCAAGGAAATCACCGACATGATCTCGGCGCAGCGCGCCTACGAGATGAACTCCAAGGTCATCACGACCGCCGACGAAATGTCGAAGATCGTGAGCCAGAACCTCAAGTAAACCCAAAAGGCAGGGCAGACATGATGTTTCGCCGGACACACGAAAATGCAGCAAGGATCGGTCGCAAGACCATCCTTTCGCTTCTGTCGCTTATCGCCGCAGCCCTGGCTTCGCCAGCTGCGGCCGACATGGGCATGGCCGTCGTGCCGACGCGGATCATCTATCCGGGCGAGGAAATCGCCCCGTCTTCTCTGGACGTGGTCGAGATAACCAATCCCAACCTTGCGGGCGACTTTGCGCGTTCCGTCGACGAGGTGACCGGGATGATTACCAATCGTACGCTTCTGCCGGGCCGCACCATTCTCGTGTCGGGGCTGCGGGTGCCTTATCTCGTCAAGCGCGGCGCCAGTGTCCGGCTTACTTTCGGCATCGGCAACATGGTGATTTCCGCCTCCGGCTCTCCGCTGCAAAACGGCTCCGTCGGCGACGTCATCCGCGTCCGCAATATTGATTCCGGCCTCGCCGTCAGCGGCACTGTCATGGCCGACGGCACCGTGCAGGTGATGGCGAAATGATCATGAAACGTCTTGTTGCTCTTTCTCTCGCGATCGCGACCCTTGTCGGTCCGGTGCAGCCGGCCTTTGCCGATGCGGCCCGCATCAAGGATATCGCCTCGCTGCAGTCCGGCCGTGAAAACCAGCTGATCGGTTATGGTCTCGTCGTCGGCCTGCAAGGCACGGGCGACAGCCTGCGTTCCTCGCCGTTTACCGACCAGTCCATGCGCGCCATGCTGCAGAACCTCGGAATTTCGATGCAGGGCGGCCAGTCCAATGCCAAGAACCTGGCGGCGGTCATGGTCACCGCCAACCTGCCGCCATTCGCCAGCCCCGGCAGCCGTATCGACGTCAATGTCAGCTCGCTCGGCGATGCCACCTCGCTGCGCGGCGGCACACTGGTCATGACCTCGCTTTCCGGTGCCGACGGCCAGATCTATGCCGTTGCGCAAGGTGCGGTCGTCGTCTCCGGTTTCCAGGCGCAGGGTGCAGCAGCCACGCTGACCGAAGGCGTGACCACCTCCGGCCGGGTGCCGAACGGCGCGATCATCGAGCGCGAACTGCCGTCCAAGTTCAAGGATTCGGTCAATCTGGTCCTGCAATTGCGCAATCCGGATTTTTCCACCGCCCAGCGCATGGCCGATGCCGTCAACATGTTCGCATCGCAGCGTTACGGCGGCCCGGTCGCCGAAGCGCGCGACAGCCAGGAAGTCATCGTTTCCAAACCGCGCCAGGCGGATCTCACGCGCCTGATGGCAGAGATCGAGAACCTCGTGGTTCAGACCGATACGCCTGCCAAGGTGGTCATCAACGAACGCACAGGCACGATCGTCATCGGTGCGGATGTAAAGGTCTCCCGCGTCGCCGTCAGCTACGGAACGTTGACCGTGCAGGTGACCGAAACACCTCAGATCATCCAGCCGGAACCCTTCTCGCGCGGTGAAACCGCTGTTCAGGATCAGACCGACATCATGGCGATGAAGGACGGCGGCCAGGTCGCCATCCTCAACGGGCCCGATCTGCGCACGCTGGTGGCCGGTCTCAACAGCATCGGTGTCAAGCCGGACGGTATCATCGCCATCCTGCAGGGCATCAAGTCCGCAGGCGCCCTCCAGGCCGAACTCGTGCTGCAATGACGGAGAGACAATCGATGTTCACGATCACGATTTCCGCATCCACGGTCCGCAAGCTGCTCGTCGCCGGCGCCGTTTTGGCCGCCGTACCGCAGGTCAATGCACAGCAGCAGCCCGCCGAAAGCATCACGCCGACGACGGCGGACGATATCCAGCGCTTCTGCACCAATATCGCCGATCCCGCCCGTGACCAGCGTTACCTTCTGCAGAAGCAGGAGCTGGAAAAGCTGCAATCGGATGTGGACGCCCGCATCGCCACGCTCGAAACCCGCAAGACGGAATACGAGGACTGGCTGAAGCGCCGCAACGATTTCCTCAAAAGCGCTGAAATCGGCCTGGTCGATATCTTCAAGACCATGAAGGCCGATGCGGCTGCTCCGCAGCTGGCCGAAATGAAGATGGAGATCGCAGCGGCCATTATCATGAAACTTCCGGCGCGCCAGTCGGGTCTGATCCTTGCCGAGATGGACCCGAAAAAGGCGGGCATGATCTCGACGATCATCGCCAGCGCATCCGACCCCCATACTTCGAAGGACCGTACATGATGAAGCGCGCGTCAGCCCTGATCGCCGTCCTGTTTCTGGCGGGTTGCCAGAACCAGACGCTGAAGGAAATCGGCAATGCCCCGGCCATGAGCCCGATCGGCAGCGGCCTGCAATATGCCCAGGCACCGCAGATGTCGTCTTATCCCAAGCAGCCGCGCCAGATGGCAAACGGCTATTCGCTGTGGAGCGACAACCAGGCGGCCCTTTTCAAGGACGCCCGTGCGCTCAACATCGGCGACATCATGACAGTCGACATCAAGATCAACGACAAGGCCGATTTCGATAACGAAAGCGACCGCAGCCGCAAGAACAAGACGAAACTGACCTGGGGCGCCGGCGTCAAGAACATTCTCGGCTTCAGCACGAACACCGGCACGTCCGGCGATCTCGGTACGGATTCCGATAGCGAGAGCAAGGGCAAGGGTTCGACCAAGCGCTCCGAGACACTGCGGCTGATGGTTGCCGCCGTCGTTACCGGCGTTCTGGAAAACGGCAATCTCCTGATCAGCGGCTCGCAGGAAGTGCGCGTCAACCACGAGATCCGTATTCTCAACGTTGCCGGTATCGTGCGTCCGAAGGACGTCGATTCCGAAAACAAGATTTCCTACGACAAGATCGCCGAAGCACGTATTTCCTATGGCGGCCGCGGTCGTCTGATGGAAGTGCAGCAGCCGCCGATCGGCCAGCAGGTCGTCGACCTGTATTCGCCCTTCTAAGGTCGAAAGCGCGGATCGGATCAAGGGATATGTCGATGGACGAAACGAACCCGGAAGAAGGCCAGGCCAAGAAAAAGGGCGGCATGGTGATGACGATTGCCGGCGTGGCTGTCGTCACGCTCATCGGCGCCGGCGGCGGCTGGGTTCTGGGCGGCATGATTGCGCCGCCACCGGCTGAAAAGCCGGCCGCCGAAGCGCATGCCGCAGCCGCGCCGGCCGGCGGCCATGGCGACGCCAAGAAGGAGGACGGCATCCAGCCGATCTCCGCCGAGGCCAACGGCATCGTGCTGCTCGATCCGATCACCACCAATCTTGCCTATCCCTCGGACAACTGGGTGCGGCTGGAAGTGGCGCTGATGTTCCGCGGCCCCACCGATACGCCGCTTGCCCAGGAAATCCATCAGGACATCCTCGCCTATCTGCGCACCGTTTCGCTGCAGCAGATCGAAGGCCCGCGCGGCTTCCAATATCTTCGGGATGACCTTCAGGAACGTGTTGACCTGCGCGCGAAAGGCCGCGTATCGAAGGTGATGTTCAGAACCTTCGTGATTGAATGATTCGACTTCTCGTACTGCTCGCCGTCATCGTCGCGGCACCGGGCCTTGCCCACGCACAGCAGTCGCCGGCAGATCTTCTCAATCTGCCGACGGACGGTTCTGCGGCCTCGTGGATTATCCGCACCTTCGGCCTTCTGACCGTCCTTTCCGTTGCTCCCGGCATCATGATCATGGTGACGAGCTTTCCGCGCTTCGTCATCGCCTTTTCCATCCTGCGCTCCGGCATGGGCATGGGCACGTCTCCGCCGAACATGGTTCTGGTGTCGATGGCGATGTTCATGACCTTCTACGTCATGTCGCCCACCTTCGACCGCGCCTGGAACGAAGGCGTGCAGCCGATGCTGTCGAACCAGATCACCGAAGCCGAAGCGCTGCCGCGCATCGCCGAACCGTTCCGCGTCTTCATGAGCGCCAATACGCGCGACAAGGATCTGTCGCTCTTCGTCGATATCGCCCGCGAGCGTAACCAGTCCGTCGGCACGCCGGATCAGATCGATTACCGCGTCCTCGTCCCGGCCTTCATGCTGTCGGAAATCCGCCGCGGCTTCGAGATTGGTTTCCTGATCATCCTGCCCTTCCTGGTCATCGACATGATCGTCGCCGCCATCACCATGTCCATGGGCATGATGATGCTTCCGCCGACATCGATATCGCTTCCCTTCAAGATTCTCTTCTTCGTGCTGATCGATGGCTGGAATTTGCTGGTGGGAAGTCTGGTCAGATCGTTCAACTGACGGCCTGCCATCGACCGCGTCGCCATCGGCCACAAAAGCCTTAGACAAGCTTGATGTAATACACTTCGGACACAAAGCCGATATTCGGCATGTCGTCAGAGGTGAATTGGCAAATGCCACGGGTTTCCATCTGCATTCCTTCCTACAAGCCAAGGCATTTCGAACTGTGCCTTGCAAGCGCAATTGCTCAGACATTTCAGGATATCGAGATCATCGTGTCGGACGATTGCCCGACGGATGCGATCAAACAGATCTGCGACAAGTTTCCGGGCCGCGTTCAGTACAGCCGCAATCCCAATCCCGGCAGCAAGAACAATGTGGTCCGGCTCATCGGTTTGGCGCAGGGGGAGTACATCAAGTTTCTGCTTGATGACGATATTCTTCATCCCTTTTGCGTGCAGAATCTTTTGGGGGCTCTCGAGGCGACGAGGGCACAGAATACGACATTGGCCTTTTCGCCACGTGATCTTATTGATCAGGACAACGTGTTTCTCAGCCACGTCAATATGTTGCAGATCTCCGGCAGCGTCAGAGTGATAGATGGTCGCGAATGTATCCGGGTCATGGCGGCAAACGCCCGCAATGTTATCGGTGAATTGACGACGGTGATGTTCCGGCGCGCCGACGCCATCTTTACGAGCGGTTCCCTGCTGGATTTCCGTGACTTTACCTCGCGCGGTCTTGGCGATGTGATCGCTTGGATCAATCTCGCGGCCAAGGGCAATGTCGTCGCGCATCCGGTTACTCTGTCCTATTTCAGGCAGCATCAGGGATCCAATTCGGACCCGGCTGCCAACCCGGAAATCATCCACAGCATCACCGAATGGGAGGTGATCGTCGATCACGTCACCAAAGCTGGCTGGCTTTCAGCCGATCAGTTCCCGCTCACCTACAGCAGTCTGCTCCGCGAATACCGTTACTGGGCTCCCAGTTTTCCTGAACTCCAGAACGATATCCTTCGCTTCGAGCAGCGTCTTACGGAGATCGCCGCATGAGTGCGGTACTTTATTCCCCCCTTGCGCAGAGGCTGCGTGAAACCTCTTCCGCCATGATGCGTTCGCAGACTTCGATGCGCATGCTCGCACCATTGCCGGTCGGTAATGCCGATGAGCAGGCTTCGTCGATCGGCAGGATCATCGATCTCCCTCGCATCCCGGACCAGCGCGGCAACCTCACCTTTGTCGAGGCCGCACGCCACGTGCCCTTCGATATCAAGCGTGTCTATTATCTTTACGACGTGCCCGGCGGCGCTTCTCGCGGCGGCCATGGTCACAAGGCGTTGCATCAGTTGATCATCGCCATGGCAGGAAGTTTCGATGTCATTCTCGACGACGGCGCCGATGCGGAGAAGTTTTCGCTGAACCGGTCGTATTACGGGCTTTACATCCCGCCCATGCGGTGGCGCGAGCTGGAGAATTTTTCTTCCGGTGCCGTCTGCCTCGTGCTGGCATCCGAGGTCTATGAAGAAGACGACTATTTCCGCGACTATAACGAGTTCCTGGTTGCAGCCGCGGAAAACGCCGGGAGCGTGAAATGACGACGGTTCCGTTCTTCGATCTTTCCGCAGCCCAGGCGTCGCTGACCGCCGATCTGGAAAGTGCTGCCCGCGAGGTCATCGCCAGTGGCTGGTTCATCCTCGGGCGGCAGCTGGAAAGCTTCGAGCAGGATTTTGCGGCCTATTGCGGCGTGGACCATGTGATCGGCGTTGCCAGCGGTCTCGATGCACTGATCTTGGTACTGCGCGCCTGGAAACAACAGGGCAGGCTGCAGGCGGGGGATGGCGTCGTTGTTGCCGCAAACACGTTCATTGCAACGATCATCGCGATTCAAGAAGCAGGGCTTAAACCCATCCTCGTCGAGCCCGATCCGGCCACCTGCAATCTCTCCGTAAGGGGGCTGACTTCGGCGCTGTCACAGAAGCCGAAGGCCGTTGTTCCCGTCCATCTCCATGGCCAGCTTTGCCCCATGCCGGGCATCATGGAGATCTGCCGACGCGAAAACATTCTCGTGCTCGAGGATTCGGCGCAGGCGCATGGTGCCATCTTGGAAGGCAAGCGGGCCGGTTCCTTCGGTCACGCCGCGGGCTTCAGCTTCTATCCGACCAAAAACCTTGGTGCGCTGGGAGATTGCGGCGCCATCGCCACCAATGATGCCGAGTTCACCAAACTTTTGCGTTCGCTGCGCAACTATGGTTCGGAGCGCAAATACATCAACAACCACCAGGGCCTGAACAGCCGCCTTGACGAAATCCAGGCGGCCTTCCTGAAAGCCAAGCTGCCGCATCTTGATACGGATAATGCGGCGCGCCGCTCGGTTGCCACCCGTTACATGAACGGGATCCGCAATGCCGATATCCGGCTTCCGACGGTCAGTGCCGGGGCGGAAAGCCATGTCTGGCATCTTTTCGTGGTTCATTGCGCGGATCGCGATGCGCTGGCCAGGCATCTGTCCGATCACGGTATCCAGACCGCTATCCATTATCCTGTCGCGCCGCACCGGCAGGAATGCTTCCAGTCGCTGCTCGGCGGTCTTTCCCTGCCGGTCACCGAAACATTGCATGACGAATGCCTGTCGCTTCCGATGAGCCCGGTGCTGACGGAAGAGCAGGTCGAACACGTTATCACGGCTGTCAACGCCTATAATGCGTCCGCAACCCTCCATCAGGTGGCCAATGGCTGATCCGGCAAATTTCGTCGATATCGGCTTTGAAGAGTTTCGCAAATTCGCGTCCGATGCGTCTATGTCGAAATATGAAAAGATCGGTTTTCCCAATGCCTATCGCGAAGGGCGGGAAGAGGCGATCTTTGCAGACATTACCGGCAAGCTGCGCAATCTTAATGGCACATCTTCCAAGGTGCTCGACATCGGTCCCGGGTGCAGCGATCTGCCGACGATGCTGATCGAGTTGTGCCGCGATCGCAGTCATGAGCTGACGCTGATCGACAGCCAGGAAATGCTCGACCTCCTGCCGTCCGGCCAGCGGATAGAAAAGCTGGCGGCAATGTACCCTCAATGCCCGGAATTCATCGAGGCCAATCGCGGCAAGTTCGACGTCATTCTCTGCTATAGCGTTTTGCACTACATCATCGTCGATGTCTCGTTCTTCCGTTTTGTAGACCTTTCGTTGTCTCTGCTTGCACCGGGTGGCCAGCTGCTGCTGGGCGACATTCCAAACATTTCCAAGCGCAAGCGCTTTTTTGCCAGCGAGACGGGTATCCGTTTCCACCAGGCATTCATGAACACGGCGGAAAAGCCGCAGGTCTCGTTCAACACAATCGAACATGACCAGATCGACGACGCGGTCGTCATGGCAATCGTCCAGCGCGCACGACTGCAGGGTTTCGACGCCTATGTCCTGCCGCAGGATCCATCGCTGCCGATGGCCAATCGCCGTGAAGATATCCTGATCACTCGCCCTTAAGGGCGGTTCCTCATAGGGAATTGTCATGGCCAAGACCAAGAAACTGTTCATCGTCGGCGACAGTGCTTTCGCTGAAATTGCCTTCGAATATTTCACGCATGATTCAGACTACGAGGTTCTGGGCTTTGCCGTGGAATCCGCCTATCTCACGAAGACGGAGCTGTTCGGCCTGCCGGTGGTGGCGCTCGAGGAGATCGAACAGCATTTCGATCCTGCCGATACCGAGTTTTATGCAGCGCTCGTCTATAGTCAGATGAACAGGTTGCGCACCCGCCTTTACAAGACCGTGAAGGGCAGGGGGTACACTCCCGCCAGCTATATCAGCAGTCGCGCCTTCGTATGGCGCAACGTCAAGCTCGGCGAACATTGCTTTATCTTTGAAGACAATACCGTCCAGCCCTTCGTCACATTAGGCGACAACGTCGTTTTGTGGAGCGGCAATCATATTGGCCATCACAGCAGTGTCGGCGATAACTGCTTCATTTCTTCCCATGTCGTGCTGTCGGGATTCACCTCGGTGGGGGAAAACTCCTTCCTCGGTGTCAATGCGACGGCGGCAAACAATCTTTCCATCGGTGCCGACAACTGGGTTGGCCCGGCAACGACGATCATGAAGGACACGGCCGAAAACGCCCTCTACAAGACGGACAATGCCGAACCCATCAAAATCCCCGCTCGTCGCTTTTTCAAAATCAAGGACGATTGACTAATGGATTGGATAAAGCGCGGAGTCGTCTGGACGCCATCGGGAGATCTCTGGTGGGCGCGCAAATACGCAACCTGCCCGACCCCCTTTCGTCGGCAGGACGGAACGCTGCGTCTTTTCATTCAGTGCCGGGACGAAAACAACGTCGGGCGGATCGGTTATGTGGACGTCGATCCAGAAGATCCATTGCGGGTATTGAAGGTTTCCGATGAGCCCGTTCTGGACTGCGGAGCACCTGGCGCTTTCGACGATAACGGCGTGTTCCAGACGACGGTGATACGGATGCCGGATGGCCGCGTGCTGATGTATTATGTCGGTTTCGAGCTATGCCACCACATTCGCTATCGCCTGCTGACAGGCCTTGCTGTCAGCCATGACGACGGCGACAGTTTCCAACGCGTAAAAGCCACACCTGTGCTGGAGCGATCATCCGCAGAGATGTATTTCCGCTGCGGAAATTTCGTTTTGCCGCGCCAGGGTGGCGGTGTCCGCATGTGGTATGTGGCCGGTAGCGAATGGGAAGAGATCGATGGAAAGTCCATGCCGATCTACGATATCCGCTACATCGAGTCCGATGACGGCATAACATGGCCAGAAGAGGGGCGTGTGGTCCTGCCCGTCGATCTGGCCAGAGAACACGGCTTCGGGCGCCCCTACATCATCGACGAAGCCGGCCTTTTTCGCATGTTCTATAGCATCCGCGGCCGGTTTCCGCGCGCCTACCATCTCGGTTATGCGGAATCCCCGGATGGCCTCAACTGGACGCGCAAGGATGAAGAGATGAACCTCGAAGCCTCCGCAGAAGGCTGGGACAGTGAATCCGTCGAATATTCGGCGGTTGTTGAAAGCGCCGGCCGCACCTTCTGCTTCTATAACGGTAACGATTTTGGCGTCACCGGTTTCGGCCTTGCGGAACTCCAGCCATGACTTCCCTTGAAATCCGACCTTACGACCCGTCCTGCGAGAAGGTGTGGGACCACTGGTGTGCCGGCACCGTGAACGCGACCCTGCTGCATACACGCCGGTTTCTGAGCTACCACGGTGATCGTTTCAACGATGCTTCGGTTCTCGTCTACGACGGGGAGAAGCTGATCGGACTCCTGCCTGCCGCGGTTTCGCCCGCCGATGCCGCTCATGTCGTCAGTCATCCGGGTGCGACCTATGGCGGCATTGTTCACGATGGTCGCCTGACCGGCCAAAGGATGCTGGCAGCGTTTGATGCCATCCTCGGCTTTTATCGGGCCAAGGGGTTTTCGCGCCTGCTGTATAAGGCTGTTCCACACGGTTATTGCACCACGCCGGCGCAGGATGACCTCTATGCTTTGTTCCGGCTCGATGCCCGGCGCATCCGCTGCGATCTGTCTTCGACCATTGACCTTGCCAATCGTCGGCCTTTGTCCGAGCGCCGGCGCCGCAGCCTGAAAAAGGCACTGAAATCGGTGTGTATATCGTCAGACATTGCACGCCTGCCGGGGCTCTGGGCGGTTCTGCATGGCAATCTGGAGCGGAAGCACGGGGCGCGGCCGGTTCACACGCTCGAGGAGATCACGCTTCTGGCAAGCCGTTTCCCCGAGCTGATCCAGATGCGCTGCGCGGTGATCGACGAGACGGTCGTTGCCGGCGTACTCTTGTTCCTGTCGGCAAATCTGTGGCACGCGCAGTATATCGCTTCCAGCGAGCAAGGTTATGCCGTTTCGGCGCTGGATGCCGTTTTCGATGCGGTTATCGAGGAAGCCGGCGACCGTGGTGCCCGTTATTTCGATTTCGGCACCAGCAACGAAGATGGCGGTCGCGTGCTGAATGAAGGACTTTACGGTTTCAAGACCGAGTTCGGCGGCGGCGGCATGGCCCACGAGTTCTACGAACTGTCTTTTTAGGCATGCCGGCCACCGGCCTCTCTCACCACGTTCGCACTTGTCCGTCCGTGTGGAATTCCACGCATGTCGTGGCGTAGGGAAAACTCGCCCGGCGTTTGTCGGCAAAAATCTGTGCCGACCTGGCGAATGCCTGGTCGAGGTTGTAGCTCGATTCCGAATTGTGCAGGCATGGCGCATCGACGATGATCGCCTCTTCGCCGGCATCGCCCACCTTGAGGCACACTTCGGATCCATACATGTGAAAACCGAGCTCGGGCTCAAGTCCGGCAATTCCGCCGTTGCGCACCGGAAATGCCAGTACGATTTCATCGAGGCTGACAGCACGTGCCGGAAGTTCATGCGGCGTTTCAAGCGTGTTGCGGCGGTCCAGCACCTTTCCGGCGCGCTCGAATTTTTCAGTTCCGGCCTGAACCACGCCGAACACGCCGGCAATGCCGACCGGGCCAAACGCCTGCTCGGCCGCATCGATACCGGCAATGAGCTTGTCGTCCCATCCTTCCGGCAGATAGATGTCCTGGTGCAGCAGCACGATCACATCCTTTACCTGCGCCGCTCGCCCCAAGCCGGTGCGCAGCGCATCCGCGGCGCTCGTCGCGCCGGTGACGGGAATAACGTCGTGTCGGCCGTTGCGGAAAATCGGTGAGGCGAGAAGGTTGTCCTGCAACTGGCGCAGATTGTTGACTGCGGCGACGAAGGTGATGCCGCGCTCGCTGGCTTGCGCCTTAACCATGGGGCGGCCGGTGCAGACATAGCGCCGGGTCTGCATCTTCTGCAGAAGGAAATTGACGTTCAGCTTCAGATGTTGTGCGATCGGCGCAATCGCCTCCGCCATTCCCGGCGGGATCTCGTCGCGCTCCGCATTGGTGAATTGCGGCATCAGGCCGGCATCGAGAAACAGCTTCTGGATATTGGCCGTGCCGAAGAGATGGACGGTGTCTCGCTTGAGCGGGCCTTCTTCGTGGACCTGTATATCGCCGGCAATCAGCGAAGCGAGACTATCGAAATGCTGGGCATTTTCAACGGCGGCGATGAAGCGGCCCTGCGGTGTAAGAAGCGGAACGAGCTTGCGAAGGACGCTGGCAGGATCACGCATGGTCTGCAGTATGCCGTCGAGCACGATGCAATCGGTGCTGCCGGGTTCGATCGGCGGCAATTCGTTTTCGACATCGAGAATGTGCACGGCATCGAGAACTTCGCGAGCATGTGGCGCCATGGCCGCATCGGCAACGATACCGGTGACAACGGCATCCGGACGCATGTGCTTGATCCGATGGCCGAAGCGACCGTCGCCACAAGCGATATCGAGAATGGTCCGGTCTTGTGGGCGAACCTCCTGCAGCAGGCCTTCGTTGATACTGCCGAAATAGCCGTCATCCAGCAGTCGGTCTGCGCCGTGAAAGTTGTTGTCGTCCAAGGTCGTCTCCACTCGGTTTGCCGCAGCTAACCGCAAAAACCTTGCCCGGGGCTAACGCGGCCATCCCGCCAGCGTCGCGCAAGTTCATTTATCTAGGTTGCGGACCGATAAACGAGCCGATGCAGCATGAGGTTAGGCCAGGTCATGACAAACGTATCCGCCACCGCCACATCGTCACGGCTGTTGCCGTTTGCCGGCGGCTGGGAGGCCCACAAGGACCGGCGATGTATCTGGATCGTCACGCCGCAGAATTACACGCATAGCCAGGCCTTCGATGAAGTGGCGCAGTCGCTGCAGGGCGCCTGGCACGAGCTCGGCGGCTCACTGCCGATCGTGACCGAATTCAATCATTTCGCAGGTCGCTCGCCGATCATCTACGGCGGCAATCTTCTGCCGGAAGATATCATCCCGCATCTGCCGAAGGACAGCGTTATCGTCAATCTCGAGCAGGTGTCCGACGAAAGCAACTGGATCAATTCCAGGTACCTGACGATCCTCAAGAACTTCCCGGTTCTCGATTACAGTCCGCGCAATCGTGATCGCCTGATCTCCAAGGGTATCGAGCAGGCGGGGCTGCTGGAAATCGGTTACAGCGCCTGCCTGACCCGGATCGTGCCAGCACCGGTGAAGGACGTCGATGTACTCTTTTACGGTTCTCTCAACCAGCGCCGCGCCGATATTCTGGCAGCGTTGCAACGGGCAGGGCTGGGGGTCGCGCACCTCTTCAACGTTTACGGCCGGGAGCGGGATGCGGCGATCGCGCGCTCCAAGGTGGTCATGAACATCCACCACTATAGCAGCAACGTTTTCGAGATCGTGCGGGTCTCCTATCTCCTGGCCAACCGCGTCTGTGTGCTGACGGAAGGCGATGCGGCCGATCCGGATGTCCTGCCGTTTCTGGATGGTCTCGGCATCGAGCCTTACGACAACCTGATCGACCGCTGCCTGCAGCTGATTTCCGATGAAGACGCCCGCACGGCCCTTCAGGAAAACGGGTTTCGCGTCATGTCCGCCCGCTCGCAGGCCAGAATGCTGCAGACCGTGATGACGGCCGGTGGCACGGCCTGATTGCCGGCTAGGTTTTAAAAATAAGAAAGCCCGGGCGAAGGATACCTCGCCCGGGCTTTTTTCTGCGCGTCGATCGAGGGCAACCCGTGTGGGAGTGCCCTCGATGTCTGTCTTACAGGAAACTCGTCTCGCGCGGCGGCAGTGCCGGCACGTCGATATGGTCCGGGCCCAGGCCGTTGCGGGCGCGCTCGGCCATCATCTCGAAACCGGCTTCGAGATGGCGGCAGAAACGTTCGGCATCGAAAAGCGGCTTGACGAAACGGTTCTGCTCCAGCCGCTCGCGGTAGGCGCGGGCCTTTTCCGGGTTTTCGTAAAGATCGACGGCCAGGCGGAAATATTCTTCCTCGTCCTTGGCGACCATTTCCGGAAGGTCGATGGCGCGCAGCAGGCTTTCCGTCACGCGTGAGGAGAAATGCGTTCCCTCTTTCGTCAACACCGGAAGGCCGGCCCACAGCTGTTCGGATGTCGTCGTGTGGCCATTACAGGGGAACGGGTCGAGGCCGACATCGGCAAGCGTGATGCGCGACAGATGCGCTTCGTAAGGCACCATCTTGGTAAAGACGATGCGGGTGCCATCGATACCCGAATTGGTGAACCTGCGCAGGATGTTGGTTTCGGCCTCGCGTGATTTCACCATCACCCACAGCAGGCTCTTGGGCGTTGCCTTGAGAATGCGGGTCCACAGGTCGATCGTCTCGCGCGAGATTTTTCGTGTTGCGTTGAAGGACGCAAAAACGAAAGCGTCGTCCGCCAGGCCGGCCTCGGCGCGGGTGAACATGTCGGTCCTGGCGCGCGCCTGATTGGGATTGTTGGGCTGGTAATTTTCCGGCAGTCGGCAGAATTTTTCCCAGTAATGCGGCTTGGCTTTGTCGGGCAGGACCGAATGGTCGCCGATGATGTAGTCGAGATCGACATTGACCGTCGTTCCCGGGAAGCCGAGCCATGCGACCTGAACCGGCGCGGCGGCCTTGTTGAGAATGTAGGCCCGACCGCCACGGGTATGGCCCTTCATCTCGACGAGAATGTCGATGTTGTGGTCCCGTATGGTTTGAGCCGTCTCGTCGCTCGTCATGTCGCGGACGGAGACGACCTTGCCCCACTTCTCGCGGGATGCGCCGTCTTCCAGATGGGTCGGGTCGGTGTAGCAGAACAGCGTGATTTCGAAACGGTCGCGATCATGGGCTTCCATAACGGCGCCGCACAGTTTCATCGTCGCATGGTGCTGCCAGAAATCCGAGGACAGATAACCGATGCGGATCTTCTTGCCCCAGGAATGCGGGGCGGTCAGACGTTGCTTCGGATGATCGGCCGGGAAGGCGTCGACCATGTGGCCGACCTTCTTGTTGATCGCCTCATCGGCAAGCCACATGAGGTTGTAGAAGGGGGAATCGACCTGCACCAGCTTCTCGACGTTGTTCTTGAGAATACGGTCCAGTTGCGGCTGCAGGCGCTGCATTTCGTCGTAATTGTTGATCTCGCGGTGGGAAACCAGATGCGCGATGATTACCGGCAAACTGTGCGGCATCTTGGCAAGCAGGGCGCCAAGGGCCGCGCGCTCGGTATTGTCTTCCGGCGAACCGGTCAGAAGCAGGAACGCGAGATTGTTGTGCTTGGTGTTTTCACTGGCCGCCAGAACGGGCAGGAACGCCCGGGTCACTTCCTTTTCGCCGCGCTTGAACAGCAGGCTGGCAATCATGAAGGCGAGATCGGGATCCCTGCCGGAACGCTGCAGAAGCGGCAGGCCGAGGCTGAGCGCGATATCGTCCTGCCCGACCTCCATGTAGAGCTTCATTGCTTCGATATAATGGTCTTCGGCACGCGATCCGCCCTGTTCCGCCGCCAATGTGTATGTGCGGGCGGCCTCCTCTTTGAAGTTGAGGGCGACAAACGTTTTTGCCAGAAGAGCGTAGGTCTTCGCGTCCTTGGAGAAATCCAGCAGCTGGTTAAGAGAGCCCAGCGCTTCGGTGTAGCGACCGCGCTGAAAACTTTTGGAGGCATCGGCAAACAGGGTCTGCGGGGTCAAAGGTAAACTCCACGAATTATGGCCTACGGGAGCCGCCGCCGGCAAAAAACGGACTGCCCCCGTGCCTGCCATATTCGATCAAGCTTGCTCGAAGCCGGTGCACCAATGTGGGGAATGTGGCATTTTATAATATATTTTGGGGCCTGGTTTAAGGAATCCGAAATCATTGTCTGCGAGTGTCAGCCTCACATGACGGGTTTGGTTTTCTCCAGCGCGAGGAGCCGAGTGGGCATGAAGCCAGACGTCATCACCGGTATTTACAGCCCGGTATGTCCCCCACCGTATTCTGTTTAAAAGGGACTAAATTCTATGACCAGCATTCTCACCAACGCCGGCGCTATCTCTGCTCTGTCCACGTTGCGTTCGCTCAACTCCGAAATGGAAAACACCCAGGGCCGCATCTCGTCGGGCCTCAAGGTTGCAGACGCCAAGGACAACGCTGCTTACTGGTCGATCGCGACCACCATGCGTTCGGACAACAAGGCGCTCTCCACCGTTCAGGACGCGCTCGGCCTCGGCGCCGCCACCACCGACGTTGCTTCCACCGCTCTGAAGTCCTCGATCAGCGTCGTTGACGAAATCAAGGCGAAGATCACCGCTGCTTCCGAGCCGGGCGTTGA
>UCHV01000008.1 GCA_900472395.1 Hyphomicrobiales bacterium
TTATGGGGACACTGCCTAGGCTGTCGAAGAGCAGTTCAATCAGCTCGCTCTTCGTCCGCTGGCATTCCGTCCCATATGCGCAACGGATCGGCGATCCGCTGAATCTGATCGACGGCTTGTTCCAACCGCTCTTCGGTCGTAATAGCGCGCTTTCGCTGATCCGGTTTTTCCATATTGTCCTCCTGACAGGGTCCAAAAAACCCGACCCTATCCGCGGACGACATCAGCCACGTGACTTCCCGATGAAGAAGTTTTTGCGGTCCGAGCAGCAAAACTTCCCGATCGGTAAATTTTTCTGGATTTTACAGTTTTCTTCCTGTGCGGTAAGTTCAACCTCTTGGAGGGTTCCACATGATCCGATCTGCCACGGAATTCGGAGCGCTGATCCGGGAGCGCCGCAAGACGCTGGGCTGGACTCAGATTCAGCTGGCCGAGCGATGCGGCACCGGCGAGCGCTTCATCGTCGATCTGGAGAACGGCAAGCCGACCTGCCATCTGGAAAAATCGCTGATTGCCGCCCGAACGGTGGGTATTGATCTCGGCGACCTGAAATCCGTAACGCCTTCGCTTACCCCGGCGGCCGACGACGATCTCGGCTACCTGCCACGCTTTTCCTGATCAGGTGCCGCCGTGACGACGATCTACTACGAGAACTGGCCCGTTGCCCGCCTGGCAGATCAGGATGCCCTGTCTCTCACCTATGACGCCGCATGGGAAAAGCGCGCCTCCGCCTTCCCGCTTTCGCTCACCATGCCTCTGCGAGTCGGAAGCCACGGCCCCAAGCAGTCATGCCATGGCTCGCCAACCTCTTGCCGGAAATCCACCTCTCGGAGATCGGCCAGCAACTGAAGGTCTCGCCACAGGATATCGTCGGCCTGCTGATGCGTGTCGGCCGCGACACGGCAGGCGCGTTCTCGATCGGCGAGCCGCGACGGGAGGGAAATAATTCCCGCATCGTTGATGACGAGGCCGCGCTCGAGCGCATCATCGACGAGCTGCCGGAGCGCCCCTTCCTGATCGGCGAGCGGGGCGTCTCGATGTCGCTTGCGGGCGTCCAGGACAAGCTGCCCGTCTACATCGGCACGGACGGGCGGATCGGCATCCCGCTGGACGGCACCCCATCGACCCATATCCTGAAACCCGACATCAAGCGCCTTGCGGGCAGCGTCACCAACGAAGCCTTCTGCATGATGCTTGCCAGCCTCTGTGGCCTCGACGCCGCCGAGGTGACGATCGGGCGGGCGGGAAAGCGGGACTATCTCCTTGTCCGCCGCTATGACCGGGTTTCGGATGGGCAAGGCATCATCCGGCGCATCCACCAGGAGGATTTCTGCCAGCCGCTGGGCCTGTTCCCGGCCGAGAAATACGAGCAGACCGGCCTCGGTCGGCGCGGCGGCGCGTCCCTGCCGCAGATGTTCGAGGCCTTGGCGCACCTCGTGTCCCCGGCAGAACGCCTTCGACTACTCGATGCGGTGATCTTCAACATCCTGATCTGCAATTCGGATTCGCATGCCAAGAACTACTCGGTCCTCGTCGGCGCGTCCGGCACGGCGAGGCTCGCCCCGCTCTACGATCTCATGTGCGCGGCACCGTACCGACGGGTCGACCAGTCCCTGCCGCAAACACTTGCCGACAAGCGCAATGCGGACGATCTGCATGGAAAGGACTGGCGTCAGTTCGCCACAGACGTCGGCCTCAGCCCGGCAGCCGTCACTAGGCGCGTCGAGGAGCTTGCCGCGCTGGTCGGGGCCAAAGCTGACGAAGCACTCGAGCAAGTCCTGTCCTACCCGACTTCGAACCGAGAATTCGGTTCCATCCTCGTGTTTCTGGTGAAGAATCGGTGCCGACGGATTGAGCGGCAGATTTCGGGCTAAAATCACCTAGCCGCGGAAACGATATACAATTTATTGATGTATTCAAAATCGGGGTTCAAAAATTTTCGAGAAATTTCGCCTCTTGGGATCATTGGGCGAATCTCGATGAAAACTCGCTAAAATATCATTTTTACGTTGTTTTGCAGATAGTTGACAAACTCGGTTGTAACGCCTTTGTGAAATTCGTGTCATCATTGTCTCACGGTCGCCGATGATGACAGGATGGATCATGGAGACACTGAGTGTTGGGGGAATGCGGATGGAAACCTGGACTCATTTAGACGTTATGGCCCAGACTACTGCGATACGCGATGGGGCCGAGCGACTCCTATTATATTTTGATCGCTTTCATTGTACCATCAGATGTAAGCATCAACCTGGCGGACAAACTGCTCGACTGAGTCGGTCTTCCAAGCTCGTGGGTCGAAGGGTTCCGTTGTCAACCGTCAAGCCTTCGCACGCAGCGTTATCTTGGGAACAGCCCTTGCGGGACGTCGAGCAAACCAATTGCGCATAATTAATCCGAGAGAGCCAGCCGGGCCAACGATAATGCGCTCCGCGATCCGGTCCGCAAGATCAAATCCTTACCGGCCCGCCATTCTCTTCTCGATCTCCCTGAATGCGCTATGAGCCATCGGCAAGCGCGTCGACCAATTCCCTTGGTTATCTGATGCGAGATGGAGAGGAGGCTGATGCTAATGGCCGAGAGCCCGCACCACCGCCGATGCGCTTCGGCAATCTGATTTGGAAAGACAGGTGCCGCCGCTCCTCACCAGATAGAGCCCGGAGCATCGCTTTTGAGATTGCGATCCCGTTTCTACGCGGAAATCATTTCCGCGTCGGGCGTTACATCGGAATGTACAAGCAGCGATAAATTGCGCGATTCATTCACGACAGAAGTCCCTTGTTGAGGGCTGACGGTCAAAATTCACTAATGAACACAGAAGCTTGCAGCCAATAGGGAAAAGTGACCCAAACAATGGCGGAGAGGGCGTTCTGCTTTTTCACAACGGGTAATTAAGCAGCGCTATTGGGACGGGCGCGTACGGATGACAGCCGTTGGAACCAGAGCTTCTCTTCGGTCGTTTTTCTCTCGCAACGAGGAGCGAAATGGATGCAGACGAACGAAGATGATATTAGCAAGGTTTGGCATCTTGCCGAAAAGATTGGCTTCTGCATGTTGACGACGCAGGCAGGCACGGATCTGAAGGCGCGCCCGATGTCGGCCTATGCGAAAAAGGATGAAAACGCTTTCTACTTCCTAACCGACGTCGCGAGCCACAAGGACGACGAAGTGTCTCGCCAGCCGAATGTCTGCCTGGCATTCGCCGATAGCAAGGGGCAAAAATACGTCTCGATCTCCGGTACGGCCGAGGTGCAGAATGATCGGGAAAAAATCCGCGATCTTTGGGCTACCCCGGCAAAGGCCTGGTGGGAGGACGCCGAAGATCCATCAATCCGGATCCTGAAAGTCACGCCATCGTCGGCCGAATACTGGGATAGCCCAGGCACGATGATGAGTTATATCAAAATGGCCGCCGCAGCAGTTACCAGCGCCAAACCCGACATGGGCGACAATGCCAAGGTCCAGATGTGAGCGAAAGTCAGAACTCGCGGGCTTCTAGAGCCCGCGAGCTGGCTAAGTTGTGAGCGGCTTAAACCCTTCGGTCAGCACTTATTTTCAGAAAGCGCAAATGGAAGCATTCGTTCAATCGATGATGGAAAAGTTCGGTCCGTCCGGAATTGCGCTCCTGATGTTCCTTGAGAATATCTTTCCTCCGATCCCCTCTGAATTGATTATGCCGCTCGCGGGGTATCTTTCCACGCGGGGCGATATGGGCGTCTTGGTCGTGATCTGCGCGGGATCGGTAGGCTCACTGCTCGGAACCCTGCCCTGGTACTACCTCGGCCGGCGGCTTGGACATGAAGGCGTTCGCAGGCTTGCCGAACGTCATGGCCGCTGGCTGACGATGCGTCCAACTGATGTCGATGCCGCGACCGACAAATTCAAACGACATGGTAATTTGTCGGTTCTCGTTGGCCGGCTGATACCGACGGTTCGGACGCTGATCTCGGTCCCCGCCGGCGTTGCCCGCATGCCACTGGGAACATTCCTGATATTCTCGACCATAGGCACGGTCGCCTGGACAGCATCGTTGACGCTTGCCGGTTACCTTCTCGGCCAAGCTTATTCTGTTGTGTCAGATTATGTCGATCCCATATCCACGGCGGTGCTAATCATATTGGTCGCGGTCTATCTATATCGCGTCTGGGCATTCAAGGAGGTGCAGGATTGAACGACTGGTTCACTTCCCTGGGGGTGGAGCTAAACATCCTTCCGCACCTGGTCGCCTTGATGTCCGCTTATATCCTTGCATTACCGATCGGCTGGGATCGTGAACAGAACGAACGCAGCGCTGGGCTTCGCACTTTTCCCCTCGTCGCGATCGCCTCGTGCGGGTTTATCCAAGCCACCGAGACAATTACTGTTGGCAATGCCGAAGCAACAGCACGCATCGTCGAGGGGCTGATCAACGGCGTCGGCTTTATCGGCGGCGGAGCGATCCTTGTCGGCAAGCTTGGCACACGGGGAACAGCGACAGCCGCCAGCATTTGGGCGACAGGCGCAATCGGAGTATCCGTGGGCCTAGCGGCCTACGACACCGCAATCGTACTCTCGATCGTCACATTCGCAACGCTTCGTGTGATGACCAACTTCAAATCGTCGAACAACGAGGAGCACAGGGGACAAAACAATGCCCAGAACGACTGAAAATTCAAGGTCAGGAGGGAGACGACGCCCTAAAAGTGAACCTGACGGCCAACAACGAGTTTGCCTGTAACGAGAGTGGCCGCTAGGGGGCCGCGCCGATCAGACTGCCCTAAACTGGTCGCCCGATTGGATTGCTCTTGATAAGCTCCATCAGCCTATACATCGCGAGCGATGATCCGCAGCAATGGAGTAGATCCGCTCCAAGGCATCACGATCAGGAACACGGACGTCTGACATTGCCATTATGGAAGCTCGGCAAATCCTCTTGTCCGAAGATCCGTTGCATCGACGGGTAACGAACTCGTATAACTCGTAACCGGACAAACCGGCGATCAACCCATCGACAAGAGTGTCGTAAACAATGGCGAATTTCCGGCCCATGTGTTTGTGCGCCTTTGCCGCTGATTGGATATTCGTCAAAACGCATCGGCTCGCAATTTGTTTCAGCATCCGAAACCGGTGCCTATGCAGATACGACAGGAGGCGCCTTCAACGCACCGGCGGGGTTACCCCCATCGCGAGAAGAAATTCGACACCGCCACGTCCAGAAGCTCATCGCCACGGCCATTCATAACGGTTTTTGCCGCCCACAAGCTCATTCCCATCACCTGGGCTGCCTCGATCTTGGGCGGGATCGACAGTTCCTGTGGATTGATTACGACATCGAGCAATGCCGGGCCCGGATGGCGCAGGATGGCCTCAACGCCCCGTTCGAGTTCTACCGGGTCCTCTACGCGTATGCCGTGGATACCGGCCGCGCGCGCTACGGCGGCGAAATCAGGGTTCTTTAGATCGGTTCCGGTCTCGAGATACCCGGCCGCCTTCATCTCCATTGCCACGAAACCAAGCGACGAATTATTGAAGACGATCACTTTGACGGGGAGGTTGTGTTGGGCAAGGGTGAGGAAATCGCCCATCAGCATGGCGAAGCCGCCATCGCCGGACATGCTGATCACCTGACGGCCCTTATATGCGGCCTGTGCGCCAATCGCCTGCGGAAGGGCATTTGCCATCGAGCCATGAACGAGCGATCCGATCATGCGGCGCTTGCCGTTCATTTTCAGGTACCGCGCCGCCCACACCGTCGGAGTTCCCACGTCGAAGGTGAAGATAGCGTCGTCGTCGGCCTGTTCGCTCAAGAGACGCGCCACATGCTGCGGATGGATCGGTCCTCCCTGCTTTCCGTGGGCGAGGTCGTCGAGACCTTTGCGAGCTTTCTCATAGGCCGCAAGGCAACGATCAAGATGCCTTGTTTCCGTTCTCTCTTTGAGATGCGGCAGTACGGCACGCAACGTGGACTTGACGTCGCCGACGATTGCCAGATCAAGCGGCGTTCGACGTCCCAGATGTTCGGGCCGTATATCGACCTGCACGATTTTCGCATCCGTTGGATAAAACTGCCGATACGGAAAATCGGTGCCAAGCATGACGAGCGTATCGCAATCAAGCATCGCTTTGTACCCGGAGGAAAATCCTATCAGGCCGGTCATACCCACATCGTAAGGATTATCCCATTCCACATGTTCCTTGCCGCCTAACGCATGGACGATCGGTGCCTTGATCTTTGAAGCAAATTCAACGAGTTCGTCATGGGCGCCTTCGCACCCACGGCCGCACAAAAGCGTGGTTTTTACGCTATTGTCTAGCAGTTCGGCCAGTGCTGTGATCTGATCTTCCGCAGCGACCACGTTCGGCTTGGCGATGGACAGCGCAGCTTTTTTCGAGATCTTCGCCGAATAGTCACTCAACGCGATATCGCCTGGGATAACGACCACGGCAACGCCGCCTTTGCCAATCGCTGATCGAATGGCCGATTCCAGCACCCCGGGTAGCTGCTCCGGTCGGGTCACAAGTTCGCAGAAGTGGCTGCATTCGCGGAATAGCTGATCTGGATGGGTTTCCTGGAAATAACCACGACCGATTTCCGCTGACGGTATCTGCGCGGCAATCGCCAACACCGGAACACCGGAGCGGTGGCAATCGAACAAGCCGTTAATCAGATGGAGATTGCCCGGCCCACAGCTTCCGGCGCACACAGCAAGCTTACCTGTGGCATGGGCTTCTGCACCAGCCGCAAAAGCTGCCGTCTCCTCATGTCTGGTATGGATCCATTCGATGTCGCCACGCTTCCGCAGCGACTCGGTCACACCATTGAGGCTGTCACCGACCACGCCATATATCCGCTCTACGCCAGTGGCATGGAGCACCTCTGTCAGGATGTCGGCGACCTTGGTTTTCACGGGAGACTCCTGCGACGTGAAAGAACAACATGTTCAGCCGATGAACTAGGCGACCGCGTCGGTTTGCCAAGCCTTGAAAGTCAGGTAGTGATGTGGCGATACTCTTGAAGGCGCGGCAATCACTCGAGCGCAACAGCTGAGCCCCACGCCTAGAGCAGTCCCCCTGATCCGCCGGTCAGCGGATCAGTTTCAGGCTTCGGCAAAGATTGTATTGCCGCGAGTTGCTGAGCTGAGGCGGCCGTCGTTAATATGTCCGCTTTCTGGCCGGGAGGATAGGCGCCGACAACCTGAAAATCGTCAGAGCAATCCAGGTTACAATGTCCTGTACCGGCAGGCAGAAGGAGACAATCTCCCTGTTCTACGCTCGTCACTTCACCTTGCGGTCCACCAATCAGCAGGGTCGCGTGGCCGACACTTACGCCAAGGACTTCATGAGCAGCGGAGTGGTAGTGCTGGTAACCAAAGACGCCATTTGTCCAGATCCCACTCCACCCATTGGAGGCAAACAGGTTTTCGAACAACCTGGCATCCGTCAGAGCCGTCTTGTACATCAGTACGGGAAATCGCGTATTGTTTGGCACCCACTCGCTTGGCGGAAAGATGATCTGCCGAACCATCACAAGGGCGTGTGATCGTGATCCGCCTCGGTGACCGACGGCAGAAAGGTTTCGACGTCTCGCCGCTCGCGGTCTGCCAGAACGGCGATCTTTTCATTCCAGAATCGAGCTGCCTCGACGGGATCGTCTTCCCATTCACGCGAAGAGCCAAGGTTGTCGTCTATCACGGCAAGGCGCTTGCCACCCAAGCGTCGATATTCGTCGGCGAGATCTTTAGCCGTGTTTTCCATGTCTGCCTCCACGAGTGTCTTAGACAACTCCAACACGGGAACAGAAAAGTCGTTCCAGTTAGCTTTCGGCCTTGTCCAGACCGCCGCCCGTCGTGAAGCGGAGTTCGTGAGATTGTCGACGACATTTCACCGTTCCAGATGGGGCACCCGGCCACTTGGTTGTGACTGGCAAGCCAGCCCGAGGTTCCGTCTGATCAGGGGAGAGATGAATACGAAAAGTAGGAGAAGTCTGCCACCATTGCTTGTCCGCTTGTATCAGTCGCAGCCATGCCAATAAACGCACCAGTGAAGTTTGCATGTTCACCTTCACCGCCTTCATCAGACAAGACCGAATGGTCGAGGACAGGACCAATTCTTGTCCATCCGCCATCCTTCCAGTAGAAGAAGCGAGACGCTGCGCCCCGAACTTCGAGTTTCATGCGGACGGGGCCATCTGGTACTTGCACTGCCTCTTCCAGCAATAACTCCGTGACACCTCGAGGCCATCCCCCCGAACAGGAGAGGATATGCAGCGATCGACCTCTTGTTTCATCACCCGTCAGGCAAAGGTAATAATAGGAAAAACCGTTGTAATAGGCGACCAGTCCGGCCATCTGATGGTGGCTGGATGGATCGGCGTCGACTTCGGTCTCGGCGTCAAAGTCGAAGTCCGTTTGACGTCGTGCCACCAATGCTTGTTCGAAAGTCGATCCAATCGATTCACGCCCGATCAGTCGCAAATGGCCGGGACGGTCCGACAGCGAGAACAGTCGTTCGGGCACGGGGCTGCGCAACCACTGGAAATCCGATGGCAGGCCTTTGCTCGCATCAAAAGCATAACGCTTCGGACCTGTCTGTACGTCGCTCATCGCGGATCCGGCAGGTCCAGGTACTGACGTTTCCGGGACAACCGGGTCGCCATGGAGACGTAGCCAGCCGTCTTCACCCCAGACGCATTTCTGTATGGCGGTCTCCCGCCCGAGGACCGAGCGCCTGATCCCCGCCAATGGCCGGCTGCAAAGATGCACCATATAGGTCTCGCCATCTGGCGTATCAACGATGTCGCCATGGCCCGCGCGTTGCAACACGAGGTCGGGGTCGAAGCGGCTTGTCACGACATGGACGTCCGGGTGGAGCTCGTATGGACCTGTAATCTCCCGCGAGCGCGCCATGGTTACGGCATGTCGCATGCCGGTCCCCCCTTCGGCGACGAGGAGGTGGTACCATCCACCTCGTCGATAAAGGTGTGGTCCTTCCGCAAGGCCGAGCGAAGATCCCTTGAAGATGTTGGTGATCGGGCCAACCAGCTTGCGCTGCTTGTCGTCGTATTCCTGAAGGACGATGCCGCCAAATCGACTCGGGCGCGCGCGATAGTCCCAATTCAGGTTCAACAGCCACTTACGCCCATCTTCGTCGTGGAAAAGCGAGGGGTCAAACCCGGACGAGTTGAGAAATACGGGCGCGGACCAAGGTCCATCGATTGACTCGGCGGTGACCAGGTAGTTGTGGCAGTCCTTGAACGATCCCGACTTTCGTCTGATGATCGTGTAGATCAACCAGAAACGGCCTTCGGCATGAGTAAGGCACGGGGCCCATACACCGCATGAATCCTGCACCCCGCGCAGATCGAGAAGGTCGACACGGTCAAGCGGGCGCTTTACCAGTTCCCAGGATGTGAGGTTGCTCGAGCGGTGTATCTGGACGCCCGGAAACCATTCGAAGGTGGAGGTAGCGATGAAGTATTCGTTGCCGACCCTGCAAATCGACGGGTCCGGGTTGAAGCCCGGAAGGATCGGGTTCTGGATCATGCAGTGCCTCCTCAAATGTACGTCGATTTCGGAACCCCTCAACATGGCTTAGCGGTTCCAAGGCAAATTTTATGCGGGTAGCGAAGTTCGTGGTCGGCGTCGCAAATGGTCGTGGGCGCCAGCCACGTAACCTCGACTGCCATCCATCAGGACGCGCGTGTAGGAATGCTGTACCGTATTTTCGAGCAGTTGTTGCCTGCTGGCAATCTCGACAAATTCCCCGTTCTGCATAATTGCCACACGGTCGCAGAGATGCGCAACCACCGCAAGGTCATGGCTGACGAGGATATAGGTGAGTTTCTCGCGTTCGCGCAGGTCCTTGAGCAGGTTTAGAATTTCCGCCTGAATGGATACGTCGAGGGCAGACGTTGGCTCATCCAGCAGAAGGATCGTTGGTTCGAGAATGAGAGCGCGGGCGATTGCCACGCGCTGTCGCTGGCCGCCGGAAAGCTGGTGCGGATAACGGTAGCGGAAATTGAGCGGCAGGCCGACATCGGTCAGCACTTTTTCAATGCGTTCCTGCCGCCGGTCCTTGCCATGGATTTCCAGGGGTTCGAGCAAGGTCCGTCCGATCGTGTGGCGCGGGTGTATAGAACCGAACGGATCCTGGAACACCAGCTGCTGTTTGGCAAGTTGCGCGCGAGTGCGTTTCTGGCCAATCGCTTCCCCGTCGATCTCGATTGAACCGTTCCATTGCCTGTTGCGGCCGGCCAGCGCGCCCAGAATGGTTGACTTACCGCAGCCACTTTCCCCGACAAGGCCAAAAGTCTCGCCCTTCGCAACTTCAAAGGAAACGTCCCTGACGACCTTGATGGCGTTGTCGCCATGTCCGTACGATACGGCCAGATGATGGGCTTTGATCATCGACATCTTCAGGTCTCCATCCATGCGGGATCGCGACGCAGAACTTCCAGCCTGTCCCTGGGGTAGTCGAGGCTCGGGAGTGCGTTCAGCAGGCCGCGGGTATAGGGGTGTTTGGCACTATCAAGATCGGCTGCTGCGATCGTTTCGACGATGCGTCCGGCATACATGATGATGACACGGTCGCAGAAACTGCGCACCAGATTGAGGTCATGGCTGATGAAGATGAGGCCGATGTTCCGTTCCACCACCAGCTCATCGAGGATAGATAAAACCTGCTGGCGCACGGTCACATCAAGCGCAGAGGTCGGTTCGTCCGCGATGATCAGGGAGGGCGATGCGATCAGCATCATGGAAATCATGATGCGCTGGCCCATGCCGCCCGAAACTTCATGCGGATAGAGATCGAAGACGCGCTCCGGGTCACGGATATTAACACGCTCCAGCATGGCAAGCGTTCGGTTGCGCGCCTCCTGCGGCGTAGTGCGTTCGTGCAGGATCACCGTCTCGGAAATCTGCTCTCCCACGGTCATCACCGGGTTCAGCGAATATTTCGGGTCCTGCAGGATCATGGCGATGCGCCGCCCGCGAATGGAGCGCATCGCCTCTTCGCTCGCCGTCAGAAGATCGATATCCTCGAACTGCATACGGGTGGCCTTGACGATTGCCTGAGGCGGTTGCAGGCGCATGATGGCGCGGCCGGTCGTGCTCTTGCCGGAGCCGGACTCGCCGATGATGCCGATCTTTTCGCGACCGACGGTAAAGGACACGTCACTCACGGCAGTCGTGACGCCGGAAAGTGTGGGAAACTCGACGGACATGTTTTCGACCGTCAGGATGGTATCGGATGTTTCAGCCATTGCGGGGATCCATGATGTCGCGCAGCCCGTCGCCGAGCAGATTGAAGGCAAGACTGACGGTCAGGATTGCGACGCCCGGAACCGTCGTCAGCCACCAGGCGTCGAGCAGGTATTGGCGGCCGGATGCAGCCATCGCACCCCATTCGGCCATCGGCGGCTGTGCGCCGAGACCAAGGAAACCGAGGCCGGCGGCTGTCAGGATGATGCTCGACATGTTGAGCGTGAGGCGCACGATGATCGACGGAGCGCAAAGCGGCACGATGTGGCGCAGCAGGATGCGGCCCGTACCGGCACCTTGAAGTTCGGCAGCAACGACGAAATCGGCATGACGGAACGTCAGCGTTTCGGCACGCGCCAAGCGCGCGATCGGCGGCCAGACGGTGAGCGCGATGGCGATGACGGCGTTTTCGATACCGGGGCCAAGTGCTGCGGAGAAAGCCAGTGCGAGAACGAGGCTGGGAAACGAAAGAAAGATGTCGGTGATGCGCATAAGCACGACATCGACCCAGCCGCCGAGATAACCCGCCGTTGCGCCGATCACAAAGCCGATTGGCGCGACGATGACGGTGACAAGGATGGTAATGTAGAGCGTTGTCCTCGCCCCATAGATCAGACGGGAAAAGACGTCGCGTCCAAATTCGTCGGTGCCGAACCAGTGAGTGGCGGACGGTGCCTGTAGCGCCGTCAGGAAGTCCTGGGCAAATGGATCATGCACCGCGATGACAGGCGCCAGTGCCGCGACGATGATCAGCAGAAGGACAACGGCGAACCCGGCGAAAGCAAGTGGATTTGCGACCAGGCTGAGCCAGCCAAGATAGACGCTGTGCAGACGTGCCTGTCGAGACGATGTGAAATCCTCGCTGATCAGCCAGTCATGCAGGCTTGAAAAAGTACCGGACTTGGCCATTAGCGGGTCCTCGGATCGATGAAGCGATAAACGATGTCGGAGAGCAGGTTAATGGCGATCGATATGAGGCCGATCAAAAGCACGCTTCCAAGCACGGCGTTCATGTCGGCAAAAAAGAGTGCCGATGTGAGATAGGAGCCGAGGCCAGGCCAGGCGAAGACTGTTTCAATCAGCACCGTACCGTCCAGCAGGCCGCAATAGGCAAGCGCGATGACGGTGAGAAGCTGGACGCGGATATTGCGGAAAGCGTGGCGCCACACGATCGGACGTTGGCCCAGGCCCTTGGCGCGTGCGGTCAGAATGTATTCCTGACGCAGCTGTTCCAGCATGAAGCTGCGCGTCATGCGGCTGAGATAGGCCATAGAAGCGTAACCGAGGATGACGGCCGGCGCGATGATGTGATGAAGCGCGCTCCAGAAGACATTCCAGTGACCGCCCAGCGCGGAGTCAAGGAGGATGAAGTTGGTGCGCGCCTGCACGATGCCCTCGTCATAAAGGTATATGCGGCCGCCGGGCGGAATAGCGCCGAGGTAGGCGTAGAAGACAAGGATGACGATCGTGCCAAGCCAGAAAATCGGCGTGGAGTAACCCAGCAGGCCGACCACGCGGGCAAGATGATCGACCCATGTGCCCTTGCGCACTGCGGCTATGACACCGAGCGGGATGCCGAGACCGGCGCCTATGACTGTCGCAAGGGTGGCCAGTTCAATCGTCGCAGGGAAGACGCGTGACAGGTCTTTCGCGACGGATTGCTTGGTGATGATCGACTGGCCAAAATCCAGATGGACCACGTCATTCAGATAATTGCCGAACTGCACGTAAATCGGCCTGTCGAGGCCCATCTCTTTGTAGACGCGGTCGTAGGTTGCCTGATCTGCCTGATCGCCAATAACGGCAATCACTGGATCCGCCGGAACCATTCGGCCCACCGTGAAGGTGATCATCATCAGCCCAAGCAGCGTTGTCAGGATCACGATAAAGGATGTTGCGATCTTGGCCGCAGCTTTAGGAAACGGCGATTTCCTGCTCAGCGGGGCATCGGAGGTTTGGGTAATGCTCATGCCACAGTCCTTGAAGTTTTTTCTTCACTCGCCCTTGGTCACGGTGTCCCAGCGCGTGAGCCATGTCGGGTGCCCGACATAACCTTTCACCTCGTTGCGGACTGCCTTCGGGTCGGTGCGTTGAAATGATGTGACGAGTGCCGGCGAAGACCGCAGATAGGCTTCGTTGATCCGCGCATAGAGTTCATCGCGCTTTTCCTGATCGGTCTCATGCGCCGCTGCGGTGACCATGTTCTGGATCTCTTTGGGCACATCCCAGGCCGAGCGCCACGCGACGAGACCCGCCAACTTGGCGTCGTCTGCATTATTGGCATTCGTGGCGTATGATTGCAGGACGGCATGCGGGTCGGGCAAACGCTCGCCTGTTCGCGACGAGAAGAGTTCAAATTGACGGGAGCGGAACTTTCCGATCTGATCGCCGATCTGCAGGTCGAGCCTGATGCCGGCCTTGGCAGCATTGTTTTGAAGTGAGATGCCCACTTCGGATTCCGGCGTGCCAGGCTGAGCGAAATAGACTTTCGAGAAGCCGTCCGGATAGCCCGCTTCGGCAAGCAACTGTTTTGCCTTCTCGATGTCGAGCTTATAAGGCATCTCGGTGGATGCGCCGGGAAGCCCACCCGGAATAATCGTCTGTTGCTTGATGCCGTAATATTTCATCACCGAGCCGGCAAGGCCGTCATAATCGATGAGGTAACGGAAGGCCTCGCGCACCTTCGGGTTCGAAAGTACCTCGTCCTTCTGGTTCAGGGCCAGATAATAGAAACCGAAACCCGGCACCTTTTGAACGGTCACCTTGCCATCTCTTTCGAGGCCGGAAAGGTCAGTGGATGACAGTCGCGTTGCTACATCGACATCCCCTGCGTCAATCTGCAGGCGTTGGGCTGATGATTCCGGCACATGGCCCAGGTAGACGCGCTTCATGGCCGGGGCGCCTTTCCAGTAGTCCTTGAACGCATCGGCGATCAGGAGCTGGTTGGAGCGCCATGTCACAAGTGAGTAGGGGCCCGAGCCAGCATCGGCAGTCTGCAGGTAATTGCGCGCCCAGTCGCCATCCTTTTCCTTGCTCTTAAGGAACCTGCTGTCGACGATCGACGTGGAGTAGCTGGCAAGAGAATAAAGAATGAGATTGGGATTCCAGACCTCTGGCGTCTCGAGAACGAGAGTCTGATCATCAGTCGCGCGGATCAACTGATCGACATTCTTCGCCGAAAATCCCCATTGACGCAGATCGGTGGAGGGCGCGAGTCCAAGCTTGACCAGCCGATGCAGCGACCATTCCACGTCCCTGGCCGTTACAGTATTGCCCGAGTGGAAGGTCACGCCCTGCCGGATCTTGAATGTAAACCTCTTGCCATCGTCCGAGACTGCCCAGCTTTCGGCTAGTGACGGTTGCGGGTTCGTGATGTCATCCGGCGGAAGCGCGATCAGGCGATCATACAGGTTTGCGACGACCTCGGCAGCTTCCAGCTGGTTGACCTCGTGCGGATCGAGCCCGCGCATGGTCGTCATCATGATGGCAATGACCAGCTCGTTTTTCGGGGTCGTTGCCGCAGCGGGGTGGAATGCTGCGGCCGTAATGGCGCACGTCAATAGTGCGCGTTTGAACGTCTTCATATCGCCTCCCAAGGCTCCTCAACCTCGTCAAATCGAAATTTCCATATCGACATGGATTTCAAATCTGATATATCAAGTTTCACACAAAATGATCTTCGTCAACGGATTTTCGGAAAATGGCGACTGCTAATCAGCCCACATCAGGCAATGGCGACTTTGAAAAGATCGATGCCAGCTTTCAGATCACGGTGCGCGATCATGTGCACCGCGCCATGCGCAGCGCCATAATTTCCGGGCGGTTTCAGCCGGGTCAAAAAATCAACGAGCGGAAGCTTGCCGAGCAGTTCGGGGTGAGCACGACCCCAATCAAGGAGGCGCTGCGTCAACTCGAGACAGAGGGATTGGTCGAGGCGCTCGCGCGGCGCGGGGTCGTCATCAGGTTCAGCAGTTCATGGGCGGAAGAAATGATCCTCGCGCGGGCGGCACTGGAATCAATGATTGCTCATCTCGCAGCAAAGCGCATCGATGAAAATGGCAGGGAAGAACTTCGGGCTATCGCCAACCGAATGAAAGAAGCAACTGCATCAGGAGATGCGGACAGCCTGATCACCCTCAACGAGACCTTTCATGATCATATTCATCGGAGTTCGCAATGCGGCTATCTTGCCAAGCTGATCGAGCGTCAGCAGTTTTATGACGCAAGCATCCGCCGGGTCATCCATCTGGACCCGACCGAACGGCAGAAAGCGCTCAACGAGCATGTTGCAATCGCCGATGCGATTGCTGCGGGAGATGCCGACAGGGCGGAGCGCACCATGCGTGATCACGTCGTGCGCTCCGGCGACACGTATCTCAGCATCGTTTTCAAGAAACAGGGAGAAATCTGACGTGAGTGACAAACTTCAGACCGTGAGGAAGGCGCTGACCGGGATTTCCGGTGTGCCGGTTACACCCTATAATAGCGATGGCTCGATCGATGCAGCGAAACTTAAAATCCTGATCGAGGGGCTCGCCAATGCCGGGGTACATAACCTCATGGCGGCAGGCAATACGGGCGAATTCTTTACCCTGACGATGGACGAAGTGCGCGGAGTGCATGCGGCCACAATCCAAGCAGCCGCCGGCAAATCACTCGTCAGTGCAGCGGTCGGTCGCTCGCTGTCGGAGGCGAAAGCGCTCGCAAAGGATGCAATCTCCGCAGGTGCCGATGCTATCATGGGGCATCATCCGATGGATCCGTTTGCAGGCCCGTCTTATCAAGCCGGCTACTTCCTCGAGCTTGCAGACTTTTCAACTGTTCCGGTAATCGCCTATGTGCGCAGTGACAGCTTTTCCGTCGCCGATTTCCGCAAACTTGCGCTGCATCCCAACATCGCGGGCATCAAGTTTGCCTCATCAAACCTCATGCTTCTTTCCGAAGTTATCCGTGCCACGGCCGACGCGCCGGCCATCTGGGTCTGCGGGCTTGCAGAAGGATGGGCGCCGGCTTTTTACGCCATGGGAGCGCGAGGGTTCACCTCCGGCCTCGTCAACGTTTTCCCGGAACGGTCGCATGCCATTCACAAGGCCCTCGAGGGTGGGGATTACGCCGCTGCCCGTAGCCTGATCGATCCGATTGCAGGGTTCGAAGCGTTGCGCACGAAATACAATAATGGTGCGAATGTCACTGTCGTAAAGGAAGCACTTGGCATGCTCGGCTCCGATGTCGGTCCGGTGCGTCTGCCGGGCGTCGTGGCACTGAACGACGAGGAGCGCGCGACACTGCGTGCGATCGTCGATCGCGTAAAAGCTGAAGCCCTTGCGGCCTGATCGGAGACAAGACGTGCATATTACCGGTATCAAGACCTACATGCAGCGCGTGGATGACCGTCCACGCTTGCTTTTGAAGATCGAGACCAGCGAGGGCATTTCCGGTTGGGGCGAATGCTACAATCACGGTCCCGACTGGGCGCTACCGCCACTTCTCGATTACCTCTTCCACCAGATCGAAGGCGAGGACCCGCGCTGCGTCGAATTCATCGTCCTGAAGCTTAACCAGCAATGCCGCTTTCCTCCCGGAGCCCTCGGTCTTGCCGCGATTTCCGCAATCGATCACGCTTTGTGGGATATTGCAGGCAAGGCTGCGGGGCTGCCCGTTTTTAGGCTCCTGGGCGGAAGCGTACGGGATCGGGTGCGGGTTTACTGTGGCGTCTATACCGCGCCCGACCCCGAGCAGGTCCTTGAGCAGACACAGAAACTCAACGAAGAATACGGTTATACAGCCTTCAAGCTCAGCCCCTATCGCCGCGATTTGCATTCCGGCCGCTGGGGTGAACTGGTCAAGGAGACCGGTGACTGGTTCGGCCGTATCCGCGAGATCACGCCGTCGCATTTCGAATTCGCTTTCGATGCGCATGCAAAGATCTTTGAGCCTTATAAGGCGGTACAACTTGCCGCAGCCATCGCGCCGAACGATCCGCTCTTTTACGAGGAGCCGATCCGGCCGGAACATATTCCGGCATGGAAGGAGTTGAAAGCGAAAGTAAATGTGCCACTCGCCACCGGTGAATCGCTCTACAACCGATTTGAATTTCTCAATCTCCTTACCAATCAGGGCGCTGATATCATCCAGCCGGACATCTGCGTTGTAGGCGGCGTGTCGGAGATGAGGCGTATCGCGACGATTGCGGAAGCTCACTTCGTCACGGTCGCACCGCATAATCCGATGGGGCCGCTAGCAACGGCTGTCAACGTGCATTTCTGTGCGGCACAGTCCAATTTTCAGGTTCTGGAATTCAAGCCGCATGTGCACGCGCCTTGGGCAGTCGATCCCTACATGCCAGTCGATGGCCATATGGAATTGCGTCCGGACCGCCCCGGCTGGGGCATCGAGATCGATGAGGCGGTTCTAAAAAGGGATGATTATATTCACTGGGAACGCAAGGTCACCCGCAAACCGGATGGCGCGACAGCCTATCCATGATGATGGAGTGCCGTCCCGGCGGCACTCGTTTTCGTGCAAATTCTATAGTGCAGATCAAGGTGTCGGGACCGTCAAGGAGAGCACGATCAGAATGGCGCGATCTCGCCTTTTCGACGAGACCCGGACCCAATTCCGAGGAGCGCTGACAGTCTTTGACCTTGCCGTCTTAGCTGGCCGCCGTTTCAGGTAGCGCCTGAGATTGCAGTCGAGATGTGTACGAACACATTCGGCCCACCATCTTCCAGGAGGCGCATGCCCCGCTTGAAGAGCGGTAGACAAAACCAACGTGCCGACCGGAGGTCTCGCGCTGCCAATGCGAAGGCACCTCTTCTGAAAGCCTGTCAGGCGGCGAAGACAGTGGGCACCTTTGCAAAAAAACGAAGCGCGCTGCGCCGACAAACCGTCTGAAGCACGAGGCACCCATGCTCCGTGAGAAAGGGCGGCCGAAGAGCACGCTGCGTCGGTCAAGTATATCCATCCGCTCGAAGTCGACACGGATCTCATGATGGAGGCGCATTACTGCTTTGGTAATTCGAGCTTGCGAACATCGTAACCAAGCTCACTTGCCTTGCGTATCATTGTTTTGAGCTTTTGTCTGGATGGGATAGACCGTGCATAAATCCATAGATTTTTCATGTCCGGGTCGGCGCTGATGAACCAGGACCTATCGGGTGACTTGTAAAGAACCCAGTAGTTGAACGTGACGAACAAGGGATAGCGCACCCGCATCTTGGCATTGGCTTTTCCGAAATCCATGATACGACCTGAGCCAGTCACGGTCTTCAAACGGCCCGTCGGTGTGTCAACGCGGCATCCGTCCTCGACGTTGATTTCGCTTGCTGTCTTGCCAGGGCTGTAGGTGGAATAACCTGCAACGCAGCCGTCGGTCAGCCACATCGGGGTGCGGCCGATCTCCAGCCACGTTCCGCGATAATGCTCCTTGCCGACGGCAACGACACCAGGCTCGGCGGTTACCTCGGCGGCAGTGCCGAACAGCGTCATTGCCGCAAAAGCTCCCGCACCGCACAGTTTCGAAAATATCCTCATCGCCTTCCTCCCGATTAAGTCTTCTGAGCAAGATAACAATTGTCCGGTGTTTTAGGTCCCAAGGTCTCTGCTGCCTGCGTAGCGCAAGGCGATGAAGGTCGTCAGGCTCGCAGCTGCAAAGGCGTTCAGATTGAAGAAGGCAGCCAGATCCTGATCTGACCAGTGATAAAGGGGCGATCCTGCGAAGATACGCGCAATGACGAAGGCACCGAACACCAAGACGGAAACGGCGCGTTGCCACCATCTCTCCTGATCCCGAAAGGAAAGCGCTCCCAGCATGATGCAGGCCGCGAAGAACAGTTCCGTGCCGGCGCCCTGACCGAACAATTTTGTCTCGAACAGCGTGTCCAGCGTTCCGACAAGGGGAAGTGCGACCCGTGCCGCAAGTGGCGAACGATGGGCAATGAGTGGGATCGCAAGATAGAGAGGAGCGGCGGTCAATGAGGCAAGAGAGGCAATTACTCCGTTGCCAGCGAGATACCAGACGTAGAGCGGGTAAAATGGCTTGTTCAGCAGAATGACCCAAGCGATTGTGACGGAAGCCTGGGTCAGTGGGTCAACAATGGCCCGTTGGCCGCTCATGTGAGAACCAGCCAGGTCGCACAAGTTTCGGCCTCACTGCGATTATTTTTGAACTTGATAGCTGCACATTGCATTTTCATTCCACCGGCTGGAAAGGCCCTTTTGCAGGCAATGCACCATCTTTCGAATCGGGCCTGATCGTTGTCCATAAGCGAAGTACGCGTTCAAGAAGTAGATAGTTTCATGCTGACATGTTCGATTGGCGTCTTCATGATATTCATTTATACCGGGGGTCCGGACCAAGCTTCGCACGGCTCGAGAAACCGACTGGGTCGGCAGACTGGCGGGCGACCAGCCGATTGATTGAGGCTTTTCACCATCGCCTAGTGGTCGATCCGGTTTCCGACGAGCGCCTGATATTCGCGGGTCTTATGTGCCAAGGCTCAGTTAATGCGCGGGTACATGTCTTTAGCTGTGAATACGAACCGGACGATTGCGCGTCACATGGCGGTCGAAATGAGAATGAGGGCATAAGTAATGCGGTGATAGAGACGTAGTCGCAGAGGTGCTGGCGATGGTCGCATCGGGCGCAATCCGAGGTGCTAGGACAATTATTCTGCTGCAGTACGCTACCGCTCGACATATTCCCCGCATTGGTGCCGCGGACGCCGGTGCCGCCTGATCACCGCTGTTTCGTCCCGACAATTGTGTGCAGGCGGCCACATCTGTGGTGTCGCCGCTTCGCCATGAAAGGGTCAGGAGTGGCTGGAGCCTGAATTGTACGCTATCAGACAGTTCCTATATTGAATGCCTTGGTGAGATTTCATTGATATAACGCGTTCAAGGACCGAGCGGAGTAGATGATGACTGACGGGCGTAAGGCTAAGGCTAAGACAGGGGTTGGCGGCCTTGATGAAATCCTGGCGGGCGGGCTGACCCGGAAGCATGTTTTCCTACTGGAAGGTGCGCCCGGTTCGGGAAAGACTACCATTGCGCTTCAATTTCTTATGGAAGGTGTAAGTCTGGGCGAGCCGTGCCTTTACATCACGCTTTCGGAAACAGAGGAGGAGCTTAGAGATACCGCCGTCTCCCATGAATTCGTGCTGGGTGATAATCTCAATATATTCGAGCTTGTTCCGCCTGAAAGTCTTCTGGACGCGGACCAGCAGCAAAGCCTCCTCTATTCGTCAGACCTCGAGCTTGGTGAAACGACAAAACTGATTTTCGAATCCTTCGAGCGCTTGAAGCCAAGTCGGGTTGTTATTGACAGCCTATCCGAAATTCGTCTCTTGGCACAGAGTTCATTGCGTTACCGCCGGCAGATATTGGCCCTGAAACATTTCTTCGCACGGTCAGGGGCCACCGTTCTGCTCCTCGACGATATGACGTCTGATGTTTTGGACAAGACGGTCCATAGCGTGGTGCACGGTGTCATCCACCTTGAGCAACTTGCGCCGGATTACGGTTCCGAGCGCCGGCGCGTGCGTGTCGTCAAATATCGCGGTCAGGCGTTCCGCGGCGGTTTTCATGATTTCATCATTCGCACTGGGGGCGTGGACGTCTTTCCGCGGTTGCGTGCGATCGAGCATAAAACGAGTTTTGATCGAGCGCCGGTGGGAAGTGGCGTTCCGGCTCTCGATGGTCTGCTGGGTGGCGGCCTCGAGCGCGGCTCCAGTGCTTTGCTGATCGGTCCCGCGGGCACTGGAAAAAGCCTTTTTGCTTTGCAGTTTGTCGATGCGGCTGTCCGGCGCGGCGAGAAGGCGGCGGTCTTTGTGTTCGACGAAGAACTCGGATTGCTTTTTGACAGGACGAAAGCCCTGGGTTTCGATTTCGAGCGACTTCGTGACGAAGGTAAACTCCACATCGAGCAGCTTGATGCGGCGGAGCTGTCGCCGGGAGAGTTCGCACAACGCGTCCGAGATCGCGTCGCAATGTTCGAGGCAAAGACGGTGGTTATCGACAGCATCAACGGCTATCAGGCTTCGATGCCGGAAGAAAACGCTCTGATCCTTCACATGCACGAGCTCTTGCAATTCCTGAACCGTCAAGGGGCGACCACATTTCTAACTGTTGCGCAGCATGGCCTCGTCGGAGACATGAAATCGCCAGTCGATGTTACCTATCTTGCAGATACCGTCATTTTGCTCCGCTACTTCGAAGCTCTCGGCAAAGTTCGAAGAGCGGTCTCTGTCATCAAGAAGCGGACAGGAAAACACGAAGATACGATCCGCGAATTTACAATCGGTGACACCGGTCTGACACTGGGCGAACCGCTTTCGTCCTTCCAGGGCGTTCTACGCGGCGTTCCGACGTTTGTCGGAGGTGGCAAGACACTCATGGTTTCGACCGAAGAGGGTGACGACAATTCCTGACAGTGGCATTCTCAATCTTGTTCTTGCGCCGACCGGGCGCGATTCTCGGATCGCTCGTTCGCTTCTGAATGAAGCAGGTTATCAGGCGGCAGCTGTTCGAGATTTGCCGGATCTGCTCAGCCATATGAACGAGGATGTCGGTCTCGTGGTGGTCACAGAAGAGGCTGTGCGTAGCGCCGACCTCCGCCCGCTCTCGCATTGGATCGCGAAACAACCGAGCTGGTCGGATTTACCGTTCATCGTCCTGACCCAACGCGGAGGAGGGCCGGAGCGGAATCCGGTCGCAGCGCGGCTGTTGGAGGTACTCGGCAATGTCAACTTCATCGAACGGCCGTTTCATGCAACAACCTTCGTCAGCGTCGTGCGTACGGCCATGCGCGCGCGACGCCGCCAATATGAGGCGCGTTCGAGGATCGAAGCTCTCGACGAGGGCGAACGCCGATTGGCGACGGCGCTGGAAGCTGGTCGGCTTGGGGCCTGGGAGCTTGATCTCGATAGCCTGATTCTGACGACCTCTGCCACATGCCGATCAATATTCGGTCGCAGCTCGGACGATGGTTTTACATATGGTGATCTCATCGCCAGCATCCATCCGGAAGACCGGGATCGCATGCAGAATGCGGTTGCGGCGACTATCGAAACGGGCATCGATTACGCAATAGAGTATCGTACGATCTGGCCAGATGGTACCGTTCACTGGGCGGAAATCAGAGCCCAGCTCTATCGAAATCGGGCGGGGCAGGCTGTAAAACTCGTTGGAGTGTCCGCCAATATTACTGAAAGGCGAAATGCCGAAGAACACCAACGACGCCTGAACGAAATCCTTGAAGAACGGGTTGCTTCCCGAACCGCCGAACTGGAGGATGCGCATTCCGTCGTGCTTGCGGAGGTCGCGCAACGGCAAAAAGCGGAGGATCAACTCAGGCAGTCGCAGAAGCTCGAAGCCATCGGCCAGTTGACAGGTGGTGTTGCTCACGACTTCAACAACCTCCTCATGGCTGTCCTCGGCAATCTTGAGATGCTCAGGAAATCAGTTGCGGATGATCCGCGGCTTGTGCGTCTGACCGACGGCGCGTTGCAAGGCGCACGACGAGGTGCGTCTTTGACCCAGCGATTGTTGGCGTTCGCGCGACGGCAGGACCTCCAGGTAAAGCCGGTGGATCTTCGCCAGCTTGTTGAGGGTATGCAGGAGTTGCTCAGTCGGTCGGTCGGTCCGGAGGTCTCACTGGAAACCAAATTTTCTGACAACCTGCCGCCGGTGCTTGCCGATGCCAACCAGGTGGAGTTGGCACTGCTTAACCTGGCCGTCAATTCCCGGGACGCCATGCCGGATGGAGGTGCCATCCGGATCCACTTGGCTGAGAAGATGGTCGAAGATGACCAAAGCGATCTGGCCGATGGGCGTTATATCGTTTTGGCGCTTACCGATACCGGAAAAGGAATGGACGACAATACGCTGGCTAAGGCCGTTGAACCGTTTTTCTCGACCAAGGAATTGGGCAAAGGGACCGGGCTTGGCCTTTCAATGATCCATGGTCTTGCCTTGCAGCTTGGCGGCAAATTTGTTCTGGAGAGTGCCGTCGGTGTTGGCACAACCGCGGAATTATGGATTCCGGTTGCCGCAGCAGACGTGGATCAGGCTTTGGATATCGCCCCGGTACCGGTCCCGTCAATTTCCAATAATGGACCGAAACGGATACTTCTGGTTGACGATGATCTTCTCATCGCCATGAGTTCTGCGGATATGATTATGGATCTCGGTCACGAGGTCGTCGAGGTTCACTCGGGTGCGGAAGCTCTTGATGTTCTCCTGAAGGGCGAGGCGTTCGATATGATGATCACAGACTATTCGATGCCGGGCATGAATGGCGCAGAGTTGATAAAAAACGCGAAGCAATTGCGGCCAAACCTTCCGGTTCTTCTGGCCACGGGGTATGCGGATCTGCCTTCCGGAGCGGATGTCGATGCCGCGCGGCTTTCGAAGCCGTATACGCAAGACCAGCTGGCGAACGAGATCGCGAGGATATAGCTGCTTGGCTCTCAGGTTTAAATTTCGTTGGAATTATGAGGGCATTCATGTGCGCTCCTGTGACGTTCAATCTCATCATCGGCGCTCAAGGACGACGGTGCCGCAGTGAAACCGTTGCGCCACCAATATCGATTGCGATCGCGTGATTGGTTCGGGTGTCAAAATGGACGCGAAACGGGTGCCGATTATAGTCTTCCACGCGTCGTGACACCAAAGATGATCAAGGCATACGCGATTGGTCCTTGCCACGATTTGCAAGGGTCAAACTCGTTCTGATCATCGGTGACCAGACGGCGTATCCTGCCGCGTTCATGTGTACCAGATCTGGGAGATAATAGCGAAACATCGGTAAGCCGTTTTCGCCGATCAGTCCGGCGCTGGGGTCGATCCATGTTGTCTTGTCGTGCGTTTCGCACCAGTCGCGCCCCATTTGATTGAACAGATCGAACTCCTCACGGTAAATCCAGCGGGCTGGACTATGCTTGATCGCCAGCACGAAGACCTCTGTTTGTGGGAGAGTGACCGAAATCCGGGCTCGCAGGTCCTTGAACTGTTCGAAGGTCGTGCGGGCTGTCAGGCCATCGCTTGCGATGTCGTTTTCGCCGAAATAAAGTGCCAGCTTTTTCGGATTGATTGGCGTAAGTAGCCGATCCATATAGTGGATTCCGGAGAGAAAAGTACCACCGCCAAAGCCAAGGTTTACGACATTGAGCGAGCCGAGGTCTTCTGTCATGGACGTCCATATCCGGAATGAGGACGAGCCGTAGAACGGGATCGGATCAACGGGGAGACCGACGCGCTGCAACCGTGCCAGAGTGGCGATGATATCGTTTTCATGACGGCTTGTGCCGATGTCGGTCGGAAATTCGTACATGGGTTCCTCAATATGTCGACTTTGCGTTTTCGCTGTCTGATGCGCGGGCTTGTCGGGGTCACGACAACGCGTTGTGGAGTATCTCCAGTGCGCCGTGGTTGAGGACGTCATCGGCTCCCAGGAATATGTCCAGGCCGAAAGCCTTGGCCGCGACCATGTAAAGGTCGTTCAGGCCGTCATTGCCGACAATGGTTGCCCTATTCCCTTCACAGTACCATCCGGCGTCCTGAGCCTGGCGGAATTCCTGTCCGATCACCAGGCCATGAACGTAGGACCGTAGCTGTTGCGCCGAAAGCTCGCCGGCCAGGCCGCCGGTCCGCGCCGAAAAAAGCAAGGACAGCATGACATTGGATTTTTTTGCCTCCTCGATGCCCCAGCGAAATGCCTCGGGATCATCGACCGGCGGCTGCGTCGCGCCACGTGCGATAAAAGAATGGGTCATCAGCAGCGCGAAAATTTCGCCGGTGACGAACGTCTGAAAACTTTCGATTCGGCCGGCTTTCACCCCAGCCCATTTGCTGTGCGTTCCGGGGATGATGAGTGTCGCATCGCAAGCAAGTCCATGGCCGACGATCTGCGTTTCCTCGCCTCGCATGACATCAGGGAACGGGCGGCGCGCAGGGTCGGTCAGGCCTGGCAGGAATACGAGGTCCGATCCGTTGGGTAACAAACGTCGGGATGTGCCTGCTGCCAGCTCGGTCGAGCCTGCGGGGCAGCGCACATAGGGGATCTCCACCCAGCCGTTGCGGCTGGTGATCATGCCAAGCGCTGCGACCGGAACCGCTCCGTATTGGGAAAACCAGGGAGAAAGTGCCGTCATCAGCGCATTTTCGTGCTCCCCAGCTTTGAGCGTGGAAATGCCATGTGGTGTTTCCAGTCGGTCAAGTTCTTTGCCGCCTGCATCCACGAGCATCGCTCTGAGCGATGTCGTCCCCCAATCGACAATGATCGATGTCGTCTCTGCTGCCATGGCGTGAGCCTCCTCCACAGGTTTCATTTGGGACTTGTCATAGGCATTCAGAGTCGATAGTGTCAATTAGTGAATTCATAGTGCCAATATATGATACCTTAGTGGGAGGGAAGAGATGACAGCTGGCTTGAAGGGGATTCTGCCTGTGCTGCCGACACCGTTTCTGGCGGATGGCGGTGTCGATGAAGCGGGAATGTCGAAGCTGGTGCAGTTCGCGCTCGATCAGGACGTGGACGGTCTCGTCTTTCCAGGGTTTGCCAGTGAGGTAGAAAATCTGAGTGCCGACGAGCGAGCCTGCCTTTTGAAGGTCGTTGTCGACGGTGCGGCTGGCCGCGTGCCGGTGGTCGCCGGCGCCAGTGCTGCCGATTGGCGAGAGGTGGTCACACATGGTCGGGTAGCGGCAAGCCTTGGTATCCGGCACCTGATGGTGCAGCCGCCAAAATCGGTGGGCACAGATGCTCCGGCCCTCATCGAATTCCTCGGAAATATTCTTCAAGCCTTGCCCGATGTCGAAATCATCCTGCAGAATGCGCCGGCGCCCCGTGGCTCGGATCTTTCGCCGCAGGCCATCGTGGAGATCATCCTTGCCCTGCCGCGTGTCGCCTATGTGAAGGAAGAGACACTGCCGGCGGGCCCGGCCATCAGCCACATTCTTGCTCATGCGCCGCAAAGCCTGAAAGGCGTGATCGGCGGCGGAGGTGCGCGCTATATTCTCGATGAATATGCTCGGGGCGCGACAGCGGCCATGCCCGCCCTGGAAATCGCCGGCGAACACGTGGCAATCGACCGGGCACTTGTTTCCGGTCAGCGCGACGAGGCGCGCCGGATTTACGTGCGTACATTGCCGCTTCTGGTCCTGCAGGCGGTTTACCGTATGCGGCTTACCAAGCATGTGCTTGCCCGCCGCGGCGTCATTGATGGCGTCGGCGTGCGTGCACCGACGCCGGACCTCGATGCGGCGGCAATCGCCGATATCGATGCGAACCTTGTCGAACTCGGCCTGATTTCCGCGGTGGCCGCATGAACAGCCCCGTTGCGACCATCGAAGTATTTACGCTGACGCAACCGCGCAAGGTACCGTATCTCGGCGCCCTGCGTGAAGGTGAGACTGTCAATCCGAACGGTTACATTGTGCGCAAGGGCAATCGCACCGTCTATCCCACTTTTGATCGCAGCGTTCTTGTCCGTATGACGACGCAGGCTGGCGTGGTCGGTTGGGGTGAGACTTATGGCATTGTCGCACCCGGGGCCGTCGCGGCCCTGATCAACGACCTTCTCGCCGGTTTCGTCATCGGTCGCGATGCGTCTGACCCTTCGGCAATCTACGATGATCTCTACGATATGATGCGGGTGCGCGGTTATACCGGCGGCTTTTACGTCGATGCGCTGGCTGCCCTCGATATCGCGCTGTGGGATATTGCCGGTCAGGAGTCGGGAAAATCCGTACGCGAGCTCCTGGGCGGCGGGGTCGAAAGTTTTCCGGCCTATGTTTCCGGCCTGCCGGAAAAGACCCTTCAGGCGCGCGGCGCGCTGGCAAAATATTGGCAGGACCGCGGTTTTGACGCCTTCAAGTTCGCAACGCCGGTAGCCGATGACGGTCCGGCAGCGGAGATGGAAAACCTGCGAAAGATTTTAGGGGCGGATGCCAAAATCGCCGCCGACATGCACTGGAACCAGACGCCTGACCGGGCGCTCGAACTGATTGCCGAAATGGCGCCGTACGATCCCTGGTTCGTTGAGGCTCCGGTGTGGACCGAGGATATTGCCGGCCTGGAAAAGGTCTCGAAGGGCACGGATATCCCGATTGCCGTTGGCGAGGAATGGCGCACACACTGGGATATGCGCGCCCGTGTCGAGCGCTGCCGCATCGCTATCGTGCAGCCGGAAATGGGTCACAAGGGCATTACCAATTTCATCCGTATCGGCGCGCTTGCCGCCGAACACGGTATCGACGTGATCCCGCATGCGACTGTCGGTGCCGGTATATTTCTGGCGGCCAGCCTGCAGGCGTCCTCGACATTGGAAACGCTCAAGGGGCACGAATTCCAGCATTCGATTTTCGAGCCGAACCGTCGCCTTCTTTCCGGTGACATGGATTGCCACGAAGGTCGATATCATCTGCCGTCCGGGCCGGGGCTCGGCGTAAAGCCGTCGGAGACGGCGCTCGCGCTACTCGAACGTATCTGAACTGGTTCTTTGGAGGAGGAAACCATGAACAAGAGAGTGAAAAGACTGGCGCTCGGCGCCGCAACTGCAGCCTTGATGACGATCGGCGGCCTTAGCCCGGCCATGGCCGATACCGTCCTGAAATTCATTTCGTGGCAAACGGATGATGCTGGTACCGGAGAGTGGTGGCGTTCGGCCATCGCCGAATTCGAAAAACAGCACCCGGGCGTAAAAATCGAATTTACCAAGGCGGAGCGCAGCTCCTACGCTGACACAATGACAACGCTGTTCGCAGCAAACCAGCCGCCGCAGATCGTCCATCTCGCCTCTTTCGAATTCCAGATGTTCGCCGATAGCGGCTGGTTGGAACCGCTCGATCCGTGGCTGAAAAAGGACGGCATCGACATGACAGGCTGGGCCGGACAGAAGACATGCCAGTGGAATGGCGAAACCGTCTGTATCATGACGAATTATTTTGGTTTCGTCATGGCCTACAACAAGAAGCTTCTGGATGAGGCCGGAGTTTCGGTGCCGAAGACCTATGACGAGTTCATCGCCGCGGCAAAGGCCACCACCAAGGACCTCAATGGCGACGGCATTGCCGACCAGTTCGGGACCGGCCACGAAACCAAGGGCGGTCCGGGACAGTATCTCACCGAAATGCTTAACTACATCATCGATGCAGGCGCCTACTGGACCGATAAAGAAGGCAATATCACCATCGATACGCCAGAGATGGTCGAAGGGCTGAAACGCTGGAAAATGGTCATGAAAAGCGGCATCAGCCCTGTCGACATGAGCGCCAGTGATGTCCGCAAACTGTTTGCCGATGGCAAGATGGCCATGCGCCTGGATGGTCCTTGGCTATATGGAACGACGGAAAAGGGTACGGCAAAGAGCGATATCGTTTATGTCGCGCCGCCGCTCACACCGCCACTCGGCGGTTCGTCAAACGTTCTGGCCATGCCGTCTGATATTCCGGATGACCAGAAGCAGCTCGTCTGGGATTTCATCAAGCTGACGATGACGCCTGAATTCCAGCGGACCTACGCGACAATGGGCGGCAACACCCCACCAAGCCCGAAGGCCGATGTCTCCGGTGTCGAAAAGACAATTCCGCATTTCCCGGTTCTGCTGCAGACGATGAAGGAAGCCTCCGAAAAAGGTATCGACCGCGTGCCGACGGGGCTTGAGCTCTATTACAACGAGTTCAGCAAGATGGTGGTGGAAGAGAGCCAGCGGATGATCATCCAGGATCTCGATCCGGCTGAAGTCGCAAAGACGATGCAGGCAAAGGCTGAAAGCATCAAGGGCTGATCCGTGGCATATCATGGCCCGCAAGGCGGGCCGTGACCATCACATGTGCATCCGGCAGGAGAAACATCCATGACCGACACCGTTCAGGCGGGGCGCCGCAAGTTCTTTGATCTTGCACGTCCCAGCCGGCAGCATTTTCTCGGCTACATACTGATCGCCCCGGCGGTACTGATGGTGGCCGCCATCATCGTCTGGCCGCTGATCCTGGCGATCGACCTGTCTTTCCAGCAGGTCAAGATCCCGCGGCTCGGTGGCGCCAGCCGACCGTTTTCCCTGAGCAACTACACCTGGCTGTTTTCTTCGCAGGAGTTTTGGCTGGCCTGCTGGGTAACGCTCAAGCTGGTGGTCGTGGTGACGGCAGGCAGTGTTGCCGTAGGTTTGAGCACGGCGCTTCTCGTCAACAATAAGTTCAGAGGCCGTACCGTCGCCCGTCTCGGAATGGCTCTGCCATGGGCGGTACCGGAAATCATCGCAGTCGTGATCTTTGCCTGGATGTTCGACACCTCCTTCGGCCTGTTCGGCTGGCTGGCGATCCAACTTGGTTTCGCCGATCAGATGATCCCTTGGGTAAGCAGTTCGACGGCGGCCTTCTGGGCGGTGGCGATCACCATGGTCTGGAAAGGGTTTCCCTTCGTGTCGATCATGTGCCTTGCCGGATTGCAATCCATTCCGTCAGACTACTACGCCGCCGCCAAGGTGGACGGCGCCAGTGTGTTTCAGCGTTTCCGCTGGATTACCATGCCGCTCTTGATGCCGGTTCTCGGCGTCACGCTGGTTTTGACCTTGCTCTGGGTGTTTCGCGACTTTTCCATCATCAAGGTTCTAACCGGCGGCGGACCTCTGCGCTCGACGCAGACGCTGTCTATCATGACCTACGATCAGGCTTTTCAATATCACAACTTCGGTCGCGCCGCCGCCGTCGGCGTACTGACGCTCGTCATCTGCATCATCGCCAGCCTGCTGATGCTTGGGCGGCGTTCAAAATCGATCTATTGAGGAGGCTTCGATGAGACGTACATTCCTCCAGAGCCTCGCTCTTTATGCCACAGTGATCTTCACGCTGGTGATAATCTTGTTCCCGGTCTACTGGCTAATCGTCACGGCACTTTCGACCACGAACGAACTCTACCGCCTGCCGCCGACGTTCTGGCCGACGGATCCGCAATGGAACATCTTTGCCAAGGTCTGGGCGGCGAAACCGATACTCATGTGGCTTTGGAACTCGATGCTCGCCGCAGTCGGCTCGGTGGCGCTGTCAATGCTGGTCTCGGTCAGCGCCGGTTACGCACTCTCGCGCTATTCGATGCGGGGAGGAGCCTCGATGGGCCTGTTCGTGCTGACCGCAAAGATGCTGCCCGCGACGCTTCTGGTCATCCCGCTGTTTTCGATTTTTTCGAGCTTTGGGCTCATCGGTAGCCTCTGGACGCTCGTCCTTGCGCATTCAACCATGATCATTCCGTTTGCTACCTGGATGTTGAAGGGATATTTCGACACGATCCCGAAGGAGCTCGAACAGGCAGCCATGGTCGACGGCTGCTCACCCATCGGCGCTATGGTGCGGGTCGTCCTGCCCATCGCGACGCCGGGCCTGGCCGCGACGGCACTTTACGCATTCGTGCTCAGCTGGGCAGATTATGCTTACGCGCGCACCTTCCTTGTCAACTCCCCGGATAACTGGACGGCCAATCTCGGCATCACGACGATGCAGGGCGAATATGTCACTTACTGGAACGACATCTCCGCCGCATCGGTGTTCATCGCGCTGCCGATTATCGCAATCTACCTTTTTCTTGAACGTTACTTGGTCGGCGGCCTGACCGCTGGCGCGGAGAAATAAGCATGGCCAACATTTCCATTCGCAACGTCAGCAAGTCCTATGGCGCGCTCAATGTCTTGAGACCCTTCTCGCTGGAAATCGAAAACGGCGAGTTCGTGGTCCTGGTCGGGCCTTCCGGCTGCGGCAAGTCCACCATGCTGAAAATCCTCGCCGGTCTCGAACCGGCAACCGAAGGCCAGATTTTTATCGGCGACCGCGAGGTGACCGACCTTGCCCCCGGCGATCGCGACATCGCCATGGTGTTCCAGAACTACGCGCTCTATCCTCATCTGACGGTGCGGCAGAATATCGGTTTCGGGCTGAAAATGCGCGGCACCGACAAGACGGAAATCGACCGGCGTGTCGACGATGCGGCACGCATCCTCGAAGTCACACCCTATCTCGACCGCAAGCCCAAGGATCTCTCGGGTGGCCAGCGCCAGCGCGTCGCGCTCGGTCGTGCGATCGTGCGCCAGCCACAGGCATTCCTGATGGACGAGCCTCTCTCCAACCTCGATGCCAAGTTACGCGTGCACATGCGCGCCGAAATCGGTGCCCTTCACAAGCGGATCGGTGTCACCACGGTTTACGTCACCCACGATCAGGTCGAGGCCATGACGATGGCTGACCGCGTAGTCATCATGCAGGGTGGCATCATCCAGCAGATCGCCGCACCCGACGAACTGTTCAATAATCCCGCCAACCTCTTTGTCGCCGGTTTCATCGGTTCGCCAGGCATGAACTTTCTGAACGCTGACCTGCGCGACGGAAAGCTGACCGCCTTCGGCCAAGAGATTTCTCTGCCTCGAGCCACAACCTATCAGGGACCGGTCGTCATCGGCCTTCGACCTGAACATCTGAAGCTCGGCGAAGGGCCTGCCACCTTTGGCACACGGCCAACATTGGTCGAGAGTCTCGGTTCTGAAAAATACGTCTATTTCGACGCCGAGGGCGCGCGGATTGCCGATGGCGAAGACGGAAAGTCGAAGGGGCTGATTGCCCGCGTGTCTCACACTGGCAGTCTGCCGCGAGACCAGGAGATCAGGCTCGGCTTTGATCCGGCCCAGCTCTATCTCTTCGATGCCAAGACAGGCGAACGGCTATGATCCTCGTCACCGGTTCGGCAGGGCGCGTCGGCCGCGCCGTCATGGCCGCCTTGCGCGCAAAAGGACGTGACGTTCGGGGCTTCGATCTGCGCCCCTCAGGCATGGATGGTGAGGAGGTTGTGGGATCCCTGGAGGATTCCGCCCTGTTGGGGCAGGCAGTCGAAGGCGTAATCGATATTCTGCATCTCGGGGCCTTTATGTCCTGGGCGCCAGCTGATCGGGAGCGAATGTTCAGCGCGAATGTCGACGGTACACGGCGGCTGCTTGAGGCGGCATCGGCAGCAGGAATTCGTCGCTTCGTGTTTGCGTCGTCTGGCGAAGTCTATCCCGAAAACCGCCCCGAACGCCTGCCGGTCACGGAAGATCACCCGCTTCGGCCGAACTCGCCTTATGGTCTGACCAAGCTGCTTGGCGAGGAACTGGTGCGGTTTCATCAGCGGGAAGCTTTGATGGAAACGGTGATCCTGCGCTTTTCACATACACAGGATGCGAAGGAGTTGCTTGACGAAGACAGCTTCTTTTCAGGGCCTCGTTTCTTCCTGAGATCGCGTGTCCGGCAGCAGGAGAAATTCGGCAACACGGCCGTGGCGGATCTTTTGCGCTCCAAGGATATCGGTGAGCCGGCGCATGTGCTGGCACGAAACGAAACCGGTCGGCCGTTCCGCATGCATATTACCGACACCCGTGATATGGTGGCGGGCATTCTTCTGGCGCTCGATCATCCCGGTGCGGCAGGCGAGATCTTCAATCTTGGATCGGATGAGCCGGCCGATTTTGGCGAACTTCTGCCGCTTATGGCGACACTAACCGGCCTTCCCATCGTGCCAGTCGATTTTCCCGGCGCCGGCGTCTATTACCACACATCGAACGCGCGGATCAGGAACAGGCTGGGGTTCAAAGCGGAATGGACGATGGAGCGGATGCTGGACGAGGCAATCGCCGCAAGGCGACAGGGACTCGCCCTGCAGGAGAACATTGGGGAGGGGACGCGATGAAGCCCGAAACGCCCGGTGGCACGGCTGCGCTTTCCAAAGGGCTGACGCTTCTCGATATGGTGGCTGATGCGCCGGAACCGTTGCGTTTTGCAGAATTGCTGCGCGCATCCGGCCTACCCAAGCCAACTTTTGCCCGTATTTTACGTACGTTGATTGCATATGGACTGGTTCGGCAGGACGAAGCACGGGGCACCTATGTCCTCGGTCAACGTTTTCTCGAGATGTCCCACAAGGTTTGGGAGAGTTTCGATCTTGTTTCGGCCGCAACCCCGGAGCTTGAGCGATTGGCGGCTGAACTTGGCGAGACCGTCGCGCTTTGTCGTCTCGACGGAATGATGGCGCAATATCTCGCCGAGCGTTCCCCAAACGGGCTTTCGGTGCGCGTCGAGGTGGGTCGTCGAGTGCCGCTGCATTGCACGGCACCGGGGAAGGCGCTTCTTTCCTTCCAGGATCCGGCGGTCGGGCGCTCCCTGATCGATCGATTGACCTTGGAGCCGCAGACACCGCAAACCATTACCGGACTCGATGCCCTGCATGCCGATCTGACCTTGACACGCGCACGCGGCTATTCGATTTCCTATGAGGAGCATCTCCAGAGTGTGAACTCGGTAGCTGCCCCGGTTATGGGGCGTGATAATACGCCGATTGGTGTTCTGGTAGCGCTTGGCCCTTCATCGCGCCTCGATGCCTCCAGCATTCACCCCGCCGGACGCGAGCTGATTGCTGCAGCGCGTCGGATCACGGGTGCCGCCGGCGCCGTTGCAATCAGTTCACGGCCACGTCCACGTACCGCTGTCGGTCGTACTATGGCCGATCTTAGCTGCATATTGCCTTGGGGTGCGCAGTTGGGCGAAAGCCCCGTCTGGAATGAAGCCGAGAACGCACTGTATTGGGTGGATATCCTGCATCCGGCCGTCCACCGATTCCATCCTGCGAGCGGGCGTAACGAAACGGCCGAGACCGGTAAACTCGTTAGCGCCGTCATTCCGGTAACCGATGGGCGGCTGCTTGTCGCCTCGCAAGACGGGATTGAGTGGCTGGATTTTGCTTCCGGTCGGTTGACGCCATTCGTCAGCCCGGAATCCGGCATCCCCGATAACCGCCTCAACGATGCCAAATGCGGGCCGGATGGGGCCGTCTGGGTTGGCTCGATGCGAATAGACGCCTCCAAGCCGACAGGTGCGCTTTATCGCATTGATGCATCCGGAGCTTTCGAGCGCAAGGAAGGCGGGATTGTTGTTTCAAACGGGCTGGGTTGGAGCCCTGATGGTCAAACCTTCTATTTTGTCGACACGGTGCCGGGTTTCATTCGCGCTTATGACTGCGATCCGCTGACGGGAGCCTTGTCGACCGGGCGCGAGTTCGCCCGTATTCCGGTGGCGGATGGTCGCCCGGATGGGCTTGCGGTCGACGCCGAAGGCGGCGTCTGGTGTGCAATCTGGGACGGCTGGTGTGTGCACCGTTACCTGCCAAACGGCAAGCTCGATCAGGTGATAGAATTGCCGGTGCCACGTCCGACCAGCGTTGCCTTCGGTGGTGACGATCTATCGACCCTGTTCATCACCAGCGCGCGCACACGTCTTCCTGCCTCTGCTCTGGCGGATGCCCCTTTGTCTGGCGGTCTGTTTTCCTGCCGTCCCGGTGTCGCCGGAGCACATATTCCCCTGTTTAAAGGATAAACCATGCGTCTTGAAACTGTCTTCGGTCTGAAGGGTCGCACGGCACTCGTCACGGGCTCCAGTCGCGGGATTGGCGCTGCGATTGCCAAAGGCCTGGCAGGTGCGGGTGCGCATGTCATTCTGCATGGCACAAGCGCTGGTGGTGCTGCTGGAGTGCAGAAGCACATCTCGAGCATGGGCGGCACTGCGCAGGAGCTGGCCGAAGATCTTTCCGCTCCCGGGGCGGGCCGCGAACTCATCAAGCGCGCCGAAGCGATTGCCCCGGTCGATATTCTCGTCATCAATGCCAGCGCTCAGATCAATGCGACACTCGCGGACCTGACGCCAGAGGACCTTGCGTTCCAGTTTTCGGTGAACCTCGGTTCCACGGTGGACATGCTGCAAACGGCCTTGCCGCTCATGACCGCCCGGAAATGGGGACGTGTGGTGTCGATCGGCTCGGTCAACCAGCTTCACCCAAAAGGCATCGTCACCGCTTATGCGGCCACGAAAGCGGCGCAGCACAATCTGATCCAAAGCCAGGCACGCGATTACGCACGCGACAATGTCCTTCTCAACACTCTTGCACCTGGCCTGATCGATACCGATCGCAATGCTCATCGTCGGGATAGCGACCCAGAAGGCTGGGAAGAGTACGCCCGCACTTTGAACTGGATGGGACGGGCCGGACAGCCGGACGAAATGGTCGGCGCTGCTATCCTCCTGTCGTCTCAGGCCTGCAGTTTCATGACCGGTGAGACAGTTTTCCTGACCGGGGGGTACTGATGGAATTGCCGGCGCAGCTGAGTTCGCTTCTGCCCGCCGGTACCGTCGTGACTGGTCATGACATGTCTGTCTACCTGGAGGATTGGTGGGGTCGGCAGGTCGGTTCCGCGCTCTGCGTGGCCCTTCCCAAAACGGCTGAAGAGGTGGCTGCTATCGTGCGGATTTGCGCAGCAGCGAGATGCGGCATCATTCCCCAGGGCGGGCGAACCGGGCTGACAGGTGCGGGTGTGCCGGGGGCTGGCGGCAGGCTGCCGGTCATTTTATCCCTGTCGCGAATGCGCAGCATCCGAAAGATCGACGCTGCCAACGCTTCCATGGAGGTCGACGCTGGATGTATTCTATCCGAAGTTCAGTCTGCCGCTATTGCAACAGATAGGCTTTTTCCCGTCAGCCTCGGCGCAGAAGGTTCATGCCAGATCGGGGGCGTTGTCAGCACCAACGCCGGCGGCACCAGTGTATTACGCTACGGAACGACGCGCGAAAACATTCTCGGTCTTGAAGTCGTATTGCCGGACGGCACGATCTGGGACGGGATGAAGGCACTTCGCAAGGACAATTCGGGATATGCTTTGCGGCAGATGTTCATCGGCGCGGAAGGGACGCTTGGCATCATTACGGGCGCAGTGTTGAAGCTCCATCCATTGCCCAAGGCTCATGCAACCGCTTGGGTTGGTGTTGCCGAGCCCGAATTGGCGCTGCGGCTTCTCAACAGGTTCCAGTCTCGGTGCGGTGAACGGCTTACGACATTCGAGCTGATGAATGCAGAACAGCTTGCAAGCGTTATCACCTATCGAAAGATAGTCGCGTCGCCGACCGACGCTCCCTGGCATATACTCATCGAACTCGACGATACGTCAGATACACAATTCCTCTTCGAACTTCTGCTCTCGTCATTGGACGCGGCCATGGATGCAGGTGAGATTTTGGATGCCGTCATCGCGCAGAACGGCATGCAGCGCAATAATTTCTGGGCGCTGCGACATGGCACGGCTGATGCCAACCGCAATATCGGGCATCTGCTGCCCGCCGACATCTCCGTCCCCGTGTCAGCTGTCCCTAAGTTTCTGAACACCGCGTCTGCTGCAATCCTTAAACGTTTTCCAGAGGCTCAACTCGTGGTCGTTAGCCATATGGGAGATGGCAACGTGCATTTCGGAGTGAGATTCAGCCGGAGGGTATGGGGTCGTCAGGATGATCCGGCCGGCACAGTGGTTGCCGTCCGCACCGTCGTGAACGATTGCGCGGATGCTCTGGGCGGCAGCTTCAGCGCAGAACATGGCGTCGGTCGCAGGTTAATCGAGGAATTGAGAGCGCGCGCCGGCCACGTTGGCTACCAGGCAATGCAGCGACTGAAAGACGCATTCGATCCGTACGGCATAATGAACCCGGGTTGTGTCTTGAGTTGCCAAGACTAACTTGCATCGGGAAATGACAGACGAGATAGCAAGTGAGCGGTTACATGACCAGATCGGTTCGCCGCGTGAGCCTACAATCCTGCGAGTAGTATCCGAATGGCGTCGCAGATGGACTGAACGGCTGGAACAAGCTGGCTTCCCGCAGCTTTGTTCACCGGGCCGCGGCCAATCGGATTCAACCGCCGCAGGAAGGCGCATTCCGATTTCAAGGGCAAATGTGATCGATCGCTGCTCGAGATCATAACCCTGTGGTAGGGCTTTGGGTCGCCACGCGACCAAGCCTTTAACGAGGAGAGTGGGATGCCGACACCAATCCAATTGGAACTTTCCCGGCGAAAACTTCTTGTGTCATCGGCCGCTACGGTAGCGGTCGCCGGAGCCGCAAAGGATGTTCGAGCGGCAGACATAAGGGGAAAAGCGTTGCAAAACACCACAGCGGTCGCTCTCGAGGTGAATGGCGAAACGCAGCATCTCGTGCTCGATAACCGAACGACCTTGCTCGATGCCTTGCGTGAACACCTGCATCTGACGGGTACGAAGAAAGGCTGCGATCATGGTCAATGCGGAGCCTGTACCGTGATCGTTGATGGTCGCCGTATCAATTCCTGTCTGTCGCTTGCAGTGATGCACGAGGGCAGCAAGATCCAGACGATCGAAGGCCTCGGGCAACCAGGCAATCTTCACCCGATGCAGGCCGCGTTTGTGAAGCACGACGGTTTCCAATGCGGCTACTGCACACCGGGACAGATCTGTTCCTCCGTGGCGGTGCTCGAGGAGATAAAAGCGAACATCCCGAGCCACGTCACCGCAAACCTCACCGAGCAGGCAGCCATTACGTCAGCTGAAATCCGCGAGCGCATGAGCGGCAACATCTGTCGATGCGGCGCCTACTCCAACATTATTGACGCCATCATCGAAATCGCGGGAGTGCCGGCATGAAAGCGTTTTCCTATGAACGAGCGTCCACCGTCGAGGGTGCCGCGAAAGCCGCGGCCCAGACCCCCAATGCAAAATTCATCGCCGGTGGAACGAACCTTCTCGACCTGATGAAACTGGAGATCGAAACTCCGTCGCATCTCATTGACGTCAACGGTCTCGGGTTAGACACGATCGAAAAGACGGCTGAAGGTGGAATTCGTATCGGCGCTCTCGTCCGCAACACCGATCTTGCCGCAGACAACTCAGTTCGTCGCGACTACGGACTTCTGTCCCGCGCGCTGGTCGCTGGCGCATCGGGTCAGTTGCGCAACAGGGCGACGACGGCAGGCAACCTCCTGCAGCGCACCCGCTGTCCCTACTTCTATGATTCCAACCAGCCCTGCAACAAGCGTCAGCCGGGCACTGGCTGTTCCGCGATCGGTGGCGTGACCCGTCAGTTGGGCGTGGTCGGCGTAAGTGACGCCTGCATTGCCACCCACCCCAGCGACATGGCCGTGGCGATGCGCGCACTCGATGCAGTCATTGAAACCATCAAGCCGGACGGAGCAAAACGCGCAATCCCGATTGCCGACTTTCATCGCCTTCCGGGTGATACGCCGCATATCGAGACAGCGCTGGACCACGGTGAACTGATTACAAGCGTCGTCCTGCCGGCGCCAATCGGCGGCAAGCACATTTACCGCAAAACCCGTGACCGGGCGTCCTATGCTTTTGCACTGGTGTCTGTTGCAGCCGTCATCCAGGCTGACGGCCGAGGAAAAGTCGCGGTCGGCGGTGTTGCCCCCAAGCCCTGGCGCGCTGAGGCTGCTGAAGACGAACTGCGAAAAGGGGCTCACGCCCTGGCATCAGCGCTTCTGGCTGATGCACGTCCGACCCAGCAAAACGACTTCAAGATCAGCCTGACAGAACGCACGCTCAGCGCTGTCCTGGCAGAAGCGAGAGGATAGGCCCATGCAGTTCGACACACCAGCAACGAGCAATCCGATCGACCAGCTCAAGGTCGTCGGCAAGCCCATCCACCGCATCGATGGCGAGCTGAAAACCACGGGCCGTGCCATGTATGCTTATGAATGGTATGATCCCGCCGTGCGCTATGCCTACGGCTATCCTGTGGGCGCTGCCATCGCCAAGGGACATGTCATTTTCATCGACAGCGCAGCTGCCAAGACAGCGCCGGGCGTTCTCGGTGTCGTCACCACGCTCGACGTCGGCGATCTGGAGAAGGGCAAGCTAAACACTGCCAAACTGTTCGGTGGCAGCGAGATCCAGCATTATCATCAGGCTATCGCCGTCGTGGTTGCCGAAACCTTCGAGCAGGCGTGTGCAGCGGCGGCCCTGATCAAAGTCGAGTATGCGGCCGAAAAAGGTGCGTTCGATCTCAGGGCCGAAATGACCCATGCCAGGACGCCGGATCCTTCCACTGAACCTGACAGTTCTGCCGGTGATTTCCAGGCAGCTTTCGATACCGCGGCCGTGACGCTCGATGCCGAATACTCGACGCCGGATCAGTCGCATTCCATGATGGAGCCGCATGCTTCAATCGCCGCATGGGATGGTGACAAGGTGACGGTCTGGACGTCTAGTCAGATGATTGACTGGTGGCGGACCGATCTCGCAACAACGCTTGGTATCGACAAGGAGCACGTGCACCTGATGTCGCCCTTTATCGGTGGCGGTTTCGGCGGTAAGCTTTTCCTGCGTGCTGACGCCGTGCTCGCCGCCCTTGCAGCAAAGGCAATCGGACGACCGGTCAAAGTAGCGCTCCCGCGTCCGATGATCCCGAACAATACGACCCACCGTCCCGCAACGATCCAGCGGATCCGCATCGGCGCAGAGCATGATGGCAAGATCACCGCCATTGCTCATGAAAGTTGGTCAGGCGATCTGCCGGGTGGCGGGCCGGAGACTGCTGTCATGCAAACACGCCTTCTGTATGCTGGCGAAAATCGCATGACGGCGATGAAGCTTGCGACGCTCGATTTGCCCGAGGGCAATGCGATGAGAGCCCCGGGCGAGGCGCCTGGTCTGATGGCGCTCGAAATCGCCATAGACGAGATGTCGGAAAAGCTCGGGATCGATCCGATCGAGTTCCGCATCAAGAACGATACGCAAGTGGACCCGGAAAACCCGGAGCGACCGTTTTCCCATCGCGATCTTGTCGGCTGTCTAACGCTCGGTGCTGAAAAATTCGGTTGGGCTGAACGCGCCCGCCCGGGCGCACGGCGCCAGGGTAACTGGTTGGTCGGTATTGGTGTTGCCGCGGCCTTCCGCAACAATCTCGTCATGCCGTCCGGCGCACGTGTGAAGCTTGACCGAGATGGTGTCGTAACGGTCGAAACGGATATGACGGACATCGGTACCGGCAGTTACACGATCATCGCGCAGACGGCGGCAGAGATGATGGGGGTGGGTATGGACAAGGTTGCGGTACAGCTGGGTGACTCCCGCTTTCCGGTCTCGGCTGGATCGGGTGGTCAGTTCGGAGCGAATTCGGCCACATCGGGCGTCTATGCAGCATGCGTCAAGCTGCGTGAGGCTGTCTCCAGCAAGCTGGGGTTCAATTCAGCGGACGTCGTCTTCGAAAACGGCGATGTTCGATCTGGCAACCGCATCGTCCCGCTTGCCGAAGCAGCTGGGGAAGATGGCCTTGTCGGCGAGGATACGATGGAGTGGGGCGATCTCACCAAGACGCATCAGCAATCGACGTTCGGCGCGCACTTTGTCGAGGTCGGCGTTGATATTGCAACGGGTGAAACGCGTATTCGCCGGATGCTTGCGGTCTGTGCGGCAGGCCGCATCCTCAATCCGATCACGGCCCGCAGCCAGGTCATCGGTGCTATGACTATGGGCGCCGGTGGCGCGCTGTCGGAGGAGCTTGCTGTCGACACGCGCCATGGATTTTTCGTCAACCACGATCTCGCCGGTTACGAAGTGCCTGTCCATGCGGACATTCCTCATCAGGAAGTCATTTTCATGGACGAGACCGACCCATACTCGTCACCGATGAAGGCTAAAGGTGTCGGCGAACTCGGCCTTTGCGGTGTTTCGGCCGCGATTGCCAATGCGATCTACAATGCGACGGGCGTGCGCGTTCGACATTACCCGATCACGCTTGACAAGCTGATCGGCGACTTGCCGGACGTTGCCTGATCAGAGGCGGTGTCCACCGCCCTTTCCCGAGGAACCAACTTGAGCGACACCTCGATCACAACGATACCGGACCCCGTGCGGGCAAGCTCGGTGGATAACCCCGCTGATATCCTCGGCTTTGCGATCGAGGCCATGCAGCAGGGCGGCGCTGCCCTCGCAACGCTCGTCGAAATACGGGGCGGGGCCGCGCGTGCTCTGGGTGCTCATGTTGCCGTTGCGTCCGATGGCCGGTTCTGCGGTTATGTCTCAGGCGGATGTGTTGAAGCGGCCGTTACAGCCGAAGCTTTGCAAGCCATTGCGCAAGGCCGGGACCGGAGTGTCAAGTTCGGCGAGGGGTCCCCATTTTTTGATATCGCCTTGCCCTGCGGCGGAGGCATTACTGTCGCCATTCATGTTCTGCGTGACACAGCCGTGTTGAAACAGGCATTGCGCGATCTAGCCAGGCGCCAGTCAGTGGCTTTGGCGTATAGGCCAGAGAGCCAAAGCCTTTTGCGTCTTGAAAAAGTTCCATTGCGATCAGGGCGGCGCGACACGGAGTTTGTGACTGTCTATCGCCCTGTTACCCGCGTCTTGATTTCCGGCCAAACGGGTGAGGCTGAGGCTGTCAGGCGACTGGCTCAGGCATCAGGTTATGACGTAGAGGTCGTCGCCGCGCATTCGGTGTTGCCCGCTGAGGTTGTCGACGCATTTACGGCGGTGGTGTTCCTGCATCACGACCTGGATCTTGAGGACGACGTCATGGAAAAAGCGCTCGCGTCTCCAGCGTTTTACATCGGTGCCCTCGGAAGTACCCGGACGCACCGCCGACGCATCGATCGCCTTAAATCAATCGGGACTCCGTCGGAGACGTTTGAACGTATCAAAGCGCCAATCGGCTTGTTCGGCCCGACGCGAGATTCAACGTCTCTTGCACTTTCGGTCCTTGCCGACATCGCGGCCACCAGGTTGGGGACGTTCGGTTGAGCGTCGCGCTGTTGGAAGGGTAGTGGTCATCCAGCCCCCAAAACAGGTCATCAGCCGGCAATCGAGGTGGCCCGAAACGGGTGGCCGTCTGGCCTCCGATCCCCGATGATCACGAATATCTGCCGAAGTCGCAACTGCGTTTGACTGGCCTGCCTTGGCATGGTCCACATGTGCCTCGGCCAAGACAACCGCGGCGCTATGTGTTAAGTTTTGCGCCCCAGCATGGATCCGGCCGGCCTTGCACCTGCGATCGGTGAGCCATTCATTCGCGAGCAGACAGGCTCCAGCATATGATCGCGACGGGTCGCTCAGGAGGAGCCTCAATGAAGACAATCAAAGGTTTGCTCCTGGCCGCGGGCCGATCGAGCCGGATGACCGCAGGTCATCACAAACTTCTAGCCGAATTCGGTGGCGTCCCACTGGTGCGACGGTCGGCAGAAACGATGCTCCGCTCGAACTTGGAATCTGTCACAGTCGTGACCGGACACCGATCGTTGGAGATCGAGGCGGCACTGCGCGGTCTCCCGCTCATTACGACTTTCAATCAGGTGTTCTTTCAGGGAATGGGCACTTCACTCGCGTGCGGCTTCAAACACAAATCTCTTGCGAGTCCTGACGGTGTGCTTGTCATGCTGGCCGACATGCCGGGTATCACGAGCGCGCATATAAACGAGCTTCTGGTAGCATTTCAATCCGGCGAAGGAATGGTCGTACGGGGCTCGGATGGGGGAAAGCCCGGTCACCCGGTCATCCTGCCGTCTGCGTTGTACCCTCACATGCGTCAACTGGATGGTGACGAGGGGGCTAAGGTTGTGCTTCAGCGTCGGTTGGTTCCCGTTCATGTGGTAGATATCGGACCTGCCGCCCTGAAAGATGTAGATACAAATGATGAAGTATTATCCGCGGCGGGAAGGCTCGGCAACAAAGTGGGTTCCTAGGTCGTCAATTGCAAAGAGCAGGTTTCCACGCTCAGATCCGCGTTCACGGAAGAGGGGGCTAAGCGGGTGACATAATCCCTTCGCTCGACATCAGTTCGAGCGGGCTTTCAACATCGCGGCGGATGTGTTTGAAAGAAAGAACTGATGCTTCCGGGCGTAACAGTGGAAAAAACGTTCTTTCGGATTTTCCTGTCTCGTTTCAGAGGTGAGATTGAGATTAAGTATCATCACCCGATTCTCGAGTTCCGCCCTTTGCGCATCATATTCCTGCTTCTTTTCGCCGTATCGGCGCTTTCTTCCTGTGCCCGTCCCGGACCACAAACACTGAGTATCGTGGATCCTGTTCATCAGGCAAAGACGGTCGTCATCCTTACCGCGACAGACCGCATCCCGGACGACAAGAAAAGTGGGGCTTTCACTTCGGGCAGAAGTGACCGGCTGCGGTATTCCGAAGTCACCGTCTCAATCCCGCCAACGCATCGCCCATCCAAGATTGAGTGGCCCGTTGCTGACCCTGATCCGCGTAGATCGTTCGCGGTGATCGGCAGACGTGAATTGACGGCCGAGGAGTTCGCAGCTCTTGCCCGGGGAGCATCCAAGTCGCCCGACTACGGCCGTGCCGGAATATTTGTTCACGGCTATAACTACAGCCATCAGGAGGCGCTGCTCCGGCTTGCGCAGATGGCGGCTGATTCAGAGGTCGAGGAAAGGGCCATCCTGTTCGACTGGCCGTCGCGAGCAGAGGTAACGGGATATGTCGCTGACAAGGATTCCGCCGCCTTCGCAAGGGACGATTTTGCTCAGGTCCTTGCAGATCTTTCGCGCGCCGGCGTGCGTCCCACGGTCATGGCACACAGTATGGGCGCATGGCTTGCGGTCGAGTCGATCCGGCAATTGTCGCTGATGGGGAAGAAGGACGTCGTCCGCGCCATCGATCAGCTTGTTCTAGCGGCACCTGACATCGACATCGATCTGCTGCGCAAGCAGTTATCCGTCACTGACAGGCTGGCCAAGCCGATCGTTGTTCTGGCGTCAAAGGACGATATCGCGCTGGCGCTATCAAAACGCCTTGCAGGATCCGTAGCGACTGCAGGCTCGCTGGATGTTGATGATCCAAGAACGCGAGAACTCGCTATCGCGGAAAATCTCGATATCGTCGACATAACAAAGGTCCCATCGCTTAACGGCACCAACCACGATCGGTTTGCTTCACTCGCGGCGATCTATCCGCAATTGCGTCAGGGGTTTTCCACCCCGGTCGCTGGAACCGGTGCTGTCCTATTGAATGGAGTGGGCGGCGCGATCTCTGCGCCGTTCAGGCTTGGGGGTGCAATCCTTGTGCAATAACCTATCCACCAGAAATCCGACTGAGCCGCTTCAGGTTTATACCGACGGTTCGTTCGATAAGATGTCCGGCCAGGGAGGGTGGGCCTTCGTTGTCATGGAAAATGGGGCCAAAATCCATGAAGTCTGTGGTCGTCAGATCGGGACAAGCAGTAATGGTTTCGAGGTGCTTGCCGCGGTCAAAGCCATTGAATGGATCGAAACTGCTGCCGCAGGCACAGAGGTCGTGCTTTGGACAGACTCCTTCCACGTCATGGATGGTTGTCACCGCTGGCGAAGGATCTGGCGCACAAACGGTTGGAAACGGATCGTTTCCAACGCACACGCTCGCCGCAGAAAGATCCCGGATGCCGATCTTTGGCGGCAACTCGACGCGTTGTTTGAGCGCAATTCCCATGTTCAGCTCAAATGGTGCAAGGGTCACGCCGAGACTCTGGGCAATAGAAGAGCCGACATGCTCGCGCGGAGCGTCCTATAGAATGTAGGAGCCGTTCAACGGTGATGTTTAGCCTTCATGAGGTATAATGGAGATGGCCAACAGGGAAGAGCGGAGATGATCAGCCCGTTGCCGCATATCGCTTTGGCTCACGGCCATGGATCATCATCGAGTGAAGACAAGGATGGCTTCATGAAGGTCGTCATGGGGATCGACGCGGCATGGACTGAGACGGCGCCGAGCGGAGTCGCGCTGGCGGTCGACGACGGCTCCGGCTGGAGGATCGTCCAAGCTGTGCCTTCCTATCACGCGTTTCTTGCTGGTTGCTCAAGACGTCCATTCGAACGACATCGTGGATCCATTCCGGATGCAGAAGCGCTGCTCGAGGCGGCGGAAAAGCTCGCCGGGCATCCAGTCAGTCTTATAGCGGTTGACATGCCGCTTTCGAAAGAGCCGATCATGAGCCGCAGGGTTTCCGATAACCTCGTTTCTTCAGCCTACGGGGCGAAGCACGCCGGCACCCATACTCCAAACGCAACACGTCCAGGGAGGATCAGCGACGACCTCAAGACCTGCTTCGAGCGGGCAGGGTACGCGCTGGCAACAACGACGATCCAAGGGCGAGACTTAATCGAGGTCTACCCCCATCCAGCGCTTATCGAACTTGCCTCGGCGGAACGAAGGTTGCCGTACAAAGCTTCTAACGTCGCGAAGTACTGGCCCGATGATGTGCCGTTGAAGCGGCGGGAGCGTCTGATTTACACTTGGAAGCAGATCCTTGCCATGCTCGATGCCAGGATCAAAGGCGTCTCCGATATGCTCGTGCTTCCAGCAATAAATTCCAAAGGCTTCGAGATGAAGGCGTTCGAAGACATCCTTGATAGCGTGGTATGCGCATGGGTTGGCGCATGTGCATTGGAAGGGACTGCCGTTCCGTATGGCGACGGGACTTCCGCAATCTGGATTCCGGCGTCCGATCGCTGGTTCAACACTTAAACCACTGCCTGTCTCGGGAGATATTGAAACGCGTTCAATTCCTGACGTGGCATTGGCACCGAGTCCGAGCGGAACTGCCGTTGGCGTCAATCCCGCTCAAAGCGGATTAGCCCACACTCCTGTGAGCAGGGACGAGGAATGTTTACGCATCGCCTGGATTAGCAAGTGGTTAGGTCAAGACGATTTCCTTGACTCAAAGCCCCTCTGCAGCAGGCAGCGCTGACCTTTTTCCTGTCATCGAGCGATTTTCCCGGCGGTTTCGGAGCAACGTCGGAAAACGAGGCCCCGGCACCCCTCCCAGGCAGCCGGGCCCGGATCCTAGAAGGACGAGGCCGCAGCAGAGCCGTCGATGGTGCCTTCTCAACCTTTGCGGGAACCGTACAAACTGTATCGATGCCAAAGGCGAGGAAGCATTGGCTAACATGCGAGACCATATTTCCGCACAACCACGGTTCAGGCAAGAAAGGGGAGATGGCGATTGACAATGCTCCTCCCAATCGATTCAGTCTTTAAGGTTCGCACTTCTCCCGACCTGCATGCCACTCCAGACCCGCCGCGCTTCCTTCCCCGTCGTGTTTTCGCGCTGGTCGTCGGGTCAGTCGCCTCACGAGGCAGTTTCGGTGGAACTCGTGGGCCTACCATTCGATAAATGTTCCATCGTAGGCCACGAATAGTCCGGTTTGCGTAAGGTCATTGGCTGTGCGCAGAATGGTGCGTGCCGCTTCGTCCGGTGAGACAGATGAGTGGCCGCGAGAATATGGCTCTGAAAGAGGTGTCCTTACCGTCCCCGGGTGGATCGATGCGACGATCGCTGATGGATGTGTCCTGACCATCTCGATGGACGCAGTCCGGACGACCTGGTTCAATGCAGCCTTCGACGCGCGATAAGACATCCATCCACCGAGACGATTGTCGCCAATAGAGCCGACGCGTGCCGAAAGGAACAACGCAATTGTTCGCGTGCGGCGATCGAGCCGTGGCAGGAAATGCTTTGCAATTAGCGCTGGACCGATCGTATTCACTCTGAATTGTGACAGCATGGCGTCCGGATCAAGCTGCCGCAGCGACTTTTCGGGGCCAATGTTATTGATCGTCAGGGCGCCCGTAGCGCACACGATCAAATGCACAGAAGGCTCGAGACGCGCGGCATGTGCGCGAATGTTGCTCTCTTCGAGCAGTTCGAAACCATCCCGTTTCCGGGAAAGCTCAATGATGTCGCCTGCACGAGAGTTTGTCTCAAGTTGCTCACATATGGCACTCCCGATGCCTCCGCTGGCACCGATTACGACGGAACGAAATCCATCGGGCAGAGATGAGAGCTGTTCTTTCATGACAATACCTTTGACTCGTTGCCCACCGTCCGGCCTATGGAGAATTCTTCGCCAGGTAGATTGGGGGTCGTCCGTTGCATCGTCCCGCAATCATCTGGGGCGCCGCAGCTAAAGCTCTTTTCGCATCACTCGCCAACTTGCGCGCCGCTTTTGTTTGATCGGATCCATTGCGAGTTCTGTTGCTGCACGAGTCACATCCATCAGTCTGGAAATGCGGTTTCCCTCGCATCTTAGGACCTGTAAAGATGGAACCTTGGCTAAGCGTGACCCGAAGCACGAGGATTAACCGTCAGGTGGAGCGAGCACAGACTGCTTCACCGCTGAAATGTAATCCAATTGCGCCGGCGAATATATCTCGTTCCGAAATAATGACGCCGAGGAGAAGAATTGTGCCGCGTGGCGATCACCCTTAAAAGCATCAACCGATTAGCGATCGCCGCGTGAATAAGAGATTTTCGGCGAACGACAGTAGGTCCTCTTGACAGGCGTTTCCGGCGACGTCGAAAATCACACGCTCCTCACGTCGAAACGCGCCAGACTGTTTCAACAGCGCTGCGACGAGCTTTGCTGGCGTCCTTGGGGTCAACGTTATCGCCAATCCTTTGGGTCCTCCTTCAATTCGGGCTATATGCAGTCGTCCAGCAGCCAGTTGCAGCCGCGTTATTCGCAGAAGGAGTGCGACGTCTTGCGGCAATTCGCCAAACCGATCGTCGAACTCTTCCTCCAAATCGTCGATCTCGCTCGCGCAGGTTGCGCGCATTTGCTTGGCATAAAGGTTGAGCCTGATGGCGGCGTCCGGGACATAGTTGGGCGGTATTTTACCAGTTGCGCCGATATTGACTACCGTGCGCTCAAATAGGGACGAGGGCTGCTTGCGCAATTTGGCGACAGCACCTGCCAACAGCTTCTGGTAAAACCCGATCCCCAGGATTTTCATATGGCCTGCTTGATCTTCGCCGGCGATATCGCCCCCACCGCGGAGATCGAGGTCTCGGAGGCTGATGGAAAAGCCGGCGCCGAGGCGATCGATCTCAGCGAGCGTTTCAAGCCGCAACCTGGTCTCTTCAGCGAGCTCGGCCCCTTTCTCCGTTAAGAGGTAGGCCACGCCCTGCGCACTTGCGCGTCCAACCCGTCCACGCAACTGATGAAGCTGTGCGAGCCCGAACCGATCGGCATTCAAAACAAAGATGGAATTCGCTCGCGGGATGTCGAGCCCATTTTCGATGATGTTGGTTGCGAGCAGGATGTCTTGTCCGCCCTCGGCGAACCCGACGATGGTTTCATCGATGGTTCCCGCCGGCATCCTGCCGTGAGCGACCTTGACCGTAAGTTCCGGTACCAGTTTTTGCAGCACCTTCTCTACGTTACCGATGTCCTCGATACGCGGTACGACAATGAAACTTTGTCCGTCACGTCGGTGCTCGCGCATCAGACCGGTTCGCAAAGACGCCTCATCGAACTGTGCAATAGCTGTTCGCACTGGCCTGCGTTTTGATGGTGGCGTGTTGAGGATACTGGCCTCCTGGACACCAATCATCGCTGACAGAAGGGTCCTCGGGATTGGTGTCGCCGACATGGTCAACGTATGAAGCGATGGCGCAAGGGCTGACATTGCGCGCTTTTCCTTCAGCCCGAAGCGATGTTCTTCGTCTACGATCAGTAGAGAAAGACGAGCAAAGTGCACATTCTTTGCAAGGACCGCCTGGGTCGCTATTACGATTCCCATTTCGCCAGTGGCCAAAGCCTCCTTGACCTGTCTGATCTCGCTCTGCTTGAGAAGGCGAGACAGCATGCCGACTTTTACACCGGTTCCGGCAAAGCGGCTTTCGAAGGTACTGAAATGCTGACGCGCCAATACTGTCGTCGGTGCAACAACGACGACCTGCCCACCGCAAAGAGCAACCGCTGCGGCCGCACGTAAGGCTATTTCGGTCTTGCCGAACCCGACATCTCCACAAATGAGCCGGTTCATCACCTTGCCGGAGGCCAAATCGGAGAAAACTGCGCTTATTGCTTCGGATTGATCCGTGGTTTCGGTGAAGGGAAAACGGCGGATGAAAGCAGAAAGCGCGGCTCGCGGTGGGACAAACCTTTCAGCCTCCGATTTTTGCCTTCGCCTAGCGGTCTTTAGGAGATGGCGCGCTGTAGACTGGATGTCAGCCGCGATTTTTTCCCGCTTTTTTTGCCATGCTTCAGTGTGGAGGCGGTCGAGGGTCACGGCGTCTGGTTCAGAGCCGTAGCGCCACAGCTTGGCGAATTCATCCATCGGCACCAGGACGGAGCCTCCATCGCGATAGGTCAGCCGGGCAGCGTCACGGGAGATGCCTTCAACGACAACATTTTCCAGATCTGCAAGAATGCCGACGCCATGCTCCTCATGCACGACAACATCCCCTATCCGAAGTTCCGGCTCACTCAGTGAAAAACCAAGATCCGCACTTGTACGTGGTCCATCCGGAACGGCGTACAACGCTATTTCGGCAACGGCGTCGATAAAACCGTGCTTTAGGTCACGTTGCAATTTCAGAAGCGTTCCGGGTTTTGCCTTCCTCACCGCTTCCCACGTGTCGACGGTCACAGGCGAAGTGTCGGCGATCTTCGCTGTCCGCCGACACAGTGCTTCGGCTTTCTTGCCGGTCCCAGATACAACAACCCTGAAACCATTCGCCAGCCGATCCCGGAGGAGTTTGAGCGTGGCGTCGCGATTGTCTACGCCCGATGCGCCGATCGGTAGGGCCGTAGCTGCTCGGCCAAGCCCCGTCTTTGAGTCTTCACCGACTTGCGTTTCCCATTCGTCGCGGGTCAGATATATTGATCGGGATGCGCCACCAATTTTCGAGCCCTCTCTAGCGAAACGCGCATCTTCTATAATCTCCAGATAGCGGCCTATCCCCTCTGTGACTCCAGGTGCCAGATGCGTTGACGTGTCGCCCAGAATATCGAACACCGTTGGCATTTCATCGTACTGACGCAACAGCAATCGTTCCATGGTATCGGTTTTCGATACCAGATCTCCCGGCTTGCATTCGGGCGATATGATCTCGGACGCAGGCCCAAATGTCACGCGATCAAGATAACTTTCTGTTCTCTGGGACCGGCGATCAAAGCCGCGCAGTTCCTCCACTCGATCATCGTCGGATAAGACGATCCGCAATGGACCCGGCGCGCCGGCAGGATAGATGTCGATCACCCCTTCGCGCATGGCAACCTCGCCGGGATCATCCGCGACGCCCTCTTCGAGATATCCAGTTTTTTGTACAAATTCCAAGAAGCTTTTGCGCTGAAACGGCGCTCCCACCACTAGTTCCACCCGATTTTCGACGATGATCCCCGTGGGGGGAACGCGTTGAAGCGTCGCCTCGAGGGAGGTCAACAGCAATTGTGGACCTATTTTGGATGTCAGCCATATCCTCAGGGCATCCATTCGTCTGCCCATGCAATGACGGGAGGGCTTCACCCGATCGTAGGGCAGACAGTCCCAAGGCGGCAAAACCAACAGCTCGATGTCGGGAAAAAGCGCTCCCAAGGCTTCCGCAAGTTCGCTTAGCTGTTCTTCACTTTGCGCCACGTAGCACAGTGAGCGTCTTGAAAGGCGTATCGCATCAGCTAAGCGTGTCGCCACGAATTCCGGTGGCGACGTGGTGCTTTGCGCGCCATCAGTCTGCCCGTCAATCCTCGAGGGTTTTTCATTTTCAGACGCAACTACGCTTACTGTCATAGTCTTGCTCGTGCCATACCAGAATTTCATCCACGTTTAGGGCCCGTTATTCGAAGCAGGGCTTATCTCACGCGGGAATCATTATCCCTTAAGGGGGCAAAAGATTCCCGCGTCGGCAACGGGACGCGCTCATGATTGTTCCCCGCCTCCAGGATATTGAGTTTTCGGCAAACTTCTGAAGTTGATTGAACCAGAAGCTCGCCGAAGAAATGGCCAGAGGGTTGCCAGCAGCGTCTCCTTTATCGCATCGCGCGAACTCGCTTCGACAAGTACCGTGCTCCCGTTGGGATTGAGCCCGCGGATTTTGAGTAGCAGCCGGAAACCACGGTAATTACGCAAACCGGGCTCAGTTCCGCGCCCCACACTTTCAGGTTGTTACTCAAAAACTTGCCGAAGAGTGATTACCGATCTACGGGAACGCTTATACTCAACGAGGAAAACCAGACGGAAATTGATGCGCTGCTTTCCAGACAGCAGGCTGTCCTTAAGGGTCAGGATCCGTGCCGTAGTCGGCGATCCGGCCGACCGCGCGATTGTACCACTCGGCCGCTTGCAATATATGTGACGTTCACGACGATCTGGCAAATTGCCTGAGCTTTAATCGTTGATTTCATCTGCCGCTTATGCGTCCTTTGCAACTTGCCAATTGCATTGCGCGACGGAGAGCAATAGCTTGCAGCATGCGCGGAAGATTACCAGCAGATTTGGCACTTCGCCCGGACGACCTTGCAAAGCTCGAAAGAGTTTTCGCGCAAGTGGTACCGGAACATGACACCCATCCGGACGAACTGGCTATGCTACTCATCCGGCTATTTCAAGATGGTATCAACGACGAGCGAGAGTTGCTCGCCGCTTGCTTAAGATGGTTCCGGTAGCTTCGACGTCTCGCAACTGTTCCAACTGAGCGATGGGAAAACTTTGCTCCCGGCGTAAGGACAAACAAAGCTTCAATCGTCCCAACCCCGGTCTCCTGGATCCGAAAATCTGCCGACCACATGGTCCTCAGTCCCTACGGCATGAAACCAACGTCAAGATACTGGATTTAGCCATCTCTCTGCGACAACGGACGAGACTGTGTTCTTTGTCGTGGATTTCTGCATAGTGCCAGACGCTGGCCCATATGTTTGCGCACCTGGTTGTTGCCGGATCGTTACTGCCGATGTTGACGTCCTTGCGGCCATTATGCTGGCCGAGGAGCTGGAAAATCTCCCCGGTAGCGACATGAAGCCGCCCGGGTGCAAAAATCTTTATCGCGAGCACCGACCTCGTCCGGTATGCGATGAGCGCGACACAGTGCTCGGCTTCAGCCGCGAAGGTGAACACTCGCCGCGCACTGGAATTCACAAATGCGTCTCACCGCTAAAAATATCTGGCTGTCAGGCAAATTGACGGCCTGCGGCATAACCGCAAGCACCCGCGGCTGCCGTCAGCACCGTACCCCATGCCATGTCAACGATACTGAGGGTGAGTGGCCAACCTTTGAGTGTCGATAGATTGGTAATGTCGTATGTTCCATAGGCAGCCAGCCCAAGAAGAGCGCCGTGTCCCAGGGTCATCCAAAGCGACCCCGCCTCCAGACCCGGGCGCACCGCAAGGATGACGATGGCGACTGCGAAGACAAGGTAAAATGTCGCTGCTACTGCAAAATTCGGAGATGGGAGCATCAGGTCCCCGAGTTGGTCGCGGTAATAATTCTTGGCGATAGTGCCTAACCACATTGCATCGATCAGGAGAAATGAGAACAGCGTTCCAGCGTAGGCTATGCCAAATGTTTTCATCGGGTGAGCAATCCTTTGAGGCCTCCGGTAATCGACTGAACATTAGGACGCGCCTTGTTCCCAAGGTTGATTGTCCAGCCCCCGAAATGACAGCTGTTCGTCCATTCAAATCAAGGGGCGAGCGCAGCCTGGAGACTTGCCGCTCGCCCGGTCGCCTCTGGTCCGATCTCGATCACGTCGCCGACATGGAACAAATTGAATCGTGGATAGTTCTTCCAACGCATTCGAACCAGGTGCAGGAATTTGGAGTAAGACCATGAAAAAGATTGCTTTTGGCATTGCCGCCGCTCTTCTGTCGACATCTACTGTCTTCGCCCAGAGCGAGGCGCCGAAGACCTCGCAGACGACCCCTGCGGTATCGACTTCGGGTGAGCAGAATCCGGGTGCCCCTGTTGCTGGCAAGAACAGCTTCACCGAAGCGCAGGCGAAGTCCCGCATCGAGGAAGCAGGTTACACTGATGTGTCTGGCCTCAAGCTGGACGACCAGGGCATTTGGCGCGCAATGGGCACCAAGGACGGGAAGAGCGGAAACGTCGCGCTCGACTTCCAGGGCAATATCACGATGGCGCAGTAAGCCTGATCTTCCCCAACACGAACATTACAAAGAGGAAACTCCCATGCGCACGATTACAGGTCTCTATGACTCCTACGATGACGCTCGCTCGGCTGTGAAAGCTCTCGAAGATGCGGGCGTGCCGTCTGACCATATCAGTATTATTTCGAACAAAAACGGCAAGGAAGATATCGAAGGGCAGGGCACCAATGCGGCCGAAGGCGCTGGCGCTGGCGCAGGCATCGGCGCGGTCGCTGGTGGTGCCGGCGGCCTTTTGACGGGCCTTGGCATGATGGCTATCCCGGGGGTCGGCCCGGTCGTTGCTGCCGGCTGGCTCGCCGCTACAGCCGCGGGTGCTGTGGCTGGAGCGGTCGCCGGCGGTGCTGTCGGTGGGATGGTCGGCGCAATGATCGAGTCTGGCGTGAAGGAAGAGGACGCTCATGTTTATGCGGAGGGCGTTCGTCGAGGCGGTGCAGTGGTTGCCGCGAAGGTCGATGAGGACAAGATCGCTGCCTCTGAAGTTATCCTTCGCAGCTCGCGCTCCGTCGACCTCACCGCCCGCCGCCAGTCGTACAGCAATGATGGCTGGAACCGTTTCGATGAAGCAGCCGATCCTTACACCGCAGAACAGATCGCAGCCGAGCGTGGCCGCTACCGCTCGGAGCCGCGCGTCTGATACAAACTGAAATTGCCAAGCTGGAAGGCCACTCTCAAGAGTGGCCTTTTTGCATCGGGGGGCCGAAAGATCGAACAGAGTAAGGGTCTGTTCCTCCTGAAGAGGAACGATGTGAAGCCAGTCGTGTTTGCTCGTCAGTGAGAACCGCAACGAAAGGAAGCGTGAGATGAAGAATGTTATCGTGGAAGTCTCGGTCAACAGTGCGGCAGGAGATCGCATTCCAGTCGGTCTCATGAATGCCGAGCAGGCCCTGTCGCTGCCAGAAGAGATTGATATCGAGGTCTCCCATCCTGAAAGACAGTCAGGCGATCCGGAGATTTTCATGGATAGGTCCGCGCTCCGAGATCACGTCGCGATAACATCTTGAACCATTATGTTCTGGAAACGCGCCTCCAGAAGGCCTTTCATCGGAACCGAACATGAGACGGTGCGTTGATCATAGAGGCCGTGGCGTGCCAATCGGGCATGACGGAGATGGTGAACGCAGCGGTTTTCCCGATTTCTCGCTGCGGGCAACGAATGGCCAGGCGAGCACCTTTACCCGTCCGCAACGGCCTCAATCTTTTGAGGGTCTGATATGCTATGCGCACTGAAACGAACGGTTGTTGCGCTTGGACAAGAGCGGCTCGGATAATTTCAGGACCTGGCTGCTTGATCGTTGCGTGTGGGCGATGCCGGCGGCGAGCAGCGTGAAAACGCCGTGCCAACTCTAACCTTGCCCGGTTTCAAGATGTCACAATAGACTCCGAAAGATCGGCTGGCGTGCCGCACGATAGACCGTAGAATTTCAGCTTTTTCATCCAATCCCGGCTGCGCGATTAGCGTCATTCCGCAGCGTTTCGCCTGTTCGCTCACCTTGCACAGCAAGCCCCCGAAGGATAACGTTTCATCGATCCAGCCCATCTCTGCAAAATCTGCCTCGGTCTTGCCCTCCACAAGGATGTTGGGGCGAAATCGTCGCCGATCAATCTTTGCGTCGGGTACCAAGGTTTTCAATTTTTTCATGGAAGCGGCAGTCACAAGATGAATCGGAGCAACGTTGTAGCGATTTTCTATCTGTGGAAGCGCCGCTGATTGTCCGTCGAGATCCTTATATCGACCCACGGCAACATCGAAACCGAAGTGGTCGCTCAGCATCGGCAGGATCAGCGGATCCGCGACATGGAGCCATGCTCCATCGGGAAAACCAATTCGTGCGCCGGTGGCCTCACGGGCACTACTGAGAAAAAGCGCCGGACGCCATCTCGCTTCCTTTTCCGGTGCCGCGACCTTGCCAGAGGCAGGGTCAAAAAGAGCGAACTGGCGATCTCCCTCCACGCCTGTATCACCGACAAATACGTCCATGCACATTTCGCCGCCCAGCGAGCTGACAGGGTATCGCCATATTTCCTTGACGGTTCCGGTTGTTTCCATGATTTGCTAATGCGAGGGCGCTGTGTTTGTTCCGGTGCGCTGTCAGGCGAACATCAACGCAGGCGATTTCATGCCGACTATATCTTTCAGGATAGCGTTTGCTGCGGTTTCGCCCAGCTCTGCGGCGCTCGTGATTCCTTGGACGAAAGGGTGCTTGTGCAGGAGGAAAGGGATCGCGACACAGTAAAGCCGGTTGGTTAGGGGCGCAGTTTTGAGGGGCCGGTAATTCTCGTCGACATCGATCCCTCCTGTTCGCCTCGTTGTCACAGAGTCTTCCCCGCGGACGAGATCTATAGGCTCTGATGTCGAGGCCTTTCTGACGCCGCGTTGTTGTAGCAGCGTGGGAAAGGGAAGATCGTGCGCGGAAAGTGCACTTTGACCTGTCGCATCGATAAAGCTGTCAAAGATCTCTACTCGGCTGCCGATTAGGACTCTTGCGCCCCGGGCAAGGCCGTCTGTTTCAATTTCATACCTCTCGTCCAACCGAATAATTTCTAGCCGGCCGGCATTTCGAAGTGCCAACAGCCGTTTGATCGAGAGGTGTGGCACCGTCGCGTATTCATCTACAAATATGCTCTTGAACGATCGATTGAAACGCTGCAGGTCAACTGTATCTAGATGGGGGATCGCCCGTGCAATGATTTCATGGGTAATCAAAATCGCATATCGCCATGGGACAGTGAACTGCCGTTCTATATTGTGCTCTACTTCGGCGAGATTGGCGGCTGCCCAGACGAAGGGATCGACACCGATGCGGCGCCCGTAGTAGGCATCCGCAAAAGTGTCAACGGTCAGGAGGCTCAAGCCGATTTCGGCGGCGTAGTCCGGATCGGCAGCGGCAACTTCCTTGCGGAAGAGATCAAAGACCCTGTCCAGCAAGCGAGTTGACCCGGATGCAATTTCCGCATCGACTGCCTGTGGCGTGCAGACCAGGGGTGTAAGGTAGGGAAGCGGGCAATAGAAATCCGCCTCTGGCAGCAACCCCTTTCGCGACATCATGGCAGCGGAAAAGTTATCACTGCCGTCTGTGGGCTCGAATTGCAGATTACCCGAGCTATCAAAGACAAAGGATCCGCGCGATGTCGCAACTGTTAATAAAGCGTCGATCCCGCTAAGTGACGTCCCCAAAACGCCTAGCCTTCCTCGCCCGGCCGAATTGAGCGCTGCGGCTGGCCACGGGGACGAAAAATAACCGGGTCGGACCTCGGTTTGCGCTGGCCAACTGTGCCCTGTTGCCATCACGACATGGTCGTACACAGCATCGAACTCCCCAATAGGGCAACTGACCCTGATCCTGATATCGTCTGTACCGAGTGCGATGTCTTCGACCCGATGGCCGGTATGCACTTCGATGGTATGACGACGATCCCGGCCCGCTTCCACGATAGCTGCGAACTGATCGTGGAAATAGTCGCCAAGGACCAGCCGGGGGTAGAACTCCCGTTCATTAATGTTCGAACGCACAATGGAAAACAGGTCGAGGTAATCGTCGCTCTGGTTTCCCAGCCAGTCAACCAGCGTTTCGTTGAGCATCGGGATCTCGATGCTGGGTATGTTGGAGAGCATCACGGGATCGTTCGCCCCCGGCAGGTATGGAGTGCCTTTTCCTGCATTCAGCTCGGCTTCATAAAGGTTGATGGTCAACGGGATGGGGGAGTCGACAAGGTTTTTGAGAGTGAAGATGCCGGTCGGACCTGTACCGATGATGCAAATTCTGCGGCTCATACTCGATCACTCCAGCGCCGCCCGTTGCGACATCCTGGTATAACGGCGACTTGCAATCACTGTTCCAATGAACTTGGGGTTAGTACGTTGTCAGACAGACAGCGGGCTGTCCTTTTGTGCATCATCTCTGGGAAAGTTGGGAACTGGATCAACCATGCCTTGTTGTTTTGGGGGCAGCGATAACCCCATTTCAGGAACGGCTATGTCACGACTCGTTTGCGCGATTTTTATAGACGGCGACAGGATACTCCTGGTCAGGCGTGCCTCTCACCGGAAATGGTCGCCGGACAAATGGGACTTGGTTGGGGGGCACGCGGAAAAGGGCGAAGAGCTTGATGTCGCGCTTGTCCGCGAATGCCAAGAGGAGGTTGGATTGACGCCGCTTGCTTTGAGTCAGATCGGCACTTTGTATGAAGCTGCCGACAAGAAGCATGGTTCACCATTCCACATCTATTCCGTCAGACTATGGACGGGGGGGCGCGCTCAACTCCTTGGCGACGAGCACTCGGAACTTGGCTGGTTCTCCGCCGAACAGGTCGAGACTCTCGAACTGGCGATGTCCGGATATCGTGAGATGCTGCTCAAAAGTCTGGTTCCCGACGAAAGGCCCATGCTGTCAAGTCTCGGATGAAACGTCACCCATCTAGTGCTTCTTCCCATGGCAACGATGACCTCATTTCGGGCCGCAGAAAACTCAAAACGGCCGCTAGAAAGTTCGCGCCTTTCGGGCGACACCGGCGAAGGCATGGTGGGTATTCCCGAGGCCGCTTTTATCCGAACCCTCAAAGGGATCATGTCCTCGGCGGAATACTGGAATAGCTCGGGGATTTTCGTGAGCTATGTCAGGATCGCGGATGCGGCAGTCATAAGTCATTGTCTTGACGCGGACCGCAATTCAAAGGTGACGATTCAGGCCGTCGTATCGGCGAACGGCCTGCTGGGTGCAGTTCAGTGAAGCTTTGGCGAAGAGTTATCGGCTGCAGATGGAAAAGACGAAACAGCCTAAAGCCCGGCAAACAACTTCTGCAGTTGCTCCAAAGGGACTGGCTTTGTCAGATGGAAATCGAATCCAGCCTCTGTCGCCAGCTCTTTGTCTCGATCCTGACCCCAGCCTGTCTGCGCGATGATCGGCGTTTGTTCGAACTCGGGTTCGCTGCGAAACGCTTTGCAGACCTGGTAACCATTCATTCCAGGTAGGCCGATGTCGAGCAGGATGACATCGGGATGGTAAAGCCGTGCGGCATCAAGAGCCTGACGACCATCATGGACCGCTTCGAATTCGTGACCAATGTCTTCCAGCATCATGCCTAGCGTGTCGGCGATGATCGGATTGTCATCGACCACAAGCACCTTAAGCGGACGAAAGGGTGCCGTCTCCTGATTTTGCTGTGTGGCCTCACGCAGCTGTTCGGGCGCCGCCGTTGCGGGAAGCCTGATCGTAAACCGGCTCCCCTTGTCGGGCCCGGGGCTGTAGGCGTCGACGGAACCGCCATGCATTTCGACGAGCTGCCTAACCAGCGCAAGACCGATACCCAGGCCGCCCTGGGATCGCTCTAAATGATCGTCGATTTGCGTAAACAGCTGAAAGACCTTTGATTGCATATCTGACGGAATGCCGACGCCGTTGTCCGTCACCCCAATAGCCACCTTCTGTCCGTCATGGGTCACATGGAGATCAATCAGCCCACCTTCGGGTGTGTATTTAGCGGCATTGTTCAAGAGGTTTGAGATCGCTTGCGACAATCGTACCTGATCACCGTCCACCCACAGGAGATCGGTTGGCATCTCGATTGTCAACTTGTGACCGGCACCATCAATCAGGGGTCGGCTGGATTCCACAGCCGTCCTAATGACTTCATCAATGCGCACCGTGTTTTTCCGAAGTTCGATCTTACCCTGGCTGACACGCGATACATCGAGAAGATCATCGATTAGTCTGACCAGATGGACAAGCTGCCGATCCATCATGTCGCGGATCTCGGCGGCATTTCCGCCATCGGGATTGCGTTGCAGAATGTCGAGTCCATTCCGCAGCGGCGCCAGCGGGTTGCGCAACTCGTGCGCCAGAGTGGCTAGAAATTCGTCCTTGCGTCGATCGGCCTCCTTCAGCGCTTCGGCCCGTTGCTGCAACTCGTCACGCTGTGCCGCGATCTGCTGGCGCTGACGATATAGCTCGAAAAAAACCTCCGCTTTGCTGCGCAGCACATCCGGCTCTATCGGCTTTTGAATGAAATCGACGGCGCCCGCCTCGTAGCCTTTAAACCGCCACCGACTATCGGAGGTATTCCCTGCAGTTACGAAAATGATCGGCACGCGACGCGTGCGTTCATTTCCACGCATCAATTCTGCCAGTTCAAAACCATTCAGCCCGGGCATCTGAACGTCGATCAGGGCAAGCGCGACGTCATGCTCCAGGAGAAGTTCCAAGGCTTGGTCGCCGGAGCGAGCCTTGAGCAAGTTGAGACCCTCACGACGAAGCAGGGCTTCGAGAGAGATCAGGTTCTCGTCGAGATCGTCCACCAAAAGAAACGAAACCTGGCCCATATCAGCCGATCCTCTTCAAATATTCCGATATGCCGTCAAGCGACAGGACTGTCGCGTCAGGGCACAAAGCCAAGCCCGCTTCGGGCATTGCAGTAGCAAATGCCGTCTGTGGATTCTGGATGATGACATGGCCGCCAGCCTTCGCGATTGCAAAAGCACCTCTGGCTCCATCTTGATTTGCGCCCGTCAAAAGCACGGCGACGACCGCAGCTCCATAGACATCGGCAGCGCTTTCAAACAGCACATCGATGGATGGTCTGGAGAATAAAACCGGCTCCTCGTTGGTCAGGCCCAGGGTTCCTTGGTCCTCGACGAGAAGATGGTAATCCGGTGGCGCGAAGTACGCCGTCGCCGGCCGGATCGGCTCCTTGTCTTCGACCTCGATGACCTCGATGCTGGATTTGGCGCGAAACAGCTCTGCCAGCACACTGCGCTTGTCGGGCGGGATATGCACGACGACCATGATGGGGAGACGAAAATCGCGGGACAACGTCGGCAGGATGCTCGTCAGAGCTTCCAGCGCGCCGGCAGACGCTCCAATCACCACCGCTTTCGGATCGGTTGATATCATTTGCCGATCCTCTGATATATCTTTTCTTGCCTGACAAATTCGCGGAAGTCATCCGCATGCGCAGAAAACCGCAGGCTTTCCTTCGCGCCAATGCCAAGAAATCCCTTGCGGGCAAGTGAATCCCGAAACAGACCGACCGCACGATCCTGCAACGCCTTATCGAAGTAGATCATGACATTACGGCATGAGATCAGATTCATTTCACCAAAGACGGCGTCTGTCACAAGACTATGATCGGAAAACACAACGCGGTCGCGCAATGTTCGGTCAAACGATACCCGCCCATAACCGGCGCTGTAGTAGTCGGACAGGGATGATTTGCCCCCGGATTTTCGGTGGTTTTCGGTAAACAGCTGGATTCGGTCGAGATCGTAGACACCGGCTTCGGCGATCTGCAATGCTTCCTGATTGATATCGGTGGCGTAGAAGATCGTTCGGTCTTCCAACCCTTCCTCGCGAAACAGGATGACCAGTGAATAGAGTTCCTCGCCTCCGCTGCAGCCGGCAATCCAGATCTTAAGGGATGGATAAGTTTTCAGATGCGGCACGACGATCTCGCGGATAGCCCGGAAATAGCCCGGATCCCGGAACATTTCGCTGACCTGGACAGTCAGATAGCCGAGCAGTCGGGGCAACATCGTTTCGTCATGCAGGGAGCGTTCCTGCATCGCCGAGATCGTTGCAAAGCCCAGTTGTTCGCGCGCCTGTCGCAAACGGCGTTTGATCGATCCTGTGGCATAATTCCGGAAGTCGTAATGGTAGCGCAGGTAAAGCGCTTCCAGCAGCAACCGGATTTCGATATCTTCGACCTTCTCGAACGTTTCGATCACCGGGGCATCCATACGCGTACGAGGGACAGCAGTTTTTCAACGTCGAGCGGCTTTGCCATGTAATCGTTGGCGCCGGCCTCGATGCAGCGCTGCTGATCATCCGGCATGGCCTTGGCGGTCAGGGTGATGATCGGAAGTTTTTTCCATTCGGGATTGCTACGGATGGCGCGGGTTGCCGTCAGGCCATCCATGACCGGCATCATCACATCCATCAGCACAAGGTCGATAGTCTTTTCCGGATCATTTTGAGCTTGCTCAAGCTTGTCCAGGGCTTCCTGACCATTGCGAGCGATCTCGATGAGGGCGCCACGCGGTTCCAGGATGTTGGTCAAGGCGTAGACATTGCGGACGTCGTCCTCGACGATAAGGATCTTTCGGCCTTCCATGAGAGCATCGCGGTTGCGCGCCTTACGGATCATTTTCTGCTGCTCGTCGGGCAACTCGGACACGACCTGATGCAGGAACAGGGACACTTCGTCGAGAAGACGTTCCGGCGACTTGGCGCCTTTGATGATGATGGATTTGGAGTAACGGCGCAGCCGCTGCTCCTCGTCCGCGGACAGGACGCGGCCCGTATAGACGATGACCGGCGGGAAGGAATGGGTGCTGTCACCGCTGATTGTTTCCAGGAGGGAATAACCGGAGGCGTCGGGGAGTAACAGGTCTAGCACCATGCAGTCAAATGTCTGGTCTTTAAGAAGAGTCAGGCATTCGGCCGCAGTGCCAGCGCTGACAGTCTCCACGTCATGTGAGGTCAAAAGTTTGGCGACGGCCTCGCGCTGGACTTCGTTGTCTTCTACAATCAGCACACGATGAACGCCCTGCGACAATTTTGCATCCAGCTTGTGCAATACCTCGACCAGTTGCTCGCGCTGGACCGGCTTCATGACATAGCCAACGGCACCGAGCGAAAGCGCAGTCTCCGTATAGTCGTCCGCCGAAACGATGTGGATGGGAATGTGTCGCGTGCGGACATCACGCTTGAGGCGATCGAGGACGGATAGGCCGGATTGGTCCGGCAACCCGATATCGAGTACGATCGCGTGCGGCATATGCTGTTTGGCAAGCTCCAGCGCCTCATGGGCCGTTCCCGCGACAAGCGCCCGGAACCCCATTTCGCGCGCAAGATCACGAAGGATCGACGAGAACGTGTCGTCGTCTTCGATGACAAGCAGAGTACGCCGACCGTCGCTTGAGACCGCTCTGTCGTCTTCGACAATTCGATGGCTGTGAGTGTGTGAAGCCGGCTTTTCTTCCATGGCGTTGGGGTTGTGTGTGGCGGCCGGATCGGCGGTCCGGACATCGCGCGGCACGACATTCGACGGATCATAAGAGACCGGAATGACCACCGTGAAGGTGCTGCCATGATTGTGTCGACTGGTGAGGTGGATGGCACCGCCTAGCAAGCGGACCAGTTCCCTGGAAATCGACAATCCCAGCCCGGTTCCGCCAAACTTGCGGCTGATTGTGCCATCGGCCTGGTGGAAGGCTTCGAAAATATTGCGTTGCTGGTCCTCGGCGATGCCGATGCCCGTATCCGTGACCGCCAGTGCCAGCTGGCCCTTGGCTGCACAGCGAAACGACAGTGTGACCTTGCCTTTTTCGGTGAATTTGAATGCGTTGGACAGAAGGTTCTTGATGACCTGCTCGAGACGTTGCGGATCGGTCTCGATCACCGCTGGCGCTTCGGGAGCGATCTCGATATCGAAGCCAAGCCCCTTCGATTTCGCAACCGGATCGAACAACTGCCTCAGACTTCCGGCCAGTCTTTCAAGCGACACCGGTTCCGGCCTGATATCGACATGTCCGGCTTCGATCTTGGAGAGATCGAGAATGTCGTTGATTAGGTTGAGTAGATCGTTGCCGGAAGACTGGATGGTCTGGGCGTATTTGACCTGCTCGCTCGTCAGATTTTCGTCGGGGTTGTCCGCCAGAAGTTTAGCTAGAATGAGCGATGAGTTGAGCGGTGTGCGCAGCTCATGGGACATGTTGGCGAGAAAATCGGATTTGTAACGGCTTGCCTGCTCAAGTTCGCGGGCCTTTAGCTGCACCGAGACGTTAATCCGCTCGAGATCGTCGCGCTGGCCTTCCAACTGCTGGGCCTGTTCCTCAAGCTGAGAGTTCGTTTGTTCGAGCTCGACCTGCTGCTGCTCCAGTCGCGCCTGGGACTCTTTCAGGGCCCGGCCCTGTTCCTCGAGCTCTTCGTTGGAAACCCGCAACTCTTCGCCTTGAACCTGAAGTTCTTCGGCTTGCCGCTGCGTTTCGCGTAGAAGGTTCTGAAGATCGCTGCGATATTTTGCCGATCGAACGGCTGTCGCGATAGAAGCGGAGGCCTGGTCAAGCAAGGTAAGTATGGTGTCGTCGACTGGACGCAGGAAGCCAAGCTCGATGACCGAGTTCACCGCACCATCAACTCTGCCGGGTGAGATCATCAGATGTCGCGGCTTGTCGGCGCCAAGAGCCGATCCGAAGCTAAGATATCCATCAGGCACGTTTTCGATAATGATCGGCTTGCCTGCGGATGCCACCTCACCGAGCAGGCCCTCTTTCGCTTTGAAAGCGTCTGGTATGCTCGCATGATTGGGAACGCCCCAAGTCGAGACACGTTGGAATTCATCTTCGCTTAGGACAAAGATGGCGCCGGCAACCGCGCCGGTATAACGAGTGAGAAAATCAAGAATGCTGTCGCCAAGGTCTTCGGTCCGCCGATCACCTGTCACGGCAGCGTTTAATGCAACCTCGCCGGACTGCAGCCAGTTCTGCCGCCGCCTCGTAAGCGTTGCTTGACGTACCAGAACCGCGATCGCGATTGTCAGCAAAACGCCGAGCAGGCCAGCGAGAACGCTGCTGGCGAAAGCTGTTTTGTAGGCGCTTTCCATTTCGCTGAGACGTACCCCTCGAAGGCGAGCCTCCTCCTGGCGCATCCCCGTCAGTTGCGCGCGCACGGCATCCATCTCAACCTTGCCTCGGTCGGAGTTGACGACCGAAAGCGCCGCTTCGGGGCCTTGCGACCGCCGAAGCTCGATAGTTTCGCGCAACTCGGACATTTTGCCGTCTATATGTGATTTAAGTGCCAATAGCCTCTGTTGCTGCGAATGATTGTCGCTGATCAACCCTGATAGCGCCTCGACGCGCCTAGGGATAACGCTGACCGCAGCGTTGTAGGGCTCAAGATAGCGGTCGCTGTTTGTGAGTAGATAACCGCGTTGGCCGGTCTCGGCGTCCTGGATGTAGGAAAGAAGGTCAGATAGGCCGACGATGACCTCATGTGAGTGAACGACACGCTGATTGTTCGAGCGCAAAGTCTGGAGATTGTACCAGGAGACCGCCGCGCTGATCACGAAAAATGCCAACGCGATCAGGAGGCTGAACGAGACCGACGGATCTAGTCCGAGGGTCCGCCTGGAGGGCGCCGCGGCATTGAACGTTTTCATGAAAATCTCGAAAGAGGAGGGGCGTTGGAGCGGGTGATCGTTAGCTGGAATGTGCTGCCGGCGCAACGGCGATCATCATATGCGGACTATGGGCCGAATACCGGTAGCGTACGACTGTTCTGGGTCATTTTGCAGTCGGTCGTCGAACGCGGGGCGCCCCTGTGTCGCTGAAACTACGATGGAAAAATATCGTGCTGAGCGGTTCAATCCGAATATCCCAAAGTCGTCCATTTATTGATAGTACCTCATATCCAGCCGCGTAACGCGTTGCAGCGTGGAAAGTTCCGCATACAAGATAGTTTTTATCGAGTTTTCGTGTCCACAGTCGTGTTGCCGTGTTGCCAGCACCCCACATGCCCCGTTGTCTTAGGAGTTGCCTGACGGCGGTCTCGGTCTGCTCTCAGTCAGACTGAGAGGTAACTTACGCATGGGGGCAGGAAGCCGCGCTCGCGTGGCTTAGTTCTTCGACGCGAAAGACTTGTCCGTGCCATGAGACGGGAGGCCATTCACGAAATTGCACTCATGTCATTCATATTACCTTGTCTGTCACCTGGGCTGAGGTTGATACAAGGCCAAAACTCAGGTGTTGGCGAATTCCATCATCGTCGTAATGGCTGATGCGGCTGGGTTGCAATCCGCACCCGGCGTTTGGCAATCGGCCTTGTGAACCAGACCCGAACAAGTCCACGCTGTCTCCTAAGTCACCGAGCCTAAGAAAACGTGGAGCGGATCACGGCCTCTGAAGCGATAAAATCTCGTGAGCTTGTATGCGTCTGTAGACGTCTGAGACTTCCGCTCTAATTCTGTCACCGGATCAATCGAATGAGAGGTAACGATGGCCACCATTGCAGCAACGCACTCTCCGAAGGTCCGAACTGATCTGACAGTTGATTTCCCGCAACCCGCGGTTTCGGACGACGACGTCAGCTCTGCGTATCGCGCAGGAGCGGTTGCTGCTCGTCAGGGAGCCTACTCGTTCAGCTGTCCATATATTGATGATCTTGAAAATGCCGTGAAATACTTGGCGTGGATGGATGGCTACAACTCGATCAATTCTACGAGAAGTGAATTTCGATAATATGCGTGCTGTGTGCATTGGCGCGACGTGTCATGTCATTAAATTTCAACGTCTTACATTAGCGGCTATGACTTTTGTCCTTGTCATCGTTTGCAGCCTCGCTGAAGACAGGCATCTTCTGCGTGTTTGCGGAGGGTAGCGGCCAGTGCCGCCAATTGCTGTGCGATCTCGCGGATTGAACGACATGCCAAACCGTCTTACGTCATAGTCGCTTCCGTATTGCGGCGGCGCGCTCACCATAAAGCGCCTGTCGCTAACATGGCGGGCGATTCCATCATTTCATGGGGTCACTTCTGCTGGCGCTGATGGTGCGGCTTGTTCAAGCAAGTGCGGAAGCACGACGGGTCGAGACCAGTGTTGCGCAATCCGACTGGTTCATCCGAAAAGAGGATTTCGCAGCGGATAAAATCCCGGCTTCCACAGTCGACCTTTAAAGTCTAAATATAGCGCCCATATTGGCGGCTGTTGCTGCATTCGTCGTGTGCTCGTCCATAGGCCGCGCGGAACGCAGTTTTTGCATCCACGACGCCATCATGAGGCAACTAATGACCATCAAATCTGTCTGGGTGCGCTTCAGCGCCGTCCAGGAGGACCACTGCGGCTGGAGCGTGATCGAGAACGCTACAGGTCTTGCCTATCTCGCCGCAGGTGTTCCCATGATTTTCTTGAGTCGAGATGTGGCGACAGCTTTGGCCACGGCCCTTAACGAGCTGTCTTTTATGGCGCCAACTCTGCATTAATGGCGCAAGGTCGAATCACTGATGTGAGCGGCTTACGCCAGAAGTCTTCGTCATCAAGCGAGTTTGGAGACTGCGAGTGGTTGTCTTGCACTCGACCCGTGGAAGAAAGGGTTTTTCAACCACCGGCAATCCATGCGAGGCGCTCGCCTTCGTATACGACACACAGGAGCAATCGATGCTTGCGCCCGTGTGTGACCTGTCATTCAGGCATCCCCTTCGACAGCCTCACATGCCCCACATAGGGACAACGCCATATGCCTTGATTGGTCCTGGCGGCACGTACGCCTTTAATGAATGCCTTGTCCTAGCTTCCGCTGTCAAAGGATTGGCAGGCTTGGCCCATAATGTTGTACCTTGAAAAAAATCTATCGTGCTTCGAGCGCTCAATCGATATCGCGCGAGTATGGTAAAGTGGGTCAAACAGCGGCCGCAATTATCGAACCATTTTTGGTCTTGAGGTGGCTTGAGGCCCGTGGTGTTTCCACCGGGGGTCGGGTCTCCGCCTTTCGGCGGCTGCTTTGGACGATTATGGGCAACGCCTCAAGCAACCGACGGTTATTTCCGATGAGTTGCTCATCCCCTGCAGTATGCTTGTTCGTGTTTGTTACCGATCGAAGTCTAATTGCGGTTGTTCTGTACCACTGTGGCTCTGCTCGCTCGTCAATGACGACAAGGTCACCCCGAGCAGGCGGACGGCACGCCTGAACGGATAAACGGTCGCAAGCAGCCTGGATGCGGCATTGAGAACGTCAGTGCCGTTTGTGAAAGGCAGGGCGTTCGTCTTGCTCCTCGTCGCTTGCGTAAAATCCGAATACTTGATCTTCACCGTGACGGTTTTGCCGCTGAACCCCTTGGCCGCGCAGTAGGACCAGACCTTTTCCGCAAGCGGCTTCAATTCGTTTGTGGCAAGATCCAGATCGTTGATATCAGCCACGAAAGTATCCTCGGCGCCAACAGACTTGCGCTCGCGGTCCGGACGCACTGCGCGGTTGTCGATTCCGCGCGCGATACCGTAAAAATAGGGCCCGGATTTCCCAAAATGCTGCGTGAGAAACTGCAGCGATTGTGCTTTCAGGTCGGTACCTGTCTCGATCCCCAGCCTATGCATCTTTTCAGCGGTTGCCGGTCCGACACCGTGAAATTTCTTGACCGCAAGCTGCTCGACAAAAGCCGGACCCTTTTTTGGCGTGATCACCGCCTGACCATTCGGCTTGTTGAGATCTGACGCCATCTTGGCCAGGAACTTGTTGTAGGAAATGCCGGCCGAAGCGTTCAGCCCGGTAGCCGCTTTGATTTTCGCCCTGATTTCGAACGCAATCTCGGTCGCGATCGGCATGCTCTTCAGATTCTCGGTCACATCGAGATAGGCCTCGTCCAGGGACAGCGGCTCGATCAATGGCGTGTATTCGGCAAATATCTCGCGGATCTGCTGGGAGACAGCGCGATAAATCTCGAAACGAGGTTTGACGAAGATCAGCTCCGGGCATTTACGTGCCGCTGTCACCGACGGCATGGCCGAGTGAACCCCGAACTTTCTTGCCTCATAGCTGGCAGCCGCCACGACACCACGCGCAGCTGCACCCCCGACGGCGAGAGGCCTGCCACGCAGCTCCGGATTGTCTCCCTGCTCTACCGACGCATAGAATGCATCCATGTCCACATGGATGATTTTTCGCACTGGAGCCGTATCGATCATAACGCCACCAGACGGGCCCATATTGAATAAGAACGAAACAGGAACTTATCATGTGGACAGGAAATCGCAATAACGGATTTCTGTATGTGCCGGTTCAGCCTTGCGGACCTAAAACAAACTTCCCTGTTCGAACGGTTCTCCGTCCTTTGCAACGATAGACGATCCGTATGGTTCGCGTGACGAGATGAGGAGCGCGTCATCATTCAAGGGCCGGGCAAGTTCCTTGGCTTCGTCCCACGGTGCCTCTAACCACGCCTGCGTTTCTTCCATCGTTAATAGCAGGACCGGCATGGCCTTCTCATGAATTGGCTTCACCAACGCGTTCGGGACTGTCGTGAGAAACCCAAAGAGGTCGTCCGTTGTCACCCCGTCTTTCACCTTTCGCACGCTCTTCCACTGCGGCACGTGTATGCCCGCGAAAAACATAAGCGACTTTTGTCTATCGCGCGCGAACCATGCGTTTGGCACCTTGCCGCCGGGCTGTTGGGCGGCCGGGTCAGGTTCCGCAAAGGTGGTGACAGGCACAAGGCAACGATGTTCCACCCCGAACCATCGCTTCCAATGCGCAAGGTTCAGCTTGCGCACATTGGTCACGCCGCGATCCGGCTCCATCTTTAGGAGTTCGTTGAAATCGACGGCCTTGCCCTTCGCCATCAGTTTCTCTGAGCGGGTTTTCGCAGCCTTTTCCTGAACGAAGATTGGGGAGGGGAGGCCCCAACGCGCGTTGACCAGCTGCTTTTTGCCCTCAGGGGTGTTGCGGATGATTGGCCCCATCTGGTCCGGGTTCATCTGGTAGGCCGGCATCAGGTTGATTAGGCTTTCAACGTCCTTTGCCCAGGTGCTGACCCAGTCCTTGTCTTCCATACGGTAGAGGTTGCACATGACAGGCTTCTGCTCCGATGCGGTCGGTCTAAGGATCATGTAGCGCGGCTCAGCCAGCGGTCTAGCTGATCAGCGAACGTCAGCACTTTCTTTGGCAGTCCACATTATCCCCATAAAGGAGGCTGGCTAGTTCGGCTTGTCCAAAAAAAGTTGATGGGGTCTAGCTCTCTGATTTCCATAGCAATTCTCCCAAGTTCTAATATGCAGGATAATATTCCCAAACCTCGGGTTGCTTGACTCTCTGCGTTGATCGGAACAGAAACGGAACATCCGCATTTTGTCCAGCATGATGCTGGTCCTAAATTTTGTTACCACGACCTTGAAGGGAGCCGTGAACGATGACTGCTGCCCGCGAAAAGGTGATCGACGATCTGCGTGAGCGGATCTCGGCTTTGGAAGGTATATCGGCTCGAAAGGCCGGCTGTCTTGCCTTCGGCGTGCCGGAAATCGATTCCGTCCTGCCGGGTGGAGGCCTTGCCTATGGCGCCCTTCACGAATTCGCCGGCGGCGGGGCCGGGACGGTGGATGGCGCAGCGGCAGCGCTTTTTGCAGCCGGCATTGCAGCGCGCACTAGGGGGCCAATCGTCTGGTGCCTGACGCGGCCCGATCTGTTCTTCCCGGCATTGGCGCAGGTCGGCCTGCATTCTGATCGGGTGATCTTCGTCGAGTCCGACAAGGATGAGGATGTTCTGGCCAATATGGAAGAGGGACTGTCCTTCGGGGGCCTTGGCGCCGTCGTTGGAGAGCTCGTGCGGCTGCCGATGGTCGGCTCACGCCGCCTGCAGCTTGCAGCCGAGCGGACCGGGACAATGGCATTGGCCGTTCGCCGTTGGAGGCGCCAGACCGAAGCCAATGATTTCGGGCAACCGACGGCATCGACGACACGTTGGAGGGTGAGTGTCATGCCGTCCGACGATTTGCCGGTTCCGGGTGTCGGACGGCATCGATGGTTTGTAGAGTTGATGCGCGTCAAAGCGGGTGAGTGTGCTGAGTTTCTCGTGAGGGCATGTGATGAGCAGGGTCGTGTCGATTTACCTACCAGATCTTCCGACCGATCGCATTCGCCGCGACGATCCCTCCATTCCGCCTGAACAGGCCATCGCCGTCATCGCCAAGAGCGGTCCGAAACGATGGGTCTCTGCGGCCGATGCGGCCGCGAAAAAGGCAGGTGTGCGTGTCGGAATGCCAGCGGCAAAAGCGCAGGCACTGTTTCGCGGGCTGTTGATGGTTGATGCGGATGCCGCGGCGGACGCGGCAGCGCTGGAGCGCATCACGCTCTGGGCACTGACCATCTATTCCCCGATCGTCGCTGTCGATGGCATCGATGGCATTGTCATGGACACGGAAGGTGCCGACCATCTCCAGGGTGGTGAACTGCCGATGGTAACCAAGATCGCCAATCAGTTCCTGTCCCGAAAGCTGACCGCCCGCGTTTCGGTGGCCGACACTTGGGGAGCGGCTCATGCCTGTGCACGCGCCACCAATAAGGAGACGGTGATTGTACCTGTAGGCGAGGCGGTTCGCGCGGTGGAAAGACTACCGATCTCGTTGCTACGACTACCGGAGAAAATCGTCGGTGATCTGCGGACTCTTGGTTTCCAGTCCATCGGCGAGCTTTCAAATACGCCGCGAGCCCCGCTCGCTCTCCGCTTTGGTCCCGAAATTTCTCGCCGTCTCGACCAGATGTTCGGCCGGGTTTCCGAACCGATCGAGCCGATCCGTGCAGCCGAATTGATTGAGGTCACGCGTTCCTTCGCCGAGCCAATTGGCGCGGCCGAGACCATCAACAAATATGTCGGACGCCTTGTCGTGCAATTGATCGAGGCGCTTCAGAAAAAGGGCCTTGGCGTGCGCCGTGCCGACCTGATTGTCGACAAGGTCGATGGTAGGCGACAGGCCATCCGCGCCGGCACGGTCAAACCATCGCGCGACGTGGCTTGGCTGACAAAGCTGTTTCGTGATCGTACGGAAAGGATCGAGCCGGGGTTTGGGATCGAGCGTTTGACCCTGATCGCCATCATCGCCGAACCATTGGAGGAGCTGCAGAAATCGTCCTCATTGGTGGGAGAGGAGGTGACCGACGTGTCTCCATTGATCGATATCTACGGCAATCGCGGACACAGGGTCTATCGCCTCGCTCCGTTGGCGTCCGATGTGCCCGAACGGTCCGTTCAGCGCATCAGTGCCGCAGCAAACCCCGTCGAGGTGTCCTGGGTTCATCACTGGCGCCGACCGGTCCGGTTGCTGGTGCGACCGGAACTGATCGACGTCATTGCCCTCATGCCGGATCATCCTCCCGTTGCCGTCACCTGGCGTGGCAAACGCCGCAAGGTCAAACGCGCCGACGGCCCGGAGCGCATCTTCGGCGAATGGTGGCAGCGCAATAGCGAAATGGAAGCGGTGCGCGATTATTTTGTCGTCGAGGACGAGAGCGGCGAGCGTCTCTGGGTGTTTCGCGCTGGAGATGGCGTCGATCCCGAGACCGGCAGCCGCCGGTGGTTCTGCCACGGTATCTTCGCATGAGGTACGCGGAACTCCAGGTGACAACGCATTTCTCCTTTCTGCGCGGGGCATCGTCGGCGCAGAACCTGTTCGAGCGAGCGACAGAGCTTGGCATCGATGCCGTCGGCGTCGTCGACAGAAACAGTCTGGCCGGAATTGTCCGGGCGCTCGAGGCATCCCGAGGGACGGGTCTGCGCCTGGTTGTCGGCTGTCGCCTTGACCTCGCCGACGGCATGTCCATTCTGGTCTATCCGACTGACCGCGCAGCCTATTCCCGGCTGACGCGGTTGATCACGCTCGGCAAGTCGCGGGGGGGCAAGAACAATTGCATCCTGCACTGGGACGATGTGATCGCCTATGCGGAAGGAATGATCGGTATTCTCGTGCCCGATCTGGCCGATGATGTCTGCGCGGTGCGGTTGCGGAAAATGGCTGAGGTGTTTTCCGACCGTGCCTATGTGTCGCTCTGTCTGCGCAGGCGGCCCAATGACCAGATGCGACTATATGAGATTTCCAATCTGGCGGCGCGGTTCAAGGTCAGGGCTGTCGTCACCAATGATGTGCTGTTTCATGAACCAGGCAGGAGGCAGTTGCAGGATATCGTCACCTGCATCCGGACGGGAAAGACCATCGATGATGTCGGGTATGAGCGGGAACGCCACGCAGATCGATATCTGAAGCCGCCGGAAGAAATGGAGCGGTTGTTCCCGCGTTATCCCGAAGCCTTAGCCCGTACGATGGAGATCGTCCAACGCTGCAAATTCTCGCTTGAGGAACTGACCTATCAGTATCCCGAGGAAGCGATCGTGCCGGGCAAGGACGCCCAGGCGTCGCTCGAACATTATGTCTGGGCGTGCGTGCCAAATCGTTATCCGGAAGGACTGCCGCCGAACGTGCTCAAGACAGTGCGGCATGAGCTCGATCTCATCCGCACCATGAAATACGCCCCCTATTTCCTGACGGTCTTTTCGATCGTTCGTTATGCGCGAAGCCAAGGCATTCTCTGTCAGGGGAGAGGCTCGGCAGCAAACAGCGCCGTCTGCTACATTCTCGGCGTGACCAGCATCGATCCGGTGACCAATGACTTGCTCTTTGAGCGGTTTGTCAGTCAGGAGCGCGACGAGCCGCCGGATATCGATGTCGACTTCGAGCACGAGCGGCGTGAGGAAGTCATTCAGTGGATCTACAAGACTTATAGCCGTGAGAAGGCCGCACTCTGCGCCACCGTCACCCGCTATCGGGCCAAGGGCGCGATCCGCGATGTCGGCAAGGCGCTGGGTCTCCCGGAAGACGTCATTAAGGCATTGTCTTCGGGCATGTGGTCCTGGTCGGAAGAGGTGCCGGATCGCAATATTCGCGAACTCAACCTCAATCCCGACGATCGGCGTTTGGCCCTGACGCTGAAGCTTGCTCAGCAGTTGATGGGCGCGCCCCGTCATCTCGGCCAGCATCCCGGCGGTTTTGTTTTGACCCATGACCGGCTGGACGATCTCGTGCCGATCGAGCCAGCGCGGATGAAGGATCGCCAGATCATCGAATGGGACAAGGACGATGTCGAAGCCCTGAAATTCATGAAGGTCGACATTCTGGCGCTCGGCATGCTGACCTGCATGGCAAAAGCCTTCGAGCTCATTCGCGAGCACAAGGCCCGCGATCTGGATCTCTCCACAATCGAGCAGGAGGATCAGGCGACCTATGCGATGATCCGTCGCGCCGACACGCTCGGCACGTTCCAGATCGAGAGCCGCGCCCAGATGGCGATGCTGCCGCGCCTAAAGCCGCGGACGTTTTACGATCTCGTCGTGCAGGTCGCGATCGTCCGGCCTGGCCCCATCCAGGGCGACATGGTGCATCCCTATTTGCGCCGGCGCGAGGGCAGGGAACCTGTCGAATACCCGACCCCGGAACTGGAGGCGGTACTGGGCAAAACGCTCGGTGTGCCGCTGTTCCAAGAAAGCGCGATGCGGGTCGCCATGGTCTGTGCCGGTTTTACCGGCGGCGAAGCCGACCAGTTGCGCAAATCTATGGCCACCTTCAAGTTCACCGGTGGCGTCAGCAAGTTCAAAGACAAGCTGGTCTCCGGCATGGTCAGAAACGGTTATACGGCGGAGTTCGCCGAAAAGACTTTCAGCCAGCTGGAAGGGTTCGGATCCTACGGTTTCCCCGAAAGTCACGCGGCATCGTTTGCCTTGATCGCCTATGCATCCAATTTCGTGAAATGCCATTATCCGGAAGCGTTCTGTGCCGCACTGATCAACTCCCAGCCGATGGGGTTTTACGCACCGGCCCAGATTGTCGGCGATGCCCGGGCGCACGGCGTCGAGGTCCGGCCCGTCTGTATTAACCGGTCCCGCTGGGACTGCACGCTCGAGCGGATCGGCAATGCCGATCGTCATGCGGTGCGGCTTGGCCTGCGCCGCGTGAAGGGATTGGCGATCGCAGACGCGGCACGCATCGTGGCTGCCCGGATGAACAGCGACTTTGTGTCCGTCGATGACATGTGGCGACGATCCGGCGTCCCGCCCGAGGCGCTCGTTCAGCTGGCGAAAGCCGATGCGTATCGTCCATCTCTCAAACTGGAACGCCGAGACGCGTTCTGGGCGATCAAGGCCTTGCGCGATAAACCGTTACCGCTGTTTGCAGCAGCAGCCGAACGCGAAATGGTGACAATCGCCGAGCAAAAGGAGCCGGAGGTAGCGCTGCGGCAAATGACAGACGGTCACAACGTCATCGAGGATTATGGGCATACCGGCCTCACGCTGCGCCAGCACCCGGTCGCTTTCCTTCGGCACGATTTGGCTATACGCAACATCGTTACCTGTGCGGAGGCGATGAATGCCCGCGACGGCCGCTGGGTCTATACGGCAGGCTTGGTGCTGGTTCGACAGAAGCCGGGTTCGGCCAAGGGTGTGATGTTCGTTACCATTGAGGATGAGACCGGACCGGCGAATATCGTGGTATGGCCATCACTGTTCGAAAAGCGCAGACGCGTGGTTCTCAGCTCGTCGATGATGGCGATCAACGGCCGCATCCAGCGGGAAGGGGAGGTCGTACATCTGGTGGCGCAGCAGCTTTTCGATCTGACCAGTGATCTGTCAGCCCTTGCCGATCGCGATGCCGAGTTCAAGATGCCGGCCGGAAGAGGTGATGAATTCGCACATGGTGGTGGGCCGGATCCCCGCGACAAGCCAAGACCTGTCGTTCAACCGCGGGACATGTTCGTGCGCGACCTGCACATTGATACGTTGAAGGTGAGAAGCCGGAATTTTCAGTAGTTTTTTTGCGAGCGCGGTAAGGATCGCCGCTCTGATCTCATCAGGAAGAGCGCTAAATCTAGCAACGGTGTCAGGTGGAGCTGAGAGGGATTAAATTGGCTATTTCCAGCATGTGAAATCGCGTTCATCGATAGCAGCAACTTGAACGGGGTAATTGGATTGAGAAACGGCGGCCGCATTGTTCGCAGCCGCCGTTTTGGTGGGGCGATCAAGCCGCCGCTTTAAGCCGGTCGCCTATAGCGTATCGTGGCAGCTGGATCTGGTGATCGGTATGCAGGATATGGGCGTTGACAACAGATCGGCCAAAAGATCGGCCAAATCTGATTGTATTTTCAAAAATTGATATATATTTTCATGTGATAGAAAAGATAGAAATCGGCCAATATGATTGCAGAAGAAGCGTCCTCCCGAATAGAGCCTGCTCGGATTGAGCACCCAAGCGGTGAACTTCTCGACCTTTAAATTGATATTGTCGCCAAGGCCGAACGCCTCGGGGCTGCCCTCCATCCTGAAACGGCAGCGCAGTTGGCCCGCACCGTCAGGATCATGAATACCTATTACAGCAATCTGATCGAAGGCCACAACACGCGCCCACGGGAAATTGAACAGGCGCTCCATGGCATCCTGCCCGAAGATGACCGGCGCGACTTGAAAGCCGAAGCTGTCGCGCACTACCGTGTTCAGCAGAAAATCGATGAACAGGCCGCGGCTGGTACTTTGCCTGATCCTGCTTCCGAGATGTTTATCCAAAATCTGCATCGCACCTTTTATGAGGGTGCCACGGAGAAAATGCTGACGATAGCCAGCAAAAGTCACAGATTTATCATGACGCCCGGTGAGTGGCGTCAAGGGGAAGAGCAGGACGTCATCGTCGGGAGACACTTGCCACCTGCCAGCGGCCGCGTGCCGGATTTCATGGCATATTTTCATCAGCGCTTCGCTTTCATACCGTCCTCTGGTGGGGCGATGATGGCCGTCGGTAAGAGCCGAAGCGCCCGTCTCTTTGCAATGGCAACTGCGCATCATCGCTTCAATTACATCCACCCGTTTCCCGACGGTAACGGCAGGGTCAGTCGATTGATGAGCCACGCCATGGCACAGTCGGCAGGCGTCGGTGGGCAGACGAACCACGCCAAGGCGACCGCGATGGACGAGGAAACCTCTCACTTAAGGGGCGGGAGATCTTCACCGAATGGTTTTTAAGTGTTTGCGTCGACCAACTCGGCTACATGGAGAGTTTGTTTGACCTGAAGACCTTGGGTCCCCGTCTCAAGCGCTATGTTGATCGGCAGGAGGCGCTACCGGCTGAATGCGCACCATTGCTTCATGAGGCTCTCATTCGCGGTGAATTCGACCGGGGTGAAGCCCCGCGAATTACCGGATTGCCTGAGCGATCCGCACGTCGTGCTCTGAAGGCACTTGTTGACGACGGCATGCTTGCGTCTATCACCGAAAAAGGCCCAGTTTCACTTCGCTTCCCAGTCAAGTCGCTCGACACCCTGTTTCCACGGCTTTATCCTGATGGTGCATGACGGGGAGCAGCATTGTCTTGCGGGATGATGTTCGCCTATGGACGCCATTTGGAGAAGTTGTCGTAAAAACAACCTATTAGACGAAATCGCCGTAAAGGTCGCCGATTCGAACCCTCTCAAGAGACAAATGAGAGCTGCACCGAATGGGACGCAATTTGCTGGCTTGAGACTGCGCGCGATGCGCTTTTCTTCCCGTTGGACTCGGCGATTTTTGCAAATCGCCCAAAAGTGCCACACCCGCCGGTATGCGTAATGTTTCTGCAATGTCGTCCGTAGACATGTCGAACCACGCAATCACCGTCGCCACCATTCCCTTTGATGAAGGCGGCCTTCGAGGCAACTGAGGAGAGGCAAGTCATGCAGAAGATCATCATCGTCGTCCTGGGCGTTCTCGCGCTCGCATCCTGTTCTAAAACGGAGAAGTCTACGGCAATCGGCGCGGCATCCGGTGCGGTGATCGGGGGTATCGTTTCCAACGATTGGCGCGGCGCGGCAGTCGGTGCAGCCGCCGGTGGCGCAACCGGCGCTATGGTAGGCAAGGCCAGCGAGGATCGGCATCAGTGCTCCTATCGCGACCGTCATGGTCGCCGCTACGTTGATCGCTGCTGATGTCGGACTGTGGGGGCGGTGCATGACATCGTCCGTGCTGGCCGATGAACAGGCTGCGAGCTCGCCGGTTGTGATACAAGGCGTGATGTTACCGCAATGCTGCTTTGATGGTGAGTGTTGCGGTGAACCGGAGGGGAACCCCGGACAGACACAAAAGCAAAGGTGTCGAATGAAAATCATCGCCACGGCCGTGCTATTGGTTGTCCTATGCACGTTCGCGACCATCGGCCTGGCGCAGGAACAAAGCCGGCCGCAAGCTTCACCCGATGCGCGTACGCTCAACGACCTGATCGACGTGTTGAAAGACAGTGCGCTTCGCCAGCAGTTGATCGGCGAGCTCGAGCGGCTTCGGAACGAAAAACAATCCGCAGCGCAGCCGCCAGACGAGGCATCGTCGCAACGTCGCAAAGGCAGATGATTTCGGCGGGCCGCGTGGTGTTCGCAACCGGCTACGAATTTCTCGAAGGTGTCGCCAACAAGCGGCATCGGATCATCTCGACCTGGGCATAGCGGCCAGCCTCATATCGTCGAAAATTGTCGGTGCCGATGATTCCGACTGGAATCTGTTTCCCGCACAGTAGTTTATTGGAACGTAAGGGAACTGATTGCTGCTCAGGGAATTGAATGGGGTGACCATCAGAGGCGTCAGGATTACAGCAATGCGCTCAGTCGCCATCACCATCATCGCGGGAACAAGAACCGTTGTTGAAGACCTGTTGCCGGCAGTGTTCGTGTTCGCCGTGGTGTTTTCCGTTGGCATTTACGCCAAGGGATTTCTCAACCTGCCATACGCGGCTGCCGCATTTTGACATTTTTTGTTGTAGTTAATTGCTAAAAATCATGGCCGCTTGACGAATGACCGAATTTTGAGAGCCACCTACGCAAATCTTGAGCAATGTTACAAGCGGGCTGCGCAGCAGGCGAAATAATCGGGATCCTTTTGCCTCGATTTCCTTGAATCGATTGTCTAGGCTAAACAAGCCTTAAAAGTGGTCTTAGGGCAACGCAACGCAAAGTCGACAACGAAGTAACTGAGGCAGTCTCCTGAGCTTTGAGAGACACCGGCGTGTTCCACTGTTGAAAATATCGGCGTGCCGGTATCGCGCTACATAGAAACCATGTGCGCTCCTCAGCTGCGAAGTGTCTGGCAGGAGTTGGTTCACTACCTCCTACCGGATATAATATCGTCTAATCCCAACTCCGCGCGGTGGACTTTGTCATGCGCGAGCAACCAGATCGCACGGGCGTTTTTTCACACGTCTTAAAAAAAGCGATCCGGCGCCTTCCAAGACCTCCCACTAGATATGAAAAAAGCCAGTATGAAGCCATTATGGGAGAGGCTGCAGCTCGACATTTCGCAGCATTGCAGTCACGGGGATACCGCGTCATTCCATCGATGGAAACTGGCTACCCCGCACTTGGAGATCGGGGGACGGCGGTGTAACATCGTCATCACAACATGGCACAGCTGAGCTTAGCGATCTTGGGGCCACGTACTACCCGATATCGCGCTTCGATGAGATTATAGATGCCGAATGCAGCCAATCCTGCTGCGACGACGATGTAGATCAGCGATCCGAAGGGCAAATCGCGCAGCCACGTCAGTGCGTCCGACATGCTGCCCGCCTGATCTGGATCCACACGAAACCCCGCATAGGCGAAAAGGATTCCTGTAACCGCAAAAACGATGCCGCGGGCAACGAGGCCATAGATACAAACCAACGTCAGGATACTTTGGGTTTCGGGGATGTGGACGTATTTTTCGAATTTGCGCATCACGCCCTTCGCGGCGGTTACCACGCCGCCAACAATGAAACCGAAACCGACAACAATGGCGAGGTATGAGCCGAAAGGTTGCGCCATGATCCACTCGGCGAGGCCACGCTCACCGGAGCTTTCGCTGCCTCCTCCCGCATTCGCGGCATGGGTGATCGCAAAACTTGCCAAGCCGATATACGTCACCGCGCTGCCCATCATGGCCGTTCGGATTGCCAAGGCCTTGGGCTTGGATCCATGCCCATCGCTATCTGCGAGAGACTGCGCAAGACGCCATGCAACAAAACCAAACAGGCCAATCCCGATCAGACCCACCCAGATCCGACCGAACGGTTGCTCCAGCAATGTGGCAATAGCCGATTTGCTTTCCGGTTCCGCTCCAGCGAATCCTGAGAAAAGCGCCATCGCCGAGATCAGCAGAAAGACAATGCCGCGGGCGGCATAACCAGCCTTGGCGAGCCACTCGACACGAGGTTTTGTAGGCATTACGCGCTCCCCTGCAAAGACGTTATGCGATCACAACGCATCAGGGCGCAGAAGGTTGTTGCATAGCCCTGGCATCCAAACCACGTCGCAAGAATGCCGGTTTATTCGTCATCAGAAAATTGCTGTTTATCCTCGTTCGACTTCGGAGGCTTGTTGTGAACCGTCGCATCCTCCGACCCGGAACTAACGGTCGGTTTGGCGCTGTGTAGGCCATCGGCCTTACGATCAGCCTGTGAGGGGGCGTATTGGCCCTTCGCGTCATCTTTCGGGTTTCCCATCGTCATTCCTCCATGGATGGTTATTAAATGGCAACGGCACTGTCCGCGACGATCCGCACGGGGATTGCCTTGGCAGCCGGCGTCTTCGACATTTCGTCGTGGTGATCGATCGCATTCAGCACATTACATTCCGGGTAATAGCCACCAATCGTGCCGCGCGGCAGTTTGTGGGCTACAATGGTCAGGCCGGAGAGTTTTCGGTGTCTGCCATCGGCGAAATCGCTAACGAGCGCGACGGTCTGCCCCTCGTGAAATCCGGCAGCTTCAATATCATCTTCGGACATCAGCACGACGTCGCGCGTCCCCTCGATACCGCGAAATCGGTCCGAATAGCCGTAGATCGTGGTGTTGAACTGGTCGTTTGAGCGCATGGTGATGAGACGAAACCGACCCGGCACATCTTCAAACGATATGGCATTCAACCTGTGGGGAGTCGTGAACACGGCCTTTTTTTCTTCCGTATTCCAGACGCGGTCATGGGCATCATTGCCGCGATAAAAACCGCCGGGCTCGAACATGCGTGCGTTGTAGTCCTTGAAATCATCCGGGTAAGTCGCCTCGATCAGGTCACGCACGAGGCCGTAATCGGTTGTCCATTCGTCCCATCTCAGTTTTGGGTTCGCCTCTAGCACTGCCTTTGCAATGCCGGCGACAATGGCCAGCTCGCTTTTGAGATGTTTCGAGGCCGGCGTTCTTTTTCCTACTGAGGCGGAGATATGCGAAAAGCTGTCTTCGGTCGTAACCGTCTGGTTGCCGTTTGCCTGCATATCCATCTCGGTGCGGGTCAGGCATGGCAGGATCCAGGCCTCCTTGCCGGGAAATAGATGGCTGCGGTTCAGCTTCGTCGAGACCATGACGGTCAGATCCTGCCTTTCCCAAGCCTCTTCCATGTCATTTTGATCCGGCACGGCACGCAGGAGATTGCCGCCCAGCGAAACAAATGCCTTGATCCTGCCGGCCATGAGGCCTTTCACGGCATCAACGATCGTCACACCATCTTCTGTCGGTGGATCGAAGTCGAAGAGCGTTTTCAGTTTATCCATGGGAATGAGCTTGGTCTTTTCGGCGATGCCGACTGTGCGCTGTCCCTGCACGTTCGAGTGCCCACGCACGGGACAGCAGCCCGCACCCTCGCGGCCGATATTGCCGCGTAGCAACAGCAGATTGACCAGCATGGCGATGTTGAGCGCGCCCTGCGCATGCTGGGTCAACCCCATGCCGTATACGCCGATGACACGTTCCGCTGCAATATAGGCTTCTCCCGCTTCGCGCAGGTCCAGCTCGGACAGCCCGCTTTCCCGCTCGATATCAGGCCATCCGGTATTGCGAACGCAAGCGATGAAGGTTTCCAGCCCGGTTGTGTGCTCGGTGATGAAATCGACGTCCAGCACCCGCTTTGAGCCTGATGCGTTTGCTGCATCGTCCGCCTCGACTACGACCTTGCAGAGACCGAGGATCGCAGCGATATCACCGCCCGCATTCACCTGCAGATATTGATCAGAGATTTTCGTTTCGTTACCCGTCATCATGTCGAACGGATTTTGCGGATTGACGAATGAGACGAGGCCTTGCTCGATCACCGGATTGAAGGTGATAATCTTTGCACCACGCTTCTTGGCCTCTTGAAGCGGATGCAGGAAACGTGGACTGTTGCTGCCAGGGTTCTGACCGAAGAACAAAAAGGCATCTGCTTTTCCCAGATCGTCCCAGACAATCGTGCCGACGGGCGAGCCGATTACCTTGTTGAGGCCAACCGATGTCGTCTCGTGGCACATGTTGGAGCTTTGCGGCAGGTTGTTGTTGCCGTAGGCTCGAGCGAGTAGGGCATAGAGATAGGATGCTTCCAGCCCCGCATGCCCGGACGAATAAAACACGACACTATCGCGTTGCAGCCGCTTAAGCGTCTGACCGATGCTTTTGAACGCCTCGTTCCACGTTGCTTCCACGTAACGATCGGTCGCATGGTCGAACCGCATCGGGTGGGTCAGACGCCCGGTCATCTCCAGATCGTGATCTTTCCATTGTCGCAGTTCGCTGACAGTGTGGCCATCCCAGAACTCTGGTGTACACCGGGCGTTCGTGAGTTCCCACATCGTTGCTTTCGCACCGTTCTCGCAGAACTCGAAGGGATGATAGTTTTTCGGCTTCGGCCAGGCGCAGGAAACGCACATGAAGCCGCCCGGCTTGTTCTGACGCGCCAACGTTTCCAGTACGGCCGGTGTCGGCCAGCTTGAGCCATAGATCCGAGCAATCGATTTCAATGAACCCCAACCGCCGGCCGGACCTTTGCCATCCGGATTGCTGACATAATCGGCCATATCTTGTCTCCAATTCTCAAATGTCGGGCGGAAATGTCAGGCCTGCGGTTCGTGCATCGGACAGCGATTGAACGCCTGGCGAAAATCGGCGGAATGTTGATAGGTCGTTCTACGGGCGCGGTTGATATTGCCGAGCGGCTGGTGGGCCGCCAGTCCGGTCCAGACGCTGAAGCGCATCTCCTCGTCGACAGCGCGAACCTTTTCGTCGCTCCAGCTGTCCTGGGGTTCGGCCGTCACGGTTGCGACGGTAACGAACGGCGCCTCGTCCTCCGCCCACATAACCGTCGGATCCTCGATCGGCTGGCTTACTGTATCGCGACAGAGTTGGACCTGAAACTCCCAGACGGCGTTGGTTGCCAGCATTTGGGCTTGCACGGTGTCGCGGATGGCATCCTCGCGCACGCTGGCGTCTATCAGCTTGCCAGAGCGTTCGGTAAGATCCTTTGAAACCGGCTTCAGCCGGAATTTTGCGATATAGTCGCCGTAACGGAATGGCGTGACACTGAAATAGGTCTCGCCAAGAGGATCGACATTGGGCGCGCCGCCCAGCGATTGGACCGCAGGGCTGGCCACTCCCACACTTTCGAGTGCGCTGTTGACCGTTTGCATCACGCTTGACATCACCACTTTGGTGCCTTCCACCCGGTCGGTCGTCTTTGCCAGCAGTTTCAGATTTTTCAGAAACTGCGACGCGGTTTTTGCCTGGAACACCGGGCCATTGACCATGACAAAATCCTGCGTGGTGCCTTCCGCGCCGACCAAGCGATCGCCGAGTACATTGACGACTTTCATGGCTAGTCCGCGTGGCAGCGAAACGGCATCGGGTAGGATGTCACCGGCATTGGTGGAAATCCTGATGTAAACCGGGTGTCTGCCGGACGAAGCAAACATGCCTTGCGCCAGCTCGGGGGCTAAGCCGTCATGCACGGTCATCTCGCCCTTCAAAATGCCATGGGCCTTGGCATGGACCGAGCGCACGGCGTGACCGTAATCTTCGGCGGTCCGTTCCAGGATGGTATCGAATGCGTCGTTCAGACCGGCCTGGGTTTCTTTCTCATCGGGCAGGATGGTTTCGATCTCTGGTGTATAACGGACGGGGGAGGGGGCTGATGACATGAGGCAAGCTCCATTGGCGGGAACAATTCCAACTCTAAGCCCCCAGGATCGTTCCGGTTCCTCCATCCGCATCGCGATTTGGACGTCCGCACTTGTCGTATCCGGTTACCGACTTGGGCAGGTCGATAGTGTTGTCGAAGATAGCGTCGATCTTGCTTCGACAGGCGTGCTGATCCTGTTGATGCGCACCTATGTCGATAGACTGGTCACCCACTAGCAAAATACTGGATGAATGATGCGTGCTATGGATCGAAAAAGCCCGGCGCAACGGCCGGGCATTTTAATTGGGTGGGTTTAGTGCCGATGTTCCGGCATCTCTTTCAACTCGTCTTTGGTCCAGCTTGTCACAGCGTGAACATCGCCGTCCTCATCGCGCATGAATTCGAGGTCGGTAAGCGGAACTGCAACCGGCTTTGCACCGATCCCTAGAAAACCGCCGACGTCGATGATTGCAGTGCTGCTAGGACCTGCGCCATGAATATGGTCAATCTTGCCGACCTTGTGATTGTCGGCGCCGTATATGGTTGCGCCTTCCAGAGTGGCCGGGACAAGTTCAGCGGTGGTTAGACGAACGTGATTGGTGTGATCCATCATGAAACCTCCTTTTCGGTATGTTGTGCAAAGCCAACCGTTCGTCCGCTGTTTTGTTCCTGAAGCCTTAGGTGTAGGGTTCGCGCTTACTGCCACCAGGCGCACAACCGATTTGGAACCACGCCCAATCCAAGAGCGAACCAAGAAGTTTATAAGAAAGATTTTTAATGACAGACCGTTTGCAGGTGCAAGACCACAAACCCGCGTCCGTCTCTGCCATCTGATCGCCAGCCCGCCGCCCCCCCGCATCTTGACGAGATCGAGCACGTTCAGCGGCACTCTGACGAGAGCAGGAAGTGATGGCCCTTGGGCGTGTCTTCGGGGTTCGCCATGGCTCAACCTGTCCGCGATCGGGAGTATGTACGGGTGTACTTCCAAGCTCCCGGCCGGGGCCGTGACGGCCAACACCACAACGTGGCGGCAGGCACAGCGGATCGGCAGCGGAAAACGGCCGCAGGGAGATCAGAGCTGTATGCGTATCATCCTGAACATGACGCAGGTCCCTACCTGGAATCTTCACGGGGGCCGATCGGAGGAAGCGCAAATGATTAATTATAGAAAGCTGACGGATATGTATGCAAGCAAAGCATCATCCGAAAAGCAGGCCAACCGCCCACGCGACTTGCAGGACTCATGAGGCGATCCTCGAAACTGAATTCGCAAGCAAACTTCGGATATTTTGACACGGCTCTTCAACCAGTGGCTGCATTACGATGCAGTCCTGCGCAAGGACCGTTTTATAGGGTTGACATTATATAAGGTGAAAGCTATATCCGCCGACGTGGAGTGTGGAGTTTGGAGGGCCGCGTTTGCATTCGATCCGAAGAGAAAAGCGGTTATTCTTGTCGCTGGAGATAAGTCGGGTACGAATGAAAAGAAGTTTTATAAGAAACTGATCAACACTGCTGATAAGCGTTACAAGGCGCATTTGAAAGAGTTGGGAAGAAGGAGAAAGAGTGATGGCTAAATCAGCAAAAGACGTTTTTGCCGAAACGATGACTCCTGAGATGATCGAGGCGTCTGACCTACGGGCCAAAGAATTGCTCGAGGAATATGACACGCTTCAAAAGCTGCGGAAAGCGCTCGACCTGACGCAGGAGCATATCGGACAGAAGATGGGCAAGAAGCAGGTTTCGGTTGCGCAGATTGAAAAGCGCTCTGATTTTCTTCTTTCAACGCTTCGGGATTACGTGGCGGCTCTCGGTGGAGAACTGGAGCTGGTGGTTAAGTTCGAGGACCATGCTCCTGTTCGCTTGGCCGGTATCGGCAAAAAAGTTTTTTCGGAAGTTCCGCGAAGGCAGAGCCGCTTCCGCCGTATTGCAGCGTAGCATATGGTGAGAACGGCAGCGGACAGCGATCTGCTCCAATTTCTGCTCACCGCCGCTCCCTGCAACTACGTTTACACACGACGAATGACTATCAGTAAGCTCTAAAGAATGAGGTCGCATGCGAAGGGCGATGTCTTCTCGTGGCGCGTTCCACCGGACGGCGGCGGTTGCTAGTACTCAAAATGCTCATTTAGTTCAATTCGATAAGCTGTTTTCGGTGGTCTCTGCTACCTGATGCCGCAAACAAGTGCTGTTCATAATTACAGAAGTCGCTCAGGCGAGCGCCGCTTTCTCCCGTCGAGGCTGTTAGGTTGATGGTGGCCGCGGCTCAATTGGATAGCTTACGAGTGGATTGGTAGACGTTGGACCGGAAACGAGCATCTGCAGACCGTCAGTAGTTAAACGCTTGCGGGAGAGGGATAACAACTCATCTCTACTGACCGTCGCTGCTGGCGCTAATCTCTATCGAGCTGTCTACGCGAAGAGGGTTGCGACCATCGCGCATCGCTGTGTCAGACTTTGTTCTGCTGAATGCGCATCAGACGCGACGACTAATCGTCCCTTGTGTCGCTGTCGTGGCATGGGGCAGCACGATCCAAGCAGCCATTCCTTACTGTGAACCCTCTGAACATTTGTTTTCGAATGCCAGCATCGGCGGTATACCATCGTTTTCCGAGTTTTTCCGATATTGGCATGTTATCATAGAATTGTGCGGGTTCGTACAAGTTCTGATGGAACTGCGGATCTTTTGCCAACCGGTAAATCGCTTCTGGGACTTCTCGATCTTGCCACACGTTAACTTCGCGGAAACGCTCTGGACGTGCTATCGACGCGCCCCATGTTGACATTGACTGCATCTGCGTCTGATAGAGATCTTGCCGCACCAAGGAGATTATTGATGGCTGACGAGAACAATGCTGGCGTAGCTGCCGAAAGCGTACTCACCGAAACCGCACCGGTCGTGAAAAAGACCCGCGGTCCAAATCGCAAGAAAGTCGCGCCTGAAGCTGTAGCGACAGCCGCGGAGAACACGGTCACGGAAACGCCCGTGAAGAAAACTCGCGCCAAGCGCGGGGAAAAGGCTGCCGTCACGAAGCTGGTCAAGGCTGCAAAAGCTGAGAAAGCGACAACTGCATCGCGGTCGCCTGCTGTTAGCAAGATTGCGGTAGCATCTGCAACGTCGGCTCCGGTTCTTGCCGCAGCATCTGACGAATTCGCCGACTTGCTGAGGCTAGAGGAAGAAAACATGGCGCTGCGCAAGCAGTTGGGCGACAAGCTCCGCACGGAGAATGCCGACTTGAAGAAGCGCCTCGGCACTGCCTGATATTGCTGCCCGATGGCGATTTGCCCACATGCGAACAAACCAATCGGGGACACACTCTTCGCCGGGCCTTTTGCGAGGTCCGGCATTTTCAATACCACGGTTGATACAGGCCGTTTTGTCAGAGGTAGACTGCGATGAGAACACCATGGAGAATGATTGCGGACCTGGTGTCGGGAAAACCATCCAAGAATGATGCCGAGACGAACGCGCAAAATCACGTTGCTGACAAAGACGAAACGACGACACCGGATCACGGTCATGCGGAAATTGCAGCCGTAACCAAGCCGGAGGCAACGAGCGAGATCACTTATGTGATTGCTCGCGAACCAGTTGTTTCGGAACAATCTAAAGGCACGCTTTCCGAAGCTGTCGCCAATGAAACTGCCGTGAAGGCTGATCCGACAACGCCTGTCGAAAAGGCTTCCGCGATCGCAAGACCAGAGCTGGCCCCCATCAATTTGCCGCAGTCGGAAACGAAATCAAGCGAGCCCTCGGCGAAACCGTTGCCGGTGGCCACGCGGGCTCCTGCCAAGCCGGAAAAGCCGATTGCAAAGCGAGCAAGAGCGACAAGCCCAGTTATTGCCGAACCGGCAAATGATGTTCAAGTCGCAAAATCTGCGTTTGAGGAAATGTCGGCGCTTGATCAGGAAATTGAGGAACTGAGACGCCGGCTATCCGACAAGCTCAAGCTCCAGAATGCCCAGCTACGTAAGCTGATTGATCGGTACGACGGCCGATAGTCCGGCTGCGTTTAAACAAAGCATAGGGGTGCCCACCGACGCTCGACCCGGGGGGGGGGGGCGTTTCTATAGCCCCTCAAGAGGGCGCTTAAGCGTTAGCAATGTTGAACCACTTGGGGTCGAAACGGCTCTTGCGGATTCGCGCGCAAAGTTGGAGATTTGGCGTCGATACTAGAACGAGGATCGACCTCACTCAGAAATTGGATATAAGGTCCCGATTGCCATCCATAATCACGACTGCGCAACCAGCCAACCATCGTGATCAGAGCCGGAGAATTCCAGTTCCCGGCGATCCATTTCTGGCATCAGAGCAAGAGCCGGAGAACTCCAGTTACCGGTGGTCCAACGTTGGGGCTCAGCGCAGAAAGCCCAAGACTCTCCAGAAAATCGGAGGGAGGATTGATCTCAGTTCAATATCTTGGCGTGGACCGGTTGAACTCGCCGGCATACTGGTAACCGACGCTGCGGACCCTCCACTAATGGTGCAGAATCTAAGTTGCGAAGGCGTACGATATCGGAGAGCGACGTCCGAACCCGAGATCAAGCCAGACCTACCCGAAGTAGCCCTCGGATGGAAAAATGATCGAGTGGCGTTCGAACAAAGCCGTTAACCGCGATCCGACATAACGCTGCTTCGCAAGATCATTGCGATGCCATTGCCGGTTCGATCCGCCGGTGTGCAGTTACCCCTGCAAGGCTTCATGGGCAACTTCCGCGAACAGCTGACTTGGTACGCTTCTGGGAAAATTTCCATCTCTGAAGGATTTGATCGAGGTGGCCTGTACAGAAGGCGATGAAAGCTGGGGGGGCCGACACGACGATATTGGTTCTAACAAAGTTAGCCGCTCAGCCCCATTCGAAACCGGCGAGCGGTAAGCAATCGTCCGAGAAGGTAGGCACGAAATTGTAAAAAAACCTGTGTTATCTGGATAATCTGGATAACAGATTGGAGGCTCAATATGACGAAGTCTATCAGCATAACGGAGTTTATGCGCGATTTTGGCAAATATCACGATGAAGCCCGGCAGCACCCGATAACTTTGACGAAACACGGGAGACCATCTGTCGTCGTGGTCGCTGCCGATCTCTACGAGCGCATGGCGTCCAACAACGATCCACGTAGGACGTATGCCGCGGGCGAGATGCCCGAGGAGCTTTCGGACATGTTCCTGATGCAGCTCGATGCCGACAGTGCCGACTTCGAGGGCGCGGAGAATGATTAATCGCTTCGGAAAAGGCGATGTCATCCAAACCGCCTTTCGAGGGCCAAACTGCTATCGAAATTCCGCGCCTTGAGCTGCAACGCGCCAATCTGTCGAAATACGACCGCCGGAAAATTCAGCGATCCATTTCTTGAAGTCCTGCGTCGGAAATTTGCCCCTTTCCTCAAAGCCGGGGCAGCGCGCATCAACAGGACCTGACATCAGCTACTAGACGGAGGCATGACAAGGCCGGTCGCTAAATTCAGTACCGCGGTCGACGGTGATGAAGCGACGCGAACGATGGGGAAGGGACCGCAACGCTTTCAAGAGCCATCCGAGACCGGTCGGAATTGCCGATCATTGGTTCGCAGGAAAATGGCGAAACGGCTCACGCGCTCAACGAGCCACGTCACATCGGCTTTTCAGAACTTCTTGCGGAACTGAATGAGATCGCATTCCCAATGCCCGAATTGCTTTCGGTCAGCGACGGTATCGGGCTGTCGCAAAATGTTGAGTTCCGGGCTAAACCTTTGACCATGCTTGCGTCTGGCATGACGCGGTCTACGGCGAGCACGATGTTCAGGCAAATGTCGCCACAGCTTGATCGCCTGACCATCGGCAGAATACGCGAACTTGTAGATCGTCTCATGGCTCACCGAGACTGGATGGCGCTCGAGCCGCATCCGGCCAGCGATCTGTTGCGGTGACCAACCGTGCATGATCCGGTCGATGACGGACTGTCTGACACTCGAGAACCGTGCCAGCTTCCTCAACTTGGCGCGGCGCTCACACGCCATGTCATGCGCGGTGACGCAATAATAGCCGTTTAGGTCCACAAACTCGGCATCGGTGAAGGTGTTGCGTCTGATCTCGCGAAATATCGTTGAGCGATGCCTTCCCAGCTTCTCGGCGATCAGATCAACACTTAGTCCGGCTGTTCTCCAGCGGGCAATCTTGCGTCGTTCGTCCATGTCGATATGGGAGTAGGTGCGTTTCATTGCAGCTTCCTTGCGAGTGACAACCCATTGGTATCATTCGCAAGTCGCACTTCATCCTTGAATCCACCCGGCTACAAGGCAAAATTCGATAAGCTATATTATGGAACTACGCTAGAGATCGGCTGCTCTTGATCATGCTGGCCTATCGTGGAAATTCGTGCGTGTCGACCCAACTGCATACACTTGACACAAATCTCCGTTCGCAGTTCGGCAATCCGTTGAACGATTTTCTTGATACCCGCACTCACAGCATGTCTAATCAGTAACCGCCCGGTTGTTACC
>UCHV01000019.1 GCA_900472395.1 Hyphomicrobiales bacterium
GTGGTGTTGCCGAGTTCCGCGACGTTGCGGGCGTCACCCAGTGTGCGGATCGCCTGTTCGTTGCCGCCGATCTGACCGCGGCCGGAACCCAGATCGACATTGGTGCCGCGCAACTGTTCGTTCACTTGCGCAGCGGTAATGCCATAGGCATCGAGCCGTCCGGGCTCCAGCATGACCTGCACTTCACGGTCGGAGCCACCGTAACGGTCGATACGGCCGACGCCGGCCTGTCCCTGCAGGGCGCGTTTGACGGTGTCATCGACGAACCACGAGAGTTCCTCCAGCGTCATGTTGGGGGAGGAGACGGCGAAGGTCTGGATCGCCTGGCCTTCGACATCGATCTTGGAGACGACCGGCTCCTCGATATCGGCCGGCAGGTCGCTGCGGATACGGTCGATGGCGTCCTTGGTGTCCTGAACGGCTTCGGCAGTGGGCTTTTCAATGCGGAACAGAACCGTTGTGGTCGATTGGCCATCGACCACCGTGGACTGGATTTCATCGATGCCGCTGATCGAGGCGACTGCGTCCTCGACCTCTTTGGTCACCTGCATTTCCAGTTCGGCGGGCGAAGCGCCGCTCTGGCTGACGGTGATGGCCACGACAGGCACGTCGATATTGGGGAAGCGCGTGATCGGCAGCGCATAAAACGACTGAATGCCGACAAACATCAACAGCGCAAAGCCGAGGATCGGCGCGATCGGATTGCGGATCGACCAGGCGGAGAAGTTCATGGAAAGATCCTTCAGTTCGACGCTTGGTTCGGTTTTTCAGCTGTGTCTTTGGCTTCCACGGGCGCAATGCGGTCGCCGTCGCGCACGAAGGCACCGGCCTTTGCGACCACCTGGTCGCCAGCGCTCAATCCGCTGGTAATTTCGATGAAGCCGGCGTCCTGGATACCGGTCTCGATCTTTACCTGTCTGACGACGTCGCCTTCTACCTTGCGCGTGATCGAACCATCGCGACCACCGGTAACGGCGGATTGCGGCAGCGCCAGCGCGGTGGTCTGCGCAATGATCACTTCAGCGCTGCCGAACATGCCGGAACGCGCGCCGCTGGTCGCATCAACGACAATATGCACCGCGCCGAGGCGGGTTGTGGCATCCACGGTCGGCGATACGAGGCGAACGACGCCTTCGATGCCGGTGCGGTTGCCGGCAATGCGGATCGTCGCCTTCTGATCGCGCCTGATCTTGCCGATATCTGTTTCCGGAAGGTCTGCCACCAGTTCGATGGCACCATCACGAATGATATTGAAAAGCGGGTCGCCGCTGCCGGCGGCGATTGCGCCCACTTTTGCATTCTTAACCGAAACCACACCGGCCACCGGCGCTTTGACGTCCGTGCGGGCCAATTTCAGGTCGATGTCGGCAATCTGCGCATCAACGACCTTGATGTCTGCTTCCGCGACGCCGATAGCCTGCCGGGCTGCTTTCAGCTTGGCATCCGCCACTTGTGCCTGAGCTTCCGCCTGTTCGACCTGCGAAGTGGAGCTGGTCCCTGTTTGCCCGAGACGTTTGGTGCGGTCACGCTGGCGAATGGCATCTTCATAACTGGCGCTGGCTTCCACCGCCTGTGCCTTCGACTGGGCAAGCGCTGCTTCGGCCTTGGCCCTGTTGGCCTGGTACTGGCTTTTCTGCAAAAGCAGCGCATCGCCATCCAGCGTCGCCAACACGGCGCCGGCTTCAACGCGATCGCCCACTTCAACGGCAAGCGTCTTGATCGGCAGGCCGTCAACGAGCGGCTGCACCAGAACTTCATCGACAGGGCGGATGGTGCCGGATGCGACCACGCGGTCGGTCAGCGGACGCTCCGCCACCTTCGTGACGACGATTGCCGGAAGTTTCGGTGCGGGTTTCGGCTGTTGCTCTTGCGCAAGAGATGTGCCGGCGGATGCGGCAAGGCACACGAACACAGAAAAGGCGGGCAACAGGTCAAGGCGGCGTCGGGACATACGGACTCTTTCATGAACATGGGAGAGAATCCAATCGCAAACCGATCAAGACTGCGCCTCCCAACGCAACGTCGCCGGTCAGATGTGTATCGAAATTTGCGAATGCAAGTACCGGCCTCACACTTGCGTGAAGATATCGGCTTGAGCAGCGCAAATCAATCAGAGCAACGTGATGCCCGCTTTGCAGCGTTTTTTGCACATTCAGCCGCGGGCTGTCTTTGAATGTCGGCTGTTTGCGGCTTTGTTGAGGCTTATCCGATTGCACCGAAGATGTGGACGGCGCGTCGTGCTGGAGAGCCGGTATTTCGCTCCAGCTGGCGGCGCATAAAAAAGACCCGAAGCACTGCTGCTCCGGGTCCGGATTTTTCTGTCTTGCTGATGGTAATCAGGCGGCCGAGCGGTAACGATGGCCTGCGTGAGAGGCGTGACCTTCTTCCAGCTTGAAGTTCTGAAGGATGGTCTGCAACTGGCGGCTTTCTTCGGCCAGTGTCTCGCTGGCGGCGGTGGTTTCTTCCACCATCGCGGCGTTCTTCTGGGTCATCTGGTCCATGTGGTTGACCGAGGAATTGATCTCGGCCAACGCCATCGACTGTTCCTTGGCGGCAGTGGCGATCGATTCCACATGCTCGTTGACACGGTTGACGAGGTTTTCGATTTCCAGAAGCGCATCACCGGTGGAGCGAACCAGCGACACACCGCCTTCGACTTCCGATGCAGAGGTGCTGATCAGCGTCTTGATTTCCTTGGCGGCGTTTGCGGAACGCTGGGCCAATTCGCGGACTTCCTGTGCGACGACCGCAAAACCACGGCCGGCTTCACCGGCACGCGCTGCTTCGACACCGGCGTTGAGTGCGAGCAGGTTGGTCTGGAAGGCGATCTCGTCGATCACGCCGATGATCTGGCTGATCTTGTTCGAGGATTCTTCGATACGGCCCATGGCGGTGACGGCGGAGCGGACGATGTCGCCGGACTTCGATGCGCTCTGCTTGGTCTGGTGCACCATGTCGCGGGCTTCGTTGGAGCGGGCCGATGCGGCGCGAACCGTTGCGGTGATCTCGTCGAGAGCCGCTGCAGTTTCCTCCAGCGACGCGGCCTGCTGCTCGGTGCGCTTGGAGAGGTCGTTTGCGGCGGAGGAAAGTTCCGCCGAGTTGTTGTTGATGGTGCCGGCGGCACCGCGAACATTGTGCATGGTGGCGCGCAGCGTCACCATCGTGGCGTTGACGTTGCCCTGCAATTCGGCGAACGCGCCCTGGAACTGGCCTTCCATCGTCTGGGTCAGGTCGGCATCGGCAAGAGCTGCGATAACGCGGCGGACTTCGCTGACGGCGGTATCGACGCTCGATACCAGTTCGTTGACGCTGCCGGCGAAACGGTTGAGGTCTTCGCTCTGGTAGTCCTTGCGGATACGGGCGGTGAAATCGCCGGCGACTGCGGAGGCGACGACAGCGGCAATGCTGGACTGAAGGTCGGAGCTGCGTTCATGCAGCACGGCTTCCTGCGCCTTCAACTGGTTCATGGCGATCGCGTTCTGGCGGAACACATCGACTGCGCGGCCCATTTCGCCGATCTCGTCCTTGCGAGAGGCATCGACGGCGCTGCCATCGAGATCACCTTTTGCGAGACAGGTCATGGCGTCTGTCAAATCGCGGATCGGGCGGATGATGCCTTTGCGGGCAACCAGCGTGCTGATGACGCTGCCGAGAGCGATGAAACCGAGCGCGGCGAGCGCCGAGATCAGCATGGCGGTGGAGGAGGAATCGACGGCCGATGTGCGGGCTTCCGCCAGCGACTTGCCGGAATAGGTGCTGTAGACCTTGACCGTATCGGTCACGACCTTCTGTCCATCGAGCGCCTTTTTGAGGCTGGCGGAGATGGCGGCCGCGTCTGTCGGGTTCTTTTCGGCAACATCGACCATCTTGCGGATTTCGCCGAAATAGCTTTCCAGCGCGCCACGGATCGTCTTCAGCTGATCCTTCTCGGTGGCATCGGCGGTGGATTCGATTTTTGGCAGGCGGCCGAGCATCTCAGTCGAACGTTTGTCGGTCTCGGCGCGAAAATCCTTGGCCTTTTCCGGCGCTGCGGCCAGCTGGTAGGTCATGCGGCTGATGGCGATGATATCGACGCGAAGATCCATCGCTTCGCGAGCGACTTCCTCACGCGAGCCGACAGAAACCATGGCCTGCTGGAGACCATAAAGACCGCTGCCGGCAACGCCGGCGATGACGACAGAGGAAAGGCCCATCACCACCGTAACGATGCCGAGTTTCTTTGAAATGGCCATATCTTTGAATGCCATAATGCTAAATCCCACCCATAAACTGCACAACACAACGCGCGCAGCGCATCTTCTTCACGGGAAGGCGCGTCAGCTTGCTTGTGCGACAAAATGGCAGATTTGAGCTAATTGCCGGTTAAAATACGAGGACGTCGTTGTTGTCGCGATAAAGTATCTTTGAGGTCGCATATCTCGAATAAATGTATACATGTTGAGCAATTGCTCATCATAGGGCGTTCTAAAATTCGTTTGAATACAAAAGCTTTTTCTTTCCAGGTTTTGTACTCTGAAATGCGTCCCTATAGGTAATTGTTTTTTTGCTGATTATATGCTGCGTCGCACAATAGTTTTCGGATTCCATTTGGCCAAATAATATTTTGGCGAGTAGGTGCGAAAATATTGGCAGGGAACCGAAACTCCACCATGGCAACTTGCCATAACATCAGACAGCGGTTTTTGTGCTGCGGTGCAGCATCATGTGAGCGGTCGGCGCTGGGTGCGGCCATGCAATTTGCAAAGCGAGACTGCCGGTCCCCCGAATAACGACGGATTTTTCCGGCATGGGTAAATTTCCTGACTGAAATCATCAACTTTAATCTTTACTCTGAAAATCAAGTTTATTAGGGTGCGCAACATCACGGCGTTCCCGCTCTAGGGGGCGGTCCTAAAATTCGATTGCAACACTTTGATTGCGACACGAGGTTGGTCATGGCGAAGAAGCAGAAGCGCAAGGGCGGAAATGGCGGTTCCGAGGAAACGGCACGCGAAACCCCAAGTCTGACGCAGGCGCAGCAAGATATCCGCAGCTTCCTTTATGTCGGCGGGCGTGACTGCCAGGTTGCGCATCTGCGGGCAATTGCCAGCGCGCACGGAGCCGAACTGATCCACCATGACGGAGGCCTGCGCGAAGCGGTTTCCCGCATCGACACCGTGCTTCCCTCGGTCGACTGTGTGTTCTGCCCCATCGACTGTATTAGCCACGACGCGTGTCTGCGCGTCAAAACCGGCTGCAAGAAGTTCGGCGTCACCTTCGTGCCGCTGCGCAACGGCTCGAAATCCAGTCTGGACCGTGCCCTTCAGACCATGAAGGATCGCCGCGAAGAGCGTCGTGTTTCCTGAGACTGAGGCGTTTTCATTTTTGATGACCTGTTGCAGCCTGGCGAAAGCCGGGCTGTTTTGATCAAAGACCATATAAAAGGCATCGCACCCCTAAATGTGATAGTTGCGCGCATTTTCTCTCTTCGTTACAGCGTTAAGAATTGTTTAACCAAGCTGTATCGTTCGGATCCGTTTTGAATTCGCAAAAGCCACGCCACTATCTGACGCAATTTTACAATGCGAACGACAACCTGCAGCCGCGCATGCGCAAGGCGAACTTGCTCGCGCAAGCCATTTATCCGAAAAGCGGCGTCAAATCCTTTGCCTCCCTACAGGTCCGTATCGTGGCCCTTCATGAAAAGGGGGCGATTATTCATTCGAAAGCAGTCGAGTTCCTGCCGGATCATTTTTACATCTGCCTTGGCGCCGACGAGATTTTTTTCACCTGCGCGAAAAAGGATGTCATCAGGGGGCAGATGGTGGTTGCCTTTTCCGAGGCGGAAGACCCGTTCTTCATTGAAGCTCTCTCAAGGCTGGTGCTGCCGATTTCGGCGCTTGGCAGCCTTCGCGATGCCAGCCCGCCCGTGGTTCAGGCACGAATGCGTGGACATCGGCGCCCAACTGTCACATTGTAATCTGATCCTGTATCGTTTCTGTTCGATACGGTCGATGCCCATGTGGACGTTTACCGGTTGTTAAGGTTTGCGGTCATTCGGCCGCGATTTGGCAAATCGGTCGGGTTAACCTGTGATTCACCGTAGATTTTCAGAGGGCACTAATGATGAATAACGACACATTTGAAGCGAGGTCGACCTCTGCGAGTTCCCGCTCCACCATGCCTGCCACTTCGCTGGAGCTTTCCTCGCCGCGCGTTCGCGACATACCGATTGAGGTTCAGGCAGTCCTCGGCAGGGTAAAGGTTTCCGTTTCCCAACTGATGTCGGCCAAACCGGGTGAGCCTTTCTGGCTGGACAAGCATTTTGGCGAGCCGGTCGAATTGCAGGTCAATGGCAAACGCATTGGGTATGGCGAAATTATCGCCGACGAACGGGACAACATCATCGGCATCCGGATGATTTCCGTCGAAGCGGATATCTAGCCTTCCCGAACCTGCAAAAACGCGCCGAAGGCGGTGATCAACCAGCCGAGCATCATCATTGTGCCGCCGAAAGGGGCGGCGAACGGAAATAGCCGGTCGCCGAGAAAATGGCGTGAGACGAGGTCGCCGGCAAACACGATCGTGCCGAGGCCGAGCACAAGGGCGGCGAGCGTTGCCGTGCGGAAACGGCTGTTGGCCAGATAAAGGCCGAGCAGAACCGGTGCATGCGACAGGCACATGGTGGAGGCCGAGCCGAGAAACAGCGTATCGCCGCCATGGCTGGCGGCTGCCGCGAGAGCCACGCCGGAAGCGCCCATCAAGCCGCTTGCCAGCAGGATAAGCGGGCGCAGATTATTCAGTCTTGCCAATGGCCTATTCCTTGTTCTGCATGTGAAAGCCAAGCCGTTCTATCGGTGGCCATATGATTTCGCGCAGCTTGGGGTTCTCGATCGTTTCGTCGAGCGCGCGGCGGAAGCAGAGCAGCCATTCGTCTCGTTCCGCCGGGCCGATTTCAGCGCCGAAGTGGCGTGAACGCAGGCGCGGATGACCGTATTTTTCCACGTAGACCGGAGGGCCGCCGAGATAGCCGGTGAGGTAATCGTAAAGTTTGGCCTCGCTGTCGACGAGGCTTGCGGGATGGATTGCGCGGCAGCGCGCGGCTTCCGGCAGAGTATCCATCAGTTCATAGAACCGCCTGCTCAGCTTGTGTACCGTGGCGTCGCCGCCGATCGCCTCATAAAGCGTGATTGTTTCGCCTGACATGCCCATTCCACCGCTTGCGCCGCGCCCGTTTTGCGGCCGCTTTAAAGCGGGCCGCCGTGCCGGTTTCGGATTTGTTTGAGGTTTGTTACGCGCTCAAAGCTTGACCGGCAAGCGGCCACCGCGTCGCAGGGACAGCTGCCTCAGGTGGGAAGTTTTGTTTGTGCGGCGGCGCTTGCAGGCGCTGGCTCATGGTCATCTGCTGCATGGACGGCAGTTTCAACAAACACCGGAGAGGCGGGCCACCGGGCCTGTTGCAGCGCGCGTTGGGATGGATGCCCTGCGGTTTCGCGGGAAGACGATGCAATCGCCGAGCTGCGGGCCGTATCGCCTCGCAGGAAAGACGTCCCGTCGGTCTCGTTCACGGATATCATGCGGCGCTCATCGTATCTGCGCCATGGCCCAATGCCGCCGCATCGCCGGTTGGGATTTCAAGCCGCGCTCGCTCGACCTGCGCCCGCTGGATACGGGCGGCGCTTTGCAGAAGCTGCACGAAAGCCGCCACCGGCACGTTGTCGGCCTGGAGCAACTGCACGATCATGGGATCGCTGATGACTTCTCCGATCGTCAGATCTCTACTCATTCGCGCTCCTCCTTCGCAATCGAGCAGTCTGCTTAAATTGCGCTCATTTCATGTCCCGGACAAGCGCTTTTTAGCTGCGGAAAATATACTGCGGAGGAGGCATGCCGCCTTGATCTGGCGCAAATGCGGCGAGCTTTCGCCGTTTCGGCATCCGCATCTGTAAAAGAGCGCGTGTGCTTCCTATATCGTCCCATACATATCAAACATTGGAGACAAGCCATGACGACAGAACGTGCAGTGCTGGCCGGCGGCTGCTTCTGGGGAATGCAGGATCTCATCCGCAAGATGCCCGGTGTCATCTCGACCCGCGTCGGTTATAGCGGGGGCGAGGTGCCTAATGCCACCTACCGCAATCACGGCAACCATGCGGAGACAATCGAGATTGTCTTTGATCCGGCGCGCCTGAGTTTCCGCGATCTTCTGGAGTTCTTTTTCCAGATCCACGACCCGTCTACTCCCAACCGGCAGGGCAACGATCTCGGGCCGAGCTATCGCTCAGCCATCTTTTATGTCGATGACCACCAAAAGCGGGTGGCTGAAGACACAATTGCCGATGTCGATGCGTCCGGCCTGTGGCCCGGCAAGGTGGTGACAGAGCTTTCGCCGGTTTCGGATTTCTGGGAAGCCGAGCCGGAGCACCAGGACTATCTTGAGCGTATTCCGAATGGCTATACCTGCCATTTCGTGCGCCCAAACTGGAAATTGCCACGCCGGCAGGTTCTCTCAGCCTGATTTCAGGCAATCGGGATGACGGGATGAATAAAGCGGTGCCTGCAGGTTGCGGGCATCGCTTTTTTTATGTTCGTAACGATCGGTGAAAGTAAAATACAAGAAAAAAGGCCGGGCGAAACTCGCACCGACCTTCCTCGATCCATCTCAACGACACTGCCAGTACATCCGTGGTCAGGCGGAGACGAATTCTTTTCTTCAATGATATGGATATTCTTTTGAAAGTTTCAAGGCGCGATAGCTGAAAAGCTGCGTCCCGGGCCGGCAGGAAAGTGGCGGCAGTCAACTTTCGTTCATGGCGCCATATGGAGCGCCTTACCCGGACATCGGCGGGATCATGAGCAGGCGGCGCTGATCTGTGCGTCTCGCCTTTGGGGCGCCGTAAGAGGCGAAATGTTTCGCCTCCGGCTTTGAGGGTATGCTTATGCCAAGCCGAAGATCGGCTTAGCGACCGCCACCGAGAACGGCTGCGCGAATGGTGGAGCGGGAAATGCCGAGGTCGTGCAGGGCGCGGTCATCAAGCTGATCGAGCTCGCGGATAGCGCGACGGTTGGCGGCATAGGCTTTCAGTTTTTCAGCGATACGCATGTCTTTATCTCCTTTGTTCGATGCACATTATATAATCGGTTCGACGCCGATTTTGTAGGCATTTGCGAGCAATGGAGGCATGCGTTTCTTGCGGGGCTGCCGCCGAAAGGCCGGTTTGTCAAGCGTCAATCGTCGCGGCTGAAGGGGACGCGGACGATGCGGCGGCTGACCAGAAGCAGGCTGCGATCCGGCTGGATCACGTACCGTTCGATGACCCGGTAGCCGAAGGCATTGTCGAACTCATGGCTGAAGCTGCTGCCAATCGGCGATTTCGTGAGCTTGGTGCGGGGCTGGCCGCCATAAGTAATGCTGCCGGGAATAGGCTGAATGCCAGGGCCGGCATCGAAAGGCCGCATGCTCGGATCGCTGGTGGCGGTGCAGCCGGCGAGGCACAGTGCGAAAGCGGCGCAGAGAAATGGCGTTTTCATGGGCGACGGTCCTTGCCAATACGATGGGTATCAACAGTGTATCTGGAGCCGTTGACTGCGGCGGCAAGGAGAAAATCTTTGGAAATGGCGCACCCGGCAGGATTCGAACCTGCGACCTTTGGAATCGGAATCCAACACTCTATCCAGCTGAGCTACGGGTGCTAACCGTGCCGACGATGACTCGCCGGTGACCGATGGATGGTTCTTAGCCTAGCTCGGCAGCGGCTTCAATGCCAATAGCGTTGTCCGTGATGGAAAAATCGTCGAGATCCGATGTTGTCGTCTGTCGGGACAAGAAACCACGGGGAAAGGTTGGGCGACGGGACGTTCCTGCTGTAAAATCAGCTTGATGTGGTGGGCAGTCTTGCAATTTCCGCTGCCAAACGGGATACCGGGGCGAGAGCCACATCTGTCGGCCCGGAGGAGAAACTGATATGATCGATCCCAATCATCCTTTTTACGATGAGCCGTGGCGCCGTGTTTTGATTGTCGCGGTGTGTTTCATCTGGGTCGGTATCGAGCTTTATACCGGAAATCCGACTTGGGCGGGCATTGTCGCGGTTGTCGGCGCTTATGCGGCCTACAAGCTGTTTTTCGATCGCAAGAAGCCCGAATAAAGTGGCATCCAGGCCGCTCGTTTTACGGGCGGCCACGAGACGCGAGTGCCCTGTCGATCAACAGGTTGGCAATTTTCATGCGGGTCGTTGCATTCTCGCGAAACGCCGGCCCCACCCGATCCGGATGGTTGAGTTTGGCAAATTGACGCCGTTTTTCAGCCAGGGTCACATCGGTATCTTTGGGTGAGAGCGCCAGATCTTCGGTGATTTCTTCTTCGCTTAACCGGAAAAGGTGGGGTGGCATGGCGGGTGTTGCGGCATGAATATGCGCGTCATCGGCATCGAAAGCCGCGTCCGTTTCGGACGTTTTCGCATCTGCCGGCGGGGCGAGCCAATCTGCGAGATAATCGAAATAGGCGCCGGTATCGATCTCCGTCGCAGTCGGCCGCCCATCGGGCGTGACAAATCCTGCGCCAAGTCCGCGGATCCGAAAATCGGCGTCCTCGAGCGCGGTGTCGCCAGCCTCTTTTTCTTCTTCTTCCAGTCTGGTCAGCACCGACTGAAAGATGGACTGCCCTAACAGCATGCGTCCTCCACCTATCTCCTATCATTCAAGCAGCCGGACATGGCGCCGAGCTTGCGATTGCCGTGGTTGGCGATCAGTAGAAGAAGAGTTTTGCCTTTCTGGCACCGGCCTTGCCGAGATGGTCTTTTATCTGCTGCAGATCATCCGCGGAAAAGGCACGCTTGGGGATGGGATTGAACATCCCCTTTCTGCCCAGCATTACGAATGTTTCTTCGCTCTCCGCAAAGCTTGATATTTCTCGCCAGCTCTGCCGGCGACTGGCTTTGCGTTGACTAAACTCGATACCCTCCGCGTTCCACGTCACCTTGACCTCTCGCCCCTTGTCCGGCGCGGCTCTGAATGTGGCCGCTGCCATCCGTCTCGATTTGCGCTTGCCATGCCAGAGAGCGAGAGCCGCAAGGGCGAGATTGACGGCGAATATGCCGGCGGAAATGGAGGCCAACGCCAGACCCGAAAAGGTGCGGGCGAAATAGGCTGAAATCAGCAACCACGAAAAAGCCATCACCGCCGCAAGAGGCCAGATGTTCATCTGGTGCCGCCGCCACATGTCGTTGCCGGCAATGACGTCCTGTTCGGTCAGCGTATAGCGGGCAGGCATGGCGTCTCCGTTCTGTTGCGCTGGTGGTAACGGGGCAGAAAGGGAAAAGCAAAGTCGAAACTGATCTCCAGATCCGGAATCGGGTGTCGGTGGTGCCGTGGCAGGTTTACCCACGTGTGATGTTGACCCGAGAGGAGAAAGATCGTGTTGAAGGGAAAAGTGGCTATTGTTACCGGCGCGTCGAGCGGTATCGGCCGTGCGGCCGCCCTGCTTTTTGCAGCGGAAGGGGCAGCCGTTGTCGTGAATGCAAGAGGTGCGCGCGATCTGGAAATCGTGGTGAAGGAAATCGAAGCCGCCGGAGGGCAAGCCGTCGCGGTGGCGGGCGATGTGGCGGAAGAGGCATTGCATGACAGGCTGGTCGCAACCGCGATGGATGCCTATAGCGGGCTCGACATCGCGTTCAATAACGCTGGAACCGTCGGACCATACAAGCCGCTCAGCGATGTGCTGGCCGAAGAGTGGCAGGCAACGCTTGCCGCCAATCTGACAAGTGCGTTTCTGGCGGCTCGCCGGCAGATCCCGGCAATGCTTCAGCGGGGCGGCGGTTCGCTCATCTTCACGTCCAGTTTCGTCGGAACCAGCGTCGGTCTGCCGGGCATGGCGACGTATGCGGCATCAAAAGCCGGCCTGATGGGTCTGGTAAAGGGGATAACCGCCGATTACGGCGCTCAGGGCATCCGAGCCAATGCGCTTTTGCCGGGTGGAACGGATACGGCCATGGCGGGCGACGCGGCGCAGAAAGAATGGGCAGCAGGGCTGCATGCGCTCAAACGGATTGCCGAACCGCAGGAAATCGCCAGGGCAGCACTGTTTCTGGCAAGCCCCATGTCCAGTTTCGTGGCGGGATCGGCTCTTTATGCCGATGGAGGCAATGCCGCAATCAAGTGATCGTGGATAAAAAAGAGGCCGCTCGTGGCGGCCTCTTTCATATTCAAACTTACGCCGGGCGACGCTTGCGGCCCTGCATGCCGCCTTCGGTGCGGCCGGCGTTGCCGAATTTGACCGGACCGCGGGCTTCGCCCTGTTTCTGGCCTGCGCCCTGACCACCGCGATGGTTGTTGCGCTGTGCGCCCGGCTCATGCGCGCCGTGGGCGGCATGTTCCGACTTGCCCTGGCCACCTTTGCGATGATCCTCACGGCGCTCGCCACGATTGTCGTTGCGGGCCGGACGGCCTTCACCATTGCGACCGTCGTTACGGGATGCGCCGTCCTGGCCGCTGAACTGCTTCTTCGGACGGAAATCCGATGTCGAGGCGAGATCGTTGTCGCCATGCGACTGCGGAACGGCTTCCTCACGGCGCTGACCGCGGAAATCCTCGTTGCGACGGTTCGGACGTGCCGGGCGGCCGCCCTGCGGACGATCACCGTGCGGGCGCGCGCTCTGTGGGCGATCGCCGCGTTCTTCCGAACGTGCGCCGGCTTCTGCGTTGGCGCCATCACCGAACGGGCGACGGGCAGGGCGTTCGCGGCGCGGCTTGCGCGCTTCGCCGGATGCGTTGCGACCTTCGCCGCCGCCATTGCCACGGCTGCCGCGACCCTGCGACTGGCCACCACGCTTGTTGTTGCCATTGCCGTTGCCGCGAGCCGGACGGATCATGGCTTCAGGGCGTTCGCCCGAAGCAGTGGTTATTTCGATGCCCATCAGCTTTTCGATGTCACGCAGCAGCATGGTTTCGTCAGGCGCGCAAAACGCGATGGCGATGCCGTCACGACCGGCGCGGGCGGTGCGGCCGATACGGTGAACGTAGGCGTCCGGCACTTCCGGCAGGTCGTAGTTGTAGACGTGGCTGACGGCCGGGATATCGATGCCGCGGGCAGCGACGTCGGTGGCGATCAGTGTCTTGATCTCGCCGTCACGGAAACCCTTCAAGGCGCGCTCGCGCTGGCCCTGGCTCTTGTTGCCGTGGATGGATGCGACCGAGAAGCCGATATTGTCGAAATGCTTCATCAGCTTTTCGGCAGTGTGCTTGGTGCGCATGAAAACGATGGAACGACCATCCGGGTTTTCAAGCAGCGTCTTGCGCAGGATTTCCGTCTTGTCGCCCTTGCCGGCAACGAAGTGCACATACTGCTCGACCTTGTCGGCAGCCTTGCCCGGAGGCGTGACTTCGACCTTGACCGGATCGGTCAGGAATTCGGATGCCAGATCGGCAATCGCCTTCGGCATGGTGGCCGAAAACAACATCGTCTGGCGCTTCTTCGGCACGATCTTGGCGATCTTGCGCAGGTCATGCACAAAACCGAGGTCGAGCATCTGGTCGGCTTCGTCGAGAATGAGGAAACGAACGGTGGTCAGGCCGATGGCGCGGCGAGCAACCAGGTCCAGCAGGCGGCCGGGTGTGGCGACCAGGATGTCGGTGCCCTTTTCCAGCTGCAGCTGCTGCTTGTTGATCGATACGCCGCCGACGACGAGGTTGATCTTGAGCGGGCGACCCTTGATGAAGGTCTTCAGGTTGGCGGCGATCTGGTTCACCAGTTCGCGCGTCGGAGCGAGGATGAGGGAACGCGTCGTGCGGTTATCGGGACGACGGTCTTCGGCAAGCAGGCGTTCGATCAGCGGCAGGCCGAAAGCGGCGGTCTTGCCGGTGCCGGTCTGTGCCAGGCCGATCAGGTCGCGGCCTTCGAGCAGCAGCGGGATAGCCTTTTCCTGAATAGGAGTGGGCGTTTCGATACCGAGCTGCGAAAGCGTTGCGACGATCTGCTTGGAGACGCCAAGCGTTTCGAAATTGGTCAAGTCATAAACCTTTCGGGGCGCCAAAAGTTCATGCGCCAACGCGGCACCATGCCGGGTCGGCTGCTTTTGGCGTCAAGAACCCCGCGTGAAGTGGGAACTTGTAAGTTGGAAATTGCTCTCCAGCGCTTGAACCCTCGTCGTGAGGGCGATCTATCAGTGCGCCTTGTTCCTTCTTCGCGAATGCAGAAATTCGTCGCGGGGCCAGCTCACGCGGCGGCCGGAAGGTGAAAGCTGGCCGCCATTTGGTTGTTTTCTGGAGAAAAGTCAAGAGCAACGGCGTGTGGGCACCCATGCGTCGATGGTTCAGGTCTGTTACGCCGTATTGATGCACACGCCATGATTGGTAAAGATCGCTTGCCAAGACAACCCATTGTTAACCATCATCATGATGATATCCCGCGATCCGATAGGATATCGAATCAGCGTGTCGCGCATGCGCGCGGTCAGCGAGGGTGGGTTGACAAGCGATAACGAGCTTCTGGCGGTGGCCTGTGAGCGGATCAACGATCTGCTCACGCCTGCCTTCATCAAGGACAGCGCCCTGCGTTACATCGCGGTCAACGATGCCTATGCGCACCTTTTCGGTTTTTCCCGCCACGATTTCAAAGGCAAGCGAACCTTCGATCTCGCAGAACGCCTGGATATGTTGGATTGCGAGGAAAAGGAACGCCGCACCCTGGTGTTCGGTTCGGATGAAACTGCGATGGCACTCGATGACTTAGGCGTCATCCGCCACAAGATCCACATCGAACGCTTTCTGACCGACGATGATCGGGCCTATGTCTATGGTGTTCTGGAGCCCATGGGCGGTGCGCCGGATGTGGGTGCGGCGAAAAGTGACAAGGTTGCTCGCGGCGGCCCGCCTGAAAAAACGGGCACGCATATTGCCCAGTTTGACCGGAGAGAGAAGCCGGACCTGCAGGAACTGCTTCTCAACGATGCGCTCGATATGCTTGATATCGGCGTCGGTCTTTACGGCGAAGACGATTACAGCGACGACAAGACGCTGATTTACTGCAATGCCCAGTTCGTGCGTTTTTATGCGCCGCTCGGTATCGATGTCGCCATCGGCATGACGATCGGCGACATGTCCCGCGCCATCTACGATCGGGCGCTGGAGCGTGCCCGGGAGGAAATGCAGCGTGACAATCCCGACCGTGACGCCTGGATTGCTGCGCGTGTCGCACGTTTTGCCGAGGCCTTCAGCGACATCATAGAACATCTGCCGGGTGGACGTTGGTTGCGCAGCGTCAACAAGCGTCTCGACAACGGTCTCGTCATCGCGCTGCGCATCGATGTCACCGAATTCAAGGATCAGGAAATCCAGCTTCGCGAAAAGGCCAAACAGAGCGAGCTTTTCCGCGCCGTGCTGGAAGATCTGCCGGTTCCCGTATTTCTGCGCAATGCCGACCACCGCCTGACCTTTGCCAACGATGCCTATGAGGAAATGCTCGGCGGTAGCCGAGAGGATTTTCTCGGCAAGACAGAAGTGGAGATGTTTCCTTCCGCCGGTCAGCGTTTCGTCGATGAAAACAACCGTGTCCTGCGCGACGGCACACCGATCGACAAGGTCGAGGAAGTCACCTTTCCCGATGGCGATGTGATACCCGTCATCACCCGTCTTCGCCGCATCATCTCGCCAGATGGCGAGAGCCATCTCGTCTGCTCGCGGACCGACATCACCATGGTCCGGCAAGCGCAGGACAAGGCGGAAAAGATGCACCGGGATCTGCAGACGATCCTCGATGCCATGCCCGTCGGAATTGGCATTCTCGATGCCGATCTGCGTTTCGAATATGCCAATTCAGCCTTTTACGGCTTCTGGGATGCCGGCGAGCATTTCGAACTCAAGGGCCGACCTTACCGCGATTTCCTCAAGGTCAATTACGACCATGGCATCTACGGCGATGATCGGCGCTCATTCGATGCGATCTATGCCGATCGTATCCACCGTTTGATCGCGCACGACGATGGGCCTCCGATCGAAGTGACCAGTCGCGACGGCCGCACGATCGTCATTTCCGGCACTCCGCTGACCGGCGGCAAGATGCTGCTCAGCTACATGGATGTTTCGGCGCTTCGCAAGCGTGATGCGGAAGTGCTGCAGGCGAGGGCGGCGCTGGAATTGCAGGGCGCCTTGATGCGTGACGCCACCAGCGCCATGAGCCAGGGCCTGTTGATCCTGCATGACGGATTTATCGTTTTTTCCAACAACGCGCTGGCCGCCATGCTGGACCTGCCGGAAGATCTGGTGACCGTCGGTTCTGCCTGGCGTGACATTTTCCGCTTCTGCCAGAAGCGCGGCGATCTCGGCAACCACGATCAGGCGATGGATGCGCTGCGCTCGTGGGAAACCAGCATCGAACTTGGCAAGTCGGTCGCGCTGACCTTCCTGATCGAAGACAAGAAATGGGTGCAGGTCGAGGCCAAGCTGACCGGCGATGACCATTGGCTTGCGGTGTTTACCGACATTACCGAAATGAAGCAGCGCGAGCAGGACCTGACCCGTCTGCTGCAGCGCGCAGAAGCCGCGGACCGCGCCAAGTCGGAATTCCTGGCCAATATGAGCCACGAAATTCGCACGCCGATGAATGGCGTGCTCGGCATGGCGGAGCTGCTTTCCAAATCGCAGCTCGATCCGCGCCAGAAGACGTTCATCGATATCATCGTGAAATCCGGCAACGCGCTTTTGACGATCATCAACGACATCCTCGATTTTTCCAAGATCGATGCCGGCCAGATGAAGCTCCGAAAGGCGCCGTTCGACCCGGTCGAGGCGATAGAGGATGTGGCGACGCTTCTGTCGTCGTCCGCTGCCGACAAGGATATCGAGTTGCTGGTGCGCGGCGACGTGACCGTGCGCAACACTGTAATGGGCGACGCCGGGCGTTTCCGCCAGATCGTCACCAATCTCGTCGGCAATGCGGTGAAGTTCACCGAAAAGGGCCATGTCTTCATTGAGCTTTCGGCGAGGCCGGCGGCGAACAATCAGCTGATGCTGGCGATCCGCATCGAGGATACCGGTATCGGCATTCCGGAAGACAAGCTGCGCACGGTTTTCGAAAAATTCTCGCAGGTCGATACCTCTTCGACGCGCCGTCATGAAGGGACCGGGCTCGGTCTTGCCATTACCGCGGGGCTTGTGAACCTTTTCGGTGGCTCAATCGACGTCGAAAGCAAGGTCGGGCGTGGCTCCGTCTTTACTGTCGACATGCCGTTCGAAGTCGTCAGCGAGCGCAACATTGCGCCGGCCCTGCCGCTTGCCACGGAAGGCGCCAAAATCCTGGTCATCGACGACAATGCTGTCAATCGCCGCATCCTGACCGAACAACTTGGCATGTGGGGCTTCGATACCGTTGCCGCAGATGGCGGACGGGAGGGCATGGCGGTTCTTTCGGAGGCGGCGCGGCTCGGCATGGCTATCGACGCCGTCGTGCTGGATTACCACATGCCGGAAATGAACGGCATGGAAGTGGCTGCCCATATCCGCGGCGATGCCCGCTTCGCCGACATCGCCATCGTGTTCCTGACCTCCATGGACATGGCCGGTGACGACAGCACGTTTGCGGCGATGAACGTACAGGCGCATCTGATGAAGCCGGCGCGCGCCAACCTGCTGCGCAGCACGATTGTCGATGTGGTGCGGGGTGTCCGTACCCGCCGCCGCGCGGCCGCGCTTCCTGAAGTCGCCGCCATGGCAGCCTTGCCGCAAAGTCGACCTGTTGAACTCCAGCAGGTAAAGGATGTGCCGGCACTGCAGGATAAGCCGTTGTCGCTGCATGTGCTGGTGGCGGAGGATAACGACGTCAATCAGATCGTCTTTACCCAAATTCTCCAGTCGACAGGTCTCAGTTTCGTCATCGCCAGAAATGGTGCCGAGGCCGTGGACATCTGGCGTGAACGCGATCCGGCGATCATCCTGATGGATGTTTCCATGCCGGTCATGAACGGTCATCAGGCAACCAGGAAGATTCGCGAACTGGAAGCGCAGACAGGCGGCCATGTGCCCATTATCGGTGTGACCGCACACGCATTGGAAAGCGACCGTGAATTGTGCATCGCCGCCGGCATGGACGACTACCTCTCCAAGCCGATAAGCCCGGAAATGCTGGAGCAGAAGATCAATGCCTGGCTGAGCGGCGGTGTGGCGGCAAACGCGGCACGGAAGATTTAATCCGTATCAGGCGACGGTATGTTCATTTCCGCGGCCACCACGGCTCCGGGGTGTCGAGTTTGTGCAACTGTCTGACTATTTTGCTTTTCCGAACGGCGGTGATATTGCGGTCGCGCGCGCTGTTGTTCTAGAGGCGACGCCAACTCCGCACACTTTATTCAGGAAGGGGCCGGGAGATCGTTTCTCCCGCCATTGAGCATGACATCTGACGTCACGATGGTGGTAACAAGCTGCAGGCGATTTGATCTTCTGGAAAGAACGCTCCGCTCCTTTTTTGCCCATAACGACTATCCGCTCCGGGAAGTCATCGTCATCGAAGACAGCGACGATGAAGGCATTTTCAAAATAGCGGACATGTTTCCCGGCCAGCCGATCCGCATCATTTTCAACAAGGTCAACATCGGTCAGTCGCGATCGATCGACAAGGCTTATGCAGAGGTCGAAACCCCTTACATCTTCCATATCGAGGATGATTGGGAGTTCACCAATTCCGGCGTGATCGCATCGCTCAAGGAAGCGCTTGTCAGCGAACCGGAGACATTGCTGGCGCTGGCGCGTACGCAATCCGACATGCAGGGTTATGTGCGCAGCCTACGCACCCGTGTCAGCAATGGGGTGACATACAAGCGTCTTTATCCCGAGCTGCATTTCATGTGGTACACGTTCACCTTCAATCCGAGCCTCAAACGGACGGCCGATTACCGGCAGATTGCCGGCGGCTACACGGCAATCGGCAACGAATATGCGCTGAACCAGCATTACAAGGCGCAAGGCCGCACCATGTGTTGGGTGATGGGGCAGGAAGTGCACCATATAGGTGGCCATGGCCGCAGCAATTACGGCAAGCGCAAAGGCCGGCTTCTCAGCCGTGACAACTGGTCGAAATGGTCGCAGTCGGCGCAGCGTAAATTCTGGCACGGGCTGCGCAAGCTGGGCATAGATACGGAGCTGCCTCAGCGCTGGTTCACCGCCCGCCCGAAGATTACAGGCTGAACTCAGCCCTTTTTGCCACACAACATTTCGCGCTTGCCGGCAAAGCCCGGCCGGCGCTCGACCACGTAACCTGCGGCCTGAAGATTGCGACGAACGAATCCGGCGGCCGCATAGGTGGCGAACGAGCCGTCATCGCCTGTCTTTTCGAACACGGCAGACATCAGTTCCGGCGACCACATGTCGGGATTGCGCGAGGGCGCAAACCCGTCGAGGAACCAGGCGTCGAATGTCGTTTCGTGACAGCCGACATTTTCCAGTGCAGGGCCGCAGACGACGGTGAGCGTCGTCTGCGCATCCAGCTGCAATTCGACCTTGCCTTGCGGATTATCGGGCCAGAGTTCGGTCAATACGGCACGTTCCGCATCCAGTTCCGGCCAGTGCGACAGCGCACGGTCAATGGAGGCGCGATCCATCGGATAAAGCTCGAAAGACGTGAAATGCAGATGTGAGTCCGCGTTCCGCAACTCTTTCCATTGCCGCCAGGTCTCGCAGAAATTCAGAGCAGTCCCGAAGCCGAGTTCTCCGATCGCGAAATTCTGCTTGGTTTTCCAACCCTCAGGCAGGCCATTGCCGGCGAGAAACACGTGGCCGCATTCCAGCCGGCCATCCGTCTGGCAATAAAAGTGATCGCCAAACTGCGGCGAATAGGGCATGTCGCCATCACGCCAGTCGAGGGGCTGTGCTTCTGGAATGGGATTGGTATCTGTCATGGGAAAAGCCGATAGTCCGGCCACGGCCTCGGGTCAATCGTCCACCGATCTGTTGATCATTGGTGGTGGTGTCATGGGCCTGTGGGCCGCTGTAAAAGCTGAACGGCTCGGCATACGCACCACCCTTGTGGATACGGGTGGTCTCGGGCAGGGGGCAAGTTACGGTCTGGTCGGTGCGCTGATGCCGCATATGCCGGACAAATGGAACGAGAAAAAACAGTTCCAGTTCGATGCGCTCGTGGCTCTGGAAGACGAAGTGGCAAGGCTGGAGGCCGAGACTGGTATGTCTTGCGGTTACAACCGCTGTGGCCGTCTCATTCCGCTGCCCAAGCCGCATCTTGCCGATATCGCCCGTCGCCATTCTGAGGATGCCGAAACGCAGTGGCTTGCCGGTGACCGGCAGTTTCATTGGCATGTGCTGGAAAAAACGCCGCATCCTCAGTGGCTGGATACGTCGATTGGTGAAGCGGGCGTTGTGCTGGATACCTTGGCCGGACGTGCGTCGCCGCGACGCTTCGGGGCCGCGCTGGTCGCTGCTTTGAAGCAGGCCCGCAGCGTGCGTTTGATCGAAAACAACGGCGTCATGCGGCTTGGCGAGGATGAGGCCGTCTTGGCGGATGGCAGCCGCATCGCCTTTGGCCATGCCATCGTGGCGAACGGACATCAGGCATTCCCGCTGCTGGAGAGCCTTGGAACGCCGATGGTGCGACCGCTGGGAATGCCGGTGAAGGGGCAGTCCGCCCTTCTGAGCGCTGACGTCGACATCGATCTGCCGGTGATCTTTCTGAAGAGCCTTTACGTCGTGCCGCATGAGGGCGGCACCGTCGCGATCGGCAGCACCAGCGAGGAGGCGTTCGACGATCCGTCGTCTACGGACGGTCAACTGGACGTGCTGATCGCGCGGGCGCGAGAAATCTCGCCGATGCTCGCGGATGCGCCCGTGGTGGAACGTTGGGCAGGCTTGCGCCCCAAGGCCATCGACCGCGATCCTATGATCGGCCGGCACCCGGATCACGCCCGCATCCTGTCGCTTGCCGGCGGCTTCAAGGTGAGCTTCGGTCTCGCCCATAAACTGGCCGATGCCGTTCTGGACGAGTTGGCCGGCAAGCCCATGGCGGTGCCGCCAAGCTTTTTATTAGAAAATCATCTCACAGTTGCGCGAGGGGCCGCGTAACTCCAGCGAATCGTCGTCATCCTGTTACGCAAATCACCTAACCCGGTTTTCGGGGATGTTTGAGCAATGCGTGAAAAACAACCGAAGCCAGGATGATGACGCATGCGCTATTCGATCAATTTTACGCCGCCGGCGCACGATCCGCTGACACTTGCTGCTGCGCAATGGCTGGGGCGTCACCCCTTTTCCGGCGCGACCTTCGATCATCCCGCGCTGAGGGGGCTGAGCCTTCACGATATCTCTTTCAACACGGCGCTGCCGCGTCGCTCCGGTTTTCATGGATGCCTGCGGCCGAGCTTCCGTCTGGCGCCCGGCACCAGCGAACAGGAGCTGCTGCGCGAGCTGATGCGCTTCGCCGGCAAACACCGTCCGTTTACGCTGCCGCAGCTGGAAGTCGTGCGTATCGGCACGCAGTTTGCCTTGGCGCCGGTCATTCCCTCGCAGTCCATGCACCTTCTTGCCGGTGCGGTTGTCACCGAGTTCGAACGGTTCAGACTGCCGCTTCCCGATGACGAGATGGAGCGTGCCGATCCCGGCAATCTTTCGGCCGGGCAATTTGCCAACATGCTGCGCTGGGGCGATCCCTATGTGATGGATGAGTTCCGCTTCCACATGATGCTGACGGGGCCACTGGCGCAATCCGATCTCTGCCGGTTCGAATCGGCTCTGCGCAGTTATTTCACGCCGCTTCTGACGGAGCCGGTGGAAGTGACCAATCTCGCGCTGTTCGTGGAGGAAGAGCAGGGTGCGCCGCTGACGGTGCATTCCCTGCATCCGCTCGGCCGCGTGTCGGCCCGCAAGACGGCGTGAGCCGTTTTCATTCCTCTCGAATACCCATCTCGACAGCAGCGCCGAACGGCTGATACCGTCCGGAAAAATGTATCGAGGGGATGCCATGCTGCTGCCTGTCGAAAGTCCTCGCAATTTTGTCGGCTACGGGCGCAACCCGCCGGATCCGAAATGGCCGGGTGGCGCAAATGTTGCCGTACAATTCGTGATCAATTACGAGGAGGGCGGTGAAAGCTGCATCCTCGATCAGGACAAGGCTTCGGAAAACCTGCTTTCGGAGATCGTCGGTGCCGCCGCATGGCCCGGCCAGCGCAATCTGAATATGGAATCTATCTACGAATACGGCTCGCGCGCCGGGTTTTGGCGGCTGTGGCGCTTGTTTACCGAACTGAAGATGCAGGTGACCGTTTACGGGGTGACCCTGGCCATGGCGCGCAACCCGGAAGCCGTTGCCGCCATGAAGGAGGCAGGCTGGGAAATCGCCAGCCACGGTTATCGCTGGCTGGAATACAAGGATTTCCCGGAAAGCGAGGAGCGAGAGCATATCCGCGAGGCGGTGCGCCTGCACACCGAAATCACCGGTGAGCGGCCTTACGGCCTCTATCAGGGAAAACCCTCGGACAGCACGCTGAAACTGGTCATGGAAGAGGGTGGTTTCCTTTACTCATCAGACAGTTATTCGGACGATCTTCCTTTCTGGGTGAAAGGTCTCGACGGCAAACCGTTTCTTATTGTCCCTTACACGCTGGATACCAACGACATGCGCTTTGTGACGTCGCAAGGGTTCAACAGCGGCGATCAGTTTTTCACCTATCTCAAGGACGCTTTCGATACGCTGTACCGTGAGGGACAGGAGGGGGCGCCGAAGATGATGTCCGTTGGTCTGCATTGCCGTCTCGTGGGACGGCCGGGGCGTATCGCTGCGCTTCGGCGTTTCATGGAATATGTGCTCTCGCAGGAAAAGGTCTGGATCCCCCAGCGGATCGAGATCGCCCGCCACTGGCATCAACATCACCAGCCGACAGGTGCCCTTTGACAGCACGTTCCGACTTCATCGAAAAATTCGGCGGCGTGTTCGAACACTCGCCGTTTATTGCTGAGCGCGCTTATGACGCCGGTTTCGTTATCGTGCCGCTGACTGCCAAGGGCCTGCATGACGGCATGGTTCTGGAATTCCGCAATGCCTCGCGAGAGGAACGGCTAGGCGTGTTGCGCGCCCACCCGGATCTGGCCGGCAAGCTGGCGATTGCCGGCGAGTTGACGCAGGATAGCGCCAGGGAACAGGCGGGTGCTGGTCTCGACCGGCTGACCGAACGGGAACATTCGCGTTTCACCGAACTCAATAACGCCTATGCGGAGAAGTTCGGTTTTCCCTTCATCATCGCCGTGAAGGGGTTGAACAAGGACGATATCCTTGCCGCGTTCGAGCGCCGCATCGACAATGACCCAGACGAGGAATTCGAGACGGCCGCAGCGCAGGTCGAGCGCATCGCCCTGTTACGGCTGCAGACGCTTTTGCCGGAAGGTTGAAAGATGGCGCTGAAAAACGATAACGGTGTCATTCGTTATGTCGACATCATGCAGGCAGCCGCGCTTGATGCCATTCGTATTGTCGAGGACATGGATCGCAATTCCTTTGCCGAAAGCAAGGTGACGTTTGCGGCTGTCGCTTTTTATCATTTTTTGGCAGGACAGGCTGCAAGCGATCTGTTGGAAAAATATCCCGAGTTTGCCACGGATCATCCGCAACTGCCGTGGAATGCCATGCGCGACGGAAGAGATCGGATTGCGCAGAATTATTTCGATATTCACGCCGTCGATATCTGGGATGCAACACAGAATACGATGCGGAAGTTGGTCATCGATCTCGATGAGTTACGAAGCTGGCGAGCCCAAGGCGAATGACGAGCGGAGTGATCAATTGACGGAAGCGCTCGAAATCCGGCCGCTGACCAAAAACGCCTTCGCGCCGTTCGGGGATGTCATCGAGGCCGATCCTTCCCGCATGCGGCTGATCAACAACGGCACGACCGAGCGTTACCATGGGCTCGCCGAACCTGTCGTGGTCGGGCCGCCGGAACGCCTGATCTTCAATATCTTTCGCGGTCAGCCGCGAAGATTTCCCTATGTAATCGGCATGATGGAGCGCCATCCTTTTGCCAGTCAGAGCTTTGTGCCGATGTCCGGGCGTCCGTTTCTGGTGGCTGTATCGGCAGATGAGGACGGGCGACCCGGCAGGCCCCGCGTGTTCCTGGCAAAGGCACATCAGGGCGTGAACTATTTCGCCAATATCTGGCACCATCCGCTGATGGCGCTTGGCGCGGTCAGCGATTTCCTGGTCGTCGATCGCGACAATACCACCGAAAATATCGAGGAGTTCTTCTTCGAAGCACCCTACAGGATCGAGGAGCCAAACCTATGACCGGTCTCACCACACATGTGCTCGATACCGCCAGCGGCAAGCCGGCCGAAGGGCTGGTGATCACGCTTTTCCGGATCGACGGGGCAAAGCGTGAAGAGATCAGGACAGTGACGACGAACAGCGATGGTCGCATAGATGGCGGTCCGATACTTGCCGGTGAAACCTTCGTTGTTGGCACATACGAACTTGTCTTTCATGCCGGCGATTATCTGCGTGGCCGTGGCGTCACTCTGGCCGACCCGGCTTTCCTTGACATTATCCCGATCCGCTTCGGCATTGCCGACGTCACGGCGCATTACCATGTGCCTTTGCTGCTTTCGCCTTACGGCTATTCCACATATCGGGGCAGCTGAAATACCTCGCGGGTCGTGAAATGACACGCTCGTGTTGTGGGCGACAGGCGCTTTGGGCTTGTAAATGAACGGTTAATGACGCAATGCCGGCAAAATGGCCTTTTTGCCTCGCGCAGAAAGCGCCGTCCTGCAGTCAAACGACCGGATAATACAATGTCCCCGACATCTCCCGGCGCCGCCCCGCGCCGTCTCACCTCCCAGGATTTTAGAACGCTTGGCTTGGCCGCCCTTGGCGGTGCGCTGGAGTTTTATGATTTCATCATCTTCGTGTTTTTCGCTGCGGTCATCGGCAAGCTGTTCTTTCCTGCCGACATGCCGGAATGGCTGCGCCTGATCCAGACCTTCGGCATCTTTGCTGCCGGTTATCTGGTGCGTCCGCTTGGCGGCATCGTGCTTGCCCATTTCGGTGATATGTTTGGCCGCAAGAAGGTGTTTGCCTTCTCCATTCTGCTGATGGCGCTGTCGACGCTCGGCATGGCGATCATGCCGACTTACGCAACGATCGGCGTGCTTGCGCCTATCCTGCTCGTCGTCATGCGCATCCTTCAAGGCGCTGCCATCGGCGGCGAAGTGCCTGGCGCCTGGACTTTTGTGGCCGAACACGTGCCGTTGCGCCGCGTCGGTTTTGCCTGCGGGTTCCTCACCTCGGGTCTCTCGCTCGGCATTCTTCTCGGTTCATCCATTGCTACCGTCATAAATACCGTTTTCACGCCGGAAACGATCGAAGCCGGTGCATGGCGCATTCCTTTCTTCCTCGGCGGCGTTTTTGGTCTCCTGTCGGTGTGGATGCGTCGCTGGTTGCAGGAAACTCCGATCTTCAACGAGATGAAGGAAAGCCGGGCGCTGGCACCCGAATTGCCGCTGAAATCGGTGCTGCGCGATCATATGCGCGGAGTGGTCATCTCCATGCTGCTGACCTGGTTGCTTTCGGCGGCAATCGTCGTCACCACGCTGATGACTGCGACGTTGCTGCAGAAGATCTATGGCTACACCGCGCAGCAGTCTCTGGCGGCAACCAGCTTCGGCACCCTGTTCCTGATTTTCGCGACCTCCGCCGCCGGCGCCATCATCGACCGTGTCGGCTCGGGCCGCTTTTTCATCGTCGGTGGTGTTTTCTTCGGCGCCGCGACCTTTGCATTCTACAGCTATGCCGGAACGTCGCTCACCGTGATGTTTGCGCTTTATGCGGTCATGGGCCTGTCGGTCGGTATCGTCGGCGGTGTGCCCTATGTCATGGTGCGGGCTTTCCCGGCTCGCGTCCGTTTCTCCGGCTTGTCGTTCTCCTACAATGTCGCCTACGCCATCTTCGGTGGCCTGACGCCCATCGCAGTGACCTCAATGCTGGCCGTCAACCCGATGTCGCATGCCTATTACCTGCTGTTCATCGCAGGGCTGGCAATTGCGATCGGCATCTATCTCAGCCTGCGTGGCGAGACGGTTGAAGCCGCTGCCGGCATCGAGGAGCTGACCGAGCGCATGGCTCGCAGCTGATCTCCTGTTGCGGGGCGTAAGGGGCCGTGTGCTCCTTGTGCCCCGCCAATGCCATAAGCCTCCATCGAGTTTTGATCGGAATTCACGATCTTTTGCGATCTGTTGTTCGCGAGAGGTGGGTATAGGCATGGCTTGCAATAAAAAGAGGATCACCGTTGAACACTATCATCCTGACGCGGCGTGCGCTCGTACTCGGTGGCGTGGGCATGGCGACGGCAACACTGGCCGGCTGCACTACCACAGGGACGGAGGCTGAGCCGATTGCCGCCGCTCCAGTTGTCGATAATTCGATCTACGCGACCATGTATGCCGCCGTGCCGGACGAGCAGTTTCCGCTGCCGGCCATTCCCTATAAAAAGATCAACAGGCGCTTCTATCGCCAGATGGTGGCCAACCCGACCGGTGAACGCCCTGGTACAATCGTGGTCGATACCACCAATTTCTTCCTGTACCTGACTTATGAAGATGGCCAGGCAATGCGTTACGGCGTTGGTCTCGGTCGTCAGGGTTTCGAATGGTCCGGCCGTGGCGTGATCCAGTACAAACGTGCATGGCCGCGCTGGACGCCGCCCGACGAAATGGTGGCCCGCCAGCCGGAACTTCAGCCCTACAGCATCGCCAATGGCGGCATGGCGCCGGGTCTCAACAACCCGCTTGGCGCCCGTGCGCTCTATATTTTCCAGAACGGTGAAGACACGATCTATCGTATCCACGGCTCACCGGAATGGTGGACGATGGGCAAAGCGGTTTCCTCCGGCTGTGTGCGAATGCTCAATCAGGATGTCATCGATCTTTACAACCGGGTGCCGCCCAAGGCGCCGCTGGTGGTGATGAACCTTCCGGCATCGGCGTAAGGCTGCGGGGACATTATCTCGGGATGCAAATGGGATGTGCCTGCGGCATGTCCCATTTTGTCTTTTGATAGGGAACCAAGCGGGCCTTCCGTCCGTTCTCAGTCGCTGCCAGTCACGATACAGAAGGAGCGCGTTTTGGCCCGAGATCTAAATTCCACCGTCGAGTCCCTGCAGGAGCAGCTTTCGAATTTGCGCTCCGTGATCCAACAGCAGGCACGCGAAAAGGCTTCGGAAGCGTCTTCCTATATTTCCCCGCGAGCAAATCGCCTCTCGAAGGATTTGCGCCATGAAGGTTTCGGCCTTGCCGAAGCCGCGAAACGCCATCCGACGGCGGCAACCGGTGCGGTTTTCGGCGCTCTTGCGCTAGGTGCCGTTATTGGCCTGTTTTTATCGGGCGCCGTGCGCGACCGCGATTGATCTGAAGGTCATAAACTTTCGAAAGCGCCCGCTGCGTACCGTCTTATCCGACGGGCCGAGGCGGGCGCTTTTCATTTCAGAACGGATTTGCGGCAATCACGTTGGAATTGACATCCTTGATGTCACGCTTGCCGCAGAGCGCCATGGTGATATCCATTTCCTTGCGAATGATCTCCAGCGCCGCTGTTACGCCCGGTTGGCCCATGGCGCCGAGGCCATAAAGGAATGGTCGGCCGATAAATGTGCCCTTGGCGCCGAGAGCAACCGCTTTGAGCACATCCTGGCCAGAGCGGATGCCGCTATCCATGTGTATTTCGATGCGATCACCGACCGCTGCGACGATTTTCGGCAACATGCTGATCGAGGACGGCGCGCCGTCGAGCTGTCGGCCGCCATGGTTGGAAACGATGATCGCATCGGCGCCGGTGTCGGCTGCAGCGCGAGCGTCTTCTTCGTCCAGAATGCCCTTGATGATGAGTTTGCCGCCCCAAAGATCCTTGATCCAGCGGATATCGTCCCATGACAGGCGCGGGTCGAACTGTTCCGCTGTCCACACGCTGAGCGACGAGAGATCGGAAACATTGCTGGCGTGGCCAACGATATTGCCGAAGCCGCGGCGCTGGGTCTTCAGCATGTCGAGGCACCAGAATGGTTTCGTGGCAAGTTGCAATGCGCTGTTAAGCGTCCATTTGGGCGGAGCGGAGAGACCGTTGCGCAGATCCTTGTGACGTTGCCCCAGGATCTGCAGATCTGCGGTGACGACCAGCGCCGAGCAGCCTGCCGCCTTGGCGCGACCGATCAGCCGCTCGACAAAATCACGATCCTTCATCACGTAGAGCTGAAACCAGAACGGTTTTGTCGTTACGGATCGCACATCTTCGATCGAGCATATGCTCATTGTCGACAATGTGAACGGCACGCCGGCCTCTTCCGCGGCCTTTGCCGCCAGCATCTCGCCGTCCGCATGCTGCATGCCGGTGAGGCCTGTCGGGGCAAGCGCGACGGGCATGGATACTTCATGACCGACCATGGTCGTGGCCAGCGAGCGATTGGTCATGTCGACCAGTACGCGCTGGCGCAGCTTGATCTTCGAAAAATCGTCCTCGTTGGCGCGGTAGGTGCCTTCGGTCCAGGCGCCGCTATCGGCATAATCGAAGAACATCTTCGGCACCCGGCGGCGCGCCATGGTCTTCAGATCGGCGATGGTAAGCGGCTTGGACATGCGAAAAACTCCCTCCCTGACATGCTGTCAGAGAGGTAGCATATGGGAATGATGAGGGAAGACGAATTCGATGCAATCGAAACTTTTTTGATGCTGCATGAGGGGCGAGCACACCCCAGCAATCGATCTGTGTCTCAGGCCGCATTCCTGGTTGGCCGAATAGGCTGGATCAGAACTTCAGCCGGGATATCCAGCTCGGCATGAATTCTACGGATCATTTCCAGTGACAGCGGCCGCTTACGGTTCAGAATTTCGGCCACCCTGCCGCGGTTGCCGAGCATCGGTTCCAGATCCTTTCGTGTCAGGTTCTGTTGCTCCATACGAAAAAGGATCGCGTCAATTGGATCGGGCAGATCAATTGGCTCAGCGATGCTTTCATAGTCGTCGATCAGGGTCGTTAGGAGATCGAGCGTGTCTCTCTCGGGCGTGTCGGCTTCTGCACCCCACAAGCTCTTCAGGAGAGCCATGGCTTTTTTGTAATCAGCTTCACTGCGGATGGGCTTCAGTTCAATCATGTTCCACCGTCGCGGCATCGATATTGTCGTAATCGCGGTGAGTGCCGATCCATTTGATCCAGACTGCTCCGCTTCTGAAATCCACCGCCGCAATGAGCCGATAATCATTTCCCTTGATGTTGAAGACGACCCTTTCCGAATTGATGATGCTGGCGTGGGCATATCTTTTCTTGATATCGGCGGCGGATCGCCATTCAGCCTTGTGTACTTCGTGAAACCAGCTATCCAGCGCCGCTTTTAAGGCGGCGCCTCCCTTCTGGCCCTTGGGACTTTCGGCGAATAGTCTCAGTGTGCGGCGGGAGATTATTCGCATGGCAATATATCACGCTCCCAAATCGGGAGCAATAAGCTCCGCCTTCATCGCCTTGCCCGCCACATAGGTCTCAATCACCGCGCGGTCGTCGCCCATGGTTTGCAGCAGGAACAGTTCTTCCGGCAGTGTCCTGATCGTTTCCATGCGCAGCTTCATGGCCGGGGTTCGTGCCGCATCAAGCACAACGAGATCGGCCACGGAGCCGACGTCGAGCGTTCCGATATCCGAGGCCATCGAGAGTGCCTCAGCGTTGCCTCTGGTCATCAGGTAGAAGCTCTCGAGCGGGTTGAGACGCTCGCCGAGCAATTGCTGGATCTTGTAGGCCTCGTCCATCGTCTTCAACATCGAATAGCTGGAGCCGCCGCCGATATCGGTGGCGACGGAAACGCGAACCGGTTTTTCCCGGCGCATCAGCGATTTCAGCGGAAAGAGGCCGGAACCCAGGAAAAGGTTGGAGGTCGGGCAATGGACGGCAATGCTGCCTGCTTCGGACAATACATCCATTTCGCGCTCGGAGAGATGGATGGCGTGGCCGAGCAAGGTCTTTTTGCCAAGCAGTCCATAACGGGCATAGATGTCGGTATAGTCGGTCGCTTCCGGATATAGCTCGCAGGTATATTTGATCTCGTCGTGGTTTTCCGAAAGGTGCGTCTGGATGAACAGGTCGGGGAACTCCTGTGCCAGCGCTTGTGCCGCCTGCATCTGGGCAGGCGTCGATGTGATGGCGAAACGCGGGGTGATGGCGACGTGGTTGCGACCCTTGCCGTGCCATTGCTCGATGACGGCGCGGGTCTCGTCATAGCCCATTTCCGGTGTGTCGAGCAGGCCTTGCGGGGCGTTGCGGTCCATCATCACCTTGCCGCCGACCATGCACATGTTGCGCTTCAGCGCTTCGGCAAAAAAGGCATCGGCAGACGCCTTGTGCACGGAGCAGTAGGCAACGGCCGTCGTAGTGCCCTGGCGCAGAAATTCGTCGTAGAAATGCGTGGCGATGCGGGCTGCATGATCACTTTCGACAAACCGGCATTCCTCGGGGAACGTGTAGGTGTTCAGCCATTCCAGAAGATTGGCGGCATAGGATGCAATCACCTGCATCTGAGGAAAATGCACATGCGTGTTGATGAAGCCCGGCAGGATCAGATGCGGGCGGTGGTCGATCTCGGCAACATCTGCCGGTGCACTGGCCTTAACCGTCGCATAATCACCGATTGCGGATATCCTGCCATTTTCACCGACCAGCAGACCGCCATCATGTTCATAAAGATAGCTGTCGCTATCGGTGAGCGCCTGGGGCGCGCGATTGAAGGACAGGAGGCGTCCGCGGATCAGGGTGCTTGTCATCTAAAACTCGATTCATGGCGCCACGCTGCTTTCATACCAGGCGACCAGCAGTTTTCGTTCCTCGAGTGTGAGGTCGGTCACATTGCCGGGCGGCATGGCGTGGCTTCGTCCGGCCTGGATGTATATCTCGCGCGCATGGGCGGCAACCTCCGCATCGGTTTCCAGCTTCACCGATTTCGGTGCGAAGGTGATGCCTTCCCAGACCGGTTCGGCGGCATGGCACATGGAACAGCGGCTCGTAACGATGTTCCGGGCCGTCTCGAAATGGGCGTTGGAGGCGAATTTCCGGCTGAGCGGCGTCATCGACGTTTCCGTCTCACCAGTCAAAATTTTAGGAACTGTCGAAAGCCAGATGATGGCGATGAAAAGCAAGACGGTCACCAGCCATGTCCATGTCGGGCGGCCCTTGCGGGCATGGGTGGTGTTGAACCAGTGACGGATCGTTACCCCCATCAGAAAGATCAATGCGGCGATCATCCAGTTGAACTGCGTGCCAAATGCCAGTGGGTAGTGGTTGGAGAGCATGAAGAAGATGACCGGCAGCGTCAGGTAGTTGTTATGCAGCGAACGTTGCTTGGCGATGCGGCCATATTTCGCATCCGGCGTGCGGCCGGCGATCAGATCGGCCACGACGATCTTCTGATTGGGGATGATGATGAAAAACACGTTTGCGGACATGATTGTTGCGGTAAACGCGCCAAGGTGAAGGAAGGCGGCGCGGCCGGTAAACACCTGCGTATATCCCCAGGCCATTGCCACGAGGACGATATAGAGCAGGCACATCAGGCCCCAGGTGTTGTTGCCGAGCGGCGATTTGCAGAGTTGATCGTAAACGATCCAGCCGACCCCAAGCGAGGCCAGCGACAGACAGATCGCCTGCCAGGGCTCAAGTTCCAGCACCGTGCGGTCGATGAGGAAGAGGTCTGCACCGCCGTAATAGACAACACAGAGCAACAGGAAACCGGAAGCCCAAGTAAGATAGCTTTCGTATTTGAACCATGTCAGTTGTTCCGGCATCTGCGCCGGCGCCACCAGATATTTCTGGATGTGGTAAAAACCGCCGCCATGCACCTGCCATTCCTCGCCATAGGCGCCGGGCGGCAGATGTGGGCGTTTCACCAGCCCCAGATCGAGCGCGATGAAATAGAAGGACGAGCCGATCCAGGCGATGGCGGTGACGACGTGCAGCCAGCGCACCGCAAAGCTCAGCCATTCCCAGGCCACTGCATATTCGTACATCGGGTTCCCCGATTTTTATTCCCCTTGCTCCCACAGTGCTGAAAAATGCGCCGTGAGGGAAGGGGGCATCGCATGGACCGGGTTTGCCGTGCTGCTTTTCGAGTTGCACACGCATTGCCGCGCCATCCTGTCAATCCTTGAAGGTCGGCATCATCTTGCGCATGAATTCGCGAAATGCGCGGATTTTCAGCGAATTGCGTCGCGCCTCCGGATAGACGAGCCAGTAATCGCTGCCATCGGATGCGGTAATGTCAAAGGGTTGGATCAGGCGGCCAAGGGTGACGTCGTCCTTGTAAAAATCCGGACGCAGGATAGCCACGCCCTGACCGGCGATTGCGGCGGCTGCATGAAAAGACTGCGCACCGAACTGGCTCGACGGGCTATTCTTGAAGTCGGCCTCCGGCAGGCCGACAGCCGCGAACCAGACCGGCCACCACACATCATCCGGATCGATGATACGCAGCTTCAGCAAGTCGGCGGGTTCATTCACACCGCCTATCGATGCGGCCAGTGAAGGGCTGAGCATCGGTGTGAAATCGCTGGTCATCAGAAAATGAGATCTGAGCCCCGGCCAAACGCCCTTGCCGGAACGGATCGCCACGTCGCCTTGGGTGCGCGAAAAATCGACGACGTTCTGCGAGGTCTCCAACCGCACGGCAATGCCGGGGTTTTCCACCTGAAACGTACCGATGTGGTGGGCAAGCCAATGCGAGGCGAAGGTTGCTGTCGTGTGAATGGTGAGCGTGCCTTCGGACTGATCACGCATGCCGCCGATCGCATCGCCGATGGTCTGAAATGCCTCGGAGATTTTAGGGGCCAGCTTTGCGCCCGCTTCAGTCAGGCTCACCTGTCGCGGACGACGAAGGAACAGCGGCTCGCCGATCGTGTCTTCCAGCAATTTGATCTGGTAGCTGACCGCCGTTTGCGTCATGCCCAGTTCCTCACCGGCCTTGGTGAAGTTCATCAGGCGAGCGGTGGACTCGAACACGCGAAGGGCATTCAGCGGAAATTGTCGCGACAGTTTCATGGATAAGCTCTCTTGATCCATTCAGCGGGTAATTCGATTGGATTTCAGCCGCTTCGGAGCGCACATTAGCCTCACAAACATCAAATGCAAGTGGGGTAACCCACAGGGCGAACCGGCCGGGAACCAACAGTTTTCGGGGTGAAGACGTGCGCCCGAAATCAAGGAGAAATTCCATGTTTTCGATCCTGCGACTGCCGTCGATCCGGTTTTGGCCGGATGTCGATATCGTCGGTCTCATGCGTCAGAAAAATAAACACTCCACCGCTCCCATCGACCTGGAAGAGATGCCTGAAAACCTGCTACGCGATATCGGCCTTGCCGATGGTCGTGACCGGCGTGGCGAACGAGGGGAGCAGGAAGGTGCGTTCAGGGCGACGCGGCTTATCTATTCGCAGCGACCATTATGACGTTCACTGACACGATATCTGCTTTTCCGATCTCGCATCCAGCCGCTGCGCATAAACCGTCAGCAGTTCTGCGGCCACGAGTGCAGCAATCACCTCCGGGCGTTTGTCGTGCACCGTCTTGCCGCCGATCGGCAGGGTCAGTCGCGTCATCATGGCTTCATCCTCGCCTTCACGTTTCAGCCAGTGCGCGAATGTCGCGCGTTTGGTGCCTGAGCCGATCATGCCGACATAGGTAAGGTCGGTGCGCGTGAGTGCCGTGCGCGCGATCAGAAAATCGAGCGCGTGATCATGGGTGAGGATCAGTGCCGAGCTCCCTGCCGGCATGTTGTCCACTTCTGCTTCCGGCAGAACAGTCAATCGGGTGCAGATTTCCGGCGGCAGAAATTGCAGTTCCTCGGCTCGGGTTTCGATCACCGTCAGTCGGAAAGGCAAGGGGAAGAGCGCATGAGCCAACGCGCGTCCGACATGGCCGGCACCGAAAAGCACGATAGTCGGCAGCGATGCTTGTTCGCCATCCAGCCGGCTGCAAAGCTCGTGGAGCAGAGCCTGTGTCATCTTCGCAAACGAAAGTCGCGTTCGCCCGCCGCAACATTGGCCGATTTCAGGTCCGAGAGGGATATCCATTTCCGCAATGCCGCCACCGCCAAGGATGGCACGGGCGTTGTCTATCGCCATATATTCCAGCTGCCCCCCACCGATCGTGCCGCAACAGCCGTTCGCGGAAACCAGCATGAATGCCCCGGTTTCGCGCGGCGTGGAGCCTTTCGCCTCGACCACTTCGACGAGGACGCATGGTCGGCGATCGCTGAGAAAATCGACAACGGTCAAAACGCGCATGCCTGCACTCTAGCACCGTGCGTGATGTCCTGCATTACCTGCTTTTATACGGCTAATATCGGGGGGGCGTGTGGCCGCGAAGCCCTAGGAATTTCCTGGGGCTTACGTACGGAACGTGTCGCGAATGGCATGGCAAAGCATTCATGCTTCGGTTATGGATCATGCTACTTCAACGAGTGATCCTGCATCCATGAAACCACGCGACCTTGCCATCTATATATTCCTGGCCCTTGCCTGGGGCCTGTCCTTCCTGGTCATCGTCAAGGTTGTCGATGCTTTCGGATTCGTTGCTGCAACCGCGATCCGTTCGTTCATCGCTTGCGGTACGTTGCTTCTTATCGCCAAGCTCAGCCGTCGTCGGCTGGATTTCGGCGATGGCTGGCGGCCCTTTCTGGTGGTGGGAGCCACGACGGTAGCAGGCCAACTGCTCGGTCTCTCCTATGCAACGCCGCTGATCGGTACGGCCATGGCGGCCATTCTGGTCGCCTCCGTTCCGCTGTTTTCGATGCTGATCAGTCAGGTCTGGGGCCTTGAGCGCATGAAGGCGAGCGGTGTGATGGGGCTGGTTTTGGGCACTGTCGGCATCGTGTTGCTTGTAGGCTTTCCAGCGGTGCCGGTAACGAATGAATTCGTGTTTGGTTGCGCCGCCGCGCTTGCGGCCTGTTTCTCCGCTGCTTTCGGCAGCAACTATGCGAGCCACAAGCTGAAACATACAGGCTCGTGGGAAGTCACAATCGGTTCGTTCCTGTTCGGCGGGCTGATTTGCGCGCCTTTCATGATCGCCTTACCGGTGCCGGGTGTGCCGACTGCAATCGATATCCTGTATCTGTTGATTTCCGCCTGTATCATGAGCGCTACGACCTATGTGCTCTATTTCAAGCTGGTCGGATCGATCGGAGCGACAAAGGCGATCAGCGTCGAATTCGCGGTGACGGTGGTTGCGGTATTTGTCGGTGCGATCCTGCTTGGAGAGCCGCTGTCCACCATCCAGATCCTTGGAGCCGCTGTCATCGTCATGGGCTGCGCGTTGGTGCTCGGGCTGTTTCCATGGCAGCGAAGCAAGGTGGCGCAGGTGGCATTGCCGCATCAGGACGGGGTGCCGTAACGCCTCACATTGCCTTCAATCGCTCCACCGCCATCAGTACGCGCTCGGGCGTTGCCGGAGCATCGAGCCGGGGGCAGACCGCATAGTCGGCAATGCTTGCCACCGCCATGGAAATCGCTTCCAGAACCGAAATCGCCAGCATGAATGGCGGCTCGCCGACCGCCTTGGAGCGGCCAATGGTCGGCTCGGCATTTTCCGCCCATTCGGCGAGCTTGACGTTGAATATCCTTGGGCGGTTGGAGGCGAGGGGGATCTTGTAGGTGGAGGGTGCGTGCGTGCGCAGGCGCCCCTTGTCGTCCCACCACAATTCCTCTGTCGTCAGCCAGCCCATGCCCTGCACGAAAGCGCCTTCCACCTGGCCGATATCGATTGCCGGGTTCAGCGACTTGCCGACGTCGTGCAGGATATCCGTGCGATCGACCATGTATTCACCGGTCAGCGTATCGATGGAGACCTCCGAGACGGCAGCGCCATAAGCGAAATAATAGAAGGGATGGCCCCGTCCCGCTGCACGGTCCCAGTGGATCCTCGGCGTTTTGTAGAACCCGGCCGCAGACAGCTGCACGCGATCGTAATAGGCGGCGCGCACGAGTGTATCGAAGGGCACCACTTCCGTGCCGATCCGCACGCGGTTGGGTAGAAATTCTACATCGGCTTTTTCGACCTTCCAATGGCGGCAGGCAAAATCCACCAATCGATCCCTGATCTGTCGTGCCGCATCAAAAGCCGCCATGCCGTTGAGGTCGGAGCCGGAGGAGGCGGCAGTTGCAGAAGTGTTGGGCACCTTTCCGGTCGTCGTCGCGGTGATTTTGACGCGCTCGATATCGACGTTGAAGGCATCGGCCACCACCTGCGCCACTTTGGTGTAGAGACCCTGGCCCATTTCGGTGCCGCCGTGGTTCAGATGGATCGAGCCGTCCTGGTAAATATGCACCAGTGCACCGGCCTGATTATAGGCGGTCATGGTGAAGGAGATGCCGAATTTCACCGGCGTCAGCGCAATGCCCCGGCGGATGACCGGGCTTGCCTCGTTGAACTCCACGATCGCTTCACGGCGGGCGCGGTAATCGCTGGAGGTTTCCAGTTCCTCCACGAGCCGAAGGATGATGTTGTCCTCGACTTCCTGATGGTAGGGCGTGGTGGTGCGCCCCGAACCCGGCTGGCCGTAAAAATTCAACTTTCTGATATCGAGCGGGTCTTTTTCCACGGCATAGGCGATTTCCTCGATGATGCGCTCACTGCCGAGCATGCCCTGCGGCCCGCCGAAACCGCGAAAGGCGGTGTTGGATACGGTATGGGTCATCAGCGGTTTCGACGTCAGCCGCACATGCGGATAAAAATAGCTGGAATCCGCATGGAAAAGCGCACGGTCTGTGACCGGGCCGGAAAGGTCTGCCGACCAACCGCACCGCGCCGCATAGGTGGCGTCCACCGCATGAATGCGACCGTCATTGTCGAAGGCGACATCGTAATCAACGCGAAAATCGTGGCGCTTGCCGGTCACCACCATGTCCTCGTCGCGGTCAGGTCGGAATTTTACCGGCCGCCGGAGTTTCCTGGCAGCCAATGCGGCAAGACAGGCAAAAAGATTGGCCTGGGTTTCCTTGCCGCCGAAACCGCCGCCCATGCGCCGTGTCCTTATCTCCACCGCATGGTTGGCGATGCCGAGGACGTGCGCCACCATGTGCTGCACTTCGCTCGGGTGCTGGGTGGAAGACCAGACCAGAACATCCTCGTCCTCGCCGGGCATGGCGAAGGCGATCTGGCCCTCGAGATAAAAGTGTTCCTGGCCGCCGATCGTCATCGATCCCTGAACGCGCAGAGGCGGCTTTTCGATCTCGGTATCCGGGTCGCCGCGCAGCAAGGTCATCGGCTGGGTGACAAGCTTGCCGCCGTTTTCAAGCGCACCTTCGATATCTGTCCAGTGGGGCAAATCGCGATAATGAACCTTTGCAAGCTTTGCTGCACGGCGTGCCTGATCGCGGGTCTCGGCGATGACGGCAAAGATCGGCTGGCCGTGGAAACGCACATCCCCGGTTGCCAGCAGCGGTTCGTCATGCTGGCCGGTGGAGGCGATGTCGTTGAAGCCCGGCACATCATTTGCCGTCAGCACGGCCACGACGCCCGGCGCGTTCCCGACGGCTTCGAGATCGACCGAAATCAGTTCCGCCCGGGCGCGATCGGACAGGCCGAGAGCGCCGTGCAGGGTGCCGGCCGGTTCGGCAATGTCGTCGATATATTCGGCGGTTCCGGTCACATGTTTATGTGCTGAATCATGTTTCAGCGCCGTGTGCATGGAGCCGTTGATGATGGTTTTGGGTTCGGTCGTGCGCTTGTGCATTTTCAAACCTCCTCCATCTTGAACCGCTGCAATTGCACCGGTGCACCGGCGGTTTCCAGAAAGAAGCGGGTCAGCAGGTTTCGGGCCGTGAGACGGCGATAGTCGGCGCTGGCGCGCCAGTCCGTCAACGGCTGGTAATCCTCGTCGAAGGCAAGGCTTGCCTCAGCCACCGCCTGCCAGCCCCACGGCTGACCGAGAAGTGCGGCCTCTACCGCATGCGCCCGTTTCGGCGTAGCCGCCATGCCGCCAAAGGCGATGCGGATGGTCGCCACGCAACCATCTCCGCCAACGGTCAGATGAAACGCGCCGCAGAGAGCGGATATGTCTTCGTCGCGGCGTTTGGAGATCTTGTAGACAGAGAAGAACGCATCCTCGTGCGGGCGTGGCACGAAGATCTTTTCCACGAATTCGCCCGGCAGCCGATCCTGTTTTCCGTAGGCAATGAAATAGTCTTCGAGCGGCAAGGTTCGCGATCCGTGAAACGAGCGCAGCGTGATTTCGGCACCGAGTGCGATCAGCGGGGGCGGCGTGTCGCCGATCGGCGAGCCGTTGGCGATATTGCCGCCAAGCGTGCCGGCGTTACGCACCTGCGCGCCGCCGATGCGGTCGATCAGATCGCCGAGCGCCGGTATCTCCGTCAAAAGCGTGTCAAAGGCCTGTGCGTAGGTGACGCCCGCACCGAAGGTGATGCCTTCATCGTCGGTTTCGATCGTCTGCAGTTCGCTCAGGTGGCTGATGAATATGACGGGGTCCAGCTTGCGCATTTGTTTCGTCACCCAAAGGCCGACATCGGTCGCCCCTGCGACGATGATCGCCTTCGGCGTTTCCGCCAGCAGATGGGAAAGGGTTGCGACGGTGCCGGGGATAATTGCCCGTGCGCCGTTTTTCTGCACGACGATCGTTTCCTGCGAGGATTTCAACGTCCAGAGTTTGGACATGATCTCGGCACGATCCCGCTCCAGGGGATCGAACAATGCGCTTGGCCTGGTTTCGGAAACCAGTTCCGCCGCTTTCACGATCGGCTCATAACCTGTGCATCGACAGAGATTTCCCTGCAGCGCGCTCTCGATTTCCGTGCGGTCCGGTTCCTCGTTGGAGAGCCACAGTCCATAAAGCGACATGACGAAGCCGGGTGTGCAGAAGCCGCATTGCGAGCCATGACAGTCGACCATTGCCTGCTGCACGGGGTGCAGCGCGCCGTCTTTTGCCGCAAGATGTTCCACCGTCACCACATGGGTGGCATGCAGCGATCCCAGAAAACGGATACAGGCGTTGATGCTCTCATAAATCAGCCGGCCTTCCACCAATCGCCCGACCAGGACGGTGCAGGCGCCGCAATCGCCTTCGGCGCAGCCCTCCTTGGTGCCGGTCAGCCGGCGGCGCAGGCGAAGATAGTCCAGCAGGGTTTCCGTCGGGGCGAAATCGCCAAGGCGGACTTCTTCTGCATTCAGAATGAAGGTTATAGCGGAATTCATGTCGCTCCCCCGGGGCTTGCACCGTTTCGGTGTCTGAACGGCCCTCGAAAACAATCCTATTGCGCCGTCCAGCCGCCGTCGATGGAAATATGCGTGCCGGTAATGCTGCGGGCGGCATCGCTGGCGAGGTAGAGCGCGGTGGCGGCGACCTCGTCTATGCCGACGAACTCCTTGGTGGCCTGCAGGCGCAGCAGGACCTCGTCCTTGACCTGCGCTTCGCTGATGCCCTTTTCACGAGCCTGGTCCGGTATCTGTTTTTCGACAAGAGGTGTCAGCACGAAGCCCGGGCAGATGGCGTTGACCGTGATCTTGTGCTGCGCAAGCTCCAAAGCCGCAGTCTTGGTCAGGCCCATGATGCCATGTTTGGCTGCGACATAGGCGGATTTGAAAGGCGAGGCGACGAGGCCATGGGCCGACGCGATATTGATGATCCGGCCTTCGCCTGCCGATTTCATGAGCGGGATGGTGTGGCGCATGGTGTGGAACGCGGAGGACAACAAGATCGCAATCAGCTGATCCCATTTTTGCGGCGGAAACTCTTCGATCCTGGCCACATGCTGTATGCCGGCATTGTTGATGAGTACGTCGATCTTGCCAAACGCCTTGGCGGCGACGGTAATCAGGTCTTCGATCTCGTCCGGCCTTGCCATGTCGGCGGGATGGTAGAGGATTTTGCCGGGGCTGAGGGCAGAAAGTTCTGCAACCGCCGCCTCGATGGCGCCGGCCTCGCCAAAGCCGTTTATGACGACATTTGCCCCGTTCTCGGCAAATGCGCGGGCGATGCCCAGCCCAATGCCGGAGGTGGAGCCGGTAACAACGACGGTCCTGGGCATGCGCTATCCTCCCTGAGCAGCCACGACACTGCCGGAGAGGTTACGCGTATTTCAGTCAGGGATGCAACGCGCCTGTTTCAGTCTTCGTGCCAATGGTCGCTGATCCAGGGCGTTGGCAGGATATAGTGGCGAAGATAACGAAACGGCTTTTCGCCGTTGCGCAGTTTTCCGTGGCGGCTGTTGAGCACATGGCGGAGGGGAGAGCGCACCGCGCTCGATCCTCCAAACCTGCCTTCGGCGGCATGTTGCGGGTGCAGGCCGCGCGGAAACAGAACGATGCGCGCGGTCGACGGTAACGTCGGCGCAAAAACGTAATTGAGCGGGAAGGGCCAGCGACAATCCTGGCGGAAATGCAGTACCGATTTGCGCGGAAAGAACTTTACGCCGCCCGGCGCATTGCGGGTCACAAAGCGCTGCTCGAACCGGTACTTATCGGCAGTTCCCTGCGGATCGGCGTTAAACAGATGGAATAACGGCTCCAGCTTTCCGACAGGGAAACGCATGACGGAAGATTGGCCCAGCCGCTCGAACGGTGTCGTCTGGTTGCGCGCCAGAAAGACATCCTCCGCGTTGCCGACCTCGAAAAACGCATCGAGAGAACCGACGATAACGAGGTCAAGATCGAGGAAAAGCACGGTTCCCTTGAGGTTGCCTAGTTTCCGGTTCCACAATCTGGATTTGCCCCAGATGCCGAGTGTCCGATCCGGCATTTTGTCGATGCCGAGCGGAGGCAGGTCTTCGCAAAGGATTTCGTCATTGAGACCGCATCTTGCATCCGTAAAGCACGTGAAGGTGAAGGGCGGTGTGATGTTGCGTTTTACCATCGCATAGAGGCGGTTGATAAAAGGGGCACCGTATTTGGTGCCCCAATTAATACAAATGACCTGCTTGACCCCAGATGAGGCCGCGAGGACGTTATTCGTCATCCAAAATGTCTTTCATTGACAGTATGGTGCCCCCGGCATGCAACGTGCGATGCCGAGTGCTGAAAATAGGGCTGTTGAACGCCTGTTACCTCGTCGCTCAGCCCGGATGTTCTTCAAAACCGAAATTGTGGCGTAATGTTGTTGGTTAACAGGTGGTAAAAATACGGAGCTTAATCTTGGTTTTGCATTAATTGGAATGCAATTTACTGCCGATGCGGCGGCCTCGGTGAGTTCCTCTTTCGACATCTGAGCGGGCTTGCTCCCGCAAAAGCATGTTTCGCCTGCCGGAAGTCAGCGGTTACGGCGCGCAACAGTAGAGATCGCTAAACTTGGAACGATCATTTTCAACGGGCATCAATGTCGGAGCTTTATGGTCATTTCCATCGGAGGATTTGCCCATGAAAGAGGCCGAGGACATGCCCCAGGCAGCCGCAGCGGATGGTTTTACACGCGATACCGCATACAATAACAAAATGTCGATCTTCTCGCTGATCGTCACGGTGCTGTTCGTGATGTTCCCGCGCCTGTCGATGCGTTGGCTGCCGCCGGTTCCGCAGCCTGCACCGGATCTGCCGCCGCATCACAGTGCCGGTCATGACGAGCCGCCGCGGATCGCAGCCGAGTAATTTCGCAATTTTTAGAGGGTGATGCCTGTCGACCGATGGTTGACAGGCATCATTTGCTTCTGCTCAAACCAAGTCGGTCATTTCGGGCTTGAGGAGGAGCGATATGGCGTCAGCCAAGGGTTATGTTCTGGCAATCGATCAGGGCACGACATCGACACGGGCCATCGTGTTCGACAAGAACATGAATATCGCCGGTTTCGCCCAGGAAGAATTTCCCCAGATCTTTCCCAAATCCGGCTGGGTCGAGCACGATCCTGAAGCCATCTGGTCAAGCGTGCTCTCGACCATTCGCGGTGCCATCGCCAATGCCAAGATCAAGGCCGGCCAGATCGCGGCAATCGGCATCACCAACCAGCGCGAGACCGTAGTCGTCTGGGATCGCGAAACCGGCGAAGCCATTCACAACGCTATCGTCTGGCAGGACCGCCGCACCGCGCGCGATTGCGAAAAGCTAAAGGCCAAGGGGCTGGAGAAGAAATTCGTCCGCCGAACCGGCCTCATTCTCGATCCCTATTTTTCCGGCACGAAACTGTCCTGGCTGCTGTCGAACGTGAAGGGTGCCCGTGCGCGGGCCGAGAAGGGCGAGCTTTGTTTCGGCACGATCGATACCTTCCTGATCTGGCGGCTGACCGGCGGCAAGAGTTTTGTAACCGACGCCACCAACGCGTCGCGTACGCTTATCTACAATATTGCCGACAACCGCTGGGACGAGGATCTGCTCGACATCCTGGACATCCCCGCCGGGATGTTGCCTGAGGTGAAGGATTGCGCTGCGGATTTCGGCACCACGGAAGAGGGACTTTTCGGCGCCGAAATCCCTATCCTCGGTGTGGCGGGCGATCAGCAGGCTGCGGTGATCGGGCAGGCATGTTTCGAACCGGGCATGGTCAAATCCACCTATGGCACCGGTTGTTTTGCCGTCCTCAACACCGGTACGCAGATGGTGCGCTCCAAAAACCGGCTTCTGACGACAATCGCCTACCGACTGGACGGCAAGACGATTTACGCCCTTGAGGGATCCATTTTCATCGCGGGGGCTGCCGTGCAGTGGCTGCGCGACGGCCTGGGTGTCGTTGACAAGGCCTCGCGAACCGGCGAACTGGCGGCCAAAGCCGATCCGCAGCAGCAGGTCTATCTCGTTCCGGCCTTTACGGGGCTTGGCGCACCGCATTGGGATGCCGATGCGCGCGGCGCCATGTACGGTTTGACGCGCAATACGGGGCCGGCGGAGTTTGCCGCAGCCGCACTGGAGGCAGTCTGCTTCCAGACACGGGACCTGCTCGATGCCATGCACAAGGATTGGCGGTCGGCTTCCGGGGAAGACACCGTGTTGCGTGTCGATGGCGGCATGGTTGCTTCGGACTGGACGATGCAACGCCTTGCCGATCTGATCGAAGCGCCGGTCGACCGGCCGACGATTTTGGAGACCACGGCACTCGGCGCAGCCTGGCTTGCCGCCAGCCGCGCAGGCCTTTGGCCGGATCGCAAGACCTTCGCCAAAACCTGGGCGCGCGAAAGCCGGTTTGAACCGAAAATGGATGCAAAGACGCGCAGCGCCCGGTTGAAGGGCTGGAAGGATGCGGTCAAGCGCACCCTCACCAAGGTTTGATGATCTTGGGGTAGGCGGTCTCCGGACCGCCTACTTGATGACCTCTGCCGGATAAACGCCCCAGAGCGAGGCCTGTTCGACATAACCTTCAAGCCTATGCCCGATCAGCGAGACCCGGCACCAGTGTCCGTCGCAGCTATCGAGCGACATACGGACACGTGCCTCCAGATCGGCAACAACCGCCGACCGGCTTGATGCCGAGCGGTGGAGCGGCACGGTCGTATCGACCCATGGCCCGATGACGGCTGTGCGGCGGCCGGATAGAAGCGGCGCATACATCCAGCCGGTAATGCCGTCATAATCACGCACCTGCCGCCAATTGCCGAATTCTTCGGTAATCTCCATCGGCAGGCCCTGCACCTTGTAGACCCAGCGGCTGCCGTAGTCGGTGGAGGGGCCGACGCGCATACGGGAATTGGCGAATTTCAGCGATACATAGCGCGGCACCGGATATCCGGTTTCGCGGCCCTTCTTCCAGCTGGCATTGAAGGCGGGGGCCGCCTCCACCCGGTCGCTGACGCTGGCCGGGCCGATGAACGCGGCTGCCAGCGCAATGCCCACGAAAACGGCGGACAAGGCCACAGCGAACATGCCGTGGCCTTGTCCGCGTGTCCTGCGGACCTGGTATTCAAATCGCGGCCGCATCGGCGCGTTCGTCACATCAGTTGCAACGATTGGCTTCGTTCAGCGCGGCAGTGACGCCAGACAGTGAGTAGGAATACTGCGTGTTGGTGCCGCGCGCCGAGGTGGCTTTCAGGCTCATGCTGGCACCGCCGCGCATGGCGGTGATCATGGCCGGTTCGCGATCCTTGTTACGCACCCAGGCGGCGTTGTCCTTGGGCTGCATTTCAAAGCTGTTGCCGTCTATGTTGACGGTCACGTCGGAGGTCGATCGCAAGTCGTAACCCATGATCGCCTGCGGCATGATCGCGCCACCGCCCTGCGGGGCAACGATGAAGAAATTGTCGCCATGATTGACGGAGGAAGGCTGCGACGAGGTCGGAACGCTGAGCGCATAACAATGCTTCCGGCCACCGCTTTCATAAGCGTAGACGCCCCAGGCGTCGAACTGCTTGACGCGGGCAGGCTGGGCCTGGGCCGCGGCGGCGGAGAGAAGAGCGATTGAAACTGCAGCGGAAATGGACTTGACGAGCATCGGATGTCCCTGACGAAATTGTGTTGGCATTAGAGGTCTGGACAGACCGGCCGGCGAAGCCCGATCAAAGGCGGGCGGAGTTACTCAATAGTTAAAATGTTAGCTTTCTGCTGTTCAAGGAGCCTCACGAAGCCGTGAAGTCGCCTCAATGCCGCCGCGTGTTGGCCATAGAGCCGTGCGCAATACGCTGCTGATTAAGCATATGGCGCTAAGGCGGGGACAATTGGCGAAGATGATTGCAACGACCATTGGCCAGAGGATAGTGTCCCGCCTCATGGGCTGGGTCTGGTCGGCTGTGTGCGCTGCGCGCGGCCCGAACGCATCGATGGGACGATAATGCGCATGATTTCCGCGGCCCGAAACCGCTTCCTTTATATTCTCGCCGGTCTGCTGTTCGTGGGGCTCAGCCTGTCCGCCAATGCAGCGCGCGCCGGTTACGCGCATTTCATCGTCGATGCGAATTCCGGTGAAGTGTTTGCGGCAGAAAATGTGGATGTCCCCAATCATCCCGCATCGTTGACCAAGATGATGACGCTCTATCTCGCTTTCGAAGCGATTGGCCAAGGGCGGCTTGCCTGGGATCAGCAGATCATCATGACGCCGAATGCGGCGGAAAAAATTCCCTTCAAGCTCGGCATCGGCGCCGGCAAGCCTCTTATCGTGCGCGAAGCCGTTTATGCCACCGCCATTCGCTCCGCCAACGATGCGGCGCAGGCGATCGGAGATCATCTTGGCGGCAGCGAAGAGAATTTTGCGCGTATGATGACAGTGAAGGCACGGGCACTTGGCATGCGCAGCACCGTGTTTCGCAATGCCTCGGGCCTACCGGACGATGCGCAGGTGACGACCGCGCGTGACATGGCTGTCCTTGCCGCTGCGCTGATCCGAGATTACCCGCAGGAATACCGTATCTTCTCGGAGCGTTCCTTCAATTTCCGCGGCCGCACGATCCGAGGCCATAATAACCTGATGTATCGTTATGCCGGTATGGACGGCGTGAAGACGGGTTATGTGGACGCCTCCGGCTTCAACCTCGTCAGCGCCGTCAATGAAAACGGCCGGCGTATTATTGGCGTCGTCATGGGCGGCAAGACCGCGCGCAGCCGTGACGCGCAGATGGAAGCGTTGCTCGACCGTGCGCTCGGCCGTGAAACGCTTGTGGCCGATGCGACTGCCAAGCCGGTTCCGGCCCCGGCAAATGTGCCGCAGCCCTTCCGCGATCCATCCACGACCGAAGTGCTGGCGCAAACGAAACTCGCCAACAGGCAGGCTTCCAGCTTGCCGGGTGTCAACCGTGCCGCACCGGTGCCGGCACTCGCCCTTGAAGCCTCTTCGCGCTCGAAGGCTCAGGAAGGGATTGCCTCGATCGTGCCGGCCACGCCCGGCGCCGCTGTCGCTTCTGCCGATCCGAGTGGCTGGCGCATACAGATCGCCGCCGCCGGCAGCCGCAGTGCCGCATCGCGGCTTCTCACCCGTGCGCAGGCAATCCTGTCGAACCATTTCGGCGCTGTCGCCCCGCTCATCAACGAGGCCCCGCGTGATGGCGGCGGTGCGATGTTCCGCGCCCAGATCGTCGGCTTCGGTGACAGAAAAGGCGCAATGGAAGCCTGTAGTGCGCTGATGCGCTACTCGGTCGAATGTTTTGTACTGCAAGGTTCCGGTTGACGCAGGCTTTGCCGCTGCGCTGGAGATCGACGGGCGGAATGGTATCGTTTCCGCCCGCTCGCTGTCAGTTTTTCACCGGTTCGTTCATCGCCCAGAGGATGCCGAACGGATCACGCAACTGGCCGTAACGGTCTCCCCAGAACATCACCTGAAGTTCGGTGACGACGGTAAAGCCGGCATCAACCGCGCGCTTCCACCAGAAATCGATGCCTTCAACCGGCAGCATGATGGTGAAAGCCTGTGGTTTCTCAAGCGGGTAGCCGTGGTCGGGATAGGGGTCGCTCAGCATCAGCGATGATCCGTTGATGTAGAGATGCACGTGCATCGTGCGGCCCTGTTCATCCGGCGGGTGAGCGCCGGCCAACTCGGCGCCCAGCGCCTTGCCGTAAACCTCGATAGCCTTCATCGCGCCGTCTATCTGCAGATAGGCGACGACGCCTCCCTTGACCGGCACCGGTGGCTGTTCCGTTGCACTTTGCTCTGCCGTGGCTTCCATTTCTTCCTCCTGTGATGGCTGCCCGTTCTGACGGGATATCTCTAGGACGTGGGGCAGGGGGGGCGAGCCGACAGTGCCGATGAACTTTTTCAGGGTTTCCACTCCGCAAACTCCCTGGTCAGTTCCGCGTAGGCTTCCATCGGCGGAAATTCCTCAAAACCGTGGGCGGCTCCGGTGTCGGCCCATGCAAACTTGGCCGAGGTGTAGGTCTCGATGAAGGGCGCGAACCACGATGCGTCATCGAGCATGGTTGGGCGAACGTTGACGAACCAGTCCATGCCGACCGGCTTTGTGTAAAGCCAGCTCTTGCATCGGGAGCAATGGTAATGATGGACGTCGTCGCCATGAGCGCCTCCGATCACCGGATCGCCGACCGTCACCTCGAAACCCTGTGCAGGGATCGCGGCGGAGCAGGAAAAGGCGCTTGCGCTCATCTTCTGGCAACCGCGGCAATGGCAGGCCATGGTGATCATTGGCGGTGCGGTGATCTTCAGGCGCACCTCGCCGCAGCGACAGGAACCTTCGAGCGGCAAATTCGGCATCGGCATGGCTATCTCCCTGGTAATCCCAAAGAGATAGCGCGTTTTTGTGGTGGTGTCAGGCAGGACGTTTGGGAATGTCCAGCCCGCGCTCGACGGCCGGGCGGGCAAGGCCGCGTTCGAGCCACTTCGGCACGTTCTTTAATTCATCGTATTGCACCAGATCGCCGGCGCTATAAAAGCCGATCAGGTTGCGCACCCAGCCAAGCATGGCGATATCGGCGATCGTGTATTCGTCGCCCATGATCCAGTCGCGGTCTTCCAGCCGGCTTTCGAGGACGCGGATCAGGCGAGCGCTTTCCTTGGCGTAACGATCACGCGGGCGCTTGTCTTCAAATTCCTTGCCGGCAAATTTGTGGAAGAAACCAAGCTGGCCGAACATCGGCCCCAGCCCGCCCATCTGGAACATCACCCACTGTATCGCTTCGTAGCGTTTGGCCGGATCGACAGGCAGAAACTTGCCGGTCTTTTCGGCAAGGTAGATCAGGATGGCGCCGGATTCGAACAGCGCGAGCGGTTCGCCGTTCGGGCCATCGGGATCGAGGATTGCGGGGATCTTGCCGTTGGGGTTGAGCGACAGGTATTCCGGTCCCCAGGTCTCGTCGGCGCCGATATTGATGAAATGCGGCTCATAAGGCAGGCCGGTTTCTTCCAGCATGATCGAGACTTTCACACCGTTCGGCGTCGGCGTGGAATAGAGCTGCAGGATATCCGGGTTTTGCGCGGGCCATTTCCGGGTGATCGGAAAGGCTGAAAGATCGGCCATGGCATTTTCCTCAAGCGTTGTTGGCATCACATATGACGAAGGTCATTTCGGGTGCCGTCGAGGCATGTTCAACAGGGCACCCGCAAATCGAACCGGCAAATGTTTTGGCAGGGGAACGAGTTCGCAAAAAAAAACGCCGCAAGACAGGGATCTTACGGCGTCAGCATGTGCTGCAGTTGTTCCGTGTCACGGGTAAGGCAGTCCGTGGCGGATGGTGGCGCTCGCGCGAAAGCGCGCGGCAAATTCCGTTAGAGTTGTGGGCGCTTCAGAGGCACCGGGATGTTGATGACGGTTCCGGTGAACACATGATCAGCCGGCGGGATATTTCCGGCCGCAGCGATCTTCTGCGGCATGGGCTGCTGCGACGGATCGGGAATGATGGCGCCGGCGGTCTTGGCTTCGTCTTCAGCAAGGCTCTTGTCGAGCAGTTCGTAAGCGACGCGGGCGCCTTCCTTGGCGCGGTAGCCGAGCGCGGTGAAGGTTTCGGCACCCTTCACACATACATCCGGCTTCTCGATGCAGATGGAAGACACATAGTCATAAGCGCCGGTCGCGGCGGCGATAGCGCTGGCCATCTCGAACGGTCTCGGGCCATTCGTCTCTTCGCCATTGGCGCTGAAATAGGACAGGGCCACGAGGCCGAGACCGAAATAAACGCTACCCTTGATCAAAAACCACATTGTCTTATCCGTTTCGCCCTGTTGTCGGCTGCCGGTTCTTGCCCGGTTCTGACGGTCACATTAGGCGTCATCCCCGAATGCCGGCTTATGGCGGAGCCGCGAATTTTCGCAAAATTTATGTCGAATTTTATCTTTTCAAATGCCTGTGCGTATTCGACACACATTCGATGCTTTTTTGCGTAAAACTTTAGCGGTTCTCATTAAGCATATTTATGGCGCAGATGCCGAAAGTCACGAGTGTTAACAGGCAGATGGCCTGCCCAAATTCTTAACGCGCGCCGGAAAAACAAGGCAAATCCGTTGGTTACGTGCCGTTAACCATGTCGGGAAAAGTACCCTCAAAAAGCGTCGGAAAGTCATGTTTGGGCCTCGCCGGGAGGCACGGAGAGGCCATTTTTATCCTTTCCTTAAGCCGCCGACGCCTATTGTCGGTCTCATGAAAACCGTGAATTTTTGGGTCCGGGCGTGCGTGTATTGAGTAACATCGGCTTGAGGGTGGTCGCGATTGTCGACCATACCGCGGTTCGCTGGCTGCAGCACCTCGGCGAAGGTGAAGGGGCCCGTGCGGGCGAGGTTGTCGCCCTGCGATGCCTGGCTTTTGCCGCGCTGCCCTCCTTTATCGTTGTGCCGCTTCTTCTGGTCACCGTCATGCTGCCGTCACTGGCATTGCCGCTTGGTGTGGCCATCGTGCTGTCCTTCTTCCTGGCGCTGGCGACAGCCGTCATCGCGCTGCCGCGTTCGCGCGCAGATCGCATCGTTGCACCGGTGATCGATGCCGAGCAGGCCGTTTTCGATGCCTGCCCCGGTCTGGTTCTTTATGCCGATGCTTCCGGTCGTATCCAGCGCGCCGGTGGGCGTGAGCGTAACCGCATGCCGTCGATGCTGATCGAACCGGTGGGCCTGACGCTTACCGATATCGTCCATGTGTCCGATCGCATCGCCGTTGGTCAGGCTTTCGATGCGCTGCGACTGGGTTCCGAAAGTGCACAGGTCGATGCCCGTGTCGAACGTCCCGTCGATCCGCAGACCGGTCGCCAGTTCATGCCGTCGCGGCTGGACATGACCGCCGTGCGCAACGATTTCGGCGATCTTTCAGCCGTCTTCGTTCAGTTGCGCGACGTTTCCGAAGAAGTGAAGCTGCGCGAAGAAATCGGTGCCGGCGCAGACGAAATCCGTTCCGCCCACGAGGCGAAATCCCGCTTCCTTGCCGCCGTCAGCCATGAACTGCGCACGCCGCTCAATGCCATTCTCGGTTTTTCCGATGTGCTGCAGGGCGAATATTTCGGCAAGCTCGCGAATGATCGCCAGCGTGAATATGTCGGCCTGATCCGCCAGTCCGGTGCCCATCTTCTGTCGGTGGTCAACACCATGCTCGACATGAGCAAGATCGAAGCCGGCCGTTACGAACTGATGACCGAGCCCTTCGTGATCGGTGATGCCGTCGAGGCTTGCCGCGCCATGCTCGATCTGCAGGCGCGCGAAAAAGGCGTGACGCTGACGACCCGCATCCAGCGCGGTCTGGGTGAGGTGACCGCCGACCGCCGTGCGTTGCAGCAGGTGCTGATCAATCTTGTCGGCAATGCCATCAAGTTTACCGACGCAAACGGCGTCGTCTCCGTCGATGCCGCACTTACGGGCAACGACCTCGTCCTGACCGTCAGCGATACCGGTATCGGCATCGCGGCCGACAAGCTGTGCCAGATTGGCCAGCCTTTCGTGCAGGTTCAGGATCATTACACCCGCGCTCATGAAGGTACCGGCCTTGGCCTGTCCCTCGTCAAAGGCTTGGTGACGCTCCATGGCGGCACGTTTGCGATGGCAAGCCATCCGGGCGTCGGTACGGTGGTTACCATCGTGTTGCCCGCCGATGGCTCCGGTGTTCTCGGCGCTGACGAGGTTGCCGATCTTCCATTCGAGTTTCCTCCGCGCCTGACCTCGGCTGTGGAAAACCAGCGTCTCCTTGCTCATGACAAGATCGGACGGCTAGAAACCAAACAGACAGATATTCAGGCACAGGACTTTGCGGATGAACGCGCAGAAGCGAAAATCGCCTGATCGCAAGAAGGGCTCGGCAAAAGCGAAACAGCAGCCGGCTCTCTTCATTCAGGCCATCTATGCGGTTGGCAGCTTTGCCGCGCGTTATCCACGCGTGATCGGCGGAAGTGCCTGCTTTGCGATCGTTTTCGGTTTCGTATCTGCCAATGCGCTCTGGTATCAGCCGGGCGGCCACCCGTCGCCTTTCCTGCGCACCCGCGATGTCGAGGATCCGAACGGTATTCCGGGTTATCGCATGGCAAGGCCGCAGCCCCCCGCCGATGTCACGACCTTCCGTATCGAACGCGCCGACGACAGCAAGCTGGTGACGGCCACGCCGACTGCGCCCGCACAGTCTGTTCCGCCCAACCCTCTGGTTGCCGATATCCAGCGTGAATTGACCCGCCGTGGGCTATATGATGGTACCGCCGATGGCGTGATTGGTACGCGCACGGAAGCCGCCATCCTGTTTTTCGAACAGACCGCTGGCCTGCCGCAGAGCGGCGCGCCGTCAGCAGAAATCCTGGCCGCACTGCGCGCCGAGCCGCAGGCCGCCCCTCAAGTCGCCGTTCCGCCGGCTGCGCAACAGCATGCGCCGGTATCTCAGGATCCTGTGCCCCAGGTGGCAAGCCGGCCCGTGCCCAAGCCGCGGCCGACGGAAAATCTGAAAGGTGAGGATCCCGTCGCCGCCGCCATCCGTGCTGCGGAAAATGGAAAGGCAACGCCTGCCGCCATTCCCGTGCGGGCAACGCCGGCATCTGCGCGGGCCGAACCTGCCGCAATTCGCACCGCCGACAACCGCACCTCTGAAAGCGGCATTGCGACGACCGGACTGCCGTCGCCGGAAATGGTTCAGCAAATCCAGCGCGGTCTCGCCAACATCGCTTATGCCGATGTATCGGTCGATGGTGTTGCGGGTTTGCAGACAAAGGCGGCCATCCGCCATTTCGAACGCCATTACCGTCTGCCGGAAACCGGCGAGCCGAACGAACTGGTGCTGAAGAAGCTGAAATCGATCGGCGCGCTTTAAGCGGTCTTTCTAAGCGGCCTCGGCAGGTCAGGGGCGCTGCTGCGCGAACACGATCATCTGCCAGACGACGGCGCCCAGAAGGTCGTGTCGATGATGGTTCATCGGCAGGGCGCTACCCTTGGCAACTGCCGTCTCGTCCCCGCAGGTCTTGCATCGGTAGATGCCGCCATTGGCGACAACCTGACCCGGTTGCCAGTCACGATCAAAAGCCGGAACGTTGCTTTCGCGCAGAAAGTTCGAATATTTGAACTGTGCCATTACGGACCCGCTTGCCGGCTTTCCTGATAATAAATTCACGTCGCAACCAGCCGTATAGCCGTGACGACCGGACTATGCCGGAGCTTATATTGACAATTGATGAAATGGCTCGGGGGTCGACTTCGTTTCCCGTTTGACCTCAATGGGTTCCGCTTTCGATACCTATGCGGTAGACAGCCTTATGCGTGTCCGTTCCGACCTGTTTGTATCCGCCCTGATCCGTCGTGCCTTTTCCGCCGGTGGCTTTGCCGCCGTGGTGAGCAAGGGTGCGGAGGAGGCGGGTGCCATCTTTATCCGTCAGAGATTTCGCGACGGGCTGGAAAGCGTTTATGGGCCGGCGCCGCAGACTTTTGCCCGTGCAGACGATGGCATGCGCCGCTTTGAGGCGCGTCTTGCGCAAGCGGAGGGCTCAGCCGTCGATGCAGTAATTGCGCGTGAGGCGCGTTTCGATTCCGATCTGTGGGTCGTCGAGCTGGAGCTGGACGAGATCGGCGATCTTTTCGAGGTCGTCAAAGCAGACGGAAATTAAGCCCGCCGGCGTCCGGCACTGGTGCGAACCATCCCGGGCTCGTCGCGGGCCTGATCCGGGGCCGCCGCCTTGCGGTCTTCGTAGGTATAGCGATCGGCGCGGCCCCAGGCCTCCACCCGGCGTCCGCATTCGTCGGTATCCAAACCGTCCCACAGGCTTTCGGATTGCGGTACGTCGCCATTCAGTTCATCGAGGTGTCTGTACAGGCGCTCCAGGATCAACAGCGCTTCGTTGCGCGGCATGCCCATGCCTTTCAGCGTGGTCGCCAGTTGATGCCCGGAAATATCCAGCATGATGCGTTCCGCAAGCCAGCGGCTGGCGGAGAGGGCGTCGGCAAGCGCCGTCGCGAAGAGATCTGCCTCGCGGTTGCGGGCAAAACGTACGAGCAGGGCCTCCTGTGTCGGCGTGACGGTGCGCAGGCCAAGGCGGTCGCTTTCCGGGCGCACCACATGGGCCGCCATGGCACGCAGGCGCTCGCGCAGTGCCTCGTCTCGCTGCTGCTCCGTGGCATCGAGCAGCGACGACTGTGTTTCTGCCACAGCCGGTTTTTCCGATGGGTTCTCGGCATCGTCCATGACGTGGCGCAGGCCGACCAAAGCGTCGATGACGGTGGGAGAAAGGTTATCACGGCGCACAATCGCGCGGGCATGCGCTGCCCCTTGAGTGCGGGCAATGGTGATCAGGGTCTGGTCGTCCAGGCATTTCGATGCGGCAATAAACGGAGCCGCGATCGTGATCGGCTGGCTGGCGACAAAAAAAGCGACGGCGGAGGGCACGTTCGTGGATTGCGACAATGCGGCGACGGCCTGTCGGCGCGCCTCCTCGGTGGAGTTGGCAAACAGCGGTTCGAACAATTCGGCAAATTGACGTAGCTCGGACCTGGACGGACGCTCGAGCGCTTCGAAGCTCGTGACTGTGGCCATCAGAACCACATCCTTCCTACGCATGGCCTGCGGCCTTTCAAGTTCCCGAAACCGGTCCACGAAGAGTTCCAATAACGCAATACTTATACCGAAACCGCCCGGTTGAACGCACCGTGGCGGAGGGACAGGCTTCAGGCAGCCTCTGCCGCGCGGCTGGATTTTCGCGGCATCTGCTGTCTCACCATAAGGCAAAATCATAGGCAGATCAGGGTTAACGAGCGGTGAAGAATGGCCGGTTTCGGGACGTGAATGCGGCCTTGCCCACAGGCGAGCTGCATTTTTTCGCGGGCGGATTTTTTTGTTCCAGATGGCGAACCGAAAGCTGGCTCATGCGTTGATGCAACTGTCGAGCCATGACGCAAGGCTGGCACAACTTTTACTAAGGATAAAGTCGTTTATTAGCGTTAGCGAATTGTTAACCATCCTGCCTGAAATTGGTACATATACCCTGAAAATATGAGGGTTGCTTAAGCATTATTCTCAGGCAACCGCGAATTGCAGGGGCTGGCTGAAACTTTAAGTGCGCCTGATGTGCAGCCTTTGGTTTTGGCGAGGATGGAATGTCGTTAGGTCCACTTTCCTGTGAAAGCGGACAAGCTGACGAGAAAGGCGCAGATGAACCCGTGAATGGGGTGCGCCGGCCCCTGAAAAGGGCAGGGTGAAATCGGTCCGTCCTTCATCCGTCTCGAAACCCCTATGGAGACGTGCAATGACTGAGATCATTGTCTTGCAGAAATGGCGTGAACAACATCCCGAACGCGTCGCAGCGCCCACCGCCAAAGGCGCGTCGGCAAAGCTGCTTATTTACACCGGTGTGAGGTACGAGCGGCGCGAAGCCGTCGATCATCGCTCCCGCAACTTGCCTGCGCGTGCCGAGCAGAACTGATCGCAGACCACCTCGTCTCTGCCATTGTCTTCGGTGAGGTTCTTACCGCCAGTCCGTCGGAACGCAGCCGGCGGATGACAAGAATGCTGCGGCCAGAGGCCGGTAGCTCGGTTGCGGCGCCATTGCGCGCAATACGGCATATCCCTGCGCCAGAGGGGTTTCGATCAGAATAGACTGGCTCAGCCCTTCCGGCATTGCCTTTCGCAATGCGGTGGCCTGCAAGGGAGTGGCAACAATCACGTCCAGCTTGCCGCCCGAGGATGTACGGTCGTTGATCGAGAATGTCTCGTTCGATGCGGGATCGTAAACCGCAAGCGACCAGAACGGGACGCCAGAGCCTGCGCTGAAACGTACGGGGCGTTCCTCGAGGTCGAACGAGCAGACGGCGGTTTCCAGAAACGGGTCTTCCTGCGCCAGGCCAGCCTGATCGGGTTTTTGCTCGAGAATATGGAAGGTGAACGGCTCACCTTCGGAAATCACCCGGCTATACGCGTCGCGATCGCTGAAATACGGCAGCGACAGCACGATGACGAGATGCAGCAATGCAGCGCCGATAACGCCGATCACGACGGCGAGAAGGACTTTAAGCATCGCCGCACCCGATCTTTTCCACTTTCGGCATAGACAGATCGATAAGCCCGGAACTGCCGGCCGTCGGCGTATCGAAAAGCGTCAGCACAAGACGGAAATTCTGATGCGGAGCGACGGCCAGCCAGTTGCCAGGTTGGGCCGAGGCCGAAATCTCGACCGAAAAATCACCATTTGCGCCGCGCAATACCGTGCGTGAGTTGAGTGCTGCGGGCAATTCGGCACTTTCGGATGGCGGGCGGCCATTGGCATCGTTGGTGAACAGCGTCCACAGTCGCGCAGGTGGCGTATGTCCGCTCATGCGGTAGGTGCAATTGCCGTGAAGGCGCGCGCCGCTTTCATCCACCGCTGCGGTAAAGGTCAGACCTTCGGCTGTGCCAAAAAGCAACTTACCCGCATTGGCGCGGTGCGATTTCGCATAGGGATCGGCATCGACGGTCTGCGCCTGCGGGAAAGCCTCCCATGCGCCGAGTTTTATGGCGCCGAAACCAATCGTGGCTTCAAGCGCCAGCAGCGTCGACCAGATGCCGCCGCCGAAGGCGATGGCAAGCGATATGGCAATGAGAAGGGGAACACGCAGCACGTTCTATTCTGGACCTCGCAGACGGTGGGCGAGGAGTAGCATTGATTCTGCCCGGAAGAAACCGGGCAGGGTGTGATCCTCGTGGAGAAGATTTCGATGAACGATGCCGGGACTGGTTTGTCTAAGGCGAGGTCTTGATTGGTTCGCCGCGTGAGCGGCTGTTCTTGTACTCGGCCAGTCCGCAACTGGCTTATCCGGAGGTCGGCTGTTTCAGGAATGGGCAAAATGCGCTAGGCTGCAAGCACACACGGAAGGAGCGCGCCATGCCGATTTACGTGAAGACCGATGCCGGACCGGATTATGACACGCCCGTCGAGCATGATGGCTGGCTTGCAATGGACGACCTTCACTGGAAGGTGTTTCGCAAGATGGATCGCGCGCCGGGGTCCGAAATGCTTCGGGAAGACGCTGCAGCCCATATCTCGGATATTGTTTTGGCACGGGAGAGCGAGACGTTCACGGCTCCCGTCTTCCAGTATCTCAAATCGCATCCGCCCGGGGATCGCCTTCTTATCCATTGCGTCATGCGTGCGGGTGACGCGGATATCCTGTATTATCTTGATAATCCGACGCTGACCTATTCGCGGTCTGATCCTGGCGGCAGGATGATGGAAATTCTCACGCTCGTTTGCCGCAGGCTCGATATCAAGTGCATGCCGCGTGATGATCAGGATCGGCCGATAATACCGCATATCGCCGGTTATGATCTGGTCCGGGGCCAGACTTCCTGACGTCTGGCAACGGTTCATCCGACTGCGCGGATAGGAGAGGGCGATCATGGATAAAAGCCATTCCATCATGACGCGCCTGAAGGGGCTGGCGGCTAAGGCTTGCCTGCTGGGTATCGAGGAGACGACCTATTACGGGCGTCCGGCCCTCAAGGCAGGGGGCAAGGCTTTCGTCTGGGTGAAGGATGATGAGACGATCGTGCTGGCGGTTCCAGTCGATGCGAAGGAACCACTCTTGATGTTGGCCCCTGATATCTATTGGGAAACAGACCACTATCGCGGCTGGCCTGCCTTGCCGTTGCGGGCAGCAGCGATCGGCGATGAGGAGTTGTCCATGCGGCTGGTGGAAGCCTGGCGGTTTCGGGCACCCAAAAAGCTCGCGGCCGTGTTCAATAACGCCGGTTAAAATTCAGCAGGCGGGGTTCAAACGCTTGTGCGCCAACCACTCGTTGATCGCCTGCGCCAGCTTTTCGGGTTGCTCCAACGGCACCATATGGCCTGTCCCGGCGATCACCTTGAAGTCCGAACCGGCTATGCCTTCATGCAGTTCAAGTGCTTCTTCGCGGGAGCGAAGCCGGTCCTCATCACCGGCAATCACAAGCGTCGGGCATGTGATCGTACCAAGCTCCCGGTGTTCGTCGCGGCGGTCGAGCAGCGATTGTCGCCGAAAAACATCGCCGCCGAGACGGTGCCCCATCTCCTGAATGCGGCTTACAAGATCTCTGCGATCGGCGTTGGCCGGGTGGAGCGAGGAAACGACCGCCGCGGTGCTGAGCCCGCGGAAGCTGGTCCCGGCAGGTTGATTGGCCAAAGCTTGCTTGCGTTTTGCCTGAACCTCGCTGTCGCCGCGTGCCGAGGTCGCGATCAGGATCAAAGCCTCCACCCGATCAGGCGATTGCCGCAGGATTTCGCGAGCGATGTAGCCGCCCATGGAAAAGCCGATCAGGATGAAGCGAGGTGGCGCATCGCCCAATATGTTCCTCGACATTTCCGCAATCGTGTTGCCTTGCGTGGCCGCTGCATGGCTGATCGGTCCCCATGAGGAGATGGCCGGTTCGAGGTCGCGCCAAAGATCGGCATCGAGCATAAATCCGGGTATGAGAAGCAGCGCCATTATGTTTTTTTCGAATTTTGTGTTGTCAGGCAGTCTAATCGCCAGTGGATCGAGCATCTGTCACATTCCTGATCAAGAAGACGGCGAGATTTCGGGGATAGATTGCTTTTGAATTCCACGTTTATCAAGCCGTTAGCGGTTGCTTGATACCGCGTCTGCCGAAGGAGAGCGGCGTGAAAAACAGAGTTATTGTAATATTTTGCCTTGTCTATGCGTCTTTGCTTGCTGCGCTGATGACTGCGAGCATATTCGTTTCCGAGATCACCGGCTGGGATCCTTCGGCAGAGGGTATCGGCAACCTGATGAGCATAATTGCATTCGGTATTGCCGTTCTTCTTTCCACCAGCCGGCCATTGCATGTCATGCTGGGAGACAGTTCCGCATCGCTTCATTTCCAGAAGAGGTTGAAAAGCAGGCGTTGGAGCCTCGTTGTCGGCATCGTGATCAGCACGACCGCAATCAATCTCGCTTCCGATGGTCTCTTCTCCTGGCAAGCGACAGGTGAAGTCATGGTGCCTTCGCTCCTGCGCATCGTCGTTCTTTCTGTCGTCTATTGCATTGCCGGCCGTGTCATTATCGGCGAAAGCGTCGAGCGGATGCGTTACGCCTGACGCGTTTCAGAACCACGCGTCGGGTATCGTCCTACCCGGCGGATCGCTTGCCGAACTGACTTCATTCAGCAACGAACCGCTCTCGGCCTGCTCAGGCGTGCGGCGGTCCAGACTGTGGAATTCTCCGGGATGCGCGTTACGGTTTCGCGTCCAGCTTTATTGGCGTCACCTTGGCCGTTTGTGGACGGGCAGGCGTTCCATCGGACACTGTGCCGGAAGATGCCGTGGCAACGACCGGGCCAGCTCCCTTCAGGCCTTCCGAAATTCCACGCAGCAAACGCGCCGTCTCGGCAGATAACGTCCGGGGGCGCACAAGGGCCGGGGAGATAGGTTCGCCGGGCTTGTGATTGGCATCGGCAACGGCAGGGCCGGTCGCGTGGTTACCGTGCGGCAGCGGATTTTCGATGCCGGGGATTGGGCGCAATTCGATGCCCTGATGGGCATAGTCCATGAGTTTCTTGAAGGTCATGGCCGGCAACGCGCCACCGGTCATGTTGTTCATCGAGGTGAAGTCGTCGTTTCCGAACCATACGGCGCCGGTGTAATTGCCGGTGTAGCCGATGAACCAGGCGTCGCGATAGCTTTGCGAGGTGCCTGTCTTGCCGGCGGTCACGACGCCGCCGTCGAGAGCCGCGCGCCGTGCCGTGCCGATGACCGGGATCTGCGTGAGAATACGGTTCATCGAAGACATCGCCTGTTCGGAAACGACGCGTTGCGCTTCCGGCTCGTCCCGATTGAAATCGTAAAGCACCTGGCCTTCATAATTGATGACCTGTTCGATGCCATGGCGGCGCGATTGCAGGCCACCGGCCGGCATGACGGCATACGCCGTCGCCTGGTCCATGACGGTGACTTCCGACGTGCCGAGCGGAATGGTCTTGTCGCGGCGAAGCGGCGTTTCCACACCCATCTTGATGGCCGTGTCTGCAATCACGTCTGTGCCGAGTTCATCCTTGGCAAGGCGAACCGGCACCGTGTTGAGCGATTGCGCCATGGCGGTCAGCAGCGTCACCTTGCCCTTGTAGGAACGGGCATAGTTCTGCGGCGACCAGCCACGCCAGGTGATCGGCGCATCGGAAATGGTCGTTTCCGGGGTGAAGCCGCGCTCCATGGCGGCGGTGTAGGTGAACAGCTTGAACGACGAGCCGGGTTGGCGCAAAGCCTTGGTGGCGCGGTTGAACTGGCTTTCTCCATAATCGCGTCCGCCGACCATCGCGCGCACGGCGCCACCGTTTTCGATCATTACAAGCGCGCCCTGCTTGACGCGGTAACTTTCGCCGAATTCGCGCAGGCCGGATTCCATCGCCGCTTCAGCGGCCTGCTGCAGGCCGGTATCGACGGTGGTGCGCACGATAACCGAGCGCTGATGGATCTTTCCGGTTGCCGCGAGCCGCTGGACTTCGTCAAATGCCCAGTCGAGGAAATAATCCGGTGCGGTCACTTCGGCGCGGTCGATTGCCGTTGCCGGGTTGCGACGCGCGGCAACCACCTGGCCCTCGCTCATCATGCCGCTCTGAACCAGGTTGGTCAGCACATCTGCGGCACGGGCACGCGCTGCCGGCAGGTTTACATGCGGCGCATATTTGGCCGGTGCCTTGAACAGGCCGGCCAGCATGGCGCTTTCGGCGAGGTTCACTTCGGTTATGTTCTTGCCGAAATAGAATTGCGATGCCGCCGCCGCTCCGAATGCGCCGCCACCCATGTAGGCGCGGTCAAGATAGAGCGACAGGATCTCCTTCTTGGAGAGGTTCACTTCCAGCCAGACCGACAGGAAGGCTTCCTTGATCTTGCGTTCGATCGACCGTTCGTTGGTCAGAAACAGGTTTTTTGCCAGCTGCTGGGTCAGCGTCGAGCCGCCCTGAACGACACCGCCCGCCTTGGCGTTTTCCGAAAGCGCGCGGCCAAGGCCGATGAAATCTATACCGTAATGGTCGAAGAAGCGGCGGTCTTCCGTCGCCAGAACCGCCTTGATGAAGTGGTCCGGCAGTTCGTCGATAGGCACGGAATCTTCATGGATGATGCCACGGTGTCCGACGACATTGCCGTAACGGTCAAGGAAGGTGACGGCGAAATCACCGCGATTGCGCCAGTCTTCCTTGGTTTCCTCGAAGGCGGGCAGGGCGAGCGTCAGAAGCACGACCGAACCGGCGGTGCCGAGCGTCATCGCCTCGCCGGCAAATTCGAAGCCCAATCGCTTCCAGCCGCGAACGCGAAAACGGCGGAAGAAGATCGTGATCTCTTCCCACGTTTCGGCCAGCTTGAAACCGAGATTCCAGACGGTGCTATCGATCCAACTGTCGAGCTTCAGGAAAAAATGGCGCTTGCGACGCGGCCGGGCCTTTTCAGGTCCGGTGTCAGACTTGCCGTCAGAGGCTTTGATATGGCTCTCTTCGGAGCTTTTGTCGTTGTTCACGCCGGCGCTCCCGCGTCTCATTTTTTAACCGAGCCTTGACGCCTTCGACAGGAAGGATCAAAAGCTGCCAGCAACTCCCATAGGAAGCATTAGCTTATAAATGGTTGACCGGCGAGATATGACGCGCTGCCGGTTGCGCTTCCCAGGTGATTATTTGCGATCCGCGTTGCGAAAATAAAACAAATCATGGTCGAAGAATTCTGGAAGACGAAATCGCTTGAAGAGCTTTCGCCCGGCGAATGGGAAAGCCTTTGCGACGGCTGCGGTCTCTGTTGTCTCAACAAGCTTGAGGACTGGGATACCGGCGCCGTGGCCTTCACATCCGTTGCCTGTCGTTTGCTCGACGGCACGACCTGTCGATGTTCCGACTATCCGAACCGGCAGGCGACTGTGCCCGATTGCATCCAGCTGACACCGCAGGAAGTGCGGGAAATCGCATGGCTGCCTCCCACCTGTGGTTATCGTCTGGTGCGAGACGGCGAGGATCTGAAGTGGTGGCATCCGCTGATTTCGGGTGATCCGGAAACGGTGCATATTGCCGGCATTTCGGCCAAGGATCGCACGGTCAGTGAAAAGGATGTCGATGTCGATGATTTCGAGGATTACCTCGTCGATTGGCCGCTGCATGTCGGCGAAGAGGCCTGAAACACGCATAAAAATCCCGTGATGTCGGAATGAGGACGCTTTGACAAATTTGTTGGTGTACTGATTGCTTATCGAACGCTAAAAAACGCGTTGGCTTGGTGCCGTACGAGTTTCCTCTGGGGTAAAGTGGATCGCGGATGAGCAATGAGCGCTGACAGCACGTTGGCCGATCGCCTGTACGAGGCGGCGATGATCCCCGAATTATGGGGCGATGCCTGCACCGCGCTTGCGGGCGCGGTCGGTTCTTCGACCGCTTCGATCTTTACCGTCGATCAACTCGGCAAACACCGGTTCGTCACGACGCCGAATATTGCCGAAGCCTTTGCTGGATTTATCGAGAGCGAACATCGTTTCAACAATCTGCGACCCATCCGTGCCATGGAGCGGTATCCGTTTTCATTTGCCCGGACCACGGATCTCCTGTCGGCCGAAGAATATGCAAACGATGCGATCAACCGCGAATTCATTCATCCGCATGGAATGGAATGGGAGGCAGGATATGCCTTTCAGGAGCCGACCGGTCATATCGTCGTCATTTCGCTGATGCGCGCCTTCGGGCTTGCGCATTTTTCGCAGGCGCAACTCCAGCAACTCAACATGCTGAAGCCCGACATCGCCCGTGCCGCTTACATGGCATCGCGGCTGGCATTCAAGGAGGCGCATTCGATGACGGAAGCGCTCTCCATGCTCGGCCTGCCTGCGGCCGTGATCGGCGACGCCGGTCAGGCGCTTGCCATGAACCCGGAATTGGAAGCGCTTGCGCCGCGGGTGCGCACAGGTGCCGGAAACCGCCTGTTACTGGAAACCGCCGGCGCCGGCAAACTGCTGAACGACGCCATAACGCGTTACCGCGCGCAAGCGATACCGACCGTACAGTCCGCGCCTATGGTGAGTGAGACCGGTGCGCCGCCCCTGATCTTACATCTTCTGCCCATCCGTCGGGCCGCACGCGATATCTTTTCACGCGCCATGGCCATTCTCGCCGTGACCGAAGTGGGGCAGGTGGGACCGCCGGATATGCGCGTTCTGTGCGGCTTGTTCGATCTCACGCCCGCCGAGGCCCGCGTGGCCAAAGGCATCGCCATGGCGCAGACGCCGGAAATGGTGGCGACTTCGCTCGGCGTTTCGGTTGAAACGGTGCGCTCCCACCTGAAGCGCATCATGCACAAGACCGGCACAACGCGGCAGGCGGAACTGGTGCTGCTGCTTTCCGGGTTGGCTCCGCCTAGCGGCAGGTCGAGCGGGTTCTGAAACGCCGCATCACCGGTTTCACGCCAACGAAAAATACCCGCGAAGCTTTATCCCATCGCCGGCCCTTGACCTTCCCATGATGGGAAGGCCTACATGAGGCGCGAAAGGATCACGCTTCGCCATGAACATACCGATTGAACCGATCACCGAACCTGTCACGCCCATGGACCCGCTGACCATCCCGGTGGAAGGCATGACCTGCGCCTCCTGTGTGCGCCGTGTGGAAACCGGTGCCGCAAAGGTGCCGGGCGTCGAAAAAAGCGTCGTCAATTTCGCGACCAAGAAGCTCACCGTCGAGACAGGTGCGGGCTTTGATCCCGATGCGTTGGAAAAGGTCATTCACAAGCTGGGTTACGAAATCCCGGCAGGCGCCATGCAGGCGGCATTGCAGGAAACGGGGCGAACCGGACCGGACATTGCGAACGAGATCGCGCGACAAGCAGGTCATCGACACGAGGAGCCGACCCCTGCATCAAAGATGATGTCGTCGCCCGTTTCGCATGATCACGCCCTTGGGCATGCAGGTGAAGCGGCGACCCTGAAACGCGATCTTGCGATTGCTTTCGTTCTGACCTTGCCGCTTTTCCTCCTGGAAATGACCGGCCATGCCTATGATCCCTTCCATCACTGGCTGATGGAGGTGATCGACACTCGAAATCTCTATTATCTCTATTTTGTGCTGGCGACGGCGGTGATCTTCTGGCCCGGTCTGCGTTTCCTGCGGCTTGGCTTGCCGGCGCTTTGGCGCGGCCATCCGGAAATGAATTCGCTTGTCGCGGTCGGCGTGCTTGCCGCCTATGGTTATTCGCTGGTGACGACGTTTGCGCCGGACTTACTGCCCGACGATGCCCAGCACGTCTATTACGAAGCAGCGACGGTCATCGTCACGCTGATCCTGTTCGGTCGGCTGCTCGAAGCCCGCGCTACCGGCCGCACCGGCGAGGCGATCCAGAAACTGGCAGGCTTGCAGGCGAAAACCGCACGGGTCGAGCGTAGCGGTCAGTTAGTGGATATTCCGACCGCCGAGGTCGTGGTCGGCGACATCCTCGTCATCCGGCCCGGCGAACGCATTCCCGTTGATGGCACGGTGATCGACGGCCAGTCGAACATCGATGAATCGATGATTTCGGGCGAGCCGCTGCCGGTGGAGAAGACGGCGGGTGCCGCTGTCACCGGTGGCACGGTGAACCGGACGGGCTCCTTCCGTTTCCGGGCGGAAAAGGTCGGGCGCGATACGGTGCTTGCCGGTATCATTCGGCTTGTGGAGCAGGCGCAAGGGGCAAAACTGCCGATCCAGGCTTTGGTCGATCGGGTTACCGCATGGTTCGTGCCGGCCGTGATGGCGCTCGCCGTTCTGACTTTTCTGGTGTGGTTTTTCGTCGGCCCGGAGCCGGCCATCACCCATGCCCTGATCAGCGCGGTGGCGGTGCTGATCATTGCCTGCCCCTGCGCCATGGGTTTGGCGGTGCCGGTGTCGATCGTCGTCGGTGGCGGTAGAGCCGCCGAATTCGGTGTGTTGTTCCGCAAGGGCGAGGCGCTGCAGACATTGTCCGGCGTCGATGTGGTTGTGGTCGACAAGACCGGCACCGTTACCAAGGGGCGGCCGGAACTGACAGACCTGATCGTTGCCGATGATTTTGCGGAGGACGACGTGCTGGCTGTCGTGGCGTCGGTGGAAAGCCGTTCCGAACACCCGATCGCCGAAGCAATCGTCAATGCTGCGGAGGCGAGGGGGCTGGTTCTTCCTGATGCGGAAAAGTTTCAATCCGTGACCGGCTACGGCATTTCGGCTTTCGTGGATGGCCGCAACGTCGCTGTGGGCGCAGACCGCTACATGGAAAAACAGGGCCTGTCGGTTAAAGGTTTTTCCGATGCCGCCAAAAGGCTTGGTGGTGAGGGCAAGACGCCGCTTTATGCCGCCGTGGATGGCAGGCTTGCGGCCATCATCGCCGTGGCCGATCCGCTGAAACCATCGAGTGCGGCGGCGATCCGCTCGCTGCGGGCGCAAGGCATCGAAGTCGCCATGGTGACGGGCGACAATGCCCGTACGGCGCAGGCGATTGCCGCTCAGGTCGGCATCGACAGGGTGGTTGCCGAGGTTTTGCCGGAAGGTAAGGTCGCGGCCATTCATGACTTGCGCGCCAATGGGAAAAAACTCGCTTTTGTCGGGGATGGCATCAATGACGCACCGGCTCTCGCCGAGGCCGATATCGGTATCGCCATCGGTACCGGCACGGATGTTGCAATCGAAAGCGCTGACGTGGTTCTGGTCGGCGGCGAGCTGACGGGTGTCGTTTCCGCCATCGCCATCAGCCGCGCGACGATGAAGAATATCCGCCAGAACCTGTTCTGGGCTTTCGGCTACAACGTGGCGCTGATCCCGCTTGCGGCCGGCCTGTTCTATCCGGCATTCGGCCTCACTCTTTCACCGATGATCGGCGCGGCCGCCATGGCTCTGTCCAGCACTTTCGTGCTGGCCAACGCGCTGCGGCTCAAGACAATCAAAACAGGAGACGCGACATGAATATCGGACAGGCCTCCGAGGCCTCCGGCGTTTCGGCAAAGATGATCCGCTATTACGAAGAAATCGGGCTGATCGCGCCTCCCGCCCGCACCGGCAACAATTACCGGGTCTATGCCACGGATCAGGTGCACGTGCTGCGCTTCATCAAGCGCGCGCGTTCTCTGGGCTTTTCCCTGGAGGAGACCGAAACGCTTCTGAAGCTGTGGCAGGACAAAAGCCGCACCAGCGCCGCCGTCAAGGATGTCGCCCCGACCCATATCAATGACCTCGAACGCCGCATCGCCGAAATGCAGGGCATGGTGAAGACACTCAAGACCCTTGCCCATTGCTGTGGCGGCGATCACCGTCCCGATTGCCCGATCCTGGACGATCTGGCAGGCGACGGAACCGTATCGGGCGAAAACCAACCCCATATTCATCGAGCATAAGGAATTTTACATGACTGCCATTTTCACCGTTTCCGACATGACCTGCGGTCATTGCGAAAAGACCGTGCGCGGTGCGCTGGCCGAGGTGTTGCCCGGGGCTGCGGTCACTATCGATCTTACCGCGCACCAGGTGACCGTGGATGGCGATGCCACGGCCGCGGAAGACGCAATCCGCGAGGCCGGGTATTCGCCCGTGCGGGCGGGGTAAGGCGATCTTCGCCTTTCACATTCTCAACATCGTATAGTTGGTGTAGGCATTCACGAACAGCGCCCGCGCCAACGCTCGATCAATCTCGCGGTTCATGCAGCGCTCGCATGCGTCGATCGCAAGCGTATAGTTTGCGACAGGTGAATTCACGGAACAGGCCCTCAGGTAGCGAAGAGCTTCCTGAGGGCCAAATATTGGCTGTTCGGCGCCGTCGTCACTCAATACGTAGACCGGCATGCTCCATCTCAGCTCGAAATCTACTCTGACGACAGCGTCCATAGCCAAGACCTCCCGGGGCCATACGCTCGCAAATCAGTGCGTGCCTAAAGAATATCACGGCTTGATTTTGCTGTCCCTCAAAATTCGATTTATCTAATGAATTCCTAAATGTAAGCAGTAGTCATATTGCTGGCGGCTTTTGCGTGCCGCGTGAAAGCAGGCGAGCCGTCGCGGGGCCGGTAATGACGACAAAGATGAACCGCGTCACCTGCATGGCCATCACGAAGGGCACGTCCACATTGGTGGAGGCGGCGATAATGGCGACACTGTCTGCGCCGCCGGGACTGGTGGCGAGATATGCCGAGAGGGGATCGATACCGGCGAAATATACGAGGCCCGCGGCAAAACATCCGCATATGGCGATCAGCGATAATACCGAGAGCAGAACACGGGGCAGGGCGCGCGCCGCATGCGCCACGACTTCTCGGGTAAAACGCATGCCGATACCCCAACCGATGACGGAGAAACTGACGGCAAGGACCCAAGGCGGCAATACGAGTGGCATCACACCGGAAAACTTGATTGCCATGCCGATGGCAAGCGGCAGGAGAAGTGCGCCACCCGGCAGTTTCAGTCGCATGCCGATCCAGCCGGAACAGAATGCGATGGCGATTGTCGCGGCAAAGGCTGGCCACTCGATGGACGGGAACCAGATAGTGGCCTGCTCTTCAACCACATTCACGCCCATGAAGCGGGCGACGACCGTGGCCGCAAGGACCACGCAGACTACCCGGACATATTGCATGAAGGCGACGAGGCGCATGTCCGCGCCATAACCGGCGGACATCAGCGTCATTGCTGCGGCTGCACCCGGCGAGGAGCCCCAGATGGCCGTGGTGCCCGGAAACAGTTTCGTGCGCGCCATCAACCAGCCCAGAAAAGCGGCGGCTGCGACCGTTGAAAGAACGCCGATGACGAAGATCGGCCAATCGGATTTGATCTCACTGAAGAGCGATGTCGGCATGTTGCTGGCGATCATCACGCCAACAATGCCCTGCGCCGCCGTAAAGCCCTGGCTGCCGATGCGAATGCCGCCGCCGGTCGTCGCCATCAGCACGGCGGCAGCCATCGGCCCCAAAAGCAGTGCTGCGGGCAGATGCACGAGCTCGAGAAGGAAAACGATGACTGCGGAAATCAAAAGAAGAACGGACCAACGTACATAAACTGGCCATGTCGTCGGATGCCTGGCTTGAAATGCACGGCCTGCCGGAGTTTCTTCCGTCACAACATACTCCGTCGGTCGGTGGCGCAGGGTCCGGTGCCACGGGAGAAACCGGCGTTTCGCTTGCAAAAGAAATGCCGGATTGGACCGGTCCGCACCGTGGTAATCATGTTCTCGCATGACGCGCAAGGTTGGACGAGGCCGAAATCGTTGCCATGCCAACGATCGGCAACCGATTGATGCTGCAGTGCCGCAGAAACGCGACGGGTGTCCATCCGTTTGCCGTTCAGTGGCTTTGTCGGCGTTTACATCCGCGCTGCTCTCGCTTAGTCAGCGCGCAAGACGAAGATTTGCGGATGAAAACCATGTTGATCAAGCAGAGCGACTACCACCGGATCTACAGAGTGATCCACAGCCTGCTGACGGCCAATAACGCCGATCCGGCAACGGCTGCCATGTATTTCTCGACATTTGGCGCCTTCATTCTGGAGCATCATTTCAAGATCAAGGCAAAGCCGAAGGGTGGGCTCGCCGCTTACAATCTTGGCGGCACACTGATGTTGTTTGCCGATCACCGTGAAGACGGCCATGTGACCGGCGCCGGCGAGAATTTTCATTGCTGGGTAGAGGCCGACGGCTGGGCCATCGATTTCATGTCGCCCGCTTTCCCCCAGACTGCGCCTGATCTGTCCGTGCCGGCCAAAATGTTCCAGCGGCCGCTATCGGCGATGGCGGCCGGCATCAATGATCTCACTGCCTCGGGTGATTTCTTCTATCAGCCGGAGCCCGATTCCATGGCGCGTCGTTTTGCCGATTGGCACAAACATGCCGCCATTGGCGATCTTGCATCGGTGGCGGCCGGCTGGTTCCGCAAATCGCCGCGCCAGATGCCGGCAACGCTTTCTGTTTCGGATCGGGATGGCAAGGCGCGCGCGATTGCGCTGTCGGGCAACATGCTCGCAGGCAGCTGGTAAGCCTTTCTGCCTGCAAGTCTCGCCTGCTCTTTGTCGATATCCGCACCCTGTCTGTTTCTGCGGATTTCGCCTTCTCGGTTTTCATCCGAAATACGTTTTTTTGCTGCTTGACCTCAACCGTGGTTGAGGTCGTAGTTTCCGCGACCTGAACGAAAGGACGGGTCATGGACGTGATGGAAGAGAGCCTGCGCCGGCGTATCAAGGCGCGCGGCGAAAGGGTAATGAGGCGCTATCGGCAGCGCGATGTCGAGGATATACCGGAGGAAATGGTGCGGATGGACGGCGTGACGGGGGCGGATAGCGGCGTCGTGCCGGATGAGGAAAGCTGGGCCACGCTCCTGTCAGGCCGCAATGCCGTCATGCTGGCACTGGTGTCCACCGGTATCGGCCTGCATGCCTTCAATCAGTTTGCGATTGTTGCGGCCATGCCGCTTGCCGCTGCGGAACTGGGCGGCGCCGATCTGTATAGCTGGGCCTATGGCCTCTATTTCATCGGCTCGATTGCAGGCGGCACGGCGGCCGCTGCATTTCGTGATCGTGTCGGACTTGCCGCCTCGATGATCATTTCATGCCTGGTGTTTGCTGTCGGCGGCATGGCTGCTCTGTCTGCGCCGAGTTTTGGTTTCATTCTGGTAGGGCGTCTTTTGCAGGGCGTCGCGGATGGCCTGATCGTCGCGATTGCCTATAGCCTGATCCCCGGTAATTTCCGTCCCGGACTGATTGCAAAGGTTTTCGCCGCAGAGGCGATGGTCTGGGCCGTCGCTTCGCTGCTTGGGCCGCTTGCCGGGGGATGGCTGACAGAGACGTTTTCCTGGCGCATCTCCTTCCTGGCTGTTGTGCCTTTCCTGCTGCTGCTCGTGGTTTTGACACCGGTTGCCAGACCTGCTGCGTCGAACCAGTCCCGGGTTGCAGTTGCGCCTTTTGCCATCGGCATGTTGATTGCCGGGGCTCTGGTTCTGTCCATGTCATCCATGACGTCGTCAGGTTGGTGGCAGGGGCTGGCAGTTGCCTGTGGTGCGGCGCTTTTTGTCTCCGCGATTGTTCTGGATGGGCGTGTCGGCCCAAAACTGCTGCCGAAGGGTGCTTTCCGAGCCAGCTCGATATTCGGGCGGGGGCTCTGGGTTCTCTTGCTCATGTCGGCCAGCCACTCCGTTGGTGCGGTGTATCTGGCGCTGGCGATCTCGGAAATCTGGTCCTATCGACCGACCGTCGTCGGCGCGCTCGTCCTGTTGATGGCACTGACCTGGAGTGTGGTCGCCGTCCTCGCCAGCCGCAATCCTTCGCTGGACCGGCAAGACGCCCGTACCCGCATGGGGCCGCTTTTCCTGGTCGCGGGTTTCGTTGCGACGGCTTTCGGGCTTGCCGCGCATTCGATCGTGCTGATCGTCATCGGGCAGATATTGATCGGCAGCGGCTTCGGCTTGGCGTGGGCGAATGTGAACCGTGCGGCGCTGGCGGATACGGCAGAACATGAGCGGGATCAGGCGGGTGCATTGCTGCCGACCGTCTCCACGGCAGGATACGCCATCGGTGCGGGCCTTGCCGGGCTGGTGGCAACGGCAACGGATCTTGTGGGTAAGCTGGAGGGCAGCGTGCCGGATGCGGCGTTCGCGCCTTCCATCGCCCTTCCTTCTCTCTGGCTCTACGGGCTGGCGGCTGTTGGAGCCCTCATCGCCCTTTTGTTTTCGCTGGGCGTGAAACTGCCGCGGTAAACAGGGCACAGAAAAGGGCAGCGAAAAGGAATTTCGCTGCCCTTTGAAGTCAGATGATCGTCGAGGATCAGAATTTCACGCCGATACCGACATTGACGATATGCTGGTCGAAATCGACGCTTGTTCCGCCAAGATTACCGCTTCCAAAGTCGTTGTAACGATATTCGGCACGGCCGAAGACGTTATCGGTGAAGGCGTAATCGAGACCGGCGCCAATGGTCCAGCCATGCAGCGTATCGTCGGCATCGCCCAACGCTGTGGTTGCCTTTACGTTGGTCGCAGTCCAGCCACCTGCGATATACGGCAGGGCGCGATCCATCGCATAGCCGAGGCGGGCACGCGCAGAACCGGAGAAGCCGCTCTTGACGTCAACGCCTGGACCGACACTTTCCTCGTTCCAGTCGTAGTTTACGTCACCTTCGATACCGGCGACGAAACCATTCGACATCTGCCAGTTATAACCGACGAAGCCACCGAAGCGACCGCCATCGAAGTTCTCTGAAAAGGCGCCAACACCATCGTTGAAATCGCCGTTACCCCAGCCGTAACCGCCATGCAGACCTGCATAGGGGCCACTCCAGGTGAAGACCGGTGCCGTTGCTTCAATGGCTGCCGGTGCTTCCGGGATCTGCTCGACGGCGTCGGCCGCACGTGCAGCCGAGGTTGCGGTCATCGCGACTGCGGCTGCGAAAATGCCAGCCAGGGCGGTACCGGCTGCAGGGGAGAATTTCATCATGGACTTTTCCTCTCGGGTATCGTGACAGGCTGACGCCTTGTTGTTCGAACACTCCAGCCGCGGCTCCCAAGCCAAGTCACGGCGGACCATCACGGTGCGCTAACAACGTAGGAAGCCAATTGGTTCCATGCCATTTTGATCGCGCTTGTGTGATCAAGCGCGCAAAAAGCGGCTTTTTTGAGCAATACGTAAAAAAGCGATTGCTGTCGCGCGGCAGGGAACTCGTTTCGCCGTTTCGGCAAAAGCGAGGTCATCCGTACCATTTGCCATCGGCTCCAACTGGCGCATGTTGTCTGGAACGTGTAGGAGCAGGACAAGCGGCATCGCTTTCCCTCTCCCCTTGGCCCAATCGCAGTTACAAGTATTTTATCCATGAACAGCAAGACTTTGGGCTATCTCTATGTCCTACTCGCCGTCACGATCTTTGCCGGTCAGGACGCCTTTTCGAAATTGTTGGGTGACAAGTACCCGCCGATCATGGTGACCATGATCCGGTTCTGGGCATTTGCCGCTTTCGTCATCCTGCTGGCTGCAACGTCTCCCGGTGGGCTGCGACGCGCCATCGTGACGCAGAGACCGGTGCTGCAGATCATTCGCGGCATGCTGCTGGTCAGCGAGGTCGTGGTGGTCGTCATCTCCTTCACCATTGCGGGCCTGGCAATGACGCAATCCATCTTTCAGGCAACACCGCTCATGGTTACGCTTCTGGCCGTGCCGTTACTGGGGGAAAGCGTGGGCTGGCGTCGCGGTCTGGCGCTTCTCGCCGGTTTGATCGGCGTGTTGATCATTCTCAATCCCACTGATGTGGATTTTGACATTCGCCTGCTTCTGCCGCTCGGAGCAGGTTTCATGTTTGCGCTCTACAGTATCGCCACACGCGCGGTAAGCAGTACGGACAGCGCTGTGACGAGCGTTTTGTATGCGGGTGTCGCCGGTGCGGTTCTCGCCACGTTCATCGGGCCATTCTACTGGACACCCATTGCCATGGAAGATTGGCCGGCGATGGCGGCTCTCTGTATCTGTGGCGCGACCAGCCATTACTTCATGATCAAGGCCTTTGGCCTGCTCAGCGCCGGCGAAGTGCAGCCGCTGACCTATTTTCAGCTCGTCTTCGGAGTTGCCGTCGCCGTGGTGTTCTTCGGGGAGGACGTTTCGGCCAACATGGTGATCGGTGCCGTCATCGTCGTGGGTGCCGGGCTGTTCACCGTCTGGCGGGAGCATCTGCTCGGTATCCGGAAAGACAAACCCCTCTAAGGGCGAAATCCAGTCCTGTCGGCCTCAGTGATCTGCCGGATGATCCGGCAGGGCACTCCGGCGGCAATAACCCCTGCCGGCACATCCCTGGTCACGACGCTGCCCGATCCGATGATCGCGCCGTCGCCGATCGTTACGCCCTGGTTGATATGCACGCCGGCGCCAATCCACACACGGTTGCCGATTTTTACCGGCTTGGCGTAGCAACCGCCTGCGGCTCGCTCGATCGGGTCAATGGCGTGGTTGGAGGTATAGATACCGACCCGCGGTCCGAACAGGACATCGTCACCGATTTCGATGCCGCCTCCGTCCAGCAACACACAATCGAAGTTGGCGTAAAAATTGTTGCCGATCGTAATCTGACTTCCGAACTCACAACGAAATGTCGGCTCGAAATGCGCGCGCTCGCCGACGCTGCCCAGAAGCTCGCGTAGAATGGTTTCCCGTTCGCCCTGCGGCGTCCCGAAGCTTGCATTATAGCGATTGCTGAGGAGAACGGTGTTTTCGCGTGCCTTGATCAGCTCTGGCGTCAGGTCGTTATACATGATGCCGGAGCGGATGATGTCGAACTGTTCGTCAAGCGTCATTGCGTCGTCGATGCCTCTGCTGGTCGCACGTTTCTGACTATCCTCGCCGGATGAATGTCGCATGAATACCCGCTCCCGCAAGCAATCACTGCCATGCAAATGAAAACGGCCGCAGACTTTCGCCTGCGGCCGTTTCCTGTTCATGATCTGCCGGCGGCAAACCGCCGGTGAGGGGTCTTAGAATTCCTGCCAGTCGTTGGTCTGGGTATCGACGGCGAGAGCGGCATTGCCGGAAAACGCGGTCGCGACCTTGCTGGCCAGCTTGCGGGCAGGCGAGGCAACCGGACGGGCCGACTGCGGTGCGGCCTGCGGGGCCGACGGGCGCGTGACCGAAGCCACATGCTGCATGCGGGCATGCGACAGCTTGAACTGGGCGAGCAGGGCGTTCAGCGCGGCGGCATCGCGGGCGAGGCCGTGGCTTGCTGCCGTCTGTTCTTCCACCATGGCGGCGTTCTTCTGGGTGTCCTGATCCATCGCGTTGACGGCGGTGTTGATCTGCTGGAGACCGGAAGACTGTTCCTGCGCCGATTCAACGATGGCGTTGACGTTGCGGTTGATCTCCTGGACCTCGGTCACGATGGTCTGCAGCGCCTTGCCGGTTTCGCCAACGAGGTGAACACCGTTCTGGACCTGCTGGTTCGAAGCGGTGATCAGCGTCTTGATTTCCTTGGCGGCGTTTGCGGAACGCTGGGCGAGTTCACGCACTTCCTGGGCGACGACGGCAAAACCCTTGCCGGCTTCACCGGCGCGCGCCGCTTCGACACCGGCGTTGAGAGCCAGCAGGTTGGTCTGGAAGGCGATATCGTCGATGACGCCGATGATGTTGCCGATCTCGCCCGAAGACTTTTCGATCTGCTCCATCGCCTTGACGGCGTTCTGAACCACTTCACCGGATTTTTCAGCGCCCTGACGGGTGCGGGCAACCAGCGAGCCGGCTTCCTGTGCACGACGTGCGGCATCCTTCACCGTGGTGGTGATTTCTTCCAGAGCAGCAGCGGTCTCTTCGATCGAAGCTGCCTGCTGTTCGGTGCGCTTGGCCAGATCGTCGGCGGCCGACTTGATCTCGCCGGAACCAGCTTCGATGCTGCGGGCATTTGCGGCGACTTCTTCGAGAGCTGCCTGAAGCTTGGAGGCCGAAGCGTTGAAGTCGTTGCGGACGCCGTCGAGAGAGGCAGCGAAAGAGCGGTCGATGCGGTGCGAAACGTTACCGTCAGCGAGGTTGGAAAGTGCTTCGGCAAGGCTATCGACGGCAAACTTGACGTCGGCAGCTTCGCGCGCCTTTGCCGCTTCGCGGTCGATGCGTTCCTGTTCCGACAGGCTGCGATTGTCTTCGGCTGCCTGTTCCAGACGGATGCGCTCGAGAGCGTTGTCGCGGAACACTGCGACGGCTTCCGCCATCTGGCCGATTTCGTCCTTGCGGTCGAGGCCGTCGACCTCGGCGCGGGTTTCGCCAGCTGCCAGCGATGCCATGCGTTCACGCAGGCGGGCCATCGGTGCGGTGATGCCCTTCTGGGCGATCGTCAGCGCCACGAACACGGCGAAGGCAATACCGACAAACATGCCGCCGAGGGCGAAGTTGATGGTGGAGGAGACTTCCGCAGACAGTGCATCGCCGCCGTTCTTGATCAGGTCAGCCATGGCACCGTTGCTGGCACCGAACTTCGGCGACAGATCGACAATTGCCTTGTCCAGATCGTTCGACAGGGTGTTGACCTTGGCCGCGTCGCCGGCGGCATGCGCCTTGAGGAGCTCGTCGCCGATTGCCTTCAGCTTGTCGGCACCGGCAAGCAGTTCGTCGGTAGCGGCCTGACGGCTGGGGACGAGACCCGGCACCTGCGCCAGACGGCCGCGAGCGCCGGTGATTTCCTTGCCGAAACGCTCGGCAAGATCCTTGAATGCAGGCGACTGCGGATCCTGTGCCAGCGCGCGGCTGAGCCAGGTCGTTGCAGTCCACATGCCGGCAGCGCCGCGCGGTACGAAGGTTGCCGCAGTGCTTTCGTTCTGGAGGAAGTGTGAATAGGATTGGTTTGCTGCGCTGAAACGCTGTGTCACGTAAAGCAGGCCAGCAAGAGAAATAACGCCGAGGATGGCGATCGCCATCAGAAACTTTGTCTTGATCTTCAAATTATTGAGCATCGGATGACCTCAGAAGCACGCTGAAGGAACGCAAGTGCAGGGCGGGGGAAATGGAAATGCAGGAAGCGTCTTCGTCGAGACGGCGCTCATCATGCGCGCCCTGGCGACCATACCGATCGCGATGTCCTGGCGGCGAAGCTAGATACATTCTCATAAGAAAATCTTACACTTGCTGCGGTGCACTCAGATTTTCGATAAAATTTGTTGCGTTGCCATGCTTTTGTCAAATTTTCACTTCCGCGTAACCATCGCGGCTTATGGCAACCCCGTGTTTGTTGCAGTGCAAAAGGTTGAGTCTGTAATGCTCAAGCGAGCCATGTTCAGGCTTCCCCGCGCGCTGGGGCAAATTGATATGAAATCAAAAAATCCGTTTTAAAGGGCTTTTTACGTGGATCTTTCCCGCCGTAACATCATGTCGCTGGGCGTTGCCGCCGCAGCGACCGCCGTAACAACCAAGATTGCTTCCGCACAGGCGATCGGTTTCACCCCGAGCCCGATCTACCCGGATCCGGCGATTCAGGTCCTCGACCCGAGCTTCGCCAAGTACCGTGTTGCCAGCGCGTCGCTGGAACAGGTTGCCACGGGCGCCCGCTGGCTTGAAGGCCCGGTCTATTTCGGCGACGGCAAGTACCTGCTGGTCAGCGATATTCCGAACAACCGCGTCATGAAGTTCGATGAAACGAACGAGACCTGGAGCGTTTTCGACGCCAACTCGAACTATGCCAACGGCCATTGCCGCGACGGCCAAGGCCGCCTGATTTCCTGCGAGCACCTGACCCGCCGCGTCACCCGCACCGAACATGACGGTTCGATCACCGTTCTCGCCGACAATTACAAGGGCAAGAAGCTCAACTCGCCGAACGACATCGTCTGCAAGTCGGACGGTTCCTTGTGGTTCACCGACCCGCCGTTCGGCATCGGCGGCATGTGGGAAGGCGAAAAGGCCGAACCGGAGCTGCCGCATTCGGTTTACCGCATTTCTGCGGAAGGCGAACTGTCGCTCATCACCGACGAGCTGAAGGGCCCGAACGGCATCGCTTTCTCCGAAGACGAAAAGAAGCTCTACGTCGTTGAAGGCCGCGCACAGCCTTTCCGCATCGTTTGGTCCTACGACGTATCGAAGGATGGCAAGACGGTTTCCAACAAGAAGGCGCTGATCACCGCTGACGACAATGGCGGCCTCGACGGCTTCAAGGTCGATGTTGACGGCAACCTGTGGTGCGGCTGGGGCTCTTCCGGCGCTGCCGGTGCCAAGCCGGAAGACCTGAACGGCGTTAAGGTGTTCAACAAGGAAGGCAAGGCTATCGGCTTCATCAAGCTGCCCGAGCGTTGCCCGAACCTCGTTTTCGGCGGCAAGAAGAAGAACCGTCTCTACATGGCATCCAGCCATTCGGTTTATGCGCTGTATGTGGAAACCCGCGGCGCTGTCTGATCTGAAGACAACTTGATCGAGAAGGGGCCGGATCGCAGGGCGATCCGGCCCCATTTGCGTTTTTACGTGCGCGATGTCGGTTCTGTCGTTACTTCTGCGTCTTCCAAGGGAGAAGGAGAAACCGATGCTTTATGCCATCCTGTGTTACGCCAATGAGGAAACCGTCTTCGCCTGGTCGAGGGAAGAGGAGGCCGCCGTCATGGAAAAACTCTATGCCGTGCAGGCGCCGCTGGAAAAGGCCGGCAAGCTCGGACCCGTCGGGCGGCTGATGCCGACCACGGCGGCAACCACGGTGCGCAAGGGCAAGGATGAACCTCTGGTGCTCGACGGTCCCTTTGCTGAAACCAAAGAAGTGTTGCTTGGCTTCTACACGGTAGACGTCGAGACCCTGGACGAGGCCGTCACCTTTGCCAAGGATCTTTCCGCAGTCAATCCGGGCTCCGGTTCCTATGAGATCCGGCCATTCTACGTTTTCCATCCGGGCCAGATCACCACATCAGAGGCGATCGTATGACCGATATCGGCTGGATCGAGCTGGCGCTCACCGCGGCACGGCCACAGGCACTGGGCGCACTTCTTCGCTACTTCCGTGATCTCGATACGGCGGAAGAGGCGTTTCAGGAAGCATGCCTGCGTGCCGTCCGCACATGGCCGGACAAGGGCGCGCCGCGTGATCCCGCCGCATGGTTGATCTTCGTCGGCCGCAACAGCGGCGTCGACCAGATCCGCAAACGCGCAAAAAACGAGCCACTGCCGGAAGAGGCGGCCTTTTCGGACCTTTCAGACGCCGAAGAAGATATCGCCGACCGGCTCGACAATTCCCACTATCGCGATGACATCCTGCGGCTGATGTTCATCTGCTGTCATCCCGATCTGCCGAATACGCAGCAGATTGCGCTGTCGTTGCGCATCGTGTCTGGCCTCACCGTGCCGCAGATCGCCAAGGCGTTCCTGGTGTCGGATGCGGCTATGGAGCAGCGCATCACCCGCGCCAAGGCGCGTATCGCCAAGGCGCAGAGCGAAAACAGGCCGGGCGACAAGGGTGTCATCGGTTTCGAAGCGCCGGATGCCTATGAGCGGGCCGCGCGGCTGAAAACCGTGGCCGCGATGATTTATCTCGTCTTCAACGAGGGGTATTCGTCCGGCGTCAACAACGCTGACAGCGTGACGTTTTGCGAGGAGGCGATCCGCCTGGTGCGTATTCTCCTGCGCATTTTTCCCGCCGAGCCGGAGATCATGGGGCTCGCAACCCTGATGCTGCTGCAGCATTCACGTGCCCCCGCTCGTTTCGACGAGGCGGGGCAAATCATTCTGCTGGAAGATCAGGACCGGTCACTGTGGGACAGGAAAATGATCGCCGAGGCGCTGGCCATGCTGGACAAGGCGGTGCGCCATAAAAGCGGTGGACCCTATCAATTGCAGGCCGCGATCGCCGCCCTGCATGCCCGTGCGCAGAAGCCGGAGGATACCGACTGGTGGCAGATCGATCTTCTCTATCAGGCGCTGGAACATCTGCAGCCTTCGCCGGTCGTTACCCTCAATCGTGCCGTTGCCGTATCGAAGGCGGAAGGACCGGAAGAAGCGCTGGCGCTGATCGCCACCGTGGCCGATCCGCTCGACAGCTATTTCTATTTCCACGGCGTGCGCGGTGGATTGCTGATGCAGGCCGGCCAGAAGCTGGAAGCGCGCGAAGCCTTTGACCGTGCCATCGCGCTTGCCAACTCGCCGGCGGAAGCGGCGCATATCAGGATGCAGATCGACCGGCTGGGCGAAGTCGGATCTTGAAATCTCAGGCTTTTGGCGGTCGCAGGGTCATGGTGATCGAAACGACGTCGCCGGCCGTTACGCCAGCCTTTTTGCGCATGGCGTCCTTCAACGGCACCAGATAGGTGCCATCCTTGCGAAAGAGCGCCGTATAAAATTCACCGCCGCCGATCGTGACATCCACCGGGATCATGCCCCAGCCGTAACTCAGGAGTTTCGATAGCCTGCCGATCTCATCGGCTATCGCTTGCGGCACGGGGACGAAAAAGAAGGGGGCGGGCCCGCGCCAGTGAATAACCTCGGCCTCAAAGCGGAATGTGGTCATGTCTGCCTCCTTGCCGCGAAACTTGAGGCGAGCGTAGCGCCTCTGCAATGCCTGACGTGAATGCGTATCTAAAAAATCAATCGCGCTGTCGGTTCCGCTTCTCGTCATTCGTCCTAGGTTCATCATCAGATGCGATGTCTTTTTTAACCCAGGAGGAAGCGATCATGACTGCCAAATACCAATTGCAACTCGTTCGTGAATTCGATGTGCCTGCCGAAAAGCTTTTCAAGGTTTGGACGACACCCGAGCGATATGGCGAATGGTTCTGCCCGCTGCCGTGGAAAGTCACCGAGGCGCATGTGGATCTGCGTGCGGGCGGTTCGAGCATGGTCGTGATGGAGGGGCCGAACGGCGAGCGTTTCGAAAATCCCGGCATCTATCTCGAAGTCATTGCGAACAAAAAGATCGTTTTTACCGATGCCTATACGCAGGCCTGGGTGCCTTCGGAAAAGCCGTTCATGACCGGTATCATCGAATTCGAAGATCTCGGCAACGGACGCACGCGCTATACCGCCACGGCGCTGCACTGGACGGAAGAGGATATGGAAACCCACAAGCAGATGGGTTTCGAAGAAGGTTGGGGTGTCGTTGCAGGCCAGATGGCGGATATTGCCAGGACGTTCTGATTTTTTTCGATATTTTTCAATCGATTACGACGGCGTCCTGCGATATCGATTCACCGATTTTGAAGGCTATGACGGGCGTGAAAAAGCGCCCGCCATTTGTCTGCATCATCGAAGGATAGCGACGATCATGATGGCGGCGAAGGCAAACATCATGACGCTGCCGAGCACGATCGAAACCACGGCCTGTGCCGAGATGTAGGTGCCGGCCACGCCGCCGAGCACACCCGGCCAGGCGCTTTTGCCTTTGGCCTGCATCATCGGATAACCGCATGCCGGGCAGGCGATAGCCTTGTCCGAAACCTGGCCGGCGCAATCGGGGCAGGTGGTGAGAGCCATGTCAGTCTCCTGTGCCGATGGAAAATTCGACGCGCCGATTTTTCTGGCGGCCTGCCGGATCGTCGCTGCCGTCGGCGTTCTGGTTGGGAGCAACCGGCTCGGCTTCGCCCTTGCCGGCCGTGGTCATGCGACGCTCGGCAACACCCAGCTGCGCGAGCCATTTGCGCACCGAGCTGGCGCGCTGTTCTGACAGACGCTGGTTATAATCGTCGCTGCCCTTGGCGTCGGTGTGGCCGGTGATGCCGACCGGCGATTTCGGCATGGAAAGCAGAACGCCGGACAACTGTCCCAGCACGGCGCGCGCATCCGGGCGGATGTCCGATTTATCGAAATCGAATAATACGTCTGCAGGCAGGGCGACAATGATGCGATTGCCCTCCTGTCTGGCGCCGAGCGCCGACAGGAAAGCCTCGGTTTTTATCCGGGTCGCATCATCCATGTTCTTCAGTGCGAAGGACGAGCTACCGGTAGAGGCCGTGGCGGTGCTCTCCTGCCGCCGTGGTTCGAAACGGGAGGCCGGAAAATCGGCCTGCTCGAAACGCGAAGGCGCTTCGCCAACCGGGGCAGCGCCGGTCGTGACCGTGTAGGCAAGAGCCGAAACCGGCAGCAGCATCATCATGCCTGCCGCGACAAAAGCGGGAAGACGCGCCGGCATCAGGGCTTGAGATCCAGAGGCAAGGTCACGCCCGGGGCATTGGTGTCGTCACCGTCCTGACCGGGATTGAACACCAGTGTCAGGCGCTCGACATCGTCGGGCACGGAACCGGGGAACACGAGATCGCCTTCCATGGTCTGGCCGTTGATCACACGCATCCACTTGTTTTCACCGATCATTCGCAGGTGCAGACGCTGTTCCGGTGCATCGCCCCAGGCGAGGTAGGCATTTTCATCATCGTTCATGTTGACGAAGTTGGTTGCCTGGCTGTCGAAGCTGGCGAGCAGGCGCACGGTCGTGGCGTCATCACCGAGCTTGATCGATTTGACCTGCACCGTCAGGCCGACCTCGGTGCTGACCTGCCCACCCTTGATCGTGACGGTGCGTTCCTCTGCGGACACGGTGGTTGGAAGTAGAAGCGCCAGAACAATGGCGGAGGCTTTCAGCATGCGAAGTAACTCCCTAAAACCAAAACGGATTTATCTTTGTCCGGTGGTTATAGGAGCCGATCGGTTTATTTCATCGGGCGACTGAATTTTTAAGGAATTTCGCAGCCGCGGTGTGATTTTTGGGAGACATCGGATGGCTGCATGCGTCTTGCCATCGTGAAGCCGCCCGTTGCCGCAACCTTCTGAAAACGGAATCGTTTCGCCCATCGAAAACTTCGAAGGATGCGTTCGAAAGTTTCACATTTGTGCCGGCCGCAGCCAGTATCTATGTGAGGATAAACAGCAACGGATTTTGAGCGAATGGAACTCGGCCTTTATACTTTTGCGGATGTGGATCCAAATGCGGAAAACAAGGGTGCGGAAGCGCATCGACGCCTGAAGGATCTGCTTGAGGAAATCGAACTGGCCGATCAGGTTGGCCTCGACGTTTTCGGGCTGGGTGAACACCACCGCGCCGATTACGCGGCCTCGTCCCCATCCACCGTGTTGGCCGCCGCGGCTGTTCGTACGAAAAACATTCGTCTCACCAGTGCCGTTTCGGTTCTGTCGTCCGACGAGCCGGTGCGCGTGTTCCAGCAGTTTTCAACGGTCGATCTTCTCTCCGATGGCCGTGCGGAAATCATGGCCGGTCGCGGCTCCTTCATCGAATCCTTCCCGTTGTTCGGTCATGATCTCGGTGACTACGACCAGTTGTTTTCCGAAAAGCTCGACCTTCTGCTCGCCATCCGCGATCAGGAAGTCCTGAGCTGGAACGAGGGAAAACTGCGGCCGCCGATCAATGCCCGCGGCGTTTATCCGCGTCCACTGCAAGAGAGTTTGCCGATCTGGATCGCCGTTGGCGGCACGCCGGAATCGGTTGCGCGGGCAGGGGCCATGGGCCTGCCGCTCGCCATCGCCATCATCGGCGGTGAATATCGCCGGTTTGCGCCGATGTTCGATCTTTATCGCGAGGCCGCCCGTCGTGCGGGGCAGGATCCGGCGACGCTGAAAACCAGCATCAACGTGCACGGTTTTATCGCCGACACGACGGAAGCCGCTGCCGATCAGTTTTACGGTCCGCAGGCCGAGGTGATGAACCGGCTGGGTCGCGAACGCGGCTGGGGACCGACCAGTCGTGCGCATTTCGATGCGGCCCGCGGCCCACAGGGCAACCTTTTCCTCGGCGAGCCGGAAGTGGTGGCGCAGAAGATCGTTGCGGCGCATCGCGTGTTCAAGAACGACCGTTTTCTCCTGCAGATGGCGATAGGGCTGATGCCGCATGCGCAGATCATGCGCGGCATCGAACTTTACGGCACAAAAGTCGCGCCTCTGGTCAGAAAGGAATTGACCGGATCGGTCGATGGGGCGAAACCGGCTGCCTGACAAACGAGCTTCGCGCCGGCCTTGGGGAGGCCATGCGCGACATGATAGGAATAATGCTTAGATGGTGATTACCACCGAAGAGGAGCTACAGAAGCTCAAGGAAGTCGGGCGTCTTTGCGCCATCGCAGTTGAAACGATGGCAAAGGCACTCGAACCGGGCATCACCACGCGCGAACTCGATGTCATCGGCCGCAAGGTTCTGGAAGACAATGGCGCACAGTCCGCGCCGGAATTCTGCTATGAGTTTCCGGGTGCGACCTGCATCAGCGTCAACGAGGAAGTGGCGCACGGCATTCCCGGTGATCGCCGCATCGAGGCGGGCGATCTGGTCAATATCGACGTATCCGCAGTCAAGGACGGCTTTTTCGGTGATACCGGCTCGTCCTTTGCCGTGCCGCCTGTGAGCCGCCAGATCGAAAAGCTGTGCCGGGACGGTCGCCGTGCCCTTTGGACAGGCCTGCAACAGGTGAAGACCGGCAGGCCGATTGCCGGCATCGGCAATGCCATCGGCGCCTTTGCCCAGAAGAACCGCTATACGCTGATTTCCAATCTCGCCAGCCACGGCGTGGGCCGTTCGCTGCACGAAGAGCCGAAGGAAGTCTCCACCTGGCCCGATCCCGATGAAACCCGCATCATGGAAGAAGGTCTGGTTTTCACCATTGAGCCCTTCCTGTCGCTCGGCGGCACCTGGGCTGAAGATGGAAGCAATGGCGACCCATGGACTCTCTACAGCGATCCGCGTGCGCCGACCGTGCAATATGAGCACACGATCGTCGTGACGCGAAACGGTCCGATCATTCTGACTTTGCCGGATTGAACGGCAGGCAAGACGCCATCGAGCGGTGGCGTCTCCGTTTAACTGATTGTTGTGATCAGAATTTGTGGTTTGTCAGCTGAAAAGCGCGGTGCCATAAGCCGGGAATGTCTTCCAGTTCCTCTCCTTCATCCTCGCTGTGGATCGGTCTTGCTGGCGCTGCGGCCATGGCAGGCGTCATGGGCTTCGGTCGGTTTGTCTATACGCCGATCCTGCCGGGCATGATTGCCGGCATTCCGCTTTCTGCCGCCGACGCGGGCACGATTGCGGCGGGCAATTTTGCCGGTTATCTGCTTGGTGCCATCGTTTCAGCCTATGGCTGGGCGGCCGGCAGGGAGCGCCAGGTGGCGCTGGCCGGGATTCTGGCAAGTGCGTTGCTTCTTGGCGCAATGGCGTTGACCACTTCGGTAGCCGTCTTCACCGTCATTCGCTTTTTTGCGGGCGCTGCGAGTGCGCTTGCCATGCTTTTCACATCATCCATCGTGCTGCTGCATGCGAGCAGGCGTCCAACGATCGGCATGCTGCATTTCGGTGGCGTCGGCCTCGGTATTGCGCTGTCTTCGGTACTGGTTCTGCTGGTCAATGCGCTCAGCAGCGATGCCGCGCATGGCTGGCGTTTCGACTGGATTGCATCCGCTGCCGTCGTGTTCGGAATTTTCTTCTTCGTCCGGCATTGCCTTCCCAAGCCGACAGGGGATGCAAAGGCGGTGGCCGAACCGCCGCTCGTGTGGCGTCTGCCGCTGCTGCTGACGGTGCTGTCCTACGGACTTTATGGTTTTGGCTACGTCATAACCGCAACGTTTCTCATTGCCATCGCACGAATGGGCAATACCGGGCCGATGATCGAGTTTCTGATCTGGTTCGTGGCCGGTTGTGCGGCGGCGGTCTCGCTTTTCGCGTGGAACCCGATCGTGCGCCGCATCGGTCTCGGCGGTGCCTATTGCGCGGCCATCGTCGTGCTTCTCCTCGGTGTTGTCGCCTCGGTCGAGCTGCCGCCGGTGGCCGGCACGCTGGTGGGCGGGGTTTTGCTCGGCGTGACCTTCATGGTGATCACTGCGTTTGGCCTTCAGCTCGGTCGCCGTTTTGCACCGCAAAGCCCACGTCGTGCGATTGCCGTGGTGACCGCGGCTTTCGGAACTGGGCAGATCATCGGGCCGCTTGTCGCCGGTTTTGTGGCCGAGCGCACCGGAAGCTTTACCGCGCCGTCACTGCTTGCGGCCGGCGTGCTGGTCGCGGCACTTCTCCTGTCGCTGCCGCTTGTGCGCCACCGCAACTAAAATACCCATGGTTACAAATAGGTAACAAAGAACAAGGGGCATTGCCGCCCCCTTGGACTTGCCTTAGTTTTGCGCTCTAAGGTCGCCCCCCGACCATCGTTAGATTCGAACTCAGGAAAGCCGCCGCTCCGTGTTCCACTCCTTCTTCCCCCGACCGAAACTGTTTTTTACGTCTGCTGCCGTGTGGACTGCCGTGTGCATCTTCGTCTGGTATGCCGTCGGTCCACAGATGGGCGCAGCCCTCGGAATGCCACCGCTGGAAGCTGGCCAGCAGGCGCCGCTGGGACTTGCGTATTTTCTGACGCCGGACAATCTCTGGTTCTATCTCTATTTCACCATTTTCGTGCTGATCTTCGGTTTTGTTTGGAAAATGATTGAACGGGATCACCCGTGGTCGAACTGGTCCATCTGGGGATCGGCATTCATCATTTTCATAGCCTATTTCGTCGTGCAGATTTCGGTGGCTCTGAATAACTGGCGTGGGCCGTTCTTCGATCTCTTCCAGCGCGCGCTTGAAAAGCAGCCGGGCATCACGGCCGGACAGTTTTATGACCTGCAGCTGCGTTTCCTCGAGATCGGTATGGTAGGCGTCGCGATGAATGTCATCACCGCCTACTTTACCAGCCATTATGTGTTCCGCTGGCGTACGGCGATGAACGACTTCTATCTTTCGAAATGGGACAAGCTGCGCCATATCGAAGGTGCCTCTCAGCGTGTTCAGGAAGACACGATGCGATTTGCCACGATTGTCGAAGGTCTTGGCGTCGTTCTGATCAATTCGATCATGACGCTTGTCGTATTCCTGCCTCTGTTGTTTCAGATGTCGGTCCATGTCAGCGAAATTCCGGTACTTGGAGCCATTCCACATTCGCTGTTCTGGCTGGCGCTCCTGTGGTCGGTTTTTGGTACGGTGTTGCTTGCCGTTGTCGGTATCAAACTGCCGGGTCTTCAGTTCCGCAATCAGCGCGTTGAAGCCGCTTTCCGCAAGGAACTGGTTTATGGCGAAGACCACGAAGATCGGGCGCAGCCGCCGACAATGCGCGAGCTGTTTGCCAATGTGCGCAAGAACTACTTCCGCATGTATTGGCATTACCTATACTTCAACGTTGCGCGTTACACGTTTGGTCAGCTCGATGCGATCATTCTGACGTTCATGCTGATCCCAACCATCGTTGCCGCAAAAATCACGATGGGTATCTGGCAGCAAATTGCCACGGCCTTCGGTCAGGTGAGCGATAGCTTCCAGTATCTGGTGAGTTCCTGGTCCACGATTATCGAGCTTCTGTCGATCCGCAAACGTCTGGTTGCCTTCGAAGCCGCCATCGATGACCAGCCTTTGCCCGTCATCGATCAGAACTATCTCGAGCGTGAAGCAGAGGGCGGCGAGATGGCGGCGAACAAGCCGACCTGATCAGCCGATACATGACAGCATTTTTCGAACGCGCCGGATCAAAACTCCGGCGCGGTTTTTCGTTTCAGACAAAGAGCATCATGACAATGTCGCAGGCCGTTCGCGCAGGCGGTTTACACCCCATCCGCCGATGCAGCCGATAGCCGCGCCAGCCGCCTTGATCAGAGCGTCATCAGCGTTGGCATGGCGGCTGGGCGAAAGGAACTGCAGAAGCTCGATACCGCCAGCTCCAATGAGCAGCAACACGGCGCAGAGTTTCCAGTGGCGCGGGTAGGCGATCACGAACAGGAATGCCATGACCGCGAAGGCGCCAGCGCGATCCACGTTCACCGGCATGAAATCGTGCGGGCGCAGATCGATCGGCGATACGGTTGCGAAAACCACGAAGGCAAGCGCCAGCCAGGGAAGGGTTTTCAGGATCGGTCTTGTCATGGATGTGTCATAAATCCGCGGGCTCACCTTTGAAAGGCATGTCGCCGCTTTGGGTGAACGGGTTCTAAAGCCCTGAAGAGGGCGCCGATGCCGGAAGCGTCGGCCGAAGGTTGATCGCCGCCGTGGATGTCGGGTCGCCCGAGAGCATGGCCATCGCCTGCGAATGGGTGACGCAGGCAACATCCTGCTTGCCGCAGACTTCGGTCACCAGCCGTTCCATCGCCCGCCAGTAAGCGCCCGCATTCATTTCCACGAAATGGAAACCGATCTGTAACGGGATGCGCTGACCTTCATATTGCTTGTCGAAGGCGGCTCTGAATGCCGAATATGCGCGTTCCTCGAATTCTGCAGAACGGCTGGGATTTTCGATGCCCGCCGAATGACGAATGAAGAGGTTGTAGTCCATGGCGATGATAGGTCGCTGGTTCGGGCCTTCCGGAATGGTCGGCAGACCGAAGCGGAAAACGCCGTCTTTTTCCTTCGGCACTTCCGGCCCGCGGGTCACGGGGCTGGCGTCATAAACGAAACCAGCCTCTCGTTCCGCCTCCATCAGCTCCGGCCCCTGGCTGAGATAGGGCGCGCGAAAACCGTGAATTCCGGTTTTGACGAACTCCTGCCAGCCTGCCGGTTCCTGCTCAGCCGCATCATTGGCGACCCAGGCGTTTGCGAGAACCTTGCGGAAGCTGGTCAGCTCCTGCATCCATTGCTGCGTTGTCCATTCGCCGCCGTCGAAATGGCCGCAGGTATGGCTGGCGATCTCGTTGCCTTCCTGCTTCGCCTGCCACACGTGGCCGAGCCGGATGCGGGCTTCCTCCTTGCTCTGGGCAAACCCGATGTTGGAGCGGCCCGCTTTCTGGTTCGGCCCCTGATAGGTTTTCGCCGATGCGCGGTCGATGACGAGGGTGCAGGAGAGAAAATAGGTAAAACGTGCGTTTGACCGCTTGGCGATATCGCGGCTGCGTTGCCACAGGTCGTTATTGCCCGCGCCATCGAAAGAAACCAGCACCAGCTGCTTCGGTTTTTCCATTGCCATTGCGGCGGTGGAAACGGAAAAGGCTGCCGGCAGGGCAAACAAGCTGAGGGCGAGCAAAGACGTTACGCGGGACATAAAAACCTGTCGAAAATCATTTTCGGATAGAATTCTGGCATTGGCTTCTGCGTCGAGATTGCGGCGAAGCTTTGTGCGCGATGACAAAATTACGATTGGTCTCTGCGCCATCCTGCACGTTCGGCGTTAACAAGCTTTCGTGAAATGCACGAAGGGCCTTACATGCGCGGCAAAATACGCTAGAAGGCGGTCTTTCCGTATTCACAGGCCGCAGGGCCGGAGACTGGCATGGCAAATAACGACGACAGCTTCATTCGCGAAGTGAACGACGAACTGCGCTCGGAGCAGATGAACAAGGTGTGGAAGCGCTTTGGCCGCATCTTCATCGGTGCGGCAGTGCTGCTCGTGGTCGGTGTCGCCAGCCATCGCATCTACGAATACTGGCATAACAACAATGCCTCTGCATCCGGTGATCGCTTTACCGCCGCGCTCGATCTTGCCGGTGATCAGAAGGCCGATGAGGCGATTGCTGCATTGTCCGCGATCGAAAAGGACGGCACCGGTTCCTATCCGGTTCTGGCCAAGCTGCGCACCGCCGCCTTGCAGGCCGAAAAGGGCGACAAGGCTGCGGCCATTGCCAGCTTCCAGGCCATTTCGAAGGACAATGCCGTGCCGGCGCTCGTTCGCGATGTTGCCAAGCTGCGCGCCGCCTTCCTGCTGGTCGATACCGCTTCCTACGAACAGGTTGCGGCCGAAGCCGAAGTGCTGAGCGTCGATGGCCACGCGCTGCGTTATTCCGCGCGCGAAGTCCTCGGCCTTGCCGCTTACAAGGCCGACAACATGAAACAGGCCAAGGACTGGTTCACCCAGATCACCAATGCTGCAGACGCGCCGCGCAATGTCGCGAACCGCGCGCAGATCATGCTCGACAACATCGCCGCATCCGGCAAGGCGCCCTAATTTCAGCTGGACCAGCTGAACGCGCCCAAAAAGAGAAAGAAACCACATGAGCTTCACCGTCGCCATCGTCGGACGACCGAATGTCGGCAAGTCGACGCTGTTCAACCGGCTGGTCGGCAAGAAGCTTGCGCTGGTCGATGACACGCCGGGCGTCACCCGGGACCGTCGTCCGGGCGATGCCAAGCTCGTCGACCTGCGTTTCACCATCATCGATACCGCGGGTCTGGAAGAGGCCGGTGCCGATACGCTCGAAGGCCGCATGCGCGCCCAGACCGAAATGGCGATCGACGAAGCCGACCTGACCCTGTTCGTGGTGGATGCCAAAGCTGGCCTGACGCCGCTGGACAAGACATTTGGCGAACTGCTGCGTCGCAGCGGCAAGCCGGTGGTTCTGGTTGCCAACAAGTCGGAGGCCAAGGGCTCCGATGGCGGTTTCTACGACGCCTATACGCTGGGCCTCGGCGAACCGGTTCCGATCTCGGCCGAACACGGCCAGGGCATGATCGACCTGCGTGACGCCATCGTTGAGGCGATTGGCGAGGACGCGGCCTTCCCGGAAGACGTCGATGAAGCCGTGACCGATGTCGATGTCCGCGACAGCGATTTCGATGATGAGGACGAAGATGCCGAAGGCCTTTACGACGAGAGCCTGCCACTGCGCGTGGCCATCGTCGGTCGTCCGAACGCCGGCAAATCGACTTTGATCAACCGCTTTCTTGGTGAAGATCGCCTGCTGACCGGCCCTGAAGCCGGCATTACCCGCGACAGTATTTCCGTCGAATGGGATTGGCGCGGCCGCACGATCAAGATGTTCGACACGGCTGGCATGCGCCGAAAGGCTCGTGTCCAGGAGAAGCTGGAAAAGCTGTCCGTTGCCGATGCGCTGCGTTCTATCCGTTTCGCCGAAACGGTGGTCATCGTGTTCGACGCAACCATCCCTTTCGAAAAGCAGGATCTGCAGATCGCCGATCTGGTGCTGCGTGAAGGCCGCGCCGCCGTGCTTGCCTTCAACAAGTGGGACATGATCGAGGATCCGCAGGCGTTTCTGACGGATCTGCGTGAAAAGACCGAACGTCTGCTGCCGCAGGCGCGCGGTATCCGCGCGGTGCCGATTTCCGGCCAGACCGGTTATGGTCTCGACAAGCTGATGCAGAGCATCGTCGATACCGACAAGGTGTGGAACAAGCGCATCTCTACTGCCAAGCTCAACCGCTGGCTCGATCAGACCACGACTCAGCATCCGCCACCGGCCGTGTCGGGCCGTCGCCTGAAGCTGAAATACATGACGCAGGTAAAGGCCCGTCCGCCGGCCTTCATGGTTTCCTGCACGCGTCCCGACGCGCTGCCGGAAAGTTATGTGCGTTACATGACCAACAACCTGCGCGCCGATTTCCAGATGCCAGGTGTGCCGATCCGCATCCACTTCAAGGCGGGCGACAACCCGTTCGAAAACCGTCGCAAAAAACGCTGATCGCGTGCAAAAAACAATACCCGTCACCCGTATGGGTGGTGACGGGTATTTTCGATCATCTTATATGCCGAGGCCGACGTGGCCGCGGCTCTGTGATTGTCGCGTTATGATATCGGGAGGCGTCTTTCAGGCCCTCTCCGACATGTGCGATCCATCCCGATGATCCGGCTGCTGCCACGTTCGGCGGCATTTCACATTCTCATCCACATTCATAATTCTGTCCTGGCATAATTTTGCTTCGGTCTGTGTGCATTCACGCGCCGGGCGCGGATATGTTCAATTGGTTCACAGGGTTAGGGCTGTGGGCCGCCTCTGGCATGATGCCAGAAGAGAGGGGAATGAAATGGTTCGCATCGCACTTGCGATGGTCCTCGGCGTGTCTTCCAGCCCGGTTGTGCTCGCAGAAGAAATTGCTTTTACCTATCGGCCGAGCATTGCGGTCAAACCCGGAAAGGAATTGCTGCTCAAAGGCGTGCGGGGTCAAGCCTGCACCGATCCGGCGCCCGAGTGGGAAGAGGTTGCGGCAAAACTGCCCTTGTCGACCACCGGCACGTTTTCCGATGGTGGCATCGGCACGGTGCTCAGCCGCAAATGCGGCAAGGTGGTGCCGGCTCGCGGTATCAAATTCACCGCAACAACAAAAGGCCGCGAAAAGCTCACCTTGTTTCGTGATCGGGTTGCCGTCACCGTCTTCTAAAGCTCAGTCTTGAGGGGCAGGCGTTGCCAATGCAGGCCGGAGGGCGCGGGCCTCCGCTTGCTATTTCGTTGCGTCTGTGTTCGACTGCGACCATGGCTTGTTGTTCCGGGGAGGGAATACCAAGGCTTTTTCGATCCATGGGAGGAGAAATCCATGATCATTGCAGGTCTCGTTGCCGCCATCTGTCTGGGCATAGGAAGCGTATTGTTCTTCCATTGGCGGGACGAAAATATCGGTTGATTGCGCTAGTCCGAACGCAGCAGTTCAACGGGTTTCTACCCGCTGAAAGCGGTTCGGCACTTTCTGTTCGCAGCATGTCGCGGAAACGTGTCTTGCCGGCGCTGGTATTATTCCGCTGGTGCCGGCAATGCTTTTCTTGTCTGCGCCTTTATCACATTGGTCAGAAACTGACGCGATGCGGCTTCCCATGTGAATTTGCGGGCATGGGCGTGGGCCGCGGCGCGTGAGCAGGCGAGCGCTGCAAGACAGGCTTCCCGCAGGTCGTCATTCAGCGCGCCCGCCCCTGAACCTTCCTCGATGATATCAACCGGTCCCATGACAGGGTATGCCGCCACGGGCACACCGCTTGCCAATGCTTCAAGGATCGTGTTGCCGAATGTGTCGGTTTTCGAAGGAAAAACGAAGACGTCGGCCTGTGCATAGGCGCGAGCCAGATCTTCACCGGTCTTGGTGCCGGTGAACAGCACGTCTGGATATTTACGCTGCAGGTCGGCGCGATCCGGCCCATCGCCAACCACGACCTTCGAACCCGGGAGATCCAGGTCGAGAAAGGCCGGCAGGTTCTTTTCCACGGCAACGCGACCGACAGTCATGAAGATCGGTCGGGGCAGATCGAAGGGGCGATCGTCCTGATCCATCGGGTGAAACACCGTCTGGTCGATGCCTCGGCTCCAGCGCAGGAGGTTCTTTATGCCGAGCTTGGACAGTTCCCGCTCAAGGCTGCCCGTCGCCACCATGCAGCCATTGCCGGCATTGTGAAACCAGCGCACGAAAGCATTCAGCCAGCGAAGCGGAATGGGAAAACGCGCCGCCACATATTCCGGGAACCGGGTGTGGTAGCTGGTGGAAAACGGCATATGGTTTTTCAGGCACCAGCGGCGTGCCATCAGGCCGAGCGGACCTTCGGTGGCAATGTGTACGGCTGTCGGTTCCGATGCCTCTATCGCGGAGGCGACCTGCCAATAGGTGGCGACGGAAAGGCGGATTTCCGGGTAGGTGGGGCAGGGCACGCTGGAAAAATCCTGAGGCGTTACCATCGCTACATCGACACCCATGCGCGTCAATTCGCGGTTGGTGTTCTCAATCGAACGGACTACGCCGTTGATCTGTGGATACCAGGCATCGGACACGATGGTAATTCTGGTCATTGAAATCGCCCGGATTATTTCCGCCCGAGAAGCGAGTCACGCCGAACGGGTGTTTCCAGTCGTTATCAAGAAAATTTGTAACAGCAGAATGAAGGAGGGGTGAGACTGCGTGTGAAGACGCTCTGACTGAAGAGGCGTTCGGCTCGCGCGCGGGTCAGGTAGCGTACTCACCTTATGCTGCTTAAAAGCTGGAGCGACTTGAGGTCGTGCCACATTGCCGAACACCATGTTTCCATCCGGCGCCACGTGTTCAAGCGCGGCGCCGTCGATGAGATTGCACCGTAGAAAGCGTTCGCGGAAGAGCGATCCACTTTATCGGGATAGGACGTTAGCGCCTATTCGCCATCCAGCCAGTAGCCGGGATCGTAGTCGATTGGCAAAAAATTTGCGTGGAACTCGCGGAACGTTGCATCCGGGTCAAGGTCGGCGAATAGGTCGGGGTGAAGCCATTTCGCAATTTTTTGCACAGCAACGAACTGATATGGATTGATGTAGAACTGATGCCATATGGCGTGAACCTCACGGTTGGTGACTGCCGTCGAGTTTGCAAATGCGGGATTTCGCATCAATTCAGCGAGGGACGCGCGGTTTTCAGTCGAATCTTTCGCGGTGCCTGCGCCCAGACGGACATATCCTCGGGCATCCTTCATATTCGACCAATCCGAACCAGTAACGATCACGACATCAGGATTCGATGCGACGATCTGTTCCGGGTTCAACTGACCCGTATAACCCGGCAGGAAATCTGCGCCTATGTTATGGCCGCCCGCGATATCGACCATGAGGCCAAAATTATCCGCGCCAAAGGTGATGCAGCAATCTGATATTCCGGCTGCGCCATAAAGAAAGACTTTGCGTTTGGTAACATTGGCCGCTTGTATCCGATCCGTCACGATTGATATCTGCTGCTTCCAATAGGCTGCGACCTCCTCTCCGCGGCTCTTCTCTCCGATGAGTTCGCCCAGAATTTTGAGGCTCTTTTCCGTGTTCTCGATGACGTGATCACGAAAATCGATATAGACCAGCTTGACGCCAATCTTGCCGAGCGTTTCTTCCAGCCCTGTTTCATCGGCAGCAGATTTGCTGCCAATAAGCATCAGCATGACATCAGGCTGTAGTTTGGCGATAGTTTCTGTTTGTAGTGTGCCGTTCGTCAGGTTCCCCAGAAAAGGGATGTCTTTGCCTTTTGGGAATTTCGAAACATATGCGTCGAAATTGCCGCGATCCGTCGTCCACAGATCGTTGCGCCAGCCGACGACTTTTGCAAAAGGGTCGTCTTTTCCGACTGCCGCCAGCGCATAAATCATCCGGCCTTCGCCGAGAATGATTCTCTCAACGGGCTTTTCAAAAGTGACGTTGCGCCCGGCGATGTCCGTAATCGTGAAGGGCTGAGCAAGGACGGATTTCGATGCGCAGATGAGAACTGCCAACATCAAAAAGAACTGTTTTAGAATATTCATGTGTGGCTCTTTTGAATTTTCATAATATCGCGGCACGCATATAAAAGATGATTTTAAAAATCAAGTTATATGGTTTAAGGCCCCCTTCCAATTCGAACGATGGACAATTTGAAATGCATTTCACCGGGAGCAATTATTCAATTCGCGATGAGATCAAGAATTTCTGGTCAGACAGAGCCGCGACTTTCGACGAAAGCGTCGGCCATGAAATATATTCGGAAGCGGAGTACCGAGGCTGGAAGCGGCTTATTCTCAAACATCTCGGAGAAGGTCGCGGGCAAGCGGCGCTAGATTTGGCTTGCGGTACGGGTGTGTTTTCCCATCTCATGCATGATGCAGGCTTCAAGGTAACTGGGCTCGATTGGTCCGACGCCATGCTTGAGCAAGCTCGATCGAAGGCTCGTCATCGTGGTGCCGAAATCCGTTTTGTCGCTGGCGATGCGGAAAACACGATGGAGCCTCCCCAAAGTTACGATGTTATCACCAACCGTTTCTTGATCTGGACGCTTGTCGATCCGATTGCAGCCTTCAATGAGTGGTTTTGTCTTCTCAAACCTGGCGGGAAATTGCTCATCCTGGATGGAGACTGGGGCAAGGAGAGTTGGATAAAGAAACTGCAAAAAGCTTGGGGCAGGCTTTCCGGGAGACCGTGTGTCGCAGGGCTTTCCTCGGAGATGGCGGAACGACACCGGCGAATCCGCGAACAGGTTTATTTTTCTTCTTCCATGAGCGCGGAGGCGATCGTTGCGCTGCTGCAGGCGTCAGGATTTTGCGACATTGTTGTCGACCGCAAGCTTATGGATATTCATATCGCGCAAGCACGCAAAATGCCTTTGCTGCGTGGGTTGGACTGCATGTTGTACGACCGTTACGCAATCTCTGCCCGCAAGCCCTCACTTAGTTGACGGCTGCATAGCTTTCCGTCTCTTCGCCGCAATTTCGCCTATTCAGGCATCATGTTGCAGCCCTGTGTTCTATCGTTGAGCCGTATGACACGAGGATGTCGGGGTTACATGATTGTGATTTGCACCGTCGTGACCCGATACCTAAGTGTGCGCCGTTGTATTTGATGGATTTTATGATGCGTATTTTCAAGGCCGCTGGTTTGGCACTTCTCGCAAGTGTCGCTGCCCTCGGTATTTTCATGGGGGCCAACCAGCTGACCGGCAACCAGCATGAAGTGATTGCCGGACAGCTTTACCGTTCAGCCCAACCGGGTGCGGAGGAGATCGATAGTCTCGTGCGCCGGCACGGCATCAAGACCATCATCAACCTGAGAAATGAAACGCGCGGTGACTGGTATGCGGAAGAAAAGGCCTCTGCCGAACGCAATGGCGTGACGCTGGTGGATTATCCTATCAGTTCGGGCGACATCCTGCCTGTCGAGGGAAGCGCGAAACTTGCGGAAATCATGCGGAACGCCGAAAAGCCGATCCTCATCCATTGCGAGCACGGCGCCAACCGCACCGGACTCGCGTCGGCGATCTATGTCGGGGCCGTCGCAAAACGCAGCGAGATTTTTTCGGAATTGCAGCTCTCGCCCTATTACGGGCATGTGCCGATCCCCGGCATCGGCCGTTATGCGATGTGGCAGTCGTGGGACAAGTTCGAAGAGACGATCGGGTTTTGACCCCGATCGTCTGTCTCCGGTCAGACCGGCAACAAGGCAGGATCGATCAGTGCGCCGTGATGGCCGATGACAGTGGTTGCCACCGCAGCGCCATGAACCGCAGCTTCTGCCGGCGTTGCACCCGTCAGCAGCCGTGAGAGAAAACCGCCGTTAAAACTGTCCCCTGCGCTGGTCGTATCGACCACGGCCTTTGCCTCGACCGCCGGCACATGCTGAACCTTGCCGTCAAAACTCAGGGTTACGCCGTTCGGGCCGTCTTTGACCACAACGTTGGTTACACCGAGCGCGTGATAGCGGGCGATGGTGGCGGCGACGTCGGTATCGCCGAAATGGGCCTTTTCATCGTCAAAGCTCGGCAGAACGAGAGACGCAGCACGGGCGCCATCCTCGATCGTCTTCAGCATGATGTCTTTTCCGGCCCACAGGCGGGGGCGGATGTTGGGGTCGAAGGCGACGATCTTGCCGGATGCCTTGGCGCGGCGCAGTTCCGAGAGCAGGGTTTCGATGGCTTCGGAAGCAAGGATGCCAAGTGTGATGCCGGAGAAATAGACGATGTCGGAGGCTTCAATCGCCGCGCGCAGGTGGTTTGCGTCATCGGCCAGCTTTTTGGCGGCGGCGGTATCGCGCCAGTAGCTGAATGTGCGTTCGCCGTCCTTCAGGGTAATCAGGTAGAGGCCGGGTGTCTTGCCGGGCATACGGCGGATCTGGCCGGTGCCGATGCCGGCCTTTGCCATCATGGCCACCATCTCGTCGGACATCGGGTCGTCGCCGAGCGCGGTGAAATAATCGACAGACCAGTCTTTCGCCAAGCAGGCGCGCATGTACCAGGCGGTGTTGAACGTGTCGCCGGCAAAACCTCTGCGCAGCAGGCCATCACCCGCCTGCGACAGCTCCACCATACATTCGCCGATCGATAGAAACTTTCCGCCCAAAACCGTTCTCCCAACAATTTTCGTCATTTGGCGATACGCGATGACGGTTTGGGAGGCAAGGGTGGAGTGGGGGATCGCTTGTTCCTTCTCCGTCCTTGCCAAGGCTATCGCATATGGACTGCAAGGGTGCGCCCAGCCGATCTCCCTCCTTGTGGGGGAGATGCCCGGCAGGGCAGAGGGGGGGATCCTGGCGCCAAGGCCGCTTAACCACTCCCCGCCGCCAACCCTCTGTCACTTTCGTGACATCTCCCCCACAAGGGGGGAGATCGTTGGGAGCAAGACGCGCGGCCTCACGCCTCCGGCGGCCGGTCCATGTGGTAACACGCGGCCGACTGGCCCTGGCGTACCAGTTCGGTCGGCGGCATCTGGGTGCGACAGATATCCGTCGACTTCCAGCAGCGTGGCTGGAAAGGACAGCCCGGCGGCGGGTTCATCGGCGAGGGCGGATCGCCCTGCAGGCGGATGCGCGAACGCTGGCGGGCGAGTTTCGGATCCGGGATCGGGGCTGCCGAAAACAGTGCCTGCGTATAGGGATGGGCCGGAGCGCTGAACACGGTGGCGCAGTCGCCGGCCTCGACGATACGGCCGAGGTACAGCACCAGCACGTCATCCGAGATCAGCCGCACGACCGACAGATCGTGGCTGATGAAGATCAGGGTGAGGCCGAACTCCTTGCGCAGTTTTCGCAGGAGCGTGATCACCTGTCCCTGGATCGATACGTCGAGCGCCGATACCGGCTCGTCGCAGACGATCAGCTTTGGCCGGGTGATGACGGCGCGGGCAATGCCGATGCGTTGGGCCTGACCGCCGGAAAACTCGTGCGGATACCGGTTGATCATTTCCGGCACGAGGCCGACCGCCGCCATGATCTCCTGAACCCGTTCCAGACGCTGGGCGCGGCTGAGTTTCGGTTCGAACACGGTAAGCGGTTCGGCGATGATGTCACCCACCGTCATGCGCGGATCGAGCGAGGCGATCGGATCCTGAAAGATGATCTGCATGTCGCGGCGGGCGAGCCGGATCTGCTCCGGCGTCAGATCCAGCAGGTTCTTGCCCTGCCAGACGACGCGGCCTTTTTGTGCACGGATAAGCTGGAGAATGGAGCGCCCGAGCGTGGATTTTCCGCAGCCGGATTCCCCGACGATGCCGAGCGTGCGGCCTTCCTTCAGTTCGAAAGACACATCATTGACGGCGGTCAGCATTGTCGGCTTCCGGAAGAACGACTTTGCCTCGATCTCGAACTGAGTGGTGAGGTTTTCGACCTTGAGCAGGGTCTGCCCCGGTGTGTTTTGGTCAAGCATGGGTCAACAGCTCCTCACGACGCGGGAAGGGGTGGAAACAGGCGGCGCAATGCTGCGGCGCCAATGTTTCGAGCTGCGGCGGACGATCGATGCAATCATCCTGAACCTTGGGACAGCGTGGCGAGAAATTGCAGCCTTTTGGCAGATGCTGCAGGTTCGGCGGACGGCCGGGAATGACGACGAGGTCGTCGACATCCTGATCGGGCCGCGGGATCGCCGCATGTAGCGCCGCCGTATAGGGATGCGCCGGCTTTTCGAACAGTTCGTCGACCGGCGCTTCCTCGACAATGTTGCCGGCATACATAACGGCAACGCGGTCGGCGAGGCCGGCGACGACGCCGAGATCGTGGGTGATCATCAGCAGTGCCGTGTTCATCTCGGCGGTCAGATCGTTGAAAAGGTCAAGGATCTGCGCCTGAATGGTGACGTCGAGAGCGGTGGTCGGCTCGTCGGCGATCAGGAGTTTGGGTTTGGTGAGCAGCGCCATGGCGATGACGATGCGCTGGCGCATGCCGCCCGACAGTTCATGCGGGTAGAGGTTGAAGCGGCGGGTCGGGTCAGGGATGCCGACACGCTTGAGCATGTCGAGCGCCTCGATCGAGGCTGCCTTGGCGGTAAAACCGCGATGAATCTCAAGCTGTTCCGTCAGTTGCCGGGATATCTTGAGAGATGGATTCAAGGCGGTCATCGGGTCCTGGAAGACCATCGCCATGTCCTTGCCACGCACCTTGTCGAGCTCGCGCGGCTTCAATGCCAGCACGTCGCGGCCTTCCAGCAGCGCCTGACCGGAAGTCTGGCCGTTCTTGGCGAGCAGGCCCATGATGCCGAGAAACGTCTGGCTTTTGCCCGATCCGCTTTCGCCGACGATGGCGATGCGCTCGCCGCGACGGACGGTAAGGTTCATGTTCGAGACGGCCTTCACGTCGCCATCCGGCGTCTTGAAGGTGATCGAATAGTCCTTCAGTTCCAGAAGGACGTCTTTCTGCGTCTGATCTGTCATGTCAGCGATCCTTCGGGTCGAACGCGTCGCGCAGGCCGTCGCCGATGAACAACAGGCTGAGCAGCAGCGAGACAAGGAAGACGGCCGGGAAGGCCAAGAGCCACGGCATGCTTTCCATGGCGTCGGTGCCCTCTGCGATCAGTGTGCCGAGCGAGGTCAGCGGTTCCTGAACGCCGAAACCGAGATAGGACAAGAAGCTTTCCGTCGCGATGATTTCCGGCACTGTGAGGGCGGCGAAGATGACCACCGGCCCGACGAGGTTCGGGATGATGTGTTTGGTGATGATTTTCAGCGGCTTCTGGCCGGAAGCGCGGGCCGCTTCCACGAATTCGCGGTGTTTGAGCGAGAGCGTCTGGCCGCGCACGATGCGGGCCATGGTCAGCCATTCCAGAGCGCCGATCGCTGCGAACAGCAGATAGACGTTACGGCCGAAAATCACCATCAGCAGGATAACGAAAAGGATGTAGGGAAGCGCGTACATGATGTCGACGAAGCGCATCATGATCGAATCCAACCGGCCACCGAAATAGCCGGAGATCGCACCGTAAAGCACGCCGATGACCACCGAGACGAGGGTGGCGACGAAGGCGACGGCGAGCGAGACGCGGGTGCCGTAAAGCACGCGGGCAAGCAGGTCGCGGCCGTTCGGGTCGGTGCCAAAATAGTGGCCGTCTTCCCAGGATGGTGGCGCGCGGAAGGCGGCCCAATCCGGGTCCTCGTAATTGTGCGGGATGAAGTATGGGCCGAGGAAGGCGACGAGGATCAGCAGGACCAGGACAACGATCGAAACGACCGCCGCCTTGTTGCGACAGAGCCTGCGCATGGCGTCCTTGGTGAGCGAACGACCTTCCGGGGAAAGACCTTCCGCTTCCAGCAGTTCGGCTGCGAGCAGCTCTCTTTTTGCGGGATTGAGGATCATCTGTTTCTCACTTTCGGATCAAGCCAGGCATAGGCGATATCGACGATGAGGTTCAGGAAGACGATCAGGACCATGTAGAAAATGACCGTGCCGAGAACCATGCCGTAATCGCGGTTCAATGCTGCGTTGATGAAGTAGCGGCCGATGCCGGGAAGCCCGAAGATGCTTTCGACGACCAGCGAGCCGGTGAGAAGGTAACTCGCCGCCGGGCCGAGGTAGGAGACGACCGGCATCATGGCGGGTTTCAGCGCATGGCGCATGACCGTCAGCCGTGGGCCGATACCCTTGGCCTTGGCGGTACGGATGAAATTCTGGTTCATCACTTCGATCATCGAACCGCGGGTAATGCGCGAGATGCGCCCCGCATGCGGCAGCGCCATCACCACGACCGGCAGCACGAGATATTTCAGCGAGCCATCACCCCAGCCACCGACCGGCAGCCATGCCAGCTGGATGCCGAAGACGAGCTGGAGGATGGGGGCGATGAGAAAGTTCGGGAACACGACGCCCACCAGAATCATCGCGCCGAGCACATAGTCCGGCATCTTGTTCTGATAGAGCGCCCCAAGACAGCCGACGGCGACGCCGATGATGATGGCGAGCGCAAAGGCGGTCATGCCGAGCGTGAACGTGTAAGGCAGGCCGATCATGATCTGCTGGGCGACGTTGAAATCCTCGCTGGAGAATGACGGGCCGAGGTCGCCGCGCAGGAGATCACCGACATAATAAAGATACTGCTGGATCAGCGGTTTATCGAGATTGTAGTGGGCCGCAAGGTTTTGCAGGATCGCCGGCGGCAGCGAGCGTTCCCCGTCAAAAGGCCCACCGGGCGCGAGACGAAGAACGAAAAAACAGGCTGTCACGGCGATCCACAAGACCGGGATCGTCGACAGCAATCGACGGAAAGCGTAGCTGAGCATTTTTATGTTCTGGTCGGGTCTTGTCCCCCGCCGCTTCATGCCGATGACCCATAAGTCCCGGGTCAAGCGCGGCCGCAGCACCTTAAAGCGCTACGGCGTCGTGCGCGATGGAGGCGCACGACGCTGCGGAGCGAAAGATCCCTGACTCCCTGTTATTCTTTGATCGAGAGCCAGCGCGTGCGGTGAATATCCTGCACGTTGTCTTCAAAGCCGGAGATTTTCGGCGATACCACGTTCTTGGAAACGTAGTAGTAGATAGGCAGCGCGGCACTGTCGTCGAGCGCGATCTTTTCGGCCTGTTTGAAGAGCTCAGCGCGCTTCTTCAGGTCCTTTTCCAGATTGCCGTCCTTGATCAGCTTGTCGTATTCGGCATTCGACCAACGGCCGTAGTTCATGGGCACGCCGGTCACGAGCAGGTTCAGGAAGTTGTCCGGGTCGTTATAGTCTGCGAGCCAGCCGGCGCGGCCGACCTGTACGTCGCCGCGCTGAAGCTGGTCGTAATGAACCTTGGTTTCGGCATTGACGAGTTCGACATTGACGCCAAGCGGCTTCCACATGGCGGCAATGGCAACGGCAATGCGCTTGTGGTTATCGTTGGTGTTGTACTTGAGCTGCAGGGTCAGCGGTTTGGAGGGGCCGAAACCTGCTTCGGTCAGCAGTTTCTTGGCTTCCTCGACCTTCTGCTTGTAAGGCTCATCCTTCCACGAAACGTAGGAGGGCTCGTCATAATTTGCCGTGCCCGGCGGCACCCAGGAATAGGCCGGCAGTTCGCCGGTGCCCAAAATCTGCGGGCCGATGACTTCGCGGTTTATCGCCATGGAAAGCGCCTGGCGGACGCGCTTGTCCTTGGTCGGCTCTGTCTGCGAGTTGATGACGTAATAATAGAGACCCGAGAACGGTGCGACATGCGCCTGACCCGGCAGGTTTTTCTTCATCCACTCGTACTGGTCGGTCGGGAAGTCCGTGAGGATATCGAATTCACCGGCGCGATAGCGCTTCAATGCGGCTTCCTGGTCTTCCAGAACGAAGAACTTGGCACCGTCGATCTTCAGGTTGGCCGCGCCGTAATACTGATCGTTTTTTGCCGTCGTAACGTGCGAACCCGGAACCCATTCGACCGGCTTATACGGACCATTGGTCACGATGGTGCCGATCTTCACCCAGTCCGCACCCTTTGCCTCGACCAGATGCTTTGGAACCGGATAAGCGGTGTAGTGCATCAGGGAGTTGATGAAATAGGGGGTGGGGTTTTCGAGGGTGATCTCGAGCGTCTTGTCGTCGATGGCCTTGACGCCGAGCTGGCTGGCATCGGCGATTTCGCCCTTGTTGATCTTTTCGGCATTCTTGATCGTATACTGGAGATAGGCGTAATCGGCAGCGGCCTTCGGGTCCATCAGACGCTGGAAGGCGAAGACGAAGTCACCGGCGGTGACCGGCTGGCCGTCCGACCACTTGATGCCGTCGCGCAGCTTGAACGTATAAACGAGGCCGTCGTCGGAGATCGTCCAGCTTTCGGCCTGGCCCGGGATCGGGTTGACCTTCGCGTCTTCGGTTACCAGACCTTCGAAGATATCGCCGGCGATGCGGTTTTCCCAGTCACCCGACAATTTCTGTGGATCGAGCGACTGCGGGTCGCCACCATTGTGGATGTTGATCGTCGCCGCGTGGGCGGAACAAGCCAGCAATGCGCCAAACATCGCTGTCGCCAAGAATTTCTTGCTGAAGTGATACATTGGGAAAACCCCCACCTTTCCAAGGCTTCAAAGCCTCTTTTTTCATTCATGTTCCCGTTTTCCGACAGGCGGAAAGGCGCCACACTAGTGCCACGAATGCGACATTGTAACCCCCCGGATTTTTGGGGTCCGGCGTCCTGCCAATCAGCGAACTGTCATCGAGATTGCATCCAATGCGATCAAATTACGGTTCAAATCTCTGTTACGGCGCGTTTGGCGACCATCGGTTGCCTTTTGCCGGATGCGGCTTAGGTTGTCAGGAACCGAACATTTCGAGAGGTACATGCTTATGATTTCGCAGGCAGACATCCGATCCGATTGGTGGCGCGGAGCCGTGATCTACCAGGTCTATCCACGCTCTTTTCAGGACACCACGGGTGACGGGCTAGGCGATATCAAAGGCGTTACAGAGCGGCTGGGGCATATCGCCTCGCTTGGCGTCGATGCCATCTGGCTATCCCCGTTTTTCACCTCGCCAATGGCCGACATGGGCTATGACGTCTCGGATTACTGCAATGTCGATCCGATGTTCGGCACGCTTGCCGATTTCGACGAGATGATGACCGAAGCGCATCGCCTTGGTTTGAAAGTGATCATCGACCAGGTGATTTCTCACACTTCCGATCAGCATCCCTGGTTCATCGAAAGCCGTTCCAGCCGCACCAATCCGAAGGCGGACTGGTATGTTTGGGCGGATGCCAAGCCGGATGGCACGGCGCCGACGAACTGGCTCTCCATCTTCGGCGGCCCAGGATGGGAATGGGATGGCGTGCGCAAGCAATATTACATGCACAATTTCCTGATCTCGCAGCCGGATCTGAACTTTCACAATCCGGATGTGCAGGATGCCATGCTGGACACCGTGAAATTCTGGCTCGACCGTGGCGTCGATGGTTTCCGCCTCGATACGGTGAACTATTATTTCCACGACAAGCAGCTTCGAAACAATCCGCCGATGGTCTACGACACCGATGGCGCGGGGATGGAGACAGACACCAATCCCTATTCGATGCAGAACCACCTCTATGACAAGACACAGCCGGAAAACATTGATTTCCTGAAATGTTTTCGCAAATTGCTCGACAGCTACGAGGGCCGGGCGAGTGTCGGCGAGGTGGGTGACGGGCCGCGCTCACTGAACACGCTGGCGCTTTATACGACTGGTAATGACAAGCTGCACATGTGCTATACGTTCGATCTGCTCGGACCGGCTTTCGATGCGAGCTATATCCGCAAGGTCATGCAGACCGTGCTCGACACGGTGGTGAACGGCTGGGTGTGCTGGGCGTTTTCCAACCACGACGTCATTCGTCACGTCACCCGCTTCATCGAAACGCCGGCAGAACAGGATCGCGTCGCAAAACTTTCGGCAACTCTGATCGCGACGCTGCGTGGTTCGATCTGCCTCTATCAAGGCGAGGAACTGGGACTTACGGAGGCTGAACTTTCCTTCGAGGATCTGCGCGACCCCTACGGCATCCGCTTCTGGCCGGCTTTCAAGGGGCGCGACGGATGCCGCACGCCGATGGTATGGGACAGCGCCAAACCGCATGCCGGTTTCACCGAAGGCACCAAGACGTGGCTGCCGGTGCCGAGAGAGCATGCGGTGCGCGCCGTCGATGCACAGGAGAAGCTGGCGGATTCCGTTCTGGCGCATTACCGCGCGACGATCGCCTTCCGCAAATCACATGCGGCACTGATCGATGGCGACATGACGTTTATCGAAACCAATCAGGACCTGCTGGCTTTCGAACGTGAGAAAGGCGGCGAGAAACTGCTGTTTGTCTATAACCTCACCCGACAGCCTCAAAATTTCACGCTGCCCAAAAGGCTTGGTGATGTGATGCCGGTCGATCTTCCGGGCTTTGTGTCGAAGCTCGAGGGGGGCGTCGTCAAACTTGATGCCATCGACGTGTTCTGCGCGCGGGTGTGACGGTGACGCCTCGCATTCCTCCCTGGGCTGACGAGCTGCCAAGCGACCTGAACTCGGAGCAAGGCCTTCAGGTCGCGATCGACCGGATCGCTTGGCGCAATGCCGGGCGGCCGGACCCTTCCGATTCTGGTGACTGGAAGGAAGACGACAAGCTGTCCTACGTTTTTGGGCGGCATTCCCACGATACGCTTGAGATTGGCGGCCTGAAGCTGCGTCAGCTTCCACCGCAACTTTTTGACATGCAGGAGCTGGGCTACCTGTTTCTTTCGAACAATCGCCTTGAAACCCTGCCGCCGCAGTTTTGTGAACGATTGAGGCTGGAAGGGCTCACTCTCGACCGCAATCCGTTGCGGTCTGTGCCTGCTGAATTGTTCGAAATGCCCGGTCTCGACAATCTGTCCTTATCGGGCACGCCACTCATTGATTTACCGGTGCCGCGGCAGGCCAATCCAAGCCTCAAGGTTCTCATTCTCGACGATATGCACTGGCTGGATTTTCCGCAAAACTTCCTGTCGCGTTTTCCAAAACTCAAGTCACTGTCGTTTTCGCGGTGCGAGCAGGGCATCATCCCGCAGGCGGTCTTCAATCTTCCGGATCTGATGCAGCTTTGTGCCGATGGCAACCCGATCAAGGTCTTACCAGCGCAGATTGGTCAGTTGAGCAATATCCAGTCGCTTAAGCTGAAAAATTGCGAATTGACCACGCTGCCCAAGGCTTTGAGTCAACTGACCCAGCTGGAAAACAAGGCGGGGAGCGGCGGCCCGTTCGGGCTGCATATCGGCGGAAATCCGTTCAAGGACAAGGATTTGAAGCGGATCGCCAAGCTGAAGAACCCGGCGATGACAACCGAGGCACTGGCTTGGGCACGGGATATCGGATCGGACTGACAACGGTGGGGTGGACGTGATGCGCGCAGCGCTTGTTTCGATGCTGGTTATGTCGATGGCAGGGCATGCGGTAGCGCAGGACGTTGTCCGGCAGCCTGCCAAGGATGGCTGGGTGGAGAAGGCGTTTGATTTTTCCGACCCCGATCTGGATTTCAAGACGCTGGTGCCGGAGGAGGCTGTCGTGGAGACGGCGCCGTTGGCGGAAGACGATGAGACGGAGCCCAAACAGATCGGTCGATATACGAACATAGGGAAGATCAAGCCCTTGGAAACCGACGCGGTGCCGATCGAAACGACTGTCGTTGGCTACAACTTGAAATATGCCGCACCGGCAGGGCGCCTTTGCGGTCGTGCCCTCTTGCAAATTGATTTTGAGGTTGTCTCTAAACGAGAGGCGGCAGATGCGTCAGGAGCGCTGATTGAAGGCGTCAAGGAGGTTTCAGGGCATCCGAAGACTGGCATTATCAGTCACTGTTTGACGAGGGGATATAAGGCGCTTGGGATCCATTTCATTTACGATCTTTCAAAAGCCGACAGTGATGGCGCGCGGGACGAGATCGTGGACTATGCGCGCGATTATTCGATGACATTCATCGACAATATGGTTTTCAGTGCCGACCGCGGTTCCAGCTATTGGGAGGGCGTGAAAAATGCCAAGCTCGTCATTGATGGAGAGGTTGTCGATGTGCGCATGCCCGAGCAATGGGACCTTCCGATCAATACCTTTGATGGGCGGAAGGAGGCCAGGTTTTTCACAGGTGGCCTGCAGGGAGCCGTCTGGTTCTCATCCGTTGCGTACCACGGGCGGCCTGACCTTGAGGTGTTGAGTACAAGCCTGTTGCTGCGAATCCTGCAGGGCCAAAACCGAGCCTTTGGTGAAGTAACCAAAGCCTACGGTAAGGTTTATGAGCCCAGTCCCACCGGGGCGTTGACGGGCGTTTTCCGCTATTCGGTGAAGGCGTGGGACAATGATAATTATGGCCATCTCGTCGTGCGGGTCGTCTGGCACGAGGGGATGCTTTACATTGTCGATTACTGGTGGCCCTTCGAAAAGAACGACCAGCATTCGTATTTTTCAGCGCTCCCGGCGATTAGCATATACGACAATATATCCGACATTCTGGAGGAGCGGTTTGTTTCCAAGGCACAATGATATCGGCAGAATGGTACTATAGTCGCTTTCCAGATCTACTGACCGATCTGTCCCTAGCCCCTCAGCCTCACGCTCCCACCAAACCCGCATCCTCACCCCGCACCCGTGAAATATCGCGGATCGGCGGGGCGCCGAACAGGCGGCGGTATTCGCGGCTGAACTGCGACGGGCTGTCGTAACCCACGCGGTGGGCGGCGGTGGCGGCGTCCAGTGCTTCCGCCAGGATCATGCGGCGGGCTTCCTGCAGGCGCAGCTGCTTTTGATATTGCAGCGGGCTCATGGCCGTGACTTCGCGAAAATGTTCGTGCAGCGAGGATGAGCTCATGCTTGCTTCGTTGGCGACGCGGTCGATGGAAAACGGCTTGTCAAAATTGTCGCGGATCCACGCGATGGCGCGGTTGACCTGTTGCAGGCGGCTTTCCGGCATCAGCAGGCGGCGCACCTTGTGCGCCTGCTCGCCGCGCATCAGCCGGTACAGTAGTTCACGTTCGGCAAGAGGCGCCAGAAAATCGATGTCCTCCGGCGTGTCCAGAAGCTGGGTCAGGCGAAGGGCGGCATCGAGAAGGCCGGGTGAGGCTTCGCTGACACAAAGGCCTGTACCGCAGCGGGCGGTGCCTGTTTCGGTCGTGCGCGGCATTTCCATCAGCATGGTGCCGAGCGCCGGCATGTCGAGTGCCAGCAGCAGCGACATGTAAGGTTTTTCAGGGCTTGCAGCGACGACGCGATTGACGACCGGCAGCTCGACCGAGGCGACGAGGTGGCAGCCGGCGCCGTATTCATAGGTGTGATCGGCCAGCGTCACATGCTTGGTGCCCTGCACGACGATGCAAAGCGAAGGCTGCGTAACGCCGCGCACCGGTTCGGTGGGATTGGAGACGCGGATCAGCGACAGGTTTGGAATCTTTGTCGGATGAACGCCATCGCAATCGGTGTGTTGTGCAATTTTTGTGACAAGCGTTGCGAGATGATCCATTGCGTTGTCTCCAGTCAAACGTGCGAAAAACGCTGGTTTCGGCGAATTCGATGATGCTTTTTACCGCGCGCCTTGCATGCGCGCCAGTGGGTGGAAAAGTCTTTCGGAGAAATGTGCAATCATACCGGAGGTCTGGTCTACCGCATGGAGTGGGCTCAAGCGCATAACGCCTTCACCGGTCAACGGAAGCCGGTGCCTTATTCAAACCCAATACCAACACAAACCAACCAGAGGAGACGGTCATGACCGCATGGAACCTGCTTTTGCAAACCGCTCGCCGGATGGTGAGCAATCTTGTCCACTTCGTCGAGCAACAGATTGCCGAGCGTCGTGCCGCCAAGCCGCGCCGCTATATGAACGGCTGACAATGTCGCCGCAAGGGCAGACGGAAAAGGCCCGCGAGCGATCGCGGGCCTTTCGTCATTTCAGCGTGGAGGCAATCGCCGCATCTCAATCGAAATGCAGTTCGCGCTCACCCTGTTCGTCACGGATGCAGGTCTGCAGGCCGATCTTGTTCAAGATGTTGAGGAACGGGCGCGGGGCCAGTTCTTCGACATTGGCCATCTTCTTCACATCCCATTCGCCGGTGGCGACAAGCATCGCTGCTGCGACCGGCGGAACGCCTGCCGTGTAGGAAATGCCCTGGGAGCCCACTTCGTTGAAGGCTTCCTTGTGGTCGGCGACGTTGTAGATGAACACCGTGCGTTCCTTGCCGTCCTTCGTGCCCTTCACGAAGTCGCCGATGCAGGTCTTGCCTTCATATTCCGGTGCCAGCGACGACGGGTCGGGCAGGCAGGCCTTGACGACCTTGAGCGGCACGACTTCGGAACCGTCTGCGAGCTTGACCGGCTGTTCGGACAGAAGGCCGATGTTCTTCAGGACGGTGAAGACGTTGATGTAATGATCGCCAAAGCCCATCCAGAAGCGCACGTCGGCGCCTTCCATGTTCTTGGCCAGCGAATGGACTTCGTCATGGCCGCAGAGATAGGCGCGGCGGGTGCCGACGACCGGCAGGTCGTAGTCCTTGCCGATTTCGAACATCTTGTTGACGTTCCATTCGCCGCCCTGCCAGGAATAGACAACGCCGGTGAATTCGCGGAAATTGATTTCCGGGTCAAAATTGGTGGCAAAATACTTGCCGTGGCTGCCGGCATTGATGTCGACGATATCGACGTCGGTGACGGTGTCGAGATATTCGTCCTTGGCGAGACGCGCATAGGCGTTGACGACGCCCGGATCAAAACCGGCGCCGAGGATGGCGGTGATGCCCTTTTCCTCGCATTCGGCGGCACGCTTCCACTCGTAGTTACCGTACCACGGCGGCGTTTCGCAGATCTTGTTCGGCTCTTCGTGGATGGCGGTGTCGATATAGGCGACGCCGGTATCCATGCAGGCGCGCAGCACCGACATGTTGAGGAAGGCGGTGCCGACGTTGATGACGATCTGGCTGCCGGTCTTGACGATCAAAGCCTTTGTGGCTTCGATGTCGAGCGCGTCGAGGCCGTGGCCTTCAAGCACGCCTTCGGTCTTCATGGCCTTCTTTTCGTGCACGGATGCGATGATGTCATCGCATTTCGACTTGGTGCGCGAAGCGATATGGATATCGCCGAGGACATCATTGTTCTGCGCACACTTGTGGGCAACGACCTGTGCGACGCCGCCGGCGCCGATGATGAGCACGTTCTTTTTCATTCTGGGGACCACTCCTTGCGTCCAATCGTCAGAAAGTCTTCCCTGTGGGCCTTTGGCCCTTTCTGATCAGGAAAGGCTCTGTTCGTAGTCCGTGTAGTCAAACTCACGGACCGTCCTGAGGCTGCCATCCAGTTCCCGGATGGCGATTGCCGGCATTTTCACGCCGTTAAACCAGTTTTTCTTGACCATCGTGTAGCCGGCAGCATCCTGGAACGAGATGCGGTCGCCGACCTTTACTTCTTCGGGGAAGTCGAATTCCCCAAAAATGTCTCCGGCAAGGCATGACTTGCCGCAGACCATCGCGCGATGGGGTCCCTGGTTAGGGTGAACCTTGGCATTCTCACGATAGATCAGGAGATCCAGCATGTGCGCTTCGATGGACGAATCCACCACGACAAGGTTCTTGCCGTTGTAAAGTGTGTCGAGGACGGTGGTTTCCAGCGTCGTCGATTTGGTGATCGAGGCTTCGCCCGGCTCGAGATAGACCTGCACGCCATATTCGCCGGAGAAACGCTTGAGGCGCTCGGCAAACTGGTCGACCGGATAATCGTCGCCGGTGAAGTGGATGCCGCCGCCGAGAGAGACCCATTCGGCCTGTTTCAGGAGCGGTGCAAATTTCTCTTCGATATCGCCGAGCATGCGGTCGAACAGGCCAAAATCCTTGTTCTCGCAGTTGTTGTGGATCATGAAGCCGGTGATCATGTCCATGACCGGCTCGACCTGTTTCAAATCCCATTCGCCGAGGCGAGAGAAGGGGCGGGCAGGGTCAGCCAGATCGAAGGACGAGGAGGAAACGCCGGGGTTGAGGCGCAGGCCGCGCGTGATGCCCGACGACTGGGCTTCAAAACGCTGCAGCTGGCCGATCGAGTTGAAGATGATCTTGTCGGCGTGGGACACGACCTCGTCGATCTCGTAATCGGCATAAGCGACGGAATAGGCGTGGGTTTCCTTGCCGAAACGCTCGTGGCCGAGGCGGACTTCGTTGAGCGAGGACGAGGTGGTGCCGTCCATGTAGTCGCGCATGAAATCGAACACCGACCACGTGGCGAAACACTTCAGCGCCAGCAATGCCTTGGCGCCCGACTTCTCACGTACGCTCGCAATCCGTTCCATGTTCTGGATTAGCTTGGACTTGTCGATGAGGTAGTAGGGGGTTTGCAGCATTTCGTTCGGTCAGCCTTCTTACAGTTGTTCTAAAACGTTAAGGGGGCCTATTGCCTGACGCGGCTGTTATGTTCAAGAGCGGCGGTCAGATTCATTTGGTCGCCGATGAGATCAGCCCCTTAAAATCTTATGTTGTACCATAAATGGGGATGGATCATGATGATCGTATGAAGCGGGTCGTGCTTGATACGAATGTTTTGACGGCTACGTTTCGCAGCAGACATGGCGCTTCGTTTGCGATCATTCAGATGGTCGCCGCCAGACGCTTGACGATGTTGCTGACGACGGCGCTTTTGCTGGAATATGAAGATGTGCTCAAGCGGAGCGAGCAGGTTGCCGCCCATGGATTGCCAACTGCGGCGATCGATTTGGTGATCGAACAGCTTGCGGCATTGGCCGAACCTGTTGAATTGCACTATCGATGGCGACCGCAGCTTGGCGATCCGAAGGATGAGATGGTCATGGAAGCTGCGATCAACAGCCGTGCCGATGCGTTGGTAACGCATAATATTCGAGATTTCGATATTGCCGCTGCCCGTTTCGGAATAAGGTTGCTGCGGCCGGGTGCGTTTCTGGAGCTAGATGGTCATGAACAGTAATCCATATCCGCTCAGACTGCCTGCTTTGATACAGGCTGCTGCTGAAAGACTTGCGCAAGAAGATGGGATGTCACTCAACGACTGGATCGCATCTGCTGTCGCGCAAAAGATTGACGCCGTTGAAACGGCTGCCGATTTCCTGAAAAGACGCGCGCGTGGCGCAACGGGAGACGACCTTGCCAAGGTCTTGGAGCGGGTTCCCGACAATCCGCCGATGGAAGGCGACGAATTGCCGAAAGGCTGGTCGAGAACTCCGAGCCACCGCAAATAGTTCGCTCAGATCAGCTGAAACCGGTCCACATCCACCATGCCCATGTCCGAAATCTTCAGATGGGGGATGACCGGCAGCGGCAGGAAGGCGACCTGCAGGAAGGGTTCTTCGAGAGTCGTTCCAAGGGCGTAGGCCGATTTTCTCAAGTCGTGCAGCGTGTCGCGTACCCATTCGTAGGGTTCAAGGCTCATCAGGCCGGCGACGGGAAGCGCGATCTCGCCCGTCACCTTGCCATCCTTCACCACCACAAAGCCGCCCTTGATCTCGCCGAGGCGATTGGCGGCAAGCGCCATATCTTCCTCGGAAACGCCGACGACGCAGATGTTGTGGCTGTCATGGCCGACGGTGGAGGCAATCGCGCCCTTCCTCAGCCCGAAACCCTGCACGAAACCGTTGGCGTGATTGCCGTTCTTGCCATGGCGTTCGATGACGGCGACCTTGATGATGTCGCGCTCCAGATCGACGCCGGTCTGGTTGCCGGCGGTGGGCAGGCGGTAGCGGCGATGTTCGGTGATGATCTTGCCGGGCATGACGCCGATGACCGGGACTTCGTCTTCCGAGACAGGAACGCCAAAATGTGTGGCCTGAACGGGGCGGGCCTTGACGCTGTCGAGGCCGACGGCGGCGACCGGCTTGCGGGTGGCGAACAATTCGTCGGTGACCTTGCGACCCGCTGAGAAGACCATGTCGGCCTTGCAGTTTTCGAGGCTGTCGATGATGACGAGGTCGGCGCGCCAGCCGGGGGCGACGAGGCCGCGATCGCGCAGGCCAAAAGCCTTGGCGGCGGAGATGGAGGCGGCGCGGTAGACGGCGAGCGGTTCGACGCCATGGGCGATCGCCGTGCGGATCATGTAATCGAGATGGCCTTGTTCGGCTATATCGAGCGGATTGCGGTCATCCGTGCAGAGCGCCAGGTAGGGCGAAAGGCGTTCGGTGAGGATCGGCATCAGGGCGTGAAGGTCTTTGGAGACAGAACCTTCGCGCACCAGGATGTGCATGCCCTTGCGGATCTTTTCGAGCGCTTCTTGCGCCGTTGTGCATTCATGTTCGGTGCGGATGCCGGCCGACAGGTAGCCGTTGAGGTCGTTACCGGACAGAAGCGGTGCGTGGCCGTCGATATGGTCACCATAAAAGGCCTCGAGCTTGGCGAGGCAGATCGGGTCCTTGTGGATGACGCCCGGGAAATTCATGAACTCGGCAAGGCCGATGACCTTGGGGTGATCGCGGAAAGGCAGCAGCTTTTCGATCGGCAGATCTGCGCCGGCGGTTTCCAGATGCGTGGCCGGCACGCAGGAGGAGAGCTGGACGCGAATGTCCATGATCGTCTGTTCGGCGCTGTCGAGGAAGAATTTTATGCCCTCGGCGCCGATCACGTTGGCGATCTCGTGCGGATCGCAGATCGCCGTTGTCACGCCATAGGGCAGGACGCAACGGTCGAATTCATGCGGTGTGACGAGCGAACTTTCGATATGCAGGTGTGTGTCGATGAAGCCGGGAACGACGATCTTTCCGGAAATGTCGATCTCGGTCTTGCCGATATAATCACCGCAGGTGCCGACGATACGGTCGCCGCAGATGGCGATGTCGGAGGCGATGAGTTCGCCGGTCACGAGGTCGAAGAACCTGCCGCCCTTCAGAACGATGTCAGCGGGCTCGCGGCCGATACCCTGGTCGATCAACGTTTCGAGGCGGTTGCTCATGGCGGGCTCCTGATACTGAACTGATTCCCCCTCTTTAACCGCTTGGCGGCAAAACGGGGAGGGGCGAAAAGATTGCATCGGTCAATCCGGCAGCCGGTTTCCCGTTGTCGAGGTAAGGGACGGGAGCCTATGGTGTTGCCATGAACACGCAAAACCCGCCCGAACCGAATTCCGGAAAACCTATCATCGTCTTCGATGCAGAGTGTGTTCTCTGCTCAGGCAATGCACAGTTCGTGCTGAAGCATGATCATGCGCGGCGGTTCCGGTTGGCATCCATGCAGGGTGAGGTCGGTGCGGCGCTTTATCGGCGGTTCGGCATCGATCCGGCCGATCCCGACTCGATGATCGTGGTGGATGGTGACCGGGCCTTGCGGGACAGCGATGCGGTCCTGACGATCTATCGCGGACTGGGCTGGCCGTGGAGGGCGCTGGATATCCTGCGCCTCGTGCCGCGTTTTATCCGCGATCCGCTCTACCGGCTGATTGCCCGCAACCGCTACCGGATCTTTGGCAGGCACGACGCCTGCTGGGTGCCGTCGCCGGATCATGCGGATCGTGTGCTTTGAAGACGGTTCTGGTTCTGGGCGGTTATGGCGGGTTCGGCGCGCGGCTTTCGAAACGTCTCGCCGTGGATGGCTGGCTGGTGCTGGTGGCGGGCCGAAATGAAGAGGCCGCCCGCCGTTTTGCCGGGACGTTGCCGAATGCGCGGCCTGTGCGGGCGGACCGCAACGGGGATTTGACGCCAATCCTCAAAACCCATCAGCCTTTGCTGCTGATCGATGCCGCGGGGCCGTTTCAGGGCAGCGATTATCGTGTTGCCGAGGCCTGCATCGCCTGTGGTGTCCATTACATCGACCTGGCCGATGCGCGTGAATTCGTGACGGGCATGGCCGCGCTGGACGAGCGGGCGCGGGCGGCCGGGATGGTGGTGCTGGCCGGTGCTTCCAGCGTGCCGGCGATGTCGGGTGCGGTGATCGCCGAGCTTGCGCGGGACATGGAGGCGGTCGGTTCCGTATCGATGGCGATCAGCGGCTCCAACCGGGCAACGGCCGGTGCATCGGTGGCGGCGGCGATCTTGAGTTATGTCGGCAGGCCGGTGCAGATCTGGCGCGGCAGGCGATGGCGGCAGGAAACGGGCTGGCATCGGCTGAAACGGGTCCGTTATCGGGTGGATGGCCGGCCTGATATATCGCGGCTGGTGGCGCTTTCGGATGTGCCGGATCATCAGATCGTGCCGGTGCAGGTGAAGGGGCACCCGGCCACCATTTTTCGGGCGGGGCCGGAATTTTCGCTTCAATTGCTGGCCCTCTGGCTGTTGAGCTGGCCGGTCAGATGGGGCTGGCTCACCTCGCTTTCGCCGCTTACGCGCTGGCTTTTGCCGTTGCAGAAACTCAGCGCCGGTCTGGGTACGGATCGTTCGGCGATGATGGTCGAGGTCAAGGGGCGGCGGGATGATGGTTTTGTGGCACGGCGCTGGACTTTGATCGCGGAAGAGGGGCATGGGCCGGAAATTCCGACCATGGCAGCGCAATTGCTGGCAGATGCCGTTGCCGATGAAAGGATCCTGGCCGGCGCGCGGCCGGCGGCGGGAGAACTTTCGTTTTCCGATTTCACGCCCTTGCTGGATGCGCTGGCGACCTTCCGGCAGATGGAGACGCGGAATTATGTGCCGGTCTATCGCCGCGTGATGGGGGAGGCTTATGACGCCCTGCCGCAACCGGTGCGCCACATGCACGATGTTTTCGGGGATGCCGGTGCCGAGGGCGTGGCGACCGTCAGGCGTGGCCGTTCGCCTCTGGCGCGGCTGGTGGCGACGATCATGCGTTTTCCACCGGAGGGAGAACACAGGCTGCATGTCTCCTTCGAGGAGGAGGCTGGTGCCGAGCGCTGGACGCGCGATTTCGACGGGCATGTTTTCGTCAGTGAGCTTAGCCAGAGCGGTCGCCATCTTGTGGAGCGTTTCGGTCCTATGCGGTTTTATTTCGACCTGCCATCGGATGAAAACGGGCTGACGATGATCATGCGCAAGTGGTCGGTGCTGCGGGTGCCGATGCCCTTGTTCCTGGCACCGAAAAGCGTGGCACGGGAATGGGCGCAAGGCCAGGATTTCTGGTTCGACGTGCCGATCGCGCTGCCGTTGATCGGTGATGTCGTGCATTATCGCGGCTGGTTAAGGCGGATCTGAAGTGCTCTATTCCGCAGTCTGGAATGAAGGCAGAGTCCACCCTTGGTGATCTGAGCTTTTCAAAAAAACACCCGCTTTGTTGCGGGGTATCCGGTCGGG
>UCHV01000004.1 GCA_900472395.1 Hyphomicrobiales bacterium
CCAGCGATCGGCTTTGCCTCTCGCGGACTTGCTATCCTCTCCCGCAAGGGGAGAGGTAGGCGTCGAGGGTGCCGCACCATCATCTCTCCCCTTGCGGGAGAGACTTCGCAGTGATGGGCAAAGGCCGGAAATCAATGACATTTATTTCAGTGAAAAAGGCCTGAGCGCATCCCTGCGCGAAGGCTATGACATCTTAGCTTCAGCGAAGTGTTAGAAATCGCAGGGGCCTGTTTTTTTGGCGGGGCGCCAGACGACAGAAGGAAAGAGGACGACATGAGGTGCTGCGGGCAGAGAAAAAGGCCGGGATCCGTCATGGATCCCGGCCTTTTTGCTCCTCAACATCCCGCCGGCCGACTGCGGACTTGCCGCCGGCGAGGTAGGCGGCCGACGGCACCTTGATGGTGACGTCTCCACCCGAAGAGCGAAGGAAGTTTGCACCCGGTTGCACGGTGCATCGTCGGCGTTTGGCGGGGCGCTGACGCTTCCTGACCTGAGGTGGAGATTGATGCCGGGCGAAGCATTTTTCAAATTACAAAAAGATAATTTTCGATGCGGCGGCTCTGCCGTAAATTTGCCTGATCTTGCGCCATTGAGATTTGCGGTTGGCCTGTGAATAGCGGGCACTGTGCGCGCAAGACTCATGTTATAGAATGGCGTTCCGCCGTGTCGCTGCTTATATGGAAGCAGGCTCCGAGGTGACAATGCGCTTTTCCGATACCTTTCTTGATGAAATCCGTGACCGTGTACCGATCTCTTCGGTAATCGGACGACGTGTTACGTGGGATCGCAAGAAGACCAATGTTTCGCGCGGCGACTACTGGGCCTGTTGCCCGTTTCACGGCGAGAAAAGCCCGAGCTTTCACTGCGAGGACCGCAAGGGCCGTTACCATTGTTTCGGCTGCGGTGTGTCCGGGGACCATTTTCGCTTCATGACCGAGCTGGAAGGGTTGAACTTTCCCGAGGCCGTGCAGCAGATCGCCGATATGGCTGGCATTTCCCTGCCTGCACCCGACCCGCAGGCGCAGAAGCGCGAGCAGCAGCGCACCAGCCTTCAGGACGTCATGGAAATGGCGACCCTGTTCTTTCAGGAGCAGTTGCAGGCGCCGATCGGCGCCAAGGCCCGCGCCTATCTGCGCGACCGTGGCCTGACGGCAAAAACGATCGAGACATTCCGCTTAGGTTTTGCCGCCGACAGCCGCAATGCGCTGAAAGAGCATCTCGCCAACAAAGGCGTGCCGAAGGACCAGATCGAAGCCTGTGGTCTGGTGCGCCACGGCGAAGGCATTTCGGTTTCCTACGATTATTTTCGCGATCGCATCATGTTCCCGATCCTGTCGGTGCGGGAAAAGGTGATCGCATTCGGTGGCCGCGCCATGGCGCCGGATGCGCCGGCCAAATACATGAACTCGCCGGAGACGGAGCTCTTTCACAAGGGCAACGTGCTTTACAACCATGCACGTGCGCGCCAGTCGGCGCAGATGGCGGGCCGTCAGGGCGGCCGTTCCGAGCCGGGCGACGTGGTTGCCGTCGAAGGATATATGGACGTCATCGCGCTGCATCAGGCGGGCGTCGAAAATGCCGTGGCGCCGCTCGGCACGGCGCTTACCGAAAACCAGCTGGAACTGATGTGGCGGATGACGCCGCAGCCGATTCTTTGCTTCGATGGGGATGGCGCCGGCATTCGTGCGGCCAACCGTGCCGCCGATCTGGCGCTGCCGCATATCAAACCCGGCCGTTCGGTCAGGTTTGCCATGCTGCCGGACGGCAAGGACCCGGATGATCTGGTCAAGCAGGACGGACGTGCGCCTTTCGACCGCGTGCTGGCCGATGCCAAGCCGCTGGCGACGATGATCTGGCAGCGCGAATCCGTGGGCGCCACCTTCGATACGCCTGAACGCCGCGCCGAGCTTGAAGCGCGGCTGAAGCAGATCGTCTCGGTGATCGCAGACGAAAACGTGCGCCGTTATTACCAGCAGCATATGCGCGAGCAGTTGAACGGGCTGTTCCGCGGATCGGAGCGCCGCGGCGGCTTCGAGCCGGGCAGGGGCGGTGGCGGCGGTCGCCAGAATTTCCGCGGCGGCCAGCAGCAGGGGCGCGGCGAGTTTCGCGGCAGCATGGCGGTATCGGACCGGCTGGCGAAATCCGGGCTGGTGCGCGGCCATGTGGAGCTTCCGGCTCTGCGCGAAGTCGTACTGGCGCTGACGGTGGTCAATCATCCTCTGCTTCTGCTCGACCAGTATGACGATGTTTCAACGGTGGAATTCGAGAACCGGGATCTGCAGCGTTTCTGGGCCTGTGTGCTTGCCATCATCACCAAGGCCGGTACGCGGGCGACGCCGGCGCATGTGCGCGAACAGCTGGAAGAGAATGGTTTTGCCGAACTTCTGAAATCGATGACCGTGCAGGTGCGCAATGCACGCCTGTGGACCGCGACGGAAGAAGCAGACATGCAGGATGCCCTGCAGGCCTATATGCAGACCCTGGCGCTTTATCTGCGCAACAAGGAGTTGCGTTGGCAGAAGATCGAGCTGGAGCGCGAGATTGCCGAAACGCCGGGCGACGAGCCCGAACGCGGCGACGCGCTTCTGCGCGCCTTGTCCGAGGTTCACAACGAAATCCTTCGTCTTGAGAACCAGGAGGCGATCATCGACGGCTTCGGTGTCATGTCGGGCCGTATCAAGGGGGCAGCGGTCGGTCATGGATGACCAAAAGCAGCGGTTGTTTTTGTGGCGGGCGCAGGCTTGTCTTTGAAGATCGCTTGCCTACATATCAGCCGGACGTAGTGATAGGGGTCTCGATCCCGCGTACCCGCGCTCTCAACTTTTTCCGGTTCCAGCCCGATTTCAGTGGGTATTTGCCTGGAAGAGCTTGACGGGAAGGAATTTTGTGGGAATCACCGTCTCAGGCAGAATTAGGTGGATGGATCGGACAAGCCAAAGGAACCATGAGCGGGGCTCCGACGGTCAATCGATCCTATGTGGCGAACGCCGACGGCGTGGTTAAGCACGAATTAAAGGTCAGTCGGTTAGGTGAGTGATTGCGATTCGCGGCGGCGGGTGGCAAACCACCTGTAACAGGCAGTACCCGTAAACCGCGACGGAATGGCGTCCAGGGAAAGCGACGAATTAAATGGCAACTAAAGTCAAAGAAAACGAAGAAGCAGAAACCGAACGCGAAGGCGCTACGGATGGTCCGCTTCTCGATCTTTCCGATGACGCGGTCAAGAAAATGATCAAGGCCGCGAAGAAGCGCGGCTATGTGACCATGGACGAACTGAACTCGGTGCTTCCCTCCGAGGAGGTGACGTCCGAGCAGATCGAAGACGTCATGTCGATGCTGTCGGACATGGGCATCAATGTTGTCGAGGATGAGGAAGCCGAAGAGAAGGCCGAATCGGACGACGACGGCGACGACGATTCCGAAAGCGAAGGCGGCGAACTGGCTCCATCTGCCGGCACCGCTGTCGCGACCGCGAAGAAGAAAGAACCGACCGACCGTACGGACGACCCGGTGCGCATGTATCTGCGCGAAATGGGTTCCGTAGAGCTTCTGTCGCGCGAGGGCGAAATCGCCATCGCCAAGCGTATCGAAGCCGGCCGCGAGACAATGATTTCCGGTCTCTGTGAGAGCCCGTTGACGTTCCAGGCGCTGATCATCTGGCGCGACGAACTCAACGAAGGCACGACGCTGCTGCGCGAGATCATCGACCTCGAAACGACCTATTCCGGCCCTGAAGCCAAGGCTGCGCCGCAGTTCCAGAGCCCGGAAAAGATCGAGGCAGACCGCAAGGCCGCCGAGGAAAAGGAAAAGACCCGCAAGGCGCGTGCCGCCAATGACGACGACATCACCAATGTCGGCGGTGGCGACATGCCGGGCGAAGAAGAGGAAGAGGACGACGACGAGTCGAGCCTGTCTCTGGCGGCGATGGAAGCCGAACTGCGCCCGCAGGTCATGGAAACCCTCGATGTCATCGCGGACACCTACAAGAAGCTGCGCAAGCTGCAGGATCAGCAGGTCGAGGCACGCCTTTCCTGCACCGGTACGCTTTCGACCGGCCAGGAGCGCCGTTACAAGGAGCTCAAGGATCAGCTGATCACGGCGGTGAAGTCGCTGTCGCTGAACCAGAACCGCGTCGACAGCCTTGTCGAGCAGCTTTACGACATCTCCAAGCGTCTGATGCAGAACGAAGGTCGTCTGTTGCGCCTCGCCGAATCCTACGGCGTCAAGCGCGATAGTTTCCTCGAGCAGTATCAGGGTGCCGAGCTCGATCCGCACTGGATGAAGTCCATCGCCAACCTCGCTGCGCGTGGTTGGAAGGAATTCGCCAAGGCTGAAAACAACACGATCCGCGACATCCGTCTGGAAATCCAGAACCTTGCGCAGGAAACCGGTATTTCGATCTCGGAATTCCGTCGTATCGTGTCGATGGTGCAGAAGGGCGAGCGTGAAGCACGTATCGCCAAGAAGGAAATGGTCGAGGCGAACCTTCGCCTGGTTATCTCCATCGCCAAGAAGTACACGAACCGCGGTCTGCAGTTCCTCGACCTCATTCAGGAAGGCAATATCGGCCTGATGAAGGCGGTCGACAAGTTCGAATACCGCCGCGGTTACAAGTTCTCGACCTATGCGACATGGTGGATCCGTCAGGCGATCACCCGTTCGATCGCCGACCAGGCCCGCACGATCCGTATTCCGGTGCACATGATCGAAACGATCAACAAGATCGTTCGTACCTCGCGCCAGATGCTGCACGAGATCGGCCGCGAGCCGACCCCGGAAGAACTGGCTGAAAAGCTGGCCATGCCGCTCGAGAAGGTTCGCAAGGTCCTGAAGATCGCCAAGGAGCCGATCTCGCTCGAAACCCCGGTGGGTGACGAAGAGGATTCGCATCTCGGTGACTTCATCGAGGACAAGAACGCGCTTCTGCCGATCGACGCGGCCATCCAGGCGAACCTGCGCGAAACGACGACCCGCGTTCTCGCTTCGCTCACCCCGCGTGAGGAACGCGTTCTACGCATGCGTTTCGGCATCGGCATGAACACCGACCATACGCTCGAAGAAGTCGGCCAGCAGTTCTCGGTGACCCGCGAACGTATCCGTCAGATCGAAGCGAAGGCGCTGCGCAAGCTGAAGCACCCGAGCCGCTCGCGCAAGCTGCGAAGCTTCCTGGACAGCTAAGCGCTCGTTACCGACCACAAAAAAGCCCGGCCTGCACGAACAGGCCGGGCTTTTTTCTATTGAGGGTTTTCAGTGGCTGACGCTGTTGGAAAAGACGTTGACCACGATCACGCCCGCGATAATCAGGCATAGGCCGGCAATGGCGGCGAGATCGAGCGTCTGCTTGAACAGGAAAACGCCGACGGCTGATACCAGCACGATGCCAAGCCCGCTCCAGATGCCGTAGGCGATGCCGACGGGTATGGTTCTGAGCGCAATCGACAGCAGATAGAAGGCGCAGCCGTAACACAGGGCCATGCCGAGCGTTGGCAGGAAACGGGTGAATTGCTGGCTCTGCTGCAGCAACGTCGTGCCGACGACCTCCAGGGCAATGGCGGCTGCAAGCGCGCCGTAGGTCAACAGGGCAGGGTTCATGGCGATACCGTCATCATCTTGAGTTGGTTATAGAGGTTGTCCAGCTCGCCCGCGGGCAGGCCGGAAATTTCAGTAAGGTTGGCGAGCCAGATGCCGTCGGTGGCATAACGGGCGAGCGCCAAAGGTTGATCGCTATCGGTCCCGGCGTGGCGTTCCAGCCTGCCGCGCATCCAGCCCGACCAGAGCGCGCGCAGCTTTGCATCCGTCATGCAGGACACGGAAATGGCAGCCCACGGGCTGCTTTCGCCATCGCGCGTCACCTGAAAGAACGCATCGATATAGGCCCGCGTGAAACTGCCATGGGCAACGGGATCGGCGCTCATCATGCGGTCGATCTCTTCATCGAGCGTGCCGAGCAGATCTTCGAAAACAGCTTCGATCAGCGCCTGTTTGCTGGGGAAATGGTGCAGCAGGCCCCCCTTGGTGACATGGGCGGCGTCGGCGACCGACTGAAGCGTCAGCGCACCGAGGCCATCCTCGGCCGCATGGCGGGCAGCCTGGTCCAGAAGGGAGCGGCGTACCGCATCCGGCTGTTTTTCTCGGCGATGAGCTTTTGACATGAATAAACATACCGCGTGGTCGGTTTGTTTGCAAGCGGCGCCTTGCATGGGGCAATGGCTGGCTGGCAAGCTGCCGCCACCGACACCGCTGTGAAAATGCTGCACTCCTCAGCTTTTGATGGGACAAGGACTCGATCGAGTCCGATTTCCATCCTACATCGGCTTGATGACGGATGATGTGCGGATGCGGAAAACCATGTGGAGCCGGGGCTTTTTCGCCTCCCTGCTTTTTCATGTATTGGTCGCCATCGTAATCCTCGTCGGCATTCCGCTCGATTTGCCCAAACCCGAAAAGGAAGAAACGGTCAGCGTGGAAATCGTGCCGCCGCCGGAGGAGGAAAAGGCGAAAGAGGAGGCTCCGAAGGAGGCGCCAACTCCGGCGCCGCCGCCGCCACAGCAAAGCGCCAAGGCCGAAAAGCCACCGGAGCAGGCGGAACAGAAGCCTCCGCCTCCACCAGCCGAAGAGGTGCAGGAAGAAGCCAAAAAGCCGCCTGAGCAATATCGCCCGGTCTTCCAGTTCGGTGAAAAAGATGGCGGTCCCGAACAAGCCACTCAAGGCACTTCTGCGACCGAGGAGCCGGAAACGGACAATGCCGCATCCGAAGAAGCAAGAAAGAGCGATGACAGCGGTGTCGTGAACGATACCGGTGGTCGAAACGCGGCCGATGAGAAGGATGAAGCAGCCGATCGGACTGCCGAGAACGCGCAGCCACCGTCTGTCGTGGCCGAGGGGATGACCGAGGCCGACAAGCCGGTCGATCCATCGCCTCCCGTGGAACTGGCATCGCCGGGTGAAGGCGCTGCGCCCTCCATATCGAAGACCGAAAACGCCGCTGCGCCGCGCAATGCGACCGAAACGGCAAGCGAGAGCGGCCATAAGTCAGGCGGCGGCCCTGCTGCTTCTCAAACAAAAGACGGCAGCGCCAAACCGGCGTTGAAGAAGGCCAAAAAGCTTTTTTCGGCAAAGGCCAATGACGATCCCATGGCGGCGGTTGCGCTTGGCATCATGTCGCGCAGCCAGCGTGGTGCCGTGTTGTGCAATTCGGAATTGGGCGCACAATTGGCAAACGGATCACCGCAATATGCCGCAAGCCGGCTGCCGATGCCTCCGCTTACAAGCGGCAACGTGATCGACACGCAGACGGCCTTCAGCACGCGCTCGCAGTGGTACGATGTGACGTTTCGCTGTGAAGTGGACAAGGATGCGACGAAGGTTCTGTCTTTCGCCTATGATGTCGGGCCAGCCATTCCCAAAAGCGAATGGAAAAAGCGTAGGCTTCCCACGCCCTATTGAGGAACGGGTGTCCTTAAGCGGTCACGTCATGCGACAGAGCGAGGTGGCGTCCGGGCGCGGTTACCGTGTCGAACCCTGATTTCCTGTTTCCCTGGTATCCTGCAGCCGCACGAACTCGACGCCGCGTTTCTTCAAGGTCAGGATTGCCCGGGCGACACCTTCGCCGGCGGCATGGGTCGGCTGGTTGATATGGGCGATAACCACGTCGCCGTCCTTGGCGGCGGATATCTTTTTCTCCGCCGCTGCGGCACCCAGGAGCGATCCGCCATCGCCGTTCAGCGAATAACCGGCGATCTCGTATCCCATGCCGCGGATCTGGCGAATTGCCGAGGCATCGTATTTGGCTGTCGCGCCACGAAACCAGCGCGGTTTCGCAAACCCGGCTGCAGCGATTGCGTCGCCGCCGCCTGCCACTTCCTGCATCACGGCGTCGCTCGAGCCGGCGGCGGCGATGCCATAGATCGAGGCAGGCACATCAACTGCCGGAATGTGATTCTGGCCGTGGTTCTCGATCTGGAAAAGGTCGAGATTTTGCTTGAGGGTCGCCAATGCCTGCGGGTTGGATTTCAGCCAGCGGGCCGTCACGAAAATGGTGGCGGGAATACGCTCGGAAATCAGCAAAGACAGGATGCGGTCGTCGGTTTTTCCCATGCAGGCATCGAATGTCAGCGCAACGCGCGCAGGCTTGCCCTTGCCCGCGCCTTCCACCCGCAATTGCGGCTCGACCAGCAGCGGGCCTTTGGGGCGTACAGGCGGTGCCGCCGGTTTCATCGAAGGTTTGGCGACCGCCACTTTCACCGCGTCATTCGAAATGGTGGTTTCATTGCCAAAAGCGCAGGCCGGCGCAATCAGCAGGGTGAAAGAGAAGAGTGCGGCAATGCGGGGAGGAGAGGCGATCATATCCAGCAATCGAAAATTGAAGCGTCTCGTCATACTGCCTGCTGCATGAAAGCGCCATGGGCGGAGCCTGTGTGGCGGAGTTGATGTCGGCGATTCCGGCGTCGTGTAGCTTTTGAACAGCAGGCCGGCGTCCAATGCTTTTTCGCGCAAGCCTGTTGATCTATCTAAAGGCGCAACGAAAGGAAAATCGGATGGCACAATCGGTTATCAGCATTTCGACGCGCGGGCAGGGGCTTTACGAATTCACCCGCGAAGTGGAAGGTTTCGTGAAGCAAGGCAATGCGGACACAGGCCTGCTGACGGTTTTCGTCCGACACACGTCGTGCTCGTTGATCATCCAGGAAAACGCAGACCCTGACGTCCGGCATGACCTCAAGGAGTTTTTCCATCGGATGGTGCCTCCATCCGACAGCTCGGACATGCGGTGGATGCGCCACACAGCGGAGGGACCGGATGACATGCCGGCGCATATCAAGGCGGCGTTGACGGCAGTCTCGATCGGTATTCCGGTGGTCGGCGGCCGGCTCGCTCTTGGCACGTGGCAGGGCATCTATCTGTTCGAACATCGCCAGAGCCCGCATCGTCGCGAAATCGTCCTGCATCTGTCTGCGTGAGAGGCGGGCCGAAAACGGGGTGATTTTTTGCTGAACGACAGATGAATGGCCCCTTCGGCAGGCGTTCAGGTGCTCCCTCCTAATCTCCGAGCCATTCCGGATAACCGGATTGATCAAGTTTGGAGAGAAATGTGACCCATGTTGTCGTGAAGGCTGGTCTTGCAGCTTTGGTCGCCTTGACTTCTTTCGGCGCGACCCTGACTGGCGCTGCCGCAGCGGGCCCTGAATACGGTGTTCATGTCCAGTATTACGATCGTGACCGCGGCCCGCCGCCGCGTGACTGGCGTAACGGTCCGCCGCCCCGTGACTGGCGCGGCCCGCCGCCGCGTCGCGACCGCTGCGATTCGTGGCTGGCCGAAGACAAGGCAAGCCACATGGGCCTTCGCCGCGCCCGCGTGGTCGATGTGTCCCGCCGTGTCGTTGTGGTCGAAGGTTATGATCGCCGTGGCCGCGATCGGATCGTCTTCGCCAATGAGCGTGGCTGCCCGGTTGTTCGCCGCTGACGCCCAGCGTTATCGGCTGAAAAATTCCATCTCCGTCGCCCGTTGATGGAAATAGCCGCTCTTCGTTTCCGTCTCCCCGACTGGCGAAGAGCGGTCCTTTTTTGGGAAATTGGTGGGCCCGGAGGGACTCGAACCCCCAACCAAGCGGTTATGAGCCGCCGGCTCTAACCATTGAGCTACAGGCCCAGCCGCCAAGACGGCTTGCGGTGGCGCAATGGTTCGCCTTCCGCGAAAACCGCTCTAACTTAATTCCGCAGACGTCACAAGCCGTTGCCGCAATAGGTTCACAATCGAACGGCACTGAGTTGTGTGTTCAGGCTTTTTATTCACAAGGATCGTTTTCATGCGCCGTAACCAAACCCGCCTTCTCGCCGGCCCGGTCTCTGCTCTTTTCGCTGCTACTCTTCTTGCTCTTCCTCTCGTTGCAACATCCGCTTCTGCTCAGGAGCAGAAAACCCGCGAGCAGCTTATTCGCGTGACGGGAACAGGCGAAGCTTCGGTTGCGCCGGATATGGCCATTATCGACCTGACCGTCTCCCGCAATGCCGAGACTGCCGAAAAGGCGCTGGCGGATAACAATACGGCGATGAACCAGGTGCTGGCGGCACTGAAAACTGCCGGTATTGCCGACAAGGATCTGCAAACCAGCAATTTTTCCATCTACCCGCAATATCAGCAGAACGAGCCGAAGGACGGACGCGTCGATCCGCCGAAGATCATCGGTTATGAAGTGCAGAACGGCGTGACGGTGAAAATCCGCGACCTGAAGGCGCTCGGCGGCATTATCGATCAGTCCGTCAAGCTGGGCGTCAATCAGGGTGGCCAGATTTCCTTCACCAACGACAATCCATCGGCAACCCGCACGGAAGCCCGCAAGAAGGCCGTGGCCGATGCCATGGAAAAGGCGCGGACCCTGGCCGAGGCCGCTGGCGTGAAAGTCGGCAAGGTCGTCGATATCAGCGAGGGTGGCGATGGCTTCATGCCGCCGTCTCCGGCACCGCGCATGGCGATGATGAAAGCCGAGGCCGATAGCGTTGCAGTTGCCGCCGGTGAAAACACCTATTCGATCTCGGTCACCATGACGCTCGCGATCGACCAGAAGTGATTTTGTCAACGAACGGGTTGCAATTGCAACCCGTTCGGATGGCGTTTCGCCGTGCCTCAAGGTTTGCCAGGAAGGCATAGGACACATATTATCTTCAGGCGGAAACCATATATCCGATTGTTTTGAATGTGCTTTCGGGATTCCAATCCTCGTTTTCGCCGGGGGCGGCGGTCTACCGCTCGATCACGTTAACGCTTTACTTTAAATCTAATTATAGCGAATACAGCTTTTGATTGTATGTAGTCTTGCGCATGTGGGGAACATGTTCAGGGGCTTTTGCATGCAGGATATCGAAAACGTGGTGGCCGGATTAAAGAAGGTTCGCGATGATGTTCGACGGATAGACGAGGGCAGCACCGTCGCCCATCTGGTGGGGCTTGCCCTGCATGAGGCGCTGCTGATGGCGTGGGAAAGCGTCAGGCGCGATCCCGATGAAAAGCGGCGTGCGGCCCGCTTTTTCCGACTTTATGCGATCATGCCGAAAGACTGAGATCCACGACCTCTGTCGTAAAACTGTCGCGCAATCGTCATAATCCTTGGCGCGGGAGGCTCGTCGGAGCCGGCAGATCATGGCAACATTGGAAGAAGTCGCAAGGCGCGCCGGCTGTTCCGTCGCAACGGCCAGCCGGGCGCTGAGCGAAAAGGGCGCGGTGAGTGACGGTTCCCGTCGCCGGGTGATGAAAGCGGCGGCGGAGCTGGGGTATCGCGCTTCCGTCATGGCGGCGGGGCGCGCCGCAAGGCGACCCGTCATCGGCCTGTTGATACCCAGCATCACCAACCCGGTATTTGCCACGTCCGTGTCCATTATCCAGAACCGCATGCTGGTTGCGGGGCATGGCGTGTTGATTGCGCAATCGAACTACGATCCGGCGCAGGAAGCCAATGCGATTGCCGCGCTTTTGAACGAGCGGCCGACCGGGTTGATCCTGACGCTTTGCGATGCCGCAAGTTATCGACCGCCAATCGCCGACATGCCGCCGACAGTGCTTATGCACAATCGTCCGACGCCCGATTTCGCAGCGGCGGTGACGACCGACAATTTTGCAGCGAGCCGGATGATTACCCGCCACGTGATTGCGCATGGGCATAGGCGCATTCTTTTTGTCTCAGGCAGTTTTTCCGCATCGGACCGGGCGCGTCATCGGTACGAGGGGCATGTGGAAACGATGCAGGAGGCGGGCTTGCCGCCATTGCCGGCTGTACAGGTGGGATTTACCGAATATGACCGGCTCGATCTCGGCGAGGCTTTGCGGCTGACGCAGCCGACCGCGATCATTGCTTCCAACGACCTTCTGGCACTCGGCGTGATCGGTGCCCTGAAGCGCGAAGGTCTTTCAGTCCCGGGCGATGTTTCCGTTGCGGGTTTCGACGGCATTTCCATCGGCCGCCTGATCGACCCGGTGCTGACGACAATCGACATGCCGGATGTCAGCATGGGGGCGGCCGCGGCATCCTTGCTGCTGGATATAGCGGAAAAGGATGCGCCGTTGCGCCATCTTGAAATCCCGTTCGCGTTCCGCTCCGGTGGGACAGTCAGAACGATTTGATCCTGCCCCGATTTTACGAATGCGAAAGCCGCCGCGCATGGGCGCGGCGGCTCTTTTGTGCGGGATCGGCTCAGCTGCGCGGCAGCAGACGCTTCACTTCCTTGGCGGCATCTTCCAGAGCCTCTTCCGGCTTGGCCGACTGATCGACGACGCGCGATGCGTTATCGACGATCGCCTGTGTGACGCGAACGCCGTTGGAGCCCGGGAAGGCGTACCACGGAACCATGCGCGGCATCTGCTTCAGGCCAGCCTGGAAGAGCGGGTTCTTGGCGTAGAACTCGCCGAGATATTCCGGCGACTTGGCGGCCAGTTCGTTGTTCGGAACGTAGCCGGTCCCGGGAACGACAACCGAGGCGCCGTAAGGGCCGGCTGCGAACTTGGCGAACTTCCAGGCGGCGTCCTGCTTGGCTTCGTCCTTGGTCAGGATGACGACGGCGTTGCCACCGGTCGGCAGCTTGCCGTTGACCGGGTCGAGAAGCGGGATTTCGGCGGTGCGCAGATCGAACTTGCCGCCAACGTTCTTGATGGTGTTGGCAAGAGCACCGGTGGTCTGGAAGGCAAAGCCGACCTTGCCGGCAACAAAGGCCTGCTCACCGGCAGCCTTGGTGAAGACCGGCATGCCTGCTTCCTTGACGAGGCGCGACAGGACGCCGAAAGCCTTCTGGCCTTCAGGGCCGTTGAAGGCGACCTTGCTTTCGTCTTCCGACAGCATGGTGCCGCCTGCGCCGAACAGCAGCGCGGAGAACATCCAGTCGTCACCCTGCCAGCGGAAATCGACCGAGTCGACGCCGTTGCCGAGCGCCTTGATCTTGGCGCCGAGAGCAATCACTTCGTCCCATGTCTTCGGCGGCTGGTCGGGGTTGCCACCGGCGGCTTTCACCAGATCTGCGTTGTAGTACATGATCGGGTTGGACGTTGCGAAAGCGAGGCCGACCTGCTTGCCGTTGACCTGCGCGAGCTTCAGGATCGTGTCCGAAAAGCCCTGTTCGGCCATCGAAGCCTTGTCCTTGGCCATGAACGGCGCGAGATCGACCGGGATCGAACGCTCGTCGGCCATGCGCAGACGGTTGAGGCCGATGAAGGTCAGGTCCGGCATTTCGGACGTGCCGGCCTGGCGCATGATCGTCTGGATGCCTTCCTCATAGGTTGGCGACGGGTTGGCGAACTCTATTCTGATGTCCGGATTTTCTTCCATGAACTTCTTGGACACCTTGTCCATGACGTCCTTGAAGAAGCCCGGCATCGGGTAATGCACGGTCAGCGTGGTTTCGGCGTGGGCCGGGAAAGCGGCTGCCATGGTGATGGCGGCGGCCGAGAGAAGTTTTGCAAAATGCTTCACTGCATTTCTCCTTGGGAGGATTGGGAGAGGATGGGTGGGAGGTGTGCGACCGGTTGTTCGGGCTATCCCTTCAGACCGGTCATGGTGATGCCCTCGACGAAGCGTTTTTGTGCGAGAAGAAATGCCGCAACGAGGGGAAGGGTGATGATCAAAGTGGCGGCCATCAGCGCGCCGTAGTCGTCGCCGGCTTCGGCTGCCCGGAAGAACAGAAGGCCGAGCGGCGGGGTGGCATAGGCCTGGTTGGAGACGACGATCAGCGGCCAGTAGAGGTCGTTCCAGTGGGCAACCACGGAGAAGATCGCAAAGGCGGTGATGGCCGGCCAGGCATTGGGAACGATGACCCGCATGACGATGCCGAGTTCCGACATGCCGTCCAGACGGGCGGCGTGGATGAGATCGTCCGGCATGGCGCGAAAAAACTGCAGGAACAGGAAGATCGCAAAGACCGAGATCGAGAAGGGGGCGACGAGTGCCGTATAGCTGTTGAGCAAAGCGGCGCTGTCGAAGGCGACGTAGAGCGGCAGTGAGGTGGCGTGGATCGGCACCAGAAGGCCGAGCATGACCAGCGCCATCAGCAGGCGGGCAGCGCCGAATTTCAGCTTGGCCATGGCATAGGCGCAAGGAATGGCGATGACGACCTGAAAGATGAAGATCAGGCCGCAGACGACAACGCCGTTCCAGAGCAGTTGGCCCATCGAGACCCGGCCGAATGCCTTGGCAAAGTTTTCCAGGTAAAAGAACTGCGTCGGGATCAGCGACAGCGACGAGGTAAAAATCTCGCTCTGGGCCTTGCCGGCGGTGGAGATCATGAAGATGTAGGGCGCCAGGAAGATCAGCGCGCCTAATGACAGGAGGGTGAGGCGGAAGGCCCGGCCGAAGGAAAGGGTGTTGGTCATCAGTAATGTACCTTCCGGTCGACGAGGCGGTATTGCGCGAACATCATCACCACCAGCACGGCGAGGAAGACGACTGTCATGGCCGAGGCGTAACCGACGCGCAGGTAGACAAAACCCTCCTGGTAGATGGTGAAAAGCAGGACTTCTGAGGCCTTGTTGGGGCCGCCTTCCGTTAGCGTTTTCACGGTTTCGAACACTTTTACCGCATTGATGATGCTGATCGTGGTGACGAAGACCGTGGTCGGGCCGAGCATGGGCAGGGTGACGAGGAAAAACCGGTCGATCGGGGATTTTGCGCCATCGATTTCGGCGGCAGAATACAGATCGCGCGGGATGGCGGTGAGGCCAGCGAGAAACAGGATCATGTTGAAACCGACCGTCTGCCAGACGCCGATCATCGACAGGCTGTAGAGAACGGTGCTGGCGGAACCGAGCCAGTTGGGACCGGGCAGGCCGATCAGGTTGAGCAGGTTGTTGACCGGGCCGATGGTCGGATGCAGCAGATATTGCCAGACGGTCGCCATGGCGACGAGCAGCGAGGCGACGGGCAGGAAGTAAGCGGTGCGGAAGAAGGAGCGGCCGACGGTTTCGCTTTCGATCAGCAGCGCGACGCCGAGGCCGAGCAGGATCGAGGCGGGGGCGACGATCGCTGTATAGATTGCGGTGTTCCACAAGGACTGGCGGAACGTGCGGTCGCCAAAAAGTTCGGCGTAGTTTTCGAAGCCGACGAATTTGAAGGTGCTGTAACCCAGCTCGAAATCGGTGAAGCCGAGCGTGATGACGGCGACGACCGGGGCGACGATGAAAAGCACGATCAGGATCATTGCCGGTGCGGCAAGCATCCATGCAACGCGGGCTTCGTGGCGTTCACTGACGTTGACGATGGGACGTGACTTCTCGACGGGCAGGGAGATGGCGGTCATGTCAGCCATGCGCCCGCTCCAGCAGCGTCGTGAAGGTGAGGTCGGCGCGCAGGCGGGCACCATCGGCACCGAACACCATCAGGCGTTCGCCCTGCGGCACTATTGTTACCGGCTTGCCGGCGACGAGGCCCCTGGCGTCCGAAGGCGCGAGCTTGACGACCATGCTTTCGCCGATGGCATCGAGCTTGGTGTAGACTATGACTTCCGAGCCAAGGAATTCGAGGCGCTCGATATGGGCGGGCAGGCCGGGTGTTCCCATGTCGGCAATCGAGAGGAATTCCGAGCGGATGGCGACGGTGATATCGGAACCGGGCGCCAGCGTGTCATGCGGCTGCAGACGCCATGTGCCGAGTGTGACGGCGCCATCGGCATCGACGCGGCTGGCAATGGTGTTGATGCGCGGCTGGCCGACGAATTTGGCGACTTCGATATGGGCCGGATCGTCGTAGATGACCTCAGGTGCCGCGAGCTGCAGCAGGCTGCCGGACATCATCACTGCAACACGGTCTGCCATCGACAGGGCTTCGGCCTGATCGTGGGTGACGTAAAGTGTCGGCACGCCAGCGCGGCGGTGCAGATCGACGATTTCGCCACGGGCATGGACGCGCAGGTTGGCATCGAGGTTGGAAAGCGGCTCGTCCATCAGGAACAGGCCGGGCTGGCGCACCATGGCACGGGCCAAGGCGACACGCTGGCGCTGGCCGCCGGACATCTGGCCGGGCTTGCGGTCGAGCAGGTGGTCGATCTTCAGCGAGCGGGCCATGTCCGTGACTTGGCGCATGATATCCTTGCGGATGGCTTTCTGGCCCGGCAGTAGCGAGCCGATCATCGGCAGGCGCTGCATCGAGGTGAGATTGCGCATGGCGAGCGGCACGGCGATGTTCTGGCTGGCGGTCAGGTGCGGATAAAGGGCGTAGGACTGGAACACCATGGCGACGTTGCGTTCGGCCGCGACCAGGCGCGTCAGGTCGCGGCCGCCGGCAACGATCTCACCGCTGTCGGCGCCTTCAAGACCGGCGACGATCCGCAGCAGCGTGCTCTTGCCGCAGCCCGAGGGACCGACCAGCGCGATGAACTCGCCGGCTTCCGCCTCCAGGCTGATGCCCTTCAAGATGTGGTTGTCACCAAACGACTTGGTGACATTGGTAATGGAAAGCGCGCTCATTCGGCGGCCTCGTTCGTTTCCTGGGGAGCAGCCTTCTTGGCGCTCTGCGGATACACTTCCTCGATGACGTCATCGATGACATGGGCAACCATGCCCGGAACGGCGACGATGGTGCTTTTGACCGTGTCGCCGAATTCGTGGACGACGGCACCGACGATACGTTCGCCCGGCATTTCGCGCTCCAGCGTGTCGATGATGAAGGCGGCGGCCGGCCCCCAGACGAGCGACGTGTTCTCGAACTTGCCTTCCCATGCCCAGTGCAGGTGGCCGCTGGCGAAAAGGGCGACGTCGTGGGCGGCGATCAGATCATACATGCGGCTCCGCTGGGCGGGGCGAAGGCCCCAGTAACCGGTATCGCCTTCCTGCGGTTCATCGACGAACAGAGGCTTGTGGGAGAACATGGCAACGCGGCGGTCACCACGACCTTCCAGCACGTCCTTCAGCCAGACGAACTGGGCTTCTTCTTCCGCGCCATCGCTATCATCGCCCTGGCCGAAAAGGAGAGCGTTGAGGCCGATGAAACGCCAGTTACCTTCTGCCGTGTCGGCATCGTGGAACCAGTAGTCACGGCCGACCATGTCGCGCCAGCGGTTGAGGCGCTCGGCATTGACGGGCTGCGGCGAGCCGGGCAGGTGGCCGACATCGTGGTTGCCGGGAAGGATCAGCATCGGAACCGACGTTTCGCGCATGAGGTCCATGGAGAACGAGAGATCGTTTTCGAAATCAGCGCCATCCACCGAGAGGTCGCCGGTATGGATGATCAGATCCGGCTCCTCGGCTTCGATCCACTGCAGGAGCGGGGCCCAGTTGCCGTTGAAATGCGGCTTCGTGGGGCTCAAGTGCGTGTCGGTGATCTGAATGACTTTCATGGGGCAACTCCGAATTCCGGCGGGCGGCCTTCATGGCACCGCGCATCTGTTGGGCGGCGTCTTAGCGAGCTTGCTTGTCAGTCAAATTACAGGGGTTTCCAGTTTCCTTCCATTTTTGTCACGGCACTGTCATGTGCCTGCTTATCCCTTGGTTTTTAGGGGTATTCGGCTTTCCAAAGAAAAATGTGGAGACTGCAACAAAGCTGTCGCACGACTTGTGTATAGGCCGGGCCAAAGGAGCCGAACCATGTCCCGAGACCTCACGCTTTGCCAGGCAGTTCATGACCCGCTGATCGCGCTTTTGCGCAAGGCGGACGGGATCGGTACGCCGGAATTCGCGAAGTTCCTGATGTCGGCGGCCGACCACTACCGTGTAACCGAGATCGAGAGCCTGCAACGCCGCCGCGTCGATCAGTTCTACCGCATGCTCGGAGCCGGTGACATCCACGTTCGGCCTAAACGCGAGCCGGTGCGGGACGTGCACAGGCACGTGGTCAAGGGTCCGATCTGGGATCTTTGCTGAGGTAAGCCCCGCCGCCAATAAACCGTTGCCGGCTGCCGGCCTGACGCTTACACCTTGAGCTTCAACAAGCCATGGGTGCCGCGCATGACCTCTTCGACATACTATTCCGCCTTGGGCGGCCTGCCGCCGCAGACGCAGACGCTTTCCAGCAAGGCGGTATTCACCACGGCTTACGCGGTCATTCCAAAAACCGTCATGAGCGACATCGTGACCAGCGTTTTGCCGCATTGGGACAGGACGCGAGCCTGGATATTGGCGCGGCCGATGACGGGGTTTGCCGAAACGTTTTCGCAATATGTCGTCGAGGTGGAGGGTGGCGGCGGCAGCCTGCGACCGGAGCCGGATGCACGTGTGCAGGGCGGCATCTTTGTGGTGGCGGGGGCGGTGACGATCACGCTCGATGGTGAGAAACATCAGCTGAAAACAGGTTCGTTTGCCTATCTGCCAGCCGGTTCCGGCTGGACGATTGCAAATGAGAGCGGCGATGCGGTGCGGTTTCACTGGATCCGCAAGGTCTTCAAGGCGGTGGATGGGCTGGAGCCGCCACCGGCAATCTTTACCCACGAAGACGAATGCGACATGCACGCCATGCCCGACACGGAAGGGCGTTGGGCAACGACACGTTTCATCGATCCGTCCGACGTGCGTTACGACATGCACATCAATATCGTGACTTTCGAACCGGGCGGCACCATCCCGTTCATGGAAACTCATATCATGGAGCACGGTCTCTACGTGCTGGAGGGCAAGGCCGTCTATCGGCTGAATTCCGACTGGGTGGAGGTGGAAGCGGGCGACTTCATGTGGCTGCGCGCCTTTTGCCCGCAGGCCTGCTACGCCGGCGGGCCGGGGCGCTTTCGTTATCTGCTCTACAAGGATGTGAACCGCCATGCGGAACTCTGGTAGGGGATCCCGGCATTCCCAGCATCTGGAACCGCCGTCTGTCCCCGGCGTTATGTTTTCAGGCCCGTGGCACGAGACGATGGAGGAGGACATGACGATGAACCGGGACAATTCCAACAAGGCGCCTTCCGAAGCGGTGAAATCCCTCAAGGACGAAAAAAGAACGCAGGCTCGACCGGATGCGGATAGCGAACTGGATGAAGGGCTGGAAGACACGTTCCCGGCCAGCGATCCTGTTTCGGTTACTCGTCCGGGCGGTGCCGAGAAAAAAGACAGTCAACATTGAAGATTTCTGTAGTCGGCTCATTAAGTTGCCCGGTCCGGAAAGATCGGGCTTTTTGCTGGCGAAAAAGTTCTCGGCTCATCCTCAATCTTGTCGTAATAATACCTCACGCTATTTAGCTGAATGAATCCGTTCCAGGGTGCGGAGCGGGCTCTTCGATGAATTTCCCGGCTGAAGGCCTGGGCAAAAAGACAATGATATGCCGGGGGTAATCCGCATGAGCGACCTGCAGCCACAAAAGCGAATCCTGATGGTGGACGATGACGTTCTCATCGCCATGACGTCGGTCGATATGCTGGAGGATCTCGGCCACAAGGTGATCGAGGCCCATTCCGGCCGCGAGGCGCTGGAGTTTCTTGGCAAATCCATCAATGGCGGCGACCGTATCGACCTGATGATCACCGATTTTTCCATGCCCGGAATGAACGGCGCCGAACTTGCACAGCAGGCGAGACAACTTGTACCCGGCCTGCCGATCCTGCTGGCAACCGGCTATACCGACCTGCCTGATCGCATGGATGTCGATGTGGGCCGGCTGGGCAAGCCGTATTCGCAGGAAGAGCTGGCCAGCGAAATCGCCAAGGTGATGGTAGGATAATCTCTTTGCCGGCGAGCATGGTCTCGCCGGTATTTCCAAAAACGCTCAGAGCAGACGCAGAAGGCCCGCGCTTGCCACGCCGATCACGATTGTCGGCAGCAGTGACAGTCGTGTGGCGGCAATTGCCGTTATCACCAGTGCTGCAAGATCCGCCGGGCCGCCCGAAACGAAATGCGGCGCGATGACCGATATCAGAACGCAGCCGGGCGCCGCGTCCATCACCCGTTTTGCTCGCGGTGAAAGTTCGCGATTGCCGAGCAGGGCGTAACCGATCAGCCGGGTGGAATAAGTGGCGGCACCCATCAGCAGGATGGCGAGGAATGTGGAGAGATGAACGCTCATGATCACGTTTCCTCCGACCACATCCATGCGGCCAGCACGCCGCTGACGGCGCCGGCCGGCACATACCATGCACCCGGAACAAGCAGATAGACGGCGGCCGCGGCGATACCGCTGACCATCCACGGCCGAGCAGCGCGAACACCCGTCCACATGCCGCGCAACAGCACCAGAAATACTGCCGGAAACGCCATGTCGAAGCCATATCGGGTGATGTCGCCGAGTGCGGGTCCGATTACCGCGCCGATTGCGGTGGAGACAATCCATGTCAGCCAAAGGCAAATCGCCACGCCGAAATAAAACGGCAGGGTAAGGCTGGGAAACAGGCCGCGTTTTTCCCGCTCGCGCGCATCCGACAATGTCAGCGCCCAGGTCTCGTCGCACATCAACGCAAGCGCCATCAGCGCCTTTGAGCGCGGGAAACGGCGCAGGAATGGCGCAAGCGTTGCGCCCATGAGGATATGTCGGCTGTTGATGAGCAATGTAACGCCCGCCAGCAGAAGCAGATGCGGCGGCGATGTCCACAGTCCGATGGCGGCAAATTCCGAACCGCCGGCGAAATTGATGCCGGTCAATAGCGAGACTTCGACCGGGCTGAGCCCTTTCGCACTGGCCTGCGCGCCCAGGACCAGGCCGAAGGGTACGAAACCGATCATCATGGGCACGGATTTTTTCACGCCGCGCAGAAATTCGTTTTGTGCGACTGGCTCGGCTTCGTCGCTCGTGGTGGTGATGGGCAGGGTCATTCTAATGCTCTTGTCATGCAGGAGGTGCCAGCGTGCGGCCGGCGGTTCGGCTTAGAAACACATGTGTTGTTCGTCAATATCGCGGGTGTGAAGCGTGCATGAGCATTATTCATGCTTCGCCGGCGGGCGCGGCATGCCGTCAATCGAAAAAGCCCGAAGCATTGCTGCTCCGGGCTTTTCTCCTGCGGGTCTGGGAGGACCTTGTTATTCGGCTGGCTGGAGGGCTGCCGGGTTCGGTTCGCCGGTCAGCTGGCCGGACATCGCCTTGTCGAGCATCGACTTGTCCAGTTCACCTTCCCAGCGGGCGACCACGATGGTGGCGACCGCGTTGCCGACGAGGTTGGTAAGCGCGCGGCATTCCGACATGAAGCGGTCGATGCCGAGGATCAGCGCCATGCCGGCGACCGGAACGGCCGGGACGACCGACAGCGTGGCGGCCAGCGTGATGAAGCCGGCGCCGGTGATGCCGGCGGCACCCTTGGACGACAGCATGGCCACGAGGAGCAGCAGGATCTGGTCGGTCAGCGACAGGTCGATGCCTGTTGCCTGGGCGATGAAGAGGGCAGCCAGCGTCATGTAGATATTGGTGCCGTCGAGGTTGAAGGAATAACCGGTCGGGATGACCAGGCCGACAACCGAGCGCTTGCAGCCGGCGCGTTCCATCTTCTGCATCAGGTTCGGCAGGGCTGCTTCCGAAGAGGAGGTGCCGAGAACCAGCAGCAGCTCTTCCTTGATATAGCGGATCAAAGCAAAGATGGAGAAGCCGTTATATTTGGCAACCGCGCCGAGCACGACGACCACGAACAGAACTGCGGTGATGTAGAATGTCAGGATGAGGAAGGCGAGGTTGGCGACCGAACCGATGCCGTATTTGCCGATGGTGAACGCCATGGCACCGAAGGCACCGATCGGTGCGGCCTTCATCAGGATTGCGACGAGGCGGAAGATCGGGGTGGTGAGCGCGGTCAGGAAATCGAGAACCGGCTTGCCCTTTTCGCCGACCATGCCGAGCGAAATACCGAACAGGACCGAGAAGAACAGGACCTGCAGGATATCACCCTGCGCAAACGCGCCGACGATGGTTTCCGGGATGATGTTCATCAGGAAGCCGGTGATCGTCGTTTCATGCGCCTTGGTGGCGTAGGAGGCGACTGCCTTGCCGTCGAGCGAGGCCGGGTCGATGTTCATGCCGGCGCCGGGCTGCAGCACGTTGCCGACAATCAGGCCGACGATGAGCGCCAGCGTCGAGAAGCAGAGGAAATAGAGCATCGCCTTGCCGGCGACGCGACCGACCTTCTTCAGGTCAGACATGCCGGCAATGCCGGTCGCGACGGTGAGGAAGATGACGGGCGCGATGATCATCTTCACCAGACGGATGAAGGCGTCACCGAGCGGCTTCAGGCTGGCGCCGAAATCCGGGTAGAAATGGCCGAGCAGCATGCCGGCGACGATCGCCACGATGACCTGGAAATACAGGTGGCGATAGAATGGCAGGGCCTCCGCCTTTGTGGCGGCGGGTGCGTGGATATCCATGATGTCCTCCAGTTGCCCCGCTCAAGGTTTCCTACCCGGGGCAGCAGTTGATAGAATGAGGGATAGACAGCAAGGGCCGTGCCAGTTTGCGTTTCAATCGATTAAGTTATTGAAATGAAAAGCGTCGTTCCAATCGTCATTAACTTTTTATTTGCAAATTGTGCGGATATCCGCACTTTTTGTTGATGGGCGTGTGAAATAATGCTCATGTTGGGTATGTCAAAATCCGCTCGCCTGAAGACTGAAGATGTGCTGCGCAGGCAGTTTCGCCGCGCATGGGGTGTGTTTGCGCTTCTGGCTCTGTGTCTGGCGCTTGCGCTGGGTTTCGTGGTCGAGCATTACGGCCGCGTTTCGGCGCTGGGACGTCTCGAAGCGCAGGGGCGCACCGAGGCGGACTTGAAAGTGGCGTTGCTGCGAGCTTCGCTGGAGCGTCCACGGGCTTTGCCACTGCTTCTCGCCGGCGACCGCGATGTGCGCGATGCTCTGACGGATCCGAACGGGCCAAGAGCTAAGGAGCGGCGCGGTGCTCTGGATACCAAGCTAGAGGATCTCGTCGTCCAGACGAACGCGTCGGTCATTTACGTGATCGGGCTCGACGGTGTTGCGATATCGTCCAGCAACTGGCGCGAGCCGACCAGTTTCGTCGGCAATGAATATGCGTTTCGCGCCTATTTTTCCGGGGCCGTGAAGGACGGTTCGGCGGAACATTTTGCGCTCGGCAGCGTGAGCAAGCGGCCGGGTCTTTATATTTCGCAGCGGGTGGGGCCGGCCGATGCGCCGCTCGGTGTGGTGGTCGCGAAGATGGAGTTCGACCAGCTGGAGGCGGATTGGCGTAATTCCGGCCGGCCTTCCTATGTGGTGGATGGCAACCATGTCGTGCTGATTTCGAGCGTGCCGTCGTGGCGGTTCATGACGACGCAGCCACTGCGCCCGCAAGACTTGGGCGCGATCCGGGAAAGCCTGCAGTTCGGCGATGCGCCGCTCCTGCCGCTGCCGTTTTCACGCGAGCGATCGGTCAGCGATGGTGCCCAGGCCATGTGGGCCGTGATGCCGGGAGATGCCGGGCCGCAGGATTTTTTGCGGATTACCGCAGAGATCGCCTCGACGCCGTGGCGTTTCGAATATCTGATGCCCATCCGTTTGCCGCTGGCGGACGCCATGCGCGAGGCTCGACTGACGGCGCTTCTGGGCTGGGCGGCTGCCGTGGCGTTGATGGGGCTTCTGTTGCGCCGACGTCAGGTGACGGTGATGGCGATTGCCCGTGAGCAGTGGGCGCGGGAGGTGCTGGAAGAGCGTGTGGCTGCCCGCACGATCGACCTCAGCCTGGCGCGCGACCGGCTGCAAGCGGAGATCGTCGGCCATGAGGAAACGGATCGCAAGCTGCAGGCCGTGCAGCAGGATCTGGTGCAGGCCAACAGGCTGGCCATTCTGGGGCAGGTGGCCGCCGGTGTTGCGCATGAGATCAATCAGCCGGTTGCGACCATTCGCGCCTATGCCGACAATTCCAAGGTGTTCCTGGAGCGCGGCAAAACCGAAAATGCGGTCGAAAATCTGGGGCTTATCGCATCTTTGACGGAGCGGATCGGCGCCATCACTGAAGACCTGAAGGCGCTTTCCCGCAAGGGGCGCTCGGAGGCGGTGCCGGTTGCGCTGCAGGATGTCTTCGATGGCGCGCTGATGTTGGTGCGTAGCCGTTTTGCCGGACGGCTGGATACGCTGACGATCTTCCCGCCATCCGAAGGGCTAAACGTGATGGGCAGCCGGTTGCGGCTGGAGCAGGTGTTCATCAACCTCATACTCAACGCGCTGGAGGCGGTCGACGGACAGGCGGATGCGCATATTACAGTCACCACGGAAGTGGCGGGCGAGCGGGTGGCTATCCGTGTTTCGGACAATGGGCCGGGAGTTCCGGAAAAAATTCTGGCGGCGATGTTCGAGCCGTTCAACTCATCCAAGGAGCGCGGGCTGGGGCTCGGTCTGGTGATCTCCAAGGATATCGTTTCGGATTATGGTGGGCGTATCGAGGTTGAGAGTGCGCCGGGGCACACCTGCTTTACCGTGTTTCTGGCGGTGGTGGTGGATGTCGGGATAACCGAGGAGATGTCATGAGCGACGCAACGAGAGTTTTTCTGATCGACGACGATGCCGAGCTGTTGCGCGCGACCGGCCAGACGCTGGAACTGGCCGGCTTCGAGGCGGCACTCTTCACATCCGCAAGAGATGCCCTGTCGCGGCTCGATGCGGGGTTCGAGGGCGTCATCGTCTCCGATATCCGCATGCCGGGTCTGGATGGTCTGGAGCTTTTCGAGCGGATCAGGGATCTGGATGCGGAACTTCCGGTGATTCTGATGACCGGACATGGCGATATTCCGATGGCGGTGAAGGCCATTCAGGACGGTGTTTACGATTTCATTGCCAAGCCGTTTGCCACCGACCGTCTGTTGCAATGTATTCGCAGGGCGGCGGAAAAACGGCGGCTGACGATGGAAAATCGTCGTCTGCGACTGGCGGCGGCGGAAGGTGGGGCAGGGCCGCAGTTGCTGGGCCAGACGCCTGTCATGGTGCGGCTGCGCCAGACGCTGAAGCAGATTGCCGATACGGATGTCGATGTGCTGGTGACCGGCGAAACGGGCAGCGGCAAGGAGGTGGTTGCCAACCTTCTGCATCAATGGGGCAGGCGGCGCCAAGGGCATTTCGTGGCGCTGAATTGCGGGGCGCTGCCCGAGCAGATCATCGAAAGCGAACTTTTCGGGCATGAGCCGGGCGCCTTTACCGGGGCGCAGAAAAAGCGGGTCGGGCGAATCGAGCATGCCGATGGCGGCACGCTGTTTCTCGACGAGATCGAAAGCATGCCGATGGCGACGCAGGTGCGCATGCTGCGCGTGCTGGAAATGCGCGAAGTTGCGCCCTTGGGCACCAACGATATCCGCCCGGTCGATCTGCGGGTCGTGGCGGCGGCCAAGGTGGATCTTGGCGATGCAGGACAGCGCGCGAGTTTTCGCGAAGACCTTTATTACCGCCTGAACGTGGTTTCGCTGTCGATCCCGCCACTGCGCGAGCGGCGCGACGATGTCGTGTTGCTGTTCCACTATTTTTGCGAAAAGGCGGCGCGGCGGTTTTCACGCGATGTGCCGGTCGTGTCGGATGCGGTGACGCGCTATCTCGCCGATCACCATTGGCCGGGCAATGTGCGTGAGCTTTCGCATTTTGCCGAGCGGGTGACGCTGGGGCTTGAGCCGGTGCCGGCGTCGATACAGGGCTCCGGCGGTGCGCAGACGGAGAGGGGAGGGGACGGAGCTCTTTCCCTGCCGGAACGGGTGGATGCCCATGAAGCGGAAATCATCCGCGAGACGCTGACCTCCTTCGCCGGCAACGTGCAGCAGACGATTGCGGCGCTAAAAATCCCGAGAAAGACCTTTTACGACAAATTGCAGCGCCATGGCATCGTGCGTTCCGATTATGCGGAACGGTGAGGGCGGCGTTTACCTGATCGATGCTCGGATGGCGATTTTTGCGAATTATTTTATCGCAATGAAATCAATGGCGTGAGTTGCGGAAAAGGTAGATTTCTCAAGGTTTTCGGTGGTGCCGGGATGGCACACGGGCAGTTCGGCGAAAGGACCTGTTAACCTTTATTTTCTATCTCTTTAGGCGTTCGTGCCACTCCTGTCCTTCGTTCGGTGCCCATGCAGTTTTCTCGTCATAATCACTCCCAGAAAAACGAAAAAGACACCGCCGGAGACGGCGGATCGCAAGCCGTGGAAACCGTTGAGGGGCCTTCGCTGGCGGAGCAGGAAGTCGCCTATGCGGCGGCTCAGGCACGCAAGGAGCTTCTGGCCCGCATGCAGGCCCCGGTCCAGCTTTCTGCGCAAGCGCGAAAGGCGGCCGCAGCCGCAGCAAGTGCATCTGCAGAAGCTGCGCGCGCCAAGGAAGACGAGGCATGGCAGCAGGCATTTCGCCTTGCGCCGAATGTAAGATTTACCCGTACGCCGGAAAGCACGCTGTCTTCCCGCCATGCCGATGCACATGAGCCGGCAGCGGCCGTCATGCCCGATACTTTTGCGCAGCTGTCGATCGAAGGTGATGGCGAAAGCGCGGCTCGTAAGGCTGCTGCTATGCCGGCAACAAATGCCGATGCCGAACGGCAGGCCGCCGAAGCCGCGTTGCGCGCCGCTGCGGCGGAAGCTTTCCGCAATTCGCTTCCCAAGACCGGCTCGCCGCTTATCGTGCCGCGTCGTGTGCCGGCCGCGCAGTCAGCCGCGGCCATCGCGCCGGCGGCCGTTGCAGCCATGCCGTCGATGCCGGTTTCCGTGGCCCCTATGTCTATGGCCGCTTTGACTGCTACCCGCGTGCCCATGACGCCTATCAGCGGTCCCGTTTCACAGATCCCTGCCCAGCAGCAGGTCCCGGCTCAGGTTCAGGTGCAGGCCGACGTGCAGCAGATGGTCGCCACCACTGCGGCCGTTGCAGCGCCGCCGATCCTGATGCCGGATGGTTTCGATGGCTATGTTGCGACCGTGCAATCGCCGCCTGCCGCGCATCCGAAATTTTCCTCGACCGGTTCGGTCGATACGATTGCCGGATTGCAGCAGCTGGCTGCCGCCATGCGCCGTGGCCTCGTGCAGACAATGCCGGTGCCGGCCGGTTCGCTGGTCGCGAACGATGTTGCGCCGGTATCGGTCACGCCTGCCGGTGTTTCGGCCGGGCTTCAGCCGGAAACCTCTGTGGCACCGGCTGCTGCGCCCGTCGCGGTTTCCGACTTTGCCTTTTGGGAAATGATGCCGTTCGACATCGCTGAAATCCCGCCGGTTTCCGAAACTTTGAATGGTCACCAGATCGCAAATCCCGTGGTGAAGCCGGTTTCCGCGACACCTTTGCCGGTCATCGTGCAGACGCCGAAGCCTGTCGCACCTGTGATGGCGCCGGAAATGCTGACGCTGCTGAACTCAAAGCGCCGTTATGCACCTGCAGGTTCGGTTGTGGCGCTTTATCGCGAAGTTGCGACCGCCAAACATGCGGACGTTGCCGCCGAGTTGCCGTCGCTGCCGCCGCTTCTGCAGGCCGCAATCGAAGGTCCGATCCAGCACGCGACGCAGCCGACCGTTCAGGCCGCACCTGCGCCCGTAACCGCGACACCCGTTGCCGCCAACCAGCAGATGGTGCCTGTGGCGCCGATTGCGGTGAATGCCTATCCGTTCATGCAGGCCGGAACCATGCAGGCGGCCGCAACGCTGCAGCCGACCGTTTCGGCCGTTGCCAGGCCGATGGCAGCACCTGGCGGTCTCATCCAGACAACGGCCTTCGTGCAGCCGGCACCGGTTGCTGTCGAGCCGGTCGTCGCCGCTCCGGCCATTTCCACGTCGATCTTCGGTAGCCCGGCTTTCGGTGGCTTTGGCAACAAGGCCTTTGGCGCATCCGCTCCGGTTGCTCCGGCAGCCGAAGTGCTGCCTGTCGCACCGGTGGCCGATGCGGCCGTGGTCGAGGCACCGGCGGAAACGGTTACTGCTCCGGCTCCGACCCCGAGCAATGTGACCATCACCGTTCCGGCCGCCACGCCTGCCCGTGCGCAGACCGTTCGCCCGAGCCTTGCCGAATACGAGTTTCCGCCGATCGGCCTTTTGCAGGAACCGCGCGGCGAGCGTGGTCAGGCCATGCAGCCCGATGCGCTTCAGCAGAGCGCCGGTCTTCTCGAAAGCATCCTCGAGGACTTTGGCGTCAAGGGCGAAATCATCGACGTACGTCCGGGGCCGGTCGTCACGCTTTATGAATTCGAGCCGGCGCCGGGTGTGAAATCCTCCCGCGTCATCGGTCTCGCAGACGATATCGCCCGCTCGATGTCGGCGCTTTCCGCCCGCGTCGCCGTGGTGCCCGGCCGCAATGTCATCGGTATCGAACTGCCGAATGCAGTGCGCGAAACCGTGTTCTTCCGCGAACTGATCGAATGCGAAGACTATTGGGAAACCAAACACCGTCTGGCGCTGTGCCTCGGCAAGACGATCGGTGGCGAGCCGGTCATCGCCGAACTCGCCAAGATGCCGCACCTTCTCGTTGCCGGCACCACCGGTTCGGGCAAATCGGTTGCCATCAACACGATGATCCTGTCGCTTCTCTACCGGCTGCGCCCGGAAGAATGCCGCCTGATCATGATCGATCCAAAGATGCTGGAACTGTCGGTTTATGACGGCATTCCGCACCTCTTGACCCCTGTCGTGACCGATCCGAAAAAGGCCGTGCTGGCGCTGAAATGGGCCGTGCGCGAGATGGAAGACCGGTATCGCAAGATGTCGCGTCTGGCTGTGCGCAATATCGACGGCTACAACCAGCGTGCGGCTGCCGCCCGTGAGGCCGGTGAGGTGATCACCGTCAACGTGCAGGTCGGCTTCGACCGTCACAATGGCGAGATCGTCTACGAGGAACAGGAGATGGACCTCGCGCCGATGCCATACATCGTCGTCATCATTGACGAGATGGCCGACCTGATGATGGTCGCCGGCAAGGAAATCGAAGGTGCTGTCCAGCGCCTGGCGCAGATGGCGCGTGCAGCCGGCATCCATGTGATCATGGCGACGCAGCGTCCCTCGGTCGATGTCATCACCGGCACGATCAAGGCGAACTTCCCGACGCGCATCTCCTTCCAGGTGACGTCGAAGATCGACAGCCGCACCATTTTGGGTGAGCAGGGTGCCGAAAACCTGCTCGGCCAGGGCGACATGCTGCACATGGCCGGTGGCGGACGCATTTCGCGCGTGCACGGTCCGTTCGTCTCGGATGCCGAGGTCGAACATGTGGTCAAGCACCTGAAGAGCCAGGGCCGTCCGGAATATCTCGGCACCGTGACCGAAGATGAGGAAGAGGGCAGCGCTGACGAGACGACCGACGAAGCGGTGTTCGACAAGAGCGCCATGGGTTCGGAAGACAGCGGCGACGACCTTTACGACAAGGCCGTCAAGGTCGTGCTCAAGGATCGCAAATGCTCTACCTCCTATATCCAGCGCCGCCTTTCGGTTGGCTATAACCGCGCCGCCTCGCTGGTGGAGCGCATGGAGCAGGAGGGTCTGGTCGGTCCGGCCAACCATGTCGGCAAGCGCGAGATCATCGGTGATGGCCGCGGCCCACAGGGTTCCGGTATGGACGACTGAGGTTTCGGCCTCGGATGCGAATGATGAGAGGGTCCGCTTGCGGGCCCTTTTTCACGTCGGGTCCTCGCGCATGAAACTTGACGTCGTCAGTCTTCTTTTCATACAACATGGGGGCTGCACCGCTTCGCAGCGTGTCCCGGAGGATATCCCCTTGAAGATCTCTGCATCTCTTCTCACCTGCGCTGCCGCGCTGGCGATTTCGGCATTTTCGGTTTCTGCTCCCGCCTTTGCGCAGGTGGCCGATGCCATCACCATTTATAACGCCCAGCATGAAGGGCTGACCAAGGAATGGGTGAAGGCATTCACTGAAGAGACCGGCATCGTCGTTACCATCCGCAACGGTTCGGACCTCGAGATCGGCAACCAGATCGTTCAGGAGGGTGAAAACTCTCCCGCCGACGTTTTCCTCACCGAAAATTCGCCGGCCATGGCGCTGGTGGACGGCAAGGGATTGTTCGAACCGATCGACAAGGCGACGCTGGAGCAGGTGCCAGACACGTTTCGTCCCGCCAATGGCCACTGGATCGGCATTGCCGCCCGTTCCACGGTGTTTGCCTATGACAAGACCAAGTTGACGCAAGACAAACTGCCGAAATCGATGCTCGATCTTGCCAAGCCGGAGTGGAAGGGCCGGTGGGCTGCGTCTCCTTCGGGCGCGGATTTTCAGGCGATCGTCGGTGCGCTGGCGCAGTTGAAGGGCGACAAGGAAACCGCCGACTGGCTGGCCGGCATGAAGACCAACTTCACCGCCTACAAGGGCAATTCCACAGCGATGAAGGCGGTGAATGCCGGTGAGGTCGAAGGCGCGCTGATCTATCATTATTATTATTTCGGCGATCAGGCGAAAACCGGCGAAAACAGCAGGAACGTCGCCCTGCATTATTTCGGGCATCAGGATCCCGGCGCCTTCGTGTCCATCTCCGGCGGCGGCATCCTGAAATCCTCCAGGCACAAGGAACAGGCGCAAGCTTTCCTGAAGTGGGTGACCGGCAAGGGCGGCCAGAAGGTTCTGCGTGACGGGATGTCGTTCGAATATGCCGTGGGCAAGGACGAGGCTTCCAACAAGGCGCTGGTGCCGCTCAAGGACCTCGACGCGCCGAAGGTTGAGCCGACCGAACTCAACAATGCCAAGGTCACCGACATGCTGACGGCGGCGGGAATTTTGTAAAACGGATTATCCTTGCAAGGAGACATCGTGGGGCGTACCCGCGATGTCTCTTGTTTTTCGGGCACATGATGGTTTCCACCGCAGACAGCACGGTTCCGATGGCTCGGCGCAGGCGCAGTTCGGGCGCAGCGTCATGGACCTTTTCCATTGCCGCGGTCATTGCACTGCTGGCGCTTCTGCCCCTCGGTTTCGTGCTGTGGGCGACTGTCGAGACCGGACCCGCGACTGCCTATGGACTGGTTTTCAGGCCGCGGGTCGGCGAACTTCTCCTCAACACCGTGTTTCTGATCGCCTTCACCGTTCCGATCTGCTCGGTGCTCGCCGTTGGCCTCGCGTTTCTGACCGAGCGCAGCGACATGCCGGGGCGGCGTTTCTGGGCGTGGTTGTGCATCACGCCGCTGGCCGTGCCGGCCTTCGTGCATTCCTATGCCTGGATCGGGCTTTGGCCGGGTCTGCACGGATTGCAGGCGGGGGTTGCCATCGCGGTCGTCGCCTATTTTCCGTTTCTTTATCTGCCGATATCGGCCGCCTTCCGGCTGCTCGATCCCGCTCTGGAGGATCAGGCGGCCTCGCTCGGCCTGTCGCCTCTTGCGGTATTCCTCCGGGTCGTGCTGCCGCAATTGCGGCTGGCCCTTTGCGGTGGCGCTCTGCTGGTGGGCCTGCATCTGCTGGCGGAATACGGGCTGTTTGCGATGATACGTTTCGACACGTTTACCACCGCAATCGTCGAGCAGTTCCAATCCACCTATAACGGCGTGGCCGCACATATGCTGGCGCTGGTTCTGGTTCTTTGCTGTTTCGTGCTGCTGGGCCTTGAGGCGATGGCGCGAGGGCGCAGGCGTTATGCGCGTCTTGGATCAGGCGTGGCCCGGCAATCGAGTATAGTACGGCTCGGGAAGTGGCGTTATCCGGTGCTGCTTTTGCCGGCTACCATGGCAGCGTTTGCGCTCGGGATACCGGCGTATACGCTGGGGCGTTGGCTGATTGCCGGTGGGGCAGATATCTGGCGGATGGACGAGATCGGCTTGGCTCTTGTCCAGACGCTGACGATCTGCCTGGTCGGCGGATTTTTCACCGTTCTGGCGGCACTGCCGATTGCCTGGCTTTCGGTGCGCCACGCCAACCGTTCAAGCCGACTGGTGGAAAGCTGCTATTATCTCGCAAGCGCCATGCCCGGCGTGGTCGTGGCACTGGCGCTGGTGACCGTGACAGTGCGGGTGGCGTTGCCGCTCTATCAGACGCTGGCGACGATCACGCTTGCCTATGTCATCATGTTTCTGCCGCGCGCGCTCGTGAGCCTGCGTACCAGCATTGCGCAGGTGCCGGTGGAACTGGAACAGGCGGCAGCAAGCCTCGGGCGTTCGCCGCTGCGCGCACTTCTGGCAACGACCGTGCGGCTGGCGGCTCCCGGTGCTGCGGCCGGCATGGCGCTTTCCTCGCTTGGCATCCTCAACGAACTGACGGCGACGCAGATGCTCGCGCCGAACGGCACCCGCACGCTCGCCATGGCCTTCTGGGCGCTGTCGAGCGAAATCGATTACGCCGGTGCGGCCCCTTACGCGGTGTTGATGGTGGTGTTTTCACTGCCGATGACATGGCTTCTTCACCACCAATCCAAAAAGATCGCGGGACGATGACATTTCTGCACGTGAATGGCCTGCGCAAACAATTTGGCAACGTCGCGGCGCTGGATGGTGTCGGATTGACCGTAACCGCCGGCAGCCGCACCGCGATCGTCGGCCCTTCCGGTTGCGGCAAGACCACGTTGTTGCGGATGATCGCCGGTTTCGATGTGCCCGATAGCGGGTCTATCGCTGTCGATGGCGTACTGTTGGCGGATGCGCTGACGCAGGTGCCGGCACACAGGCGTGGCATCGGGCTGGTGGCGCAGGACGGCAGCCTGTTTCCGCACCTGACCGTTTCCGACAATATCGGTTTCGGGCTGGAGAAGAAATTTGACGGCCGGGAAAAGCTTATCGGTGAACTGCTCGACATGGTGGGGCTGGAACGCTCCATGCTTGCCCGCAAACCGGATCAGCTTTCCGGTGGTCAGCAGCAGCGTGTGGCATTGGCGCGAGCGCTTGCCCGCAAACCGCGGCTGATGCTGCTAGACGAACCGTTTTCGGCGCTCGACACGGGGCTGAGAGCGCAGACAAGGCGGGCGGTAACGGAGGTGCTGGCGGCGGCCGGTATCACCACCATTCTCGTTACCCATGATCAGGCGGAAGCGCTGGCCTTTGCCGACCAGGTGGCGGTGATGCGCAGCGGGCAATTTGCCCAGGTAGGAAGCCCGCGCGAGATCTATGCAAGGCCGGTGGATGCGGCGACGGCAAGGTTTCTTGGCGACGCAATCGTGCTTTCCGCCGATATCCGTAACGGGTTTGCAGAATGCGCCTTGGGGCATGTGGCTGCCGATGGCGGTTTGCGGACGGGCAGGGCCGAGATCATGGTGCGGCCGGAACAGATTGAGGTTTTGCCGTATGATGCGGACAGCGACGGTGTGACCGGGATTGCCTCGCAGATCGATTTCTGCGGTCCGAGTTATGATGTTACGATCACGACCGATGGACCGCGGCCGTTCTTGATGCGGCTGAGCCTGTCGAGCCGGAGTGTTTTAGGCGAGGGGGATCGGGTGATGTTGAGGGTGGCCGGGGCGGCGCATGTGTTTGGCGGATAGCTATCCATCCGTCTAAAATGGGAGAGGCAGCATACCTCTGACAAACAAAATCTCTGCTTATGACGATCGCTGGCCGGCGCAATTTGCGGCGGAGAGAGAAAGGCTGGCCGCGGTGTTCGAAGCAGAACTCGTTGCCATCCATCACGTCGGAAGTACGGCTGTGCCGGGACTTTCTGCCAAGCCGGAGATCGATGTGCTGGTTGAGGTCAGCGACCATCGGGCCAAACCTGAACGAGACCGGATTTTGACCGACCTCGGGTATACTCGCGGCAAGGACCTTCATTCCGGACATCATTTCTATAGACGTGATGTCTTGGGTGTGCGCACGCACAAGCTACATGTCTGTTGTTCCGGTCACCCGCAGATAAAGCGTATGCTGCTGTTTCGAGACATGCTTACGCGGGATGCGTCCATTCGGCGGCAGTATCAGGTGCTGAAGTTAGAGCTGGAAGCAAGCAATAAAGGCGGCATTGCCGAATACCTGGCGAGAAAGGCACCGTTCATCGATGCCTTGGTAGGGCCGACGCCGGATTGAATGTCTTGGGGATGTCAGAAGCAGATATACTACACCCGCACCCCGCTCGCCTTGTCGAACAGATGCGCCCTCGTCGCATCCACCGCGATGCCGATATCGTCGCCGAAACGAATGTCGAGGCGTTCGCGGAACAGGCAGGAGATTTCCTCATCATGGCTTTTGATGCGGGCAAAGATTTCCGAACCCGTGCCTTCGACAATCTCGACGCGGCCTGAAATGCCGCCATTGTTTTCGGCGCGGATATGTTCAGGACGAATGCCATAGACCAGCTTTCGGCCACCCAGTTTTGCCGGATCGGCGTGCGGTGGCAGCGGCAGGACAAGCCCCTTGTCACTGCGAAAAACGCCTTCCTCGATCTGTCCATCGACAAAATTCATAGCCGGTGAGCCGATGAAACCGGCGACGAAAAGGTTGGCGGGGCGATCGTAGAGGTCGAGCGGTGCGCCGACCTGCTCGATATGACCATCGTGAAGAACGACGATCTTGTCGGCCATGGTCATGGCTTCGATCTGGTCATGGGTAACGTAGATGATCGTCGTGCCGATGCGCTGGTGCAGCGCCTTGATCTCGGCGCGCATCTGCACGCGCAGTTTGGCATCGAGGTTGGAGAGCGGTTCGTCGAACAGGAATACCTGCGGATCGCGCACCAGCGCACGGCCCATGGCAACACGCTGGCGCTGACCGCCGGAAAGCTGGCGCGGATAACGGTCGAGCAGTTTTTCGAGGCCCAGAATGGCGGCGGCACTTTCCACCTTGCGCCGTGTTTCGGTGGCGTCCGCCTTCTTGAGTTTCAGCGCGAAAGCCATGTTGTCGGCCACCGTCATGTGCGGGTAGAGCGCGTAGTTCTGGAACACCATGGCGATATCGCGGTCGCGGGCCGGCAGGTGCGAGACCTCGCGCGGGCCGATGCGGATGGCGCCGCCGGACACTTCCTCCAGTCCGGCGACCATGCGCAGCAGCGTGGATTTTCCGCAGCCGGACGGGCCGACGAGGACAACGAATTCGCCGTCGGCGATATCGACGCTCAAATCACGGATGACTTCGACGGCGCCGAAACGTTTGGCGATATTCTGGATGTTGACTGTAGCCATGGGTGAAAATCCTCCCGATTTCCAAATGAGTTTTCAGCCGCCCTTGACCGCGCCGGCGGTGAGGCCCGCGACGATCTGTTTCTGAGCGAACATGGTCAGCACCAGAACCGGCAGGGTGACGATCAAAGCTGCGGCTGCCAGCGGCCCCCAGCTGACCTGTTCGAAGGAAAGCATGTTATAGACAGCGACCGGCAGCGTGCGGGTCTCTCGGCTGGCAAGCACGATGCCGAAGACAAAATTGTTCCACGAGAAGATCACCGCCAGGATGAAGGCGACGACGATGCCGGGCTTGGCGATCGGCAGCGCCACGAGGCGAAACACCTGCCATGAGGTGGCACCGTCGATGCTGGCGGCCTCTTCCAGTTCCTTCGGTGTCGTCTCAAAATAACCGATCATGATCCACACGACGATCGGCACGGTGACGACGAGATGGATGATGATCTGCGGCAGAAGCGTGCCGAGCAGGTTCATCCATTGGAACAACAGGAAAAGCGGGATGAGGAAGGAGAGGCCGGGCGTCATGCGGGCGATCATGATGACCATGGCGGCGCGCTCCGCCTTCAGCCGCGCGATGCCGTAACCGGCCGGTACGCCGATGACGAGAGCCAAAAGGGTGGCGGCACCGGTGACGAGAACCGAATTCCAGAAATAGAGAAGAAAGTTGTTCTCCTCGAAGACCTTTGCATAGTTCGACCAGGCCACCCGCTCAGGGATGAGGATCGGCGGATAGGCGCCGTTGTCGATCTCGAATTTCAGCGACAGCGAGATCATCCAGATGAAGAACAGGATGACCGGCGAGATCATCACCAACGCGGCAAACAGAAGGCCGAGACGGTTGAGCATACGGTGTGTCATCAGCGGTCCTCCATGTCGGCCCAGTTGGTGCGGGCACGGACCATCATCAGCACGAAGGACAGCGCCACGATAACGACGAAGAAGACGACGGCCATGGCCGATCCATACCCGATGTCGTAATAGGCAAACGCGGTGTTGTAGAGGTAGATGTTGATGGTTTCCGATGCCGTGCCGGGCCCGCCTTGTGTCATTGCGTAGATGATGTCGAAGCTTTTAACGGCATCGATGGAGCGGATGATGACGGCGATCATCAGGAAGGGCGCGATCATCGGCAGCGTCAGGTACCGGAATTTCTGCCAGGCATTGGCGCCGTCGATTTCGGCACTCTCATACGGTTCGCGCGGCACGGCTGCGAGACCGCCGAGCACGATCAGCATGATCAGCGGTGTCCATTGCCAGGTTTCGACCAGAACCAGCGACGGAATGACCGTCGACTGGTTATAGATCCATTCCTGCGCGCCGATGCCGACCAGCGACAGGAGATAGTTCAGCACGCCGAGTTGCGGATGGAACATCATGGTCCAGACCAAAGCGATGGCGACCGGGGTCGCCATCATCGGCATGACGAACACGCCGCGCAGAAAACCGCGGAGCGGAAACTGGCCGTCGAAGACGAGGGCAGCAAGCGTTCCGAGAAACAGCGGCGCGACCACCGAAAGCACGGTGTAGAGCGCCGTGTGCCACATGCTTTCCCAGAAGCGCATGTCGCCGGCGAGCCGGATGTAATTGTCCAGCCCGATGAACGTCTGTTCCTGTCCCAAGGTCCAGGAATTGACGCTCATCCACAGGGTGAAAACCCAGGGGAAAACGATGACTGCGCCGATGACCACGAGGGCCGGGACGACGAAGGGCCAGTAATTGGGGGCAAGCCTTGGCGGCTTTACCCCTTTTGCTGTCACGGCGTCTGCCGCGCTCGTATCAACGGTCACGGAAGCCATTATCCCTCGCTGCGTGCCAGAACCGGTGCGAACTGTTCGCCCGCTTTCTTGAGCTCGGCGGCCGGGTCAGCGCCGCCGATCATGTTGGTAAGCGCCACGCCATAAATGTCGCGGAACTCGGTGACGGGGATGATGACCGGCAGCGCCAGTTGCGAGACCTTGCCGGAGGCAACCACCGCATCCACCCATTCGCCCGGCATGGTGACGCCCTTGCGAACTGCGGCATCGTCGAGGATCGACTGACGGTACGGCACACCGGCACCGGCCTGCAGCAGATGCGCACCCATTTCATGGGAGATCGCCCATTGGCAGAACAGGTAGGCGGCTTCCTTCTTGGTGCTGGCGGCGGTAACGCCCAGACCATCGCCGAATGTGCCGGCGGCCTGTGCGGCAGGACCTTTGGGGATGACGCTGTAGCCGGTCTTGCCGACGACGCGGGATTTTTCCGGGTTTTCGATCGGCGGCGCGAAACCGACGCCATCGAACCACATGCCGACCTTGCCCTGCAGGAAGGCGGATTGCGCTTCGGCCCAGTTGAAGCCGGAGACGCCGACCGGGGCGGCCTTGGTCATCAGCGTCTGATACATCTTTGCTGCTTCGACGGCTTCCTTCGAATCGCTGGCGACCTTGCCGTCGACGATCGGAGTAGCACCGTAACCCAGCATCAGCGAGGTCCAGACGGGTGTGTTGGCATTTTTCAGGCCACGCGCGACAAAACCGAATGTGTTGGTGGACTTGTCGGTGAGAGCTTCGGCGGTGGAAACCATTTCCTCGAAGCTCGTCGGATATTTGAGGCCCTTGGCGTCAAACAGCTCCTTGTTCCAGTAGACGATCCAGTAATCGACGGAGAAGGGCAGGGAGCGCAAGGTGCCGTCGGCATCTTTCGCAAATTTCAGGCCGGCCTCGGCAAAGTCGCCTTCCACCATGGATGGGTCGGTGAGGCTCGGGTCCTTGAAGAAACCGGAGAGATCGGCGAGCCACTTGCCCTTTTCATACTGGCGTTTCTGAACGTGATAGCTCAGATGCACGACGTCGAAGCTCGGGCGGCCCGACGACAGTTCGATCGTCGTCTTCTGGCGCTGCTGCTGTTCAGGCGTGGCTTCGGCATTGACTTTGATGCCGGTCAGCGCCTCGAAATCCTTCATGTATTTCAAAAGGATTTCGCCACGCGGGCTTTTGACGAGATTCACTTCAAGCGTCGTGCCGGCAAACTTTTTCCAGTCGACCGCAGCCGATGCCGGGCGTGCGCCGACGAGGCCTGCGGCACCCAAAGCTGCGGAGCCTGCCAGAAAGTTGCGGCGGGTCGGGGTCCAGAATGGTGATGTCATGATGTCCTCCTCCAAGGTTTACCGGGATCTCCTCATCCCGGCTCATGAACGTTGAAATTCTGCTTGTCCTAAATCCTGAGGGCGCGGTCCCTCGCATTGCCGATATGCTTGACGACGGCTTCGACGGCGCCGGTGGCGGAGCGAGCCTTGATCTCGTCCAGAATGGTCATGTGCTCGCCCATGACCGACGCAACGCGGCCGTTGATGCGAAAGCGTTCCTGGTTGATCAGGCGCATCTTGATCGAGTTGACGCGGTAGACATTCGAGATGATGCGGTTGCCCAGCGCATCTATGAAGGCGTCGTGCATGCCCCAATCGACGGCCTGCGCTTCCGCCTCCAATTCCGGCGTTTCGTTGCCGGCTGCTGCTGCGACCGCAAGTTCGCGGTGTTTTGCGATCATGCCATCGACGATCTCGTCGGATGCCGAAGCCACGAACAGCGCGACCGCTTCCTTTTCGAGAAACAGGCGCAGCTGGAAGGCTTCGCGGATGAGATGCAGGTCGATATGGGCGATCTGCAATCCGCGCTGCGGCACCGTCTTGATCAATCCTTCGGCCTCCAACCGGGGGATCAGTTCACGGATGGCGCCGAGCGGCAGGCCCGTCAGTTCCACCAGAACGCGCTGCGACACGAACTGGCCAGGCCGGACATCACGCGCCAGCAGGTGCCGGGTAAAGCTCTCGTAAGCTTTTTCCCGAAGCGTGGGTTCTTCCACCTGCTGGTCGTCACGTTCGTGCATGGCCATTGAAATTCCGGTCGTCCTCTTCTGTCTCAGGCGGCCTTGGTGCGGAACAATCCGTCGAAGACGCGGCCGAGCTGTTGTTGTACGTCCGTCGATATAGAAAGCAGCGGCGCACGCACCGCAAGCCACTTCTGATCATCGAGCTCGCGGGCAAGCATTGCCTTCACCGCCGGCGTCACCGGGTGCTTCAGAAGCTCGACCACGAGATCGACGACACGATCATCGTCACGGCCGTCATTGGCCATGGCGCCGACTTCTTTCGGGGCGAAATTGGCCACGCCCGAGATGGCGCCCTGACCGCCCATGCGGACGCCCTGTGCCAGATGGCGTTCGTCGCCGATCAGGATGACGAGGTCGGAATGATCCTTCAACAGCGCCTGCGTGTGGTTCCAGTCGCCGCCGGAATCCTTGACACCGGTGACGATGCCGGGAAACGCTTCTCTCAACCGGGCGACGAGCGGCACGCTGAGCGTTACCATCGTGACCGAGGGGATGTTGTAGACGAGGATATCTCGGGCCTTTTCTCCCAGCAGCGAAAACACGCGTGAAAACCAGCGGAACAGGCCTTCGTCGCTGACATTCTTGAAATAGGAGGGGGGAGCAAGGAGAATGTTGCGAACACCGCGATCGAGCGCATGACCGGCCTGGCTGGCCGCGTCTTCGGCGGAATCGACCAACACGCCGACCACGATCTGCCGGGGCGATACGCCGGCATCGAGGACGGCGGTGAGGACGCGCTCGCGTTCGTCCGCACCGATTGATGAACCTTCACCTGTCGTGCCGAAAAGGGTGCAGCTGTTGCAGCCGGCGGCAAGGCTGCGTTTGACCTGCGCAATCATCATGTCGAGCAGGATATCGCCGTTTTCATCGAAAGGGGTAGTCAATGCGACGGATAGACCGAAGCGTGTCATGAGTGTCTCCTCCACTGATTGCCTAGTGGTATCGAACTGACATGTTAGTTGTCAATCTGTGAATTCGTGACGTTGCCGTGATCGTTGGGGATCATGTTGAACGGCGACAGGGCACCGCACGAAAGCCGTTCGGGCAGGTTATTTTCAGCGCCGCCGAGCCGATTTTTCCTGGCTGAACTGTTCGCTGGAAAGCCGTCTTGTGACGGCTTCGAAGGGCTCGGGCCGGCCGAAATGATAGCCCTGAAAGATATCGCAACCAAAGCGGCGGAGGGCCTCCGCGTGCTGTTTGGTCTCGATCCCTTCGGCGATGACACCGACCTTGAGGGCCTGCGCGATCTGGATGATCGATCTGAGAATGCGGCGCTGTTCCACCGACACGACCACATCCTTTACGAGGTTCCTGTCGATCTTCAGACGGTCCGGGCGGATTTTCACGAGGCCCAGCAACGAGGCATGGCCGGAGCCGAAATCATCGAGTTCGATTTCGATCCCAAGGCTGCGCAGGCGATGGATGCGATCGAGGATTTCGTCGGATGACTCGTCAAGAAAAATGGTTTCGACAAGCTCGAAGGCAATGCCGTGAAAATCCGTGTGACGGCGTTCCAGTTCTGCGAGCAGTTCGGCGTCGTGAAGCCGTGTTGCCGAGACATTGACGGCGATGCGCGGAACATCGAGGCCTTCCGCCCGCCAGTGGCTGCGGTCTTCCAGGACGCGGTCGAGCACAGCCGCATCGATTGCGTTGGCAAGCCCTGCGTCCTGGGCGACCGGAAGGAATTCGAAAGGCGCAAGCAGGCCGCGGGACGGATGGTTCCAGCGCACCAAAGCCTCCAGCCCGGCAATGCCACCGGTTCGGGCGTCGATCTGCACCTGATAATGGGGAATGATCTGACCCTGCTCCAAAGCGTCCTGCAGTTCCAGCGCGAGTGTGCGCCGTGCCGAAAGCTGATCTTTCAAGGCGGGGTCGAAAAAGGCGATGCGATTGCGTCCCAGTCTTTTCGCCTGATAGAGCGCGACATCCGATTCGGTCAGCAGGTTGGCGTCCGGCCGGCCTTCGAGCGTGAACCCGATCCCGATCGATACGCCAAAACGCAATACGGCATTGCCGAAAGCGACCGGTTCGCTCAATGCCTTCTGAAGGCGTTTGCCGATTGCTTCGAGCTCCGCGGTGGAAGAAAAATCCGTGAGCAGTATGACAAACTCGTCTCCGCCGGTGCGGGCTGCCACGGCACTGGCGGAAACCGCAGCGATGATGCGTGAGGATGCAACGCGCAGAACGTGGTCTCCGGCGGTATGGCCGTGGCTGTCGTTTATTTCCTTGAACCGCTCGAGATCGAGATGCAGCACGGCAAGCGACCGGTATTGATCGCTGTTTTGCAGACTACGCAGGCGAGCATCGAAAAAATTCCGGTTGGGCAGGCCGGTCAGATAGTCATGCTGCGCGGCGTGCTCGATTTCCGCATAACTCTCGGCAAGCTCCTGCGCGCGTTCTTCCAGTTGCGCCTTCTGATCCTGTACCGCATGGTGCAACGCGACATCCTCCGTAACATCCCATTCGGCACCGATAACGGAGGGTTCGCCCTCGTCATTGACGTAATAATGCCCGCGCGAACGCAGGTGGCGGATGTTGCCATCGGGCAAGATGATACGGAAATGCGAATCATAACGGCCACGACTGGTAATGGCACGGTCGAAATCGGCATTGGCTCGGTTCACGTCGTCCGGATGGACAGCTTTTTGCCAGGCATCGGCGGACACGCGTCTTTTGTCGTTACCGGTGTGGTAAAGAATGTGCATCCGGGCGTCCCAAAGGAGCTCGTCACGCGCGAGATTATGCTCCCACACGCCCATCCGCGATGCGTCGAGCGCCAGTTCCAGGCGTCGGAAAAGATCGCGATATTCGCGCGTTGAAGATGAAGTCTTTGCCACTGCGTTCCTCGAAGTTTTTCACCGTATAGTAGATCTTGCTTATTAACGTAATGTTTGCGGAGGAAAAATCTTTCTACCTGTCATCTTTTTCGCGAATGGAACATCGTGGTGGCTGTCATGGTTGGATCCTGAGTTCCGAAACGATTTTGAGGAGGGCGTCATGCCTGGAACCAACAGAGTGGTCATGTTCGTGGCTTTTGACCGCAACGACAGCGGCGAAGCGGTTGCGGCTTTCATGCCGCGTCAGGCAATCGATGAAGCTGAAGCGGTACATGCCGTGGAAATTCTGGGTGGAAGACATGCCGGTGCCGTCGCCTGGAGGCGTGATTCGTTTCCGGCGGTGGGCGAAATCGGTGAGCCGGATGTCATCGCCGAGCGCGGATCGATAGGGGATTTTGGCTGATTTTTACTCAGCGTTTACCATGTTTTCTCATTAGTTGACACTAAATGAGGCAATAACGAGATTTGCATAACCCTATCGATTTTTGGACTGGACTGCACGTTATGGCTGTGTTTACATCGCCGCCATAAGTAAGTGTCGCGCTGATTTTCACTCAGCGGATGTATCTACACGAAGCCCAGAACGAGAATCGGTAGTGCCTGATAAAGCCGGATTTCGCCATTTATCCCTTCGTGTTCCTACGCACCTGAATACGGACCTTTCATCCGTGTTCGGGCAGAGGACCGCGCGTTCCGACAACAGTGTCCGTCGGAATGGTGCCTCGAGCGAGATCATCAAGGGGTTGCCAAGATTTGCGATGGCGTTTCAGCCGATCGCCGACACAATGACGGGTGCCGTCTTCGCCCAGGAGGCGTTGGCGCGCGGACGGGACGGAGAGGGTGGCGCATCCATCTTCACCAAGGTACCCGCCTCCAAGCTTCACCTGCTCGAATCCTTATGCAGGCAGCGCGCGCTGGAAGCGGTCAGCGAAATCGGCCTTCATGATTCCCGTATCAGCCTGAATGCGTCTCCGGATGCCATTCTCAATCCGGCATTCGGCATATGCGAAACCATTCGCGTGGCGCGCAGCCTTGGCCTGCACGAACGCCAGCTGATACTGGAATTCACTGAAAAGGATAAGGCGAGCGACATGCGCGCCATCCGGGATCTGATCGTGCCTTTCCGCAAGCGCGGTATGATGGTGGCGCTCGATGATTTCGGCGCTGGTTACAACGGCATCAAGACCCTGCTCGAAGTGAGACCGGATGTGGTCAAATTCGACATGGGGCTGATCAACCGTATCGACACCTGCGAAATGCAGCAGACACTGATCTGCAGCCTGGCGGAAGCTTGCAGCCGTCTCGACATCATCGTGGTGGCCGAGGGCGTCGAAACGCTTGCGCAGGCGCGCATGCTGCAGTCCATGGGTATCGCGCTGATGCAGGGTTATCTTTTCGCCCGACCGGCCGTTGGCCTGTTGCCGACGCCGGCGCCTGACGTCATGGCGCGATTGATGTGAGGCTTGCAGCGGAGCAGCGCGGAGAGAACGGGCAGGAGAGGCTGCTTCTTTCCGGGATGCTCGCTCAAGCGCGACCGTTGGTCTTGGCGCAATGCACGGAGCTGGCTGCGCCGTTTCCGCGTTTTTGCCTGTTCTTTTCCTTCACCGACGGTCGCCGCCGCGCTTATGTCGTTCACGTTACTGGGGATCATTTCGAAACCGTCTGGCAGCAAGGTGCTGCGCTGGTTTCCGACCGGGCCGGAACCGCGGCAACACGGGCCGGTGGCTGGCTGCGTGTCGATTGGGTCGATGAGGTTGAGACCACCGACTGGGCACGGCTGAATGCGACGCTCGCCGATACCAAACGCAATTATTTTCGTTATGGCATCGCTTTCGATGGCGATTTGCGTCACGCCCTTCTGGAGCAGGAACTGAACGCCAATGCCGTGCTTTATGCCGGCAATGCGGTGACAAACGCGCAGCTCAATCCCGGTAATCTCCAGATCTATGCCCGGCAGCGATTTGGCGCCGGTTTTCCAAGCCCGGCGAATGACGCGCCGGTATTCGTGTTTTCCACGTCCGCGGTATTCTGCGACGGGCTGGAAATTCATCCTCTCCATGGGCGCGGGCTGGAGGCCGGCCGCCGGGTGATCGAAACGCTGGATGCCGACACGGTGGAGATGCTGATCCGATCCGGCGCCGACCATCTTGCGCGGCAGGTAGGCGGCGATGGCCGCTTTGTTTACGGCTATCACCCCTGCTTCGACCGTCAGATCGCTGCCTACAATACGCTGCGCCATGCCAGCACGACCTATTCCATGATCGAGGTGTTCGAGGTGACGCGCGATCCGGCGCTGAAGGTTGCGATAGAGCGATCACTTGCGCATCTGACCGGGCAGCTGATCCGCGACGTGACATTGGCGGACGGGCAGGTGGCGGCGTTTCTCGTCGACAGTGGCGGCGAGGTGAAACTTGGCGGCAACGCGGTGGCGATCCTTGCGCTGGTCAAGCATTGCGAGGTGACCGGCGAGCGACGGCACATGGCCTTGATGGAAAAGCTGGCCGTCGGTATCACATTCATGCAGGAGGCTGGCTCCGGCGGTTTCGTACATGTGCTGAATTTTCCAGACCTCACCGTCAAACATACTTTCCGCACCATCTACTACGATGGAGAGGCGGCATTCGGGCTGATGCGGCTTTACGGACTGACCCGCGATCCTCGTTGGCTCAGAAGCGTCGAGCGGGCATTCGATCATTTCATACGCCGGGAACACTGGCGTCATAACGACCACTGGCTGGGTTATTGTGTCAACGAACTGACCCGGTACCGGCCGGAAGAGCGTTATTTTCGCTTCGGACTGCAGAATGTCGCCGATTATCTCGATTTCGTCAGCGACCGGATCACCACCTTTCCCACACTTCTGGAAATGATGATGGCCGCCCGCGACATGCTGGTGCGCATGCAGGCCATGCCCAATCTGCATCATCTGTTTTCGATGCTCGATCTGCACAAATTCGAACGGGCGCTGGAGGCGCGGGCGCGGCAGCTTCTCAACGGCTTCTTCTGGCCGGAAATGGCGATGTTTTTCGGCAATCCGGCGCGCATTGCCGGTTCCTTCTTCATTCGCCACCAGGCTTTTCGCGTTCGCATCGATGACGTCGAGCATTACCTGTCCGGTTATGTCGCTTACCTGCGACATCTGGCGGAAAAGGAGGCATTCCACGATCTGGTCGTCAGGCATGGTCCACGGCCTGCCATGCCGGGTGCGCAGATCTGGACGGCGGAAACGGTGGCGGAGGCGACCCGCGGGCGATGGCGGGGGCCGCCACCTGTGGGCTGGACTGCAAAAGGGTTGTGCACGCATGCACCCGCCATGCGGGATGGATACATGGCAGTGCTGCGTCTCGAAGGTGATGCGAAGGGCATGACCCCGGTGGCGCTGGCGCGCATGCCGATCCGCCCGGCGGCGATCATCACCAGTCGCGCAACACGGCCATTCGAGATGGAGAACGCCAAGGATGTGCCCATTCTCGATGTCGGCGATACGGGTGCTGCTGTCCTCGCGCTTGGCGCATATGCCCGCGACCGTATGGCGGCAAAAGTGGTGGCGGTGACAGGCAGTGCCGGCAAGACCACCACCGTCGCCATGCTGGCACAGGTGCTTTCCGCTTATGGTGAAACGGGTGCGACAAACCACAATGCCAATCTGGCGCATGGCGTGGCCTGGAACCTCGCCTCCATGCCGGTGGATGCACGGCATGTGGTGCTTGAACTGGCGATCGGAAAGATGGGCATGAGCTCGCGGCTTGCTCGGCCAAATCTGGCCATGGTGACGAACATCCAGCCGGCGCATCTGCGCGACGGCAAGACCATTACCGATATCGCCCGCACCAAGGCGGCAATCTTCTCCGGAATGGAAAAGGGTGGCATCGCCATCATCAACCGCGACACGCTGGAATGGCAGACGGTGCATGAGGAGGCGATGAAGCGAGGGCTGCGGGTCGTGCATTACGGTCGCCATGAGGATTGCGACGTCCAGATGATCGATTACGTGCCGGCCGAGCGACACGTCACGGCTCGCATCGGCGAGCGGCATCTGTCTTTCCAACTCGGCGCGGAAGGCCGGCACATGGCGGAAAACGCGCTGGCGGTGCTCGCGGCGGTGACGGCACTCGGTCATGCGCCCGAACCGGCGATCGATTGCCTCTCGCGATTTCGACCGTTGCCGGGGCGCGGCGAGGCTTTTGCGCTGTCGCTGGGTGGTCGGCATATCAACGTCATCGACGACGCGTATAACGCCAATCCCGGCTCCATGCAGGCCGGGCTCGAACGGCTGGCCGGAAGCGTTGCAAAGGGCAGGCGGATCGCGGTCCTGTCCGAAATGGCCGAACTCGGGCCGCATTCGGAGGTCTATCACACCGCGCTTTTGCCGCTGTTTGCTTCGATCGATCAGGTCTATCTGGCTGGAGGGCTTTACGATCGCCTCTGGGCACTGATTGCGGCCGACAAGCGGGGCGGCCACGTAATGTCGGTCGAGGAGTTGAAGGCGCCTTTGCTGCGCGATCTGCGTGATTGCGATCTGGTGCTGTTCAAGGGCTCGCATAACACCGGCATGCACGAACTTGTCGGCTGGCTGCGCCAAGCCGGTTCGCCGTTGAATTGAAACAGCATTGCCCTCGATAAGACAGATTTGATGACGCCCCGCAGGAGCGAGCCGAGCGTCATCACTATTGTCAAAGGCTTACGCCGCGAACCACGCTGCCGTTCAGGCGGAAAGCCTTTCGCGCCATGCCGGAACTGAACAGGCAATCCGCATCGAGCCTTCGCAGATCATGTTCGGTGCGCACCGCATCGAAGCGGGCGGCATGCAGTTCCTGTTCGGCATTGAGAAGGTCGAGCAGGGTGCGGGTGCCAAGCTGCACATATTGCTCCCGATAGAGATTTCGGGTCTCGATCATCATGTCGTTGCGTGAGGCAAGCGATGACAGAAGCTGTTTGAGGCTGGCCACCTGACCGCGGGCTTCGTTGAGGCTGCGGCCGGTTTCGAAACGGGCCGCCTGGCTGGCGGCTTCGGCGGCTTTCAACGCGAAACCGGCGGCATCGCGGCGGGCAGCGCTGGCGCCGCCTTCGTAAAGATTGCCGACGAGATTGATCCCGATGGTGAAATCAGGGTTGTCGACGCGCGAATAGCTGGAAGAACCGGCGATGTCATAACTGCCATCCGCCTGCAATTGCAGGGTCGGGAAGATTTCGGACTTGCTGAGCGCCAGTTTTGCTGCGGCCTCCCGCTTGCCGGCTTCGGCCTGCAGGTAGCTCGGGACCTGTTCCCAATCCGGCTCCGCAACGCCGCAGGCGTTGGAAAGCGTGGGGGATCTGCCGGAAGACAGGGCCACCCGGCCGCCGGTTCCGGAAAGGGCCGCCAGCGTGCTTTCCCAACGGGTGAGGCTGGCCGATATTTCCATGACCTGGGATTGCGCCGCCTGAACGCGGGCTTCGGCCTGGACCTTGTCGGATCTGGTGCTGGCTCCGCTATCGGTGCGCTGTGTGACGAGCTTGGCGATCTCGCCCACACCGGCGAGTTGGTCTTTTGCAACGGCGATCATGGCGCGGTAGCGTTGCACCTCGATGACGGCATAGGTCGTGTCGCGCACAATCGTGTCGATGGACCCCAGCAATTCGGCGCGGCTGACGTCCTCGCCCGCCTTTTCTGCCTCTATGGAGTTCGAAACCTTGCCGAAGTCATAGACCATTTGCGAGACCTGCAACGTGGCGCGCGGACGGAAACCGCCATCGGAACCGTTGCCATAACCGGTGTTCAGGCCGCCCTGGATTTTCGGGTAATAACCGGCGCGGGCAACCTCTATCTCCTGAGAGCTCTGGTAAACCCGACCGGCAGAAGCCGTGATGGACGGATGCCAGGCAAGTGCACGCAGTACCGCGTCCTCCAGCGAGCCTTTATTGGCGGAAAGCGGCGAAGAGAAATCGGTTGCGGCTGCACCGGAAGCCGCGCCTTGCGGCGACGGGCCATTCGGTGAAGTTTCTTTCGATTGTAACGGTGAAAGGGCCCCGCGTTGAACGGAACCGAGATTAGGCTTTTCTCCATTGGCTGCATCCGGAGACGCGGGAGAAGTTGTGCAAGAGCTTAAAGTCCAACATCCAAGCAATACAAGAGCAGTCGGCCTTCCCCAGAGCCGTCTGTACATTCACCCTCCGTCACGCACATCATGTGCGGATAGTGCGTCCGGCGATGGGAAAATGCCGGCCGCTTCATGTTCTTCGCCCGAAGGCGAAATCCCGTCCTCCAGCATCACGAAAAGAATGACGCTGCCGTTCATTTATGCGGATCGTCTTGGCTGCGGCGGGCAACGGTCGGAAATCTCGACCTTGGCGCCAAAACCTGCCGGTTCCTGTTCCGGCGTGGCTTTTGGCGCTTCTATCCCGACCATCTCCAAGTTACCTGATAGATTCGCGTGTTCAGTATCGCTAATATTATCGGCTTGTGCGAGGCTGTCTTCTCTACTGCGCGTTGCAATCGAGGGATATCGACAGGAAAGCTTTACATTGAGGGAGATTATCGCACGCAACTGCTGATGGGCAACGCGACAGTGCTGCCGTCAATTTGCGGATTTATCGCTACCAGCGGCCATGATCGCTCGCCGCAGCTGCGTCTCGTCGTGCATTCCCGTCTGAAAAAGCTGGATTGCCAGGGCTGCGAGGCGAACGGCTTCGGCGTCACGTATCGTCAGGCCCAATGTCGATATGGACTTCAGGAACGCCCGCTCAACAAGAGATATGTCGAGGGGGGACAGGGGTTGTCTCGCGATGGTTTGCGCGCCGGGTTCGATCGTTGTCATCTCCTGATGGCAGGCTGGAGCGTATATTAGAAAATCATTATGTTTTTTATTGTGCCTGCGGATCAAGTCTCGCGATGCGCTATGGTTGACGAGTGGTTAGGACGCGGGAGCGGAAAGAACGCGTTTTCGTCGGCAGCGGTTCAATGGAACCGTGACCTGGAGTTTTTCGTTATCCGGCCATTGATCACTAAGGACGAAATCCATGCTGAAATGGGCTCTCATCTTCCTCGTCATTTCCCTCATCTCCGGTTTCCTCGGCTTTTCGGGGATTTCCGCGGCGACCGCAGGTATCGCCAAGCTGCTTTTCTATATTGCGCTGGTGATATTCCTCATCTTCCTGGTGCTGGCACTGATGGCCGGCAGCGCGATTCTTTAACGGTGCGACCGACAGAATGACTGCGAACAGGACCGCCATCGGCAATGATGGCGGTCTTTTAATACGCTCAGAAGCCCTTGTCCTTCACCGATTGCATGACAACGAATGTCGAGGTGCTGGCGACATGGGGCAGGGCGGAGATTTTTTCACCAAGCACGATCCGGTAACGACGAATGTCGGCGGTGCGCACCTTGAGCAGGTAGTCGAACGAGCCAGCGATCATGTGGCATTCCTCCACCTCGCGTAGCTTCTTGACCGCCATGTTGAATTCATCCAGCGCCTTTTCGCGGGTGTCCGACAATTTCACTTCGGTGAAAGCGATATGATCCAGCCCGAATTTTTGCGGATTGAGCGTGGCACGGAAGCCTGTGATATAACCTTCATCGATCAGCCGTTTGAGCCTGATCTGGCAGGGTGTCTTGGACAGGCCCACCTTTTCTGAGAGATCGGTGATCGACATGCGGCCGTCATCGGCGAGCGCATCGACGATTTTGCGGTCGAAAGCGTCAAGTTCACCAGTGATCGTGGGTTTTGCCATGCGTTTTGACTTTCAAGTGGCTTCATAAAAGAGAAAAACACCAGAAACAGGCCGTATTCAAGTCGGCATAATGATTTGAGAAGATGATATTCAGCAGGAAAGCGGCGCACGTGATGCCGCAGCCCAGATGAGGACATCGCAATGGCAGACAGAGTGGAACAGCCAGCAGAGCCGGCACCGGTTTCGACGACGCAGATGGATCTGCCGTTCCTGCCCGTATTCGAGGATTTTGCGCCGCCAGTGAGCGAAAAGACGCCGCTGCGGGCTGCCATCACTGCCGTCTATCGTCGGCCTGAGGTGGAATGCGTGGCGCCGCTTCTCGAGGCTGCCAGCCTTTCCGAAGAACTTGGCGAAAAAGCCAAGGCAACCGCACGCAAGCTGATCACCTCGCTCAGGGCAAAACATCGCGGTTCCGGTGTCGAAGGGCTGGTGCAGGAATATTCGCTCTCGAGCCAGGAAGGCGTGGCGCTGATGTGCCTTGCCGAAGCGCTGCTGCGTATTCCGGATACGGCGACGCGCGACGCGCTGATCCGCGACAAGATCTCCGATGGCGACTGGAAATCGCATGTGGGCGGCGGGCGTTCGCTTTTCGTCAATGCGGCGACCTGGGGCCTCGTTGTTACCGGCAAGCTGACCGCCACCGTGAACGACCGCAGCCTGTCTTCGGCGCTGACCCGTCTGATCGCCCGTTGCGGCGAGCCGGTGATCCGTCGTGGCGTCGATATGGCGATGCGCATGATGGGTGAGCAGTTCGTGACCGGTGAAACCATCGACGAGGCACTGAAACGCGCCAGAGTGATGGAGGAAAAGGGCTTTCGTTATTCCTACGACATGTTGGGCGAGGCCGCGACCACGGCTGCCGATGCGCAGCGTTATTATCGCGATTACGAGACGGCAATCCACGCGATCGGCAAGGCTTCGGCCGGGCGCGGCATCTATGAAGGTCCGGGCATCTCGATCAAGCTTTCGGCGCTGCATCCGCGCTACGTTCGCGCCCAGGCCGCTCGGGTCATGGATGAATTGCTGCCGAAAGTGAAATCGCTCGCGGCAATCGCAAAGTCCTACAATATCGGCCTCAACATCGATGCCGAGGAAATGGACCGGCTGGAGCTTTCGCTTGACCTGCTGGAAGGGCTCTGCCTCGACCCGGATCTTGCCGGCTGGGACGGTATCGGTTTCGTGGTGCAGGCTTATGGCAAGCGCTGCCCTTATGTGCTCGATTTCATCATCGATCTCGCCCGCCGGTCAAAACACCGTATCATGGTGCGTCTGGTGAAAGGGGCTTACTGGGATGCCGAGATCAAGCGGGCGCAGCTCGATGGTCTGAACGGTTTTCCGGTGTTCACCCGCAAGGTGCACACGGATGTCTCCTATATCGCCTGCGCCAGAAAGCTGCTGGCGGCGACGGACCATGTCTTTCCGCAATTCGCGACCCACAATGCGCAGTCGCTGGCGACCATCTATCATCTCGCCGGTTCGGATTTTCAGGTCGGCAAATACGAGTTCCAGTGTCTGCATGGCATGGGCGAGCCGCTCTACGAAGAAGTGGTGGGTGCGAAGAACCTTGGCCGTCCGGCCCGTATCTATGCACCCGTCGGCACGCATGAAACGTTGCTCGCCTATCTGGTGCGCCGCCTTCTCGAAAACGGTGCGAACTCCTCGTTCGTCAACCGTATCGGCGATCCGCTGGTATCGGTGGATGACCTGATTGCCGATCCGGTGGATGTGGTGAAGGCAATGGCGCAGCCGGGCGCAGGTCATGACAGGATTGCCTTGCCGGAGGATCTTTTCGGCGCCGCGCGGAAAAATTCGGCCGGTCTGGACCTTTCGAACGAAGATACGCTGGCCTCCGTCTCTGCCTCCGTGAAGCAGGGGGCGGGCATGGAATGGCGTGCGGTGCCGCAACTGATCGGTTCGGAAGCTTCCGGCGCGGCGCAGCCGGTGCTTAATCCGGGTGATCATCGCGATACCGTCGGCACCGTTATCGAGGCAACCGAGGATGAGGCGCGCAATGCCGTCGCCCGCGCGAGCGCATCCGCCGCAAGCTGGGCAGCCGTTCCCCCGGTCGAGCGCGCTGAGTGCCTTGAGCGTGCTGCCGATCTGATGCAGGCGGAAATGCCGGGACTGCTTGGTCTCGTGATGCGCGAGGCCGGAAAGTCCATGCCGAACGCCATTGCCGAAGTGCGCGAGGCGATCGATTTCCTGCGTTATTATGCCCAACAGACACGCCGCACGCTGGGGCCGTCCCATACGCCGCTCGGTCCGATTGTCTGCATCAGCCCGTGGAATTTCCCGCTGGCGATCTTTACCGGTCAGGTGGCGGCGGCACTGGTGGCCGGAAATCCGGTTCTCGCCAAGCCCGCTGAAGAAACGCCGCTGATCGCAGCCGAAGGTGTGCGCATCCTGCGCGAGGCGGGCATTCCGCTGGAGGCGCTGCAATTCCTGCCGGGTGACGGACGGATCGGTGCCGCTCTCGTGGGCGCTTCCGATGTGGCGGGTGTGATGTTCACCGGCTCGACGGAAGTGGCGCGGCTGATCCAGAAACAGCTGGCCGATCGGGTGTCGGCCTCCGGGCGCCCGATCCCTCTGATCGCCGAGACCGGTGGTCAGAACGCCATGATCGTCGACTCCTCGGCGCTGGCCGAACAGGTGGTGGCCGACGTGATTGCATCAGCCTTCGATAGTGCCGGACAGCGTTGCTCGGCTCTCAGGGTTCTCTGCCTGCAGGAGGATGTCGCCGACCGAATTCTGGCGATGTTGAAGGGCGCGCTGCATGAGCTGACCATTGCCCGCACCGACACACTGTCGGCTGATATCGGCCCCGTCATTACGGCTGAAGCCAAGGGCAATATCGAGGCGCATATCGAAGCAATGCGTAAACTTGGCCGCAAGGTGGAACAGATCGAGCTTGGCGACAACGCCTCCGCCGGTACCTTCGTGGCGCCGACGATCATCGAGCTGCCGTCGCTGGCAGATCTCAGCAAAGAGGTTTTTGGTCCGGTCCTGCATGTCATCCGTTATCGCCGAGCCGATCTCGACAAGCTGATCGATCAGATCAACGGCACCGGTTATGGCCTCACCTTCGGCCTGCACACGCGTCTCGATGAAACCATCGCGCATGTGACGAGCCGCGTGAAGGCGGGCAATCTGTACGTCAATCGTAACGTCATCGGCGCGGTGGTCGGCGTGCAGCCTTTTGGCGGACGTGGTCTGTCGGGCACCGGTCCGAAGGCGGGCGGTCCGCTTTATCTTGGTCGTCTGGTCAGCGTGCAGCCGGAGCCACCGCAGCTGAGCTCGGTGCATCGCGATGAGGCGACGGCCGATTTCGCGCGCTTCCTTGATGAAAGCGGTGAGGGTGACGCTGCCGAAGTGGTTCGTACGCTCGCAAGTACCTCGGCGCTGGGTCTGGAGCAGGAACTGCCGGGACCGGTGGGCGAACGCAATCTTTATGGCCTGCACCCGCGCGGTCGTATTCTGCTTTTGCCGCAGACAAAGGGCGGGCTGTTCTGGCAGCTTGGAGCGGCACTTGCGACAGGCAATACGGTGGTCATCGATGAGGAAAGTGGTCTGCGCGATGTGCTGGCCAAACTTCCGGCCTCGGTCGCGGCGCGTGTGAACTGGGCCAGGGACTGGGCGCAGCAGGGACCGTTTGCCGGTGCGCTGGTGGAGGGTGATGGCGAGCGGTTGAAGGCGCTGAACACGGCGATTGCCGAAATGCCGGGACCGCTGGTTCTGGTACAGTCGGCAACGACCGAAGCGCTGATTGCCGATCCGCAAGCCTATTGCCTCAACTGGCTGCTGGAAGAGGTTTCGATCTCCACCAACACGGCGGCAGCCGGCGGCAATGCCAGCCTGATGTCGATAGGGTAAACCTCAACGGGTTTGATTGAAAATAAAGGCCGCGCGGACAAACCGTTGCGGCCTTCTGTGTGTCGTGGAGTTTTGTTCAGACTAGTTATCGACGCCGGCCATCTGCTCCGGCGTTGCCATGATATCGTTGCCAAGCGTGTTGTCGGCATATTTCAGGCCGAGAATGCCCAGTACCGATGCGACCATGATCACGAATACAATGCGCATGCAAAAACTCCTTGTAGGTAAGTGGAAAACGACGGTTCCCTGGGCCTTGTTCCCGCTTACCCGCTTCTCAAAGGGTTCATATAGGTGTGCTGTGGCCGTCCCGCATCACTCCCAGGCGGTGGAAAACCGCCGATCACGCCGATTTGTGATATGCGCTTTTGCCCGGTATTGCGGGCGTTCTGGACGATAAAACCACGATCCCGCCGACTGTCATCCGGCTGTAAAAATCGCGCTTTAAAGAAGCTTCCAGATTGATTGCACGGCTGTGCAACGGGGGCGATTATGAGTGATGACGGGTTTCTTCATTTGCGTGGCGTGGCCAGCCAATATGGTAAGACGCAAGTTCTGAAGGATATCGATCTGTCGATCGGCAAGGGCGAATTCGTCGCGCTGCTGGGTTCTTCCGGCTGTGGCAAGACGACGCTTCTGCGCGTCATTGCGGGCTTCATCGCGCCATCCGATGGACAGGTATCCGTCAACGGCCGCGATATCACGCGCCATCAGCCCGACAAGCGCGGCATGGCGCTCGTCTTCCAATCCTATGCGCTATGGCCGCATATGACCGTTGCCCAGAATATCGGCTATGGTCTGAAGCTTCGGGGTGTTGCCCGCGAGGAGATTGTCCGGCGTGTGTCGGAGATGTCGGCGATGCTCGGTCTGTCCGGTCTTGAAGGGCGCAAGCCCCTCAATCTTTCCGGTGGCCAGCGCCAGCGTGTCGCGCTCGGGCGGGCGCTCGCCATCGATCCGGAAATCCTGCTGCTCGATGAGCCGCTTTCCAATCTCGACGCGCGTATTCGTCTGAGTGTCCGCCATGAGCTTCGTGCCCTGCAGAAGCGTCTCGGCATCACCGCCGTCCACGTCACCCATGACCGCGAAGAAGCGATGGTGATGGCTGACCGGATCGTCATCCTCGATGGAGGCCGTATTGCCCAGCAGGGTTCTCCTGAAGAGGTTTATAACCGTCCGGCCTCTTCCTTCGTTGCAGCCTTCATGGGTGCTGAAAACCTGCTGCATCTCGATGGCGTTCGCGATGGCGAGACCTTCGTGTTGCAGCCGGGCGCTGCAGGTGAGGGCGGCTCGGTTCCCGTCGCCGGTCGTGCGCTCGCCAGCGGTGGCGTGGAGGCGCGGTTCCGGCCCGAGGCGGCGAGGATTGCCGATATAGACATGCCTGCAACCCAGCTCGGTGTGCGCTTCTTCGGTGAGGTGGTTGCCGTCACCTATCCCGGCGGCCATTGGCGCCACGCCGTCAGCGTTGCCGGTCGTGAGATCATGGCCGATGCCGAGCGCGCATTTGCGCCCGGGCAGCCAGTCGCCGTGCATGTGCCGGCCGAGGCGCTGTTCCTGTTCAATACGCCTTCGGGCGACCCCGTTTCCCGTCCCGGCTTCCCGCTGGAGACGGTGAAAATTCCAGCCTGACCTTCCTCTGATCCCACTTCAATCTCTGGAGAGAACCCATGAAGAGACTGTCCTACGCTGCCATCGCAGTCACGCTTGCTGCCCTGCCTGTCAAGGCCGCAGAACTGACCGTGGCCACTGCCGGCGACCAGAACATGGTCGATTACATCAACCAGTATCTCGGCCCGCTGTTCGAAAAGACCTATCCGGGTAACACCGTCCGCGCCGTCGGCACCGGCCCCGGCGATGCCGGTTCGCAGAAGCTGCTCGAGCGCTTCGACGCACAGGCCGCAGCCAAATCTGAAAAGTGGGATGTCGACGTTGCCGTCGTGCATGAAAAGTTCGTCGGCCCGATGGTCACCAAGAACTACCTGTCCAAATATCGCGGCGATATCGAAACCGGCAAGCTGGTGACGCGCGCCAACGCCAAGATGGCGCTCGGCACCAATGTCGACGGCTACGTCATGCCGATGTTCAACAGCCAGACGGCGCTTGCCTATAACCCCGACCTCGTTGCCAAGCCGCCGCAGTCCTACAAGGAACTGGCCGATTGGGCCAAGGCGCATCCGAAGCAATTCGGTTACAACGGCATCAAGGGCGGCGCATCGGGTGTATCCTTCGTCATGGGCTGGGTCTACGCATTCGGCGACAGCGATGCCAACACGCTGATGAACGGCCCATTCAATGCCGACGACACCAAGAAGTGGGACGGCGCCTTCAAGAGCCTGGCCGACTTCACCACCAACGCTACACTGACGCCGGGCAATGCCGGCACGCTCGACCTTCTGTCGCGCGGCGAAATCGCCATGGGTCCGGTCTGGGTCGACATGTTCTACTCTTGGCAGGCCAGCGGCCAGCTTCCACCGACCATGAAGCTGGTTCTGCCGGCTCCGGGCATGCCGGGCCAGCCGATGCACTACGTCATTCCGGAAAAAACCGCCCAGAAGGATCTGGCCGAAAAGTTCGTGGCGCTCGCCACCAGCCCGAAGGTACAGGCGGAAGGCATCGTCAAGCGCTTCAACTGGTATCCGGGCATCGACGCCGACAAGGTCAAGGCCGAACTCGACGACGCCACCTGGAACAAGCTGTTCGTCGACATCTCGCCGGCTGATCTTGCCGAAAAGGGCAAGCCTTTCCCGATCGCACCTTACAACTCGGCGATCCTCGAGGCTTACGAGAAGTCGGTGAAGTAACGGTCGTTACTGCTGCGGCTTTGCCCCTCACTCAAAGCGCAGGAAGCTGCGTTTTATCTCTCCCCGCTGGCGGGGAGAGGTGCCGACAGGCGGATGAGGGGCAAGCTTCAAGCACACCGGCCAATCGGCCATCAAAACAATCGGGCTCCAGTGAGCAAACCCATGTCCAGACGTCTCCTCGGTCTCCTTCTCGTCCTTCCCGCACTGGCGGTGATCGCGCTGCTGTTCATTCTGCCGCTGATCATGTCTGTGGTCGGTGCTTTCCAGGTCGACGGTACGTTCGGCTGGGGAAATTTCGTCAAGACCTTCGATCTCTATACGAAGGACATCGTTTTCACGGTCGTCATCGTGTCGCTGTCGACCGTGCTGATCGGCCTGGCGTCGATCGCCATCGGCGGATACCTGACGCTCGGCAACAACCCGGTTGCCGTCTCCATCCTGCGGTTTCTCTACCGCTGGCCGATGTTCATTCCATTCATCGTCGTCGGGCAGCTGATGCGCACGTTCCTGTCCAAGAACGGCATGATGAACAATACCGCCGTCAGCCTCGGGTTGATGACGCCGCTCGATACGGTGAGCTTTCTCGACTGGCGCGGCATCGTGTTCGCCTTCGTGTGGAAGCAGACGCCGTTCGTGGCCCTGCTGGTGGCCGGTGCCATGGCCTCGCTCAACCGCGACACCATTGAGGCTGCCCGTAATCTCGGCGCTTCGAAACTGCGGGTTCTTTTTGAAATCATTGTGCCCCAGGTGGCGGTGACGCTGACGGTCGGCCTCATCCTCTCATTTGTGACCATGATGTCGGTTCTGTCGGTGCCCCTCATGATCAATGCCCAGACGCCGACCATGCTGACCGCCGACATCGCTTTTCGCGTCAATGCCTACGGCGATTACGGTGTCGCCAACGCGCTTGGCCTGATCTCGCTTGTGCTCGCCTCGTCGGTCGCCTGGATCTATCTCCGCATCAGCCTGAAGGAGCGGACATGACCGCCTTGCGCAACAATTTTTCCGCTCTGTGGTGGGTGCCGCGCGGTATCGTCTTCGGCCTGATGGCGTTCTTCATCTTCGGGCCGCTGTTCAACATGCTTTTGTGGACCGTGACGGAGAAGTGGTATTTCCCGCACACATTCCCGCTCGAATACGGTTTCAGCTCCTGGGCGAAAGTGTTTGCGCCACGTGGCGGGGCGCTCGAATCTCTCGGTAACTCGCTGGTCGTGGCGCTGCTGACGGTCGCTGTTGCCCTCGCGCTTGCCATTCCCGCCGGTTATGCGCTGGCGCGGTTGAAGCTGCCGCTTCGGGGCGTCATCCTTTTGGCGTTCCTGATCCCGCAGGCGTTTCCCAACCTGACGGTCTACGTGAACATCGCCCGCATCTTCTACGAAATCGGCCTGAACGGCACGATCCCCGGCGTCGTGCTGGTGCATGTTTCGCATGGCCTCGTGTATGCCGTGTGGATCGCCACCGCCGCATTTTCGGCCATCGACCCGGAACTGGAGCAGGCGGCCCGCAATATCGGCGCGGGGCCACTGCGCACCTTTCGCGACGTGACCTTGCCGCTCGCCGCACCCGGCCTGATGGCTAGCGCCATCTTTGTGTTCCTGGAAAGTCTCGATGAATTCACCGGCAGCTTTTTCGTCGGGGCGCCCGATGTCAACATGCTGCCGCTGCTTCTCTACACCACCGCTTCGGGCGGTAATTACCAGATCGCCTCGATAACCGCGTTGCTGCTTCTCGTGCCTTCGCTGGTATTCATGGCTGTGGTCGAACGGTTTCTGAAAGCGGACGTGCTGTCGCGCGTCGGGCAGTGAGGGCGGCATGAGCGTAGACGACAAATCCCAGGGATCTCGCATGCGCTTCGTCAGCGCACAGCAGGTGGCTGAACTGGCGGGTGTTTCCCGTTCTGCAGTGTCTCGCACCTTTACGAAGGGCGCGAGCGTTGCTCCGGCGACGCGGGAAAAGGTGATGGCTGCGGCTGAAAAGCTCGGTTACCACGTCAACGATCTGGCGCGCGGCGTCCTCAACAACCAGAGCCGCCTCGTCGGTATCGTTGCCATGAAGCCGGAACTCGGTTTCCGCGCGCATCTGACCGCCGCGCTGGCCAAGGCATTGATCCGCCGCGGCAGTATTCCGGTGCTGATCAATACCGGACAGACCGAAGCCGAATTGCTGGCAGCGCAAAAAATGCTGATCGGGCACCGCGCCGAAGCCACGATCGTGCTCTCGGGTTCGCCGCCGGCCCGCTTTTTCGAGGAGGCCCAACGCAATGGGCAGCCGCTCGTGATGATCGGCCGCTCGGAAGCGGATGCGGATCATGTGCGAGCCGGCAACTCAGAGGCATCGCGCAAGGCGGCGGAAGCCTTTGCCGGAGCAGGCCGCAGCCATCTGGCCGTTGCTACATCCTCTTCCGGTACTCCGGCCATTCGCGAACGCGAGACGGCTTTCGTGGACGCGGCGAAAACGGCAGGCTGTCGCACCTTGGTTGCCGAAGGCGGCCAGGAGTCGGACTATATGACGGGTCTTGCGGCTGCGCGAAAACTGTTTGCCGGTGAAGATCATCCCGATGCGGTGTTCTGCACCAACGACCTGATTGCCTTCGGGGTCATCGATCATCTGCGCAAGGAGCGCGGTCTGCGTGTGCCCGAAGATGTGGCGATCATCGGCTTTGACGATGTGCCGGAGGCCGCATGGCTGAGTTTCAGGCTGACCACGTTTCGCCAGGACCCGATCGTGATGGCCGACCGCGCGGTGGAACTGCTGCAACGGCGAATCGATAATCCCGACAAGCCGCCGTTTCATGAACGCGTCATTCCCGAACTGGTGGTGCGCGATAGTTTCTGGCCTGTTTTTGGGGCTTCGGGCTGAGTAGCCTGCCGGGTTTCTGGGGATGACGGAGCCGCAGGCGGCCGATTGTCTCGACCCACGGGGACAGAGACCTCAAGCTTCGGTAATTGGCAGGTGAGGGCAACCGTTCCAAAGCCTCTGAGCCGGAGACCATGCAAAGCGCCAACCAGAATTACCGTGTCGCCGCCGCCGATGCGCTGGCTGCAGAACTGATGATGGCCGCCGGTTCGATCGGCGATCTGAAGCCGTATCATCGCACTATTCTCGTGGCGCGGGCCGCGGCCGCGATAGAAACCCAACGGGAACTGCTCGACATGTGGGGCGGCACAATCTCGCTGCCGACGGGAATCGTTTCCGATCTCGATATGCTGCGGCGCGAATCTGCCGCCTTTCCGGATGTGCTGGCAGCGCAGATATTGCGGCAGGTGGCCGACGAAATCCGCCGCCTCGCGGACCTTGTCAAGCGGATCGTCTAACCATTTCGGGCAGATTGCGCGCCTGACATGCTTCCGTTAAATTTCTTGGTTAATTTATTAACCTTCACTGGGAGAGAGTGAGGAACCGAAACGCTCGCAGCGCGTTTCAATCGGCACACGGGAGAAGCCAAGATGTTCTTTAGCAAGCCTGCCAACACCGAACCTGTAACGGACGATATTTCCGCCACCGGCACCTTTGCCGACGGTGTGCTGCAGCTGACGGAAAAGGAACTGGTAGAGTTTGCCCGCAAGGATTTTTCCGGCGCATCCTTCAAACGTGACTACGGTGCCGCGCGAAGTGTTTCCGAGTGCCGTATCGCACACGTCTGATCGTATAGATTCGTGGATTTAAAGGCGTTTGCCGAAAGCGGCAGGCGCCTTTTTGTTTGATGTTCAGGCGGGGCTTTCAGTCGTCCCTGACATCATCCTTGATGCCCAGCGCCACCTCGCTGTGGCGCACCAGCCAAAGCACGATGATACCGGCAAGCGTCGCGATGGCCGCGATCAGCCAGAGGCCCAGACCCACGCTGAGGCCGATTGCGCCGGAGAGCCACATGCTGGCGCCGGTTGTCAGGCCCTGAACGGACCCTCGGGTAAAGACCACGACGCCCGCCGCCAGAAAGGCGATGCCGCCGGTCACGGCCTCGATCAGGCGGATCGGGTCCATGCGCATGGCATCGTTGGTCGGTGCGAGATTGTTGGTGATGTGAAGTGTCACCAGCGTGAAGATGGTGACGGAGAGGCCGATCAGCATGTTGGTGCGCAGGCCGGCCATGTTCTTGTTGATGCGTCGCTCAAGGCCGATCAAACCACACAGCAGCATGGCGCCGAACATGCGGGTAACGAGGATCAGAACCGGCACCGGGCTTTCATGCGAAAATTCCTCGGCAAGTGCCTGCAGCATAACGGCCTCTCCATTTTTGTTGATGGAGAACACGTGAAGGCGGTGGTGGTTCCCGCAACGTGATGTGCGGGAACCTGGCCTTGCGGGATCAGCGCTTGCCGGCTTCCAGAATGCCGCGCGTCACGCTGCCGGTGGCCGGATAAAGCGGGATCAGGCAGGCTTGAAGGGCGTGGTAGATGTCGCCCTTGCCTGGAAAGAGGTCGTGCGAGGGGATGAGGTCTTCTGTCAGTTCCTCGTGCCAGCCGCCATGTCTGTGATCGATGAAACGGCGTTCGATGACGTTCCAGATCTTTCGGTAGCTCTGCTCGTGGAAATCCGACGGCAGGTGTTCGTTGAGGAAATGTGCGGCACCAGCACCTTCGCAGGCCGGCCACCACAGCTTGTTGCGCTTTTCGGGCTTGTCGTCCCAATCGAGCGTGTAGAAGAAGCCGCCCTTGTCGTCGTCCCAGCCGAGCGCCATCGACTGCTCGAACAGGTTTTTGGCCGCGTCGGGCATCCATTCGTGCATCCGGTCACCCAAAACCCATAGCTGAAGGATGAGGCGCGCCCATTCCAGCCAGTGGCCGGGCGTTGTGCCGGCCGGGCGGAACATCTCGTTTTCGTGGTAATAGGTCTTGTCGATGGTCCAGGACGTGTCGAAATGTTCGGCGACGCGCCAGTTCACCGAGCCGGCGGCGCGACGGATGACGAGATCGGCAATTCGTTCGGCCTTGGTCAGATAGTCGGCGTTACCGGTTGCCTCGAAAGCGGCCATCAGCGCTTCGGTGAGGTGCATGTTGGAATTTTGGCCACGGTAATTGCCGCCATCGAGCGGCTGCCAGTCCGGCGTGAACTCTTCGCGGATGGCGCCGTGTTCCTCATCCCAGAATTTGGTGTTGATGATGTCGGTTATGTCGGCCAGCATTTCATCTGCGAGAGGGTGGCCGACGAGTTTGGCGGACGACGCTGCGAGCAGCACGAAGGCGTGGCCGTAACCCTGCTTGTTGGCATCGGCCGGGCCTTTATCGTCGAGCGACCAGAAATAGCCGCCGTTCTTCTGGTCCCGGTGGTGGTTCCAGAGATAGTCCATGCCGTGCTCGACGACATCGTAAGCGCCCGGACGGCCGAGCAACGTACCGATGGCAAAGCAGTGCACCGCGCGGGCGGCGATGTGAATGCTGCGGATCTGGCCTTTGGCATCGAGCGGCCTACCGAAATCGTCAAGATCGAAAAAGCCGCCTTTCGGGTTGATGGAATTGTGCTGGAAAAAGCTGAAAAGCCCGTTGGCCTGCGCGGTCAGCCAGTCGCGATGGTATGCGCGCCTGGTCCAGTTGCCGAGATCGCGATCTGCCAATGCCATGAGGTCCCTCCAAATTCGTGCACAACAATTTGCCGATTGCCTATATAGGGCAGCCATGAGTCTGTCATCGGTTCGCTTTGGGAATCGTGGCGGCGGAGTGATATAGCATTCGTCATATATTGACATAAAGATATCTTTATGTGATCTGGATGTTTGGAATCCATGACGTCAAGGGAGTGTGCCGTGTTCGACAATGTTTTTGGTCCTGAAGGGACTGTCCGCGACGGCAATGAAGTGTTCGCAGCGCTGCGCAAGGCAGCCAGCGAACGCATCCTCGTGCTTGACGGCGCCATGGGTACGCAGATTCAGGGCTTGGGCTTTGATGAGGACCAGTTTCGCGGCCACCGATTCATCGGTTGTGCATGCCACCAGCAGGGCAATAACGACCTTCTGATCCTCACCCAGCCGCAGGCGATCGAGGACATTCATTATCGCTACGCAATGGCGGGTGCGGACATTCTCGAAACCAACACCTTCTCCTCGACCCGCATCGCGCAGGCCGACTACGAGATGGAAAATGCGGTCTATGACCTCAACAAGGAAGGTGCCGAGATCGTGCGCCGCGCCTGCAAGCGCGCCGAGCGCGAGGATGGCAAGCGCCGTTTCGTGGCCGGCGCCATCGGCCCGACCAACCGCACCGCGTCGATTTCGCCTGACGTCAACAATCCCGGTTTCCGCGCCGTTTCCTTCGATGAGTTGCGCATCGCTTATGGCGAACAGATCGACGGTTTGATCGACGGTGGTGCCGATATCATCCTGATCGAAACCATCTTCGATACGCTGAACGCCAAGGCTGCCATCTTCGCCTGCAACGAGCGTTTTGCCGCCAAGGGCATCACTCTGCCGGTGATGATTTCCGGCACGATCACCGACTTGTCCGGCCGCACACTGTCCGGCCAGACGCCGACCGCCTTCTGGGATTCGGTCAGCCATTCGAACCCGTTCACGATAGGCCTCAACTGCGCCCTCGGTGCCGATGCCATGCGCCCGCATTTGCAGGAACTGTCGGCGGTTGCCGATACGTTCATCTGCGCCTACCCGAATGCCGGCCTGCCGAACGAATTCGGTCAGTATGACGAAACGCCGGAAATCATGGCGCGTCAGGTCGAGGGGTTTGCCAGCGAGGGCCTCGTCAATATCGTCGGCGGCTGCTGCGGTTCGACGCCGGACCATATTCGCGCGATTGCGCAGGCTGTTGCCAAACACAAGCCGCGCCCGATCCCGGAACACAAGCCGTTCATGTCGCTGTCGGGTCTGGAACCCTTCACGCTCACCAAGGACATTCCGTTCGTCAACGTTGGCGAACGCACCAACGTCACCGGTTCGGCGAAATTCCGCAAGCTGATCACGGCCGGTGATTACACCGCCGCTCTCGCCGTCGCCCGCGACCAGGTGGAGAACGGCGCGCAGGTTATCGACATCAACATGGATGAAGGCCTGATCGACAGCGAGAAGGCGATGGTCGAGTTCCTGAACCTGATCGCCGCCGAGCCGGATATCGCGCGTGTGCCGATCATGATCGACTCGTCAAAATTCGAGATCATCGAAGCCGGCCTCAAATGCGTGCAGGGCAAGTCGATCGTCAACTCGATCTCGCTCAAGGAAGGCGAGGAGAACTTTGTCCGTCAGGCAAAACTGGTGCGCTCCTATGGTGCCGCCGTCGTCGTCATGGCGTTTGACGAAACGGGACAGGCGGATACCTACGAGCGCAAGGTCGAGATTTGCTCACGCGCTTACAAGATCCTGACCGAACAGGCCGGTTTCCCGCCGGAAGACATTATCTTCGATCCGAACGTGTTCGCGGTTGCCACCGGCATCGAGGAACACAACAATTACGGCGTGGATTTCATCGAGGCGACCCGGACGATCCGCGAAAAGATGCCGCTCGTGCATATTTCCGGCGGCGTTTCCAACCTGTCCTTCTCGTTCCGCGGCAATGAGCCGGTGCGCGAGGCCATGCACGCCGTGTTCCTCTACCACGCCATTCAGGCCGGCATGGACATGGGCATCGTCAATGCCGGCCAGTTGGCCGTCTATGACCAGATCGATGCGGAACTGCGCGAGGCCTGCGAGGACGTGGTGCTGAACCGCCGCGCCGATGGCACCGAGCGTCTGCTGGAGGTCGCCGAGCGTTTCCGCGGCGGTCCGGGCCGCGAGGCCAAGGTGCAGGATCTGTCCTGGCGCGAACGGTCGGTGGAAGAGCGGATCTCGCATGCGCTGGTCAACGGTATTACCGAATATATCGAGGCCGATACGGAAGAGGCGCGCCTTCAGGCCGAGCGTCCGCTGCATGTCATCGAGGGCCCGCTGATGGCCGGCATGAACGTGGTTGGCGACCTGTTCGGTTCGGGCAAGATGTTCCTGCCGCAGGTGGTGAAATCCGCTCGCGTGATGAAGCAGGCGGTGGCCGTGCTTCTACCTTACATGGAAGAAGAAAAGCGCCTCAACGGCGACGACCAGCGCAAGGCTGCCGGCAAGATCTTGATGGCAACCGTGAAGGGCGACGTTCACGACATCGGCAAGAACATTGTCGGCGTCGTTCTGGCCTGCAACAATTACGAGATCATCGATCTTGGCGTCATGGTGCCGGCGACAAAGATCCTGGAAACGGCGATTGCCGAAAAGGTCGATGTCATCGGTCTATCCGGCCTGATTACCCCGTCTCTGGACGAGATGGTGCATGTGGCCGCCGAAATGCAGCGGCAGGGTTTTGATATCCCGCTGCTGATCGGTGGCGCCACCACCAGCCGTGTCCATACCGCGGTCAAGATCCATCCGGGTTACGACAAAGGCCAGACGGTTTATGTCACCGACGCCTCGCGTGCGGTAGGCGTCGTTTCGAACCTGCTGTCGGAGGACGGTCGCGAAAGCTACGTCGCCGACATCCGGGCAGAATATGCCAAGGTGGCGGCAGCGCACGCCCGCTCGGAAGCGGACAAGGTTCGCCTGCCGCTGGCCCGTGCCCGCGAAAATGCCCACAAGGTTGATTGGGCGACCTATCAGCCCGTCAAACCGCAGTTCTTCGGCACCAAGGTTTTCGAAACCTACGATCTCGAGGAACTCGCCAAATACATCGACTGGACGCCGTTCTTCCAGACCTGGGAGTTGAAGGGCCGTTACCCGGCCATTCTCGAGGATGAGAAGCAGGGCGAAGCGGCGCGGCAGTTGTGGGCCGATGCGCAGGCAATGCTGAAAAAGGTCATAGCGGAAAACTGGTTCCGTCCACGCGCCGTCATAGGCTTCTGGCCGGCCAATACGGTGGGCGACGATATCCGCGTTTATTCTGACGAAAGCAGATCGGAAGAGGACGCGACCTTCTTCACGCTGCGCCAGCAGCTGTCGAAGCGCGACGGTCGTCCCAACGTGGCGATGTCCGACTTCGTTGCTCCGGTCGACAGCGGCAAGGCCGACTACGTCGGTGGTTTCGTCGTTACCGCCGGCATCGAGGAAGTGGCGATTGCCGAACGCTTCGAGCGCGCCAACGACGATTATTCGTCGATCCTCGTGAAGGCGCTCGCCGACCGTTTTGCCGAGGCTTTTGCCGAGCGCATGCACCAGCGCGTACGACAGGAATTCTGGGGTTATGCGCCGGACGAAACCTTTACCAACGAAGAACTGATCCACGAGGAATATGCCGGTATCCGCCCGGCGCCGGGTTATCCGGCCCAGCCCGACCACACGGAAAAGGCGACCCTGTTCCGTATGCTCGATGCCACGGCGGCCACCGGGGTGGAACTGACGGAAAGTTATGCCATGTGGCCGGGTTCCTCCGTTTCCGGCCTCTATATCGGCCATCCCGACAGCTACTATTTTGGCGTGGCCAAGGTGGAGCGCGACCAGGTGCAGGATTATGCGGCCCGCAAGGGCATGGCGGTGGAAGAGGTCGAACGCTGGCTTGGGCCGGTGCTGAACTATGTGCCGCAGGGTGCCAAGAAGGATGAGGCGGCCTGAGCCGTTTCGTCCCGAGCATCCGCGGCGCTTCGGTTTTGGTGACGTCAAGAGCGAAGCGGCGTTCAGCCGAGAAACAATCCCAGCCGGCTGAGCGTCAGCCGGCACTGCCGGCATAGGGCCTCGTTGCGGCCGCCGCGGTAATAGCTTAGTGCGATGACGGCGCCATAAAGCGCCCAGCCTTGCGCCCGCAGCCAATCCTCGTCCGATAAACCAAGAGCCTTGCGAAAATGATCGCGGGCGAGAGGATCGATCCAGACCCATGCGGTGGCATAATCGGCTGCCGGATCGCCCACGGCCGCCAGACCCCAGTCGAGGACGGCGTGAAGCCGACCGTCGCGCGCAAGCAGGTTGTCTGCCTTCAGGTCGCCATGCAGCCAGACGGACTTTTGCGGCAAGGGCAGGGCGCAGGCGCGTTTCCACAATAGGTGTGCCGCCTTGCTGTCGATCTCGTCGGCAAGAATGCCCTTGGCGCCTTCAATGGAGAGCGGAAAGCTGCGCGGCTTCAACTCAGTGCATCGCGCATGGCGCGGATAACGAGGATGGAGGAAAGCTCACCGGCGCCGGGCTTGGGAAAACCTGCGGGCTGTTCTTCGGCCGCCTCGGTGGCGGCCTGAAGGCAGGCGGACAGCTTGCCTCCGGCCGCCGATTCCATCGCATAGGCTTTTGCCGCGCGCTGCCAGACAGCGGCGATTTCCGTGCCGCCCGGTTCGCGTTCGGCATGGTCGCGAAAACTGGTGGCCATGGCGGCGAAGGCGCTGCCGAAATCCTCGGACAGCAGGGAATGTTTGCGCATCAGTGCACTGCCGGCGCGACGGAAGGCGCTGGCATACAGGCGCGGGGCGACGCCCGGAATGGTGAGAAGGGTTTCGGCTGCAAGATCGAAATAGCGGCCAGGCGTCCATTCCGATGGTTCCAGACCGGCGAGTTCCGCTTCGATCGCATCGAACATGTCCGCGGTCACGGCTCCGTGGTCGCCACGGCCTTCCTTGTCCGTCAACAGCACCAGACGGTGGCTGTTTTCATTGATCGCGACAGCGATCTCGGAAAACATTTCGAAGATTGAAACGCTATCGGTGTTCCGCATGAACCCTGCCTTTCTTTCTTGTGCTTGATCCCGGTCTTTCAAAAAGTTTCTGGATTGGCAAGGGTAGAAAACCGGTCAAAATTAGCGGCTTAGCGTCAAAGCAGTGTCACAGGGCGGGATTATAAGCCGAAATTTATTGTGCGGTGCCGCATTGCTCAAAACTGTGAAAAGCCCGCAATGCCGGGCTTTTCCAAGGGTCGCTGCAGCTAAAACGTAGACCGGATTTGAGGCTCGTGTCAGCCACTTCACGAGCCGTTACGTTTTTTCGTAATCGGTGATCACAAAATGCGGCGTGAGTGTCTTTATCCACAAGCGTAAGCTAAAATTCAGTCCCGAATGATGAGAAGGTCGCCAGCCGAAAAACGCAATGTGACGATTTCATCCGGTGCAGGCATGACGAGATCGGGTGAATTGAACATATCGAACGAAATGATGTTGCCGCCGACATTGATGCGTGTGCGGACGACCGAGCCGAGGAAATTGGCCGACACGACCTTGCCGGTCAGCGCCGTATCTCCCTTGGCGCTTTCTGCAAGGGACCCCGCTTCCGGGCGCAATGCCAGCGAGAGCTTTTCCCCGCCGCTTTTGTCGGCAATCGATTCCCTGAGGGTAACCGACTGGTCGCCGATCATCACGCTGCCGTTCGCCGGGTCGATGACCGTTGCCTCGATGATGTTGAGCGTACCCACGAAGGAGGCGACGAAGCGGGTGGCCGGGCGATTGTAGATATCGGACGGCGAACCGATCTGGTCGGCGCGGCCGGCATTCATGACGACGATGCGGTCGGAGATCGACAGTGCTTCTTCCTGGTCATGGGTGACGAAGACGGTGGTGATGCCCAGCTGGCGCTGGATCATGCGGATTTCCTCACGCAGAGACACGCGAATCTTTGCGTCGAGCGCGGAAAGCGGTTCGTCGAGCAGCAGGACCTGCGGCTTGGGCGCAAGCGCACGGGCAAGTGCCACGCGCTGCTGCTGGCCGCCGGACATCTGATAGGGGTAGCGGTCGGCGAGGTGCTCGAGATGGATGAGCTTGAGCATTTCCTTGACGCGTTTTTCGATCTCGGCCTTGGGCTGGCCTGCCACCTTGAGGCCAAAGGCAACGTTGTCGAATACGGTCATGTTGGGAAACAGGGCGTAGGCCTGGAACACCATGCCGATATTGCGCTGGTTTGGCTTGAGCCTCGTCTGGTCCTTGCCGTCGATGTGGATCGTGCCGGCGCTTGGCGGCTCGAAACCGGCGATCATGCGCAGAACGGTGGTCTTGCCGCAGCCGGACGGTCCGAGGAAGGAGATGAACTCGCCTTTTTCGATCGACATGTTGAAATCATGCACGACCTGGGTCTGGCCAAAGCTCTTCTTGATGTTTGCGAGTGCGAGAAAGGGCATCGGATAAACCTTTTAAGGACGTGACTGTGTCAGCTTGCCGAAGCGCGACACGAGCTGGATGAGGCCCATGGAAAGCCATGTGATGGCAAAGGCGATGATGGCAAGCGCCGAAGGCTCATAGGCCTTGTTGGCGCCGACGAGCTGCAGATAGGGGCCAAAAGCCGGGCGGTTGAGAAGTGCTGCCATGGTGAATTCGCCGATCACGATGGCGAATGTAATGAAGGCACCCGACAGGACACCCGACATGACATTCGGAAAGATGCACTTGAACAGGATGGTCGGCCACTTGGCGCCGAGGATTTCGGCGGCTTCCGTCAGCGTGCGCACGTCGATGGTGCGCATGGCGGTATCGACCGAGCGGTACATGTAGGGCAGCGACAGCGTGATGTAGGACATTACCAGCAGGATGTTGGTGCCGAGAACCGAGCCGGTGAAGGGTATATAGGATGACGAATTATAGAGCCGCAGGTAACCGAAAACGATGACGATGGCCGGGATGACCAGCGGCATCAGGGTCACGAACTCGACGAACGGGCGCATTTGCGGCAGGCGCAGACGCACCCAATAGGCGGTCGGCACCACAAGCAGCATGCCGAAGGCGATGGTGAACAGCGCCATCAGGATCGAGAAGCCGAATGTCTGCTGGAACTGGATGTCGGAAAAGACCGAGCCATAGGCATCCAGCGAATATTCGCCGCGTCGCATGCGCAGCGAGAATTCGAACGTACCGAGCAAAGGCACGAAGAAATATGTGACGCCGACGGCGATGGCGAGCCAGGCGAAGAATTTGCTCATTTTCATTTCTGTCGTCCTCACTTCTGCCAGCGTTCGGCGCGCATGCGCAGCCAGATGTAGAGGATGTTGGAAAGGCCCGTGATGACGATCATGCCGAGCGCCAGCGCGTAACCGAGATTGGGGTTATGCAGCACGTCTCCGCGGATCTGCGCGTAAAGCAGGATCGGCACGATGTTGAGCGAGGCGCCGGTCAGCGCATAAGCGGTGGCGATGGCACCGAAGGCGTTGGCAAACAGCAGCAGCGAGGTGCCGAGCAGGCTTGGCCACAGGATCGGCAGGCCGACCATACGCCAGTATTGCCAGGTGGAGGCGCCGAGGATTTCGGAGGCTTCGCGCCATTCCTTCTTCAAGCCGTCCAGTGCCGGCGTCAGGATCAGCACCATCAGCGGAATCTGGAAGAACATGTAGGTGATGGTAAGCCCGAAGAAGGACAGAAGGTTGAAGCCCGTCGAATAGAGATTGAAGCCGAACCAGTCGCGCAGGAAGACCGTCACAAGGCCGGTGCGACCGAGCGTGGCGATGAAGGCGAAAGCGAGCGGCACGCCGGCAAAGTTGGAGGCGACGCCGGAAAAGGTGAGAAGGCCGTTGCGGATCCAGGAAGGAAGGCCGCCGAGCACGATCGCCCAGGCCAGCGCAAAGCCGATCAGCGCGCCACCGATGGAGGAGGCGAGCGAGACTTTGATCGAGATCCAGTAGGCGGACATGATGGTCGGTGTGAAAAGGTCGGCGATGTTCTGCAGCGTCAGCTTGCCGTCGGGCGTGAAAAACGCGCCGGTGACGAGATAAAGCGTGGGCACGATCAGGAACATCAGCGCGAAGATCATGAACGGCGCGATGCCGAGCCAGTCGATGATCGTACGGCGGTCGATGAGGGGGGATGCGGTGGACATCAATGCCGCCGTTTCTGCCGGAGGAATAAAAAGCCTCCCCGCGCAAACGCGGGGAGGCCGAGTACGATCAATTACTTGATGTTGGCGCCAACAACCGAATCCCACTTCGTGGTGATTGCGGTCTTGCCCTTGTCCTGATCGTCGAGCGTCGGGAATACAGCCTTTTCATAAGCGGCAGCCGGCGGCAGTGCGTCGAGCAGGTCCTTCGGGATCTTGTTGTTCTTGGCAAGATCGTTGAAGCGGATCGGGTGGCAATAGCCCTTCAGGTAAGCAAGCTGGCCTTCGTCGGAATAGATGTGTTCCATCCAAAGCTTGGCAGCGTTCGGGTGCGGGGCGTAGGCCGAGATCGCCTGGACGTAGACGCCGGCGACAACGCCGGAAGCCGGGACGACGACTTCGAGCGGCGGGTTGCCCTTCAGCGTGTCGCGCCAGGAAAGACCGTTATAGTCCCAAGCGATGACGATCGGGGTGGAGCCCTGAGCGAGCGAAGCGGACTTGCCGATGACAGGCACGAAGTTGCCGGCCTTGTTGATTTCGGCAAACAGCTTCAGGCCGGCTTCGCCAGCCTTGGTGGCATCGGTTTCGCCAGCGGCGATACCGGCGGCGTAAACGCCCTGGACAGCCTGGTTGGACGAGCGCGGGTCACCGGCAAGAGCCACCGAGTTTGCGTAGTCCGAACCTGTCAGGTCCTTCCAGTCCTTCGGAACGTTCTTGACGATATCGGTGTTCACGATGAAGGAGAGAACGCCGTAATAATCGCCGTACCAGTAGCCTTCAGCGTCCTTGGCGTCGTCCGGGATCGAATCCCAGGTTGCGACCTTGTAGGGCTGGATCAGCTTTTCAGCCTTGGCAGACGGGCCGAAGGAAAGGCCGACGTCGATGACGTCAGGTGCCTGCGGGCCGGTATTGCCCTTGTTGGCCTTGATGGCTTCGATTTCGTCGCCCGAGCTGGCATCCGGATTGAGTTCGTTGACCTGGATTTCCGGGTACTTCTTCTTGAAGCCGGCGATAACTTCGCCGTAACCGCACCAGCTGTGGGGCAGGGCGATGGTCGTCAGCGAACCTTCCTTCTTGGCGGCTGCGATCAGCTCTGCGCTCGGCTCGGCGAAAGCAAAGCTGGTCGAAGCAACGACCATGGCGGTGGTGATGGACAGAAGACGTTTGGTCTTGGTGATCACGGTATCCTCCTGGGTTTCAGAACGTGTCGGGCGACACTCCTAGAGCGGGTTCATGTATCGAATGTGACAGTATGCACAGCTGAGCATCCATCAATGCAAAGCTTTGCATTTCCACTGAAAAACAGTGGGCTAGACGTCATTTGAGCGATCATTTTTCCCCAATCGGCGAAAAAGGCGGCTTCGCTCGAAAAGATTTTCCAAAAAGTGCATGCGTTTGCGAGTGGTTTCCCAGCCTGCGCTCTGTACGGCTTCGATCAAAGCTTCCACAGTAAACAGTGTCACGACGGAAGAATCCCATGCGGAAGGTGCTTCGATACGAATTTTGAACGTGTATCGGGCATGACGGGCGACCGGCGACGCCCAGACATCGGTGAACAAGAGAATGACGACACCGGCGGCTTTCGCAGCCTCAGCCAATGTCGCCATTTCCTGCTCGTAACGGCGGATGTCGAAGATCACCAGCACGTCTCCGGTGCTCATGTTGAGCACATGCTGCGGCCAGGAACTGGAATTATTGGAGATCAGCGTGGTGCGTGGCCGGATGACCTGCATGTGGGTGAAGAAATATTCGGCGAGGGATCCGGTGATACGGCCGCCGACGAAATAGATGTGACGGTCGAAATCTCGCAGAAGGGTGGTCGCGCCGTCGAAGGCGGCGATATCGATCTCGGCAAGCGTCTCCCGTAGGTTTTCGGTGACAGCCTCGGCGAAGCGATTGAGAATGTGGGTATCGGGAGCACGCGCTGCCCAACGGTCCTGCCAGTGATCGTGTTTGGCGATCGGATTGGAAATCGTCGCTTCGAGTTCCTGGTGCAGGCGCTGCTGGAATTCCGGATATCCCTTGAAGCCGAGTTTCTGTACGGCACGAGCCACCGTCGCCGTCGATACGCCGGCGTTTTCCGCAGTCACCGTAATGCTTCCAAGCCCTGACACCGGATAATTCTCCAGTAGGCTATCCGCCAGTTTCCGCTCGGTCGGCGTCAGGCTGTCGTAGCCGCGGCGTATGACATCTGAGACGGTGCGTGAGGTCGCTGGCACGGATGCTGTGTTCCCTTCCGGTCTTTGCCGGTTTGAGTGAAATTAACAATCGGCGAGACGTTTCTGTCAATGGGCGCCCTGAAAAGATTCTTTCAGAATGCGATTGACCTTCGGTAAAAAGTGAAGAATTCTTTTCTTGGATGTTTGTTAACGAATGCGGCGGGGCCTGCATGCTCGTTCAGTCAACAGTTCTAACCGAGGCGGATGGTGATCCGGTTGCCGTGGAAAACGGTGACGGTCGCGGCGATGTACTGCTGGTTTGTGAACACGCCTCCAACCGCCTGCCGGAGAATTACGGCGATCTCGGGCTGTCGGCGGATGCGCTTTCCTCGCATATCGCCTGGGATCCCGGTGCGCTCGCGGTTGCGCGGCTCATGTCGAAAAATCTTGATGCCGTTCTGATACATCAGAGGTTCTCCCGGCTGATCTATGACTGCAATCGCCCACCAAGTTCGCCGGCTGCCATACGCGATGTCAGCGAAGTGTTCCGCATTCCGGGCAACGAAAACCTTTCTGAAGCGGAGAAAAAGCGGCGTGCGGCCGCGCTCTACCTGCCTTTTCAGGAGCGTATCGGCGAGGAGATTGCAGCAAGGCGCGAAGCGGGCAGGGCGACGGTTATCGTGACGGTGCACAGCTTCACGCCGGTCTATTACGACACGAAACGCGAAGTGGAGATCGGTATCCTCCACGACAGCGACAGTAGGCTTGCGGACCGGATGCTGGCGACCGCAGCCGACACGAAGCTGTACCGTATCGAGCGTAACGAACCTTACGGGGCCGCCGATGGCGTGACCCACACGCTGGAAGTCCATGCGCTGCCTGCCGGACTTTTGAATGTCATGATCGAGATAAGGAACGATTTGATCGAGGAGGAAGTCGGCCAGAGGGTCGTGGCCGATTTCCTGACCGGATTGCTGCGGGAAAGCCTCGCAACGACCGGTCCGTAAGGCCCAAGGGAAACAGCACTGCATTCCGCCAGCACCGAAATATCGGGCGACGGACACGAACTGAACTGGGGGCGTTGCCCGGCCATTTCCGGCCGGTCGCCTGTTTTTTCTTTGATCAGGAGAGAAGGCATGGAAAGTTCATCATCAGGCGTCAGCTACAAAAAGGCTGACGCATCCTATTTCGAAAAACGGCATCTATCCCGATACGCGGGTGTCTGGTCGCTCTGGGCGCTCGGCGTCGGCGCCGTCGTTTCCGGCCATTTCTCCGGCTGGAATTTCGGCTTCGCCACGGGCGGTTGGGGTGGCATGCTGGTGGCCGGCATCATCATTGCCATCATGTATCTGGGGCTGACCTTCTCCATCGCCGAGATGAGCCCGGCGCTGCCGCATACCGGTGCAGCATATTCTTTTGCCCGCACCGCCATGGGACCATGGGGCGGATTCGTTACAGGATTGTGCGAGAACGTCGAATATGTGCTGACGCCTGCGGTGATCGTCACCTTCATCACCGCTTACGTGAATACAATTCTCGGGTTGGACCCGGTCTATTCACCGCTGCTCTGGGTATTCTTTTATGCGGTGTTCCTGAGCCTCAACATCTTCGGCCTGGAACTATCGTTCAAGGTGACACTGGTCATCACGCTGATTTCACTCGGTGTTCTGGTGTTTTTCTGGGTCAGCGCCATCCCCAACATGGATTTCTCGCGCTGGGCGCTGAATATCGGCGTCGGTCCTGACGGCAAGGCGATCGAACTGCCGGAAGGCAATGGCGACTGGTTCCCCTTCGGCATTTCCGGGGTTCTGGCGACGCTGCCCTTCGCCGTCTGGCTGTTCCTCGCCATCGAACAGCTGCCGTTGGCGGCGGAAGAATCCGTCGATCCGAAACGTGACATGCCCAAGGGCATCATTCTCGGCATCATCACGCTAATGGTGTCCGCCTTCATGATCGTGCTGCTCAATCCGTCTCTGCCGGGTGTCGGCGCCTTCCATCTCGGTTCTGCTCTGGAGCCGCTGCTGGATGGCTTCAAGGCCGTCTACGGCGATAGCGGGGTGGTGGTTCTCGGCCTCGTCGCGCTGACGGGCCTGATCGCCAGTTTCCACACCATCCTTTATGCTCAGGGGCGACAGATCTATTCGCTGTCTCGCGCCGGTTATTTCCCGACCGCGCTGTCGATCACGCATTCGAAATTCCGTACGCCGCACATCGCCATGCTGACTGGGGCGGGGACCGGTCTTGCCGTGATGCTCGTCATCTGGTTTGCGCTCGGCGCGGAACAGGGCGGCAGCGTCATCGGTGCGGTGCTTCTCAACATGGCGGTGTTCGGGGCGATGTTCTCCTACATCATGCAGGCGATCTCATTCATTCTCCTGCGGAAAAACCTGCCGAATATCGAACGGCCGTTCCGTTCGCCACTCGGCATTCCGGGCGCGGTGCTGACGATCATCATCGCCTGCGTAACGCTGATCTATCAGGTGCAGGACCCGAACTTCTCCAAGGGCGTGATGTGGGTGGCCGTCTGGTTTGCCGTGGCGATCGCCTATTTCGCGCTGATCGGTCGCCACAAGCTGATCCTGTCGCCGGAAGAGGAATTTGCGTTGGAGCATAAGGAAAAGGCCGTGGCTGCCGCTGCCGCGCGCGCCTGAGGTCAACAAACGTGAGGGCCGGCGGCGGTCATGCCGCCGGTCGACATGTCGAAATATCCGATGAAATCGGGGAGCTGCATGACCGCCGCATATACTTTTGAAGATTTGAAGGCCGACGTCGCCGAAGGTGTCATCGATACGGTTCTCGCAGCCCAAGTGGACATGCAGGGGCGGTTGATGGGCAAACGTTTCCAGGCGGAATTTTTCGTCGACAGTGCCTGGAAGGAAACCCATAGCTGCAACTATCTGCTCGCGACCGACATCGAGATGGAGACCGTTTCCGGCTACAAGGCGACCAGCTGGGAAGCAGGTTACGGCGACTATACGATGAAGCCGGACCTTTCGACGTTGCGTCGTATCCCATGGCTGGAGGGTACGGCGCTGGTTCTATGCGATGTGCTCGATCATCACACCCATGAGGAGGTGCCGCATTCGCCGCGTGCCATTCTCAAAAAGCAGGTGGCGCGGCTGGAAGCCATGGGCATGAAAGCCTTCATGGCGACCGAACTGGAATTTTTCCTGTTCGACCAGACATACGAACAGGCGCAGCAGAGCGGATATCGCAGCCTCAAACTCGCCAGTCCCTATAACGAGGACTACCACATCTTCCAGACGACGAAGGAAGAGGGCGTGATGCGGGCAATCCGCACCGGCCTGCAGGGCGCCGGCATTCCGGTGGAAAATTCCAAGGGAGAGGCTTCGGCCGGCCAGGAAGAGATCAACGTTCGTTATACCGACGCGCTGACCATGGCGGATCGCCACGTGATCGTGAAGAACGGCTGCAAGGAAATCGCCTTCCTGAAAGGCAAGGCCATCACCTTCCTCGCCAAGTGGCATTATTCGGCAGCTGGCTCATCCTCGCATATCCATCAATCGCTGTGGAGCGTCGATGGCAAGACGCCGCTGTTCTTCGACAAGGGCGGTGATTGCGGCATGTCGGAAATCATGCAGCACTACGTGGCAGGACTTCTCGCCCATGCCGGCGAGATCACCTATTTTCTCGCACCCTACATCAATTCCTACAAACGCTTCGTGGCCGGTACTTTTGCGCCGACCAAGGCGGTGTGGTCGAAGGATAATCGTACTGCCGGTTACCGCCTGTGCGGCGAGGATACCAAGGCGGTTCGTGTGGAATGCCGGGTCGGCGGCGCCGATCTCAATCCCTATCTCGCGATGGCGGCGCTGATCGCGGCCGGCATTGACGGCATGGAAAAGAAGATGGCCTTGGAACCGGCCTTTGTTGGTGATGCCTATGGCGTCAAGAACGTGCGCGAAATCCCGGTTACCTTGCGGGCTGCTACCGATGTGATGACGGGCTCAACGATGCTGAGGCACGCGTTCGGTGACGATGTTATCGACCACTACACGCGAGCGGCACGATGGGAGCAGGAGGAATATGACCGGCGGGTAACCGACTGGGAGGTGGCGCGCGGTTTCGAAAGAGCGTGAGGAAACTGCAATCGACCTTGAAGATTGTTGAGTTTTTATCGATGATCGCCTAGGTTGAATTCGGATTTCGAGGAGAAACCATGACCAAGATCGATAGTGAATGGTTTTTTGCAAAGCTGAAGGAAGCTGGATCTTCCAGCAGCGAGCTTGCCAAGTTTCTGAAGCTCGATCCGAGCTCCGTTTCTCGTATGCTGAAAGGCGAACGGAAAATGAGTGCCGAGGAGCAGGACGGCATTGCCGAGTATCTCAAGGTGTCGGCGCTGGAGATCGCGGCGCATCGGCGGGGAAGTGCCGCCGGTTTTGCCGAGGACAACCAGAGCAGTTACGAGAGTGTGCCAGACACTGTCGATGATCCGGCCGAGCAGCGTCCTCGGCAGATGCGGCAGGACGGCGTCGATCTTGAGGCCGGCAATTTTTACGATCGCGTGCGGGGATGTATGAAGGGAAGCGTCACAATCGCGCCGGGTGTCGATCTGAGTGCTCCTGCCGGTCAGGATTGGGCGGATGCCCATGAGAAATGAGCGTTATCTGTTCGATACCTGCGCCTTGATCTATCTCGCAGAGGACGCGGCCATCGACGACGAGGCGCAACGTGTTCTGCGTTCCATCGAGCCGGTCTCCGATCGCATATGGGTTTCGGTGTTTTGTGCATGGGAAATCGGTATGCTGGTCGGCAAGGGACGCCTGATCATCCGCAGGGACCCCAAATTGTGGTTCGATGACGCCGTGGCAAGACTGGCCGCTCGAATTGCCAATGTATCCTCCGACATTCTGCTGAAGTCGTGTGTCCTTCCTGACCCCGCCCGTTGCGATCTCGTCGATCGCATTCTGATCGCCACCGCCCGTGAATACGACCTCACCATTGTCACGCGTGACAGGGCAATCCTCGACTACGGTGCGGCGGGCCATGTCCGCACACTGGCCTGCTGACAATTCTGCCGATACTTGGGAGACTTTCTGTAAATGACGATGATCCAATGTATTTCGCCGGTCGATGGTTCGGTTTATGCCGAGCGACCGGTGCTCTCTCTCGATGCGGCTAAGGCTGCCGTGGATCGAGCGCGAAAGGCGCAGAAAGCCTGGGCGAAACGGCCGCTGGAGGACCGTGTTCAACTGGTACTGCAAGGTGTCGCACGTCTCAACGAGATGGTGGATGAGGTGGTGCCGGAACTGTCCTGGATGATGGGACGGCCGGTGCGTTACGGCGGTGAGTTTCGCGGTTTCAACGAGCGGTCCAATTACGTGGCTTCCATCGCCGCCGATGCCTTGAAACCGATCGAGGTGGAGGACAGCGCCAGCTTTGCCCGCCGCATCGAGCGCGAGCCGCATGGCGTCGTATTCGTCATCGCGCCGTGGAATTATCCGTACATGACCGCGATCAACACGGTGGCGCCGGCGTTGATGGCAGGCAATTCAGTCATCATCAAACATGCGGCCCAGACGCTGCTGGTCGGCGAGCGCATGGTGCGCGCTTTCATCGAGGCGGGCGTGCCGGAGGACGTGTTTCAGAATGTGTTTCTCGACCATGAAACGAGTGCCGCGCTGATTGCTGCGGGAAGCTTCAACTTCATCAACTTTACCGGATCGGTGGAAGGCGGTCGCGCCATCGAGCGTGCGGCTGCCGGTACGTTTACCGGTCTCGGTCTGGAGTTGGGAGGTAAGGATCCGGGCTATGTGATGGAGGATGCAGATCTCGATGCAGCGGTGGATACGCTGATGGATGGCGCGACCTTCAATTCCGGCCAATGCTGCTGCGGCATCGAGCGCGTTTACGTGCATGAAAACCTTTATGATGCCTTCGTCGAAAAATCCGTGGCCTGGGTCTCGAACTACAAGCTCGGCAATCCGCTGGACCAGGAAACCACGCTTGGGCCGATGGCCAACAAACGGTTTGCCAAATTGGTGCGTGAGCAGGTGACGGATGCCGTTGCCAGGGGCGCCAAGGCGCTGGTCGATCCCAAACTGTTTCCTGCCGATGATGGCGGCGCCTATCTTGCGCCGCAGGTTCTTGTCGACGTCGACCATTCCATGCCGTTCATGCGCGAGGAAACCTTTGGGCCAGCAGTTGGCATCATGAAGGTGAAGGGCGATGACGAGGCCTTGGCCTTGATGAACGACAGCCAATACGGACTGACCGCGTCTCTCTGGACCAGGGATGTCGAACGCGCATCGCGTATCGGTGCCGAGATCGAGACGGGTACCGTCTTCATGAACCGCGCCGATTATCTCGATCCGGCGCTGGTCTGGACCGGCGTCAAGCAGACTGGCCGCGGCGGTTCGCTCTCGGTTCTGGGCTTCCACAATCTCACGCGTCCGAAATCATATCACCTGAAGAAGGTCACAGCATGAACATCGTTGCGAACTGGAGCTACCCGACCGCCGTGAAGATGGGCCGCGGCCGGATCAAGGAACTGGCCGAGGCCTGCAAAACGCTGGGCATGAAAAAGCCGCTGCTGATCACCGATCGCGGGCTTTCGACCATGGTCATCACCCAGACGGCGCTCGATGTGCTGGAAGAGGCTGGATTGGGGCGGGCGATGTTTGCCGATGTCGATCCCAATCCGAACGAGATCAATCTGGAGGCGGGGATCAAGGCGTTTCGCGATGGCGGGCATGACGGTGTTGTCGCCTTTGGAGGCGGTTCCGGTCTGGATCTTGGAAAGTGCGTCGCCTTCATGGTCGGCCAGACGCGGCCGCTCTGGGATTTCGAGGATATCGGCGACTGGTGGACCCGCGCGTCCGTTGAAGGCATTGCGCCGATCGTCGCCGTGCCGACGACGGCCGGTACAGGTTCGGAAGTCGGCCGCGCTTCGGTCATCACCAATTCGCAGACGCATGTGAAGAAGATCATCTTTCATCCGAAATTTCTGCCCGGCGTGGTGATCTGCGACCCGGAGCTGACCGTCCTCATGCCCAAGGCAATCACGGCCGGTACCGGAATGGACGCGTTTGCTCATTGCCTGGAGGCTTATTCCTCGCCGTTCTACCACCCGATGTCGGCGGGCATCGCGCTTGAGGGCATGCGGCTGGTGAAAGAGTTTTTGCCGCGCGCCTACAAGGAAGGTACCGATATGGAGGCGCGCAGCAACATGATGGCGGCGGCCGCCATGGGAGCCGTTGCCTTCCAGAAAGGTCTTGGTGCCATCCACGCGCTGTCGCATCCGATCGGTGCGATTTACAATACACATCACGGCATGACCAATGCGGTCGTGATGCCGGCTGTTCTGCGATTCAACCGTTCGGCCATCGAGGAAAAGATCGCCCGCGCGGCGGCCTATCTCGGCATATCCGGCGGGTTCGATGGGTTTTACGATTACGTCCTGTCGTTGCGGTCGGAACTCGGTGTGCCGGAAACGCTGACTGCTATGGGAATCAAGCCTGACCGCATCGACGAGCTTTCGGCTATGGCGATCGAAGATCCAAGTGCCGGCGGCAATCCGATTTCCATGAACCTGGAGAATACCAAAACGCTGTTTCGTGACTGCTTTTAGCGGTTTAGGGGGCAGGGAAACCTCGTCCCCCGATCGACATCTCAAGGATAACCCGTGGCTTGGCCGCGGGTTTTGCATTTTGCAAGGCATGCTCAAAACTCAATGATTATATTAACGAGACGTGAATTAACTTCTGGTTAACCATGTTTGGAAAGGATGTGAGGATAGGCGCCATGCTCCCGGGGCGCCCATCAGGAGCGATGCGGCTCGCACCTTTTAAGGATTTTCGCATGCCAGTGATTTCATTCGCCAATGCCAAAGGCGGTGCCGGCAAGACGACGGCGGCACTTCTGCTCGCTACCGAACTTGCCCATTCCGGCCATCGCGTGACGCTGATCGATGCGGATCCGCAGCGCTGGATCAGCCAGTGGGCACAGATGTCCGGTCCGATCCGCAACATCGAGGTGATCTCCGAAGTCTCGATTGCTTCGCTGCAATGTCATCTGCGCGAGATGGCCGCGCAGACCGATTATTTCATCATCGATCTTGCCGGCGCCCGTGATGCGCTGGTGACGACAGCCATCGGTCTGTCCGACCATGTCATGATCCCGGTCCAAGGCTCGGCCATGGATGCGAAAGGCGCGGCGCAGATCCTCGATCTGCTCGCGATGATCAAGGACAAGGCTCGGCTTGATATCGCCCATTCGGTCGTGCTGACCCGTGTCGCCTCCATGGTGACGACGAAGGCGCTGGTGGCGATCAAGGGGCTTCTGGCAGCGCGCGGCGTCAACGTGTTGAACACTCCGATCAACGAGCGCAACGCTTTCAAGGAATTGTTTGAGGTGGGCGGCACCCTGCATACGCTCGACCCGGCCAAGGTCAGCAATGTCGACAAGGCGCGTGATAACGCAACGGCCTTTGCGACCGAAGTGATGCGGCTGATGCCGGTCCGGGTGGTGCGTTCGGGCCTGCCGCGCGCGTTCGCGTTCCGTCGTCAGGCGGCTTGAAATACTGCATGACACGATAAATCGGGTTGCGACGGTCAGCTTTGCGTAGAGCTGACCGTTTGCCGTTCTGACAATGCTTCGCCCGATTGCTTACTGCTCTGCTGCCGGCCCCTGTAGCCGTTTCGACCAATCCTCCACTCTGCCGCTATCCAGCCGGCGTGCGGCGTGGTTGCGCCAGCTTTCTGCCAAAGGTTTCAAGGCGGCGATGCCACGCAGCTCCGCCTGATCGAGCCTGTCGATATAAAAGGCGCGCCAGATGCGGGCTATCGTCCATTCAGGCGCTCTTCGTTCCATCAGTGTCAGGCGGTCTGCCGGGCCGACCGTGCCTGTTTTGATGACGCGGTAATACCAGCCGGTACGGCCGGTATCCTGCACCTCTCGCGCCATTGTCTTTCGGCCGAAACGCTCGTTCAGCCGCCAACAGGGCTGTCGGCCCTGACTGACTTCGACCAAAGCCGTTCCCAGCCGAAAGACGTCGCCGATCGAGACATCGGCTTCGGTCAGGCCGTCGGTGGATATGTTCTCGCCGAATGCGCCGGATGTGGAAAGGCAAACGTGGTGCCCAAGCGTGTCCGCCCAGGCACGGTAATGTTCGAACGGATAGTGATGGACCGCCTTTTCCGGGCCGCCATGTTTTGCCGTGTCTCCCTGCTCGTCACCGGCAAAGCCGGTTTTCGAAAGAGCCACGTCGCCTGCAACTTCGGACTTGTCGATGCCGCTGGGCACACCGCGAGCGCCAAGCGGCGCCAGTCCGCCGATGCGCAGGCTGAGGATGGGGAGATTGCTCATCTGCCCGGCTCCAATCCGCTGAGCCATGCTCCAAGCATCGAACAAGCGGCCTGACGCAGACGTGGACCGTGGGTTTTTGCATCCCGCCGCAGCGCGGGGATATCGATGCCGGCGCTGCCCAACTCGGCGGCGTGGCCGACCAGCCAGCGTTCGAAACGTTCATCCGTCTCGACTTCCGGATGAAATTGCAGGCCCAAAACGTTGGGGCCTATGGCAAAGGCCTGCTGTTCAACAAGGCCGGAGGAGGCGAGATTTTTTGCCTCTCTCGGCAGGAAGTAGGTATCGCCATGCCAATGCAGGACGGCGATGCCCTCGAGATGAGTAAGCGGACCGCCCCTGCCTTCCTGCATCAACATCAGTTCGGAAAAGCCGATTTCCTTGAGGCCGGTGGCAAACACCTTCTCGCCGAGTGCTGCGGCGATCAGTTGAGCGCCGAGGCAGATCCCCAAGGTCGGCAGTTTCGCATCCAGCCGTGTGCGAATGAATTCCCGCTCCCGATCCAGAAAGGGATAGACGGTTTCGTAAGCGCCGATCGGTCCTCCCAGAATGACCAGAAGGTCCGGAACAAGCGGGTCGCTTTCGCAGAAATCGCCATCGCCGACATTGGTGTAACGGATGTCGTATCCGGTTTGAGTGAGCACGTCATTGAAGGAGCCGAGATCCTCGAAATGGACATGCCGGATAACGAGCGCGCTTCTGGCCATCAGGTTTTCCTTCATGCTGTTGACAGTTCGCAGCGGTCATCGGTGCAACGGCCGTCGGTTTCCGTCTGTTGTTCGCTCTTGCGTATCGGTTGTTCGCCGGACAGCGCCATGGCGATCCGCGCGCCGAGCGCCAAGTCGTCCTCGACGCCGAATGCGTGATGTTGGATCGTGCCGTCTCTACCGATCAGCACGCAAGACGGTGTGCCGCGCATGCCGAACCGGCGCATTGTCACCGGAATGTCCGACGTCCCGTCAGCCTGATCCACGCCGATTGGCGAGGTGATGCGGTATTCGTGCAGGAAAGCACGCAAGGTCGTGGGTGTCATGGCCGCGTGATGTTCGAACACGGTGTGGAGACCGATGATCTGAAGATCGCTCTTGCCAAACACCTGTTCGATACGTCGCACCTGCGGAAGGGCATCGGAGACGCAGCCAGGGCAGAGAAGCTGAAAGCTGTGCAGGAAGACGGGCCGGCCGCGCAAGGCCGCGAGCGTTATCGGCGTTGGTGTGTTGAACCATTCGCTGACCGCCAGTTCCGGCGCAAGCTGTGGGGTAAGCTGAAGCATGATGTTCTCCTTGGGCCGATGACGGCCTCGTTGGATCCCGAATGCCGTCAGGCATCCGTGGACATGATGAGGTCAGGCTGCATGCCGATGTTCGAAGCGCTTCCTGTTGCGTGATCAGGCGCAATAGGGGTAATCGTCACCGTGTTCTTTCTCTCTGCAAGCCTGGAGGGGAGAATAGGCCGGTTCGTCGATGGCAGTCGGCGAACCGGCGCAAGCGATGCCGCTGTATGGGCAAAGCTTCAGGCTTATTTGCCCGTATCGACCTTGCCGGGCAGGCTCAGGTCACCCGACGCGACCTTGAAGACATCGCTGACGCACAAAAGCGGCGCGTGCAGGTTGCCGTTCACCTTCAGACCCGCCGTGACGCCATCGAAGGAAGCGCCCTTGATGCCGTTGATCAGGTTGAGCGGGATTTCCACATCCACCGTATCGCCGGTAAAGCTGGTCGGATAATCGGGGCTGTCGATGAGAAGCGGCACGCCCGGCCATGTCTTGGGCACCTTCGGTTTGGTGCCGGCCGGAATATCGATCACCTTAAGGCCGGCGCCGCAGGCGGCATCCTTTGCCAGCACGACCCAGTGCGGGTGCCAGACATGGCGGTTCTTGCCGCCATTGGCCGCATCATCGAAATCGGGATGGAAGGTGACGGCCAGTGCCACGATTCCCTGCTTTTTCTCGAAGCCGATCTCGCCGCTGTCGAGGCTGGTCGGCCAGACATAGGCGTAAACGCTGGAACCTTCGAATTTGCCGGTGGCATCCGGCTTGTGCTTGCCGGCCTCGCCCCGTACGCGGGTGGTGAAAACGGCCTTGTCGCCTTTCGTCGTGATCTTCGTTTCGATGATGTCGAGCGAAGCCTGAACGGCCTGTTTCGGCTCGGCCTTTACCGAGTGGGCACTGGCCGGCACATGGCATAGCAGCGCCGTTCCGGCGACGACGAGCGTCCCGGTTATCAGTTTTGTCAGCATGGGATTGTTGTCCTTTCTATCGGGCCTGGAGGGTTGTGGTGTTTATCCCGCTTGAAACGCTTCCCAGGTGGCAGCCCGGAAAGTGGGATCGGCTTCAACGTGATCGCGGCAATCAACGCGCAGGTCGCGGCGTCCAAAGGCAGCGTTCACGAAATGACAGTGATATGGTTGGTCGCCCTTCGGGTGGGCGAAGGGGTCGAAGTATCGACAGCTCGTACACATGCGCTGCACCGGAATGGCATCGCGCTCCTGAAGGCCGCGTATCATGCCGATCAGGGTGACGAGAAGCTCCTGCTGGCTGTCATCGTCCAGCGTGCCTATGGCTTGCCCGATCAGATCGGTGCCCGCTTTCCGCTGCAGGATCTCAAGGCCGGACTGGCCAAGGTGAACGTTGACGGCACGGGCATCCGCAAGGCTCGCATGTTTTTCCACATGGCCCTTCTTTTCCAGCGCATTGATGGAATCGGTTGCAGATGGCTGTGAAACGCCGAGCTGGGCGGCGATCTCCTTCACGCCAAGTCCGAGTGGCCGTCCCTCGAGAAGTGTCAGGATCGACAATTGCGTCGGATTGAGGCCAAGCGATTTTGCCCGTTCCCACTCGTCCGCGCGCAGCACTGTTGCCAGCCGCGAAAGGCCTTCGCGAATGCGGTAATCGATCGAGTGGGGGTTCTTTGGCGTTTCCATGCAGTCAATATATATAGGACTCCTACATATATCAAGCAGTGAAATCTGGAGTCGGAAAAACAAAACCCCGCAAGCGGCTTGCGGGGTTTTGGATGAAAATGAAAGGGCGGTTATTCCATGAATTCCACGGTCGTGCCGGGCTTTACCATTTTGGCCAGTTCCGTCGCATCCCAGTTGGTGAGGCGGATGCAGCCGTGGCTGTTGGTTTTGCCGATCTTCGACGGTTCCGGCGTGCCGTGGATGCCGTAGGTGGGTTTCGACAGCGCGATCCAGACCGTGCCTACCGGTCCGTTCGGGCCCGGGGGGATTTGCAGGATTTCGCGGTTCTGGCCCTGTGTGAAATTGATCTTCGGATTGTAGGTGTAGCCCGGGTTCAAGGCGATACGGGCGACCGAATGATTGCCCACCGGCGAGGGGGTGTCGGCGGAGCCGATCGTCGCAGGATAAGCGGAGATCAGGTTGCCGTCCTCACCATAGGCGAAGACCTGTTTGCGGCCCTTGTCTGCGATGATGCGGGTGACGTTTCCGGTCTTGACCGGACCCGGATTGATTACCTTGATGATGGTGCCGGGAATGGTGAAGTCGGCGTTCGGGTTGAGCGCCTTCAGATAACCTTCATCCATGTGGAACTGCTCGGCCAGCTTTTCGCTGGTCGAGGTGTAGGACATGGCCGGAAGTTGCGCCTTGTGAGCGTAATCGTCAGGAATGGAAGCGACATAAGGGCCGGCTGCATCGGCTGCGGTAATCGTGTAATCAACGATCGGCATGCCGCCCGAATAGGACAGGCGCCGAACGATATCCTCGGCATTGTTGGGGTCGAGCGTTTCGCCCGTCATTTCCTGCCAGGCGGCGATCGCCTTGTTGACGTTGTCGCCGAGGCGGCCATCGATCACGCCTGGCGAAATGCCTTCGCGGTCTAGAAAAACCTGCAGGGCAGCGATTTCGGCCTGCGGCTTGTTGGTGACGGTGATTGTCGTGCCGGAATGTCTGGGCTCGGGGCCGAGCGGTTGCGTCTGGTTCGGCTCGATGGAAGCGTAGTTCGGATCGTATTGTCCCGGATCGTTCGACGGCGCATCGAGCGGCAGCCGGGTGATCGAGCCGTTATCGGGCACCGAGCCGGTCACTTCCTGATCGTATTGGCCTGCGTCACGACCGTTGCCGCGATAGTCCCGGTAGTCGCGATAACCTGGAGATACCCCGGGAACTGGCTCGTTGCGGGCATAACCGCCGCGATCACGACGACTTTGCTGCTGCATTTCTGTAGCGACAACGTTGCCGGCGCGATCCATATATACGCGGCGACCGCTGCGGTCGCGCGTCACCACGAATTCACCTGGCTCGGGCGTGTAATCGAGAATGTAACCTTCAGGCGTCACAAGGGTCGGCTGATCATCGCGATATTGCTGCTCGTACCGATATTGCGGTGCTCCGCCATAATCGCGATACATAACCTGCGCCTGAACCGGGACGCTAACCGCGGTCAGGGCAATGAGGCTGAGACTTGTAACGAGACTGCGCTTCACGATATCACCGATCCTTCAAACTTCTTCACCAACCCGCAAGGGCGGCGTCTCGTTCCAACGTTGGTCGTCATTGTTCCAGACTAGTTAATTGCGACTCTAGTGTGGAAAAAATGAAATCGTGGTGAAGGCGGTGTTAAAATTCGCGTGTTTGTTCGTTTACCAACGACATTAGTCTCGGGGGGAGGCAGGTATGAAGGCATTTTCCACTGGCGCGGGGCCGCAACTGTTTCTTGATCCGACCTCGGTTCTCGACATCGGTTCCTGTATCATCAATGACATCGACGTGGCACCGGGTCGTGCCATTCCCGACGACGGTGATCCGCGAATCGATCACTCTCTCGAAGGGTTTCTGTTCACCTGCGGTCCCGACCACATCCGTCATCCCGATCTGATCGGCGGGCGAGCCGATGGCCGAAAATATCCGCTGCACGGATCGTTTTCATCGCACCCGGCGGACATCCTTTTCTGGGATGCGCAGGGCGACGATGCCGAGTGTCATGCGAAGGTGGAGGTGATGCTCGCGGATGGCGGTGCAGCCAGGCTGGAGCGGCACTGGCGGATCGATGGCCAAACGGGCGAAGTGTCGCTCAAGGATCGCGTCACGAATACGGGGCCGGCGCCGTTTGCGCGTGTGCATATGTATCACATGAACCTCGGCGCCTGGCTGTTCGACGATGGTGTGCGGCTTGGTGGCAAGATGTTCGACGGCGGCGGGTTTGCCTGGAATTTCGGCGAGGAACCCGGCAGCGTCTTCTGTGTGCCGGCAGCACGAGGCGCGGAAGAATGGGCGGAAGTCACGCTCGGGCCTATCGCAGCGCTCGATGGCCGGACACTGAAAGTGAAGTTCAAGACCGACACATTGCCGTATCTGCAGATGTGGCGAAACCAGAAGTCACCGGCGCATGTGCTCGGCATGGAGCCGGTATCGCACCGGCTGGCGGAGCGCGGTGAATTGGAGAAAAGCGGCGAGCTCGACATGGTCCAGCCGGGCGAGAGCACAGACTACGCGCTGCGTTTTGCATTTGTCTAAAACATTGGCGCTGCTTGCATTGACGCTTCGCGCCGCATCACGCTAAGTGATGGCCACACTGACATTACCGGAGGGTCAACGCATGGATATCCGCCCGATCAACGACGAATATTCGGTCAGCGGCCAGATCACCGTCGAAGACCTCGATCAGGTGAAGGCGCAAGGGTTCAACTCGATCGTCTGCAACCGGCCGGACGAGGAAGAGCCGGGTCAGCCGAGCTTTGCCGATATCGCTGCCCGTGCGGAAGAACTGGGCATCCAGATCCGTCATATTCCGGTCGGCCGGATGGGCCTGACACCGGAAGGCGTGACCGACATGGTCGATGCTCTGGAAGACCTGCCGAAGCCGATGCTCGGTTACTGCCGCTCGGGCGCCCGCTCGACCGCCATCTACGAACAGAGCCAGCGCCTGCGCGGCTGATTTTACCGCCGCCGACAGTCATTCGACGTCGGCTTCTCCACGCTCGCATTTTCTCGAGGAGCATTCCCATGACCATCAAGCGTATCGAATCCGGCGCCCGCATGAGCGGTGCAGTCATCCATGGTAACACCGTTTATCTGGCCGGTCAGGTTGGCGAAGGCGATACCGTTACCGAACAGTGCAAGGACGCGCTGGGCGAAGTCGACCGCCTGCTGGCCGCTGCCGGTACGGACAAGTCGAAGATCCTGCAGACGCTGATCTACATCTCGGACATTTCCTACTTCGCCGAAATGAACGCCGCATGGGAAGCATGGGTCGATCCGGCCAATACGCCGGCCCGCGCCACCAGCGAAGCCAAGCTGGCTGCTCCGAAGTACAAGGTCGAATTCATCGTCACCGCGGCGATCTGATTTTTAGATCATTCCATGAAAAGCCAGGGCATCGAACGATGCCCTGGCTTTTTTCTTTATGCCTTGTCGCGGATTTGCGTCAGCGTTTTCGCCGGGGTGATCGCTTCGGGATCGAGCCTTATTTCGATGATCGAGGGCTTGCCGCTGGCGCGAGCGCGCTCATAGGCAGGGCCGAAATCCTCGGTTTTTTCCACCAGTTCACCGTGCCCCCCAAATGCCTGCGCATAGGCGACGAAATCCGGGTTCACCAGATCCGTGGCGCTCACACGGCCGGGATATTCACGTTCCTGGTGCATGCGGATGGTGCCGTATATGCCGTTGTTGACGAGAACGGTGATGATCGGCAGATCGTAACGCACCGCGGTGATGAACTCCTGCCCGTGCATCAGAAAACAGCCATCGCCGGCAAAACACACAACCTCACGCTGCGGAAACAATTGCTTGGCGGCAACGGCTGCGGGAAGGCCGTAACCCATCGAGCCCGAAGTCGGGGCCGCCTGCGTGTTGAAGCGCTGGAAGCGGTGAAAGCGGTGCAGCCATGTGGCGTAGTTGCCCGCGCCATTGGTGAAGATCGCATCCTCCGGCGTATTGGCCTCGATCCACTCCATGATCGGGCCCATGTGGACGTCGCCGGGGCCGGTCTTCGGTGGTGTCGACCATTTCTCATAGGCCGTGTGCATCTCAGCCGTTCGTTCGGCCCAGATCGGCTTTTTCGGTGCGGGGAGATCTTTCAGGGCTGCGACGAATTCGGCGGGTGCGGCGCAGATGGCAAGATCGGGGCGGTAGACACGGCCAAGCTCTTCCGGGTCGGGATAGACGTGCACAAACGCCTGCGCCGGGTAGGGGATATCGACCAGCGTGTAACCGGAGGAGGGCATTTCCGACAGGCGGCCACCAAGCAGCACGAGAAGGTCTGATTCCTTGATTTCCTTCGATAGCGCCGGATTGATGCCGATGCCGACATCGCCGGCATAGTTGGGGTGCTTATGGTCGAACAGCATCTGACGGCGGAAAGAGCAGCCGACAGGCACCTTGAATTTTTCCGCGAATGTCTGGAAGTCGGCGACCGCCTGCTCGCTCCAGCGTGTGCCTCCGAGGATGAACATCGGTCGCTTCGCCTTGGAGAGAGCAGAGGCGAAGGTGGCGATCTGCGGTGCGCCGGGATGGCTTTCTACCGGCGTATATGGTTTTGCCGCAACGGCCTCGATCTCCTCCACCAGCATGTCTTCCGGCAGGGTCAGCACGACAGGGCCGGGGCGGCCGGAGGTGGCCACGCTGAAGGCGCGGGTGACGAATTCCGGGATGCGGCGGGCATCGTCGATTTCGCCCACCCATTTGGCGAATTCGGTGAAGGCGCGGCGGTATTCGACCTCCTGAAACGCTTCGCGTTCCTTCATGTCGCGGCCGATCTGGCCGACGAACAGGATCATCGGAATGCTGTCCTGCTTGGCCACATGCAGGCCGGCTGAAGCATTGGTGGCTCCAGGGCCGCGCGTGACCATGCAGATGCCAGGCTCCCCGGTGAGGCGCCCCCAGCAATCGGCCATCATCGCCGCGCCACCTTCCTGGCGGCAGACAAGGACCTCGATGTCCGAGTCATGCAATGCGTCCAGTACGGCAAGGTAACTTTCGCCTGGGACACAGGAAACGCGTTTGACGCCGTTCGCCTTCAAAGCCTCAACGATGAGCTGGCCGCCGGTCTTCATCACATATGTCCTTTCGATATCTTTGAGGCGGGCTGTTCGAGCTCCGCCAGAATTTCGTCGGTATGCTGGCCGAGCGCCGGACTTGGGCGGTGATAATGCAGCGGCGTTTCCGACAGCACGATCGGGCTGCGCACGCCGGGGATTACCGTGCCGTCCTCGGCCTCCAGATCGATGCGCAGTTTGCGTGCGACGATCTGTGGGTCGTCGAACATTTCCGCGATGGAATTGATCGGTCCGGCCGGTACGGCATCCTTGCCACAGGCAGCCAACAGATCAGCCTTCTGCCATTTGGCAGTTTCAGCCGTCACCATGCCGCGTACGCCGGCGCGGTTGGCGACGCGCGCCTTGTTGGTGGCAAACAAAGGGTCGTCGGCCATGGCCTCGATGCCGAGGATTTTCGTCAGGCGGCGGAACTGGCCGTCGTTGCCTATGGCAAGGATGATATGACCGTCGGCAACGGGCACCACTTCATAAGGGCTGATATTGGGATGAGCGTTGCCCAAACGTGTGGGTGGCGCTCCAGAGACCAGATAATTCATGTTCTGGTTGGCAAGGATGCCCGCCTGCACATCGAGCAGCGCCATATCGACCAGTTGTCCTTCGCCGGTCTTCATCACATGGATGAGCGCTGCCTGAATGGCGGTAACGGCATAGATACCCGTAAAAATGTCGGCGATGGCAACGCCTGCCTTCATCGGTTCGCCTTCTGGCGCTCCGGTGACAGACATGAAGCCCGACATGCCCTGAACGATGTAATCGTAACCGGCGAGATCGGCATAAGGCCCATCCTGGCCGAAACCGGTGATCGAACAATAGACCAGCCTCGGATTGATCTTTCTGAGGCTCTCGTAATCGAGCCCGTATTTTTCGAGGCCGCCGCGTTTGAAATTTTCGATGAGAACATCGGCGCGGGCTGCGAGTTCTCGAACAGTGGCTTGGCCTTCTTCCGTCTTCAGGTCCAAGGCAATGGAGCGTTTGCCCCGATTGGTGGAGTGGTAATAGGCGGCAGACAGGTTTTCGCCGTCAAGGCTTTCGATGAACGGCGGCCCCCAGGCGCGCGTGTCATCGCCTCCCTTGGGGTTCTCGACCTTGATGACATCGGCCCCCATGTCGGCCAGCATCTGTCCCGCCCAGGGTCCGGCAAGCACACGGGCAAGTTCGAGAACGCGAATGCCGGAAAGCGGTGGTTTCTTCGTCTGCGTGTCCGTCATGCTTGCTCCTCAGTCATGCCGATCGTCTTGCCGCCGTGTGTTTCGACGCAGCGCTTTCCTTCACGTCTTGATAGGGCCAAGTGCTTTTGCAGGCACGTGAATTAAAGTCATGAGGTCATTCCCAATCGGGGCCGGACCGTGTTGCAGGCTCTCTAAGGACGTTGGCTGCCCATCCGGCAAAATCGGCCATTGCTTGCGTTGCGCCGATTTCGTTCAGGGTTTCGTGGCGCATGTCACGGTCGATGTTGCAGGTGACATTCTTCATTCCCAGAGATTGCATCTGCCGGCTCAGCCACTTGATCGCCTGGCCATTGGCCGTGGCCGGGTCGCATCCGCCGCCGACCAGATGGACGGGCAGGGATTGCGGCAGTTTCAGCAACCGGTCGTTCTCCGTCGCGCGGAATGTCAGCGCGAAAATGTCGAGCCACATGGAAACGCTGGCATCGAACCCGCAGAGCGGATCGTTGACATAGGCATCGACGGCCGAATGATCGCGGCTCAGCCAATCGAAATCGGTGCGGCCCTCGCCGACCGACCTGTTCCAGGCGCCGAAGGTGAGTTTCGGCAGAAGTGTACTCGGCACATCCGAGCCCTTAAGCGCGCGCTCGGACTTCAATAAAAGCTGTGCGGCGCGGCCAGCCAAGCCCGGGTTGAGATTGGAATTCCAGATCGCCAACGCATCGAAACTGCCCGGGAAATCCTCTGCAGCATTGAGGGCGATGAGACCGCCCATGGAGTGGCCGAACAGCACGACCGGCAGACCGGGATGCGCCGTCACGGCCATGTCCCGCATCGCCTTTACGTCGCGGATTACGGCCGAGACACCGTCGCGCCACGCAAAACGCCCAGGCGAAGCGCCATCCGCCGTCGTCTCGCCATGGCCGCGGTGGTCATGCGCATAAACGTGGAAACCGGCTGCGGCCATGGTTTCTGCAAATTCGCGGTAGCGTTTCGAATGTTCGGCCAGACCGTGGCAGATGATGACTATTCCCACGGCAGCGGTGGCTGCAGGCTGGTGGTGATAGGCGAGGGTGGCACCCGTCGGGCTTGGCAGGCGGTGGGTTGTTTCGAACATCGTTACTCCTGCAAATTCCGTGGGCGTGGCAAACGTATAGATCGTCGCGGTTTTCGCAGACGTCCAGTCTTAGCGCAATGTTAAAGGCCAATACCTACTGTTCACGACAGCATTCGCAGGGGCTTATTCTATAATGGCGCATCCATCCCAGCCTGGTCCGACCGTTTCGCAGCGATCGTCGGATACGGGCCTTTTTCGGCTGTTCATCGTCGTCTTGCTCACTGGCCTTGCCGTATGTCTTTTTGACCTTGCCGACGGACAGATCTTTTTAGGCGACATCGATGATCAGATGCGTGCGGTACAAATCCGTCACCTGCTGTTGGGAGGAGGAACGTGGTGGGATCTCGGCCTTCCCGCAATCGCGACGCCTGAGCCCTATATCTCGCCATGGTCACGGCTGGTTGACCTGCCATATCTTCTGATCTTTCAGCTTTTGAACCCGTTTCTTGGGGCGGAGCAGGCGCTTTCCGCCGCCTTCCATGTCTGGCCGCTGGTTATGCTGTCGGTCTTTTGCCTGCAATGTGCATTTATCTATTGTCGTATGGGCATCGCGGACACGCTTTTCGGCCACATGCTGGTGGTTGCGGCGACCATCCTGATGGCCTTTGCAATCTGGGAATTCGCTCCGGGACGGATCGATCATCATAACGTGCAAATCCTCACGCTGATGACGATTGCCTGCGGCCTTGTCCGATGGGGCAGGGTCGGCGGCGTGATGATTGGCGGCGGTAGTCTCATGTCCCTGGTGGTCGCCTTGGAGGGGTTGCCCTTTGTGGTCGTGGTCCATGCGGCGCTTGTCGGCGCATTGGTGCTTCGGGTCGAAGGCGCCGCGGTTGTTATCCGGTGGGCTTCCGCGACGATGTTTTTTTTGGCAGCGCCGATTGCTTTCGGCCTGCTCGGACCCGTCGGCATGTTGTCTACCCAGTGCGATGCGTTTTCCGCGCCCTACATTCTGCTGATCATGGGGCTTGGAGGCATTCTCTGGGCCGTCAGTTTCCTGCATTCTGCGCCGGTGTGGATGCAGGTCGCCGCCATGGTTATTCCGGCGATTGTCGTGATTGCTGTTTTCACCGCTCTGTTCCCGCAATGCCTTTCAGGGCCCTACTGGATGATCGATCCGGTAACGAGAAACTATTGGTTCGGCCGGATCGCACAGGAGCAGGACTTCCTGTTTTTCATCGAGCAGGGGCGCTTCGCGATTGTTCTGCTGGCTGTGATCCTTGCTTCTGTCATCACCTTTGCGGCGGCGGTGATTTCGAAACATGATGGGCGAAACGCGAGCGGGCTTGTCATCCTGCTGATCCTTGCGTGGAGCAGCCTGATCCTTACGCTGATCCTCAACCGCTATATCCGGTTTGCATTCGCTTTTGCTCCATTGTTCATTCCGCTCGTCGCGCAATTCTTCGTTGGAAATGCCGCGTTCAGGCTTTCTAAAACGCTTCAGCGCGTAACGTTGGGTTGCGTCGCTGGTTATGGAGCGCTCGCTATTTCGCTGGTGCTCGGCATTCCGGCAAAGGTTGAGGCATATGATGCGGCCGATTACATGAGCTATGACCGATGCGAAAATGCGGATTTTTCTGTTCTCGGCACCATTCAGCAGGGACGTACGATCGCGCCGCTTGCCCTTGGCATGCCGATGTTGAACGTGTTGCCCCCCGGTTTTTCCGTGGCGGCAATTCCCTTCCACCGCGCGTCACCTGGCATGAAACGCATGTTCGAGGCGTTTTTGACCAGCGATCCGGCGGTTCGCCGTGACGCTCTTGCGCCGTTCGATTACGTTGCCGTCTGCCGTTTTCCGCTCAAGACCGACAAGGGCACGGCACCGCTTTACGATGCCTTGTCCGCAGGGGATGACTGGCCGGGCTTGATACGATTGCCAACCGGTGCCGATAACCCGTTGCAGTTGTTCCGGATCGACCACGCAGCTTTGCAATAACTTGAATTAAGACGTCGAAAGCTGAGGCTTTCGGCGTCCCGTGCGTTGCCCCGGGCTCTATCTTCGCCTACATAGCGGCAAACCAATTTCCCCCGGAGCATAGTTACCGATGGCACGTCAGTTCATCTACCACATGTCGGGACTGAACAAGTCCTACGGCGCCAAGAAGATCCTCGAAAACGTCAACCTGTCCTTCTACCCGGATGCCAAGATCGGTATTCTGGGTCCGAACGGTGCCGGTAAGTCGACCGTGCTGCGCATCATCGCCGGTCAGGATAAGGAATATACCGGCGAAGCCTGGCTCGCCGAAGGTGCGACCGTCGGTTACCTCGAGCAGGAGCCGCATCTCGACCCGTCCAAGAACGCTTTCGAAAACGTCATGGTCGGCGTTGCCGACAAGACCGCCATCATCGACCGTTACAACGAACTGATGATGAACTATTCCGACGAGACCGCCGACGAAGGCGCGAAACTCCAGGACATCATCGACAGCCAGAACCTGTGGGATCTGGAACAGCAGGTCGAAATGGCGATGGAAGCCCTGCGCTGCCCGCCGAAGGATGCCGACGTAACCCTGCTTTCGGGTGGTGAACGCCGTCGTATCGCGCTCTGCCGCCTGCTGCTGTCGCAGCCCGACCTGCTGCTGCTCGACGAACCGACCAACCATCTTGACGCCGAAACCATCGCCTGGCTTGAAAAGCACCTGCGCGATTATCCGGGCGCCGTGATGATGATTACCCACGATCGCTACTTCCTTGACAACGTCACCGGCTGGATTCTCGAACTCGACCGCGGCCGTGGCATTCCTTACGAAGGCAACTATTCCGCTTACCTGCAGGCGAAAGCCAAGCGCATGCAGCAGGAAAGCCGCGAAGAAGCCGGCCGCCAGAAGGCACTGTCGCGCGAACAGGAATGGATCGCATCCAGCCCGAAAGCTCGTCAGGCCAAGTCGAAGGCCCGTATCAAGGCTTACGAACAGCTGGTCGATGCAGCCGACGGTATCCGTCCCGGCGATGCGCAGATCATCATTCCGGTCTCCGAGCGCCTCGGCAATGTCGTCATCGAGATGGAAGGCATCACCAAGGGTTTTGAAGGCCGCACTCTTATCAACGACCTGTCGATCAAGCTGCCGCCGGGCGGTATCGTCGGCATCATCGGCCCGAACGGTGCAGGTAAGACGACGCTGTTCAAGATGATCACCGGCCAGGAAAAGCCGGATGCCGGTTCGATTCGCATCGGTGAGACGGTCCATCTCGGTTATGTCGACCAGAGCCGCGATGCGCTGGCCGCCGACAAGACCGTCTGGGAAGAAATTTCCGGTGGTGCCGAAGTCATCAAGCTCGGCAAGTTTGACATGAACTCCCGTGCCTATTGCGGCGCCTTCAACTTCAAGGGCGGCGATCAGCAGCAGAAGGTCGGCAATCTTTCGGGTGGTCAGCGTAACCGCGTTCACTTGGCCAAGATGCTGAAGGCCGGCGGCAACGTTCTCCTCCTCGACGAACCGACCAACGACCTTGATACGGAAACGCTCGGTGCTCTGGAAAGCGCGCTCGAAGCCTTTGCCGGCTGCGCCATCATCATCAGCCACGATCGCATGTTCCTCGACCGTCTGGCGACACATATCCTCGCGTTCGAAGGCGACGGCCATGTCGAATGGTTCGAAGGCAACTTCGAAGATTACGAGCAGGACAAGATCCGTCGTCTCGGCCCCGATGCGCTCAATGCCGGTAGCCAGGCCTACAAGCGCCTGACGCGCTGATCTCGGCAACATACACGACAGCAAGGGGCCGGTGACGGCCCCTTCGCATTTTTGCCAATCATATGTGCTAACCACAGCTTTCCACTTGCAACGACACAACTCTTCACATAAAGATATCTTTATATCTTGATTGAGAGTTGGTGAAAGACATGGCCCTTGGGCTGGACGCATTGGTGGACGTTCTGAAGGCTGCGGGCGAACAGACCCGTTTTCGCCTGCTGGCGCTTCTGGCCTCCGGAGACCTGACGGTCAGCGACATGACCGAAATTCTCGGACAGTCGCAGCCGCGCATTTCCCGCCATTTAAAATTGCTGGCCGAGGAAGACCTGATCGAACGTTATCAGGAGGGTGCATGGGCGTATTTCCGCCTGCGCCACGAAGGTGACGGAGCAACGTTGGTGCGCACGCTTCTTGCCGTATCCGACCGCAACGATCCGGTTCTTCTGCGCGATGGCGAGCGTCTGGCCGCCGTCAAGCGCGCCCGTTCGGATCGTGCGCAGGCCTATTTCAGCCGCAACGCTTCCGAATGGGATGAACTTCGCCGACTGCTGGTGAGCGATGTCGCGGTAGAAGATGCGGTTCTTCGGCTGGTGGGGCCGAACCCGGTCGATGCACTTCTCGACCTTGGTACCGGCACCGGCCTGATGCTGCAGGTTTTGCAGAATAGCTACCGCCATGCGGTCGGTATCGATGCCAGCCGGGACATGCTGTCGGTCGCGCGCGCCAATCTCGACAAGGCGGGCATCGTAAAGGCGTCTGTGCGCCATGGTGACATTCTAAACCTGCCGCTGGAAGGCCAGGATTTCGATCTGGTGATCATTCACCAGGTCCTGCATTTTCTGGATCAGCCGGAATTGGCGATCGCCGAAGCGGCGCGTGTGTTGCGGCCGGGCGGTCGTCTGCTGATCGTCGATCTGGCGCCGCATGAACTGGAATATCTGCGCGACGAACACGCACATGTGCGCCTCGGCTTTTCGCACCACTCGGTAACGGAATGGCTGAACAAGACCGGTCTTGACGTCGAAGAGGTCATCGATCTTGCAGCGGATAGAAAGAATGAAGCAGCTTTGACAGCGACCGTGTGGCTTGCCCGTGACCGCCGCCTGCTTATTGCTGAAGACAAGGTTCCTGCGGCCGCGAGCCCGGAACGCATCGTATAAGATCGGAGACTTGAGCCCCATGCAGACGAAAGCCCCCGAGCAGAAGAATGGAAAGAACTTCCGTCTTTCCTTCGAGTTCTTTCCGCCCAAATCGCCGGAGATGGAAACCCAGCTTTGGGAGACCGCCTCTGATCTGACGGAATGGGATCCGGAGTTCGTGTCGGTGACCTATGGTGCCGGTGGCTCCACCAAGGCGCCGACGATGAGCACCATCCAGCGCCTGCTGGCCGACACGCCGCTCGTCACGGCGTCGCACCTGACTTGCGTCGATGCCGCCCGTGAGGAGACATTGGGCGTGATCGAGGAACTGCGCGATGCCGGTGTACGTCATATCGTTGCGCTGCGCGGCGATCCGTCGGCCGGTATCGGTACGGCCTACCAACCGCATCCCGAAGGTTATGCCAACGCGGCGGAGCTGGTTGCGGCACTGAAAGAAGTCGGCGGTTTCGAAATTTCCGTTTCTGCTTATCCGGAAAAACATCCCGAGAGCGTCGATACCAATGCCGACATCGAGATGCTGAAGCGCAAGGCGGACAATGGCGCGGATCGTGCCCTGACGCAGTTCTTCTTCGATAACGATGTGTTCGAGCGCTACATGGACAAGGTGCGCGCCAGCGGTATCACGCTGCCGGTCGTGCCGGGCATCATGCCGATCCAGAACCTGACCATGTTGAAGCGTTTTGCCGGGCGATGCGGCTCCACAGTGCCGGAGTTCCTCGACAAGCGATTTGCGGGTACCGAGGAGGATGCTGCGGCGCGCGCCGAAGTGGCTGCTGACGTCGCGGCCGAACAGATCGAGGACCTGATCCGCCGCGGTCTCGGCGAGTTTCATATCTATACGATGAACCGCTCTGCGCTTACCAATGCCGTGCTCGAACGCCTCGGGCGTCAGCGCGTGCCGGTCAAGGCAGGTGCCGCTGCCTGATCGGTAGCGCCTTCACTGAAAAAAGAGGCCCATGGTCCTTTCGGATCATGGGCCTTTTCAATTTGAAGTGCATTGAAGATCAAACGGTCAATGGATGCTGTAATGACCGGTTGAAGGGCGCGGCTGGCCTCAGATGAAAAGCATCGAGGCTACGAAAACGAACGCTGCACCAACCACCAGGACATTGAGAGAATGAGTGCGTCCCATATCTGCCTCCTTGCGTTGACATTCCGATTGTGGCGAGTTTCGCCGCAATTGCAAACGCAAATTTACGCTGTGTAATGCGGCGTGTGGACCAAAGTGCCGCTGTTATCGATTTAATTAGCTGATTTTAATGAATAAAGCGCATTAACGACCATGCTTAACCGTCACTTAAATTAACCCGCCGGCCTGTTAATAAGTGTTACGTTACGTGATGCTTTGCCACAATTGTGCTGTGGAAACGAGAATCGAATGCTGGGTCAGCGGCGAATTTTCAGCATGTCGTTCAGCACCAGAAGCCCAAGTCCGATAAGAGCCATGCCGGCGATTTCTGCAATATCCAGTCGCTCATGCAGGAATATCGCGCCGAGCAGGATGGCGCTCGGCGGTACCAGCAGCGTCACCAGAGAGGTGTAGGTGGCCCCGGCTGTCGCAAGAATGCGGAAATAGATCAGATAGCCGAGCGCGGTGGAAAGCAGGGCGAGGGCGAGGATGGCGCAGACGACTGTTGTCGATGGAAATTGGATTGTCCACGGTTGATCGGCGATCAGCATGACGGGGAGCATCGTGATCGATGAAGCCGTGAGCTGCCCGGTTGCCGTTACCGGTGCGGGAAGACCGCGAAAGCGCTTGCCGTAGGTTCCGGCACAGCCGTAGGAGAGTGCGGCGAGGATAGGCAGGATCAGCGCCCAGAGCGGCGCCGCGGTGGAGGTGAAGACACCCGGCCCAATCAATACCACCGTGCCGGCAAGGCCGAGCAGGCAGCCGGCAATCTTGGCGGTAGAGAGCTTTTCATCCTCGGTAAACCGGTTGGCGATCAGAACGGTGAAGATCGGCGTTGTGGCATTGAGGATGGCGGCCAATCCGGCCCCGATCTCGGTCTGGCCGAAAAAGATCAGCGTGTGCGGAATGGCGTTGTTGATGAGGCCGAGAATGGCGAAGGAGCGCCAATGCTCTTTCAGCAGCCGGTAAGTATCGAATCGCCCACGCAGATAGATGTGCAGCGCCAGCGCCGCCAGAAACAGCCGGAAGAAAACCAGCGTGAAAGGCGGCACCTGCGCCACCGCGATGCGGGCAAAAAAGAATGAGCCGCCCCAGAGCAGGCCAAGAACGAAAAGCAGCGCCCAGGCGGTCGCGCCGGGTTTCGAAAGCGTGTGGGCGGTCATGTCGGCAAAAATCTCCCGTAGGATCCAAGCCATACTCCCGCAACCCAAACGCCGCCACCCGATTTTTGCGGGATGGCGGCGTGTTGGAAAATTTCGGTTCGTCAGAGGTGGATCAGAGGCCCTGAACCAGCTGCTGGGTCGGCCAGCCGTCTGCCGGAAGGCCAAGGCGCTGCTGTTCCTTCTGGATGGCGGTACGAGTACCGGAACCCAAGATGCCATCGATCTTGCCGACGTCGTGGCCACGCGCCTGCAGCTTGGTCTGCAGGTCCTTCATGGCGGCATCGTCGAGCGCCGGGTCGGGATTGCCCTTGGCGTAGGTGGGCGCGCCGGACAGGCGGGTGGCGAAATAGGCGGCCGAGGTCGTGTAGATGAACGACTGGTTCCATTCCAGATAGATGTTGAAGTTCGGGTAGGTCAGGAAGACCGGACCCTTGCGGCCCTGCGGCATGATCAGCGCTGCCGGCAGGTTGCCGAACTTGGTGTTACCGTCACGCGGGGTAACGCCGAGCTTGAACCATTCGGATGCCGGGATCTCGTTGCCGAGGCCTGTCTTTTCCCAGGCAAGGTTTTCCGGAACCTGCACTTCCTGGATCCACGGCTCGCCCTTGCGGTAACCGAGCGACTTGATGAAGGCGGCGGCGGTCAGCACTGCATCGGCCGAAGATTTCTTCACGTCGATATGGCCGGAATTGTCGCCATCGACACCGTGGGCGATGATGTCTTTCGGCAGCATCTGTACCTGGCCGACTTCACCGGCCCATGCACCTGTGTTGGTGGCTGGGTCGAGATCGCCGTGCTGGACCATCTCGATCAGTGCGATCAACTGCGGACGAAACAGTTGCGGGCGGCGGCAATCATGCGCCAGTGTCACGAGGGCGTTGCGGGTGTTGAAATCGCCCTGCACAGCGCCGAAATCGGTTTCCATGGCCCAGAAGGCGGTGATGACGCCGGCCGGCACGCCATATTCGCTTTCGGCGCGGCCAAAGATGTCCTTCATCTGGCTCATCTTCTGGCGGCCGATATCGAGGCGGGCCTGGCTGACGGTGCGCTGCGAGAATTCAAGGAAAGTCTGGCGGAAGACGCCCTGGGCGCGGTCGCGCGACAGAACCTTCTGATCAATCTGCGCGCCGGCAAGAGCCGTATCGACGGCGCTGGCCGGAATGCCCTTGGCGATAGCTTCCTGCTTCACGCCAGCCAGAAAGGCCGGCAGTTCGCCGCCACATGCCACCGGCTTGGTGTCGTTGCCGGCGGACAGTTCCAGCGACGCGGCCTGCGTCAGCGTGGTGGTGGCGAGGAGGGCAGGCAGGGTGAGGGCGAGCGCAAGGCGACGGGCGACGGACATGGACAGGTTTCCTGTTGTGGGCAAATGCAAGGTCGTGAGTTGTTGTGACGCAAACAATGTGACGTAAACAAGGAAACGACCCGGATATGGGCCGTCTTACATCAGTTCCTTGTCATTTCTACAAGTACCGTCTCGAAAGCGCGGAACTCTTACCTGTTGGCGGAAGCAACCCACTGGCGCCAGTTCTTTTCCGATCCGGCAAACACGTTGATATCCGTTGGCCCCTTGATGCCCGGAATGATGCCTGTCGCGGTATATTGCCAGAAGGTCCATTTGCGATTGGCATAGATCTGGCTCGGATGTGCGGCCACCGAGCGTACCCAGAAATGATGATTGCTGAAGGCGCCGACCAGCCTGTCACGATGAAAATCGACGGATGTGTAGATGATCGGCCGCACACCGTAATGGGCCTCGATACGGTCCATGAAACGCTGCATCGCATCGCGCACCGTATCCGTATCCGGCTTCAGCTTGCAGGTGGGCGAGGCGTGGTTCCACTCCATGTCGATGACCGGCGGCAGCATGTTGGCTTCCTTCGGCACGTTCTGGATGAACCAGTCGGCCTGGTCTTCCGGTGTCGAGCAGAAGTAATAGAAATGATAGGCCGAATGCGGAATGCCGGCCCTTGCTGCACCCGCCCAATGGGTGGTGAAGGCGGAATCGATGCGATCCTTGCCTTCGGTACCCTTGATGAACACGAAAGCGACGCCGGATTTCTTCACCTCCTGCCAGTCGATATCCGTGCCGTTCCACTTCGACAGGTCGATACCGTGAACTTCATGCCGGCCGGGGTGGTTTCGGCCAAAATCCTGCGGGTCATTATCCTTGAACCGTGTGCCCTTGATCGATGGCGTATCGAGAAGGTCGGCGGTGGATGTGCAGCCGGCGGCCAGCACTGCGGTTACGGCAAGGGCAAGAAGGGCGCGACGCATGAAGGGTCCGGTCTTGAGGCTGAGATGTTTCGACCACCCAGGCGCGCTGGTGTGGCCGAATCTCATGTATCACAAAGGCCGGAAAATTGGAGCCGGGTGAACCCGGCTACCGATGACAATTGTGTCAGGAGTTATGCAGGGCGAGTGTCAGGCACGTTTGCGGATGATCGCATGCCATGCGTAACCGCCGCCGATTTCCTCGAAAATCATGTCGGCATTGGCGTCCGCCAGCCGCTTTTCCAAGGCCTCGTGCAGGTCGGCGCGTGGCGTGACATGGAAGCGGATGAGCCAGGCTTGCAGCATGCTGCGAAACCATGCGGGCAGGCGCTCCTGCTGGCCGAAATCGACGATATGCAGCGAGCCGCCCGGCTTGACGGCTTTTAATGCGGAATCGATTGCGCCTTCCCAGTCGGGGATCATCGACAGGGCGTAGGAAATCAGGATGCGATCGAACCCATCCGTGGCAAAATCCTGCGCGGTAAAAGTGGTCGCGTCCGCGACTTTCAGAACCGGCTGTTCGGTCTTGCCCCGAAAATTGCGGCGGGCGCTTTCCAGCATTTCCGCCGAAATATCCAGACCGTAGAGTTTGGCGCCCTTGTGGTGCTTGTGCGCAAGCAGAAGGTTGCGGCCGGTGCCGCAGCCGACTTCCAGAAGCGTCTCGCCTTGCGCCATGCCAAGACCGACAATCGCCTTGTCCCGGCCGAACAGGTAATATTTGCGGGTCAGATCATAGATGTGGCGCTGGTAACGGTACATGCCGTCCATGCGGGCCGCATGCTCGATATCGCCGCCGTTAAGCTGGTTATGCTCGCCTACAGATGCCATCAGCCGACTCCGCTCAGGCATTTTTCGTGTAGATGTGGAAACCGCCGTAGATGGCGGAACGATCCTGGAGGTTGAGTGCCTCGGATCGCTCCTGCTGATAGGTCCACTGGTCGGCGATGGCCTGCGACAGGCGACCATCGATAACGCTTTTTTCCGCCGCAGTGCGGAAGATCACGCGCGCGCCCGGAGTGGCGGTGCGGCTGATTTCGGTCCAGAGGTCGTTCAGCTGCTCGTCGTTCATCCAGTCCTGCGCATCAAGCAGGATGTAGCGATCGACAGAAGACGCCGACTTCTGGTTCAGCAGTTCGGTGAAGCTGGCGTGATGGACGCTGACACGTTCGGCATTATCGCGGATCGCGGAGTAATGTTCCTCGCGCAGATAGGTCGGCAGCGAACCTTCATGCGGTTGCGGATAACGGCGGGTGAAGGCCTGCCAGGCAAAATAATTGTCGCGCAGCGGGAAATGGCAGGCGAGCTTTTCGAGGCGCTGGCGCAGGACCGGCGCGATGGAGCCGTCGTCGGCAAGGCTTGCAAGCTCGTCATATTGCTGCGGCGGGATGCCGAGGCCGAACAGCGAGCTCTTGCGGCTGGTGAGGAATTTGATGAACGGCTTGTCGAACAGCGGTGCGATGCGATCATCGAAGAACTGGCGCTGTTCGCGCAGAGACTTCGCTTCCGCCATCTTTGTCAGATCAACGCCGTGCAGGCGTGCAAGCAGATGGCCGACGCCGATGAAGCGGCCGAGAAGGCCCGTACGATAGATGTTGCGCTTGAAGACATCGATACGGCGACGGCCTGTAAGACCGCGCTTCTGCCAGTAGGCGCGGGTCGTGTCATCGAGATGGGGAGCGATGATATTGTCGAAAGCGGAAACATTGCCGCGGACATTGTGCTGGCCAAGCAGGCGCACGACATCCGAATGGGCTGGCAGGTGACGGAACGCGGTGAGCTTCAGGCGATTGAGCGCGACGTGGTGCGGGTTGAGATCGACCACATCGATCTTTTCCGGGCTGCGGCTGAGATAGGCAAGCATGTTGCAGCCACCGGAAGCGATGGTGACGACGCGATGACCTTCGGCAAGCTCCATCGCCGCCATGTCCACATCGGGATCCTCCCAGATCTGCGGGTAGACCAGACCGGAAAAGAGAAGCCCGAACATCCGCTCTGAAAAACCCTTGGCCGAGAGAGCCTTATGCTGGAGGAGGGCGGTCCGGAGCTTGTCGTTCTTGAGGTAACCGGCTTCCGATGCAAAATCCGTCATGGTGGTTTCCTGCTCTTCATGAGTTGAAACGGCTCTAGACGCGGCCTGCTACAGTTTGATGACGCGACATGTGACGAACGTGACGGTTTCTGCCCCTTCACATGGCGGGAGTTTCCTGATTGCATGCGCCGGCAACGGGAGCCTGCAATGCGCATCATCAAGATCGTCCTTGTCACCATCCTCGTGCTGCTTGCAGCCTGTGTGACGTGGCTTGTCACCATGCCGCCGGAATTGCTTCGGGTCGGCAGCGGGTATGCCGCCAAGATCGTGTGTTCAAACGTGTTTCTGGCGGATCGCGATGCGCAGGACGTGTTGGCGGTCGACGTGCAGGCACCCGGCCACCCGCTGCTGCGACTGATGCGGGTCTCGGTCGATCGGCAGTCGGCCAGAGTGGAGGCGGCAATCCTCGGTTTCGTTGCGCCTTCAATCGCCGTTTATCGCGATGGTCTTGGATGCGCGGTGACGCAGGATCTTTCCGCCAGAGGCGAAAAATTTCAAAGCCCACCCATCCTCGCTGCCGAATCAGGCCCGGCGGATGTGCTGTTCCCCGACGGCACGAAGATCGAAGCAGACCAGCGGATCACGCCGATCCTTGCCAATGAGACCTTGACCGGTCCGGGCATGCGTGCGGTCATCGTGGCGCAGAACGGGCGAATTCTTGCAGAGCGTTATGGGACGGGCTTTTCGGAAAAGACGCCGCTGATCGGCTGGTCGATGGTGAAGACGGTCAATGCGGCGCTGATTGCGAAGCTGGTTGGCGAGGGAAAGCTTGCCTACACGGATCGCAACCTGTTTGCACAATGGGCAAACGACGAGCGCAGCGAGATCACTCTGGCGCAATTGCTTGCCATGGAAAGCGGGCTTGGCTTCAACGAGGATTACGGCACGGTGGCGGATGTCACGCGTATGCTGTTCCTTGAGCAGGATATGGCCGAGTTCGCTATCGACACTCCGCTTGAGGCTTCGCCGGGCACAAAATTTTCCTATTCATCCGGCACCTCGGTCGTGCTGTCGAAACTCTGGATGGACAGGATCGGCGACAAGGCGACAGCGCTTGCCTTTCCACGCAAGGCGCTGTTTGCGCCGCTCGGTATGGAGAGTGCCGTTTTCGAGACCGACGCAAGCGGCACCTTTGCCGGCAGTTCCTACATCTATGCGACGGCGCGCGACTGGACGCGGTTCGGCATGCTTCTGGCAGCCGATGGTGTGTGGAGGGGGCAGCGCCTGCTGCCGGAGGGCACCGTTGCGATGATGGGCAAGGCGTCGCCCAAATCCGATGGCCGTTATTCGCAGATGCAGACCTGGCTGAAGCTTTATGGCCGCGATGCCGACGGCTTGCCGGCTGACATGTTCATGCTGAGCGGGCATGACGGGCAGACGGTTGCCGTGGTGCCGTCCATGGGGCTGGTGGTGGTGCGGTTGGGGCTGACGCCGTCAGGTGGTGGTTACAATGTGCTTGAACTGATTGCGGCAGCGGCGAAGGCGGTGCGGTGATTCCGCTTTTGTTCGAGGGTGCTTCACACATGACACGACATCATCCTCGGCCTTGTGCCGAGGATCTGCGGAACGTCAATATGGCTCGTGGTTAGATCCTTGGGACAGGCCCAAGGATGACGTGCGGAGAGACTTATCCCGCAATCACTTCAGGACGTGCAACATATCCTTGCGCTTGGCATCGTAATAATAGCCGCGCGCATAAAGCTTGATGGCGTCGTCGCTCTTGTTGCCGGCCACCAGCCAAGCGCCGCGCAGGTATTTGATCGCATATTTCAGGTTGGTTTCGGCGTCGAGAAGGCCCTTGGCCGGACCTTCGTATCCCATCGACTTTGCGGTCGGATAGGTAATCTGCATGAGGCCCCAGTAGCCATTCTTGTGATAGGCTTTCGGGTCATATTTGCTTTCGCGATGGACGACGCGGTGCACCAGCGATTCAGGAACGCCATAAAGGCCGGCGTAACGCGTGATCAGCTTGTTGAGTTCAGGATTGCTGGCGTCGGCGGTTTGCGGGATCGGAGCGCCGGGGGCGGGCGGAAAAAAGCCCGCGTTCATCATGCCGGAAACAGCCTGATTCGGACCGGCATAAGCCAGCATCATGTTCGGAGCGGTCGGCTTCGGCGTCGGAACGACCGACTGTACGGCAACCATTTCAGGCGTGATCGGCAGTTCCGCCGTAGTTACCGTCTCATTGGCAACCGGACCGCCCGTCATCTGCGGCTGTACGATGCGGCCAGACTTGGTGGAAAGTGTGTGTTGTGCGGGCGCTGCCGAAGCGAGAACGGTGCTGGTGGTTGCAGCCGGTGCCGAGCCTGCGACCGGAGCGGCGCTGGCGATGGCCTGCGCGGCATTGGTCGCATCGGTGATCGGTGCAATCGCCAGCGGCGTCGGTTGCGGTGCGGGTTCCGGTGAAGCAAGTGCTGCGGTTTGGATTGCCGTGACGTTCACGCTGGTCGGCAGCGAAGCAATCTGTATGCGGCCAGTCTTTTCCAGAACGGGCGCGCTCGCATTGGCCATTTCGGCGGTCTGGGCCGCGTTTGGATCTGTGGCGGTTTCCGCTGCCGTCAGTGCTGCCGTCTGGGTGGCCTTCAGGTTCGGGCTTGATGCCTGATCCATGCTTGAGCAACCCGCCAAAGCGGACGATACGGCCAAAGCCAGGGCTGTCTTGCAGCCTCCAAATCGGGTTATCGCCATTGGGTCGCTCTCATGAAAATCGATTGTCCAAGCCCGTTTACGAATCCTAACGAGTGACCATGTCCATTAACGGATCGGTAGCATCCGGGCAAGTGTACTGCGGCGTCCTGTGCTAAGTCTTTGTATTGGAAGTGGAACACTTCAAGAATCCGATGGTTTTACACCGGATTTTAAGCTGCAATATTTGCCTAGGCGGCGATCCGCCGGTAGCCGGCCGTGACCGCACGGCGCGATATAAATCGCGTACGAGGCTTGCGCGAGGCTGGATTTTGCGAACGCAGCTTCTCAAGCCGTTTCACGCGGCGGCCCGCCAAGGCGACATTGATGATGCCTCCGGCAAGCGCCGCGGCGATGAAAACACCATCCATTTCGATCAATTGCAGCGACAGCGAGCCATGCGGATCGAATGCCTGCGGCAAAAGCGCGATGAAAGCGAGGATGGAGCGCGGTTTGACCGCCGCCAAGCGGAAGATATGAAGGAAGATGCGGGCCGGCTGGCGTTCAGGCAGGTTGTCGTTGTGGGCAAGGTAACCACGGGCCGGGTGCTGCACCGTCCACAGGACATGCAGCATGAGATAGGTGAGGCCGATCCATGAAACCAGCTCGAAAAGGTGCGGCAGGTAACGGGCAATGGCCACGACCGGCATGCTTGCCACCGTCATGGCGGCGACGAGGCCAAGCGCCATCGCCGGCACCGTCAACAGGCCGGTAAGCCGCCCGCGCGACAAAGTGTAGCGGGCGGTCAGATCTGCAAGCGGACCGGGCAGAATGACGAGGAACAACGACGCCGCCGCAAAGACTAGCATTGTATCGCTGGACATTCCTCTTCTCCTCCGGCCCTTCCTCTTTGAGGCCGTTGCCGCTGATAATCAGGCCTTTTCGAAGCTCTGTCCGACCGCCGTCATGACGTCGCCGAACCATGGGGTCGACAAATCGAAATGCTTCCCACCCTTGATACGCGGGAATTCGATCGTGCGCAATTTCCCATTCTGATCTTCGTCGTGTCCGGTCACGCCCGAGACGCCATTCAGGGCACTTTCCACAGCCAGATCGACCATTCCCTGGATGAGACGCAGGTCATCACCGTTGGCGGGGGCGGAGCGGGCGAAATAACCCGACTTCTGTACCAGCGAACGTTCCGCACCCAGCAGCGAGGCAAACTGCTTCTGGAACCAGCCGCCGACATTGATGGTGTCGAGCTTCACGTGGCCGAATGCGTCGCGCTTGATGTTTTCGCCGGACGCTTCGAATTCCTTGACGATGACGTCCATGCAGGCGCCTTCGGAAATGAACAGTGTCACATAGCCGTAGCGGTCCATCACATCCTTGAGACGGGTGGCTTCGGCGTCGCGGTCGAAACGCATTTCCGGCAGGTAGAGGCCGTCGATCTTTTTCAGCTGTTCGTCCATCATGAAGCCCTCGACATATTCGTTGGCCTTGGACTTCCGCATGTAGGCGCGGGCGGTGGCGGCGGTCAGCCAACCGCAATGGCGGCCCATGACTTCATGGATGATCAATGTGCGGGGGGCCGCGCTCTGTTCGTTTGAAACATTGTCGAAAAATTTTGCGCCGACTTCTGCCGCCGTCCATGCGCCAAGCGACTGGCGAATCGGCACCACATCGTTGTCGACCGTTTTCGGCAGGCCGACGACGGTGAGGTCGTAACCGTTCTGGCCGAGATAGGCGGCAAGGTCGGCCGCTGTCGTGTTGGTGTCGTCGCCACCGATCGTGTGGAGAATGGTGACGCCATCCGCCGCCAATCGTTCTGCCGCCACCTTCAGCGGGTTTTCGCCTTCCTTGACGAGGCCGCGCTTCACGCAGTCCGCCGCATTGGTCAGCTTGACGCGGCTATTGCCGATCGGCGAACCGCCAAAACGATGAAGGAGATGAGCCTTTTCGCGCATCTCACCGGTGATTTCGATAGAATCGCCAAGCAGTACGCCCTGATAACCGGAGCGATAAGCGATGAGATCGAGTTCCGGCGCAACATCGCTGTAACGCTCGATCAGGCCGCCGACCGCCGAGGAAAGACAAGGGGCAAGGCCGCCCGCCGTCAGCATAGCTACTTTCTGTCTGGCCATAAAATCTCCTCCGCGCGTCCTCGCGCTCCTCCTGCGGGAATGTCCGTTGATGGATGCGACAGCGAGGACTGGCTGTAAAGTCGGTTTCGCGGTGAAATCCGTTATTTCGCAGTGCCATAAAGGGCTTTCCAATATTCAATCGGTTCAAATGCGCAGGCTGCTTTCCGTAACGTTACCCGCAACATAATGGTGGGCAGGCGAAGGCAAAGCCCCCCGGTGTTTCTCTTCCCATTCGGTCTCTTTAGGTTGGGCTCTCTCAGAGAAGTGATTGTTTTCGCCGTTTTGTCGGCCTCTCGGTCATCTTGCAAAAATCGGTAAAAACTGGTCATGTAGGCCAATGATCACGGAATTTGCCTGTCTCCACATTTCCTCACTCTGGGAAAAGCTGCTCGGCGCCATCGGCGACGCCGCTGGCAATGCGCTCGGGCGTGTGGTGGAAGCGATCCGAACCGTGTTCGAAGGCGACCCGGAAACCCGTCGTCAGGTCTCGTTCTCTGTCGCCATCATCGCGCTGTCGGCCAAGATGGCCAAGGCCGACGGCAACGTGAACGAGAAGGAAGTTACCGCCTTCCGCCAGATTTTCGATTTTCCGCCGGAAGAAGCCCAGAATGTTGCGCGGCTTTATAATCTCGCGCGGCAGGACGTGGCTGGTTACGAAGCCTATGCCTCGAAGCTGTCCAATCTCTGCGGCACCGGCGCACACAATTGCCCGATGCTGGAAAACGTCGTTGACGGCCTGTTTCACATCGCCAAGGCGGATGGTCTGCTGCATGAGAAGGAGCTTTCCTTCCTCGCACGCATCGCCGAGATCTTTCGTATCGACGAAAACCACTTCCGCCGAATCATGGCCCGCCATGTCGAGCTTGAAGGCCGTGACCCGTATCTGGTTCTCGGCGTTTCGCCGGAAGACGATTTTGCCACTATCCGCAAGCGTTACCGCAGCCTGGTGATCGAGCATCATCCCGACAAGCTGCATGCCCGCGGTGTACCGGCTGCATTGCATGCTGCCGCGACGGAGCGCATGGCCGCTCTCAATGCCGCCTATTCGGAAATCGAGAAGGAACGCCGCGCAGCATGAGCGCGATCAAATCCGAACATCTCGGCGCATCGCTGATGCCCTCGCCGAACCATGGCGAACGTGCCGATAATCGCCAGCCCGACATGATTCTCCTGCATTACACCGGCATGGATGGCGAGGATCAGGCGCTGTCATGGCTATGCAATCCGGAAAGCCACGTTTCCAGCCACTATTTCGTTCGTGAAAACGGTGCGGTGTTCCAGCTCGTGCCGGAAGGTCTTCGTGCCTGGCATGCGGGCAAGAGCGTATGGGAAGGCGAGGTCGATACCAATTCCCGTTCCATCGGCATCGAGATCGCCAATGTCGGCCATCCCGGTGGCCTGCCGTCGTTTCCGGGTGCGCAGATCGAGGCAGTGGTCGGACTCTGTCACGATATCGCCAAACGTTGGTCTATCGCGCCGCAACGCATTTTGGGTCATTCGGATGTCGCGCCGATCCGCAAGGTCGATCCCGGCGAAAACTTTCCGTGGGGTCGGCTGCATCAAGCCGGTGTCGGCCACTGGGTGGAGCCGACGCCGATTTCCGGCGGGCGTTTTTTTCAGCGCGGTGACAGCGGCCAGCCGGTAGAGGCACTGCAGTCTATGCTGGCGCTTTATGGTTACGGCATCGAGATCACGGGTGAGTTCTGCGACCACACGCAAGGCGTGGTCGAGGCGTTTCAGCGGCATTTCCGCACTGAACGGGTCGATGGCATTGCCGACATGTCGACCATCGATACGCTGCACAGGCTTTTGGCCTCGCTGCCTAACTACGCCTGATCATCTTCTGCCCTTTCTTGCTCTGGAATTGATTCCGCAAACCGCTACAACTGGTTGCGCATAATCGATAATCACGGGAACGCGGGCAACGATGGACGGGCATTTCAAATACATCATCATCGGTTGCGGCATGATGGGCGCGGCCGCGGCCCGGCATCTTTCGGCATGGACAGACGGTGTTGCCGTCATCGGTCCGGCCGAGCCTGCGGATACGGCCAGCCACCAGGGTGTATTCGCCAGCCATTATGATGAAGCCCGCATCACTCGCACCATCGATCCGAATGCCATCTGGGCGCGGCTCGCCAATCGCTCGATTGCTCGTTACGGAGAAATTGCGAGGGACAGCGAGGTCGATTTTTATTCTGAGGTTGGATGCCTTGTTGTCGGCCCGCGCAGGGATGGAACTGCCACCTATGTCGGTCGCGTGGAAAAGGCGGCGGCGGAACTCGGTGTCGCGACGGAAAATATGGCCCATGACCGTCTCGCTGAGACATTTCCGTATTTCTCATTCCCACAGGGCAGTGACGGCCTCTTCGAGGAGAAAAATGCCGGTCACATCAATCCACGTCGGTTGGTGAAGGCGCAGACGATTCTCGCGGAACGGCAGGGTGCAGCCATCATCCGCGAAACCGTGGTTTCGACGCGGGAGGAAGCGGGGCTCGTCACGGTCACGACCTCCGAAGGCAAGGTCTACACGGCGGAAAAGGTTATTGTGGCGGCGGGTGGTTTTTCCATCGCCGAAAGGCTGCTGGGCGCGCGGCTCAATCTGAAAGTCTATGCCCGCACCGTGTCCTTCTTTGAAATCGACGAAGCGCAGATGGAAGCATTCGGCAAAATGCCGTCGCTGATCTGGAAATGGACCGAGGAAGAAGACGGCATCTACATGCTGCCGCCGGTAAGATACCCGGATGGCAAGCTTTATCTCAAGATCGGCGGCGATCCCGATGATGTGGAGCTGAAAGCCGAGCCGGAGATCCGCTCGTGGTTCCGCTCCGGTGGTCGCGAGAGCACCAAACGGCATCTGACCTCGGTGGTCGAAAAGCTGGTGCCGGATGTCGATCTGTCGCGCAATTCCATGGCGGCCTGCGTCACCTCGTTCACGCCGACCGATTATCCGGCCATCGCCATGACCTCGGCACGCACGGGCGTATTGACCGGTGGTTGCGGGGCCGCTGCCAAAAGCTCGGACGAGATCGGCAGGCTTGGGGCCGAACTGCTTTTCCACGGGCGTATCGAAGATGATGCTTACGCTGCGGCAGGTGGTTTCCCCGCTCATTTCCTCTGATCCGGCCCGCTCGGCGTTTTCCCTGTGGCAATTGTGTTTGCTCTCGTCTAAGGAGCGCGGACCAGTTGGCCGGGCAGCCGCGCTTTACCAATGCCGAAAGGCGGTAGGGTGAGGAAAGTCCGGGCTCCACGGAAACACGGTGCCGGATAACGTCCGGCGGGGGCGACCCTAGGGAAAGTGCCACAGAGAGGATACCGCCCGGTTCCGACCGGGTAAGGGTGAAAGGGTGGGGTAAGAGCCCACCGCGCTTCTGGTAACAGCGGCGGCATGGTAAACCCCACCGGGAGCAAGACCGAATAGGGATGACGCGGGTTTCGTCGCAAGACGGAGCTACAGCCGGTTTTCGGGCCAGTCATCCGGGTTGGTTGCGTGAGGCGACGTGCAAACGGCGTCCCAGATGAATGGCTGCCACGTTCCGATGCCTGCATCGGGGCCATACAGAACCCGGCTTACAGGCCAACTGGTATTTCTACCCTGTTTTTGCGCAGGCCCGGCCGATGGCGACCCATTGGGGCGGGACGGTGGTCGGAAGCGATTCACGTCCTGGCGTAGAGTTTCTCGCATGTGTTTGCGCGCTCAGATTGCGTTCTCGCGACTGCACTTTATCCATGCTTTTTCTAATATGTTTAACTGCCCAAGATCTTAGCGTGGGTTTCTGACGTGTCCCGGCGAAGTTTGCCGTGCGGTCTCCGGATATCTTCCGCTAACACTTTGTTAAACTTAACAGCTTATAAATAAACAATGTCGCATTCGGGTTTGGCGGATGCTTCCCATTGACGCCCATATGGTCCCATGTTATCCCAAAACTGCACTGCACAAGGGCCGATCAAGGCCTCTCAATCAGACAGTTTCGACCAGTTCCGGAAACGGAAACGTGGATGGGCTTATGTTCATCTCGGTGCTGGCCTGTGCTTTCGTTTTGAGAATGCGAAATGCGATTTTGCCGACATGTTTTTGGTCCGGCGGCTTTCGGGAGTGGATGTTTGGTGTCATGAACCGCTTCCTGTCCAATGCGACGAATCGGATCGATGCGAAGGGGCGAGTTTCCGTCCCTGCGCTGTTCCGTTCCGTCTTGGTGCAGCGGGGCGTTCAGGAGCTTTATTGTCTCCAGGACCTCGTCTTTCCGGCGATCAGCGTCGGTGGTCCGGATCTGCTCGAACGTTACGAGCGGCAGATTGCGGCAGCCGATCCTTTCTCGCCGGAAGCGAACAGGATGTCGCTACTGGTTCACGGTGGCGGCGTTTTCATGAGGCTCGACGCGGAAGGCCGGCTGATGGTCACGGATTTTATCCGGGATTTTACGGGCATCAGTACGGACGTAACTTTTGTCGGGCGCTCGGATCATTTTCAGCTTTGGCAACCGCAGGCGTTCCACGAGGCGCAGGCGGCGGCAAGGGAAGGGCGCTTGAGTATCGGATCGCGCCCTCAATAGGACGAGGAAACGGGATGTCGGCGAATTTTGGCGATGGGATACCTGAAGCCGATGGCGGATCGGTTCGCCACATCCCGGTTCTTCTCCGTGAAGTTTTGAACTCGCTGCAGCCGAAGGCTGGCGAAGTCATTCTCGATGGCACGTTTGGCGCAGGCGGTTATACCTCTGCCATTCTCGATGCCGGCGCCAATGTGATTGCGCTCGATCGTGACCCAACGGCGATTGCAGGCGGTCAGGCTCTGGTCAAGGCAAGCGGCGGTCGTCTTTCGCTCATCCACTCGCAGTTTTCCGATCTCGACCAGCATGCGCCGGAGGGTGGTCTCGATGGCGTGGTGCTCGACATCGGCGTCTCCTCCATGCAGATCGATGAGGCCGAGCGTGGCTTTTCCTTCCAGCGCAATGGACCGCTGGACATGCGCATGTCGGCCTCCGGCGTCTCTGCGGCCGATGTCGTCAATCGCGCCAAGGTCGGCGATCTCACCCGCATCTTCGGTTTCCTCGGTGAGGAAAACCATGCCGGCCGTATCGCGCGCGCCATCGAAAAGCGCCGCGCGCAGGAACTGTTCACCACCACCCGCGATCTCGCCAACCTGATCGAAACGGTCAATCCGCGCCGCGCCAAGGACAAGATCCATCCCGCTACCCGTGTTTTCCAGGCGCTGCGCATTTTCGTGAACGACGAACTTGGCGAGCTCGCTCAGGCGCTGTTTGCCGCCGAGCGTTCACTGAAGCCGAGCGGTCGTCTGGTCATCGTCAGTTTCCATTCGCTGGAAGACCGCATCGTCAAAAAGTTCTTTGCCGACCGTTCTGGCAAGGCGACCGGCTCGCGCCACATGCCGTTGGTCGAAGAGCGTCCGGTTGTTTTCGAAACCATCGGCAAGCCGATGATCGGTGCAACCGAAGAGGAGGCGGAGATCAATCCGCGTGCACGTTCGGCAAAGCTGCGGGCCGGCCTGCGCACTGTTGCGGCACCCGGCTCCGCCAATATGTCGATCTTCGATCTTCCCGATCTCGCAAGCCTTGCAACGATGGGAGCTTAATATGCTCAGAAGCTTTGATATCGTTCTCATCGGCGTCATGACGGCCACCGCCGTTGTTACATACACGATCAAGCATCGTGCCGAATTGAAGCTGGAGGAGGTTCGCCGGCTGGAGACGGAAATCCGTCTGGAGCGCGACACGATCGACCTTCTGAAGGCCGACTGGGCCCTGCAGACCCAACCGAACCGCCTGCAGCATCTGATCGGCGCCTATAACCAGGAACTGCAGCTGGCAGCCACCGATCCGACCCAGCTGTCGCAGCCGAACGAATTGCCGATGCTGAAGTCGCAGCTGCCGCAACCCGAGACCTCCATCGAGAAATTGATTGCCGGCGCTGATGATGAAGTCGCCAAGGCTATTCGCGGTGTTGCGGCTGCAAAAGCTTCGGCTCCAGCTTCGCGCATCCCCGTTCCGGTAGCACGCGGTTCTGTACGCGTAGACTCAATCTCAACCGGATCGGTAAATCGCTGATGTCTTTTCTTTCCCGGATCATGGTGCTGAAGAGCAGGGGACATTTCTCCACCGGGGCGCGTGGGGCTACTCCGCGCAAGGGCGGTGCCAATTTCGAGGGAACGCGCAAGCGCAAGGCGCAGCAGGCCCGCAACCGCGTTGGGCTCGTCATTTTCGGTTTTACCGCGCTCTACTGTGTCATCGGCGGCCGTATGGTCTATTACGCGATGAGCGAGCCGCAGACGACATCGAGCATTCCGCCCGCAGACCGGCTGATGGCGTCCCGCCCGGATATCGTTGACCGCAATGGCGCAATCCTGGCGACCGACATCCGCACGGTTTCGCTGTTTGCCGAACCGCACAAGATTGTCGATGCCGACGAAGTCATCGAAAAGCTTTCGACGGTTCTGCAGGACCTCGATGTAAAGGGTACATACGCAAAGCTGTCATCCAAGAGCCGTTTCCAATGGTTGAAACGCCAGCTGACGCCCAAGCAGCAGAGCCAGATTTTGGCGCTCGGCATTCCCGGCATCGGCTTCCGCCCGGAAAAACGTCGCTTCTATCCCGGTGGTTCGACCGCCGCTCATATCGTTGGTTACGTTAACATCGACAACCGCGGCGTTTCAGGCATGGAGCGTTATATCGACAGTCAGGGGCTGGCTGATCTGACGGCAGTGGGCATGACGTCGAACCAGCCGCTCGAGCCTGTAAAGCTGTCGATCGATCTGCGTGTCCAGTCGATCGTGCGGGACGTCGTGGCAAGCTCGATTGGCAAATATCATGCGATCGGCGCGGGTGCCGTTGTGATCGATGTCCATACCGGCGAAATTCTCGGCATGGCGTCCGCGCCCGATTTCGATCCCAACAACCCGAATGCCAACGGCCCGGAAGGCTGGATGAACCGCATGACGAACAGCACGTTCGAAATGGGCTCTACCTTCAAGTCCTTCACGCTGGCCATGGGGCTCGACCATAACAAGATTTCGCTGAACGATTCGGTGGACGCGCGTTTCCCGATTCGCATCGGCGGCTTCACCATCAAGGATTTCCACGGCAAGGGCCGTTTCCTCAGTATTCCGGAAGTCTTCCAGTATTCGTCAAATATCGGCACCGCCAAGGTGGCCGATGCCGTTGGCATTGCCGACCACAAAGCGTTCCTGACCAAGCTTGGCCTTCTCAGCCGCATGAAGACCGAACTGCCGGAAGTGGCTATGCCCAGCCAGCCGCGTGAGTGGAAGAAGATCAACTCGATCACCATTTCCTTCGGCCACGGCGTTTCCACAACGCCGCTGCAGACGGCCGTTGCCGGTGCAGCGCTCGTCAACGGCGGTGTTCTGCATCCGCCGACATTCCTGCCGCGCACGGAAGAGCAGGCGACGGAATTCGCCACCCAGGTCATGAAGCCTTCCGCCAGCAAGGACATGCGTTACCTGTTCGAATGGAACGGATCGCGCGGTTCCGGCCGTAATGCCCGCGTTGAAGGCTTTGATGTCGGCGGCAAGACCGGCACGGCCGATAAGGTCGTTAATGGGCGATATGCTCACGACAAGAACTTCAACGCCTTTCTCGCGGCCTTCCCGATGAGCAATCCGCGTTACGTCGTTTTGAGCTTTTCCGACGAACCGAAAACCGACAAGGGCAACGGCGCAGCGCTTGCTGCGACATCGGCGGCTCCGATGGTCAAGGAGATCATCGCGCGTTCCGCGCCTATTCTCGGTGTACAACCTTCGTTTGGGGAAAATGGCTCCGCCTTGCTCGTGTCCTATTAGGTCATAATGAATGAGCACGACGATTCGCGGGCCGGCTTGATCCGGCCCCCGAAAGGAGAGGGCAGAGATGATATTGAGAGAGCTGATCGGCACCGAATTTCCTGAGCTTGCCGAAGCTTTGAAGGGTCCCGCAGGGGATCTTGAAATTACCGCGATCGCGTCGGACAGCCGCAAGGCTGTGCCCGGCGCCTTGTTCGTTGCCATGGCCGGCACCAAGGCCGATGGTGCAGGGTTCATCGGTGATGCCGCCGCACGCGGCGCTGTCGTCGCCATTGCCGCGCATACGGCCGATGTCGGCATTCCAGTGCTGACGGTGGAAAACCCGCGCCGCCTGCTGGCGCTGGTGTCCGCACGTTTCTCCGGCGCGCAGCCGGAAATCATGGTCGCCGTCACCGGTACGGCAGGCAAGACTTCGGTCGCCTCCTTTACCCGCCAGATCTGGGCGCATGCGGGCCATTCCGCTGCCATGATCGGGACGACCGGCGTGGTTTCCCCGACCCGCAACGATTACGGCTCGTTGACGACGCCCGATCCGATAGCGCTGCATGCGCTTTTGGCAGAACTGGCATCGGAAGGCGTCACCCACGCCGCCATGGAGGCTTCTAGCCACGGTCTCGACCAGAGCCGTCTCGATGGCGTGAAGCTGGCAGCGGCCGGTTTCACCAATCTCGGTCGTGACCACATGGATTATCACCCGACAGTCGAATCCTACATGGCGGCAAAAATGCGCCTGTTCGATACGTTGATGCCGAAGGGTTCTCCGGCAGTGATTTTTTCCGATGATCCGTGGTCGGAAGAGGCCATCCGTGTTGCCACCGCATCCGGACTGGATGTCCGCACCGTCGGCCGCAAGGGTTCCTATCTGACGCTGAAGCGGGTCGAACATTTCCGTCACAAGCAGACCGCCGAAATCACCGCCGAAGGCCGCATCTTCGAGGTCGATATTCCGCTGGCCGGCGATTTCCAGATTGCCAATGCACTGGTCGCTGCCGGTCTTGCCATGTCCACCGGTGTTTCCGCCGAAAAAGCGATGGCGGCACTAGAGAAACTGGTCGGTGCTTCCGGCCGTCTCGAACTGGTTGGCCAGACGCCCGATGGCGCGCCGGCTTATGTCGATTATGCCCACAAGCCGGATGCTCTGCAGAATGTGCTCTCCTCCGTGCGTCCCTTCACCAGCGGCCGCGTTGTCGTGGTGTTCGGCTGCGGCGGTGATCGTGACAAGGGCAAACGTCCGATCATGGGTGAGATCGCCACGCGGCTTGCCGATGTGGTCATCGTCACCGACGACAATCCGCGTTCCGAACAGCCTGATGTAATCCGCTCGGAAATCATGGCAGCCGCTCCCGGCGCGACCGAGATTGGTGATCGCGCCGAAGCGATCCGCCACGCCGTATCGCTGCTGCATTCGGGCGATACGCTGATCGTCGCCGGCAAGGGCCACGAAGAGGGTCAAACCGTCGGTTCGACGACGCTGCCGTTCTCCGACCATATCGAACTGCGCAAGGCATTGGAGGGTCTGAAACAGTGACACTGCTCTGGACCTGCGAAGAAATGACGGCCGTCATGGAAGGCCGTCCGTTCGGCTCCCTGCCGGCCGGGATCACCGGCATTTCCATCGACAGCCGTTCGATCGGTCCCGGCGAAGCGTTTTTCGCCATCAAGGGTGACCGCGTCGATGGTCATGATTATGCTGGGGTCGCTGTTGCCAATGGCGCGGCGCTGATCGTTGTTGCCGAGGGCAAGCTGCCGGCCATGGGCCGCATCACGGTGCCGATGATCGTTGTTGAGGATGTGCTGGAAGCGCTCGGCAAACTCGCCGTCGCAGCCCGCAAGCGCAGCCGCGCCCAGATCGTTGCCGTCACCGGGTCAGTCGGCAAGACTACGACCAAGGAGATGCTGCGCCACGCGCTTGCCCCATCCGGCAAGGTGCATGCCGCCGTCGCCTCCTTCAACAATCACTGGGGCGTGCCTTTGACGCTCGCCCGCATGCCGATCGACACCTATTTCGGTGTGTTTGAAATCGGCATGAACCATCCCGGAGAAATCCGCCCGCTGGTGGCGTTGGTGCGCCCACATGTGGCTGTGGTCACCACCATTGCCGCCGCGCATCTTGGTTATTTCCGCGATCTCGACGAAATTGCGCAAGCCAAGGCCGAGATTTTCGAAGGCGTGCTTCCCGGTGGTTCGGCGCTGATCAACCGCGATATTCCGCAATATGACTTGTTGGACAAGGCAGCACAGGCAGCCGGCGTGGAGAACGTCGTCACCTTCGGTCAGCATGCCAAGGCGGATTACCGTCTGGCAGATTTCGAAGGCAATGCCGAAGGTTCGGTTATCTGGGCGACGCTTGCCGGTGACACGACCGAGGTGCGCATCGGCGCGCCCGGGCGCCACATTGCGGAAAACGCCATGGCGGCGCTCGGCGTCGTTTCACTGTTTGGTGCCAATCTGGACGCCGCAAAACAGGCACTGGCCGATCTCAAACCCGTCAAGGGTCGTGGTGAACGTCACACACTCGGCATCGGCGAAGGCCGTCTGACGCTGATCGATGAAAGCTACAATGCCAATCCCGCATCGATGCGGGCGGCGATAGCACTTCTCGCCACGCATCAGCCGGAACTGTCCGGCCGTCGTATCGCCGTACTCGGCGACATGCTGGAAATGGGCGAACATTCGGTAAAGGTTCACCAGAATCTCGCTGGTGCGCTTCTGGCCGCCGGTATCGAGCATGTCTGGCTGGCGGGGGCCGAAATGGCCGCGTTGCGCGACTCACTGCCCGAAAGCGTCGAGGTTGCCTATTTCGAGACGACCCAGGAACTTGCGGAATATAGCGTTCGCTCGGTCGTGCCGGGAGACGTGGTGATGGTGAAGTCCTCGCTGGGCCTTGGTTTCCGCAAGATCATCGACGCTCTTATTGACAACTATCCGGCCTTCGCAGACACGGAGCCGCAATCTTGATCCCGGCTTCCGAGAAAGGGCCTTCATGCTGATCTGGCTAGTCGAACTGGCGAACCACGTGCAATTCTTCAACCTGTTTCGGTACATCACGTTCCGGACGGGTGCTGCTGCGTTCACCTCCGCCTTCATCGTTTTCATGTTCGGTCCAAGCATCATCGCTTCGTTGCGTGTCCGCCAGGGCAGGGGGCAGCCCATCCGCGCCGATGGCCCGCAGACCCATTTCAAGAAGGCCGGCACACCAACCATGGGCGGCCTGATGATCCTTGCCGGTATTCTGGGTGGATCGCTGCTCTGGGCCGACCTGTCGAATATCTACGTCGTCTCGACACTACTGGTGACCCTCGGTTTCGGTGCCATTGGCTTTTACGATGACTATCTCAAGGTCACGAAACAGTCGGACAAGGGTTTTTCAGGAAAGGCGCGTCTCGGCATCGAGTTCGTCATCGCCGGCATCGCCACGTATTTCATGATGCGAATGGCGCTGGCCACCGGCCAGAGCGGCTCGGCGCTCGGTTCGTCGATTGCCTTTCCGTTCGTCAAGGATTTCGTGATCAATCTCGGCATCTTCTTCGTGCTTTTCGGCGGCTTCGTCATTGTCGCGGCCGGCAATGCCGTGAACCTCACTGATGGTCTCGATGGCCTCGCCATCGTGCCTGTCATGATCGCCGCCGCCTCTTTCGGCATCATCTCCTATGTTGCCGGCAATGCCGTTTTCGCAAACTATCTGCAGATCAATTTCGTGCCCGGCACGGGTGAACTAGCGGTCATTCTCGGTGCCGTCATCGGCGCGGGTCTCGGGTTCCTGTGGTTCAACGCACCGCCTGCCGCCATCTTCATGGGCGATACCGGTTCGCTGGCGCTCGGCGGACTGATCGGCTCGGTAGCGGTTGCCACCAAGCACGAGATCGTCATGGCCATCATCGGCGGCTTGTTCGTCATGGAAACGCTGTCGGTCATCATCCAGGTCGGTTTCTTCAAGCTCACCGGAAAGCGTGTGTTCCTGATGGCGCCGATCCACCACCATTTCGAAAAGCTCGGCTGGACGGAAAGCCAGGTGGTGATCCGCTTCTGGATCATCGCCGTCGGTCTTGCCCTTCTCGGCCTATCCACCCTCAAGCTGCGCTGATTTCATCATGATCCCGGTCACCACGTTTTCTGGCAAAAAAGTCGCTCTCTTCGGCCTTGGCGGTTCGGGATTGGCGACGGCAAAAGCACTGGTGGCCGGCGGGGCTGATGTCACTGCCTGGGATGACAATCCCGATAGTGTCACAAAGGCGAATGCCGAAGGCATTACGACGGCGGATTTGCGGGGGCTGGACTGGCCCTCGCTTTCCGCTTTCGTGCTTTCTCCCGGTGTACCGCTCACCCATCCGAAACCGCATTGGACGGTCGATCTCGCACGCGTAGCCGGTGTCGAGGTCATCGGTGACGTTGAACTTTTCGTGCGTGAACGCCGTGCCCACGCGCCGGATTGCCCGCTGATCGCCATTACCGGCACCAACGGCAAGTCGACGACGACAGCACTGATTGCCCATATCCTCAAATCCAGCGGTCGCGATACCCAACTCGGCGGAAATATCGGCACCGCCATCCTGACGCTCGATCCGCCCAAGGCTGAGCGTTTTTACGTGGTCGAATGCTCGTCCTACCAGATCGATCTGGCGCCGACGCTGAACCCGTCCGCCGGCATTCTTCTGAACCTGACGCCCGACCATCTCGACCGTCACGGCACGATGCAACATTACGCTGACATCAAGGAACGCCTTGTTGCCGGTTCGAAAACGGCCGTCATCGGCGTCGATGACAGTTTTTGCGCATTGATCGCTGATCGTGTCGAGCGGGCCGGCGTGAAGGTAGAGCGCATCTCCAAGCGCAATCCGGTAGCCGAAGGGCTGTATGCTGAGGGTAGCCGCATTGTCGGTGCCCATGGCGGCAAGATGTCCGATGTGGCGGAGCTTTCCGGCATCGATACGCTGAAAGGCGCCCATAACGCCCAGAATGCGGCGGCAGCGATTGCCGCCTGCCTTGCGGTCGGTGTATCCCTCGAAGAAATCCGTGCGGGACTGAAAAGTTTCCCCGGCCTGAAACACCGCATGCAGCCGGTCGGCCGTCGCGGGCAGGCTGTTTATGTCAACGATTCGAAGGCGACCAATGCCGAGGCCGCAGCCCCCGCGCTGTCGAGCTATGAACGCATCTACTGGATTGCCGGTGGTCTTCCCAAGGAAGGTGGTATCGCAAGCCTCGCACCACTTTTTGCGCGTATCGTGAAAGCCTATCTGATCGGAGAGGCGGCGCCGCAATTTGCCGCAACGCTGGGTGATGCCGTCAAGTTCGAGATTTCCGGCACGCTTGCCCAGGCCGTTGCGCATGCGGCAGCGGATGCGGCTGATGACGACGAGGCTTCGGCCGTGATGTTGTCGCCGGCCTGTGCCAGCTTCGATCAGTTCAAGAATTTCGAAGTCCGGGGTGACGCTTTTGTCGCCGAGGTCGCAGGTCTCGATGGCGTGACGATGCTGGTCGAGGTCAAGAAGGAGAACGCATAATGGTAAGTCGCGTAGACCGCGGTCCGCTTGCGGATTGGTTCTGGACGATAGACCGCTTCTTTCTGGCGGCGTTCATCCTCTTGATGGGTATCGGCTTCATGCTGTCGTTTGCGGCATCGCCCGCAGTGGCCGAGCGCCTTGGCCTCAATAGTTTCCACTTCGTCGAACGTCATGCGTTGTTCCTGATCCCGTCTATTGCGGTCATGGTCGGTCTGTCCTTGTTTTCTCCGCGCCAGATCCGCCGTACGGCCATCATCCTGCTGGTCGTTGCACTGGCGATGATGGTCCTGGCGCTGTTCTTCGGTATCGAGGTCAAGGGTGCACGGCGTTGGGTCAATTTTGGCAGTCTGTCGATCCAGCCTTCCGAATTCATGAAGCCGGCCTTCGTCGTCGTTTGTGCCTGGCTGTTTGCCGAACATGCACGCCAGCCGGAAATTCCGGGCAATCTGTTCGCCATCATCCTCTTCGGCATTGTCGGCGCACTTCTTGTTGCCCAGCCGGATATCGGTCAAACCATCCTGACCAGCGCGGTCTGGGGCGGAATGTTCTTCATGGCCGGCATGCCGTGGCTGTGGATCGTCCTGCTCGGTGGTCTGGGTGTCGGCGGCGTTGCAAGCGCTTATTACATGCTGCCGCACGTGGCCGGTCGTATCGACCGTTTCTGGACCGGTGAGGGTGATACGTTTCAGGTCGATACCGCCCGCGACGCCATCATCAACGGCAACTGGTTCGGTCTGGGACCGGGCGAGGGCATCTACAAGCGCATCATCCCCGACAGCCACACCGACTTCATCTTCTCCGTGGCGGCCGAAGAATTCGGCATCATCTTCTGCATGGTTCTGGTGGCGATATTTGCATTCATCGTTTTGCGCGGCCTGAGCCACGCGTTCCGCGAGCGGAACGATTTCAACCGTTTTGCGGTTGCGGGTCTTGTGCTGCAGCTCGGTGTGCAGTCGATGATCAATATCAGTGTTAATCTCGAACTGATCCCGGCCAAGGGCATGACCCTGCCGCTCATCTCCTATGGTGGTTCTTCGATGATCGCGGTTGCGGTCACCGCAGGCTTCATTCTGGCGCTCACACGCCACCGTCCGGAAAAGCGTGCACAGGAACGCAGCCTGTTCCGCGTGACATCTGCGGTGCCGGCAGAGTAAAAGGGTTTCCATGACCAAAGGCATTATCCTGCTTGCCGCCGGGGGAACCGGCGGCCATCTGTTTCCGGCCGAAGCACTGGCACACGAGTTGAAGGCGCGCGGGTATTCCGTGCATCTGGTGACCGACAGCCGTGCCGAACGTTTTGCCGGCAAGTTCCCGGCCGACGAAATCCATGTCGTGCCATCGGCGACGATCGGCTCGAAGAACCCGATCTCGATGGCGAAATCGCTGTTCAAACTGTGGAGCGGCCTTCGCGCCGCCCGCAGGCTGATCTCGCGGATCAAGCCTTTGGCTGTTGTCGGTTTCGGCGGTTATCCGACAGTGCCGCCGCTTCTGGCCTCCACCGGTCTCGGCGTGCCGTCGATGATCCACGAGCAAAATGCCGTGATGGGCCGCGCCAACAAGGCGCTGGCCAAACGCGTCAAGGCAATCGCTGGCGGTTTTCTGCCGGAAGGCGTTGGTGCCTATGCCGACAAGACCGTGACCACCGGCAACCCGGTGCGCCCGGCCGTTCTTGCCGCAGCTGCCACGCCATATCAGCCGAGCCTCGAAGGCCAGCCATTCAATCTCGTCGTGTTCGGTGGCAGCCAGGGCGCGCAGTTCTTTTCACGCGCCATTCCGACGGCGCTAAGCCTGCTCGAGGAAAACGAGCGCAACCGCATCGTGCTGACCCAGCAGGCCCGCCCGGAAGATCAGGGACAGGTCGGTTCCTGTTTTGCTAAGCTCAACATGACGCCGGATGTTTCCGCCTTCTTCCCGGATATGGCCGAGCGTCTCGCATCCGCCCATCTGGTCGTCTGCCGCTCAGGCGCTTCCACGGTTTCGGAAGTTTCGGTCATTGGCCGTCCATCCATTCTTATCCCTTATCCTTACGCGCTCGATCACGATCAGGCCGCCAATGCCGCAGCTCTTGTTGCCACCGGCGGTGCCGAAGTCGTGCCGCAGGCAGAGCTTTCGCCGGAACGTCTGGCGCAAAAGCTCTCGGCAGCGCTGAAGGAGCCCGAGCGTCTGGCGACAATGGCTGAAGCTGCAAAGCAGGCCGGCCGTCCACATGCGGCGACCTTGCTTGCCGACATGGTTGTCGCTATTGCCGGGTCACAAGGGATTGCGCAGTTTAAAGGAGTTCGGGCATGAAGATGCCGCAGGCCATCGGCCTCGTCCATTTCATCGGTATCGGCGGCATCGGCATGAGCGGCATTGCCGAAGTGCTGCATAACCTTGGCCACAAGGTTCAGGGCTCCGACCAGTCCGACAGCGCCAATGTGCAGCGCCTGCGTGACAAGGGTATTCCGGTTTTTGTCGGTCATCAGGCTGAAAACCTCGGTGACGCCGAAGTCGTGGTCGTGTCCACCGCTATCAAGAAAACCAATCCGGAACTGATCGCCGCGCGTGAAAAATCGCTGCCGATCGTTCGCCGTGCCGAAATGCTGGCCGAGCTGATGCGTTTCCGCAATGCGATTGCCATCGGCGGCACGCATGGCAAGACGACGACTACTTCCATGGTCGCGACGCTGCTCGAAGCCGGCAATCTCGATCCGACCGTCATCAATGGCGGCATCATCAACGCCTACGGCACCAATGCCCGCATGGGCGAGGGCGAGTGGATGGTGGTGGAAGCCGACGAATCCGACGGTACCTTCCTGAAACTGCCGGCCGATGTTGCGGTCGTCACCAATATCGACCCGGAACATCTCGACCACTACGGCAATTTCGACGCCGTGCGCGCCGCTTTCCGTCAGTTCGTGGAAAACGTGCCGTTCTACGGTTTTGGCGTGATGTGCATCGATCACCCGGAAGTGCAGGCGCTGGTCGGAAAAATCGAGGACCGCAAGGTCGTTACATACGGTGAAAATCCGCAGGCCGACGCGCGATTTTCAAATGTCCGCATGGAAGGCACCAAGGCCATCTTCGACGTGGAAATCCGTCGTCGTCGCACTGGCCGCGTCTTCTCGTTCAAGGACCTTACGCTGCCCATGCCGGGCCGCCACAATATTTCCAACGCAACGGCTGCGATCGCTGTCGCCAACCGTCTGGGCATTTCCGAAGACGATATCCGCAAGGGCCTGGCTGCCTTTGGTGGCGTCAAGCGCCGCTTCACGCTGACCGGCACCTGGAACGATGTGTCGATCTTCGACGATTACGGCCACCATCCGGTCGAGATCAAGGCTGTGCTCAAGGCTGCGCGCGAAAGCTGCTCGGGTCGCGTTATCGCCGTGCACCAGCCGCACCGTTATTCGCGTCTCAACAGCCTGTTCGAAGACTTCGTCACCTGCTTCAACGATGCCGACAGCATTATCCTCGCGCCGGTTTATGCGGCCGGTGAAGATCCGATCGAGGGCGCCGATTCCGAGACGCTCGCCTCGCGTATCCGCGCCGGCGGCCACCGCGACGCGCGCTTCATGGCCTCGCCGGAGGCGCTGGCCGGAATCGTTGCCACCATTGCCAAGCCGGGCGATTTCGTGGTTCTTTTGGGGGCAGGTAACATCACGCACTGGGCAGCAGCACTGCCCAAGGAATTGCAGGGCATTTCGGGGCATTCGCAATGAAACAGGTTAATGGGGAAAAGTTGCTGGCGTCGCTCGGTGAGGGCGTCAAGGAAATCCGCGGACGGCTGACGCCGGATGCGCCGATGGACAAGGTGACCTGGTTCCAGGCCGGCGGTCTGGCGGAACTGATGTTCCAGCCGCACGACGTGGACGACCTTGCGACTTTCCTCAAGCTTCTGCCTGCAGAAGTGCCGCTGACCGTCGTCGGTGTCGGTTCCAACCTTTTGGTGCGCGATGGCGGCATTCCTGGCGTCGTTCTGCGTCTGTCCGCCAAGGGTTTCGGTCAGGTCGAACTGGTCGGTGAAAACCGCATCAAGGCCGGTGCCATCTGCCCGGACAAGCATGTCGCCGCCATGGCGATGGACAACGGTATCGGCGGTTTTGCCTTCTATTACGGCATTCCCGGCTCGATCGGCGGGGCTTTGCGCATGAATGCCGGTGCAAACGGCACCGAGACCAAGGATCGCGTTGTCGAAGTTCACGCCGTTGACCGTCAGGGCAACAAGCACGTGCTCTCCAATGCCGACATGGGCTATAGCTATCGCCATTCCTCGGCAGCCTCTGACCTGATCTTCACGCACGCCGTGTTCGAAGGTTATGCCGATGACCGCGCAAAGATCCGTGCGGAAATGGATGCCGTGCGCCAGCACCGCGAAACGGTTCAGCCGGTCAAGGAAAAGACCGGTGGCTCGACCTTCAAGAACCCCGAAGGGCATTCTGCCTGGAAGGTGATCGACGAAGCCGGTTGCCGTGGCCTGATGAATGGCGGTGCGCAGATGTCGGCGCTGCATTGCAACTTCATGATCAATATCGGTCATGCGTCTGGTTACGATCTCGAATATCTCGGCGAGACGGTACGCCAGCGCGTGTTCGAAGACCATGGCATCAAGCTGGAATGGGAAATCAAGCGCCTTGGCATGTTCATGCCCGGCCGCGAAGTCCGCGCCTTCCAGGGCGTGACGACGGAGTGATGGTCACGGTTGGTCCGTTCGGGAGGCGTCGATGACGCTGGTACATAATGAACGGACCAAGCTGACGGCAAATTCCCTCGATCGTCTGTCTACCGCCTGTGCAGCGGCCGGTTTCATTGCACCTGCCGCGTCATTTGCCACATCCACGGGCACATTTCAGGTCACTTGGGGCACGGTCATTTCGACCTCCGCTTGGCTTTCCGGCGCTTTGATATTACATTTGGGTGCCAGACACGTGTTGAGGAGACTGAAGTCATGAATGCCCCGACTTTCTTCTTTCTCTATATTCTCCCCTTCGTCATCGCCGGTACGGCGTGGGCGGGCATTCTGCTGAGCGAATGGCTGGAACGCCGCAAGGTGCGGATCCGCGCCGACAAGTAGCGAAACCTGTCGGCGGGGTTATCGATGTCGGATGCCGGTTTGGATGACAGGGAAGATCGGCGGCGTGTGCTTGTTGGTAATGAAAGGCGCAAGCTTCTCGCTGCCGGCTTGGACCGCGTTTCGACAGCCTTCATTGTCGTTGGTGTGCTTGGACAGGCTTTGTCCCTTAATCCGTCGTCGGCCAGTGTCGCCGCTGCAATCGTCATGGCGGGTTGGATTTCCGGCGCAATTATATTACATCTGATAGCACAGCGCGTCCTTGGAGGACTGAAGGTATGACCTCGCAGGAATTTTTTTGGTACGTATTCCCATGGGTTGTCACATTCGGCGGCGGTGCGTGGCTGGTTTACGATCATTACAAAAACCCCCATCACCGTTGACCAATTCACCAACTACAAAAAAAAGCCCGCGAAACCATCGGTCTCGCGGGCTTTTCTATTCGCACATGCTGTCCGGATCAGACTTCGTCCTTGCCCGACAGGAAGATGCAGACGAGCGTCACCACGGCGGCAAAGCCGAGGTAATAACCGACATAGGTCATGCCGTAGTTTGCCTGCAGGTAGGTAGCGATATAGGGCGCCAGCGAGGCGCCGAAGATGCCGGCGAAGTTGAAGGTGATCGACGAACCCGTGTAACGGACCGCGGTCGGGAACGGAGCAGCAAGCGCTGTGCCGATCAGGCCGTAGGTCATGCCCATCAGCACCATGGCTATGGTGACGAACAGGAAGATCATGTTCGGGCCGCTGGTCATCAGAACAGGCAGGATGAACGAGAACAGGCCGATCAGTACCGAGGTGAGGATCAACATCTCGCGGCGGCCGTAGCGGTCGCCAAGCTTGCCGATGACCGGGATGGCGAGGCCGAACACGACAGAGCCGAGCAGCTGTACTTCCAGAGCCTCAAGGAACGGCATGCCGATGACCTTGACGTTGTAGGAGAGCAGGTAAGCCGAGCCGATGTAGAACAGCACGAAGGTGGCGAGCGCGACGAATGTGCCGAGTACAAGGCTGCGCTTGTGCTTGCGGAAAAGTTCGGCAACCGGAACCTCGACGCGCTCATGGCTGTCGATTGCCTTCTGGAAGGCCGGGGTTTCGGTGATCGACAGACGCACCCACAGGCCGACGGCAACCAGGATCAGCGAGGCGACGAACGGGATACGCCAGCCCCAGCTCAGCAGCGTTTCCTGCGACATGAAATGCAGGAGGATCCAGAACACGCCGGAGGACAGGAACAAGCCGAGCGGTGCGCCCAGCTGCGGGAACATGCCGTACCAGGTCTTTTTGCCCGGAGGTGCGTTTTCGGTAGCCAGCAGAACCGCGCCGCCCCATTCGCCGCCGAGGCCAAAACCCTGGCCGAAACGGCAAAGCGCCAGCAGCAACGGAGCGATCACGCCCATGCCAGGGATGATGTTGTTCATCTGCTCATAAGTCGGCAGGAGGCCTATCACGACCGTGGAAATGCCCATGGTCAAAAGCGCCGCGACAAGGGTCGTCTTGCGGCCGATGCGGTCGCCGTAGTGGCCGAACACGATGGCGCCAAGCGGGCGCGCGAAGAAGGCGATCGAGAACGTGGCGAACGACGCGAGAAGCGCGCTTGTCGGATCAGAGCCCGGGAAGAACAGCGCCGGGAAGACCAGAACGGCTGCGGTAGCGTAAACGTAGAAATCGAAGAATTCGATCGTCGTGCCGACCACGCTGGCCGTCAGGACTTGTGCAGGAGAGTTCGATGCAACAGGTTCCAGCGGCTCAACGGTCGACGACACGGGGTTATCCATCTGTGTCATCTGAGTATCCGTGAGTGTTGTGCGGCCTCCTTTGTTAAGGAGGAGTGGTCGGGCCATAGCGTAATTTTAAATCGAATAAAATGCCTTGGCGGCAATAAAGCGCAAAAATTCGGGGCGTGAGCGAAAGCTATGATGCTTTTTCCGTCGCGGCTCGTGTGGCGCGGATGGGCTCCATTAACGGCTTTGAGGGTCATCGGTTAACGAAAGTAAACGTTTTGTTAACCTTAATGGCGCTTAACTGGATTCTGTCGAAAACGGTTGGAATCGTGCCGCGAAAGTTTCGCGCAAGCGTGGGTCTTCAACCTTAAATGATTTCCTCGGGAGTGGTTTATGAGTGGCAAGCATGTGGCTGTTTTGATGGGAGGTTTTTCCTCCGAGCGGCCTGTCAGCCTGTCTTCCGGCAATGCCTGTGCCGACGCTCTCGAAGGTGAGGGCTACAAGGTTACGCGTGTCGATGTGGGGCGTGACATCGCAGCCGTGCTTGCCGAACTGCGCCCTGATGTCTGCTTTAACGCTTTGCACGGTCCTTACGGCGAAGACGGTACGATCCAGGGCATTCTCGAGTATTTGGAGATTCCCTATACGCATTCCGGCGTGCTTGCCTCTGCGCTTGCCATGGACAAGCAGCAGGCCAAACATGTTGCAAAGGCTGCTGGCATCCCGGTTGCCGAGGCGAAGGTCATGGACCGGTTCGATTTCGGCAACAAGCACCCCATCAAGCCGCCTTACGTGGTCAAGCCTGTGCGCGAGGGGTCTTCCTTCGGTGTTGTCATCGTTAAAGAAAACCAGGCGCACCCACCGCAGGTTATCGGCTCGTCCGAATGGCGCTATGGCGATGAAGTCATGGTCGAGCGTTATGTCTATGGGCGTGAGCTGACCTGCGGCGTCATGGGAAATGTGGCTCTCGGTGTCACGGAAGTGGTGCCCAACGGCGACACCTTCTACGACTATGACGCCAAGTATGCCGCAGGCGGCTCTACGCATGTCATTCCGGCACAAATTTCACCGAATATTTACCAAAAGATTCAATCATTGGCACTTAAGGCGCACCTGGCGATGGGTTGCCGTGGCGTGAGTCGGTCGGACTTTCGTTACGATGATCGTTTCTCCGAAAACGGTGAGGTTATCTGGCTGGAAATCAACACTCAGCCCGGCATGACCCCGACTTCGCTGGTGCCCGAAATGGCCGGTCATGCCGGTCACTCCTTTGGTGATCTCGTCCGTTGGGTGGTGGAGGACGCTTCTTGTTCGCGATGAACGGCAAAAGGGCAGGTGGGCCGCGCAATCCTTACGAGGATGGGCCTGTTGCTGACGAACGCATGGTGCTGCCGCGCCCGCTGCGTCGCGTCGTGCGCTTTTGCGTCAGTCTTGCGACCGGTCGCATCAATATTCCAAATCATGCCGGAACGGTTGCGACCTTTGGCATGTTTGCAGCGGTCGGGCTCTATGGCATGTCGGTCGGCGGTCATACGCAGACCGTTGCGCAGGCTACCACTGCTGCTGCCGGTTTCGCCATCGAAGACGTTCGCGTATCAGGCAATAGCCAGACCTCGGAAATCGATATTCTTCAGTTGCTCGGTCTCGACGGCACCACTTCGCTGGTGGCTCTCGATATCGAATCGGCACGTCGCCAGCTTTCGGAGCTTCCCTGGGTCGCTTATGCCGAAGTCCGCAAAGTCTATCCGCGCACGATCGAGGTCATGCTCAAGGAGCGCGAGGCATTCGGTATCTGGCAGCACGGCAGCGAGTTGTCGCTGATCGAAAAGGACGGCGCGGTCATTGCTCCGCTGCGCGACAACAAGTTTGCGTCTCTTCCGCTGTTTGTCGGGCGTGATGCCGAAAAGGCCGCAGCCGGCTTCGAAGAGGAAATGGCCGAGTGGCCGGAGCTCAAGCTGCGTGTGCGCGCTTTCGTCCGCGTCGCCGGTCGCCGCTGGGATCTGCATCTCGACAACGGCATCGTTATCAAGCTGCCGGAAGAGAATGTCGGTGACGCTTTGAAGCGCCTCGCCAAGTTCGAAACGAATCAGAAATTGCTGGAGCGCGACATCGCCGCTGTCGATCTGCGCCTTCAGGACCGTACCACAGTTCAGCTGACGGCAGATGCCGCCGAGCGCCGCCAGCAGGCGGTTGCAGCGCGCGCCAAGGCATTGAAGAAAGCAGGGGAAACGTGAGCCTGTTCGGATCATCCAATCTCGGTCTGCCGCGTTTGAAGCCTTTGTCTTCCAAGCGCAGCCATGTCGTTTCTGTCCTGGACATCGGGTCGAGCAAGGTCGTGTGCATGATCGGCCGGCTGACGCCGCGTCAGGAAAGCGAAGTCCTGCCGGGCCGCACCCATCATGTTGAAATCATCGGCATCGGCCATCAGCGCTCGCGCGGCGTCAAGTCCGGTGTCATCGCCGACCTCGATGCGGCCGAAAGCGTTGTGCGCCTGGCCGTCGATGCAGCCGAACGTATGGCCGGCCTGACCATCGACAGCCTTATCGTCAATGTTTCCGCCGGACGTCTGGCAAGCGACGTCTATACCGCCACGATCGATCTCGGCGGGCAGGAGGTTGCATCCGGTGACCTGCGCAAGGTCATGATCAATGCCAGCCAGCTGTCGCAGCGCCAGGATCGCGTCATCCTGCATTCGCTGCCGACCGGCTACTCGTTGGATGGCGAACGCGGTATCCGCGATCCGCTTTCCATGTACGGCGATACGCTCGGCGTCGACATGCACGTTGTTACAGCTGAGCGCGCTGCGATCCGCAATCTCGAACTCTGCGTCAATCGCGCCCACCTGTCGGTCGAAGGCATTGTTGCCACGCCTTATGCCAGCGGTCTTGCTGCTCTCGTCGACGATGAGGTTGAGCTTGGCTGTGCGGCCATCGATATGGGCGGCGGCACTACGACGATTTCCGTGTTCTGCGAAGGCAAGCTGGTACACACCGATGCCATCGGCCTTGGTGGCCATCACATCACTACCGACCTCGCGCGCGGTCTTTCCACCCGGATCGAAGATGCCGAGCGCATGAAGGTCGTTCACGGCTCCGCCATCTCCACGGGCGCTGACGAACGCGATCTGATCTCGGTCGCGCCAATCGGTGAGGACGACCGTGACCAGGCAACCCAGATCCCCAAGGCTCTGGTCACCCGTATCGTTCGCGCTCGTCTCGAAGAGACGCTCGAACTGATCCGTGATCGCATACAAAAATCGGGCTTCAGCCCGATTGTCGGGAAGCGAGTCGTTTTGACGGGTGGCGCCAGCCAGCTCACCGGTTTGTCAGAAACTGCACGCCGAATCCTTGCCCGAAACGTCCGAATCGGGCGTCCTATGGGTCTGTCGGGCCTTCCGACCGCAGCAAAGGGACCGGCCTTCTCCACGGCGGCCGGGCTGATGATCTACCCGCAGGTCGCCGGTCTGGAGACGCATGCGGCAAATGGCGGTTTCGCGTCGGCACTGGTGAGCGGCAATGGCCGACTGGCGCGAATGGGGCAGTGGTTGAAGGAAAGTTTCTGACACACCGGTTTCGCACCAGCGTGTCGAGGTAATCAGGAATAAACGGCGGCGTGGCGACGCTGCCCAAGGATTAAGAAGGAACGGTTACATGACCATCAATCTGAACAAGCCGGACATCACCGAGCTGAAGCCTCGGATCACCGTGTTTGGCGTCGGCGGCGGCGGCGGCAACGCCGTCAACAACATGATCACTGCGGGTCTCGAAGGCGTCGATTTCGTCGTTGCCAACACCGACGCCCAGGCACTGACCATGACTAAGGCCGAACGCATCATCCAGATGGGCGTGCAGGTGACGGAAGGTCTCGGTGCGGGTTCGCAGCCGGAAGTCGGTCGCGCTGCCGCTGAAGAGTGCCTCGACGAGATTCTCGATCATCTCCAGAACACCCACATGTGCTTCGTCACCGCCGGCATGGGCGGCGGCACAGGCACGGGTGCTGCTCCCGTCGTGGCGCAGGCAGCCCGCAACAAGGGCATCCTGACCGTCGGCGTCGTCACCAAGCCGTTCCACTTCGAAGGCGCGCGTCGTATGCGTCTGGCCGAACAGGGCATCGAGGAACTGCAGAAGTCGGTCGACACGCTGATCGTCATTCCGAACCAGAACCTGTTCCGCATTGCCAACGACAAGACGACCTTTGCCGACGCATTCGCGATGGCCGACCAGGTTCTCTATTCGGGTGTTGCCTGCATCACCGACCTGATGGTCAAGGAAGGCCTCATCAACCTCGACTTCGCCGATGTTCGCTCGGTGATGCGCGAGATGGGCCGCGCCATGATGGGTACCGGTGAAGCTTCCGGTTCGGGCCGCGCCATGCAGGCCGCCGAAGCCGCGATTGCCAACCCGCTGCTCGACGAAACCTCGATGAAGGGCGCACAGGGCCTGCTGATCTCCATCACCGGTGGTCGCGACCTTACCCTGTTCGAAGTCGACGAAGCCGCAACCCGCATCCGCGAGGAAGTCGATCCAGACGCCAACATCATTCTCGGCGCCACCTTCGACGAAGCACTCGAAGGCATCATCCGCGTCTCCGTCGTTGCTACCGGCATCGATCGCGGCATGGGCGAAGTCGATCTGCGTGCTGCTGAAATGCGCGCGGCCCAGAAGCCGATTATCCGTCCTTCCGCGGCCGTTGCTCCGGCTCCGGCCGCAGTGCAGCCTGTCATCCAGCAGGCACCCCGCGCGATCGCCCCGGCACCCGTTGATCCGATTGCCGAGACCATCCGTCACGCCGAAGCCGAAATGGAACGCGAACTGGCAATCGCTGCTGCACCCGCTCCGGTCGCGCCTGCTCCGGCACCTGTTGCCCAGGCAGAAGAGTTCCGCCCGCAGAGCCGCATCTTTGCAGCGGCACCGGTTGAGGCTCCGCGCGCTGCTGCTCCGGCACCGTCTTACGCCGCAGCTCCGCAGCCGACCTACGCTGCTCCGCAGCATCAGGCACCGGTCGCTCCGCAGCCGGCTCCTGCTCCTCGCATGATGCAGCAGGAAGCGCCGGTCATGGCCCAGCCTGTGATCCGCGAAACGGTCGAGCAGGTCCGCATGCCCCGCGTGGAAGATTTTCCGCCGGTCGTGAAGGCCGAGATGGATCATCGCACTCACCAGGCGCAGCCGGCCCACGAAGAGCGTGGACCGATGGGGCTCCTGAAGCGCATCACCAACTCGCTTGGTCGTCGAGACGAAGAAGAGCAGGGTTCGGGCGAAATGATGCAGGCTCCTGCCGCATCGTCGCAGCAGCGTCGCCCGCTGTCGCCGGAAGCCAGCCTTTACGCACCACGCCGCGGCAATCTCGATGACCAGGGCCGCAGCACCCCGCGTGCAGGTTCGCATCACGAAGACGACCAGCTTGAAATCCCGGCATTCCTGCGCCGCCAGTCGACCTGACAGGCGCAGAAATACACATCATGAAAAGGGCCCGGATCACGCGATCCGGGCCCTTTCACATTCCATTGCTGGAGGTGAAAATTGTTGAATATCTTTCGATACTTGGCTTCGTAACATTGCGAAACGAACAGTGATTTGAGATGTACAGCCGGTGCACGTATCTAGATGATCAAGAGACCATGAATCGCAGTTCGTTAATTCGAATTGGTTTATGGATAAGGACCCCGGGCCACTCCCAAGACACTTCGGCCCGGTTCAATAAAGGCATAAAAGAATGAGCATCGAACTTCTCGGTTTCCAGACCACAATCGCTTCGCCAGTTACCCTTTCGGGTATCGGTGTGCATTCGGGAAGCCAGGTATCGATCACCTTCCAGCCAGCCGATGCCGGCACGGGTATCGTTTTTTCCCGTACGCTTTCCGATGGCACGACTGCCGAATACCGCGCAGTGTCCTCGCAGGTCGGCAATACCGATCTTTGCACCGTTCTCGGCACCAACATGGCTCGCTCGGTCGCAACCATCGAACACGTCATGGCAGCGATCTACGCTCTCGGCCTCGACAACCTCGTCGTCGAAGTCGAAGGCGCTGAAATGCCGATCATGGACGGCAGTTCGTTTCCTTTCATCGAAGCCATCGAACAGGTCGGCATCGTCAATCTGGGCGTGAAGCGTCGTTACATCCGTGTCATCAAGCCCGTCCGTATCGACGCAGGCGCATCGTGGTCGGAATTCCGTCCATATGACGGCACGCGCTTCGAAGTCGAGATCGATTTTGATTCGCCGCTGATCGGCCGTCAGTCGTGGAAGGGTGACCTGACCGCTTCTGTTTTCCGCGACGAGCTGTCTCGCGCCCGTACGTTCGGTTTCATGCGTGATGTCGAGCGTCTGTGGGCTGCCGGTTACGCACTGGGCTCCTCGCTCGAGAACTCGGTTGTCATCGGTGATGACGATACCGTCGTTAACGTCGAGGGCCTGCGTTACGCCAAGGACGAGTTCGTTCGTCACAAGACGCTCGATGCTGTCGGCGATCTGGCGCTTGCCGGCGCCCAGTTCATCGGCTGCTACCGTTCTTATCGCGGTGGTCACAAGATGAATGCCAATGCCCTGAAGGCGCTGCTCAGCGATCCGACAGCTTATGAGATCGTCGAAGCTCCGGCCCGCAGCCAGCGTGTTCGCGCCAGTGCGTTCGTTCCGGTCAACGTTCCGGAATTCGCTCCCTGGGTCGGCTGAACTTTAGATTGACTTTAAGCTCCAGTCGTTTTGGCCGTGTCTGTGGACGCGGCCTTTTCTTTTTTCTTGTTTTTACCGTAATTTAAGTAAGTCCAATGCCACAAAATTGCGCTAATGGGTCATCATTGCGTTGCCCTCATGCTGCTTTTATGGCTAGAACGCCTGTTGGGGCGGTGGCTCTTTTTATCGCGTTGCAATCGGGAACTCTTGCATGGCTAATGTCAGGTCTTCAGTAATCGGGAAATCGACCCGTATCGCGGTCATCTCCCTCGTGCTGGCTGGTGCCGGCATGACCGTGACGGCCTGCGGCACGGATCCCGATATCGATATCACCAAGCTCGGTCTTGCCACCGATCCGCCGGAGCAGCTCTATAATCAGGGCCTGGCCAACATGAAGGCCGGCAATACGGGCGAGGCGATTCGCAAGTTCGATGCCATCGACAAGCAGAACCCGTTCACCGAATGGGGTCGCAAGGCGCTTGTCATGCTGACCTTCGCCAATACCCGCCAGAACCGCAACGATGAGGCGATTGCAGCCGGTAACCGTTACCTGAAGCAATATCCGCGTTCGGCCGACAGCGCCTATGTCCAATATCTGGTCGGCCTGTCCTATTCCAAGCAGATCAGCGACGTTACGCAGGATCAGCGCGCGGCATCGCGCACGATCGAGGCGATGAACAAGGTCGTCAAGGACTATCCCGATTCGGAATATGTCGACGACGCACAGGCCAAGATCCGTTTCGCCCGCGACCAGCTGGCCGGCAAGGAAATGCAGATCGGTCGTTATTACCTGGAGCGCAAGGAATACCTTGCGGGCATCCAGCGCTTCCGTCTGGTGGTCGAGCAGTACGGCAATACCAATCAGGTCGAGGAAGCCCTCGCACGTCTGGTCGAATCCTACTACGCCATGGGCATTGCCGAAGAAGCGCAGACTGCTGCCGCCGTTCTTGGCCGCAACTATCCGGACAGCCAGTGGTATGCCGACAGCTACAAGCTCCTGAAGGGCGGCGGTCTCGAGCCGCGCGAAAACCGTGGTTCGTGGATTTCCCGCGCAGCCGTCAGGCTGATTGCAGGCAGCGATTCCTGATTTTGACGGCAGACAGAACCGGATCGAGGTAACATGCTGATCCAGTTGTCGATCCGCGATATCGTCTTGATCGAACGGCTGGATCTCGATTTCGAGTCCGGCCTTTCGGTGTTGACCGGTGAGACCGGTGCCGGCAAGTCCATCCTTCTCGACAGTCTTTCGCTGGCGCTCGGTGGGCGCGGCGATGGCGGCCTCGTGCGCCATGGCAGCGACAAGGGTCAGGTGACGGCCGTGTTCGACGTGGGGATGGATCACCCGGCTCGTCTTCTGCTGCGTGAAAACGGTCTCGACGATGACGGCGACCTGATTTTCCGCCGCGTTCAGTCCGCCGATGGCCGTACCAAGGCTTCCGTCAACGATCAGCCGGTCAGCGTGCAGATGATGCGCCAGCTTGGTCAGTTGCTGGTCGAAATCCACGGCCAGCACGACGATCGCGCGCTGGTGGACACTGATGCCCACCGCACGCTGCTGGACGCCTTTACCGGCCTCAGCGACGAGGCGCTGCAGGTTTCTGGCCTCTATCGGACCTGGAAGGACGCAGAGCGCGCACTGAAGAGCCACCGCGCCCGTGTGGAAGCGGCCGCCCGTGAAGCCGATTACCTGCGCTCTTCCGTCGAGGAACTCGAAACCCTTTCGCCACGCGACGGCGAGGAAGACGAGCTTGCCGACAGCCGCGCCCGCATGCAGAAATCCGAGCGCATTGCCGGCGATATTTCGGAAGCCTCCGAATTCCTCAATGGCCACGGCTCTCCAGTGCCGCTGATTGCATCGATGGTGCGGCGCCTGGAACGCAAGAGCCATGAGGCGCCCGGTCTTCTCGAGGAAACTGTCGAGTTGCTCGATCAGGCGCTCAATCACTTGTCTAATGCGCAGATGGAAGTGGAAGCTGCGCTTCGCCGCACGGAATTCGATCCGCGCGAATTGGAGCGTGTCGAAGAGCGCCTGTTTGCGTTGCGCGCCGCTGCCCGCAAATATTCCGTACCGGTCACCGAACTGCCGGCGCTGGCGGAAAAGATGGTTGCCGATCTCGCGGACCTCGATGCCGGCGAGGAAAAGCTCGGCAAGCTCGAAAAGATTTCCGAAGCCGCCAAGGTCGAGTTCGACCGTGCTGCTGCGGCGCTCTCGGCAAAACGCCATAAGGGTGCATCGGCTCTCTCTGAAGCTGTCATGGCCGAACTGCCGGCACTCAAGCTGGAGCGCGCGCGTTTCATGGTTGAGGTGAAGACCGAAACCGAGGCTGCCAGTGCCGATGGAATCGATCAGGTCGAATTCCACGTCCAGACCAACCCCGGTACGCGTCCCGGCCCGATCATGAAGGTGGCGTCGGGTGGCGAACTGTCGCGTTTCCTGCTGGCCCTGAAAGTGGCGCTTGCCGATCGTGGTTCGGCTCCGACGCTGGTCTTCGATGAAATCGACAGCGGTGTCGGTGGCGCAGTTGCGGATGCGATCGGTCAGAGGCTGAAACGCCTGTCGGCCAATGTGCAGGTTCTGTCGGTCACGCATGCGCCGCAGGTGGCCGCACGTGCTGCAACGCATCTCCTGATTTCCAAGGGACCGGCCGGCGACGGATCCGACAAGATCGCCACCCGCGTCGCCACCATGACGCCGGAACACCGTGCCGAAGAGATCGCCCGCATGTTGTCGGGCGCATCCGTTACGGCTGAGGCGAGGGCGGCTGCCGCGGCCCTGCTCGCCCCGGAAGCCTAATTTACTCGGCCGGTGCGGCCACGCTATTGGCTGTTTTGGCGCGTCCCGCCATGCGGTTCAGCACCTCGTCTTTCCAGACGAAACGATGAATGAGAACCATGGCGACATGACCGCCGATCATGGCAAGCAGCGTCCAGGCCAGCGTGCCATGCAGCAGCCGTGCCGGTGCAACCATCCAGTCGACCCGTTCTCCGCCACGCGGCACGATCTGAAAACCGTATAGCGACAATCCCCATTCGGAGCCGAACGCGCGCAGCAGCGCCAGGGCAGGCACGCTCAGCATCAAAAGATAAAGCACGATATGACCGGCGCGCGCGGCAAAGCCCAAAACGCCGTGTTCATGTGCCGGGCGTTCTCTCAAGTTGTAGAAGCCCCAGAGCGCTCTTGCCGCCGCCATGATCAGAATGGTGGCGCCGAGAGAACCGTGCGTTCCATTCAGGAAATCCGTCAGGCCGGAGCGGCCGAAAAGCCTTCCCAGCACGAGGCCGGAAAACTGCCAACAGATCAGAAAAGCCATCGACCAATGAAACAGGCGGGTGATCAGGCCGTACCGCAATCCCGTATCCCGCCAGCGCCGCGCCATGTGTGGTCTCCTTGAAAATGCGTGGTATGAAGATGACAGTTTGGGGCAGGTATTACGATGCTGCAGCGCAATGCGTCCAGACGGCTGGGATACATATCCGCGTCTTAATACAAAACATGTTCGTGAGTTTTGCTGGCGCCTGCTTCTTCCAATCCGCGGCAATTGCACTAGAAAAGCCTCAGATATGGAGATTCCCAAATGGCCGCCGATCAGACCGCTATCGACACCCTGACTGAACAGACCGCCGCTTCCGAACTGGAGCGTCTGGCCAAGGAACTCGCCCATCACGACGAACTTTACCATGGCAATGACGCGCCGGAAATTTCGGACGCCGAATACGATGCACTCAAGCGCCGAAACCAGGCCATCGAAGAAAAATTTCCGCAGCTGATCCGTGCGGATTCACCGTCGATCAAGGTTGGCGCGGCACCGCTTGCTACATTCGCACCGATCACCCATTCGCGGCCGATGCTGTCGCTCGACAATACGTTTTCCGATGAGGACGTTCGCGACTTCGTGAATTCGGTCTATCGTTTTCTCGGTCAATTGCCGGACAATTCCATCGCCTTTACCGCGGAGCCTAAAATCGACGGATTGTCGATGTCGATCCGCTACGAAAACGGCATTCTGGTCAATGCCGCCACACGTGGCGACGGTACGACCGGCGAAAACGTCACCGCCAATGTGAAAACCATCAAGGAGATACCCAACCGTCTTCCCAAGGGCGTTCCGGCGGTCGTGGAAGTGCGTGGCGAAGTCTACATGGCCAAGAGCGACTTTCTGGCGCTGAATGCCGAGATGGAGGCGCAAGGCAAACAGCTTTACGTCAATCCGCGCAACACGGCGGCAGGTTCGCTGCGCCAGCTCGATGCGAAGGTGACGGAAAGCCGCAAGCTGAAATTTTTTGCCTATGCCTGGGGTGAAATCTCCGAGCCGAACGATCTGCCCAAGACGCAGTATGAGATGGTGCAGACTTTCAAGGACTGGAATTTTCCGGTCAATCCGCTGATGAAGCGTCTGACGTCGCTTGAAGACATTCTGGCGCATTACAGCGAGATCGGCCTGACCCGGCCTGATCTCGATTACGATATCGATGGCGTCGTCTACAAGGTCGACCGGCTGGATCTGCAAGGCCGCCTCGGTTTCCGTTCTCGTTCACCGCGCTGGGCGACGGCGCATAAATTCCCGGCGGAACAGGCGTTCACGACCGTCGAAAACATAGACATTCAGGTCGGCCGCACTGGCGCGCTGACACCGGTGGCGCGGCTGACCCCGATCACCGTCGGCGGTGTGGTCGTTACCAATGCGACGCTGCACAATGCCGATTACATCGAAGGCATCGGCAATTCCGGCGAACGTATTCGCGAAGATGAACACGATATCCGCATCGGCGACACGGTCATCGTGCAGCGGGCAGGGGATGTCATTCCGCAGGTGCTGGACGTGGTGATGGAAAAGCGTCCGGCGGCTGCAAAAAAATATGAGTTTCCGACCAAGTGCCCGGTCTGCGGCAGCCATGCGGTGCGTGAAAAGAACGAAAAGACAGGAAAGCTGGATTCGGTCACGCGTTGCACCGGCGGCCTTGTCTGCCGGGCGCAGGCCACCGAACACCTGAAACATTTCGTATCCCGCAATGCGTATGACATCGAGGGGTTCGGCACCAAGCAGGTGGATTTTTTCTTCGAGGCGGAAGATGCGTCGCTGCAGATCCGCACCGCGCCGGATATCTTTACACTGAAGAAGCGGCAGGAAGCCTCGCCGTTGATGAAGCTGGAAAATATCGACGGCTTCGGCAAAGTCAGTGTGAAGAAGCTGTTCGACGCCATCGATGAGCGACGTTCTATTGCGCTCAATCGCTTCATCTACGCGCTCGGCATTCGTCATGTCGGTGAAACCACGGCAAAGCTGCTTGCCCGCCATTACGGCACTTACGAAGCCTTGGAAAAGGCGATGAAAGAAGCCGCCGACCTCTCCGGTGACGCCTGGAACGATCTCAACAATATCGAAGGCATCGGCGAAATTGTTGCCCGCGCCATCGTGGAATTCTTCAAGGAGCCGCGCAATCTTGACGTCGTCGATCGTCTTCGGAAGGAAGTGACACCACAGGCGGCCGAACAGGTCGCTGCTTCGGACGGCCCGGTCGCGGGCAAGACCGTGGTGTTCACCGGCTCGCTGGAACGCTTTACCCGCGACGAAGCGAAGGCGCGCGCCGAGGGGCTCGGCGCCAAGGTGGCGGGATCCGTGTCGAAGAAGACGGATTACGTGGTGGCCGGCCCCGGCGCCGGTTCCAAGCTCGACAAGGCGAGGGAACTCGGCGTCGAGGTCATGACCGAAGACGAATGGCTTGCATTCATCGGCGGCTGACGATCAGGTTTTCAGCCGCGCCATGGTATAAGCATCGACATAACGGCCGCCGCGGAAGGCATAGTCTCTGAGGCAGCCTTCGGTGACAAAGCCGTTCTTTTCATAGAGACGGATGGCGGCGTCGTTATCGGTATAGACCGTCAGTTCGATGCGGCGAAGATTGAACCAATCGTCCGCGATGGCCAGAACTTCCCCGATCAGCGCCTGCCCGATACCTTTTCCGACATAGGCGTCGTGTACCCCCATGCCGATACTGCCGGCATGGGCACGACGGTTGGCATAACGCGTCAGCCCGATGTCTCCGACAATCCTGTCATCGAGCAGCGCCACCAGCGCAGTTACCGTCGGAGGCTGGTTTTCGATGCCCTTGCGGATTTCGTTCGGCGTGTGATGGGGAGTGCGCAGGGTGCCGCTTCGATATCCCGGCAGGTTGTGCAGCGTGGTTACGCCTTCGGCATCGGCCGGGACGCGTGCTCGGATCGTCAGGCCGGGTGGCCATCGCTCATCCGAATTCAAGGGCTGCGGACTATCTGAATCGGTCATCTATATGCTCTCCTTGGGTATTGCCGAGGCAGAGCGGATCACCTGTCCCTGCCATGATGCGGCAGGGTGGTGACGGCTGACCGGTTAACGCGCCAGACCCGCCACGCGCCCTGCCGGGCGAATGGTCATGATGGTATGGGTGCGGGCTGCGCGGTTGGTCATGCTGTGCATGAAGCGGCAAAAGAGAGCCGAGGTCAACCCGTCAGTTTCAGTAGTCTTTCCCGAATCACCTCATCCATCCTAAAAGCGGCGAAACATCTCCACGCGGAACGCCCCTTTGAAGACCATCGCCATCGATTTCGAAACCGCCAACGAACAGCGCGGCAGCGCCTGCTCGGTTGGCCTTGCGTGGATCGAGAATGGTCGGGTCGTGCGTGTCGAGGAACGGTTGATCCGCCCGAAGGACATGCGGTTTTCTTCCTTCAACATCGCCATTCACGGCATACGCCCGGAGCAGGTTGAGGATGCCGGCGAGTTTCCCGAGGTTATGGATGAGTTCGCAGATGATTTCGCGGGCGCCACGATGATCGCGCATAACGCGTCGTTCGATTTCTCCGTCTGGCGGGCGTGTCTTGATCAATACCGGCAGGCCTATCCGCAACTCTCCTACCTGTGCAGCGTCAAGATGGCGCAAAAGGTCTGGCCGCATCTCGGTTCGCACAAGCTGAACATTCTGGCGCAGCATCTGGGCCTCAGCTTCCTGCACCACAATGCGGCGGAAGATGCCGCCATCTGCGCCGAAGCCTCGCTTGCTATCGCCAAGGCCCTGCGGGTGGCCGAAATCCGTGACATCGCGCCTGCCATCGGCATGCGGACCGGCCGACTTTATGTCGGCGGTTACGATGCGTGCACACTGAGGAAGCATTAGGCGTCACACCGTCTTGTAAGCGAATGACGGAACCTTATCTCTGGTCACGGATCGTTGATGGGAGATATTTGTCATGCGCCGCCGCCTTGTTTCACTCGCTTCTGCCGCTGTCGCCGTACTCGGCGCGCTTTCTGCACCCGCATTGGCACAGGTTGTCGGCAAGGTCGGGGTGGACTGGATCGGCAATGACATCATCGTGGAAGCCGTGCCGGACCCATCCGTCAAAGGCGTCACCTGCCATGTTACCTATTTCGACCGCAGCGTGATCGACAGGCTGAGGAATGGCAAATGGTTTGAAGATCCTTCCAATAGTGCGATCTCCTGCCAGCAGACCGGCCACATCGAAATCGGCGACATCGAGTTGGATAAAGGTGGCGAGGAGGTGTTTCGTCAGGGCCGCTCGCTGATCTGGAAGGACCTGTTGGTCAAGCGTATCTATGACAAGGAAAACGACTCGCTGATCTATCTCGCCCATTCGCGGCAAGTGGTCGAAGGGTCGGCAAAAATGGCGATTTCCACCGTGCCGCTTTACGGCCAGCAGGTCACCTGGGCCAAGGGCAAGCCCTGAAGCAAACATCGTTTGCACAAAAAAGCCGGGCCCTCGATGCCCGGCTTTTCTCAATTCGTATTTGCCGCTCGTTAGCGGATGTAAACGATCTTGCCGCCGTTTGCTGCCGTCTGAATGTGTACGACATTCGCCAGCTGCACGTTCTTCATCGCCAGCGCATCAACCAGAGCCGGGTCAGCCTCCAACTGCGCACGGGCATCCTCGATCAATTCCGGACCCGGATTGGTGAGGTTCAGTGGCAGGCGGCTACCTTGGCCGGTGCTCGGGTCGTTGGTGACATTCACCACCGTAACATCGACGGTCGAACTTACGGGCATTTCAGATCTGTAGGTTTGTGCAGAAGCGCTGGCGGCGAGCGCGGAAGCGGAAATCAGAGCTGCAAGTGCAATGGCCTTTTTCATGAAACTATTCCTTCTTGTCGTTTCGTGCATGGGCGCTTCCAATGGGTTTCCTTCAAGGGAAAGTATCGGTGCGCCTGTCGAACTCACACGGTGTTAACCACGCCGGTGCGGAAAAGGTTTCAAGAAAAAATCACGTTTGTGCAGCGGCTTGCGGTTCCATCACATCCTCTTGCTTCGTGTTCGGAATGTGCGAGTTGCGAAAAACAAAACACCCGCGGTGTCGCCACCGCGGGTGTTCTGAATCGAGAAACTTGAAATGATCAGGCGGCTTCGCGCGTCAACTCGTCGGCAATGACGGTGTCGAGGTTGAGGAAGCAGACCATTGCCTTTTCGCGTGCCACGATGCCACGGCAGAAAGCGCGCTGGCCTTCCGGAATGATCTCCGGCGCCGGCTGCAGATCTTCGCTCTTGATGGTCATCATATCGGAAACCTGCTCGACCAGAAGGCCAACCAGCTTGCCGGCGATATCCGTAACGATGATGGCGGCGCGTTCGGAAGGTTCGGTCATCTTCATGCCGAGACGGCAGGCCATGTCGATGACCGGGATAACCGCGCCGCGCAGGTTGATGAGGCCCAGAACGTAAGGCGGTGTATGCGGCATCGGCGTCACCGGCGCCCAGCCGCGAATTTCGCGGATCGCCATGATGTCGATACAGAATTCCTGGTCACCCAAATGGAAGGAGACGATTTCGAGATATGCTCCCGACTGCTTGATGGCGTTGCTCATGGCGGTCATCCTGATTTCGTTGGCCGCACGGTCTCAGGAACGGGTTAAACTTCCCCTAATCTTTATGGCGAAGCTGCCTTTTTCGGCTGTTTGTGAGACTAAAAACCCTGTTATACTGGCATTCATGCACGACACCGTACCTTCACTGCGCCTTCCGTTTCTCCTTGCCGGAGTTCTTCTGGCGATGGCGTTTTTGATTCTCTGTCTTGCGGGCTGGCTGCAATACGGGACGGGCATTTTTCTTGCCATGGCAGAGACCGGCATGTCCTGGTGCCTTTAAGGCATGCTTACCTGCGTCGAAACGCCCCCACTTCTTCAAAAACAGCCAGTTGATTTGCGCCCTTTAATCGCTGAGTTTATCACGAGATATTATTAGTTGCAGATGCTTGCGGATCGGGTGCCATGAAGACTTTTCGGATCGTTCTGTGGATCGCCGTCGTGGCATTGGCCGGTATACTTGGCTGGCTGACCTTCGAGGTCACCGCCAAACAGAAACAGGTTGCGGACGGCCCATTCGGCGTACCATTTCAGCTGGTGGCGCAGGATGGCAAGCCGATTACCGAAAAGGCATTCCAGAACAAGCCGACCGCGCTGTTCTTCGGCTTCACCCATTGCCCGGAAGTTTGCCCGACCACTCTGTATGAACTGAACGGCTGGCTGGAAAAGGTCGATCCGGACGGTAGCCGCATCAATGCCTATTTCGTTTCCGTGGACCCCGAGCGCGACCCGCCGGAGGTGCTTGGCCAATACATTTCCAACGTTACCAGCCGCATCAAGGGCATTTCCGGCGATCCGCAAAAGGTCGCCGACATGGTCAAGGGCTTCAAGGTCTATGCCCGGAAAGTACCCGTCGATGAAAAAGACCCCAATGGCGAATACACGATGGACCACACGGCTTCGGTTTTTCTCCTGGATAATGGCGGCCGCTTTTCCAAGACCATTGCTTATGGCGAGGACCCGGAAAGCGCCGTGAAGAAGCTTCAGAGCCTGATTGGCGGTTAAGCTTTCCCTCGCGGGCTTGAAGCGGGGCGGCCTTGTGTGGCATTGCACACGCCTACAGCAAATCTAAGGACCCGGCCGTGAGCGAAATCCGCCTCTATGTATCCACCACCGAAAAGAAGGCGGAGCAGATACTCGACATTCTCTCCTTCTGTTTCGGCGAAGAGGATTTTGCCGTCGGCACGACGGAGATCGACGAAAAGAAGGATATCTGGGAAGCCTCTGTCTACATGATGGCCGACGATGAGGCCGAGGTATTCCAGCGCATCAAGGACGCCTTGTCGGAAGAGTTTCCCGACGCATCCATCGAGCGCGAGATCATCCCGGATATCGACTGGATCGCCAAGTCGCTGGAAGGCCTCAAACCCGTCAGGGCAGGGCGCTTTCTCGTTCATGGCAGTCATGACCGCGACAAGGTGCGCTCCGGCGATATCGCCATCGAGATCGATGCCGGCCAGGCTTTCGGCACGGGCCATCACGGCACCACGGCTGGTTGCCTCGAGACCATCGAACGTGTGCTGAATGCCGAAAACCCGAAGAACGCGCTCGATCTCGGCACCGGTTCGGGCGTGCTGGCACTTGCGGTCAGAAAACTGCGCCCGATGATCCCGGTCCTTGCCACCGATATCGATCCGATCGCGGTACGGGTGGCACGGGAAAACGTGCGCCGCAACGGTGTCGTCTCCGGCATCACCATGGAAACCGCGCCGGGTTTCCACTCGCCGGCATTCGATCGGTACGGTCCTTTCGATCTCATCATCGCCAATATTCTGGCGCGCCCGCTGATCAAGATGGCGCCGCAGTTGGTCAATCATCTGTCGCCGGGCGGTTCGGTCATCCTCTCGGGCATCCTTGCCGAACAGCGCTGGAAGGTAATTTCCGCCTATTCCGGCGCGGGACTGGCGCATGTTCGCACCATCTGGCGTAACGGTTGGGTCACCATCCATCTCACCAGTCGCTGATCGTTTGGTCGGCGTCTGCCCGATGGATGCCAAGTTGCGGTTTCATCCGAGGCGTCGAACAATAAAAAAAGCGGCGTTTTCACGCCGCTCGATGCCGGTGAGCCGGCCTTCCGCGAGCCAGGGAGGAAAGCTCGAGCGGATTTCAATTGCAAGGAAGCGCGGTTGGTACCGCTGCCTTCAGATGCCGCGCTTGCGGCTCAGTTCCTGGCGGCTGGTGCCGAAGCTCTTCAAAGTGCGATCATCGAAACGCATCAGGGTTTCGGTGATGTAGACTTCGGCCTCACGCCGGCGCGCAGCGGCTGCACGGTTAAAAGCCTCGCGAAAGAAGGAAATTGGCATCGGACTGGTCTTCCGGGTTGGGTGGTTCGTTGCTGAAGTGATGTGATCATAGGACGATACTGACTGCCCAGCGAGTGGGCTTGTGTCATTCATGCTATGCACTGAACGCATGGATGTGAAATTGGGCGCTAAAATGGCGGGTGTATCCTGCCATGATTGTCGCCCACACCAATTGTTTCTTTTGCTGGCGGCCGGTGCTCGAAATCGATTAAGTGCGCTCAACATCCCAATTGTCTTGTCACCTATCTGGAATATTGCTCATGTTTCAATCCTTCGACAGCACGTCCACCCCGCAGTTCGGAGCGGCTCGCGTCGCTGCCATCCGTGGCCGTTTCGACGAACTCGGAATCGATGGTTTTCTGGTGCCGCGCGCCGACGAATATCAGGGCGAATATGTGCCGAAATCGGCAGAGCGCCTGTCCTGGCTTACCGGCTTTACGGGGTCTGCCGGCATCGCGCTGATCACACGTTCGCAGGCAGTCGTCTTCGTCGATGGCCGTTACGTCACGCAGCTGGCGGAGCAGGTGGATGGGGCGGTGTTTACCGGCGGCGATCTCGTCAACGAGCCTCCGCATCTCTGGCTGCCCTCTCATGCGCCAAAAGGTTTTCGCCTCGGTGTCGATCCGTGGCTGCATGGCGGCGCGGAAGTGAAGAAGCTTGCCAAGGCCGTTTCGGAAATCGGCGGCACAATCGTGCTCTTGAATGAAAACCCGCTCGATACCGCGTGGACGGATCGCCCGGCTGAGCCGCTCGGCGCCGTCGCCGTGCAGCAGGAGGCTCATGCCGGCAAACCGGCGGCCGACAAGATTGCGGAGATCGCGGCCGCGCTCAAAGCCAAGGGCGTGGCCGCGGCACTGATCGCCGATCCATCGTCCGTTGCCTGGATATTCAATATCCGTGGCGCGGATGTGCCGCACACGCCGCATCCGTTGTCGCGCGCGTTGATCACGGCGGACGGCAAGGCGGAAATCTTCATCGATGAACGCAAGCTCGGCGGCGAAGTCCGCTCTCATCTTCAGCCGCTGGCCGCCATTCACGCTCCGGCATCGCTGACCGAGCGCATCGGCGCCTATGCCGCCAACGGCGGACGTATCCTCGTCGATCCCGAACTGACGGCGCTCGCGCTGATCATCGCCATCGAAGTTGCTGGTGGTACGGTTGTCGATGGCACCGATCCGGCCCGCCTTCCACGCGCCATCAAGAACGAAGTGGAGCTCAAAGGTTCGGCCGATGCGCATGTGCAGGATGGCGTCGCCATGGTCGAGTTCCTCTATTGGCTCGATCAGGCCAAGCCCGGGTCGCTGACCGAAATCCAGGCGGTGAAGGCGCTGGAGGCAACGCGTGGCCGCATCGGCGAAAACCTGCAAAATCCGCTGCGAGACGTCTCCTTTGACAGCATTGCAGGTGCCGGTGAGCATGCCGCCATCATGCACTACCGTGTCACCAGCGAAAGCGACCGTAAGATCGAGGGCGGAGAACTGTTCCTGATCGATTCGGGTGCGCAATACATCAACGGCACGACGGATATCACCCGAACGGTGGCGATTGGCGAAGTACCGGAAGATCGCAAGCGTTTCTTTACGCTGGTATTGAAGGGCATGATCGCCATCAGCACCGCGCGTTTTCCCAAGGGCACGCGTGGCTGCGATCTCGATCCGCTGGCGCGTATTGCGTTGTGGAAGGCCGGTGGCGATTTTGCCCACGGTACGGGCCACGGCGTCGGCTCCTACCTGTCGGTTCATGAAGGCCCGCAGCGGATCTCGCGGCTTGCCACGCAGGAATTGCTGCCCGGCATGATCCTGTCCAACGAGCCGGGTTATTACCGCCCGGGTCATTACGGCATTCGTATCGAAAACCTTATCTTTGTCCGTGAGGCGGAAGAGATTTCCGGCGGCGACATGGCCATGCGTTCCTTCGAAACGCTGACCTGGTGCCCGATCGACCTGCGGTTGGTGGTTGCCTCGCTGATGACTGCGGAAGAGCTGAACTGGCTGAACGCCTACCACGCCACCGTACGTGAAAAGCTGTCGCCTCTCATCACCGACGCCGCCATCAAGGCTTGGCTGGACAACGCCACAGCACCGATCACGGCCTGATCAGGGGCCGATGCCGAAACCGTAACGGGCGGCCATCACGGCCGCCCAGCCGGCAGCCAGAATGGTGAGGCCGGGAAAACGCAGACCTACGATCAGCGCCACCACCATGGCAATCTTGATATCCCAGCCGCCGTATATGAAGGGCGGCGCGACCAGCGTTGTCAGCACCGCCGCCGGCACGGCATTCAGCGCTGATTCCACCCGTGGCGGAATACGCTTCATGCTGCTCATCAGCACGTAACCGCCAATGCGGGTGAAATAGGTGGCAATGGCCGCTACCACGATCAGCAGGGCAGTGCTTGGGTCGATAGACAGGGCGCTCATCTGGTTTTCCATTACAGCGCTTCCTTTTCCATTTCCGAGACATCCGGGTCGGCCTGTGTCTTCGGTGGCGGCAGGATGGTTGCGACCAGGATGCCGAGGATCGCACCAACGCTGATATGCCAAGGCGAACCGATGAAATGGAAGGCAACGACCGAGCCCAACGCGCCGGCCAGCATGACGGGCATGAAGTTGTGTCGAGTGCGAAAGCCCATGGTCAGCCCCAGAAAGTAGACAGGCAGAAGCACGTCGATGCCGTAGGTTTTCGGATCGCCGATCATGCGCCCGAAATAGGCGCCGACGATGGTTGTCAGCACCCAGCAGACCCAGACCACCGCGCCCATGGCGAAGTACCAGCGAAAGCTTGCCGTGCGCCCGGTTTCTTCGCGTTTGACCGTTTCGGCAAATTGCGGATCGACCAGCAGGAAAAAGGCAAGCCAGCGCTTCAGGTGCGGGTAGCGACCGATGATGTTTGCGAGCGCCGCCGAATAAAGAACGTGGCGAAAATTGACAGCGAGAATGGAAAGCACGATCACCCAGGCGGCAACGTGGTGACCGAACAGCTCTATCCCCACCAGCTGACTGGCGCCGCCATAAACAAGGCCGCTCATCAGCGCCGCCTCGGTAATGCTGAAGCCGTTATCGACGGCGATGGCCCCGAACAATACGCCGAAAGGCGCGGACGAAATCGCCACCACAGCCCCCTTCTTGAGGCCGTTTGCCAGTTCTTCCTGTCTGTCCATTCGCCATCCCCCGCGCCGTATCATGTTGCGCCTAGCGTGTAGAAGTCGCCGGGTTCCGTGGCAATCGAATTGCGTTTATTCATTCAATCGATTTCGGTGATCGATGGTCGCAGCCGGGCAGGGGTTTTACCCTTCGGCGCATTCAATCCGCCAAAATCTCATCGCTCGTCACGATACCGATACCGCGGCTGCGCATCTCGTCAATCGCGGTCTTCACGCCGCTGGGGTCGATGCCGCGGCTGGCATCCGAGACGAAACGAACCTTGACGTCAGGCAGCATGTCACGCGCGTCGAGCGCCGAAAATTTCACGCAAAAGTCGGTGGCGAGCCCGCAGATGTCGAGTTCGTTTACCTGTTGGGCCTTGAGGTAAGCGGCAAGGCCGGTCAGTGCCGCATGGTCGTTGTCTCTGAAGGCGGAATAGCTGTCGACGGCCGGGTTTTCACCCTTTTGCTGGATGTGGTCGATCTCCGCCATGTCGAGGTCTGGATGAAAGTCGGCATCGGCCGTGCCCTGTACGCAGTGGTCTGGCCACATCACCTGCGGTTGACCCGAAAGCTCGCCCATGTCGAATGCCTTCTTGCCCGGATGCTGCGAGGCGAAGCTGCCATGGTTGGAGGGGTGCCAGTCCTGTGAGGCGATGACGACGTCGTAGCCGCCCTCCCGGATCAATCGGTTGGCGACCGGCACGACTGCATCCCCATCCGGGACCGCAAGATTGCCGCCCGGGCAAAAGCCGTTCTGGATATCGATCAGCAGCAACGCCTTCATGGCTGGTCTCCTTACATCCTCTCCTTCGTCACCGTTGGCAGGCCGGGCGACGCATTTGCGGCGAAGTCTAGCACAAACCGTCTTTTGGGGAACACCGGAGAGGTGTTGGGCTCGGCAGCGAAAACGGGCAGCAGGATGCGGGTGACAATGCCTGTTTGATGTTTCGCAGGTGCTTCATTTCCTGGTTGAGCCTGCTCACGGTGATTTCCTTTCGTCCAGGCGCCTGTTGGCAGTACATGAATCCGATTTCTTCGACTTCGATCGAAATCCGTGCCTCGCGAGCGCGCGTCGGTCACCCTATAAACACTCCATCTTCAGGAGTTTTTATATGTCTGTATCCGTTTCCCCCGCTGAGCCGCGCGCGGGCCTGCCTCTACTCGGTGTCCCCGGTCTTGGCGCCCTCGTCGTTCTCATCGCAGGTACCTTGGCGCTCGGTGCGTTCTATGGGCCTGCGCAAGGCGCGCTTTTCCTGGTGGGCGGTGCGCTCGGCATGTCGCTCTATCACGCAGCCTTCGGGTTTACCTCCGCCTGGCGGGTGTTCATTTCCGAGGGGCGGGGGCGGGGCCTGCGCGTGCAGATGCTTCTGCTGGCGCTTGCCGTCATTCTGTTCTTCCCTTTCCTCGCCAGCGGCACGCTTTTTGGCAATGAGGTTCGCGGCAATATTTCGCCGGCCGGTATCGGTGTCATCGCCGGTGCGTTCATGTTCGGAATCGGCATGCAGCTGGGCGGCGGTTGCGCTTCAGGCACACTGTTCACGGCCGGTGGCGGCAATGCCCGCATGCTGGTCACGCTGTTCTTCTTCATCGTCGGTTCGCTGATCGGAACCATGCACACCGGCTGGTGGGCTTCCCTGCCGTCGCTGCCGCCCACCGCACTTTTCCAGACCTTCGGCGCAGCAGGCGGCATCGCCTTGTCCCTCGCTATTTTCGGCGCGATCGCCGCCATCACGGTCATTGTTGAAAAGAGGCGGAACGGCGCTCTCGAACAGGCCCCACCTTCGCCACGCCAGGGTTTTGCCCGTTATCTGCGGGGCCCGTGGCCGCTCGTGTTCGGTGCGATAGCGCTCGTGATTCTCAACTTCGCAACGCTTGCGCTTGCCGGCCGTCCATGGGGCGTTACCTCGGCATTCGCCCTCTGGGGCGCCAAGGGCGCGCAACTCATCGGTGTCGATGTGGCTTCCTGGCCCCATTGGCAGCAGCCGGCCAACGCCAAGGCGCTGGCCCAAAGCGTGTTCGCCGATATCACCTCCGTGATGGATTTCGGTATCATCGCCGGTGCCATGCTGGCAGCAGCTCTTGCCGGTAAGTTTGCCCCGAGCCTCGATATTCCGCTGCGGTCGGTGCTGGCGGCAGTCCTGGGCGGGCTTCTGCTCGGTTACGGTGCGCGCATCGCATATGGCTGCAATATTGGCGCCTATTTTTCAGGCATTGCATCCGGCAGTCTTCACGGTTACCTTTGGGCCGTGGCAGCCTTTGCGGGTAATGTCATCGGCGTGCGTCTGCGCCCATGGTTTTTCATGGAGCGGCTGAACGTTCGGCGGATAGACGGCTGATGGGCCTTGGGAGCGGCTCATTAATCATGTCTGCCGCTCCAGCGCCGCATTTTGGCTAAATTTTCGGCCGGAACTCGCAGTATTAGCTGCGCCAAATACTGGTCGGGGATCGAAATCAGGGGCGGCATAAACATTTTGGTTACCATAATTCGGCATTCTCTTCGTCAACCGGTGAACGATGGTTCGGGGCTCTTGAGTCTCCAGTCATGCGTTTCGCCCGATTTCGGTGGCGCGGCGTTCGGTAGCGCCATCGGTTTGCGTAGAGTGTTCGGGTAACCAGTATGGCGCTGACGATAGATAATTTCGAAAATCCCTATGAGCGCCAGAACGGCAAGAGAGCCGGCCGCAAGGCCGAGGCCGCCGGGGGCAAATCCAGAGCCGCGTTTTTCGGTACGGTCATTCTCGGCGCGACGCTGCTTGGCGGCGTCTGGGTCGGCGCGGCCGTTCTGTCGGTCGGCAAGATGGCGTCGCCGACGAGCCTGACGCCGCAGCCGAAATTCCAGACCGTGTTGTCCATGCGCGTGGCATCGCCGGTGCCGGTTGCGCAAAACCACCTGACGACGACCGAGGCCGATCCTCAGCGTCTCATCAATGTCTCCAAGTTCTCACGCATCCCGACCACGGTTGATCCCAAGGCAGGTCGTATCGAAGGCGCCGAAGCTTCGGTTATGGCGGCTCTGCGCCCCGCGGACGATGCCGTGCGCAGCGGTCTTGATGCCGCGCTTGCCAAGGCCAACGCAAAGGCCAGGGCTGCCGAAGATGAGCGTCAGTTTGCGGCTCTCATGGCTGCCCGTCCTGATGCGGATGCGATCCGAAACGCGCTGATGCCGGCGATGGAAAATGTCGTTGCTGTGGCTCCGCGCGGCGAAATGCCGGACGTCTTTCAGGATGTCACTCCGGCCACCCGTGTGGCAGAGTTGAAGAACATCGAGCCCGTCGAAGTCGAAGGAACGGTCGATATTGCATCTGCCGAGCCGGACGCTCCGGCCAAGCCGAATGCGCTTGCGCTTGCAGACGCATTGCCGAAAAACGGTCCGATGCCGTTCGGCCGTCCGCAGGCTGAAAAGGTCGTCGCGGCAGCCAAGCCGGCGACCGAAAGTGCTTCTTCGCGCAACGGCCTTGACGCAATTGCCCGCGTATCTCCGCAAAAGCCGGGTCGCGACGAAAAGCCGGATACGGTTCTCGCCTACGCCAAGCCCGACAACCCGATGCGCCAGACTGCGCCTTCGGCTCCGTCACGTTCGGCGCCGAACTGGCCGGGTATCGGCACCAAGGTTGCTATCTACGATATCACCAACGCCACCGTTTATATGCCTGACGGCACAAAGCTCGAGGCCCATTCCGGCATCGGCAAGTTGCGTGACAACCCAAAGATGACGCATGTGAAGATGAAGGGCCCGACGCCTGCCGGCACCTACAAACTTTCGATGCGCGAATCGCTGTTCCACGGTGTTGCCGCCATTCGTTTGACTTCCGTCGATGGCAAGCATCCGCTCAACCGCACGGGTCTCCTCGCTCACAGCTACCTGCTGCGCACCCGCGGCGACAGCCATGGTTGCGTTGCCTTTGCCCAGTACGACAAATTCCTGGCGGCGTTCCGTCGCGGCGAAGTCACCCACATGGTCATCGTTGACGAATGGGACGGCAAGCGCCCAGGTCGCGGTGGTTCCTCCGGCAAGACGCTGGTGGACCTGTTCAAGCGCGGTAACGACGCCTGATACCATCAACATTTATCAAAAACGCCGCCTCACGAGGGCGGCGTTTTTGTTTATCTATATGTCCACCACAAGGCCGACATCATAGAGCGCATGGTTCTGTTCGCCGGGATAACCGCGCGGATTGGCGACAATGCGCGTCTCGCCGATATGATAGTCGCGCCGTTCATGCACATGGCCATGGATCCATAGATCGGGCGTTCCGGCGAGGATCATGTCCTCAAGATCCGAGGCATAAGCCGCCGACAGCAGTTTTTCGCGCTCACCCTCCGGCAGCGAGCGTGGGCTTGGCAAGTGATGCGTCACCACAACAAGCGGCTTTTTGCGAGTTTCCATCAGCGTGGATTCGATAACCGACCGATCCTGCATATGCTGACGCTGTGTGTGAAAGGGTGTGAAATCCTCGGGCGGCGACAGGGAAAACCGGGTCTTGCGGTAGTCGTTCATCCGCTCTGCAGCTTCGATGATTGCGGTTTGCGGATCGCCGAACAGCCGAAAATCCGTCCACAGGGTTCCGCCGGTGAACACCGTCCCGTCGATCTCTATCGTTTTACCATCAAGAAAATGAATGTTCTCGACGCGGGGCACCACATCGTGAGCACGTCGGCGGGCCTCGACAAAAGAAGAGCCATAAAATTCGTGATTGCCAGCGACGAACACGACCGGCATTCTGAACGAGATATTGTCGTGCAGCCAGCGGAGGCTTGGGACGACGCCGCCTGTGGTGACGTCACCCGCCACCACGCAGACATCCGCCTCGGGTATCTTCAGCGGAAGCCGCATTTCGGAAAATTCAAGATGAAGGTCGGACATGATCCAGATGCGCATGCCCGACCTCATTTCATTCCTTGGCTGGCGCCCGCTCGACAAAGCCGTCCAGCACCCGTTTTTCGCCGGCACGGTCGAACTCGATGGTCAGCTTGTTGCCTTCGACCGCAGACACATTGCCATTGCCGAACTTGATATGGAAAACCCGGTCGCCGACGAAAAATTTCGATGGTGTCGAAGCCACGGACTTCGCCACCAGTTCGCCGTCTATCGTGCGTCCGCGCGGTCCGCTTTCGCCGTAACCGATGCGCTCCACCGCATGGCCGGAGCGCGAACCCCAGTTGTCGCGGGTGGCGTCGGTCTTGTTCTGTTGGGCGCGTTTCCATCCTGGCGTCGAATAGGAGTTGGCAAATGGCTCGGCCTTGTCGAAACGTGACTGGCCGTAACCACCGCGCCCGCCATATCCGCCATAGCTCGAATCCGATGGTTCGGCGACATCCACATGCGCCGGAGGCAGTTCGTCGAGGAAACGCGACGGCATGGTCGATTGCCAGAGGCCGTGGATGCGTCGGTTGGAGACGAACCACAGATGGCAGCGGTGTTTGGCGCGCGTCAGGCCCACATAGGCAAGGCGGCGTTCTTCCTCCAGACCGGAGCGGCCGCCTTCATCGAGCGCGCGCTGGTGCGGAAACAGGCCCTCTTCCCAGCCCGGCAGGAACACGGTGTCAAATTCCAGCCCCTTGGCCGAATGCAGTGTCATGATCGATACCGCGTCGAGGTTCTCGTTGGTCTCGGCATCCATGACCAGCGATACGTGCTCAAGGAAGCCACGCATCGATTCGAACTGCTCCATCGAGCGGATCAGTTCCTTGAGGTTTTCCAGACGTCCCGGCGCTTCCGCCGATTTGTCGTTCTTCCACATGTCGGTGTAACCCGACTCTTCCAGGATCTGCTCTGCAAGTTCGGTATGCGGAACGTTTTCAAGTCGTTCCTGCCAGTTTTTGAAACTTTGAATCACGTCGAACAGCGCCTTGCGCGCCTTCGGCTTCAGTTCGTCCGTCTCGATGATGTCGGAGGCCGCGGCCAGCATGGGGATATCGCGGGCGCGAGCGTAATCATGCAGGTTGCGGATGGTGGTATCGCCAAGGCCGCGCTTCGGCGTGTTGACGATCCGCTCGAAGGCCAGATCGTCGGCGGGCTGGCAGACGAGGCGGAAGTAAGCCATCGCATCGCGCACTTCGAGACGCTCGTAGAAGCGCGGGCCGCCGATGACGCGGTAATTGAGGCCGAGCGTAACGAACCGGTCTTCGAACTCGCGCATCTGGAAAGAAGCACGCACGAGGATCGCCATGTCGTTCAGCGCGTGTTTCTTGCCGTTGGTGCTGTCGCCGCGTTGCAGTCGCTCGATTTCCTCTCCGACGGCTCTGGCTTCCTCTTCACTGTCCCAGGCCGCATGCACCTGTACCTTCTGGTCGTCCGGGTCACTGCGGTCGGTGAACAGCGTTTTGCCAAGCCGCCCTTCATTATGGGCGATCAGGTGACCGGCGGCACCGAGGATGTGTTCGGTGGAGCGATAATTGCGCTCCAGCTTGATAACCTTGGCGCCGACGAAATCCTTCTCGAAGCGAAGAATATTGTCCACCTCGGCACCGCGCCAGCCATAGATAGACTGATCGTCGTCGCCAACGCAGCAGACATTTTGCGGTACGCCCTTGGGGCGCTGCGCCAGCAGCCGCAGCCACATGTACTGGGCGGTATTGGTATCCTGATATTCGTCCACCAGAATGTAGCGAAAGCGCTGGTGGTATTCCTTCAAGAGGTCCGGTGCCTTGCGGAACAGCGCGATCGGATGCAGCAGAAGGTCGCCGAAATCGCAGGCGTTTAGGGTGCGCAGGCGCGCCTGATAGGCGGCATAAAGCTCGCGGCCCTTGCCGTTGGCAAATGCACGGGCGTCGCCTTCGGGAATGTCCGGCGGCAGCAGGCCCTTGTTTTTCCAGCCATCGATCATGCCGGCAAACTGCTTTGCCGGCCAGCGCTTGTCGTCCAGGCCTTCCGCCTGGATCAGCTGCTTGATCAGCCGCACCACGTCGTCTGTATCGAGAATGGTGAAGTCGGAGCGCAGGCCGACAAGCTCGGCATGACGGCGCAGCAGTTTCACGCCGATCGAGTGAAAGGTGCCGAGCCAGGGCATGCCCTCGACGGCGCCACCGACGAGAACGCCGATACGTTCCTTCATCTCGCGCGCCGCCTTGTTGGTAAAGGTGACTGCGAGGATCTGACTCGGAAATGCCTTGTTGGTTTCGAGAATGTGAGCGATGCGGGTGGTGAGCACACGTGTCTTGCCGGTGCCGGCACCCGCTAGAACCAGGACAGGGCCGTCCGTCGTTTCCACCGCCTCGCGCTGTTCGGGATTGAGGCCCGAGAGATAATCCGGGGCAGGCCGGTTCTGGTCGCGCGCCGCCATGGCGCGGGCGGCGATACCGAGGCCGCCTGACGCGGTTCCTGCTGAAGGTGAACCTGCCGTCGCTGGCACGGTAGCGCCACGCTGCTGGCGCCGGGGTTCCGGCTCCTCGTCGAAGAACGGAATATCGTCGAAACTGTTGGTCATGAGGGTCAATGTAGTGATTCGGAACCGAAAGGCCAGAAAAGATGTTCTGGTTTCATTCCATTGCTGCATGTCGGCTGTGGACTTTTGCCTTAAGCGCCACCCTGAAACGCCAAAGCGGCCATCCGATGACAGCCCTCCTGTGCCAAAAAACATCGTTGCCGTTCAAGGTTTAAGCATCTGCCATATGCTTGAAGTTGCGTGAGGTTACAAATCGGTAAGGTGTCTTGCCAAGCATTGCGCAACCAAGCTGAAACGAAGATACTTCGCCCACTCAAGTTGAATGCCGGAGAATTGCATGCGGGTTGGAAACCAGTTCCTGATCTCGGTGGCGGCGTTGCTCGCGGGACTCTGTCTGTGGGTTTATCTGTCGGCTGATGCCGGTCGCACACTGGTTTCCATGGGCGTGCCGGAAAGTGTGGTCGCGAAGATCAATCCGGGCGTGACCGAGCCTGTTTCCGCCACCGCGCCTTCCGGCAGTGCTGCCACACCGCCCCGCGCCGGTGGGGGCCAGCAGGCCGTGCTGGTCGCTACCCGGCCGGTCGGCAAGGGTATCGTCAATGATCAGCTGTCGGCAATCGGCAGCGGCGAGGCGATCCAGTCGGTCATCGTCATGCCGCAGGCCGCCGGCACGATCAACGAAATCCACGTCAAGTCCGGCGATCGCGTCAAGAAGGGCCAGTTGCTGGCGCAGCTCGATGACGACGAACAGATCATCCTGCGCGATCAGGCGCAGGTGCTCCTGCGCAGCGCCAAGGAGAAGGCGGACAGCTATTCGGCGCTGAAAAGTTTTTCGCGCCTCGATGTTCTGGATGCGCAGATCGCCAAGGAAACGGCGGAACTTGCCCTTACCAATGCAGAGCTTGCCTTGAAGCGACGTTCGGTTCTGGCACCGATCGACGGCATTGTCGGCATCGTGGCGGTCAATATCGGCGACAACGTCACCACATCCAGCAATGTCGTGCAGGTGGATGACCGCGAACAGTTGCTGGTCGATTTCTGGGCGCCGGAACGTTTTGCGGTGCAGGTCGCGATCGGCATGCCGGTCGAAGCGACGTCGGCCTCGCGTCCGGGGCGCGTTTTCGAAGGCGAGGTCGAGGCTGTCGACAACCGCGTCGACCCGGCCAGCCGCACCATCCGCATCCGCGCCAAGATCGAAAACGAAGAAGACTTGTTGCGCGCCGGTATGTCCTTCGGCGTCACCATGCGTTTTCCGGGCGAAACCTATGCCACGGTCGATCCGCTGGCCGTGCAGTGGGACAGCAAGGGCTCTTTCGTCTGGCAAATCGTGGACAAGAAGTCGGTCAAAGCCCGCGTGCGCATCATTCAGCGTAACCCGGATGCCATCCTTGTTGCCGGCGATATCAAGGAAGGCGATGCCGTCGCCACCGAGGGCCTGCAGCGTGTCCGCGAAAACGGTGCCGTGCGCATTGCCGGTGAAAAGCCGCCGGAGGTCGCCAGCCGATGAGCAGCCACGACGAGACGAACACCGGCGCAAGTCAGGGCATCGACGAGGAACGCGGCCACGGCAACAGCGCCGACAGCCAGAAGACATTCACTGCACTGTTCGTGCGCCGCCCGGTGCTCGCCGCCGTGCTCAACACGCTTCTCGTCGTTGCCGGTCTGGCGGCGCTTGTCGGCATCGAAGTGCGCGAACTGCCGGATGTAGATCAGCCAGTCATCAGCGTGCGCACCACCTATGACGGCGCTTCCGCCCAGACCATGGATCAGGAGGTCACCGACGTTATCGAAGGCGCGGTTGCCCGTGTCAGCGGCCTGAAATCCATCTCCTCCATTTCCGATTTCGGCCAGAGCCGCGTCACGCTGGAGTTCAGCGACACTGCCGATCTTGCCGTCGCCGCCAACGATGTGCGCGACGCGCTCGGCCGCGTTACCAATCAATTGCCAGAGGATGCCGACGAACCGCGCATCATCAAGGCCGACAGCGACAGTCAGCCGATCATGCGTCTTGCCGTCACCTCGACAAGTCTGTCGATGGAAGACCTGACGCTGCTGGTCGAAAACGAGATTTCCGACCGTCTTGCCGCCGTCGATGGTGTTGCGGATGTCGAGCTTTACGGCGACCAGGAAAAAGTCTTCCGAGTTGACGTGGACCAGGAGGCGCTTGCCGGTCGCGGATTGACGATCGCCGATCTGTCGGCGGCGCTTTCGACCGCAGCCATGGATGTTCCGGCCGGCTCGCTGGAATCCTCAACGCAGGACATCATCGTTCGCGCCACCGCCAACCTTACCAAGCCGGAGGATTTTGAAAACATCCTGATCGGCGACAATGTGCGACTTCGCGATGTCGCCACCGTCATGCTTGGCCCGGATGATGGCACCACGGCCCTGCGTTCCAACAGCGTGCCCGGCGTCGGTCTCGGCGTATTGCGTCAGGCGCAATCGAATACGCTCAGTATTTCCGAGGGCGTGAAGGCCGCTGTGGCTGCCCTGCAGCCGAACCTGCCGGAAGGCACACGGATTGCCATCACCAGCGACGACGCCGTGTTTATTCAGGGCGCGCTGCATGAGGTCGAGATCGCGTTGGGCCTCTCCAGCCTGATCGTTGTCGTCGTCATCTTCCTTTTCCTTCGCGATTGGAAGGCGACGCTTATTCCGGCGCTCACCATCCCTGTCGCGCTGATCGGCACGCTGGTGGCGATCTGGATGGTCGGTTTCTCCATTAACATCCTGACCTTGCTTGCCATCGTTCTTGCCACCGGCCTGGTGGTGGACGATGCGATCGTGGTTCTGGAAAACATCGTGAGACGCCGCGCCGAAGGCATGGGGCCGCGCGCTGCCGCCGTGCTCGGCACGCAGGAGGTCTTTTTCGCCGTTCTGGCGACCACGGCGACGCTTGCCGCCGTGTTCATTCCGCTTTCCTTCCTGCCGGGCCAGATGGGCGGTCTGTTCCGCGAATTCGGTTTCGTGCTGGCATTCGCTGTCGGTCTTTCGTCGATCACCGCGTTGACACTCTGCCCGATGATGGCGTCACGCATGCTCACCAAGCCGATGCGCGAGGACCACGGCATGCTCGGCCGGTTTGGCAGCATGCTGGCCAATCTTTATTCGACAACGCTCAAGGCCTGCCTCAACGCGCCGCTTGCCGTCATCATTGTCGGGCTCATCATTGCTGCTGCGGCCTATACGATGTTCGGTCGGGTGCAGAGCGAGCTGACGCCGCAGGAAGACCGGGCCATGGTCATGCTGCGGGCCACCGCGCCGGAAGGCGTGAGCCTCCAGTACACCCGCGACAAGCTGCAACTGGTTGAGGAAAAGCTGCAGCCGCTGCGAGATAGTGGCGAGATCCAGAACATCTTTTCGATCTCAGGGCAGGGTGGAGCATCCAATAGCGGCTTCATGGTACTGACGCTGGCGCCATGGAGCGAACGCAGCCGCACCCAGGCGGAAATTGTCAAGGATATCAACGCAGCCGTTGCGACCGTGCCGGCGCTGCGCGGTAACGCCATTCAGCAGAACAGCCTGCGTATCCGTGGCGCGGGCAATGGTCTTCAGATGGCCATGGTCGGCACCAATCACGAACAGCTGACGGCCGCTTCGATCAAGCTGGTCGATGAATTGCGCCAGACCGGTCTGTTCGATACGCCGCGCCTCAATGACGAACCCAATCAGGCGCAGATTTTCGTTACCGTCAATCGTGAACGTGCCTCCGATCTCGGCATCGACATCAAGGCGCTTGGCACCTCCATCCAGTCGCTGCTGGAAGGCCGTTCGGTGGTGGATGTCTTCGCTGATGGTGAAGCGATCCCGGTCAAGCTGAAATCCACCACGCGACCCATTGATGATCCGACCGATCTCGAGAACATATTCCTGAAGACCAAGGACGGTCGCATGGTGCCGATGTCCACGGTCGCGACGCTTGAAGAGCGCGCCGTTTCGCCGACGCTTCGCCGCGAACAGCAGCTTGCCGCCGTGTCGTTTTCGGCGGGCCTGCGCGAAGGTGTGTCGCTCGGTCAGGCCGTGGCCGTCGCCACACAGCTTGCCGAGCCGCTTCTGCCGCAGGGCGCGCGCATGATTCCGCTGGCGGAAGCTGCAACCCTGCAGGAAAATTCGCACGGCATGGCGCTCACCTTCGGGTTTGCCATCGCCATCATCTTTCTGGTTCTCGCCGCACAGTTCGAAAGCGTGCTGTCGTCGATCATCATCATGTCCACCGTGCCGCTGGGGCTCGCCTGCGCCGTTTTTGCGCTCGTGCTTACGGGTTCGAGCCTCAACGTCTACAGCCAGATCGGTCTCGTTCTTCTGATCGGTGTGATGGCGAAAAACGGCATTCTCATCGTCGAATTCGCCAACCATCTTCGTGACGCAGGTGCCTCTTGCCGCGAGGCAATTGAAAAGGCCTGCAGCATCCGCCTGCGTCCGGTCATGATGACGATGATTGCCGCCGTGCTTGGCGGGGTGCCGCTGGTCCTGGCGCAAGGGGCAGGGGCGGAAGCCCGTATCGCACTGGGCTGGGTCATCGTCGGCGGTCTCGGCATGGCGACACTGGTGACGCTCTACATCACCCCCGTCGCCTATCTGCTTCTCGCCCGCTTCGGCAAGCCGCATGCCCATGAAGCCCAGCGCCTCAGCGATGAGCTGGCGCTGGCGCATGGCAAGGCTGCCAATGCTCCGAAGCCAAGGCCCTTGCAGGCAGCAGAGTAGAGGTCCGTACGGTCATGCCGATATTGCTTTTTTAGCAATTTGCGCCATCTTGACGAACGGGGCATGCTTTAGAGGGTTAGAGAGTACGGTGACATCTGAACAGGACGACACCAGACGGCTGGAAGCCCTTGCCCTTTACGACATCATGGATACGCCGCCGGAGCCGGAGTTCGACGATATCGTTCTGCTTGCCTCCGAACTCTGCCAGACGCCGGTGGCGTTGGTCAGCCTGCTGGAAACGGAACGGCAGTGGTTCAAGGCCCGCATCGGGTTCGATCTTGCGGAGACGCCGATCAGCCAGTCGGTTTGCGCGCACGCGCTGGAAAATACCGGCCTGCTGATTATCCCGGATCTTGCCGCCGATCCGCGCACGTCGCAAAATAGCCTGGTTACCGAGCCGCCTCATATCCGTTTTTACGCCGGTGCGCCGCTTCTGTCGCCCGATGGCATCGCGATTGGGACGCTCTGCGTCATCGATACCGTGCCGCGCCCGGAAGGTCTCAGCCTTACGCAGAAGAAATCGCTTTCCGCGCTTGCGAGGCAGGTGGTGGTGCTTCTGGAAATGCGGCGTAATTCCAGCCGCAAGGACGATCTTTTCCGCCGCCAGAAACGTATCAGTTCCGAAGTCCGCGCAGTTGCTGCCAGCAGCATAGCCGCACAGGAGGCCGGCGGTATCGGCACGTTCGATATCGATGTGGCAACCGGCCGCATGAAGATATCGGCGGAAGGCTGCCGGATCTTTCGCCTGCCGGTGCAGGATGAGTATCCGGCAGATATCATCTACGATTTCATAGTGCCGGAAGATCGTCATCTGCCGTCTGCCAACAAGTCCCGCGTAGAAGGCACCGCACTGCTGGAGGCCGAATACCGCATTCGTACACCGGAAGAGGGCATCCGGTGGATTTCACGCCGTGCGTCCTTCCATCACGATGCCGATGGCCGCCCGGTGCGCATGGTCGGTACTTTGCAGGATATAACAGAGCAGCGCGCAGCGCACGCGCGCATGCAGGCGATGATCAAGCTCGGCGATGTGCTGCGCGATATGGAAGATGTGCAACAGGCTGCGTTCGAAGCTGCCGAATTGATGGCGAAGGCGCTCGGCGCCAGCCGCGCCGGTTTCGGCCTTGTCGATCCCGCCTCCGAAACGGTGATGATGCAACGAGACTGGCGCGCGCCCGGGGTCGGTACGCTGCAAGGTCGCCATCATTTTCGGGATTATGGTTCCTTCATCGACGATCTGCGCCGCGGCGAAACGGTATTGATCGGCGATGTCACCACCGATCCGCGCACCCGCGATCATTTTCAGGCATTGCTGGATATCGGCATCCGCGTGCTGGTGAATGTGCCCATCTTCGACAAGGGGCAGTTCAACCTAGTGGTCTTCGTGCATTACGATGAGCCGCATGACTGGAAACAGCGCGAGATCGATTTCGTGCGTAGCGTGGGTGACCGTCTTCAAGCCGCGATAGGCCGACTGCTCGCCGAACACGACCAGGATATTCTCAATCGCGAACTAAGCCATCGCCTGAAAAATACGCTTTCCATCGTGCAGGCCATCGCCACCCAGACGTTGCGAACCGTTCCGGAGCGTGCGCCCATCGAAGCTTTCGAAAAACGGCTTCAGGCGCTGAGTTCCGCACACGATGTGCTGATCCACCGAAACTGGACGGGAGCCTCGATCCGGGACGTCGTTTCCGACACGCTCGATCGCATCGGTATGCTGGAACGCGCCGACATTTCGGGCCCTACGGTCTTTCTTGGCCCGAAGGCGACGCAGTCTGTCATGCTGCTTCTGCATGAGCTTGCGACCAATGCCGTGAAATATGGTGGACTTTCGAATGGAACCGGCAAGATACATGTGAGTTGGAACGTCGATGGCGCACCGGATCATCCGCAACTGACCTTCGTCTGGCAGGAAAGCGGCGGCCCGCCTGTAACACCACCGACGCAAAAAGGTTTCGGCTCCCGCCTGATCCGTCTTGGACTGTTGGGAACCGGCGACGTCGACGTTCGTTATGACGCACCGGGAATCATGATAATCATGAAGGCCTCCCTGGTGCATTTGCAGGAAGCGGGTTGAGAATGGGGCAGTCACAGATGTTTGCCAAACCCGCGGTTCTTGTCGTGGAAGACGAGCCGCTTCTGCGCATGATGGCGGTGGACCTCGTTGAGGATGCCGGTTTCGAAGCGCTTGAGGCTGCCAATGCGGACGAGGCCATCAAAATCCTCGAATGTCGCAGCGACATACGGGTGATCTTCACCGATATCGATATGCCCGGCAGCATGGACGGCCTGCTTCTGGCTGCCGCCGTGCGCGACCGCTGGCCGCCGATCCAGATCATCCTCACCTCCGGCCATGTCCATATCAGCGAAGTCGAATTGCCGCTGGGCGGTTTGTTCTTCTCAAAGCCCTACGATCATCTTCAGGTGACACGCGCCCTCCAAACCATGGCGGCAGGGGCAACCCATTGAAGAAAATGCCGGCAACGGATTTCTCCGCAGCCGGCGTGTCTTCGTTTTCGAACAGGCAGTATTTCAGGGAATGCGGGCGATCACCTTGATCTCGAAATCGAAGCCGGCCAGCCAGTTGACGCCGACTGCAGTCCATGTCGGGTAGGGCGGCTCGCCGAAAAACTCTGCCTTCACCTTCATGATGGTTTCGAATTGCGCCTGCGGATCGGTATGGAAGGTGGTCACGTCGATCACGTCGTCCAATGTTGCGCCGGCGGCCTTCAAGACCGCAATGAGATTGCGGAAGGCAAGCCTCACCTGTTCTTCGAAATGCGGTTCGGGTGAGCCGTCCGTGCGGCTTCCCACCTGTCCGGAGACAAACAGCAGCTCGCCGGAACGTACTGCTGCCGAATAACCGTGTTCTTCATAAAGGGCATGACGGCCCTCAGGGAAAATTGCTTCGCGTTTCGTCATCGTCTTCGACCTTTCGATTTTTTCCTTTTGCGCCGAAAAAAACCATCGACATGCTGCCGGCACTTCACGCGTGGTTGCCTGTTTGGTATACGGCGCGTATCTGTAAATATTGAAATACGTCGCGTATGTCAAATTCAAATACGCAGCGTATGTGAAATTCGAGGTCTGTGATGGCGAAAGCGCGTGCCGAAACCATGGAAGAAAACCGGCAAAAACTGATTGCAGCCGGGCGAAAAGCCTTCGCAGAAAAGGGTTTTGCCGCGGCCTCGATGGACGATCTGACCGCCGATGCCGGCCTGACCCGCGGCGCGCTTTATTCCAATTTCGGGGACAAGCGCGGCTTGCTGGCTGCCGTTGTCAACCAGATCGACGGCGAAATGGCGGCGCGTGCGGAGGCAGTAGGAGCGCAAGCTCCCGACCTGTGGGAGGGCCTGCAAAGGCAGGCGGCCGCCTATATCGAGATGGCGCTCGACCCGGAAGTACAGCGTATCGTGCTGTTGGACGGTCCGGCCGTGCTCGGCGATCCGTCGCTCTGGCCCAGCCAGAACAGTTGCCTTCAGGAAACCATGCAGGCGGTCAGAAAGCTTGACGAGGCGGGAAGGCTGAAGCCGGTAGATACCGAAGCTGCCGGACGCCTGCTCTGCGGCGCGGCCCTCAATGCAGCTTTGTGGGTGGCGGCCAGCGAGGATCCGAAGGCGGTGCTGCCGAAGGCGATCGAGGCATTTCGGCTGATGGCGGAAGGTTTTTTGGCTGACTGATAAAAAGGGCGAGCGAAATCCCGAAAACCCGCTTCCTGACCACCGATTTCCATGGAAAATCATCGGTTTCCGCGCTATATCTCATTTAACGGCGTGTGCTGCGTGCGCCACGGATTTTCCGAAACCGACGGAGACTTTGATCAACCCTCCATCAAGGGAGTGAGACCCTATGTCTTCATCCAAATCTACAGGTAAAATCCGCTCCACCCTGCGCCATTTTCTCGACAACGAAGCCTCCGGCGGCATTGTGCTGATGGTGGTGGCGCTCGCCGCCATCCTCGTCGCCAACTCGCCGCTGGCACAAAACTATTTTGACTTGCTGCACGTCTATCTCGGGCCACTCAGCCTGCTGCACTGGATAAACGATGCGCTGATGGCAGCGTTTTTCCTGCTCGTCGGGCTGGAGATCAAACGCGAAATGCTCGATGGCCAGCTGTCCACATGGAGCAGGCGTATCCTGCCGGGTGCGGCGGCCGCCGGCGGCATGTTGTTTCCCGCACTGTTTTATGTCGCTTTCAATTGGCAGGATCCGCAGGCGCTGCGGGGATGGGCCATCCCGACAGCGACCGACATCGCCTTTGCGCTCGGCGTCATTTCCTTGCTCGGTCCACGCGTGCCGGCTTCCTTGAAGATTTTTCTCGCGGCACTGGCCATTATCGATGATCTCGGCGCAGTCATCGTCATTGCGTTGTTCTACACGGCCGATCTGAATGTCCTGGCACTCGGCGGTGCTGCAGTGGTGATGGCTGCGCTTTTCGCTGCCAACCGCCTGAAGGTGAAGGCACTGGCCGTTTATCTGACGCTCGGCGTCATCCTTTGGCTTCTTGTCTTCGCATCCGGCATTCATGCCACATTGGCCGGTGTGCTTCTGGCGCTCGCCATCCCGCTGAAGCTCACGCCAGGCACACCGGAAGCTTCACACGCAGAATCGCCGCTGCACCGGCTAGAACATCTGCTGCACAAGCCTGTCGCCTTCGTCATCGTGCCGATTTTCGGTTTCGCCAATGCCGGCGTGTCGCTCTCGGGCGTCTCGTTCGGTGTCTTTTCAGAACCGCTCACCATGGGCGTCGCCATCGGCCTGCTGGCGGGCAAGATTGTCGGTGTCCTGGGAACAGTCGCGCTGATGGTCAAACTGGGCATTGCGCAATTGCCGGCAAAGGCCACCTGGGCACAAATGACCGGCACCGCCTTTCTGTGCGGCATCGGTTTCACCATGTCGCTGTTCATCGGGCTTTTGGCTTTCGACGATCCGACCGTCCAGGACCATGTGAAAATCGGCATTCTGATGGGGTCTTTGGCGGCGGGCGCGCTGGGCGCCGCGGTGCTGGCTCTATGCGGGCGGCGTGGATAACCGCTCTCCTGGAAGGTTTATTCTCGCCGCTCTGGCGGGAATAAACCTTCGCCGGTCTACACGGTCAGAAGACACTTTCATGGGCGCAACCCTGACAAAACAGGTGCCCTGTCATGCTAGTGAAACAAGACTCTGTTTTTCAGGAGCCAGAACGACGCGACGAAAGGGCGGTTTCGTGACTGGGCAAATGGAAACAAAACATTTCAGAACCCTGTTCATCTCCGACATACATCTCGGCTCCAAGGCGGCGCGCACGGATTTCCTATTGGATTTCCTGCGCTACCATGAAGCCGAGACGATCGTGCTGGTCGGCGACATCGTTGACGGCTGGCGCCTGAAACGCAGCTGGTACTGGCCGCAGGATTGCAATGACGTGGTGCAAAAGCTGTTGCGCAAGGCGCGCAAGGGCACACGCATCATCTACATTCCGGGCAATCACGACGAATTCCTGCGCTCTTTCCCGGGGGTGCATTTCGGCGGCATCGAGGTCGCCGACCGGATCATCCACGAGACGGCGGACGGCAAGAAATACCTGGTTCTTCATGGCGACCAGTTCGACGTCGTGGTGCGCAATATCCGCCTGCTCGCCTATCTCGGTGACTGGGCCTATGACGCGGCCATCGTCATCAATATCGGCCTTGCCGCCATCCGCCGCAAGCTCGGCCTGCCTTACTGGTCGTTCTCGGCCTGGGCCAAGTTGCAGGTCAAGCAGGCGGTGAATTTCATCGGCGAGTTCCAGAAAGTGGTTGCCGACGAGGCGCGCCGTGCCGAAGTGGACGGCGTTATCTGCGGCCATATCCACCACGCAGTGATGGAAGACATTGACGGCATCCATTACGTCAATACCGGCGATTGGGTGGAAAGCTGCACGGCGATTGCCGAGAACATGGATGGCAGCTTCGAGTTGATTACCTGGAGACAGGTGGCGGCAACGGCGCAGGTGCATGCGCTGCCCGCACCGGAAGAACGCGAAATTTCGGCCACGCAGGCGGCTTGAGTTTGCGCTGAACGTCTCGAGTGCAGCGCCTTGACGGGCGCTGTTTTCGTTTATCCCCACAGTTCCGGCAGGGGGGCGCTCACCAGTGAACCGTCATAGCGCAGTCCAGGAACGCGGTCCCGCGCCAGAAGAAGCGGGCCGTCGAGATCTGCATATTCGCATCCGCTCGCAAGCAGCACGGCAGGCGCCATGGCAAGCGAAGTGCCGACCATGCAGCCGACCATGATCCTGAAACCCAACCGTTTTGCCTCGGCCTTCATCAGAAGGCCTTCCGTCAGGCCGCCTGTCTTGTCGAGCTTGATGTTGACGGCGTCATATCGGTCGCGAAGGGCCGCAAGGTCTGCAGTCGCATGCACGCTTTCATCCGCGCATATCGTCACCTTTCTGCGGATTTCGGCCAGAACGCCATCCTTTCCTGCCGGCAGCGGCTGCTCGATCAGTTCGATATTGGCCTGCGCCGCCACCGCGAGATGATGCTCGATATTCGCTTCGGTCCAGCCCTCGTTGGCGTCGACCACGATGCGCGCGTTCGGGGCCGCCAGACGCACCGCACGAATGCGTTCTGCGTCGTTTTCCGTACCCAGCTTGATCTTGAGAAGTGGCCGATGGGCATTGGCGGCGACCTGCGCCGCCATGGTCTTGGGATCGCCGAGCGAGATCGTGTAACACGTCACTACAGGCGTAAGGTCGGTGATGCCCAGACGACGGATGACGCTGATGCCGGTGGTCTTTGCCTCCAGATCGAAAAGTGCGCAATCGACAGCGTTGCGGGCGGCGCCCGGCTTCATTTCGGCAAGCAGTGATTCGCGATCGAGACCTGATTCGATAGCCGGCTCGATCTCGCGAATCGCTTGCAGCACCCCTTCGATCGTCTCGCCATAACGCCCGTAAGGCACGCATTCGCCGCGTCCGGTGAGGCCATTCGCGTCAATGGTGCAGGTCACAACCTCGGCTTCTGTCTTGGAACCCCGTGAAATCGTGAATGTCCCGGCAATCGGGAAGGATTCTGTTGTGGCTTCAAGGTGACGCCGCATGGTTTTAGCTTCCCCGCACATGGCAATTCGTTAATGGATGTTTATATTGCCGTTTCCCCAAGGTGCGATCAACGGGCGTTTGAGCAGAAGTAATATGCAGGCACAGCCGAACCCCGCCGAACTGACGGACGCGGACATTGAGATCGAAGAGATCGACGGCGGCCAGCGTCTGAAGCTGACCGGCAATTGGCGCAATCACGGCATTTCCAAAGTCCTGCCCAAGCTCGGCAAGATCGAATCCGCCAAGGCCAATGGCCGGCTGGAAGTGGATGTCAGCGCCATCGACGGCATCGACACGTCGGGCGCGTGGCTGATGCAGAGGCTGATGTCCAACCAGCGCGCCGCCGGCGGCGAGGCAAAGCTGGTCGGGGCCGATCCAAAGCTGCGCGAACTGATGGACGTGCTGCCGGAAAAGACACCCGCGCCGGAAAAGAAAGCCGACGAAAGTACGCTGTTCCAGAGGATGTTCGAGCCGACCGGCAAGGCGATGGTGGCGCTTGCCCAGGATCTCGTTTCGGCGATGAACATCCTGGGGTCCGCCGTTCGCGGCGCGCAGCTGAAGCTTGGCCATGGTTCGGGTGTTTCTCCGGCGTCCGTCGTCACGCAGATCGACCGCATGGGTGTGCGAGCCACCCCGATCATCACGCTGATGTCGTTCTTGATCGGGGCGATCATCGCTCAGCAGGGCGCCTTCCAGCTGCGTTATTTCGGTGCCGAATTGTTCGTGGTCGATCTGGTCGGCATTCTGCAGCTGCGCGAAATCGGTGTGCTGTTGACCGCGATCATGATTGCAGGTCGCTCGGGCAGTGCCATCACCGCCGAAATCGGCTCGATGAAAATGCGCGAGGAAATCGACGCATTGACGGTGATCGGGCTCAACCCCATCGGCGTACTGGTGTTTCCGCGCCTTGTGGCCTTGACGATAGCGCTGCCGTTGCTTGCGATCATCGCCAACTTTTCGGCCCTGTCCGGTGCGGCCGTGATCACCTGGGCCTATTCCGGCATCACGTTCGAAACTTTCCTCGGGCGCCTCAACGAGGCGATCGATTATTCTTCCGTCGCATCCGGCATGATCAAGGCGCCTTTCATGGCGCTGGCCATCGGCATCGTTTCTGCAGTCGAGGGCATGAAGGTCGGCGGCAGCGCCGAATCGCTTGGCCAGCACGTGACGGCATCCGTGGTGAAGTCGATCTTTGCGGTCATCCTGATGGATGCGCTGTTTGCGATCTTCTATTCCGCGATCGATTTTTGAGGTGGATATGAGCGCGGACAGCGAAACACTGGAGAAAAAAGCGCCGGCGACGAAGAGCGATCGCGACGTCATTCTCGAAGTGCGCGATCTGACGGTCGGATTCGGCTCGAATATCGTGCTCGACAATCTCGATCTCGATATCTATCGCGGCGAAATCTTGGGCTTTGTGGGCGCGTCCGGCACAGGGAAATCGGTGCTGATGCGCACTGTGTTGCGGCTTTTGCCACATCGCTCCGGCACGATCAAAATCCTCGGTGTCGATTACGATACCGCCAGCGACCAGCAGCGCATCTCGCTCGATACGCGGCTTGGCGTTCTTTTCCAGCACGGCGCGCTGTTTTCGGCGCTGACGGTGAAGGAGAATATCCAGCTGCCGATGCGCGAATATCTGCAACTGCCGCAGTCGCTGATGGATGAGCTCGCCTATCTGAAACTGGAAATGGTTGGCCTGCCGCCGGATGCCGCCGACAAATATCCGTCGGAACTGTCGGGCGGCATGATCAAGCGCGCGGCGCTTGCCCGTGCGCTGGCGCTCGATCCCGACCTCGTCTTTCTCGATGAACCGACATCCGGCCTCGATCCGATCGGCGCTGCCGATTTCGATGCGCTGATCGCCAAGCTGCGCGATACGCTTGGCCTCACCGTCTACATGGTGACACACGACCTCGATAGCCTGTTTTCCGTCTGCGACCGTATTGCGGTGCTGGGCGGGAAAAAGGTATTGGTGGAAGGGACGCTGGACGACATGTTCGCATGCGACGATCCTTGGGTTCAGTCCTATTTCCGCGGCAAGCGCGCGCGTTCGGTGGTGACCGAACCTCACGACCGCGCCACCGACCACCCAGAAAAGTGACCGGACTCTATGGAAACCAAAGCAAATTACGCCCTCGTCGGATTTTTCACGCTGCTGGTCGTCGCTGCCGCCTTCGGCTTCGTCTACTGGATGGCGCAGTATGGCCGCGGCGGCCCGACCGGTGAGCTGGCAATCCGCATTCCCGGCTCGGCCAACGGTCTTTCCGTTGGCTCGGCGGTGCGCTTCAACGGTATTCCGGTAGGCACGGTGCGCAACCTCGCCATCGACCCGGAAGATCCGCGTTATTCCATCGCCTTCACCGAAGTGCAGCTGGAAGCCCCGATCTATCCGTCCACCAAGGCCGTACTCGAAGTGCAGGGCCTGACCGGCGCTGCTTATATCGAGCTTTCGGGTGGTCGTGTCGGTGAGGAAAACATCGTCAAGAAGGCACAGGACGCCGGTAAGCCGGCGGTACTGATCGCCGATCAGTCAAGCGTCACGAATCTTCTGGCAACAGCCGATCAGATCCTGAAGCGCGCCGACACGGCGATCGGAGATATTCAGGGGTTTGTCGCCGACGCGCGTGGACCGCTGACGCAGACGATCCGGCATGCCGAGACCTTTACCGCCTCGCTCAGCGAAAATTCCGGCGCAATTGACGAGTTCCTGCAGAGCCTTTCGTCGCTTTCCGGTACGTTCAATGCTGTGTCGCAGCGGCTGGATTCGACGCTGGAAGCTGCGGAACAGCTGGTGCGCGCGGTCGATGCCAACAAGATCAACAACATCCTCAGCAATGCCGAGAAGGTGTCGGGCGATGTTGCCGCCTCGACCAGCGAACTTCCGGCCATTATCGCCGAGGTGAAAGACACCGCCTCGAGCTTCCGGCAGGCTGGGGTTGATGCGCAGAGCGTATTGAAGCGCGCCGACCTTCTGATGTCCTCCGTCGATCCAAAGCAGATCGGTTCTGCGGTCGACAACATCAACCAGGCATCCGCCGATGCGCGCGGGGCCATTTCCTCGGCGCGTGACGTGGTGGATAGCGTGGCCGGCCGTCGTGACGAAATCGATCGCGCGATCGGCGACTTTGCCGAACTGGCGAAGAAGCTGAACGAGGCCTCGACCCGCGTCGACGGCATTCTCGCCAAGGTCGATACGATGGTGAGTGGTGACAGTTCCGAAGGCATGTTCGCCGAAGCGCAAAAGACGCTGCAGTCTATTCGCGCCGTGGCCGACAATCTCAACGGTCGCATCGGACCGATCGCCGACAATCTCAACCGTTTCTCATCTTCCGGCCTGCAGAACGTTCAGACGCTGGTGGGCGACATGCGCCGCACGGTGGACAATCTCAACCGGGCGATCACCAATTTCGACAATGACCCGCAGCGGCTGATCTTCGGCGGGGACGAAGTCAAGACTTATGACGGCAGGACCCGGCGTTGATGACCTATGTCGCGTTCAGGAACAGGGCTTATGGGAGCGTGAATATGGGTTCGAAGTCTTCGGGGTTTGGTCGCGCAAGTGCGATGCTGGCCCTGCCGCTATTGGCGGCGCTCCTGTCCGGTTGCGGCAGCAAGGCCAATAACGACACGTTCGATCTGTCTTTGACACCTATGGCAAGCGCGGCCGATAGCGCCAAGGGGCGCCAGATCCTCGTGCCTGAGCCGACGGCGTTGAAATCGTTGGATAGCGAACAGGTGGTGGTACGCGTTTCGCCGTCGGAAATACGATATCTCGCCAATTCGCAATGGGGCGACCGCCTGCCGCGTATCGTCCAGTCGAAGCTGGTGCAGGCGTTCGAGAACAGCGGCAAGCTCGGCGGCGTCGGCAAGCCGGGACAGGGTCTTGCGATCGATTACCAGATCGTCACCGACATCCGTGCGTTCGAGGTCAACGCATCGAGCCCTAAGGCTGCGACAGTCGAAATCTCGGTAAAGATCCTCAACGACCGTAACGGTTCGGTGCGTGCTCAGAACGTGTTCCGCGCTACCGTGCCGGTCTCCGGCGAAGACAATGCGACCTTCATCTCGGGCATAAACCGCGCCTTTGCCAAGGTCGGCGCGGATATTGTCGACTGGACCCTGAAGTCGATCTGATCTGATTTCTTCGTTGAATGCTGCTCAGCCCTCGGATTGCCGTCCGGGGGCTGATGCGTTTTGGCGCGCTCGTCTATCGTATCGCGGCCGGCCTCACTGATTTCTGACCCCATGGCTCCATGTTCCACTGCCGTAGTGTCTGCCAACGGCCGAATTGCTTGAGTTGCAGGTAGATCAGGATTGCTGCGGTTGGCGGCTCTTCGGCGCGATCTTCTCGTTGTCGCGCGCGCAGATCAGTGCGTGAAAGGCGTCCTGTGTGGAATGAAGCAATCGAATTGCTTCTCCATCACTAAGCAATGGCTCCCCACACCGTCGCATATCGCGCAGGCGATTGAGTTTCAGATCGATATCATCCGAATGCAGATGCGCCACAGAAACCTCCTGGTTCCTGTGGCGCATGATATCTAAAAATGAGCAGTCATCAACTTTCTGTCCGAAACCGTACGGTTTTCGATCAGTTGAAGCGGCCTGCAGCGTGGGCCAGCATGGTGTAAACCTTGCCGGTATCCGAGGTGAGATAGCTCTGCGTGACCGTCTTGTCGCGGTCGGTACGAGCGACATCGGCAAGCAGCTTTTCGAAATCGGCGATGTAGCGGTCGACGGCGGTGCGGAATTCCGGCTCACGGTCATACTTCATCTTGATGTCGTCAAAAGTCTGCTGGCCCTTGAGCGTGTAGAGGCGACGGGTGAAGACGTCGCGCTCTCCGCGCTGGTAACGGCGCCAGAGTTCGACCGATGCTTCATGGTCGATGGCGCGGGCGATATCGACCGAAAGCGAGTTCAGCGATTCGACCATGTGACGCGGATTACGATTGTCACCGTGGCGGGTCGAAGCTTCCTGCGGCGCACGAGGGCGCGGTGCTGGGGCTTCGGTCGCCTGCGGTTCCTCACGCGAGGCGCCACGCAGCAGATCGCTTATCCAGCCGCCATTGTCGTCACGGCGCTGCGGTTCTGCAGCGCGCGGCGACTGTGCGGCCGGACGATCAAGCGGCAGGGAACCGCGCAGGCCGCCACCGAGGCTATTTGCCAAGCCGCCAGACAGCATGTCGCGCTGTGGCTGCGGGGCTGCCGGGGCCGGAGACTGCTGGGCTACCCGCTGCTGCAGGCTGGACTGCTGCTGCTGGTTGGACTGCTGCAGGGCCGGAGCCGGCTGCTGCGGGGCAATCGGCGCCTGTGCGTAAGACGGTTGCGGAGCAACCGGCGCTGGGGAAGGTGCGACCACAGGGGCAGGTGCGGGTGCCGGTGCCGGTGCCGGGGCGGGGCGCACAGGTTCTGCGACTTCCAGATGCTGGGCCGACCGGCCAACCAGGGTCGAGATGTCCTGCAGCGCCTTGATCTGCTCGGAAACGGCGCGACGCATGGCGGCGGCGCTTTCCTTTGCTTCTTCCGGCAGGTCAAATGCACCGCGCTTCAGTTCCGAGCGAGTGGCGTCGAGTTCCTTGCGGATATCGACTGCCGAGCGGCGGATTTCATCGGTGGCGCCGGCAAAGCGGCCAATGGCGTCGTCGACAGACTGGCGCATGGTTTCGCGCAGCTGTTCGGCGGCGATATCGGACTTGCCGGTGGCGTCGGCCAGCAGGCGCTCTACATCCGAGAGCGAACCGGCAATGCCGCCACGCATGCGGTCGGACAGTTCACGCGAGCGGCGTTCTGCGTCGCCCAGCGTGCCTTCGATGGCGCGGCTTGCTTCCTGACCCGCGTTGAAGAGCGCGTTACGCATGTTTTCGGCCGTTGCTTCGACCTGCTGCTGGGTTTCGCCAAGCGAGCGGCCGATATCGGCGAAGGACGACTGCAGGCCGTCGCGAAGGCGGGCGGAAACCTGCGAGGAACGATCCTCTGCCCGGTCGAATGCGCCTTCGACGAGGTTCGTCAGGTTGCGCATGGTGAGTTCGATTTCTTCCGAACGCTTGACCAGGCCGACCGAGAGATCGCGCAGGGCAGCCTGGCGCTCGTCGAGCGTGCCGACGAGGTTGGACTGCGCTGCACCCAGAAGCTCCGATGCCTGGCCGAGAACACGCGAGTGATCGTCGAAGCGGCCGACGATGTTGCCGACCTGCGACAGCGTCGCCGAGGAGACGTTGGACAGGCGGTCGACATTGTTTTCCAGCAGGCGGCTCGCGCTCGACACGACATCAGCGGACTGTGCAGCCGACTGAGAGAAGCGATCTGCGGTCGTGTTGAGACGTTCGTCTGCGGCGCCAAGCTGTTCGGCGGCGCGTTCGATCGTGCCACCCAGTTCGGATGCAGTGCGCTGAACCAGCGATGCGATGCCGCTGTTGCTGTCTTCCAAACGGGAGATCAGGCTCTGGACGCTGGCGGCGAGACCCTGCTCGACACCCAGCATCTTGCCGGAAACCTCTTCGCTGCGCTGGCTGATGGCCGACAACGTTTCGTTGGTGCGGGCAGCAAGTGCGTCGACGAGAGCGTTGTTTTCTTCGCGCAGGCGCTGGCTGGTCTGTTCGGCGGCAGCCGAAAGACGACCGGCAGTCTGCTCGGCGGTCGAGGCCAGCTGTTCAGCAGCGTTACGGCCGGCTTCAGCATAGTGTTCCAGTGCCGGGCGAGCCTTCTCGTCGATGAGACGGGAGAATTCGGCCGAGCGGCTGGACAACATGGAGTTGAGGTCGCGCGAACGGTTATCGAGCGATGTGCGAATGGCTTCACCGCGGGCTTCCAGCGCCTTGTCGACCTGGTCGATGGCAGCATTGATTTCGCCTGCGGTCTGCGAAAGGGCGTCGCGAACGCTGTCGCCACGTGCGCCGAGCGTCTTTTCCGCATCGCCGAGGGCATCGGTGATGGCCGATACCTGGCCCTTTACCAAGGCATCGGCTTCGGCAACCTTGTTGACGATCGAATTACCGGCTTCGGAGAAGGCCTGCGCAACGGCTGCGGCCTGGCCAGAGAGGCGGTTCTGCGTATCGGAAATACGGCCAACGATTTCGTTGGAGCGATCCTCGATCGACTGCGTGAATTCGGCGTTGCGGGCGCTGAGTTCTTCGGAGAACTGCGTTCCGGCGCGCGACAGCTGTTCGACAGCGCGCATGGCTTCGCTGTCCATGCCTTCGGCGGCCGTGGTGACGGCGTCGCGCATGGCGGAAGCGAGCGTGGCTGCCTTGCCTTCAATGGTGCGGCTGACGGCGTCGAGGCCGACATTGAGCGCGCGGTCCATGGTGCCGAGACGCTCTTCGAGGCGGCCTGTACCTGCTTCGAACGTACCGTCGATGCGGCTTGCAGCCTGTTCGCCTGCGGCTTCGAGGCGGGTGCTGCCGCCTTCGAGGCTGTTTTCGATACGGGTTGCGGCTTCGCCGGCAACACGTTCGAGATCGGCCGTGCGCTCGGCGAGGCTTTCGCCGAGATTGCGGCCGACGCCGTCAACGAGTTCGGACACGGAACCAAGCTGGTCACGCATGCGGCCTTCAAGACCGGTGAGCGTGCCATCGACGCGCTCGCTGGTTTCGTTGAGGGCAGTCGAAACGCTGCCGACGGTCTTTTCGATGCGGCTGGAGAACTGGTCTGCCGAACGGTTGATTTCAGCAGCGGCCGTGCTCAGCTTGGCGGCGATCTCGCCGGCGCTGGAGGTGAGGCGGCCTTCCAGATCCGTGCCGACGCCATCCACGAGGCCACGCAGGCCTTCCTGCTGAAGTTCCAGCGTCATTTCAAGCATGCTGGCGCTGGTGGCGATCGAGGTGCCGATGGAGGTCGCCTGATCGGACAGCATTTCGCTGAACTGGCCTTCGGCCTCGGTCAACGTCGCCGAAATCATGTCGCGGCGGTCGTCCAGGGTCGAACGCATGCGCTCGTAAGAACCGTCCAGCGCTTCCTGGAGACGGTCGTTGCCAGCTTCCATGGTTTCGGACACGCGCTCGTGGCCGGTGCTCATCATGGTTTCCATGCGCAGCAGGCCGTCGGTGATCGTGTCTTCGAAACGTTCCGCGTTCTGGCCGAGCGCCATTTCGATGCGGCCGGCGCCACCACCAACCGTGCGGTCGATGTGCTCGGCACCCTGCTCGAGAGCGCGCGTGATTTCGGCGCCGCGGTTTTCCAGCGTGGATTCGAGGCGCTGCTGGCCGTCGGTATAGACGCCCTGCAGGTTTTCGGTACGAGCCGCAAATGCCGATGCGACACGTTCGTCGGCAGCATTGATCGTGTCGAGAAGGGTGTGGGTCTTCTCTTCGATCGCGCCGGTGAGGCGGTCTTCGCCGAGTGCCAACGAGGTGGCCATTTCCATCGACTTGTCGTCGAGGATTTCGCCAATGCGTTCGCTGCTCTTGGACACCATGTCGCCCATGTCGTTCATGCGGCGGCCGAGATCCTGCTCGATGCGCTGGTGGCCGGTCGTCAGGACGTTTTCCATGGCCGAGACGCGGTCGTCGAGCACGCCTGCAAGGCGCTCCGGCGTGCCGACCAAGACATTTTCGAGGCGGGCGGTGCGCTCGTCCAGCACGTCTGCAAGGCGTTCGTGGCTGCCGCTGACCGCGTTGACGATAGCAGCGGAATGGCCGGAGAGCGTGTCGTCGAAGCGGGTCTGGCTATCGGTGAGCGCGTTGAAGAGCGCGCCGCTGCGTTCGGCCATGACCGCATCGATACGTTCGTGCGCGCCGCCGAAGCTGTCGGTGATTTCGGCAGCACGGGCATTGAGCGTTTCGGTGAATTCCTGCGCACGGCCTTCGAGGGCGCCGGAGAGTTCACGGCTTTTGGCGTCGAAATCCGTCGAGAAGGCGCTGGCGGATGCTGCCAGGCTTTCGTTCAGTGCACGGCCGGAGGTTTCGAGATTTTCCGTCAGGCTGCGGCCCGAGGTTTCCAGCGTTTCCGCAAGCGTGCGGCTGCGCTGGTCGATCGCCTGGTGGAATTCGCTGGTGCTGGCATCGAGACCTTCGGTCAGCGCTGCGGCGGACGTGGCAAGGCCTATCGTCAGCGCGAGGCTCTTGTCGTCGATTGCCTGCTGGAATTCCGCCGTGCTGGCATCGAGACCTTCGGTCAGCGCCGCGGCGGATGTGGCAAGCCCAATGGTAAGAGCAAGGCTCTTGTCATCGATTGCCTGCTGGAATTCGGCGGTACGGGCGTCGAGACCATCGGTAAGTGCAGCGGCGGACGTGGCAAGGCCAACGGTGAGAGCGAGGCTCTTGTCATCGATTGCCTGCTGGAATTCCGCCGTACGCGCCTCGAGATCTTCGGTGAGGGCGGCAGCCGAGGTGGCAAGTCCAACGCTGAGCGCCAGGCTCTTGTCGTCGATTGCTTCCTGAAGCTGGGTGCTGCGCGTGTCGAAGGCTTCTGTGAAGGCACGGCTGCGGGAGTCGAGGACGTCGCTGATCTGGTTGGTGCCGGATTCGAGCGTGCTTTCCAGCATTTCCTGGCTGGTGCCGAGTGTTGTGGCGAGCGCGAGCGACTGATCGGTGAAGGCCGAGCCGATGCGTTCGATGCTGGAAGACAGAATGCCTTCCATGGCCTCCGAATTGCTTTCGACGCTCTGCTTGATCTGCAGCAGGCTTTCATTGAGCTTGGTGTCGAGCGAACCCGAGCGCTGATCGAACGCCGTGGTGAATTCGTCGAGGCCAGTATCGAACGTGGTGCTGAGCTGGCCAATCGTCGTCTGCAGACGTTCTTCGAAAAGGCCTGTGCGCAGATCGAGATCCATGACCGCGTCGTCGGCAGCGTTCTGCAGGCTCTGGCGGAAGGTCGAACCACGTTCATCAAGAGCTGTGTTGAGCGAGTTGAGAACACCGTCGAGCGTGCCGGTGATGGCGCGTTCGCCGGAGGTCAAGCCCTCGGTGATTTCGCGGGTGCGGGCAACCAGGGTCTCGTTCAGCTGGCGCGTACGATCGGAGAGGGCCGCGTTCAGCTTTTCGGTGTTGGCGTCGAGCGTGGAGGCACGGGTCTCGAACTGGCCGAGCAGGTCTTCGCCGCGTTCGGCCAGGGTCTTGGACAGATCTTCGAGGCGAACGTCGAACTCTCCGGCCAACTGCTTGCCGGAGGCCTGCAGCGTCTGGATCATGGTGTCGGTCTTGGCTGTCAGCAAGGAGCCGAGGGCTTCGCCGGCGGCGCTGGAGCGATCCATGAGGGTTGCCGCGCGGGTCTCGATCATCGAGGCAAAGGCTTCGCCAGAGGTGGCGAGGCGAACCGAGATTTCTTCGGTTGCGAGCGACAGGTCTTCCTTGAGCTGATCGTGCGCGCCGACAATGGAGGCGCGGATACGGTCTGCATGGTTGACGATTGCGTCGCGCTCGGAGCCGAGTTCGTGAACGAGGCCGCGGACGCGCAGTTCGTTGTCGGCGTAGCTGCGCTCGAGCGCGTTGACTTCCGAATGAACGAGAGTTTCCAGTTCGGTCGCGCGAGCGATGGTGCGCTCGATGCCTTCGTTCATCGCCATGACTTCGCGGCGAACGGCCTGACCGACCGACATGATGCGATCGGTGGCGATGGTTTCCGGCTCGGACAGGCGCAGCGCGACTTCTGCCATGGAACGGGCAGCGGCGCGCAGCTCGTGAGCGCGCGCCATCATGATCGAGAATGCGTAGAACAGCAGGATCGGAACGAAGATGCCGACGCCGATGGCGACGACGCCCGGGGTTTCGAGGATCTGGGCAACCGAGGTGAAATTCCAGATCTGCGAACCGTAGATCAACTGGCCGAGGCCGAGGCCGGCGACCGTCCAGAGCGTGGACAGAATGGTCGAGTTGCGCAGTGCGGAGCGCATCGCGCCGCCATCGAGCGTGCGCAGAAGCGCAGAAGTCGGTCGGCGGCTGCCGTCATTGGCCGGCGAAAAGGTGGGGGACTTGGGACCGGTCGGTTCGGCAGCTGCGGGACGCGCCTGCTCAGCCGCGGCCTTGCGGACTTCGGCCTGACGTGCGGCTGCCTGCTTTTCGCGTGGCGACGTGTCGGTCGACGGGCGCGCAGCTTGAGGCTTTTCGGACACGGTCTTCTCCCGCACTTGGGACGTGGAGCCAGAACGAGGCTTCGGATCGTCTTCGAAATCGTTCTTCAACGCATCTTCCAGCGCCTGGAACGCGGTCTCGTCGATCGCATCGCTATTGTTGTTCTTCACCATGCGGTTACGCCTCGTTACTACACCGGTCATACCATCCGACCCGGTGCCGCATGCAGATGGGTACGGGTGGCCATGCCTGTCGGTTGAAGCCGCCGCCGAAAATCGGCGATCGGATCGTCCTATATTATTTCAGTCCGGAACGCTTTCATTTCAAAGGGATGATAACGAATGCTTACCAGCCCGCCTTCCGTTGCGTGAAAAATCGGCCGAAACCGGGGCACACGCCCATGCCAAGTGTATTTTAGTGGCACATTCCCCGTCCCGATACAATTCAGGGGGCCTGGGTGTGCTGGAAACCTGAGCATTGTTAACAGAATTTATACCATATCAAGAGGCAAAAGCCCTTCAAAATACGAGGGTTAGCCTAAATTAACCATGAGTACAGAAATACGGCCGCGATTGCGCCGGATTTTAGGTGGATAGCCATTTCCTCCCGCCATGAATGGCCACGTACCATATCGTAAAACAGGAAAGACGCTCATGCCCGCTGCCGGATTGGCTTTCGAACTGCTCGACAATGCGACACATGGTCTGGCGATAGAGAACGGGCCGTCTGCGACACGACCCATCGATCTCGTTCATCTGGCGCGGCAGACGATGGGCGACAAGGATCTGGAAATCGAGATTCTTGCTCTGTTTGCCAGGCAGGCACGCGCGGCACTCGCGGAAATGACGTCTTCCGAAATTCCGCCCGGCACGGTGGCTCATCGCATCAAGGGTGCGGCAAATGCCGTTGGCGCGTTCAAGGTTGCGGCTATCGCCGGCGAGATCGAGGCCGGCAAGATCGATGCGCCGTCGCTGGCTCTTTTCGGCGCGGCTGTCATCGAGGCCGAAAACTTCATCAACAAGCTCGGCCGTTAAGCAAGGTAAATGCCCGGAAGTGGCCGGATACGCGGCACTTCCGGCCTTTCATGCCTGCGGCTGTTGTTGACTGGCAAAGCGTTTTGTCAGAAGAGATGCGCTTTGCATCACCCCCTCAACTTCGGATACGCAGATCATGACCAAGCTCACTATCGTTGCCTTCGACGGAACCCGTTTCGAACTCGACGCCGCTGAAGGCTCGACCGTCATGGAAAATGCCGTGCGCAATTCCGTGCCGGGCATCGATGCCGAATGTGGCGGTGCCTGCGCCTGTGCCACCTGTCATGTCTATGTCGATGATGCCTGGACGGAAACCGTCGGCGGTCCGGCGCCGATGGAAGAAGACATGTTGGACTTTGCTTTCGACCTGCGCCCGACGTCGCGTCTCTCCTGTCAGATCAAGATGACGGCGGCCCTCGATGGGCTTGTCGTCAGTGTGCCTGAACGACAGGGCTGATGGCGTAAGCTGGCTCCCTCAATCAAAAAAAAGCCTCGCTGCGCCGAAGCGGAGCGAGGCTGGAGGTAGGTACGTCACTGCGGGTGAGGGAGGGAACACCAGCAGCACTAGGACGCACCGGGAGAACATCGAACATAGCCTTCGAAAAGGCTCGAAAGACTGATGGCGGGTGTCAAAAGCCCAGATTGAGGCCGAAGGATCCGCCATTCACTGCGCCATCGCATTGCGTTCGCAGGTGCGGAGGCATTAAAACCCGATCAATTGAATGTGATCATATAAGAGATTCTTAAAATAAGCCAGTCGAAGAAATCACCTCTGATTGACGACAGAGGCGACAAGGCTCGCACAAGTTTCAACCTGCGGCGCTTGCTGCCATGATCTGGGGCAGCGCCATTCCCGGAATGGGGCAGGGGCCATCGTCAGACTGGCGTTGACGCGCAGGATGGAGGCAGGTTTCTGAAGCTTGCGAACAGCTTTCGCACACAGCCGCAACCTTCCGAATCGAGGTCGAAATTGCGGCCTCCCAGCAACCAGTCCCAGCAAATGCCCTTGATCATCCACTTGACCGCGTGGCAGGCGGAAGCGGGTGTCCAGCCGGCCGCAAGCCTGCCATTCTCCTTGGCGCGTTGCAGAATGGCTTCCAACTGGCTGTTGTGCAGGTTTTCAAGTTCACGCATCGCCTGCTGTATGGGGGCGAATTCCTCGGTGAAATTCGTGCGGAGAAGAATTGTCAGCATGCGCTGGCGCTGCTGGTCGGTTGCCATGACCTGCATCCATTCGCAGGCTGCATCCTCGATCATGGATAGCGCGTCGACGCCGCAGCAGGAGGGATCGCGCAGTTCCAGCATATTGAGAAGAGGCAGGCGGAAGACGTTGTAAAGTTCAAGAAAAATATCGGTCTTGCTTGAAAAGTGCCAATAGACAGCGCCGCGGGTGACGCCGGCGGCGGCGGCGATATCGTCGAGCGTGCTGGACCCGACGCCCTTTTCGAAAAACATCTTTTCGGCTGCATCAAGAATGGCGGCTCGTGTCTCCGCGGCTTCAGCCTTTGTTCGTCTCATGTCTCCCTCCTTCCCCCCGACCGGTGGAGCGCCCCGAAAGAGGCGCTCCCGAGATCGAGCAATGACCAACCATGTGGAGCCGAAGCCCCTATGGCAGGATCAATGTGTCGTCGTGACGGTCGTGTCTTCCGTCTTCGTGGCTTCAAGCTTCTCCTGGCGGGCGCTCTTGGAGAACAGCCGCATGATGAAGACGAAGAAGGCAGGCACGAAGAAGATCGCCAGGATGGTTGCCGAGATCATGCCGCCAAGAACGCCGGTACCGATGGCGTTCTGGCTCGCCGCGCTGGCGCCGGTCGCGATCGCCATCGGAACAACGCCGAGCGTGAATGCGAGCGACGTCATCAGGATCGGACGGAAGCGCAGATGCGCTGCCTCCACGGTCGCATCGAAAACGCTCTTGCCTTCCGCACGCAGATCCTTGGCAAACTCGATGATCAGGATGGCGTTCTTCGCCGAGAGGCCGATGATGGTGATCAGGCCGACGAGGAAGTAGACGTCGTTCGGCATGCCGCGGAGGGTCACGGCTGCAACCGAACCGATGACGCCGAGCGGCACGACGAGCATGACCGACAGCGGGATCGACCAGCTTTCATAAAGCGCCGAAAGCAGAAGGAAGACGAACAGGATGGACAGCGCGATCAGCGCCGGCGCCTGTGAGCCCGACTGGATTTCCTGCAGCGACTGGCCTGTCCATTCGTAACCAAAACCGGTCGGCAACTGGTTGGCCAGACGTTCCATCTCGGCTATGGCGTCACCCGAGGAATAACCCGGACCGGCCTGACCGGCGATACGGATCGACGGATAACCGTTATAACCGATCACCTGGGAGGGGCCGCGTACCCACTCCGCCGTGGCGAAGGAGGACATCGGCACCATGCCGCCGCTTGCATTGCGGATGTTCAGCTTCAGAAGGTCTTCGGTCTTCATGCGCTGATTGCCTTCCGCCTGAACGGTCACGCGCTGCATGCGGCCGTTGTTGGGGAAGTCGTTGACGTAGGACGAGCCGAGGTTGGCGGTGATCGTCGAGTTGATGTCGGAGAAGGTAACACCGAAGGTGTTGGCCTTTTCGCGGTCGATCAACAGGTTGACCTGTGCTGCGTCGGGCATGCCTTCGATACGCAGGCCGGCCAGCATCGGGCTTTTTGCCGCTTCCGCCATCAACTGGTCGCGTGCCGCACCGAGTGCCGCCTGACCCTGACCGGAGCGGTCCTGCAGGCGGAACGTGAAGCCGGTCGAATTGCCGAGACCCTGGATGGGCGGCGGTGACAGCGAGAAGGCGATGGCATCACGCAGACCAAAGATCTGGCCATTGATGCGTCCCGCAAGTGCATCTGCCGAGTTTTCCGGGCCGCGTTCTTCCCAATCCTTCAGGGTGATGAAGGCAAGGCCCGCATTCTGACCGGAGCCCGAGAAAGAGAAGCCGTTGATGGCGATGATGCGGTCGACCGCTTCTTCCTTCAGCGCGATCTGTTCGATCTGCGAGATGACTTCCGTCGTGCGGTCGGTACTGGCTTCGGCCGGCGCCTGAACGTCGACGATCAGAAAGCCCTGGTCTTCATTGGGCAGGAACGAGCTTGGAAGCTGCATGTAAGCCCAGCCAAGGCCGATCAGCAGCGCGACGTAGATGATCATGAAGCGGCCGGAGCGCTTGATGATCTTGGCAACGCCGCCCGAATAACCGTGCGAGGCCCTGTCGAAGCCACGGTTGAACATGCCGAACAGACCCTTCTTGTTATGATGGTCGTCGGCAACGGGCTTCAGGAACGACGCGCAGAGCGCTGGCGTGAGCGAAAGAGCAAGGAAACCGGAGAACAGGATCGACACGACCATGGTCAGCGAGAACTGCTGATAGATGATGCCGACGGCGCCCGGGAAGAAGGCCATGGGAATGAACACGGCCGAAAGGACCATGGTGATGCCGATGATGGCGCCGGAAATCTGGCCCATTGCCTTGCGGGTCGCTTCCTTCGGCGACAGTTTTTCCTCGGCCATGATGCGTTCGACGTTTTCGACGACAACGATCGCGTCGTCGACGAGAATGCCGATCGCCAGAACCATCGCGAACATCGTCAGGACGTTGATCGAGAACCCGGCCACGAACATGATCGCGCAGGTGCCGAGCAGCGCCACCGGCACCACTAGGGCCGGAATGACGGTGTAGCGGAAATTCTGCAGGAAGATGAACATCACCACAAATACGAGGATCATCGCCTCGATCAGCGTGTGGATGACCTTCTCGATGGAGACCTGCACGAAGGGGCTGGTATCGTACGGCACTTCGTACTGAACGCCTGCCGGGAAATATTCCTTCAGCTCCTCCATGACCTGCTTTACGCCTTCCGACGCTGCAAGCGCGTTGCCCGTCGGCGAAAGCTGCAAGCCGATGGCAGCGCTCGGCTGGCCGTTCAGGCGGGACGAAAAGCTGTAGCTTTCAGCGCCGACTTCCACGCGGGCAACGTCACGCAGACGCACCGACGATCCATCGGGATTGGCGCGCAGCACAATCGAGCCGAACTGTTCCGGGTTGGTCAGCTGGCCCTGAACGTTGATCGTTGCGGAAATCTGCTGGCCGATCGGATTGGGAGTGGCGCCGATGCGACCGGCTGCGACCTGTGCGTTCTGCGCCTGGATGGCGCTGATGACGTCGGAGGAGGTCAGGCTGAGGCCCACCATCTTGTCCGGATCCATCCAGATACGCATGGAGCGCTGGCTGGCGAACAGCTGGGCTGAACCGATGCCCGGCACACGGCGCAATTCGCCGATGACGTTGCGCTGCAGATAATCGCCGAGGCCGATTGCGTCGGTCTTGCCGTCGGTCGAGGTGAGCGACACGACCATGAGGAACGATGTGCCGGCCTGTTCGACGCGCAGACCTTGCGAGGTTACGGCGCTCGGCAGGCGAGGTTCGGCGCGGGCGATGCGGTTCTGCACCTCGACCTGGGCTTCACCGATATTGGTGCCCGGCGCGAAGGTGACGTTGATCGATACGCGGCCGGAGGATTCCGACTGCGATTCGAAGTAGATGAGGCCCGGAACGCCGTTCAGTTCCTCTTCGATCGGACGTGTCACGCCCTGATAGATATCTTCAGGCGATGCGCCCGGGTAGGTGGTGGATACGGTGATCTGCGGCGGCGCGACATTTGGATACTGCGCGATCGGCAGCATCGGAATGGCGATCACACCCGCCAGCATGATGAAGATTGCGACGACCCAGGCAAAGATGGGCCGGTCGATGAAGAAACGTGCCATGAAACCGGGTCCTTACTGCTTTGCGGGCTCTGCCGGCTTTTCGGCGTTTTCAGTCTCGGCGCCTGCTTCGGCGTTGTTGTCACCCTCGGCAGCCTTTTCGGTTGCCGGCTTTTCCGGCGACCAAGGCTGCGGTTTGACGGTGGCGCCGGCGCCGGTCTTCTGGAAACCGTCGACGATGACACGATCGCCCGCATTCAGGCCCTCGGAAATGACCCAACGCTCGTCGAGCGCACGACCAACGGTAACACCACGCTGTTCGACCTTGTCTTCGGCGCCGACGACGAGAAGGCTGGCCTTGCCACCGGCATCGCGCTGGATGGCCTGCTGAGGAACCGCAAACGTGTCGCGCTCGAGACCCTGTTCGATCTGGACGCGAACATACATGCCGGGCAGGAGGTCGCCGTCCGGATTGGGGAATTCGCCACGCATGGTGACCTGACCGGTGGTTTCGTCAACCGCAGCTTCGGAGAACAGAAGGCGTCCTTCCTGTGGATACTTTGTGCCGTCGTCCAGCATCAACTGTGCCTTGGCTTCATTGGGGCCGGTCATCAGCTTGCCGTCCTGAAGGGCGCGGCGCAGACGCACGAGATCGGCGGCAGGCTGGGTGAAGTCGGCATAGATCGGATCGAGCTGCTGAATGGTGGCCAGATTTTCCGAACCTGTGGCGCTGACGAGCGCACCTTCGGTGATCAGTGCGCGGCCGATACGACCGGAAATCGGTGCGGTGACATTGGCATATTGCAGGCTGAGCTTTGCCGAAGCGACACCGGCGCGCGCTACCTGGACCTGAGCATCGGCCTGGGCAAGCTGGGCGACTGCCGTGTCGAATTCCGCGCGGGAGGCGACATTCGATTTGTTGAGCTGTGTCTGGCGATCTGCGGTCTGGCGCGCCTGAAGCTGCTGTGCTTCGGCGCTGCGCAGGGTCGCTTCGGCACGGTCGAGTTCGACCTGGAACGGGGCGGGGTCGATGCGGTAGAGGACATCGCCTTCCTTGACGAGCGAGCCCTGCTCGAACACTCGCTCGATGATGATGCCGGAAACGCGCGGGCGCACTTCTGCAAGCCGGGTAGGCGCGATACGGCCCGGCAGATCGCTGTTGATCGGCAATGTTTCCGGCTGAACGGTAACGACGCCGACAGCGGACGGCGGACGGGCAGGGGGCGCTCCGGCCGCCTGATCTTCCTTCTGGCAGGCAGCAAGGACGGAAAGACTGGCAACCAGAATACCAGCGACAGGCAGTTTCATTCGCATAAAGAACCCCATGAACCCAAAGACGGCAATTTACATACGTGTTAGTCTGTATGTAAAAATCCGGCAAGACTACATTTGCGTGATGTCAACTTTCGTTCGCCGCTTCATGTGCGGCTCGGCGGGGCAAATCTGTGCTCGCCCCGGCGTGGCGAGGCAACGCCGAACAGGGCGGTTCGGTTCCGCTGCGACAAATTGCGCCGGTTAGATTTGCGCTTTGACGACAGAAAAAAGCGCTGTGTTGCTGCAGGTTCTACTGAGGGTTGGCGCCGCGATTTTTTAGCAATCGCATGATGCGGCTGTCGAAATTTGCGGACTCGATCATGTCGAAGCGAACCTGGTCGGCATCGTGCTTTTCGATCGCCTCGCGACTGAGCTCTCCCACCCGTTTTTCAAGCAGGTCGCAGTTTCCTGCCGGGCGGATGGCGCGCAGTTTTGCTTCAAGCGCTCGGGCGTGAGTGCGGGCGATTTCGGCGTGACGCTCTTCGTGGCGCTTGATGTCCGCCGCAAGAGTATCCCAAATCGTCGCCAGCGTCCCGGTTGCCGCCTTGCGGTTCTTCCAGCGTGGAAGGATGATATGGGTACGCACCGTTACCTTCACCGCACCGATCGAGCAACGGCCGCCCCGGTCCACATAACTGACTTCGCCGCCAAACCTGATTTCGGTGGCGCCAGGATGGCGAGCCCCGGTGTGGCGGGTCAGCGGGCCGCGGCGTTCGAGTTCGCTGTCGAGTTCTTCAGCGGTCTTGCCGCCAATCGAAAAATAGGAATAGCTCTTGGTCACGACCGGCTGTGCAGTGGCAGGCACGGCGAGAGCCATTATAAGAGCAAGCGTTGCTGCTGAGGTGATGACCGGGCCCCGGGGCGAACGGCGAAAGCTGCGCATCAAATCTATTCTCGGGGCCTGCAAGATTGAACTGAGGCAAAGCTTGGGGCATAGCCCTTCCATGCGCAACAGAAACGGCGCAATTTTACGTGTACAAAGCAAGGATTGGGACGACCGTGAGTCTCCTAAGCAACAACATTTCCTCAAATGGCATGTGGCAGGTTGGGTACGGTCGTTCGCTCGATCTGGCCGCCGGTGGCCATCTCATGGCGATCGTCAACGTGACGCCGGATAGTTTTTCCGATGGCGGTCAACACGATAGCGTTGAGGCGGCCGTCGCCCACGCCAAGGCCTGCATCGCCGAAGGTGCTGTCATCATCGATGTCGGCGGAGAATCGACCCGGCCGGGCGCGGAACCGGTGAGCGAAGCCGAAGAGCAGCGCCGAGTGCTGCCGGTGATCGAACGTCTGGCGGCCGAAACTGACGTGCTGATCTCCATCGATAGCTATCGCGGTGCGACCGCGCGGGCCGCCGTCAGGGCCGGCGCGCATATCATCAACGATGTCTACGGCCTCAGCCACGATCCGGCTATCGCCGAGATCGCGGCGGAAAGCGGTGCAGGACTTTGCATCATGCACACGGGCCGGGGCCGGGAAGCGGAAAAGCTGCCGGATGTCATTGCCGACCAGTTTCTGTTTTTCAAAAAAGCCCTTGGGATCGCCGAGAAAGCCGGTCTCGATCGCCGGAAAATCCTGCTCGACCCGGGGTTCGGTTTCGCCAAAAGCCGCGAAGACGAAGCGGAGCTGATGGCGCGGTTTTCCGAACTGCATGCGCTGGAATTGCCTTTCCTGATTGGCACCTCGCGCAAGCGTTTTATCGGAGCAATGACAGGCCGCGACCGCGCCGACGAGCGCGACGTCGGTACTGCGGCGACAACCGCCGTTCTGAGGCTCGCGGGTGCGCATGTTTTCAGGGTTCATAATGTGGCCGCCAATCGCGATGCGCTTCGCGTGGCGGATGCAATTCTTTCGGCATGCCCTGCCGAAAAGCTGGATAGCGCGGAGGCGAAGTCATGACGCTCTATACGATTTATCTGAAAAACTGTTCGTTTTTCGCTCGCCACGGTGTGCTGAGCGAAGAGGAGCGGCTCGGTCAGCGGTTTTTCGTGGATGCCGAGTTGGAGGTCGAAGGCGGAAACGCGCTTCTGAGCGACCAGATCGATGACACCGTTCACTACGGGATCGCTTTCGAGGTAATCGAGGAAGTGGTGACCGGGCAGCGCCGTTATCTGATCGAGGCACTGGCGCGCGATATCGCACTGGCGCTCTGCAAGCGGTTCCCGCAGATCAAACGTGCCGCGATTGCCGTGCGCAAGCCGAGTGTGCCGATCCCCGGCATTCTCGATTATGTGGAGGTGCGCGTTGAGCACCGTCCCTGATACCGTGTGGCAAATGGCGACGCTCGGTCTCGGCGGCAATATAGGCGACCCAAAGGCGGCGATGGCGCAAGCGCTGCGCCTGCTGGATTCTCGTGAAGACTGTCGTGTGCTGGCCGTTTCAAGGCTCTACAGCACGCCCCCTTGGGGCAAGATCGATCAGGCTGATTTTTTCAATTGCTGCGCGCTGATTGAAACGACACTCGCGCCGGAAGACTTGCTGGCGACCGGGCTTTCGATCGAAAAGGGTATGAAGCGAGAACGGTTGGAACGCTGGGGGCCTCGCACGATCGATATCGACGTGTTGACCTATGGCGATGTGGAGCGGGATACCCAGCCGTTGCAACTGCCGCATCCCCGCATGACGGAGCGCGCTTTCGTGCTGATGCCGCTGGCCGATATCGCTGCGGATCTCATGATAAAGGGCAGGCCGGTGTCATCCTGGCTTGCCCTTGTCGATATCGATGGAATTTCAATCGCGGAGGAAAACCGCGACTGGTGGAGATAATCAGTTCTTGATCGAGCCGACCGCCATCTGATCGAGGTCGCGGGTCAGAGTCATGCCGATGACCGGGATCATCTGCTCTTCCACCTTCACCGAGATGGTGATGTTCATGTCGTTGTCGCTTTTCATGCTGGCAACCATGGCGCCGTTGAGCTTTGCGCGGTTGATGCCGAGAACGATGCGTTCGCCGTTGAGCGAGCCGGTGGTGATATCCAGGCCCTTGCCTTCGGCGCCGTCGAGAAACTTGCCGGTGTAACCCTTGGCTGTCTTGACGATGGTGGCATTCATCGGCTGCTTGAAGACGCCGACGCGGCAGGTGCCGTCCAGTTTCAGGCCGGCATCGCCATCGTTGGTGGCTTCACCGATCAGATTGCAGGTGAATTTGGTGCCCTTGTATTTGCCGGCAACGATTTCGCCAGGACCCTTCCAGCTGCCGGCGGCGCTTTGGAAAAAGACCTGGTCGCGCGAAGCGGCGCCGGCCTCAGGAGCCATCGCAACCGTAGCGACGGAGGTGGCGACGACAAAGCCACCGAACAGCGTAAAGATGCGCGAAACCATTTCAAAATTCCCTGGCAAAGGCCAACTGGTAGAGCCCGCAAATTAGCGGAGGATGGTTAATGAGTGGTTTCTTTTGGGCGTTACCAGTTGTCTCAGGCCGGATCTCTGGGCTTTGAGGTTGCAACGATATCGGACATGAAATCCCCAATTCCCGGGCGTTTCAGGGCTCTGAAGGGTAAAGGGCGGCATAGGTCCATGGCAGCGATGCCGATGCGGGCGGTCAGCAATCCGTTGATCACGCCTTCTCCGAGTCGCGTCGAAAGACGGGCGGCGAGGCCATGGCCGAGAACCTGTTGGGCAAGACTGTCACCGACTGCAATCGAGCCGGTGACGGCGAGGTGGGCGATGACATCGCGCAACAGCCGAAACATGCCAAGGGTGCCGGGGCGCCCGCCATACAATTCGGCCATGGCGCGTACGAGGCGCGAAACTTCGAAAAGTACATAGGCGAGATCGACAACGGCGCGCGGGCTGATGGCGGTGACGACGGAGACGCGTTTGGAGGCGGCGAGAATCAGCATGCGGGCTTCGCGGTCGAGCGGCGTCATCAATTCGCGTTCGGCGAGATCGAGATAATGCGGGCCATCGATGATCTCGTTCTTCGTTTCCTCCAGGGCTGCGCGGCCGCGGGCTGTTTCGGCGCGGTGCGAAAGGATTGTTGAAAGTCGGCTTACAAGCGCACGGGCAGATTTGGCGCCGGTCGCCGAATCGGTGCCCGCCTCGATGGCGGCGACATCGGCCTTCAGAGATTGCACGGCCCCGATCCGCATCAATCCGAGAATTTCGCGGCCGACGACGACGGCAAGCGCGGCGAGCGCGATGAAAAGGATGCCGATTGCGGTATAGCCCAACCAGTCGGAGCGAGTGAAAAGATTGCGGATGACGCTATCGGCCCACAAGCCAAAGGCAAAAGAGGCGAACACACCAAACGCACCGGCTGCAAGCTTGCCGAAGGAAAAGCCGTGGCGGCGCGGCAGGGCGACCGGCACATCTGCAAGATCGTCTCTATTCGCGCCGAAAAATGGATCGTCGGCATCGGCGGTGGCGGTGAAACCGTCGTCGAAACTACGCGGCGGGCGGCTGATGGCGACCGGCATGTCCCGTTCACCTTCGACGGTAAAGGAGCCCGGACGCCGCCGCTGCATCTCGCTGGCTGGTGGTGTGGAGCGGTCGTTGCGATCGTCTGATGTGGTCATGCGAGACGGTCTCCGAACAGGAACTGCATGGCGCGGTCGAGGCGGATATGCGGCACCGATAAAGCGATGCCGCCGGTATTTTCTTCTACCGCCGGAGGACGAAAACGCACGATATTCAAATCAGGTAGAGCCATTTTCTCATCTGATCCGTCGATGTCGCGGAAAAACGCTTCCGGATTCTCCGGTAAGTCACCGGGAAATATCGCTGTTTTCTTGGTCCCATCGAATATTTCATCACCGATGCGTTCGCCCGGCATGGGCGTGCCGGTGATGACCGGAAGGAGGTGCCCATCCTCGCGAACGGTCGCCTCGCGGGTAGCGCGCACGGAAGCGAGTGCCATTACATCGATGCCGGCACCTGTCATGCCGATGCGGTGGATGGCGCGATCGACGAGGCGGCGGGTGACCGCCTGCAGGCGGTCGTGGCTCTCATGGTGCAGATGATCGGCCTTCGTTGCTGCAACCAGAACACGGTCGATGCGACGCCCGAGCAGCGAACTCAGGAAGGAATTGGTGCCGGGGCGAAAACAGGCAAGCACATCGGCCAGTGCGCGCTCCAAGTCCTGTACGGCTTCGGGGCCGCGATTGATCGCCTGCAGCGCGTCGATCAGCACGATCTGGCGATCCAGCCTTGCAAAATGCTCGCGGAAGAACGGTTTGACGACGACGCTTTTATAGGCCTCGTAGCGCCGCTCCATCATCGCCCGCAAAGAGCCTTTCACTGGGCGCGTATCCGGTACGTTTGGCATCGGCGCGAAGGTAAGCGCCGGCGAGCCATCGAGTTCGCCGGGCAACAGAAAACGCCCAGGTGGCAGGGTGGAGAGCGAGCGTTCGTCGGATTTACAGGCCTTGAGGTAGGCGGCAAAACTTTCGGCCAGTCGCCGCGCCGTCATCTCGTCGGCCGGCCCTTCCATATCGATACTGGCGGCAAGGCCCAGCCACTCACGCGCAAGTTCGGCCCTAACGCCATTGCCGGCAAGGGATACGGCGTTATCGGAAAAAGTCTTGTAGTCCTGAGCGAGCAACGGCAAGTCCAGCAGCCATTCGCCTGGATAATCGACGATATCTATCGACAGGCGGCCGGGCGAAAACATTCGGTTCCAGCCGCTTGCGCTCTGGTAATCCAGGGTAATGCGCAGTTCGGAAATCGCGCGGGTCGAATCCGGCCAGATACGTTCCCGCACCAGAGCCTGAATGTGATCCTCATACTGAAAACGCGGGATGGCGTCGTCCGGCTGTGGTTCCAACCGGATCGAAGAAACGCGGCCGGATCTCACCGACTCGAACAGCGGCAGGCGGCCGCCATTCAGAAGATTATGGACGAGTGACGAGATGAACACCGTCTTGCCGGCGCGCGACAGACCGGTGACGCCCAGGCGTAAGGTCGGATTGACGAGGCCGGTGGCGCGATCCGTCAGCGTGTCAAAGGCGATGCGGGCGTCGTCGGTGAAACTGGTCAGAGAAGGCGGCAAGGTGTCATCCCGGTTGCTGGCGGCATCTCGAAAGGATGCCGTTTTGCATATAGGGAGCGACCGGCCGGTTAGGAAGAATGTCGGTGTCGAGTCTTTTAAGGCCGGATGAAATCGCGAAGCGCCCAGCCGTCTGCCTTATTGTCCAGAACAGCGAAACCAGCGGTCGGATAACCGGTCGGGATCGCGGAGCGCAGCCGTTCCCGGCCAATGAGGTTTTCCAGAACCTCCTCGATTGTCGGATTGTGTCCGACAAGCAGGACGGATGCGGTTTCCCTCTGTCCGGCCAGCAATGCCAGATAGGTCTCCGCCGTGCCGTTATAGATTTCGTCCACCGCCTGTATTTCGCACTCGCCGCCCATGGCGCGGTGCATCGCCTGAGCGGTCTGCTGGCAGCGGGTGGCGGTGGAAGAGATGATCAGATCGGGGCGGTAGCCACTATCCACAGCTTTTTCAGATACGAATTCAGCCTCGCCGTAACCGCGATCGTCCAATTCGCGATCAAAATCGCGCTGGCCGGATTGCGCATTCGCAGCCTTGGCATGGCGCAGCAAATAAATGCGCGAAGGCCATTGTTCCATCGATGTCATGACAGCCTCTACCGGTCGAAATGCTTTCTCAACAGGGGTAACGTCTTGTCGCGATCCGCGTCAACAGCCCGTTATGCACAGATGTATGAAGGGTTGACAAGTTACGGCCATTTCCGAATCGAAACGCGGAATTGCTTTAAAAATAGCCGCTTAGCTGCTTTTTGTGTCAGTTTTAAAAATCACTTAACGACGCGCATCAGACTTGAATCGCCGCCACCCTGGGGATATAGAGCGCCGCATAAGTTCTGTTCTTCAGGAGAATCGCGTTGAGTGAGAAGATCGATCTTAGCAGCTTCGTCCTTTCGGAAGAAGACGAGTTCATGAACGTGCGACAAAAGGCCTACTTTCGGGCCAAGTTGATCGCTTGGAAAAATGACATCCTCAGAGAAGCGCGCGAAACTCTGGGCCATCTGGCCGAAGAAAGCGCAAACCACCCAGACCTAGCAGACAGAGCCTCTTCCGAAACCGATCGCGCTATTGAACTGCGTGCCCGTGATCGTCAGCGCAAGCTGATTTCCAAGATCGACTCCGCCCTTCAGCGGATCGATGAGGGCACTTACGGATATTGTGAGGAGACTGGAGAGCCGATTGGCTTGAAACGTCTCGACGCCCGTCCGATCGCAACCTTGTCGATCGAGGCGCAAGAGCGCCACGAGCGCCGCGAAAAGGTTTATCGCGACGAGTGACATCGGCCGGCGGTGAAGGACAAAACACTGCCTGACAGACAGAATAACAAAAGGCGCGGATTTTTCCGCGCCTTTTGTTTTTGGCATTGATGGGAGTGCGCTTCTGCGTGCTCCCTCAAAATTAACGGTCGTCTTTGGTTACCGACATTTCGCCGAAAATACGGGCGATCTCGTTCTGTAGTGCCGGTTCCTGCGTCGCGCCGGTGACGCGTGCAAGGGTCGGGTCTCTGCGCGGCAGCTGGCTCACCGGTGCGTTCGATGTCGCCGGGCCGACCGCCGGCGCGGCATTGCCCCCGGCAAGATTGGTGGCCATTTCTTCTTCGAGAATACGTTCGAAATCCGAACCGAGCGGCTTTGCAGGCGCAGACCCGGATGCCGGCTGTTGCATGGGGATCTGCGAAACAGGCACCTGGACCACGGCCGGGACAGGGCGCTGAACGGGTGTTGCGGCCGGTGCCTGTGGTGCGGTGACCGATGGTGCTGCCTGCGCGGCTATTTCGGGGCGTGACTGCTGGAAGACGCGCTCGCGGGCGGCATCCAGCAGATCGACAGCATTATCGAGCGAAGGCGCTTCGTGTTCCGCACTCGGCTTCTCGTTCTCGAAAGCGGGTTCCGCGGCTTTCGTGACGTCGCGCGATACCTCGCGATCGACATCTGTCCGTGCCTCGGCAAGCGCTTCGTCAATGCGTACCACGGGTGCCGGGTCTGCCTTCACGGCGATCGGTGCGGCGACGGCCGGGGCAATGGCGACAGCCGCACTGGATGCGGAGAACGCTGGCACGACCGGTGCCGGATTTGCAGCGGCGGCAGCTGTCGCGCGAGGTTCGATGGTCGGGAAATCGATGACGGGTTTGATCTCGGCTGCGCGCGTTTCGGCAGGCGGCGTGATCTCTGCAGGCTTCGGAGCCGGCACGGATTGCATCGGAGCGGTCGCCACTTCCGCCGGCTTCGGCGGCTCCGGATTGCGTGCAGGCGGCTGTACCGGAGCGGCTGCGCGCACCGGTTCGGCGGTCTTGGCGGCGGGAGAAAGTTCGACCGGCTCTGAGCCAAGCCAGGCAAAATTGCCGTTCTCTTCCGACTGCCGCGCATTTTCCGGCTTTTCTGCTGGCGGAACCACGCGCGCCGCCGGTGCCGAAAACTCTGCCGGACGTGGTGCCTGTTCCGAAACGCGGGCTTGTCGGTCAGCGGATATGGCAGTTTGCTCCGGTTCCGAGACGGTTTTCATCATCGTGTGATAAGGCGGGCTGCGGCCATCGACGATACTGCTTTCGATGACGACATCGGTCGGACCGCCGATCATGATCAGATGCTCGACATCATCGCGACGCACGAGAACGAGGCGACGACGGGCATCGACGGCTGCGGCATCCAATACCTGCAGACGCGGCTGACGATTCTTGCCGCCGCGGAGGAAGGGCGACGGGCCGCCGCGGCCGCGGATCAGCCACAAAACGAGAATCAGGCAGATAAAACCGGCCGCCACCCCGAAAATGGCGAGGGTAAGGTTGCTGCCATAGGCGCCCCACATCTCATTCAGCATAAGCCACTCCTTGCAATGGACGCCGTGGTTAGAAACAGGCTGTGTCACGATCATGGCAGGCGCTCAAACTGTCGTCCGGCGCGTCCTCATGTGTGACCAATTAGGATCATGGGACAGGAATATGGTTCGAATGCAAGGATCGACAATCGTATGTCTGCGATCTTCAACGGGTTTCTGTGCTTTCCGAGCTTTTTGCCGGTGCCGCAAATTGCTAAGAAGAGATAGCCGACCGATTCCGATCCTCAGCCGAGATCATGGCGAGGCGCGTGCGGCCGACATGTGAGGATGAATGACCAAGCTGCAGCAAAGCGGCATCAACGATGCGCCGCTGGTGGAACACGGATCGCGCGGCGGGACCGTGATCCGGCTGCTTGTTCTTGCCGTGGTTCTGATCGCCGTGGCGATTTCCTTCGTGGTGTTCAAGGATGCGCTGGACAACGAGATGGTTCTCGGTGTTCTCGGTATTCTGGCCATGGTCGGTATCTTTTTTCTCGTTTCCTCCGTCATCGGCCTTGTCGAGGTTATGCCGCAATCGCGTGCCGACGATCTTGCCCGCGGTTTTCTCGGCGGTCATCCGGATGGCATTCTCATAACGGATGACAAGGGCCGCATCATTTACGCGAACGCGGCCTATGGTCGTCTGACCGGCGCCACCAGTGCGGCACAGGCGCAGTCTCTCGAAGCGCTGCTGTCGAAGAACCGCGAATCGACCGAAGCGCTTTACCGGCTGACCACAGCATTGCGTGAAGGCCGCGAGGGTCATGAGGAATTTCGCCTGCTGAAGCCGCTTGGCCGGCCGGGCAATAATGGTTCCGGCGCACACTGGTATCGCCTGAAGGCACGGCTGCTCGCCAATGGCGCATCGCGAAAGCCGCTGGACATCTGGCAGATTACCGACATCACATCGGAGCGCGACGACCAGGAACGGTTTTTCCGCGAGCTGCAGAACGCGATCGACTATCTCGACCACGCGCCGGCAGGTTTTTTCTCCGCCGGTCGCAAGGGCGAGGTCTTTTATCTCAACGCCACCCTTGCGGAATGGCTGGGTTACGACCTCACCAAGTTCGTGCCAAGGTCGCTCACCATGTCGGACATCGTTGCCGGCGAGGGCATGGCGCTGATCCAGTCGGTTCAGGCAACGCCCGGACAGACAAGGACTGAAACGCTCGATCTCGATCTTCGTCGCGCCAATGGCCAGAGCTTGCCGGCGCGCCTTGTGCATAGCGTCAGCTCCACCCGCGATGGAGCGCCCGGCGAAAGCCGCACAATCGTGCTGGCCCGCCCAAAGGGCGAGGCAGCCGATCTGTCTTCCTCGGCCATGCGTTTCACGCGTTTCTTCAACAACACGCCGATGGCCATTGCCTCCGTTGATGGCAATGGCAAGATCTTGAGGGTCAATGCGCCCTTCCTTAAGCTTTTCTCCGGCGTCGTTTCGCGTGACGAGGCGGAAGCTGGCGCACCGCTGGAAACCATCTTCAGCGAAGCTGTCCGGCCGCAACTGACCCATGCGCTGGCCGAGGCAAAGGACCGCCAGAGCGATATCGCTCCACTCGAAAGCCGGCATCCGGGCGATGAAAACCGCTATGTGCGCTTCTTCGTGAATGCGGTGATCGACGAAAGCGACGAGGCGCCGGAAGAGGTGGCCATCGTCTACGCATTCGAGACGACCGAGCAGAAGGCGCTCGAAACCCAGATGGCGCAGACCCAGAAGATGAACGCCGTCGGTACGCTGGCGGGCGGTATCGCCCACGACTTCAACAACGTCCTGACCGCCATCCTTCTGTCTTCCGACCACCTGCTGCTGCAGGCGCGGCCGGCCGATGCAAGCTTTGCCGACCTGATGGAAATCAAGCGCAATGCCAATCGTGCTGCCGTACTGGTGCGCCAGTTGCTGGCTTTCTCGCGCAAACAGACCATGCGCCCGAGCGTGCTGAACTTGACCGATGTCGTCGGCGATCTGCGCATGCTGGTGGACCGGTTGATTTCCGGCACGAACGTCAAGCTCGATGTCGATTACGGCCGCGATCTGTGGCCAGTGCGTACCGACCTGTCGCAGTTCGAACAGGTGCTGATCAATCTCTGCGTCAACGCCCGCGATGCCATGCCGCAAGGTGGCCGCATCACCATCCGCACACGCAACGTGACGGCGGAAGAAGGGCGTGCCTACAATGGTGCCGACCTGCCGGATGAAGATCTGGTCATGGTTGAAGTGGCCGACAATGGCACTGGCATTCCGCCCGAGATCATGGACAAGATATTCGAGCCCTTCTTCACGACCAAGGAAGTGGGTAAGGGAACCGGTCTTGGCCTTTCCATGGTCTACGGTATCGTCAAGCAGTCGGGCGGGTATATCCATCCCGAATCGGAAGTCGGCAAGGGCACGACCTTCCGCATCTTCCTTCCGCGCCATATTCCCGAGCCGGTCGCGGCGCCTGTTGCCGGCGAAAATGCGGCGGCAGGAGAGGCGGCCATTGTTGCCGAAGCACCGAAGGCCGATGCGGCAAAGGCCAATGCCGATGTCGATCTGACCGGCAATTCCGCCGTCGTTCTTCTCGTGGAAGACGAGGAGGCGGTGCGCCGCGGCGGCAAACGCATGCTCGAAACCCGCGGTTACACCGTGCACGAGGCCGGATCCGGCGTCGAGGCGCTTGAGATCATGGAAGAGCTTGAGGGCAAGGTCGATATCGTCGTGTCCGACGTGGTCATGCCGGAAATGGACGGGCCGACATTGTTGCGCGAGTTGCGCAAGAATTATCCGGATCTGAAATTCATCTTCGTTTCCGGTTATGCGGAAGACGCCTTTGCGCGGAACCTGCCGGCCGATGCCAAGTTCGGTTTCCTGCCAAAGCCGTTCTCGCTGAAACAGCTTGCGGTAACAGTGCGCGAGATGCTGGACCGGCAGGACTAACCTTCGTCCGCGGGCGGCGAATCGGCCGCCCGGGCGGATATGAAAAGGCGGTGAAATGCCGTCGGAGAGGCTGTTTGAGGACTTGTTTCCGGCAGCTTATGTAGTTGAGAACATTAAAAGAACGAAAGAAGGAAAAGCGCATTTGAATCAATCGCATCGTATCCTATTGCGAAAACGGAACAAAAAGGGTACGAATTGGCCATCGGTTACAACATTGATTGCGTGGCGGCGATAACCTAAAGGGATGGTTCATATGGCTCAGAATTCTTTGCGGTTGGTAGAGGAAAAATCGGTGGATAAAAGCAAGGCGCTGGAAGCGGCACTCTCCCAGATCGAACGCAATTTCGGCAAGGGCTCGATCATGAAGCTCGGCTCGAACGATAGCATCGTCGAGATCGAGACCGTTTCGACCGGTTCTCTCAGCCTCGATATCGCGCTCGGCATTGGCGGTTTGCCGAAGGGCCGTATCATCGAGATTTACGGACCGGAAAGCTCGGGTAAGACGACACTGGCACTGCAGACCATTGCAGAAGCCCAGAAGAAGGGCGGTATCTGCGCCTTCGTGGATGCGGAACACGCGCTTGACCCCGTTTATGCCCGCAAGCTCGGTGTCGACCTTCAGAACCTCCTGATTTCGCAGCCGGATACCGGTGAGCAGGCGCTTGAAATCACCGATACGCTGGTTCGTTCCGGCGCCGTCGATGTTCTCGTCGTCGACTCGGTTGCTGCACTGACGCCGCGCGCCGAAATCGAAGGCGACATGGGCGACAGCCTGCCGGGTTTGCAGGCCCGTCTGATGAGCCAGGCGCTGCGCAAGCTGACCGCTTCGATTTCCAAGTCGAAGACGATGGTCATCTTCATCAACCAGATCCGCATGAAGATCGGCGTCATGTTCGGTTCGCCGGAGACCACGACCGGTGGTAACGCGCTGAAATTCTACGCGTCTGTTCGCCTTGACATCCGTCGTATCGGCCAGGTCAAGGAACGCGAAGAAGTCGTGGGCAACCAGACACGCGTGAAGGTCGTCAAGAACAAGATGGCGCCTCCCTTCAAGCAGGTCGAATTCGACATCATGTATGGCGAAGGCGTGTCCAAGACCGGTGAACTGGTCGATCTCGGCGTCAAGGCCGGCATTGTCGAAAAGTCCGGCGCCTGGTTCTCCTATAACAGCCAGCGCCTCGGTCAGGGTCGCGAAAACGCCAAGACGTTCCTGCGCGACAATCCAGAGGTCGCCAATGAAATCGAACTGTCACTGCGTCAGAATGCCGGTCTGATCGCCGACAAGTTCCTGCAGAATGGCGGGCCGGATGCCAATGATGGCGATGGCGACGACAGCTAAACAGTTCAGGGCACAAATCTGATCAATAAACCGGCCGTGCATCGATGGATGCGCGGCCGGTTTGTCTTTGTGCGGCTGGACAGGGCAGGGCGCGGACGGTAAAAGCCGGTGGTTTCTGGTGATGTGAACCGCCTCGGGGGCGGAAATGAAGGGCGTAGCATGAGCGGCGTGAATGAAATCCGGTCGACCTTCCTCGACTATTTTGGCAAAAATGGCCACGAGATCGTATCGTCGAGCCCGCTGGTTCCGCGCAACGATCCGACCCTGATGTTCACCAATGCCGGCATGGTGCAGTTCAAGAACGTCTTTACCGGTCTAGAAAGCCGCCCTTATTCGCGCGCGACCACCGCGCAGAAATGCGTGCGCGCCGGTGGCAAGCATAACGACCTCGACAATGTCGGTTATACCGCCCGTCACCACACCTTCTTCGAAATGCTCGGCAACTTCTCGTTCGGCGATTATTTCAAGGAAAATGCCATCGAGCTGGCCTGGAACCTGATCACCAAGGAATTCGGCATCGATGCCAAGCGTCTGCTGGTTACCGTCTATCACACCGATGACGAAGCCTTTGGCCTGTGGAAGAAGATCGCCGGCCTGACCGACGACCGCATCATCCGTATCCCGACCAGCGACAATTTCTGGGCGATGGGCGATACCGGCCCGTGTGGTCCGTGTTCGGAAATCTTCTATGATCATGGCGATCATATCTGGGGTGGCCCTCCGGGTTCGCCGGACGAGGACGGTGACCGGTTCATCGAGATCTGGAACCTCGTTTTCATGCAGTACGAGCAGATCACCAAGGAACAGCGCATCGATCTGCCGCGCCCCTCGATCGACACCGGCATGGGTCTTGAGCGCGTTGCAGCCCTTTTGCAGGGCAAACACGACAACTACGACATCGACCTGTTCCGCGCCCTGATCGCCGCTTCGGAAGAAGCGACCGGCGTCAAGGCCGAGGGTGACCGTCGTGCCAGCCACCGCGTCATTGCCGACCACCTGCGCTCCGCCTCCTTCCTGATCGCCGATGGCGTTCTGCCGTCCAACGAAGGTCGTGGTTACGTTCTGCGCCGCATCATGCGCCGCGCCATGCGCCATGCTGAACTCTTGGGCGCACGCGAGCCGCTGATGTACAAGCTGCTGCCGACGCTGGTTGCTCAGATGGGCCGCGCCTATCCGGAACTGGTTCGCGCCGAGCCGCTGATCTCCGAAACGCTGAAGCTCGAAGAAAACCGTTTCCGCAAGACGCTGGAACGCGGTCTCAACCTGCTGTCGGATGCCACCAACACGCTTCACAAGGGTGACATGCTGGACGGCGAAACCGCTTTCAAGCTTTACGACACCTATGGTTTCCCGCTCGACCTGACGCAGGACGCTCTGCGCGCCCGCGAAATCGGCGTGGATATTGCCGGCTTCACCGATGCCATGGAGCGCCAGAAGGCCGAAGCGCGTTCGCACTGGCAGGGTTCGGGCGACAAGGCCACTGAAACCATCTGGTTCGAACTCAAGGAAAAGCTCGGTGCCACCGAATTCCTCGGTTACGACACGGAAACCGCCGAAGGTGTGGTTCTGGCGATCGTCGCTGACGGCAAGTCGGTCGACACCGCCAAGGCCGGCGATAGCGTACAGGTCATCGTCAATCAGACGCCGTTCTACGGCGAATCCGGTGGCCAGATGGGCGATACCGGTATCATCCGCGGCGAAGGTTTTGCCGTCGAGGTGAGCGACACCCAGAAGAAGGGTGCCGGCCTGTTCGTTCATATCGCTGTCGTCACCGAAGGCGAGATCAAGGTGGGCGAAGCTGTTGCCTTGAACGTAGATCACGCCCGCCGTTCGCGCCTGCGCGCCAACCATTCCGCCACCCACCTTCTGCACGAAGCGCTGCGCGAAGTGCTCGGCACCCACGTGGCCCAGAAGGGGTCGCTGGTTGCTCCGGAACGTCTGCGTTTTGACGTGTCGCATCCAAAGCCGATTTCGGCAGAAGAGCTGCAGCGTGTCGAGGACATGGCAAACGCCATCATCCTGCAGACTGCCCCGGTCACCACCCGCCTGATGAGCGTCGATGACGCCATTGCCGAGGGCGCCATGGCGCTGTTCGGCGAAAAGTATGGCGATGAAGTGCGCGTTGTGTCGATGGGCCGTGGCATTGAGGGATCGAAGGCCGGCAAGGCCTATTCCGTCGAACTGTGCGGCGGCACGCATGTCGGCAATACCGGCGAGATCGGCCTTGTGCGTGTTCTCTCCGACAGCCCGGTCGGCGCCGGCGTGCGTCGTATCGAGGCTGTCACGGCCGAAGGCGCGCGCGCCTATCTCGCCGAACAGGATGAGCGCATAAAGGCGTTGTCCGGCGTGCTGAAGGTTCAGCCGGCCGAGGTTCTCGCCCGCGTCGAGACGCTGGTCGATGAACGCCGCAAGCTCGAAAAGGAACTGGCGGATGCCAAGCGTCGCCTCGCCATGGGCGGCGGCGGTCAGGGCGATGCTGCCACGGATGTCCGTGAAATTGCCGGCATCAAGTTCATGGGCAAGACGCTGAACGGTATCGACGCCAAGGACCTCAAGGGTTTGGCCGATGAGGGCAAGGCCACCGTCGGTTCCGGTGTCGTCACGCTGATCGGCGTTTCGGAAGATGGCAAGGCAAGCGCCGTTGTTGCCGTCACCGAGGATCTGATCGGCCGTTTCAGCGCCGTCGATCTCGTGCGCATCGCTTCTGCCGCGCTCGGCGGCAAGGGCGGTGGCGGCCGCCCGGACATGGCGCAGGCCGGTGGTCCGGATGGCGCCAAGGCCGACGAAGCGCTTGAGGCCGTGGCCGCGGCGCTCGGCGCCTGAGATTGAAGCGGGCCTCTGGCCCGCTTTTTCGCTTCAAGAGGACATTTTCATGGGCGTGAACGCCGAGATCGCCGACGAACTGGAGCAGGTTACCGAAGGGCTGGCTCCGGCACTTTTCAGGGGTGCGCCGGACTCGGTGTCATTCAACAAGCTGCGCAAACGCCTGCTGCGTCAGGTGCGTCAGGCCTTTGCCGATTTCGACATGCTGAAAGGCCAGAAACGCTGGCTGGTTGGTTTGTCGGGCGGCAAGGATTCCTATTCGCTGCTCGCCATCCTGCTTGATCTGCAATGGCGTGGCCTGCTGCCGGTGGAGCTCGTCGCCTGTAATCTCGACCAGGGGCAGCCGAATTTTCCGAAACATATCCTGCCGGAATACCTTGCCTCGATCGGCGTCAAGCACCGGATCGAATATCGCGATACCTATTCTATCGTGAAGGAAAAGGTGCCGGCCGGCGGCACATACTGTTCGCTCTGTTCGCGCCTGCGCCGCGGCAACCTTTACCGCGTGGCGCGTGAAGAGGGTTGCGATGCGCTGGTGCTCGGCCATCACCGTGACGACATCCTCGAAACATTCTTCATGAACTTTTTCCATGGCGGCCGTCTTGCCGCCATGCCGGCAAAGCTCCTGAACGATGAGGGCGATGTGATGGTACTGCGGCCCTTGGCCTATTGTGCCGAGGACGATCTTTCCAAGTTTTCAGCTGCCATGCAGTTCCCGATCATTCCCTGCGATCTCTGCGGTTCGCAGGACGGACTGGAGCGCAATGCAATGAAGGCGATGCTGTCGGGCATCGAACAGCGCATGCCGGGCCGCAAGGATACGATGTTGCGGGCGCTTTCACATGTGAACCCGTCGCATCTGCTCGATACCGGACTTTTCGATTTCAGCAATCTGATGACCGCCGAAAGGAAGTAATCTTGTCTGACATGCCCGTTGATGTCTCTGCTCTTGCCGATCTGCTGCGCCGCGCCGCCAAGGCCGAAATTCTGCCGCGTTTCCGCCGCCTGGGCGGCGATGACGTACGCTCCAAGAGCGAGCCCACCGATCTGGTGACGGAGGCCGACGAGGCTGCCGAACGGATGATGAAGCGGGAAATGGCTCAGATTGCGCCGAATGCGTTGTTCATCGGCGAGGAGTCGGTTGCCGCTGATCCGGAACTTCTCGGCAAGCTGAAGGATGCCGAACTGGCCGTCATCGTCGATCCGGTCGATGGCACGTTCAACTTTGCATCCGGCATCCCTGCGTTTGGCGTCATGGCCTCGGTCGTCTGGAAGGGCGAAACGGTTGCGGGCATCATCTATGATCCGATGGGTGATGACTGGGTGATGGCGGAGAAGGGTGCGGGTGCTTATCTGCGCCGGCCGGACGGGGAGACGATCAAGCTGAAAGTTTCCGACCCGCGACCAATCGGTGCCATGGTCGGCATGGCGTCCGCCGGTTATTTTTACGGCGAAGAGCGCGAAAAGGTTCTCGCTCATCTCGCCAAGGTTCGCTTCTTCGCCAATTATCGTTGCGCTGCGCATGAATACCGCACGCTCGCCAGCGGCCATGTGCAGTTCGCGCTCTATAATAAGCTGATGCCGTGGGATCATCTGGCCGGGACCTTGATCGTCACCGAAGCCGGTGGTTATGCCGCGCGGCTGGATGGCTCGGTTTACGAGCCGCATCATGTCGATGGCGGATTGCTGCTGGCGACGGACCGCGACAGCTGGCAGACGCTGCATCGCGAAATTTTCGGCTCCTGATCAGCCGTCATTCGTCATCTCAAACCAGAACGGCCCCGGAANNTTCCGGGGCCGTTCTGGTTTTGGGAAACGTTTCTCATCAAACCGGCGGGTTATGGGGCTGGAACAGTTTGCCGTTCTCGGCGATCAGCACAAAGAACAGACCCATGATCGAAACGGTGAAGAAACCAGCGACCATCGGCAGCGCCGTGCCGTTGAAGGACTGGCCGATGACGGCGCCGATGGACGCACCGCCGATCGTGCCCATGAAGCCGAGCACAGAGGACGCTGTTCCTGCGACGTGGCCGAGCGGTTCCATGGCCAGAGAGTTGAAGTTGGAACCGATCCAGCCGAACTGGAACATGGAGAGCGCAAAGAGCGTAAGGAACAGCGCGAAAGGCATGGGCTGCGGGCCAAAGATCTGGATCATCAGCCATACGAAGGTTACAGCGATAAAGCCGAGCAGCGAGGCATGCGATAGCTTGCGCATGCCGAAACGGCCGACCAATCTTGCGTTCAGGAACGACGACAGCGACATGAAGACGGCGACCGCCGCGAAGGCGACCGGGAACCAGACGCCGAGACCGTAAATCTGGTTATAGACCTGCTCGGCGGAATTGATGAAACCGAACAAGGCGCCGAAGATGAATGTGCTGGCAATCGTGTAACAAAGCGATACGCGGTTGGTCAGCACGATACGGAAGCCGGCAATCACCGATGAAACGGTAAAGGGCCGGACATCCTCGGCGTGAAGCGTCTCTGGCAGGCGCTTATACATCCACAGCACGACAGCAAGCGCGCCGGCCGCCATAAAGACGAAGATCAGGTGCCAGTCGCCAAACAGCAGGATCATCTGGCCCGTACCCGGCGCGATCACCGGAACGACCATGAACACCATCATGATGAGCGACATGACTTCCGCCATGGCACGTCCGCCATAAACGTCGCGGACGATGGAGATGGTGATGACGCGCGTGGCTGCCGACCCGATGCCCTGGATGAAACGCAGCACAAGCAGCGCTGTGAAGGACGGAACAGCGATCAGCCCGACAACCGCGAGCGATGAAAGAATGTAGATGGTGAGCCCGACGATGATCGGTTTGCGACGACCGAAGCGGTCGGATATCGGCCCGTAAAACAGCTGCGCTATACCGAAGCCGAAGAGATAGGCCGAGACGACATATTGCCGATGATTTTCGCTAACGACATTGAGCGCCGCGCCGATCTGCTGGAGGCCCGGAAGCATGATGTCGATGGCGAGAGCATTGAGCGCCATCAGCATGGCCATCAGGGCGATGAATTCGACCTTGCCCATGCCCTTGAGGCGCTCGGGCGTGGATTGTGAAGGTTTTGTCACGGCTTTTCCTAAACAACGGGAAAGGCGCCGTGGATGCGGCGCCTTTTGATAAATGCACTTCTAAAGGCCGGGACAGGTGCCCCGAAAATCAGGCCGCGCGGACGGCGATACCTTGTTCCTCGAGCTGTGTCTTCAGCTCGCCGGACTGGAACATTTCACGGATGATGTCACATCCACCAACGAATTCGCCCTTGATGTAGAGCTGCGGAATGGTCGGCCAGTTTGAATAGTCCTTGATGCCCTGGCGAAGGTCGCCATCGGCCAGAACATTGATGCCCTTGTAGTCGAGGCCCAGGTAATCCAGAATCTGGACGACCTGACCCGAGAACCCACACTGCGGGAACTGCGGGGTACCCTTCATGAAGAGCACGACATCGTTGGTCTTCACTTCGTTGGCGATGAAATCGTTAATTCCGCTCATGTCTCAAATCCTTTCACACGCGGGTTCAAGGGCCGCGGCGCTGTTCGTTTGTTTAGATAGCAAGCTCCTTGCCGGAATTCCAGCGCAGAAGCATGTAGTTGCATGTAATTTGCAGCGAGATGGTCGCCTCAACGGCTGCGCTGTTTGCTGCGGCTCGCCGTAGTCCGCCGGCGACTGACCTGCTTGCGCGTGGGCTTGGCTGCCTTCTTCGTCGTTTTGCGAATGGTCCGGCCGGCAGTCGTGGTCGCGCTTACCGTTTTGGCCTGGCGCTTTTTGCGCTTCGAGGCGGTGCGGCCGTGCGATTTGCCGAGCAATTCCTTCACGACGCTTTCGACGACACCCGATACGATTTGGTTGATCAGGTTCGCCATGGGGTCACTTCGGGGCCGAGGTCTGCAAGGCGAGCGCGTGAAGAACGCCACCCATATTGCCCTTCAGGGCATCATAGACCATCTGGTGCTGCTGCACGCGTGACTTGCCGCGGAACGCCTCGGCCACCACTTCGGCGGCGTAATGATCGCCGTCGCCGGCCAGATCCCGAATGGTAACAGTTGCGCCGGGAATGCCGGCCTTGATCATGTCCTCGATATCGCCTGGGCGCATGGGCATGCGTAGCTATCCTTTTTCTTGGCGGCGCTGGTGCCGCAATGATCTTAGATTGCCTCAAAGAAAGGCCGCGGTCAAAGCATCAGCGGCGCTTTCCTCAATCAAAGGAAAAGCTTACCGACCGCGACCGTAGGAGGTGTGCAGGCGCCGCAGGAAAGCGGCGGCGATCTCGGAAATCCGCGACCAGAGTGTTGTCTGGAAACTGCTTTTCAGCATCCAGATGCTGCTCAGAAGCAATCCCATATAGCCGAGCAGTTCGAAGATTTCTTCCAGCGGCTGGTGATGAAGTTCTTCCCACAATTCACCCATAAGAAGGAAAGTCGCCACGAAAAGCAGCGGCCAGGAAAAGGCGGGATGGATCATCCGCAGCAGTGCGGGCAGGCTGGTGCGGTACATCCACAGGACCTGCAGCAGGATCACGGATCCGCAAACAGCCGGCACGATGCGATGCGAAGCGCGCGGAACGCATGCGAGGATGATGTCCGGCCGGCAGGAAGGCATTTCTCTGACGAAAAAAGTCAGACAGAGCAGGGCGGTCGTGGCGGCAACGAAACGACCGGCTGGCCGAAGGCGCACGGCCGCAAGGATGGACAACAGGCTTGCCATACAAAGCGCGACGACCTGCAGTGTTTCCAGAATGCCGTTCTCACCGTAGATGGTGCCGTCACCGGCGCCGAACGCCCGCAAGGTCAGGATGACCGTCATGCAGAGCACGAGGCCCGACACGATCGTATCAAGGAGAAGGCGCGGATACGGCCAGACCTGTTCGGGATGAGACAGAAAATTCTGTAGCTGCTTTAAAATATTTCCAGGCATTACCGACTGCTAAAACTGTCGCAGGCTCATCGAAATTCGCGGAAACCGGCAGATCGCCTTGCCCGTCATTCGATGCGCGTTGCAAAGACAAAAAAACGCCGCGACTGAGATGCCGCGGCGTCCTCTGTTCAGTTCTAGGCCCGTATTCCTTCGACCGCAACCTTTGTGACGGTTTTGTGAATGATCGTGGACGGCGGAACCGTCAGTTCATGAATGCAGGGAACCAGCCTTCATGCGCCTTGCCGAGGTCTGCCACGGATACGTTCACGAGATCGTCGATGATGACGGCGTCACCGCCAACGGTGCCCAGCGCGCGGAATGGTACGCCGGCGCCTTCGGCGTTGGCTTGCAGGAAGTTCGCGAGGTCCGCCGGAACCGCCAGCACGTAGCGCGCCTGATCCTCACCGAAGAGCAGCGCATGCGGCAGGCCGCGGCTGTCCTTGAGAGTGGCGTTGAGGCCCTTGCCCGACGACATCGCCATTTCGGCAAGCGCCAGAACGAGGCCGCCCGAGGAAATGTCGTGGCAGGCGGTAACCTGGCCATTGCGGATCGCCGAGCGGACGAAATCGCCATGGCGACGTTCGGCCGACAGATCGACCTCCGGTGCAGGGCCTTCGGTGGAGCCGACAATGTCGCGCAGGTAGATGGAGGAGCCGAGATGGCTGCCGTCAACGCCGATCATGATAAGCTTGTCGCCGTCATTGGCGGTGCCGATCTTGGCCATTTTCGACCAGTCGGGCAGGAGGCCTACGCCGGCAATGGTCGGGGTCGGCAGGATGGCAACGCCGTTGGTCTCGTTGTAGAGCGACACGTTGCCCGAAACGATCGGGAAATCCAGCGCCTTGCAGGCTTCGCCGATGCCCTTGATGGCGCCGACCAGCTGGCCCATGATTTCCGGCTTTTCCGGGTTGCCGAAGTTCAGGTTGTCGGTCGCGGCCAGCGGCTCGGCACCGGTGGCTGTGATGTTGCGCCAGCATTCGGCAACTGCCTGCTTGCCGCCTTCGAAAGGATCGGCTTCGACATAACGCGGGGTCACATCGGAAGAAAACGCAAGCGCCTTGGTGGCGTGGCCTTCGACGCGGACGACACCGGCGTCACCGCCCGGGTGCTGCAGCGAATTGCCCTGAATGAATGTGTCATACTGTTCGTAGACCCAGCGGCGGCTGGACTGGTTCGGCGAACCGACCAGCTTGATCAGCGCGTCGTTATAGTCGGCCGGTGCCTGAACCTCGGAAGCGGGCAGGGCAGCGCGACGGGCCGGCTCCACCCACGGGCGATCGTATTCCGGAGCCTCGTCGCCGAGTTCCTTGATCGGCAGGTTGGCAACTTCTTCGCCCTGATGGATGACGCGGAAACGCAGATCGTCGGTGGTCTTGCCGACGATGGCGAAGTCGAGGCCCCACTTGACGAAGATTGCCTTGGCGACCTCTTCCTTGGAGGGCTCCAGAACCATGAGCATGCGCTCCTGGCTTTCCGACAGCATCATTTCGTAAGCCGTCATACGGTCTTCGCGGACCGGAACGGTATCGAGCAGAAGCTCGATGCCGAGGCCGCCCTTGGCGCCCATCTCGACGGCCGAGCAGGTGAGGCCGGCTGCACCCATGTCCTGAATGGCGATGACAGCGCCGGTCTGCATCAGCTCGAGGCAGGCTTCCAGCAGGCATTTTTCGGTGAAGGGGTCGCCGACCTGGACGGTGGGACGCTTTTCCTCGATCGATTCGTCGAATTCGGCCGATGCCATGGTTGCACCGCCGACGCCGTCACGGCCCGTCTTTGCGCCGAGGTAAACGACGGGCAAGCCTACGCCCTTGGCTTCGGAAAGAAATATGCCGTCAGCCTTGGCAAGACCGGCCGCAAAGGCGTTGACGAGAATGTTGCCGTTATAACGCTCGTCGAACTCGACTTCGCCGCCAACCGTCGGAACGCCAAACGAGTTGCCGTAACCACCGACGCCGGCAACGACGCCGGAAACGAGGTGTTTTGTCTTCGGGTGGTCCGGAGCGCCGAAGCGCAGGGCGTTCATGGCAGCGATCGGACGGGCGCCCATGGTGAAGACGTCACGCAGAATGCCGCCGACACCGGTCGCTGCACCCTGATAGGGTTCGATGTAGGACGGGTGGTTGTGGCTTTCCATCTTGAAGACCACGACATCGCCGTCATCGATATCGACGACACCGGCATTTTCGCCCGGTCCCTGCACGACGCGCGGGCCCTTGGTGGGCAGCGTGCGCAGCCACTTCTTCGACGACTTGTAGGAGCAGTGTTCGTTCCACATGGCGGAAAAGATGCCGAGCTCCGTAAAGGTCGGCTCGCGACCGATGAGGTCGAGGATCCGCTGGTATTCGTCGGCCTTCAGGCCGTGGGATGCGATGAGTTCAGGCGTGATCGGGCGGCTGTTCGAAATCGTCATGGTCTTCCCTGATGGCGAGGGGCTCTGAATTTGGGGTCTCTTTAGCCTAGATACGAAAAGGGCGCGACAGGAAAATACCTGTCACGCCGCTCAATCCGACTGTGATGCGCCATATTCGGCGCGTGTATATCGGTCAGAACTTGTAGCCAACCAGAACGCCGGCTCGGGTCAGGCCATTGTTCGGCTCGCCGCAGAGATTGGCGTGGCTCGAATGCTCGATCTGACCGACGATGCGCCATTTCGGATCGAGATTGACGCCCACGGCGGCATATTCGTGAAACAGCGTGTGGCAACCGAGCTTCGGCCCGCGTGTGCCGTCGAGCTCCAGATCACCGTTGTTGAGCGATCCACCGATACCAGCTTCGAGGAAGAGGAATTCTGTGATGTTGGCCGTCCAGGAAAAGCCGGCATAGATCTGCGACGCTTCGCCTGCCGTTGCGATATCGGCGCCGACGTGAACACGCGGACGAACGAGCTTTTCAAGGCCCTGAGCTTCGTCGTGGTTCCAGGGATCGAAGAAGACGATGCCGGTAACGAAAGAACCCTTTTCGTCGTTCGTCGGCGTCTTGTCTGCAGCAACCAGCGCGCCGAAGCGAATTTCATCGAAGATCGGCTTCTGCGCTGTTTCCATGTCGGCGGCGAGAGCGGCTGTTGCGGAAACCATCACTGCGCTGGCGGCGATGAAGGAGGTGAGGGATTTCGACATCGCAGTTTTCGGCATAGTTTCGAGGCGCCCCTTGCACGCCGGGCAAATCACGTGCCCGTGCTGATTTGCGGACCATAAGCCGCAGAAATAAGGAGACGCAACTGAAAAGAGGCCGCCGTCAAATAGCGTACGTAATTCCCGCAAAACTGTTGCAGGAACGGGACGTTCTGGCGCTTCAGACCTCGCTTGTCCGGCCATCGGTGAGGGCCGGATCACAAAAGCGACGTCGTTTTGCCATGGTCCGACGTGTACGTGGAGCGATCAGCAGCCCGTGCCGCCGCCGGCCCACCGCAAAACGTCGGCTCTGATTCTCCCGCCTGCCGGTCCCTGCATAAGCGGACCGAAGGCATCGAGACGAGCCGGGTTGCCTTCGGCCTGCACGACCAGCGTTGGGCGTGATTCCGGGCTGTGGCGAGGCACCGCCAGAATGCGCGGACGACCGGAGAAGGAGTTCAACTCCGGCGCCATGCGATATTCACGGAAAGCCGGGTCATTGGATTTGAACCAGCACGTATTGGCGGCAATCGCCACGCGCTCCATGGTCGGCAGCGCGGCGCGTTGCGGTGAAGAGGCTGGTTTCTTGTCTGACTGGCAGCCCACGAGAAGTGCAAGCGTGGCGAGAAGGATGCCGGAAGCGGCATGGGTGCGAAGGCGCATGCTGGGTCTCCCGGCAGGTCTCGTTGATTAGGCTGCGATGACGTCGAGGGCCGAGGCGAAGATACCGCGCCCGTCCTTGCCGCCGTGAGCTGCTTCAATCAGGTTTTCCGGGTGTGGCATCATGCCGAGAACATTACCGCGGGCATTGATGATGCCGGCAATATCATTCAGCGAGCCGTTCGGGTTGGTGCCGTCGGCATATTTGAAGACGACCTGGCCATTGCCTTCCAGCGACGCCAGCGTCTCGGCATCGGCAAAGTAGTTACCGTCGTGATGGGCGACCGGGCAGCGGATGACCTGGCCCTTTTCGTAGGTGCGGGTGAAATCGGTGTCGGCATTGACGACTTCGAGTTTCACTTCCTTGGATACGAAAAGCAGCGAGGAATTGCGCATCAGAGCGCCCGGCAGAAGCTGGGCTTCCACAAGGATCTGGAAACCGTTGCAGACGCCCAGAACTTTGACGCCCTTTTCGGCCTTTTCGCGGATCGCCTGCATGACCGGCATGCGGGCGGCAATGGCGCCACAACGCAGATAGTCGCCATAGGAAAAGCCGCCCGGAATGACGATCAGATCGATATCGTTCGGGATCTCTGTTTCCGTCTGCCAGATGGTGACGGGTTCATGACCGGAGATCTTGGTGAGTGCGGCGATCATGTCGCGGTCGCGATTGAGGCCGGGAAGCTGGACGACGGCGGACTTCATGGGTGTGGTTCAAACCTTGCCTGGGCCTCAGAGAGCTCGCGCAGCTCGAGGCGGGTTTCGATACGGTCGAGGCGCTGATCAACGCGATCAAGCCGCGTAGAGATCTGATGAATATCCATCTGCATCGCGGCGACACTGCCGCGAAGGCTGCTCAATTCATGCTTGGTGCTGGTCATGTCGAATTTCAGGCCCGAGATGTCAGCGTGCATCCTTTTCAGAAGCTCGTACATCAATTCGTTCGTGACTTCGCTCATGCGAGCCTCCGCAACCGTCAGTCGATTGCGATAGTATAGTTCTCGATCACCGTGTTTGCCAGAAGCTTGTCGCACATGGCCTTGAGGTCGGCTTCGGCTTTTGCCTTGTCGCCTTCCAGTTCCAGATCGAAGACCTTGCCCTGACGGACCTGGCCTACGCCGGAAAAGCCGAGACTGCCGAGAGCGCCTTCGATGGCCTTGCCCTGCGGATCGAGAACACCGTTCTTCAATGTGACGGTTACCCGTGCCTTGATCACTTGATCGCTCCTGATTGTGCTTACTGGACGAGAACCGGGCCGGTGCCACGGATCGGTTCGTTTTCATTGATGATGCCGAGGCGGCGCGCCACTTCGGAATAGGCTTCGACCAGACCGCCGAGATCCTGACGGAAACGGTCCTTGTCCATCTTTTCGCGGGTTTCGATATCCCACAGACGGCAGCTGTCCGGCGAAATCTCATCCGCCAGGATGATGCGCATCATGTCGCCTTCGAACAGGCGGCCGCATTCGATCTTGAAATCGACGAGCTGGATGCCGACGCCGAGGAAAAGGCCCGATAGGAAGTCGTTGACGCGGATCGCAAGCGCCATCACGTCGTCCAGTTCAGCCGGATTGGCCCAGCCGAAAGCGGTGATGTGCTCTTCCGATACCATCGGGTCGTTAAGCTGGTCGGACTTGTAATAGAACTCGATGATCGAGCGCGGCAGGACGGTGCCTTCCTCGATGCCGAGGCGGGTCGCGAGCGAGCCGGCGGCGACGTTGCGCACGACGATCTCGAGCGGGATCATCTCGACTTCCTTGATCAACTGCTCGCGCATGTTGAGGCGGCGGATGAAATGGGTCGGAATGCCGATCTTGTTGAGATGCGTGAACAGGTATTCGGAGATACGGTTGTTCAAGACGCCCTTGCCGTCGATGACATCATGCTTCTTCTTGTTGAAGGCGGTGGCATCATCCTTGAAGAACTGGATCAGCGTGCCCGGTTCGGGGCCTTCATACAGGATCTTGGCCTTGCCTTCGTAGATACGGCGGCGACGGTTCATTCGATTTGTCTCATTGTTGGCGCGCTCGCGTGGGCGCGATGGAAACTCTTGAAGCGGTCCCTTAACGGAAAAGTACGGCTTTCACAATGTGGGCCGCAAACTTCTCAACCGTGGTGGAGTGCTTGTGCGAATGGACGGATGCGTTTGCCTTTCACGCTTCTGATGGATCTCGTCCGTCTATCATCGGGCAACTGTCTTGTGTGATGCTTGCTCCGCCGCATCGGCAGCTAGAACCCGAATTGCGACGGTAATTCGACGGATGACAAGTGGAGTATCGCAAAACGCAGTTCCGGCGAGGCAGTTCAGGCGTCCGGAGCCTTCAGCTTTGAAAGGAACTGCGCGAACACCATCGTGCCTTCGGGCCATGGTCCGTGCCCGGACTCGGCATTGATATGCCCCGATTCTCCGGCATCCACGAGCATCGAACCCCAGGCGTTGGCGATGTCGTCGGCATGCTCGTAGGAACCGAAGGGATCGTTACGGCTGGCGATGGTCAAAGCCGGGAATGGCAGCGGGTCGCGCGGATAGGGACCGAACGTCATCAGGTGTTTTGGGCGGATCGATGGGTTTGCAACATCCGGCGGTGCCACGAAAAAGGCGCCGGCCACCGGTTTTTCAAAATGCGGAATGGCGTGGATGGCGGTTGCGACACCCAGAGAGTGGGCAACGAGCACGACCGGTTTGGTCGAGGCGTTGACCTCTTCAACCAACCGCTGGACCCAATCTTCCTTCACCGGTTTTGCCCATTCCGCCTGCTCGACGCGGCGAGCCGTGCCGAGCTTCTGCTCCCAGCGCGTTTGCCAGTGATCGGGGCCGGAATTGGTGTAGCCGGGGACGATGAGGATATCTGCTTCTGATGCTTTCATGCCGCTTATCTGTGTTCGATCGTCAGCGAGATCAACCCTCGGCGTGCCGAGGGTTGATCAGTGAAATTGCGTGGATCAGGCTTCGCCGAAAACGCGGCGGAAGATCGTGTCGACATGCTTGGTGTGATAACCGAGATCGAACTTTTCGCGGATATCGCTTTCCGACAGGGCGGCGCGGACTTCCGCATCAGCCAGCAGTTCTTCCAAGAAGTCCTTGCCCTGTTCCCACACCTTCATGGCGTTGCGCTGCACCAGACGATAGGCGTCTTCACGCGATGTGCCGGCCTGTGTCAGGGCAAGAAGCACGCGCTGCGAATGCACGAGGCCGCGGAACTTGTTCATGTTCTTCATCATGTTGTCAGGGTAGACGACAAGCTTTTCGATGACGCCGGCCAGACGGTTCAGCGCGAAATCGAGCGTCACGGTCGTATCCGGGCCGATGGCGCGCTCGACGCTGGAATGGCTGATGTCACGCTCGTGCCAGAGGGCGACGTTTTCCATGGCCGGCACGACCGACATGCGCACCAGACGTGCGAGACCGGTGAGGTTTTCAGTCAGAACCGGGTTGCGCTTGTGCGGCATGGCCGATGAACCTTTCTGGCCCGGAGAGAAGAACTCTTCCGCTTCCAGAACTTCGGTGCGCTGCATGTGGCGGATTTCGATGGCGACGTTTTCGATCGACGAAGCAATGACGCCGAGCGTTGCGAAGAACATTGCGTGACGGTCGCGCGGGATAACCTGCGTCGACACAGGTTCGGCGATGAGGCCGAGCTGCTCGCAGACATATTCTTCAACGCGCGGGTCGATATTGGCGAAGGTTCCGACGGCACCGGAAATGGCGCCGGTGGCGATTTCAGCGCGGGCCGCGACCAAACGGGTGCGGTTGCGGTCCATCTCGGCGTAGAAGCGGGCAAGCGTCAGGCCCATCGTGGTCGGCTCGGCGTGAATGCCGTGGCTGCGACCGATGCGAACCGTGTCCTTGTGTTCGAAGGCGCGGGTTTTCAGCGCTGCCAGAACACGGTCGACGCCGGCGAGCAGGATGTCGGTGGCGCGCACCAGCTGGATGTTCAGCGTGGTATCGAGCACGTCGGACGATGTCATGCCCTGATGCACGAAACGGCTGTCAGGGCCGATGAATTCGGCCAGATGCGTCAGGAAGGCGATGACGTCATGTTTGGTGACGGCTTCGATCTCGTCGATGCGGGCGACGTCGAAGGTGGCGGCATTGCCTTTTTCCCAGATCGTTTCGGCCGCCGATTTCGGGATGACGCCGAGGTCGGCCAGTGCCGTGCAGGCATGTGCTTCGATCTCGAACCAGATGCGAAACTTTGTTTCGGGCGACCAGATGGCGACCATTTCGGGGCGCGAATAACGAGGGATCATGGGCAGAGGCCTTCCTGATTGTCGAGAGTTGCCGTCCCTGTAGCAAAGTGCCTTGAGAATCTCAACGCATGCGGCGCAGCATGATCCATGTGCCGGCAACCAGCATCGGCGGGGCGAGCGGCAGGTAAAGCCGCAGTGCCATGACGGCAAACTGATAGAAAGCCGAGGCCGAGGTGAAGATGAATTGCAGAAACCAGATGCGGCTGAGCGGTTCGGCGTGCCACTGCGCGTAAAAGGATCGGTATTCCAAGGCAAAAAGCGCAGCTGTGAAGAATACGGTGGCTGCGGTGAGACCAGCGATTGCGAGGGCGGCAAGAAGCCATGTTTGCCGGCATGAACGCTTGAGCCATCGTCCAACCAGTTCGGTCAGGCACCAGCCGAAAAATCCGCCGGTAAAAAAGATGACGAGGATCGTCGTTGCATGAAAGGTTTCGAGGCGGCCTCGCAGAAAAAGTCCGGCCGCCGCCGCGATCGTCATCGCCAAGCCCCAAAGGAAGGCTGCAGCTGTTAAGCCGCCGATTGCCTTCATCCGGGACACGGCGGCAGGCATCAGGCCCGCGTGGTTTCGGCGTTGCGACGCAGCGTCTCGATCTCGGTACTATAGGCCGCCTTGTCGCCTTTGCCGAAAATGGCGGAACCGGCCACGAATACGTTGGCGCCGGCCTTGGCAGCAGCGCCGATCGTGTCGGCCGTTATGCCGCCATCGACCTGGATTTCGATCGGACGGTCGCCGATCATCGCCTTGGTGGCGGCGATCTTGTCGAGCATGGAGGGGATGAATTTCTGACCGCCGAAACCGGGATTGACGCTCATGATCAGGATGAGATCGATATCGTCCAGCACGTTTTCGAAGACGGAGAGCGGCGTTGCCGGGTTGAGGGTGACGCCGACCTTCTTGCCGAGCGCGCGAATGGTCTGCAGCGAGCGATGCAGATGCGGGCCAGCCTCTGCATGCACGGTGATGCTGTCGCAGCCTGCCTTTGCGAAGGCTTCAAGATAAGGATCGACCGGTGCGATCATCAGGTGGCAATCAAAGAACGCCTTGGTATGCGGGCGCAGCGCCTTGATCACGTCGGGGCCGAAGGAGATATTCGGCACGAAATGGCCGTCCATGATGTCGAGATGGATCCAGTCTGCGCCGGCTTCGACGACGTCGCGCACTTCTTCGCCCAGGCGGGAGAAATCGGCGGCAAGAACGGAAGGGGCGATACGGATCGGCAGCGTCATGCGAAAATCTCCGGCAGGGACTTAAATTTCGGTGGCCTTAGCACCGTGCATTACCCGAAACAATGACCGGAAACCGTATCAATCGGTTCGCATGCGCGGGTCGAGAAAATTGTTTTCGCGCCACTCGAGAAGTTTGAGCGGATTGGCCTGCAGTTCGTGATCCGTGCCGAAGCCAATGGGGCCGATAACGGTGGAGAATGACTGGCCGGCAAGGTGGTCGATGACGGTGCCCGCTGCTGCTGCCTGACGCACGATTTCCACCGCCGCATAAGCGGGCAGGGCATAACCATCCGGTTCGGCACTGCGGGCACGGAATTCTCCGACGACCGTCTGTGCTTCGGGAAGCGTTGTGTAATCCGGCAGCGTGATCGCCAGTACGCCGTCATTCAGCGGGATAGGCCGATTGGCGGATTTCAGTGCGTCGCCACCGATCACGGTCAGGTTGATCTTGTCGGTTGCCGCATCGCGGGCGATGGTGGCGGTGTCATTGCGGTCTCCGCCGACAAAGACATGCGTCGCGCCCGCCTTGGAGAGGCGGCGTACCAGCGCAAGCTGCTGTTCCTGGCCGGGACGATAGGTATCGGTGAAAACCGGTTTGATCCCGCCGACCTCCAGTTTCTGGCGAATGGCACTGGCGAGGTCACGGCCATAGATGGTGCCATCCTCGACCAATGCTATCGGCCGGTTCTGCCACTGTGTGAGCATCACTTCCGCCAGCTTTTCAGCCTCGTCGCCATCGACCGGCGCCATGCGGAAAAACGGCCATTCGTAACGCTGTGCATCTTCCATCAAGATTTTCGAGCGCACCGAAAGCGTGATGGCGGCTATGCGCGCATCCTTCAAGTCCGGCAGCGCTTCGGATAACGTCTCGACGCAGAGGAACCCGATGGCGGCGACGGCCTGTTCCGCACGCAGGCGTTCGGCAATTGCCTTGCCTGCGCCCTGTTCACACGTCTCGTTGATTTCCACCAACAGGTCGCCGTTCTTTGCCGCTGCCGCACGCGCACCCTCGAAAACCTGGGCGCCCAGATTTGCATAAGGCCCGGTCTGCGGGGCCACGACGCCGATGGTTGCTGCCATGGCCGCGCTTGTGCTTGTCAGAAGCAGGCCGGCAACGAAACAGAGCGGGGCTTTCAACGTCGCGATCATGATTTTCAACTGTCCGGTCTATCTGGCCTGCCCAATCTGGAACGGCGGGCGATCTGCGTCAAAGAAATTCGCCTATAACACGAAGCTGTTTGTCATGGACAATGGTTGCCATGAAATCCTATCGATAGGCGAGGCAACTGGAGAGGCGAATGGATACCGTCGCGATAGAAGAACTGTTCGAAGGGCTTGGGCCCGTCACCGTCAAGCGCATGTTCGGCGGCAAGGGTATCTATCATCATGGGCTGATCTTTGCGCTGGAACTGCGCGATACGCTGATGTTGAAGGCCGATGCGATCAGCGGCCCGCAGTTTGCCGCAGCCGGTGCCGAGCAATGGAGTTACGAGGGCAAGAAGGGCAAGCCTGTGCTCATGCCCTATTGGACGGTGCCGGAAGAGGCGCTGGACGATCCTGACGAGATGACGAAATGGGCGCGGCTGGCCTATGAGGCGGCGGTGCGCGCCCAAGCGGCCGACTAACGATAACCCGCAACGAACATCGGACCGCCTTTATAGGCGGGGAAACCGTAACCGTTGATCATCACCAGATCGATATCGCTGGACCGAGCGGCAATCCCTTCGGCAAGCAACGCCTTGCCTTCGGCAGCCATTGCACCCAGCAGGCGCTGCTTGATCTCTTCCGCGGAAAAGCTGCGCGCTATCATGGCTTTTTTTGCGCGTTCGGCTTCGATGATGGCGGTAACGTCAGGATCGACCACGCGCTTGCCGTTTGAGTAGGCGTACCACCCCTTGCCGGTTTTCTGGCCCAGCCGGCCTGCCTCGCACAGCCTGTCGGCGATGGCGACATACCGGTCGCCGGTGGGGCGGCTTTCCGCCTGTCTCTTGCGACGTGCCCAGGCGATTTCCAGCCCCGCCATGTCGTACACGGCAAACAGGCCCATTGGAAAACCATAGTCTTCCAGGGCGGCGTCGATTTCATGGGGCAGGGCGCCATCTTCGAGCAGAAACTCCGCCTCGCGCCGATAGGCGGAAAAGATGCGATTGCCGATAAAACCTTCGGTCACACCGGTCACCACCGGCAGCTTTTTCAGCCGTTTTGCGAAAGAAAGGCCGGTCGCCAGCACATCGGGCGCGGTATCCCTGCAACGCACGACTTCAAGCAGCCGCATGACATGAGCCGGCGAGAAAAAATGCAGGCCCAGAACGCGCTCGGGGTGGGCGGTTGCCGCTGCGATTTCGTCGGGGTTCAGGTAGCTGGTATTTGTGGCAAGAACGGCATCGGCGCGCAAAACCGTATCGAGGCGGTGGAACAGGTTTGTCTTGACGGCCAGATCGTCGAACACGGCTTCGATGACAAGGTCACAGGACGCCAGATCAAAGATCTCCGCCGTGACCGACAATTCCGCGATCTGCCTGTCGAAGCTCGCCTGATCCAGTCGGCTCGAGAGGAGATTGCGCTCTAGCAGGCCGAGGATGCGATCCCTACCTTTCTCGGCCGCCTCAGCTGTCTGGTCATGACCGATGACCTTGTAGCCGGCGCCAAGCGCCGCCACGGCGATACCACTGCCCATCAGACCGAGGCCGCATATGCCGATTGTCTGCATCGGCCGAGGTGTTATTTCTTCGAGACCCTGAACCTTGGCGGCTTCGCGCTCGGCGAAGAAAACGTAACGTAAGGCAGCCGATTGCGCGCCGTCACGTAACGTCAGGAAAGTCGATCTTTCATCGGCCAAACCATCATGCAAATCACGGGGGGCGCCGGTCACCAGCCTCACGGCCTCGCGTGGTGCCTGCTGGCCGCGCGCCTTGGCCAGAACCTTGCCCGCCGCCTTTTCTATTTCTGCCGTATCAGGCGCTGGCAGGGCAATTTCTCCTGTTCGGCGGATGGGTTGACCCGCCAATCTTCCGGCGGCAGTGACGGCAGCTTTCACCAAGCCATCTTCCACCGCGGCATCGACAATGCCGAGCGACAATGCCTCAGCCACTTTGACGGTGCGGCCTGTGGCGATCATATCAATGGCTGCGGGAATGCCGGTCAGCCGCGGCAGACGTTGCGTACCGCCCGCGCCCGGAACGAGGCCAAGCTTTACTTCCGGAAGACCGACCAGAGCGGCCGGACCGGCGATACGGTGATGGCTGGCAAGCGCAAGTTCCAAGCCGCCGCCAAGCGCTGCGCCATTGATGGCAGCGACGACAGGTTTCGAAACCGATTCGATTTTTTCCAACAGGGCGGGAAGGTTCGGTTCGATGACCGGCTTGCCGAACTCACGGATATCTGCGCCGCCGACAAAGGTTTTTCCTGCCCCCGTAATGACGATGCCGCATATGGTGTCGGTCGCCACGGCGTGGTCGATCGCGGCATCGAGGCCCTGCCGAACATCTGCGGAGAGTGCGTTTACCGGCGGATTGTCGATGGTCACCACCAGAACGGCGTTCTCGACACGTCCTGAAACCGTCGGGGAAAATGCCATCGCGTCGGTCATGACAAGATCACTCCGGAATGACGGCCGTGGCCTGGATTTCGATCTTGGCACGGTCTTCGATCAATGCCACGACCTGCATGGCCGCCATGGCTGGAAAATGCTTGCCGATGACCGCACGATAGGCCTGGCCTATGCCTTTGAGATTAGAAAGGTATTCAGCCTTGTCGGTAAAATACCAGGTCATGGTGGTAATGTGGTCCGGCCGCGCACCGGCTTCTGCCAGCACCGCGACGATGTTTTCCAGCGTCTGCTTCACCTGCGCTACAAAATCGTCGGTCTCGAATTGGCATTGGCCATTCCAGCCGATCTGGCCACCGACGAAAATCTGGCGACCGGTAGCGGAAACGCCGTTTGCATAGCCGATCGGTTTCGCCCAGCCTTCAGGCTGCAGGATGGTGTGCATCAGTCTTCTCCAGGTGTTTTTCGAGCGCTGCGCGCAGATCGTCCGGCCATCTGACGGCCTTTTGGGTATCGTGGCTGGTCACCACCACCCGCTGTTTTGCCGTCCACAGAAGGCGGCTGCCGACATGAACTGCGTGATGAAGATCCAGCGAACTATTGCCAATGGCGACAACGGTGAGGGTGAAATCCATCATGTCGCCATGCAGGCCGGGACTTTTGAAGGTAAGATCGAGCGTGACGGTCGGAAAGCCGAGTTTTCGCTCGTTGATCATTTCCGGCCAGGCAAAGCCGATAGTGCCAAAAAACTCCTCGAAAACGCCGACAAGCATGTGCAGGTAGCTGGGGAAATAGGCGATGCCGGAAGGGTCGCAATCTCCGAAATTCAGGCGGCGGGAAGTCGTGTAAGTCATGGCCGTGCTCATGACTTCAGGAGTTCGCGGGCGATGATCAGCTTCTGTACCTCGGTTGCGCCTTCATAAATGCGCAAAGCCCGGATTTCCCGGTACAAGTGCTCGGTGATCTGGCCAACCTGAACGCCGCGACCGCCGAACATCTGTACGGCCCGGTCGATAACCTTCTGGGCATTTTCCGTCGCCACCATTTTCGCCATCGCCGCTTCCTTCGTGCAGGGCAGTCCCTGCACGTCACGCCGCCATGCGGCGCGGTAGGTGAGGAGTGCGGCCGCATCGATATCGGCGGCCATGTCTCCAAAGGCGGCCTGTGTCAGTTGCAGGTCAGAAAGCGTATTGCCGAACATTTTTCGAGCCTTGGCATGGCCAAGCGCTTCGTCGAGTGCACGTTTGGCAAAACCGAGAGCCGCAGCCGCGACAGACGCGCGAAAAATGTCGAGCGTGCGCATGGCGATCTTGAAGCCTTCGCCGGGCGTGCCGAGCAGGCGGGCCGCGGGGATGCGGCAGTTCTGGAAACGGATCGTTGCAAGCGGATGCGGGGCGATCACATCGATACGCTCAGCAATCGAAAAACCCGGATCGTCCGCGAAAACGACGAATGCCGAAATGCCGCGTGTACCCGGTGCCTCGCCGGTGCGGGCGAACACGGTGTAGACATCGGCAATGCCGCCATTCGAAATCCAGGTCTTTTCGCCATCGAGCACATAATGTTCGCCATCCTTCCGGGCAGCACAGCCCATGGCGGCGACATCTGATCCGGCGTCCTTCTCCGACAACGCGAAGGCCGCGATCCATTCGCCGGAGCGGGCTTTTGGCAAAACGGCGTCACGAAGCTCTGCGGAGCCGGAAAGGCCGATTGCGCCGGTGCCGAGCCCCTGCATCGCAAAGGCGAAGTCGGCAAGACCGTCGTGCCAGGCGAGCGTTTCGCGGGTCAGGCAGACGGCGCGGCTGTCGATTGCCGCCTGACCGCCATTGCCGGTCGCGGCTTCCAGCAAACCAGCCTCTCCCAGCGATCTGACGAGTGTGCGGCAGGCCTTGTCGGTATCGGCATGGTCGATGTTTTTAAAGGCGTCGGTGGCCGCGAAACCATCGAGTTTTTCGGCAAGCGCCCTGTGGCTATTGTCGAAAAACGGCCAGTCGAGGAAATTGCGGCTGGGGCCGCTGGGGGCGATGGGGCCTGACGGGGCGGCGGTGGACATCGTCAATCGCCCTCGAAGACCGGTTTGCGTTTTTCAGCAAATGCCTCGAATGCGCGTCGAAAATCCTTCGTTGCCATGCAGATGGCCTGCGCCTGTGCCTCGGATTCGATCATCTCATCCAGGCCCATAGCCCATTCCTGGTTGAGCATCGTCTTGGTCATCGTGTGGGCGAACCATGGGCCATCGGCCAGCGACTGCGCGAGTTTGTGGGCTTCCGGCTCCAATGCCTCTGCGCCGTGAAGAGCGTTGAAAAAGCCCCAGGAATGGCCTTCGTTTGCGCTCATAGAACGGCCCGTGAACAGCAATTCAGCGGCACGGCCCTGGCCGATGATACGCGGCAGGATACCGCAAGCGCCCATGTCTGCGCCGGCAAGGCCCACGCGCGTGAACAGGAAGGCGGTTTTTGCGTCCGGCGTGGCAAGGCGCATGTCCGATGCCATCGCGAGAATGGCGCCTGCACCTGCACAAATGCCATCGACCGCTGCGATGATCGGTTGCGGGCATTTTTTCATGGCCTTGACCAGATCGCCGGTCATGCGGGTGAAGGCGAGCAAATCCGGCATGGCCATTTTCGTCAGCGGTTCGATGATCTCGAAGACATCGCCGCCGGAGGAAAAGTTGCCGCCAGCCCCGGTCAGGACGATGGCACGGATATCGGAAGCATAGGTGAGGTCGCGGAAAAGATCGCGCAGTTCGGCGTAGCTGTCGAAGGTCAGCGGGTTCTTGCGTTCCGGCCGGTTGAGCCGGATCGTGCCGACACGACCATCCTCGCTGACCTCCCACAGAAAGTGCTGAGGCTTGAAATCCCGCAGAGGCGAAAGATGCTCCGTCATCGATGCTTTTGTTTCGCTCATCCTGCCATAACCTCCCCACCGGCAATTGCGATTGCCTGGCCATTGATCGATCTTGCAGTGGGCGAAGCCAGCCACAGAACGGTGTCTGCAACTTCCTCCGGCTTTACCAGCCGCCCCTGCGGGTTGTGTTTCGTGAATTCGCTCAATGCTTCTTGCGCGCTGCGACCGGTCTTTGCGGTGATCGTTTCGATCGATCGTTCGATGAGCGGCGTGTCGGTAAATCCGGGGCAGACGGCGTTGACGGTGATGCCCGTTTTTGCCAGCTCCAGTGCCAGAGCGCGGGTCAGGCCGACGACGCCGTGTTTGGCGGCCACATAGGCCGAGACGTAGGCATAACCGGTAAGACCCGCCGTGGAGGCGATGTTGACGATGCGGGCGCCGTCTCCGTGGTGTTTCAGGTCGGATAGCGCTGCTTGCGTCACCTGAAACACGCCGCTCAGATCGACCGCCATGACACGGTTCCACATGTCGAGCGATGTCTTTTCGAATGGTGCCGTCGGCACTTCGCCGGCATTGTTGACGAGGATTTTGACCGGTCCGAATTTCTGCCGCGCGACGTCGAGACCGGCTTTTATGGCGGATGCGTCGGTGACATCGAAGCCGGAAAGGATGCAGGTCTTTTCCCGGCCGATCTTGTCCGCCAAAGCCTCGAGCGGTTCCGCCCGTCGCCCTGCCAACGAAACGCGCGCACCTGCTTCGGCAAGTGCCGTGGCAATGGCCGCACCGATGCCCGAACCGGCGCCGGTCACCAAGGCATGCGCGCCCGAAAGCCTATCCGTTTTTGCTCCGTTCATCGTCATGCCTCTATTGCGCTGCCGCTCGTGCCAGATTGGTTTCATACTGGCTCTTGCCGGAATAATACTGCCTCGGCCAAGCTATGTTGGTGAGGCCGATTTTGGCCGCTTCATGTAGCACCCACGCGGGGTCGGCGAGATGCGGCCGTGCGACGGCGCAAAGGTCTGCACGGCCTGCGGCAATGATCGAATTGGCGTGGTCGGCTTCCGATATCGCGCCGACGGCAATGGTCGGTATGCCGATTTCGTTGCGGATCTTGTCGGAGAACGGTGTCTGGAACAGGCGGCCATAAACCGGTTTTTCATCTTTCCAGACCTGGCCGGAAGAGCAGTCGATCAGATCAACGCCTGCATCCTTGAACATCCTGGCGAAGATGGCGGCGTCATCCGGAGTGTTGCCGCCCTCGAACCAGTCATTGCAGGAAAGTCGCACGGAAATCGGCCGATCCTCGGGCCATACGGCGCGGATCGCCGCGAAGACTTCGAGCGGATAGCGGGCGCGATTTTCATGGCTGCCGCCGTAGTCGTCCGCTCGCCGGTTGGTCAGCGGCGACAGGAAACTGGACAGAAGATAACCGTGGGCGCAATGCAGTTCCAGCCAGTCGGCCCCAGCCTCCGCCGCATAGGACGTGGCACGAACGAAATCGGCCTTCACCCTGTCCATGTCGTCACGATCCATGGCCTTCGGCACCTGGCTGTTCTTCAGATAGGGCAGGGCGGAGGCGGAGAGGAGCGGCCACGCTTCCGAATCGGCGACAGGCTGGTCCATCCCCTCCCATGCAACTTTCGTCGCACCTTTGCGCCCGGCATGGCCAAGCTGGATGCCGACTTTCGCAGAACTGTTCGCGTGAACAAAATCCACGAACCTTTTCCAGCCCGCCGCCTGTTCGTCGTTCCACAGGCCGAGGCAGCCGGGGGTAATGCGGGCATCCGGAGAAACGCACGTCATCTCCGCAAACACCAGTCCTGCGCCGCCCAGCGCGCGGGCGCCGAGATGGACCAGGTGAAAATCGTCGAGAAGTCCGTCAGTGGCTGAATACATCGCCATGGGCGACATGACGATGCGATTGGCAAGGTGGGTGCCGCGCAGCGAATAGGGTGTAAACATCGGCGGCAGGGTGCGACTGTTCCCCGTAACATCAATGCCGTTGCGGTTCGCAAACCAGCGCTCATAACCTTCCAGCCAGGCCGGATCGCGCAGTCTGAGGTTTTCGTGGCTGATACGCTGAGAGCGCGTCAGCATCGAATACATGAACTGCTCCGGCTCCAGCGTATCGGCATAACGCTTGCCCACCACTTCGAACCATTCCATGGCATTGCGCGCCGCATTCTGGATGCGAGCGACATCGATGCGGCGGATATCCTCGTATGTCGTGAGTACGGCGGGGATATGCGCCTTCGAATGGCCGTGCCGGTTGAACTGGTTGGCCAATTCGATCGCGTCATCGATGGCGAGCTTGGTGCCCGAACCGATGGCGAAATGAGCGGTGTGGGCGGCATCGCCCATCAAAACCACATGGGAATTGCCGTTGAAATGGCTCCACTTGCCGCAGATCAGCCGGTTGAAATTCAGCCATGCGCTGCCCCGCAGATGGCGCGCATTGGTCATCAGTTCCGCGCCTTCCAGCACCTCCGAGAAGAGGTCCTGGCAGAAATCGATGGAACCCTGCTGCTCCAATTGGCCGAGGCCGTGTTTTTCGTAGGCTTCTTCGGTCGTCTCGACGATAAAGGTCGAAGTGTTTTCGTCGAATTTGTAGATATGCGCCTGGAACCAGCCGTGCTCCGTGCGGCGAAAATCGAAGGTGAAAGCATCGAACAGTTTTTGCGTTCCCAGCCAGATGTAGCGGTTCGGACGAGTGACCAGATCCGGTTCGAACACCTGCGGATAGCGGTTTCGGATTTTCGAGTTGAAACCGTCCGAGGCGATGATCAGGTCCGCATCGGGGAAATCGAGATCGCTGCCGACATCTGTTTCGAACACCAGTTCCACACCCAGCGCCTCGCAACGGCGTTGCAGGATGTTCAGCAACTTCTTGCGGCCGATGCCGACGAAACCGTGGCCTGTCGTGCGCTGGCGGGTGCCTTTGAAAAGCAGTTCGATATCGTCCCAGTGATTGAATGCGTCCTCGATTTCGGCAGCGCTTTCGGGATCCCATGCGCGCATGGACTGCATGGTTGCATCGGAAAACACCACGCCCCAGCCGAACGTATCGTAAGGCCGGTTGCGCTCCACCACCGAAATGGCATGGTCCGGGTTCTGCTTCTTCATCAGAAGCGCGAAATAAAGCCCGGCAGGCCCGCCGCCGATGCAGACGATACGCATAGCTGTTCCTTCCTCGCGCCAGTGATTGGCGGCCTTATTGTTTTAAGTTTAAAATATATAGGTGAAGCGCGAAGCGTCAAGCGATATTCTCCCAGGCATTGACGCCGCGGCGGCATCGACGATAACGCCGGAATAGACAATTGAGGTGGGGAAGCGGGATGGTCGATTTAAAGGTGAAATCGCGGCCGGTGGGTGCGCTGGCCAAGGTCGGCCGCCATGGCCACCCGTATCTGCTCAGCGAGACGGGCGGCGAACTGGATGTGATCACCAGTGCTTCCATGCCGGGCTTCAATCCGTTGGACCTGCTTTATTCGTCACTCGCCGCATGCCTCGTTCTGAGTGCCCGCATTGCTGCGAGCCGGCTTGGCATACTGGAAAAGCTGGAAGAGGTTTCCGTGCATGTCACGGGGCAAAAAAGCGCCGGCGAACCGGCGCGGGTCGAAAGTTTCGATGTGAAATTCGAACTTTCGGGGGCTTTCGACGCGCGCGAGCGCGCCGATATCATTCATATGGCAGAGGAAATCTGCACGGTCAGCAATACGCTGCTGGCAACACCCCGTATCCGCATCGTCTGACGCCGGTTATACGTCGTCATCCGGAATATGACTGTCGACGCCGCCGGCGGTGATACGATTGACGACTCGGCCGACGCCCGGCACGCGTTGGACGGTGGCGACGATGCGGCGGATGAGTGCTTCGTCATCGACCATGCCTTCCAGCACGACCGTCGTGTCATCGACATGCAGGTCGATCATTTCCATTTGAAGGTCTTCAAGATTGTCGAGCGCATCGCTGATGCGTTCCTCGAGATCGTCCTCGTTCTCGCGACCGACGGTCTCCGGCTGGCCACGGTCACGCAAGCGGTTTTCGGCGCCATCGGCCTCGATGCCATCGACACGGAAACCGCCATTTCGCTCGCGATCGAAATTGCCGGATGCACCGTATTCGCCATTGTCGGCGGGCTTGGAGGTTGCGCCGGGCTTGTCGGAATAAGGCCAGCCGTCGTCCAGGTTACGCGCTTCGTAATCGCGAAAATCCTCTTCGCGCGACAGGTCGTTTTCGCTTTTCTTCAATGCCATGACAGCCTCCTGATAAAGATCTCGGGAGGCATAACGTTCAGGTCGGCGGATTGTTCTAAGCTCTCATCAGCCTCGTGCTGCTTTTTCCCATTTCTTGACCAACCGGTCGCGCTTCAGTCGCGATAGGCGCTTGAGCCAGAAGATGCCGTCGAGCTGGTCAATCTCGTGCTGGATGCCGATGGCGAGAAAACCGTCGGCATCTTCTTCATGGGTATTGCCGCCGAGATCCTGATAGCGGAACCGGATCGTCTTCGGGCGCTCCACCTCATCGGTTAAACCTGGCATTGAAACGCTGCCTTCCATATGCCGCATGGTCTCGTTCGATGACACGAGCACCTCAGGATTGGCATAGATGCGGACGCCATCTTCGGGCGAAAGCTCGATGACGGTCAGGCGCAGAAGCGTACCCACATGGGCGGCGGTGATGCCGACACCGGGAGCCGCGCGCATGGTTTCCAGAAGGTCGTCCGCGAGGGTGCGCAACTCGTCGTCGAAGGTTGTGACCAGCCGGCATGTCTGGCTAAGCATCGGGTCGGGATAGGACAGGATTTTCAGGCGTGTCACGCGTCACCTTGGCGAGAAACTATCGGTTTTCATATCGGTCAAAACGAGGCTGGACCGTGCATTGGAATTGTTCTAGCAGATATCCGCGCAGCGCGGGAACCAAACCCGGGCAGCTGCGCTATCCAGTTGTTGAAAATCGATTTTTTGCTGCATATTCGCTGATCGACGAATGGCGGTAGGATTTTCCTGATGTTGAGGGCGGCCATATGACGAATATCGACGAAGATCGCCTTCGACCTGCGACCGATGACGTCCATGACGACATCTACGCCGAAAACGGTTCCGTGCGCGCCGACTTCCTGGCGATGGTCGGCGCAGCCATTGCTGACCGCGACGTCCTGTTCCTGCGCCAGAACGTTGCGCGCCTGCACGAATCGGAACTTGGCGACCTTTTGGAATCCATCCAGCCGGACCAGCGTCTTGCTCTCGTCAGGTTGCTCGGCGACGATTTCGACCTGACGGCCCTGACCGAGGTCGATGAGGCGATCCGTCTGGAAATCGTCGAGCAGATGCCGAACGCGCAGATCGCTGCGGCGATCGGCGATCTCGATTCGGATGATGCGGTCTACATTCTCGAGGATCTCGACAAGGAAGACCGTGAGGAAATCCTTGCCCAGTTGTCGTTCACGGAGCGCGTTCGGCTCAGCCGCGCGCTGGATTACCCGGAAAGCTCGGCCGGTCGCCGCATGCAGACCGAGTTCGTGGCCGTGCCTCCATTCTGGACGATAGGCCAGACCATCGATTACATGCGCGAAGAGGAAGACCTGCCGGAAAGTTTTACGCAGATTTTCGTCATCGACCCGACTTTCAAGCTGCTCGGCGTCATCGATCTCGACCGCATCCTGCGCACCAAGCGGCAGGTGAAGATCGAGACGATCATGCGCGAGACCAATTACCCGATCCCGGCCGACATGGACCAGGAAGAGGCCGCGCAGCTTTTCGAACAATACGACCTTTTGTCCGCAGCCGTGGTGGATGACAACGGTCGTCTGGTCGGCGTGCTGACCATCGATGACATCGTCGACGTCATGCAGGAAGAAGCAGAAGAAGACATCATGCGCCTCGGCGGCGTGGGCGACGAAGAACTGTCGGATACGATCATCGATACCTCGCGTTCGCGCGTGCCATGGCTGCTGGTCAATCTTGTCACCGCATTCTTGTCTGCCTCCGTCATCTCCCTGTTCGAGGCCACAATCGAGCAGGTGGTGGCGCTCGCTATCCTCATGCCGATTGTCGCTGGAATGGGCGGTAATGCGGGTTCGCAGACGATGACGGTAACGGTGCGAGCCTTGGCGACGCGCGATCTCGATATCCACAATGCCTGGCGCGTTGCACGCCGCGAAATCGGTGTCGGCCTCATCAATGGATGCCTGATCGGCACTTTGGTCGGCACGGTGGCCGGCATATGGTTTCACGATCCCCATATCGGTGGGCTGATTGCGACCGCCATGCTGATCAACATGTTCGCCGCTGCCGCCGGAGGCCTGATGGTGCCGATCCTGCTCAACAGAGCTGGCGCCGACCCGGCCGTATCGTCCGCAGTGTTCGTAACCGCGATCACCGACACGACCGGATTTTTCTCGTTCCTTGGCCTTGCGACGTGGTGGTTTGCGATCAGTTGAAAGGCGAAAATTGACTTGTACGTAAAGGTCAATTAGTTTTAGCGCTCTGAAAAGGGCAAGCACGTGCACAAATATTACAGCATTACGGAACTGACCCGCGAATTCGGCGTATCGACGCGGACCCTTCGTTTCTATGAGGATGAAGGGCTGATCCATCCCGAACGCCGCGGCCGCACCCGCCTGTTTCGTGCCGCTGATCGCCGCCTCATTCAGGAAATTCTACGCGGCCGCCGCATCGGTTTCACCATCGCCGAGATCCGTGAAATCGTTCAGGTCTACAAGGAACCTCCGGGCGAGATGGGGCAGTTGAAGCTCCTGATGAAGCGCCTCGACGAAAAGCGCGAGGACCTGCGCCAGAAGCGCAAGGATATCGACGAAACCCTGGCGGAACTCGACAATGTCGAAGAGGCATGCCTGACGCGCCTTGCCGAAATTGGCGTCGGCACCTGATATTTCCTTATCGCCGGACAGGCCTGATCGCCTACCGGGCGCTGATGGAGCATTCCTGCGCCAGCGTCTGGATACGCGCGTCTGTCTGAGGGTTGATCTGACCCTGGTTCATCGGAACCAGCAGCGATTGACGCTGCAGTCCTTCGCCGGTGCACGAACAGAACCGCTGACACATGCCGGCATCCTCGCCGCTGCCGACGCAACCGCTTTCACAGCTGCGAGTGTAACTTGTCATAGGGTCCGGCGTTGGTGCTTGGTAAACCAGCGAAAACAGGTAGACGAGCCCAATCAGCATCGGCTGGTGGATCAGGTAAAATGCAAGACTGTGCTGTCCTGCCCGCTGGAGGATGTTGGGGGTCGTCTGCAGTGCGGCAAGCCCGCTCAACCAGCCCCGCTCAAGCGATAGTTTGCCGATGGCAATCCCCATCAGAGGCGCCGCCAACCATGGAAACAGCGGAACGAAATCGTTGGACCGCGGTGGTGTCGCACCAAATCCCGTCCAGTTCAGGTAACGCGGGTTGAAGAATTCGCTGCTGAACATACCGGGGTGGACGTAACCGTTGATATAGCCGGCCACAGCGATGCCGATGGCAAAAAGGGCGGTGAGCGCTGGTGGCAAACGCAGGAAGGCGAGGCCGATCAGGCCTGACAGCGCGATATTGTGCAGGATGCCGAAATGGATCCACTCATCGGGCAGAGCAAACAGGGTTCCAACGCTGATGATGAGAGCTGCACCGGCGACCATGCCGAAACGCTTGCCGAACGAGTGCCAGCGAATGGCCGGCAGATGCGCCAGCACGAGGCTGAAACCTGCCAGGAACAGGAACGAACTGGCGATGCACCGCGCATAAAGCTTCCACGCACCCTGAGTGGCGGTCTCCGGCGCGATATAGCCAAAAAATCCGAGATCCCAGGTGAAATGATAGGAGGCCATCGCGATCAGGGCCAGACCGCGCAGCGTGTCGATCAAAAGGATGCGCGGCCTTTTCGCAGCGTCCGTCGAAATATGTTCAATTGCCACGAAAAAGCTTTCCGACTCGATTTCGATTCAGGGGCGCAGATCTTCCATCACCGCCAGACGCGCTTCTGAAAAATACTGGCGACGGGTCAGGGCGACGATGACGATAATTGTCATCGCCATGAACATATAGGGCCCTGCGAACCAACCGAGATAGCCGATCGACAGAAAAAATGCCCGCAGGCCGGCATTGAAATGGCCTGCCGCGATCGTATTCATCCGCACGACCTGATCGGCGGCGCGTTCGGCTGACTCGCGATTGCCGTTGGTCTCGTGCATCATCGGCAGCGCGCCAAAGAGAATGGTGCAATAGTTGAACAGCCGGTATGCCCAGCCAAACTTGAAGAAGGCATAACCGAAGATGATGGTGAGGCCCGCAACCTTCAGTTCGAACGACGTGCGGCCGCCATAGGAAGCGATCGCCAGATCGCGAAACACGGCTTCGACCTGATCGGTGGCGCCCAGCAGGGCAAAACAGCCGCCGATGGCGAGGATCGACGTCGAGGCGAAAAACGCCGTCCCGTTCTGCAGCCCGGCAAGGATTTGCGTGTCGATCATTTTCAGATCGCGACTCAGCGAGTTGTAGATCCAGTTCTTGCGGCGTTCGGCCATCACGCGGTTCAGGCTCTGTCGCGGCAGATACTTTCCGCCCGAACCCGCGGAAAACCAGCTGTAGAGGGACCACAGCACGACGAACAGGACAAGGGCGATGTAGTCGGCATTCGACATGAGCATGACCGGATTGAAGGACCGAATTTCAACGAATTCTTCTGTAATGCGTCAGTTCGTCAGGCCCGGCAAGATGCAGGCTCGATCACGATCGTCCTATCCACATTGCGCCGGCGGATTTTTGATCCTATGTCGCTGCAACAGAACAGGATGTCGGGCGACCGCCGTAGTGCTTCATTGGCCGGGCGTAGCCTTGCACCAACATTATCCAGCTGTGGACCGCCATGTTTCTTTCCGTATTCGACGTCTTCAAGATCGGCATCGGCCCTTCAAGCTCCCACACGATGGGCCCGATGTCGGCCGCCAATCGTTTTCTCGAGCTGATCCTTTCGGACGACTGGCCGCGCCCCGCAGGTGCGCATGTGGCGTCGCTCAAGGTCAGCCTGCACGGCTCGCTTGCCTTTACCGGCATCGGCCATGGTACGGGAAGGGCGGTGGTGCTCGGGCTGATGGGCGAGGCGCCGCAAAGCGTCGATCCCGACCAGATGGATGCGATTATCTCCGAGGTCGAACGCACCGGCCGCGTCACGCCGTCTGGTCACCCGGCCTATGAGTTTCAGCCGAAGACCGATCTGATCTATGACAAGAAGGTGCCTTTGCCGGGCCACGCCAACGGCATGGCGTTCGAAGCGCTCGACCGGGATGGTCGTCTGCTTCTGAAACGCGTCTATTATTCGATCGGCGGCGGTTTCGTGGTGACGGATACCGAGCTCGAAGCCATGCGCGGACAGAAGAAGGTCAGTTCCGACCGCGTACCCTATCCCTTCTCGTCGGCGAAGGAAATGTTGGACATGGCTCGCGGTGCGGGCCTCAGCATTGCCGCCATGAAGCGCGCCAATGAAGAAACCAGGATGAGCCGCGCCGAACTGGATGAAGGTCTCGATCGCATCTGGGACGCCATGAGCCGTTGCATCGATCGTGGTCTGCAGGTCGACGGTATCATGCCAGGTGGTTTGAAAGTGCGCCGCCGCGCTCGTGCCATCCATGAGAAGCTTGAGGCCGAATGGCGCTCGAACCGCCTCAATCCGTTGCTCGCCAATGACTGGCTGTCCGTTTATGCCATGGCAGTGAACGAGGAGAACGCCGGTGGCGGCCGGGTCGTCACCGCGCCGACCAACGGTGCTGCGGGCGTGATCCCGGCAACAGTGCGTTATTTTCTGCATTTCCATGAGGATGCCACGCGCGAAGACGTTCATACCTTCCTGCTGACGGCAGCGGCCGTTGGCGGCATCATCAAGCATAATGCCTCGATCTCGGGCGCCGAAGTCGGCTGTCAGGGCGAGGTCGGTTCGGCAGCGGCCATGGCTGCTGCAGGGCTGGCCGCCGTGATGGACGGTTCGCCGGAGCAGATCGAAAATGCCGCCGAAATCGCGCTAGAACACCATCTCGGCATGACCTGCGATCCGGTCGCAGGCCTCGTGCAGGTTCCCTGCATCGAGCGCAATGCGCTGGGTGCCGTAAAGGCGGTGACCGCCGCCTCGCTGGCGATCAAGGGCGATGGAACACACTTTGTGCCGCTCGACGCCTGTATCGAGACCATGCGGCAGACCGGCAACGACATGAGCGAGAAATACAAGGAAACCTCGACCGGCGGCCTCGCCGTCAACGTCGTGGAATGCTGAGCGCGTGATTGCGGGCCTGTGGATGCAGACCTGCCATTCTGCTGCCGCGGCTTGACGCGGCTCGCTTATGGGTCTTGAAGCGAAGACATGGCACTTCATCTCGTCAAACTCTGCGTCGGCGCCGATTCCATTCAGGACTTGAGGGAATGGGTGGCTGAACGCTCCTTGAGCGCAATCGCCGCCGGGCTTGAGCCGCATTCGGTACACACGACCCGCATGGTTCCCAAGCGCGTCGAGGAATTGCTGGGCGGCGGATCGCTCTACTGGGTGATCAAGGGGCAGGTCATGGCCCGCCAGAAGCTGCTGGATATCGAGACCTTCACCGGAGGGGACGGCATCGGCCGTTGTCATCTCGTTCTTGGGCCTGAGGTCATCGAGACCATGCCCCAGCCCCGCCGTCCGTTTCAGGGATGGCGTTATCTGACAGCGGATGACGCTCCGACCGATCTCGGCAGTCTCGGCGAAGATGTGATGGCGCTGCCGGAAGACCTGCGGCGCGAACTCGCAGAACTCGGCCTTCTCTGAAACGAAAGAAGCGCGCCACAAGGACGCGCTTCATAACTCTTGCGACAATCTGCAGCCGTTCAGCGAAGCCGCATATGGATCGGTGCACGACCCGAGCGGGTGGTGATATGCAGGTGAATGCTGGCTTCCGGCTGGGTGTAACGCCAGGCGCGCGCCGCATGGGTCAGCAGCAGGCCGACCAGATCACGGGTCTTCTCGCGTGGGCGGTTCATTCCGAGACCGGCGATCCGCATGGCGGCTTCGTGCAGCGGATGGAAGGACGGCCCGCGCACCGGGCTTTTCAACGTCGTCGGAAATTCACGTTCGATGTTGTTTTCGTTCACTGCCATGGTTGACCTCGTACGCATTACAATTCGAGGGCTGAAACGGCGCCGGGAAAAAGAAACGCATCCCGACTGCTGCCGCCGGCGAACCGGCGACAGTGTCACCCAATTGGTTTACTGGAGCGAAGCCCAGCACTTGATGCCCTTTTTCTTCAGGGCGTTACAGGCATTGACGGCCGTCTTCTGGTCGTCGAAACCGCCGAAGCGGGCCCGGAAAATCTGGCTGCCGTTGCTGTTGACGGCGACCGTAAAGGGCTTGGCGCCACGCAGTGCGCTGCCGCCCTTGTCCTTGGCGCTGGAAAGCAGGTCCATCGCCATGTCCTTGTTCGGAGACACGCCAATCTGCACGACCCATCCGGCGATCTGCTGCGCGGTGGCGGCCTGGCGATCGGAACGGGTGGAGGCGGTCGTGACCGAGTCGGTGACGACTGCAACCTTCTGCTGCTCGGGCTCCTTCAGGTAACCTGCGGCCGGTGCCAGACCGCGCGGAGGTACCGGGGCGTTGCTGGCGATGGCTGCGGAAACCGCATCGCGCGCACCCTGGGACTTCGGCTCTGCGGCATAAGCGTTTGCGGCAGGCACCTTCTCTTCATAACGGGCGCCTGGAACAGGGCCTGCATTTGGCAGGTCCATGGATGCAAGCTGACGAACGTCGACAGACGGAGTGCTGGGCTTCGGGGCATCCGCAACGGGAAGCGAAGGAGCAGGGCCCGTCTGTGCGATCAGGTTGCTGTTGCCGCCGCGCGAAGCCTGCGGAAGATATGTGGCAACCAGCTTGCGCATCTGCGCGTCGCGGGCAGCGCTACCCTTGGCGCCGAGGATAACGGCAACGATGGAGCGGCCGTCCAGCTGCGCGGAGGTCGCAAGATTGCTGCCGGCAGCCTGTGTATAACCGGTCTTGATACCGTCAACACCCTTCACATTGCCGACGAGGCGGTTGTGATTGCCGATGACCTGCTTGCCGAAGGTGAAGCTGCGCGTATTGAAATAGCCGTAATACTGCGGAAAGTGCTGGCGAAGCGCGATGCCGAGGCGGGCCTGGTCACGGGCGGTCGTCATCTGCGCGGTGTTCGGCAAGCCGTGGGCGTTGCGATAGGTGGTGCGCGTCATGCCGAGCGCACGTGCCTTGTTGGTCATCATCTGACCAAAACGTGCTTCGGAACCGCCGAGGAATTCACCCATGGCAGTCGACATGTCGTTGGCGGAGCGGGTGACCAGCGAAAGAATGGCCTGCTCGACGCTGATCGAGCCGCCGGCACGTACGCCGAGCTTGGATGGCGGTTCCTTGGCGGCATTGGCGGAAACAGTAACCCGGTCGTTCAGCGAAATCTTTCCGGATTCGAGCGCTTCGAACGTCAGGTAAAGCGTCATCATCTTGGTGAGAGACGCGGGATAACGAAGGCCATCGGCGTCTTCGTTATAGAGTACCTTGCCGGTTTTCGCATCGACAACGATGCCGGCATATTTGGCAGCGAGCGCCGGACTGACGAAAATCGTCGAGGCTACGATCGCCGCGACAAACCGACCAGCAACCCGAGCGGTTTTCGTTGCGCCATCCTTGGGGAGAGATGAACTGAAGAGGGTTTTCAACACGCCTGCACTCGCTACTTGCAACTCGATGGTAATGGGTCCGGTCGCGCCCCCGCAGCGTGCCGTTGCGGGTCACTTTAGGTCGGCAGCGTTACCAACTGGTTTATGATGAAGCTGTTCTTGCGGCGTTAGGTCGAATTTTAGCGGTTTTCGCCCGCTGTTTTGACCTTTACGACACGTTTCTGCACAAACCGGGAAATCGCGGCGTCAATATGTCGCCAGTCTCGCAAAAGAGCGGGGGAGAATCGATAGAGCACGGTCAGATCCTGGCCGGCGCGTATGTCCCTCTGGCAACCGGCGCTGTTGGCGGCCGGCGATTTGTGGGCCGCGGCCTCGGTGGGGCCCGGCATCATGCAGCGTACGGCGTAGGCGTCGTCGCGGCCGGAACCGGCGGTCAGGAGAACTTCGCCGCCGTAACCGCTGTCTGCCCGCAAATGGTGCGCGGTAAGGCCATATGGGCCCGGCAGGGCTTCGCCATCGAACAGTCGTGAATAGATCGGCTCGACGCGTCCCGACATGTCCCGTGACATGGTGCTTTGAGAAAGCTGCAGAAAGATCAGGGTGTCGGCGCTGTCCGAATTGTCGAATCGCTTTTTAAGGCGGCTGTCATAGCCCTGCATTTCGGGCCATGTGAGATAAAGGTCGATGCGCTCGCTTTCGCCGCTACGGCGCTGTTCCGCAAAGCGGATCGTATTGGCAGGCAGCCGAAGTTCGTCCTGCCCTATGCGCACGGAAATTTCTTCGCGGCTGTCGGTGTGGCCGCCGAGTGCCAGTTTTGCGCCGATCCAGCTACCGCTCAGGCTGATCGCAAGTGTCGATGCCGCAAGGAAGCCCAGCGCCGCGGTAATGGCGAACGCCATGCGATTGCTGATCAAGGGTTCCTGATAATCGTCCTGCGCCATGCGACCTGCCTTCTGCAGGCTACTCATGTCATTTGAGGCTTGTGCGGAGCAGGGCTGAAACGAAAAAATCCCGGCGCCACGTTTCCGTGGGCCGGGCAAGTTTTAGTGAGGCTTGGAAACAGATTACTGGCTGACACTGCCGACTGCGATGGCGCGGCCGTCCTGCAGTTTGACCCAGCGGCCGGGGTCTTCATTCGACTGGCGCTTCAGGTAGGTGTACTCGGTGTCGGACCACAACATGACTTTGTTGCGCATGTTGTCGAGAACGAAATCGCCACGGTCGGTGCGGACGGTCAGTACAGCATGGCCTTCGCCATTCGGCTGCAGCACGACGGTGATGAGCAGCGCGGAAGCATCGAAGCCCTTCTGCATGAGCATCTTGCGCTTCAGCAGAACGAAGTCCTCGCAGTCGCCGGCGGTCTTCGGGTAGGCCCACTTTTCCTCGACGCCATAGATTTCCTGGTCGGTCATGGGGTGGATCGTGGTGTTGACGGTGTAATTGACGTCCAGCAGTGCGCGCCACTTGTCCTCGGTCAGGGCAATCGGGCCGCGGTCGCCATTGGTGCGAACACATTCGCTGCGGTAGATCTTGCAGAATTCGTAATGACCGATCGGCGGGTTGGCCTGACCGATAACCTTCATTTCGCCGCTGACTGCGAATGCGGACTGCGCCTGGAAAAGGGCTGTGAAGGTGGCGATGGCAGCGATCACCAGGGCTGTGCTTTTCGTCATTTTTCTTGTCTCCCCGTTGGTGAGGAGACAATCGCAGCAACCCTTTGATCCGAGGCAAAATACCGTCGTAAAAACAGATGCTTATTTGAATTCAATACAGATAAAACATGCGCAAAATTCGAACTGAATTCGACGAAAATTCGAGACGTGTTTTCGCTAAATTTGGTTCAAATTGTAACGATCGGCCGGCGCAGTTCGACGTGGGGCTTCTTATGCTTCTGAAATCCCGTGCTTTTTTGATGTAAGCCGAAGGTGAGAAGTTGATTGGGCAGCGTGCGCCGACGCTTTGCCGAACGCATACTAAACGTCTCGTAAACCTTGTTGTTCGGGATGGTGCACTGTTGTTTCGGGCTGAAACAGCCGGATTTGCGCCTGAAAAAAATCGTCCCGAAACGAGATTTTTTTGATTCTTTCCCGATTTTTCTCGACCGGGCCGTTGTTGGAAGGGCGCGGCGGCATGAAAAAGCCGGCGGTTTGAGCCGCCGGCGAGGTCGCTTTCAAGATTTTGAAGGGAGCCTGTTTGCTCCTAGAGGAATGCGCGAAGCGATTCCCGAGACTGAACGGTGGCGAATTCGATGGCCACACCTTCGATGAAGTGGCGCACGATGCGGCCTCGCATGTTGCCGAGCATGACCGGCGTACCGAGCGCCGGGCGAATCTCGATGTCGATAGCGGCGCCGGACAGTGACAGATCGACAATCTTGCACGGATACTTCCGCCCGTCGTCCAGAACGATTTCCGTGCGGGTGATGCGTGGCGTCAGGCGGTCGTGGCGACGATCTTCCGGAAGGCCCAGTTCGTGTTTGTTGGCAAGCCAGGTCAGCTGGGCAGCAAGTTTTTCACGCTTGCGATCAGTGGCGTTGATCGACATCGAAAACCCGTCGGCTGTAATGCCGATGACATATCCTTCGATACGGCCGAGATTTTCGATATAGGCGATGACCCGCTCATTGGCGGAGGGGCGCGCTTCGCACGCAAAGACGACGTCCCCCGGGGACATTTCCACTGCGGTGCATTGAAATTCTTCGTGGCTCTCTAGCATCAGGCGGCCGCTCATGCCCACGGCCACCCGCTGGAACACCCGTTCCTGCGTGCCCTGTGGAGGCGTTGACGGTTGAGCTGGCTGGAAAGAGTACATGTTCGTTCTCTCGAGTCGCGGTGGCTCGCGCATCGTCCGTTCGGAACCTCGAGAAAAAGGCTCTCATCAAGTACGATGCGCAGATTCTAAAATGTTACAGCGTCTGTTATGCGCCATATGACGAAGGACGCTGTAATCGATATCTCATCGCGGTTAATAGAACGTTCTGATTGGCCTGTCAGCTTCTTCCCGACATGCCGTCCTCTACTATTTCGGCAGAGAGAAGACGGCGCATGAAACGGGAAAACCGCGTGCCTTCGGGCAGATCTTGAGGGTTATCCTCTCCAATACTGCGGGTCTCGCCGGCATGAAGGCATGAAATAGTTTCAAGCAGGCCGCTGCGCGGCTGTCGCGGCAGGATGGCGCCGATGATCCGATCGGGTTCGGAATCACCCGAGCGCATCGGTAGCAGCATCAGCTGGTAGTCATGGACGCTTTCCGTCGCAATTCCGGTAACGTCGGTCACCATTGCACGGCCGCGCGCAAGAACGGCCTGAACGCCAAGATTGGCATGGCGACGCTGCGAGCGATGCCACAGGCAGGCAAATGGCCGGCCACGCAATTCGTGACCGAATATCGCGCAAAGGCGGGTTCCAGCCAGCCGGAAGGAAAGGGTGCCGGCGTCGTTCTGGCCGAGAATGAAAAGGTCGGGCAGGAGATGACGCACCCGCGCGGGATCGAACTCCCGCTGCAGCGGCAGCTTGCCGTCTCGTTTCAGTTCCAGCCAGTAGCTGAACAATTCGTTTCCTGCTTCAGTCTGCATCGTATCCATTTGTCGCATTTCGGTACAAGATTCATTCTTCCCCGGACCCTTGCGGTTACCGTAGCGAAAACCATGCCAACTCTGCTCCTCGATGGTTTGCGTACCGCTTCCGTTCGCCAGTCCGGTCATGTAAGTCTGGATGCGACAATGAGCAGGTGATTGATGAGCGACAGACCGGACATGCCAGGCCAGTCGGCGGCGGATGAAAATCTGCGAGACGACAGGCCTGAATACGAACACGAGGACCGGCAGCCGGTCTTCAATCTGCCGGGTATCCTTACCGCCACGGTACTGGTGCTGACCGGCATCTATCTCGCCGATGCCTATCTTCTGTCGGATGTCTGGCGCGAATGGCTGCTGGTCCATTTCGCATTCACGCCGTTGCGTTACGTCTATCCGTTGTCGGAACAGGCCTATGAATGGCTGTGGACACCTGTCACCTATTCGCTGATGCACGGCAGCATGCAGCATCTGCTGTTCAACGGGCTCTGGCTGATTGCTTTCGGCGCGCCGGTGGTGCGGCGTATCGGTGCGGCGCGTTACGTGGCGTTCTGGGTTCTCTCTGCCGCAGCGGCTGCCTTTTTCCACGCTGCCCTCAATTGGGGCGAGCCGACGGTCTTGATCGGTGCGTCGGGTGTTATTTCTGCACTGATGGCCGCCGCCTGCCGTTTCGCGTTTCCGCGCCATGGCGGGTATGATCGCAACTACGGCCATCTTTATCCGCGGCAAACCATCGTCGGCTCGCTTGGCAACCGAACGGTCGCGGTGTTCGTGGCCTTATGGTTCGCCGGCAATATATTCATCGCCATCGGGATGCCGCTGATTGACGCCGGCTCCGATACCATCGCCTGGGACGCACATATCGGCGGTTTCCTGTTCGGATATTTCCTGTTCGGCTGGTTTGATCGGGTGCGCTGAGCGCCATTGGTTTGCAAAATGTTGCATTTGCCCTTTCGAAGGGGCACCATCCCTATGGTTGCACCGCCGGCCGGGGAGGGCTTTTGGCGCTGCAACAGTGAGCGGAAACGCCATGTGAAACAGGTGAGGAGAAAACCATGCCCCAAACCGTGAAAAGCATGCTGGATGCCAAAGGCCGCAATGTCGTTTCGGTCGGTCGCGAGCAGACCCTGAGCGAAGTCGCAGGCATCCTCAATGAAAAGCAGATCGGTGCCGTGGTGGTGACCAGTGTCGAAGGCCGTATCGCCGGCATCTTTACGGAGCGCGATCTGGTTCGTGCCATAGCCCGCGAAGGCGCGGCGGTTTTGCAGAAACCGGTATCGTTGTCGATGACCACAACCGTCACCCATTGTCGCGAGGACAATACGGACGACGAACTGATGGAAATGATGACTGCCGGTCGTTTTCGCCATGTGCCGGTAGAAGGTAACGGTACGCTTGTCGGGATCATCTCGATCGGCGACGTGGTGAAGTCGCGCATTAGCGAAATCGAGCACGAGGCCGAACAGATCAAGGCCTATATCGCGGGCTGACCTTCGGTCGTTACCGGGCACAGATCTCCTGCATGCGCTTCAGCGCTCCGATCTGCGCCTTGGTTTCCTCGTAGCCGCGCCGGATGGCTTCACCGGCGCGGTGAAATTCGGAAAGGCCGATATCGCTGAGGCGGGGATGCAAGGCCAGATCCGGCGGATCACCCGCCAGGCGCGCGCGCGAAATGCGTTCCTGGATGATGTTGAAGGCCTGCACCATCGTGCCGGTCATGCTGATACGGCTGGCGGCGCGACCGCTGGCATCGTCCATGCGCTGACGCTGTTCGATTTCCTGGACGCTGGCATTGTGGCGCACCACGGCGGCGCGGCCAAAGATGTCGTAGTTGAGATTGACGCCGACCACGAGCGGCTGTTCGTAGGCGCGACAGACCGATGTCGGCACCGGATTGACGAGCGCGCCATCAACCAGGGTGCGATTGTTACATTTGACCGGCTCGAAAATGCCGGGCAGGGCGTAGGAGGCACGCAGACCCGTGATCAGCGAGCCGCTGGCGATCCAGACTTCGTGCCCGCTCTGCAGTTCAGTGGCAACGGCGACGAATGGGCGGCTCAGGTCCTCGATCGCAATGCCTTCCATATGCTCCTGCATGCGCTTGGTCAGCCGCATGCCGCCGAACAGGCCGCCGCCGCCGATGGTCAGATCCAGCAGGCCGGCGATGCGGCGCATGGTCAAGGAGCGCGCGAAACTTTCGAGTTCGTCCAGCTTGCCGGCCAGATAACAGCCGCCGACCAGCGCGCCGATCGATGTGCCGGCGATCATTCCGACTTCGATGCCTTCCTCGTCGAGCGCACGCAAAACGCCGATATGCGCCCAGCCACGAGCCGCGCCGCCACCGAGGGCAAGCGCGATCTTGACTTTACGAGGTTGCTCGGGAGGTCTGGGCGGCGCATCGAGAACAGCTGCGCCTCCGGTATCGGATGCTGGTGCGGGGCGCGGTTCGTTTCTGTTCCAAGTCCAGTTCATGTCTGCCGCGTCTCCTCCACGCCGGATCATCAACCCAGATAATCATTACGCTCCCGAATGGGTTTCGAAAGTATTGATCATCGGCAAATGTGACAGGAAACGGCACGGAAGGGAATTCCGTTCCTTAGCTCGCGTACACGGAATCGGGATCGAAGTGGCGCGTGTCGTCGGCAATCTCGACAACCGCCTTGCCGTCGCTTTCCTTTACCGTGCGGTAGAAGCAAGAGCGGCGGCCCGTATGGCAGCTGGCATCATGGCCGGCAACACGCACCTTCAGCCAGATGGCATCCTGATCGCAATCGGTGCGAAGTTCCTCGACAGCCTGCAGATTGCCGGAGGTTTCGCCCTTCTTCCAGATTTTTTCCCGCGAACGGCTGTAATAATGGGCAATGCCGGTCTCGATCGTCAGCGCCAGCGCTTCGGCATTCATATGCGCGACCATCAGCAACTCGCCATCGCGTATGTCGGTGACGACGGCCGTGACGAGGCCATGGGCGTCGAAGCGAGGCGTGAAATCGCCGTCCGCTTCGAGGGCATGCTTGTCGGCGGACGGTGCGGCAAATGTCAGTGTCATGATATACCTGCGGATCGGCAGCTTCAGCTGCGGATGAGGGTCAGGAATCGTGCCTGTTCGGCGGCATTGTTTTCGAACTCGGCGGTAAACGTGGTCGTCAGCGTGGTCGAACCCTGCTTCTGCACACCGCGCATGGCCATGCACAGATGCTCGGCATCGATCATGACTGCGACGCCACGCGGATCGAGCACATCCTGAATAGCATTGGCGATCTGCGCCGTCAGCGCTTCCTGCGTCTGCAGGCGGCGCCCGTAGATTTCCACGAGACGGGCAACCTTTGAGAGACCCAGTACGCGGCCCTTCGGCAGGTAAGCGACGTGCGCCTTGCCGATGATCGGCACCATGTGATGCTCACAGTGCGAATAGAACGGAATGTCGCGCACCAGGACCATGTCCTTGTAGCCGGCAACCTCCTCGAATGTACGGCCAAGGATTTCCTCGGGCGATTTGTCATAGCCGGAAAACAGTTCTCGATATGCAGCGGCAACACGCTTGGGCGTATCGAGCAGGCCTTCGCGCGACGGGTCGTCGCCGGTCCAGCGCAGAAGTACGCGAACCGCGTCCTCGGCTTCCTGCTGGGTCGGGCGGGCATCGGCTTGGCCACCGGCCGGAAAGTTCTTCACAATGGCATCCATCTTTGGTCTCCTGATCCTGATGCGGTTCAAGGTCGCATCCGATCCTAGTGCATCGACGCGGCAGTCACGGCTGTCGAACGTCATTTTGCCGCTATCTGACGCCGCGCGGCCCATTTTACAAGACATTGCATTCCGATTTCGGCGCTGGCGGCGCTAAAACCTTGCGTCTTGATGTCAGCTTCCAGCGATAGCATATAGTGGCAACGCGGGCGGCGTGACAGATCACCGCCGAAGACGCAGTGTTCGACGAAGGCCGAATTCGGTCCGCAGGACGACGACCCGGAAACTGGTGACCATGGACGACATCTACAACAGCCGCATTCTCGAACTGGCCGGCAATATCGGGCTTTCCGGCGAGCTGGAGGATGCCGATGGCGTGTCTGAAAAACATTCGAAACTCTGCGGATCGAAGGTGAAGGTGTTTGTGAAGCTCACGGACGGCGTGGTCAGCGACTTTCGCCACAAGGTGCGGGCCTGCGCGCTGGGGCAAGCGTCTTCTGCCGCCATGGCGAAACACGTTCTTGGCGCCAGTGTGGAAGAGCTTCGACAGGCGCGGGCCGATATGCTGGCCATGCTGAAGGAGGATGGCGAGGGTCCCGTCGGTCGTTTCGAGGAGATGCGGGTGCTGAAACCCGTCAAGGATTACAAGGCCCGCCACGCCTCCACCATGCTGACCTTCGATGCCGTTGTCGATGCGATAGACCAGGCGCAGGCGAAGAATGACACCGCAGCAGTGACGGCCTGAACCATGTGCGGCGCGTGCGGCCAGTGGCATGACGATGACGAACCCGAGAAGCGTCCGAAAGCGGTTGGCCGCAACTGGAGCGGTCCATTTCGCAAGACGCCCGGCCGCCTCATCGGCATGGGTTTCATCCGCCTTTATCAGCTGACGCTCTCCGGTTTCATCGGCAACGGTTGCCGCCATATCCCCACCTGTTCCGAATACGGGTATGAAGCCTTCGCGCGGCACGGTTTCTGGTCTGGATTCTGGTTGACCCTGTTCCGGGTCGGCCGTTGCGGCCCCGGCGGCACGTCAGGCCTCGATCAGGTTCCCGAAACACTCGGCGACGGCTATCGACGCCTTTTGCCATGGGCTTTCTGGCAATACGGCAAAAAGGCCTGAAACCTTTACTCCGCAGCCTTTTTTGACTATGACGCCGGCGTCCAATGCTGCTCAGGCAGCCCTTTTTTGACCACCCGCATTCGTTGGCGGGACTGGCTAGGAGAATTCAACATGTCCGTTTCCCTTACATTTCCCGATGGTTCCGTTCGCGCCTATGACGCGGGCACGACCGGCTTTGCCGTCGCCGAATCCATCTCCAAGTCGCTGGCCAAGAAGGCCGTGGCAATCACGCTCGACGGCGAGCTGCGCGATCTCTCCGATCCCGTCATCGACGGTAAGATCGAGATCGTCACCCGCACCGATCCGCGCGCGCTGGAACTGATCCGTCACGATGCCGCCCACGTCATGGCCGAGGCCGTGCAGGATCTTTGGCCCGGCACGCAGGTGACCATCGGTCCGGTCATCGAAAACGGCTTTTATTACGACTTCAAGCGCATCCATCCGGACAGCAAGGAAGACTGGCCCTTCACGCCTGACGATCTGCCGAAGATCGAAAAGAAGATGAAGGAGATCATCCAGAAGAACGCTGCCTTCACCAAGGAAATCTGGAGCCGCGAGAAAGCCAAGCAGGTATTTGCCGACAAGGGCGAGACCTACAAGGTCGAGCTGGTCGACATGATCCCGGAAGGTCAGGACCTTAAGATCTATAATCAGGGCGGCTGGTTCGACCTCTGCCGTGGTCCGCACATGGCCTCGACGGGCCAGATCGGCACCGCCTTCAAGCTGATGAAGGTTGCCGGCGCCTATTGGCGTGGCGATTCGACGAAGCCGATGCTGACCCGCATCTACGGCACGGCATGGGCGAGCCAGGAAGAACTCGACCAGTACCTGCACATCCTGGCCGAAGCCGAAAAGCGCGATCACCGCAAGCTCGGCCGCGAAATGGATCTGTTCCATTTTCAGGAAGAAGGTCCGGGCGTGGTGTTCTGGCATGGCAAGGGCTGGCGCATGTTCCAGACCCTGACCTCCTACATGCGCCGCCGTCTGGCCGGCACGTATGAAGAGGTCAACGCGCCGCAGGTTCTGGATAGCTCGCTCTGGGAAACCTCCGGTCACTGGGGCTGGTATCAGGAGAACATGTTCGCCGTGAAATCGGCCTACGCGTTCACGCATCCCGAAGACGAGGAAGCAGACAACCGCGTTTTCGCACTGAAGCCGATGAACTGCCCGGGTCACGTGCAGATCTTCAAGCATGGCCTGAAGTCCTATCGCGAACTGCCGATCCGTCTTGCTGAATTCGGCAACGTGCATCGCTACGAAGCGTCTGGCGCTTTGCACGGCCTGATGCGCGTGCGCGGTTTCACGCAGGACGATGCCCACGTGTTCTGCACCGACGAACAATTGGCGGCTGAATGCCTGCGCATCAACGAGCTGATTCTGTCGGTCTACGAGGATTTCGGCTTCCAGGAAGTCGTCGTAAAACTGTCCACGCGTCCTGAAAAGCGCGTCGGCACCGATGATCTCTGGGATCGCGCCGAAAGCGTCATGACCGATGTGCTGAAGACGATCGAAGATCAGTCGGAAGGCCGTATCAAGACAGGCATCCTGCCGGGCGAGGGCGCATTTTACGGTCCGAAGTTCGAATATACGCTGAAGGATGCCATCGGCCGTGAATGGCAGTGCGGCACGACGCAGGTCGACTTCAACCTGCCGGAACGTTTTGGCGCGTTCTATATCGACCAGAACTCGGAAAAGACCCAGCCGGTCATGATCCACCGCGCCATCTGCGGCTCGATGGAACGTTTCCTCGGCATCCTGATCGAAAACTTCGCCGGCCATATGCCGCTGTGGTTCGCGCCGACGCAGGTCGTTGTTGCAACGATCACTTCGGATGCGGACGATTACGGCCGTGAAGTTGCCGAAGCGCTGCGCGATGCCGGCCTTCAGGTCGAGACCGACTTCCGCAATGAGAAGATCAACTACAAGGTCCGCGAGCACTCGGTCACCAAGGTGCCGGTGATCATCGTCTGCGGTCGCCAGGAAGCCGAAAACCGGTCGGTCAACATCCGCCGTCTCGGCTCGCAGGCGCAGACGCCGATGTCGCTGGAAGAGGCGATTGCCTCGCTGACGGAGGAAGCAACACCGCCGGATGTCAAGCGCAAGCTCGCTGCCCGCAAGGCCAAGCTTTCAGCCTGACCTGATAACAAACGGCGCCTGCGGAGAAAACCACAGGCGCCGTTTTCAATTCGTCCTGGAACTGCAATGATGGCGCCCGAAAATGCCTGATGGTCCTCTGGAGGCCGAACGTTGCAGTTCAAGGAACTTTCATACGCGAACGAGCGCGATACCCGGCTGAAACGCTGGATCATCCGCTCGATAGAAGGCATGTCCGGGCGCAATCGTTATGCCCGCCTGTACGACATCTGGCGCAGCGACATCGTCGGCAAGAGCGACCGTGTTTTCGGCAAGATGCTGGATCTCATCGATGTCGGCATGGATGTGGCGGGTGAATGGCCACCGCGCGACCTGCCGGATGGGCCGTTGGTCATCGTCGCCAATCATCCTTTCGGCATAGGAGACGGCATTGCCAGCCTGGCGCTTGCCGAACAGCTTGGCCGACCATTCCGGGTGATGATCAACAACGAGCTTCTGAAAGTGCCGGAAATGGCGCCTTATTCTCTGCCGGTTTCCTTCGAGGAAACCAGGGAAGCGCTGACGCAGAACATGGCTATGCGTCACGAGGCGCTGAAGCTGCTGAAAGAAGGCGTCACCATCATCATTTTTCCGGCTGGCGGCGTGGCCACGGCGCGCCGCGGTTTCGGGCGGGCGGAAGATCTGCCGTGGAAGATGTTTCCGGCGAAACTCATTCAGTCAGCCAAGGCGAATGTGCTGCCGATCTATTTCGAGGGGCAGAACGGTCCGCTTTTCCACTTCGCCAGCAGGATTTCGCTGACCCTGCGCCTGTCCCTGCTGATCCGCGAGTTCAAGCGCCTGTCGGGCACGAGCATTCGCGCACGTGTCGGCCCGGTCATTCCTTATCGAGACCTGGCCGCGACCTCTGATCGCAAACTGCTTCTGATGAGGCTTTACGAAGCGGTCTTCATCATGCGTCCGCAGACGCGGCGCCAGACACGCAAGGCGGCGACCCGCAGCAATGCGGCAGGAATGGATGCCGGCAGGTGATGGGCGACCGGCTTATTCCATGTCCGCGTTGGCGGTCTGGGCGTGTTCCGAAAGAAGCACGTCGACATCGGCATTCTGACCCGATTTCACCGTGAATTCGCGCTGGTAAATCTTGTCCTTGTTGCGGGCGACGGCAAGGTAGTCGCCCTCGGACAGAACCATGGTGGAGAAGGCACTGACGCTTTCGTTGACGATATCGCCCGCCGCCGTCAATACCGACCATGCCGTATCGGCAATTGCTTCGCCGCCGGGCTGCGAAACCAGCTTGAGCGTGATCTGCGCGGCGCGATGCTGCAGGGTCGCAGATGTCAGCTGCCCTGCCTCGACCTGGATATCCGCACGGGCGACCGCGTTGACGCCGCCATATTCCGAAACCACATGGTAGGTGCCGGCGTTGAGCCGCACGATGCTGTTCGGCTTGACGTCGGCAATCACGAGGCCGCGTTCACCGTCCTCCCGGGTTTCCGACGAATAGACCGAAAAGCTCAATTGGCTCGGCGGGATGCGCACTTCCGATCCGGTCACTGCGTTGAGAACGAAACCGCCGGCATCGAGAACAACCGTCTGCTTGCTGACCTGTCCGCTCTCTGGAACGTTCAGCTTGCGTGTCACACCGGCACGGCCGAAGGCGACATTGACGAAATAGTCGCCGGGAGCGAGTTGGAAGTCGGCGGTGCCGCCATCGGAACTGGCAAGCAACGGCAACTTGCCGTCTGCGCCCGGAATCGGGCCGAAAACCCGCCAGGCGAGGCCGTCCTTCATCGCCTCGCCGTCCTTGGTAAGTCTCGCTTCGAAGGCGACATTGCGGGCAACCGAACCGGCAGAAGCGCCTGTTGTCGCAGAAAACGCGTTCAGCTTCGGCATTTTCGCCGAACCGCCGAGTTGTTTGAAGTTCTGAAAGGCATCCTGGGCAAAAGACGGCTTTGCCGGCGCAATCGCCAGGGCGACGCCGATCATCACATATGCGGCAATGGAAGTTCTGTTCATTTCGCCCGGATTGACTCTTGATGTTGCAGACTTCACTTGAAAACCAACGCCAAGGCAAATTCAAGGCCTCAGTCAAAAACGGGCCGATATGCCGGAGGCGTTCGTCATCGAACTGTCAAACATGCGAGTGTGACCATGGGCAATGATATCAAGCTGATCGACTACCTGCGCCAACGCCATTCAACTCCGGTGGCGCAATACAAAGAGCCCGGTCCCTCGCAGGACGAACTGACGGAAATCCTGCGTTTTGCCTCGCGCGTACCGGATCACGGCAAGATCGCGCCCTGGCGCTTCATCGTTTATCGCGGTGATTCGCGGGTGAAGCTCGGTGAGGAGTTTCTGCGGCTTTCGCTGGAAAAGACCCCTGATATGACCGAGGCGGCGCAACAGGCGGAACTTGCGCGCTTCACCCGCGCGCCTCTCGTCGTTGCGGTCGTCAGCACGGCTGGCGAACATGCAAAAATTCCGGAATGGGAGCAGGTGCTGTCGGCCGGTGCATTGTGCCTCAACATGGTCATGGCTTGCGAGGCGCACGGTTACGTCGCCAACTGGCGCACCGAATGGATCACCTATGACGAGCGTGTGCAGGCTGCTCTCGGCATCAAGCCGGGTGAGAAGGCTGCCGGCTTCATCCACATCGGCTCCAGCGATTTCGCAACGCCGGATCGCCCCCGTCCGGAACTCGCCGACATCGTGACCTGGGCGGAATAGGCATGTTCTACACGACAGACGATAATCGACATGGATTGGCGCACGATCCGTTCAAGGCGATCGTGTCGCCACGTCCGATAGGCTGGATCGGCACGAAAGGGCGGGATGGGTCGCTCAACCTGTCGCCCTATTCGTTCTTCAATGCGGTCTGCGACAATCCCAAGCTTGTCATGTTTGCGTCCAGCGGTCCGAAGGACAGCCTGCGCAATGTCCGTGAGACTGGCGTCTTTACCGCCAGCCTCGCCAGCAGACATCTGGCTGAGCAGATGAATGCCTCGTCTATTTCCGTGGAATATGGTGTCGATGAATTCGCCATTGCCGGCCTGACGGCCATGGCGGGCACGGTGGTCGATGCGCCTTTCGTCGCCGAGGCCTATGCGGCACTGGAGTGCCGGGTGACCGATATCGTCGAGCCGAAAACGATCGATGGCGGCAAGGCTGAGGCGATAGTCGTCTTCGGTCAGGTTGTCGGCATCCACCTGAGCGAGGATATCCTTCGCGAGGGCAGGGTGGATATGGGCATCGCCCGTCCGCTCGCACGGATGGGCTACCGGGACTATGCCGATGGCGGCGCCGACGTTTTCGAAATGACGCGGCCTGCGACACCGCAGCGCTGAACGATCAGTCGGTAAATATGGATCGGATGACCGGCAGCTGCGAAGGCAGGTCGGTCATCTTTGCGACAAAACCTTCGCCTCGAGCGTGATGGCAGGAATGCTTGAAGCTTCCCGTCTCGCCGTCAGGTTCCGCCGTATCTATTGCCGCAACCTTTGCGGCGGCCGCCGCCAGCACTATTGTTGCTCGGGTTCTTGCAAGAACACCGCTTCCCAAGCCATGCTTCAAGCCGAGCGCGCTTGCCAGAGCTTTGGAATCCCAAGTCAGGGCGATCAGCCGCGTGCTCTTGTCGGTAAAGCTGGCTGCTGAGAGCAGCCCGCGTGGATTGTCGCCGATCATGGCGATGATCTTCGTCGTCCCAGAAGAGATGCCCGCCCTGGCCTCGGATAGCTGGAGCAGGACATCGAGGTGCTGGACGTCGGCACCGCTGCGCGCACCGGACAAAATGACGGTCGTCGCGCCGCTGGCGATGCACGCGTCGACAAGCGATGGCGTCGCAGGCGAATCGACCGCCGGCAACACCGCCGAAATCCCCTGCCGGGCCATCGTAAATCGCTGGAGGTCGTCGAGCGCTGCAGCGTTTTCGGCGCTTCGGAAATCTATTGCGACCATGTCTGCATCCGACATGGCGACATTGTCGGGCGCAGTATCGGCTGGCACGATCAGCCAGGATTTGGGCAGTAAAGCGAACAGAAATACTCTCCGGACGTGGTTAAATCTTATGGTGAACCAATCTTAAACGATTTCGCCGTAGCGTGCATTCCATCGGGTGAATGCGGCTAACGCTCCTTTTGTATTGGGGTTTCGGGGTGATCGTACAGGCTTTTCTTCGTTGGGCGGAAACCGCCAGACCAGCAGACCGGGCAAAGGCCGCATCTGCTCTGGCGCGGGCCTATCTGGCTTCATCCATAGAGGATGACAAGCGGCAGGCGGCCTCCATGGCGCTCACCCATCTTCTGGATGATTCATCCCCGGTGGTTCGCGCCGCACTCGCCGAAGCCGTTGCCGATTCGCCGGCAGCATCTCGCGGCATGGTCATGTCGCTGGCGGAAGACCAGCCGCTGATCGCATCCATCGTCATAACGCGATCACCGGTTCTGTCGGAAATGGACCTCGTGGATCTGGTAGGGCGCGGCAGCGCGGTCACGCGGGCGCTGGTTGCCTTCCGGCCCAATCTGCCTCGCGGCGTGGCTGCGGCGATTGCCGAAGTGGGTGCCGAAGAGGAAGTCCTGCTGCTTCTTGAAAACACGACGGCGTCGATCACGCGCTTCACCTTGCGGCGCATCGCCGAGCGGCACGGCCACCACGCGCCGATCCGCAACATGTTGCTGGATCGCGAGGATCTGGGCGCTGATGCCCGCCATCTGCTCGTCAGCCATATCAGCGACGCGCTTGCGGCGAGCGGCCTCATGCGCACCACGCTGACCCCATCGCGAATCGATTACGTGACGCGGGAGGCAAGCGAAGCGGCAACCGTTGCTATCGCAGGGACGGTGCGTCAGCACGATATCGCAGGACTGGTCGAACACCTGCGCCAGCAGGGTCGGCTGACGCCCGCCTTCCTCATCCACATCCTGTGCGGCGGCAAGGTCGATTTCTTCTCGGGCGCCATCTGCAATCTATCGGGGCTGGAGGATCAGCGCGTCCGCTCTATCCTCGCCACAGGCCGCATGCACGCAGTGCGCGCGCTGTTCGAAGCAGCAGGGCTCGATCGATCCATCGCCATGGTCTTTGTCGAAGCTGTGCTCCTGTGGCGCGAAGCGGCTCGTTCGCCGATCGGTTTTTCGTTGCAAAGCATCTGCCTGCCGCTGATAGATCGTTTCAGACACGAGGCGCAGCCGATGTCGCCGCTCGCGGATCTGCTCGACATGATCGAGAAACTGCAGCTGATGGAAGAACGTCTTCTGGCGCGTTCCTATGCCGGCGAACTCGCTTTCGCGGCCTAATCCCTGAATTTCTTGGCAACCCAGGAATAGCTGTTTTCCACCAAACGAACAGGCTTGCCGAACAGTGTGCGTATGCCGTCGCTGCTTGGCAGGACTGACGTCACGCGGCTAATGGCGCGAGCCGCCATGCCGCGCTCTTCCTCGCGGCGTTGCTCTTCAGTATCGGCAGGTTTGACGGCGAGCGCCGTTTCCGCTCCCGCTTCCGGGGGCTTCGCCTGCGGCACGACATTGTCAGCGGTTTCAGTGGCTGTCGGATCCTGGCAGACTGCGATGACGACCGGATAGGAGACGTTGGCGAAGGAAGCCAGTTCCTTCTCCGAAACTGCGTTGCACATCTCGATGGTTGGCCAGCGCTGCTGCAGCGTGGCGACGTATTGGCAATCTTTCACGGCGTCGTCGCAGCCGAGAATGGTCATGGCGATGATGGCGGCGTTCATGCTGTTCCGATCCTGTTGTGTCCGGAACCGTTATCAGCAGGATCATGACCCCAGCAAGGCCGATACGCGGTACCAAAAAGGCACCTTACGAGGATGCCGCTTCGCGCCTTGCTGCCGGGGTGTCGGTTGCCGGAATATTGGCTGCTTCTGCTTCGCGGGGTTCGGACAATTCCACCTCGCGGATCCACTCACGCCAGACTGCGACGAGAAGCGCCATCAGCACCGGGCCGATGAACAGGCCGAGAAAACCCATGGTCTTCACGCCGCCGACCAGACCGAAGAAGGTCGGCAGGAACGGCAGCTTGATCGGCCCGCCAACAAGGCGCGGACGCACCGTCTTGTCGACGATGAAGAGTTCGACGCTGCCCCAGACCAGAAGCGCGATGCCGGCGAAAACGGAACCGCTGGCGACGAGATAGATCGACACGAGCGTGAACGACAGAGGCGCTCCGCCGGGGATCAGTGCCATGACGCCGGTGATCACGCCGAGGGTCACGGGCGAGGGTACGCCGGCGATCCAGTAGGCGATGCCGAGAACGATGCCTTCACCGATGGCGATCAGCGTCATCCCCGTGACCGTGGAACTGATCGTTGCCGGTACGACCCGCGAAATGCGTTCCCAGCGAGACGGCAGGATGCGTTCACCGAGAAGATCGATCTGTCGGGAGAAGGATGCGCCATCGCGATAGACAAAAAACAGGGCGATCAGCATGAACAGCAGCGTCAGCACCAGATGGAATGCACCGCCCCCTGCCGCAACGACTGCCCGGTAGATGTTGCCGATATTGGCGCCGCTGACGATCTGGATATATTCGCCGATCGCTCCCGGCTTGCCGATATGATCGGTCCACTGGGTGTTCAGCCATTCACCTGCATAGGGCAAGCGGATCATCCATTCCGGCGTCGGCGAACCGACTCGGTTGACCTCGAGCGCCCATCCTACCCATTCGCGAACCTCGCCGGACGTATAGGAAATGGCCATGCCGACCGGAAAGACGATGAAGGCGACGATGCAGACGATGGCAATCGTGGCTCCCAGCGTGGTGTTGCCGCCGACGCGCCGCAGCAGCCGGCGATACAATGGCCAGCTGGCGAAACCGATGACGAGGGCAGCCAGCACCGGCACGATGAAACCGTAGAAAAAATAGATGCCGGCAAAAACGACCAGTATCAACAGCCAGCGGGCGGCGGAGATCGGCGGGATCAAGGCAATGGTCGCGGGTGCGACCGGGCCAAGCCAGCGCGGTTCTCTGGGCGATGTTTTTTTATCGGAGGCACTCACAGACGGCTGTTCTTCCCTTTAACGGTCATCAGGATATGGGCCATATGACCCCGCTGCGCAAGGGAACCCTTCAGCGGCCGGATCGCAACCCTCTCACTTGCGATTGATCAAGATTACGATAGAAATATGAAGATCGTGACAAGGTTAGCGCGCATTTTGCTTCCGTGTGACTGATCTGGCGACGAAACCCGCTGTGCAATCTGGAAAGTTTAACTCCGGTGCTCTATCTGCTGAAGCGCTTAAGTTCTTGTTCTCGCATAAGCGCGTATGCAGGATCTTGGTCTTCGGGAGGATTTGCGAAAGCGCCGGTCGGCTTGCGGATCGTGCTTGCGGGTTTGTTCGAAGTTTCTGAGGATTTGATGCCGTGTGCTCCCGTTGGTTTCGATGGGCTGGTGGCATCGGAGGCAGTGTCGAATATTGCCTTCAGGGAAAGTTCATATGCCTGACAAGATGACGGTCGACCTGACAAATTGCGACCGCGAGCCGATCCATATTCCAGGCAGCATCCAGCCGCATGGTTGCCTTCTGGCATGTGATGCCACCGGCGCCGTGATCCTGCGCCACTCGGCGAACGCGGCCGACATGCTTGGCGCTGCAGGCGCCATAAACGGTTTTCGCCTCGACGAGGTGATTGGCGGTGAGGCAGCCCACACGCTGCGCAATGCACTTGCCACATCCGATGATCCCAGCCGTGCCGCTTTGCGCATGGGTGTGTGTGTCAACGAGGCCGGCAGGTTCGACGTTTCCGTTCACCGTGTCGAAACCGCCGTCATCATAGAATTCCAGCCGGCAGCGGACCATTCCGACCAGCCGTTGGAAACCGCTCGCATGTTGATCAGCCGCGTGCGCAGCATTTCCAGCATCGATCAGCTGATCGAAAAGTCCACCCGCCTGATGTATGCCATGCTCGGTTACGACCGTGTCATGGTGTATCGTTTCGAACAGGACGGCGCGGGTCAGGTCGTCAGCGAATACAAGCGCCGCGACCTTGAAAGCTTCAAGGGACAGTATTTCCCGGCCAGCGACATTCCGAAACAGGCGCGAACCCTTTACCTGCGCAACACGATCCGCATCATTTCCGATGCCGAAGGCCACCGGGTGCCCGTCGTGCCGACGCTGGACGACAGTGGCCAGCCGCTCGACCTGTCCTTCGCGCATCTGCGCAGTGTCTCGCCGATCCATTGCGAATACCTGCGCAATATGGGGGTCGGCGCCTCCATGTCGATTTCGATCGTGATCGACGGCGAGTTGTGGGGGCTGATTGCCTGTCACCACTATAGCCCCAAAACCCTTTCGTTGACCCAGCGCGTCGCTGCCGAAATGTTCGGTGAGTTTCTGTCGATGCACCTGAGCGCTCTGCGCCAGAAGCAGATCCTCGACACCACCAACGACGCGCGCCGTTTTCTCGATCAGTTTTTGCAGACAGCTTCGCATCACACAGACCTTGCCGGATTGCTGCGCCGTTCGGTGGCCGAGTTTCGGGCGATGGTGCCCTGTGACGGCATAGGGCTGTGGCTCGAAGGCGAGTGGACGCCGTCCGGCATGACGCCGCCGCTCGACGCCATCGCGACATTGGCCGATTACGTCGGTTCGGTTGCCAACAACCGCACATGGTCGACGCATAATCTTGTCGAAAATATTCCGGGCGCAGAAGTCTATGCGGATCAGGTCTGTGGCGTGATGGCGATCCCGCTGTCGCAGCGCCCGCGTGACTATCTGTTTCTTTTTCGCCGCGAAGTGGTGCAGACCTTGAACTGGGCCGGAAATCCGGAAAAATCCTATGAGACAGGGCCGCTGGGTGACCGTCTGACGCCGCGCAAGAGTTTTGCCATCTGGAAGGAAACCGTGCATCTGCAATCGCAGCCATGGACGGATGGCGAAGAAGAGATTGCCGAGGCCATCCGTTCCGTTCTCGTCGAAATCGTGTTGCACCACAATGAATTGCTGGAGGACGAGCGCGGCAAGGCCGATGTGCGCCAGCGCATGCTCAACGAAGAGCTTAACCATCGCGTCAAGAACATCCTCGCCGTCATCAAGGCGTTGATCGGCCATCCGGTGCAGGAAGGCCGCAATCTGCAGGATTACATCGCCACGCTGAAGGGGCGCATCCAGGCGCTGGCCTTCGCGCATGATCAGGTCGTGCGTGGCGGCGATGGTGGCGCGCTGCATGAATTGCTCGAAGCGGAACTCAAGCCCTATCGCGACGGCGCGCGTACCGTCACACTGCTCGGTCCCTATGTATGGCTTGATAGCCGCGCCTTTTCCGTCATGGCGCTTGTCCTGCACGAACTCGCCACGAATGCCGCCAAATATGGGGCGTTGTCCGTTACCGGTGGTCTTCTCGAGATCAACTGGCAGAAACGTGACAATGGCGATTGCGAACTTGTCTGGTCGGAAAGCAACGGTCCATCTGTCGTGCCGCCGTCTCGCGCCGGTTTCGGAACCGTGCTGATCGATCGCAGCGTGCCGTTCGAACTCGGCGGCAAGAGCAAGGTCGAATATGCGCCTGAAGGTGTGCAGGGGCGTTTCCTTATTCCGGCGCAGCATATCCATATCGCCGAAACCGAAATTCTGGCGGAACTGGCCGAGCAGGCAGCAGACCATCTGGGTGCGGCATCGCCCCTGATGGCCGAACTCGATCTGCTTTTGGTGGAAGATCAGATGCTGGTTGCCGCCGATGTGGAGACAATGCTGGCCGATCACGGAATCAGCAAAGTCACCACTGCACCGTCCGCTTCGGAAGCGCTGCGCCGGCTGCGGGATTTCACCCCCGATGTTGCCATTCTCGACGTCAATCTCGGTGCCGAAACCTCCTTGCCGATCGCCGAGGAACTGACGAGGCGCAACGTGCCTTTCGTGTTCGCTACCGGCTACAGCGACCGCTCGATCATTCCCGCGAGCTTCGATGCGCCCGTCGTGCGCAAGCCCTATGAAGCGGCGGCGCTGATCTCTGCGGTGATGAGGGTGCTCGAAGAACGCAGAACGCCGCCCCAGCAGGACTGAGGCGGCGTTTAAAAGGCTTTATGGGGGCCCGATCAGATATCCAGATTGTCCGCAAAGGCGGAGCGTTCCTGAATGAAGCGGAAACGCGCTTCCGGCTTTGTGCCCATCAGGTTGTCGACCGCCTCGCGCGTACCCTCGAAATCGACGTCGTCGATGAGAACGCGCAGCAGCGTACGCTTTGCAGGGTCCATCGTGGTTTCCTTCAGTTGCGCCGGCATCATTTCGCCAAGACCTTTGAAGCGGCCGATTTCGACCTTCTTGCCCTTGAACATGGTTTCCATCAGTTCGGCGCGGTGGGCATCATCGCGTGCATAAGCGCTCTTGGCGCCCTGGCGGATGACGTAGAGCGGCGGCACCGCCAGATAGAGGTGGTTGCCGCGGATCAGCTCCGGCATTTCCTGATAGAAGAAGGTGATCAGCAGCGAGGCGATATGCGCGCCGTCGACGTCAGCATCGGTCATGATGATGACGCGCTCGTAGCGAAGGTCTTCCTCGCGATATTTCGTGCGCGTGCCGCAGCCGAGCGCCTGGATGAGATCGGCGATCTGCTGGTTGGCCGACAGCTTTTCGCGGCTGGCCGAACCGACGTTGAGGATTTTTCCGCGCAAGGGAAGGATCGCCTGGTTGGCGCGGTTGCGCCCCTGTTTGGCGGAGCCACCAGCCGAGTCGCCCTCGACGATGAACAGTTCCGCGCCCTCGGCGGTGTTCTGCGAGCAGTCGGCCAGTTTTCCGGGCAGACGCAGCTTGCGCACCGCGCTCTTGCGGTTGACTTCCTTTTCCTTGCGGCGGCGCATGCGCTCTTCAGAACGCTCGATCACCCATTCCAGCAGCTTGGCCGCTTCATTGGGGTTGCCGGCAAGGTAGTGGTCGAACGGGTCACGCAACGTGTTTTCAACGATACGCTGGGCTTCGACAGTGGCGAGCTTGTCCTTCGTCTGGCCGACGAATTCCGGCTCGCGAATGAACACGGACAGCATGCCGACCGCGGAAATCATCACGTCGTCGGTGGTGATGTCCTTGGCGCGTTTGTTCTGCGTCAGTTCGGCGTAGTTTTTGAGGCCTTTGGTCAGCGCGATGCGCAGACCCGCCTCGTGCGTGCCGCCTTCCTGGGTGGGAATGGTGTTGCAGTAGGAATGCACGGCAGGGTCGCCGCCATACCAGGTGATCGCCCATTCCATTGCGCCATGGCCGCCGGTCTTTTCGGTGCGGCCGGCAAAAATTTCGCGGGTAACCGTGAATTCCTTGCCGAGTGTTGCCGCCAGATAATCCTTCAGGCCGCCCGGGAAATGGAAAACGGCCTTTTCCGGAATGTCCCCGCCTTCCGGCACCATGCCCGGATCGCAGCTCCAGCGGATTTCGACGCCGCCAAACAGGTAGGCCTTGGATCGCGCCATGCGAAAGATGCGGCCGGCCTCGAATTTGGCGTGTTCGCCAAAGATCTGCGCATCGGGATGGAAACGCACGCGGGTGCCGCGACGGTTATGCACATCACCGAGTTCCTGCAGGCCGCCCTGAGGCACACCGCGGGAAAAGACCTGCTTGTAGAGTTTGCGGTTGCGGGCAACCTCGACTTCGAGAACATCCGAGAGTGCGTTGACAACGGAAACGCCGACGCCGTGCAGACCGCCAGACGTCTCATAGGCATCGCCGTCGAACTTGCCGCCGGCATGCAGCTTGGTCATGATCACTTCGAGCGTCGATTTGCCCGGAACCTGCGGATGGTTTTCCACCGGAATACCGCGGCCGTTATCGCTGACGGTCAAAAAACCCTCGGCATCGAGATGCACTTCGATGAAGTTCGCATGGCCGGCGACCGCTTCGTCCATCGAGTTGTCGATGACTTCGGCAAACAGGTGATGCAGCGCCTTGGCGTCGGTACCACCGATATACATGCCGGGACGCATGCGTACCGGCTCCAGGCCTTCGAGAACGCGGATTGACGACGCACCATATTCCCCGCCTGTCGCCGGTGTCACGGGCTGAGCGCGCACAGGTTCCGGAGCTGGTTCCTTTGCCTCGGGCTTGGGCTGCGCGGGCATGCTGGCGAAGAGGTCGTTGTCATCCATGGGTGGCGTCGTTACTACCTGTCTGCGTGATTAAGGAGGCGCGATGCGCGGCCGTCCCGGACTTGTGATGTTTCGAATCGCCCGCAATTCTGCCAGAAAACGGGCCTTTTCGCGATGTCGCCCGAAAACGGTAACAAAAATGGTCACAGAAGCGGCTTTTGGCGAAGTGATGCTTTGCCGGTCGGTCGAAGGCAAGATTGAAAGGGTCACACTCACGATGAAACGCCGCATGTCCACAGCTCTTTTGTCGCGTCTCTCCTTGGCTCTGGCCGTTTCACTCGGGCTGACCGTATCCGTTGCGGCAGCAGATGGGCCGTTGAAACCGTTCAAGGACGACCTGTTTTCGCAACAGACTGTGCTCGAGACCAAGGATGGCGGCGCTTTCAAGGTGATCGATTACCAGGAGATGCGCGACATCAACGGCCGTGACAGCGAACCGGAACGGCGGGTGAAATCGCCCTATGTCTCGCTTGGCGTGCGCCGCGTTCAGGAGAACGAAACGCTCAAAATCGGCGCAAGTGGGCTCGATGTCACCCGCGTCGGCAAGAGCGACGGCGCTGCCTTTACGGTGATCTTCATTCACGGTCGGGGAGGGGATCGCCGCCTCGGTGCCAATGACTATTCCTTCGGCGGCAATTTCAACCGGCTGAAAAACCTCGCCGTCGAAAACGGCGGCACCTATTATTCGCCGAGCGTGCGCTCGTTCGATGACAAAGGCGTCGCAGATATCGCCGCGCTGATCCGCTACTCCTCCGAAAAATCCGGTGGCAGGCCAGTGATCCTGACCTGCGCTTCGATGGGCGGTTTCATCTGCGCCGGCATCACGCGTGACAAGGAAGCTGTGCGTTATCTGAGCGGCATGGCGGTGCTCGGCGGGCCGCCGGATCCGGATTTCCCGGCGTCGTTCGCGGCCAAGGCACGTATCCCGGTGTTTTTTACCCATGGCAGCGTCGACAAGGTCTACAATGCCGAAGATCAGATCCGCATCTATCGCTCGTTGCTGGCCAAAAAATATCCGACCCGTTTTACGTTGTTCAACACCGGCGGCCACGGCACGCCGGTACGCATGAGCGACTGGCGTGAGATTTTGAACTTTCTGCTGACAAACGCCAAAACCTGAAGACGTTAACCATGGTTTTGAACCGTTTTGGTGTTTTTGAATACCAATTCGGTCCCGATTTGACTAATGACGACTGGGCCCGCCGCGGCAGATAACCTGCGGCCGTTGAAACGATAGGGATGAGGACAGGATTTTCATGACGCCAGATATTCGCCCGCTGATCGCCGGAAACTGGAAAATGAACGGCACGCGCGCCGAGCTCGATCAGATCAAGGCCATCGCAGAGGGTGTAAAAACGCCGCTGTCGGAAAAGGTCGAAACTCTTCTCTGCCCGCCCGCAACGCTGCTTTACGTGGCAACCGCACTCTGCGACGACAGCCCGCTTCTGATCGGCGCGCAGGATTGCCACCAGAAGGTTTCAGGCGCCCATACCGGTGATATCTCCGCCGAAATGATTGCCGATTGCTTCGGCACCCACGTCATCGTCGGCCACTCCGAGCGCCGCGGCGATCACGCCGAAACAGATCATCTGGTGCGCGCCAAGGCTGAAGCCGCCCATGCCGCCGATCTCCTTGCAATCGTGTGCATCGGTGAAACACTTGCCGAACGGGATGCCGCGCAGACGCTGGACGTCCTGAAGCGCCAGATCGTCAATTCCGTGCCGGAAGCTGCGACTGCCGAAAACACCGTCATTGCCTATGAACCCGTCTGGGCAATCGGCACCGGCCTGACCCCGACCAACGGCGATATCGAGACAGCCCACGCCTTCATGCGCGCCGAACTGATCGAGCGCCTTGGGGATGAAGGTCGCGGCATGCGCATCCTATACGGCGGCTCGGTCAAGCCCGGCAATGCCGGAGAGATCATGGCGATCGCCAATGTCGATGGTGTTTTGGTGGGCGGCGCAAGCTTGAAAGCCGAGGATTTTCTCGCCATCTACGCCGCTTGTGAACCACTTGTGGCCGAAACCGCTTAATCATTGCCCGCAAAAAGTCGCTAAGGGCTTTTAAAGCGCTCGCGCCTCGGGTAAAGAGCCGCAAACATTTGACTGGGCCTCGGCATCCGGGGCGGACTGGATTGTTATGCAGACCGTATTGATCGTCATCCATCTTCTGATCGTGCTCGCCCTTGTCGGCGTCGTACTGATCCAGCGTTCCGAAGGCGGCGGCCTTGGCATCGGCGGCGGTTCCGGCTTCATGTCGGCACGCGGCACGGCCAATGCGCTGACCCGCACCACCGCAATCCTTGCGACGCTGTTCTTCGTCACCTCGCTTGGCCTCGGCATTCTGGCGCGTTACGAATCCCGCCCGACCGATATTCTCGATCGTATCCCGGAGCAGCAGCGCGGCACCGGTGCGGGCATTCTCGACTCTCTCGGCCCGGCACCGGCGACACCGCCTGCCAGCAATGGCGTTCCGTCTGATGCCGCTCCGGCGGCAGGTAACGGCGCTGCTGCTCCGGCCGCACCTGCGACGCCGGCTCCGGCCGATCCGTCGGCTGTCCCGACCGGACAATAATCCCGGTCGACGCTTAAACCTCCGGCAGGCCGAAAGCCTGCCGGTTTTTCTTTGTCCAGATTTTACTGCCGGCTTTTTCAACAGAAGAAGATTGAAAAAGGGCTGGCGGAATCGATCGTTAAAAGGTATCCGGTGACTCCCATGGCGCGATATGTATTCATCACAGGCGGCGTGGTTTCTTCCCTCGGGAAGGGAATTGCGGCCGCGGCCCTCGGAGCATTGCTTCAAGCGAGGGGTTACCGGGTTCGGCTGCGTAAGCTCGATCCTTATCTCAACGTTGATCCGGGCACCATGAGCCCGACCCAGCACGGCGAGGTCTTCGTGACCGACGACGGCGCTGAAACGGATCTCGACCTTGGTCACTACGAGCGGTTCACGGGCCGCTCAGCCACCAAGACCGACAACATCACCACCGGCCGGATCTACAAGAACATCATCGACAAGGAACGTCGCGGCGATTACCTCGGCGCAACCGTTCAGGTCATTCCGCACGTGACGAACGAGATCAAGGATTTCGTCACCGAAGGTAATGACGATTATGATTTCGTTCTGTGCGAAGTCGGCGGTACGGTCGGCGATATCGAGGCGATGCCGTTCATGGAAGCCATCCGCCAGGTCAAGAACGACTTGCCGCGCGGCACCGCGATCTATCTGCATCTGACGCTGATGCCGTATATTGCAGCGGCAGGCGAATTGAAGACCAAGCCGACCCAGCATTCCGTCAAGGAACTGCAGGCGCTCGGCATCCATCCCGACATCCTGCTGGTGCGTGCCGATCGCGAGATCCCGGAAGCCGAACGTCGCAAGCTTTCGCTGTTCTGCAACGTCCGTCCTTCGGCCGTCATCCAGGCGCTCGATGTTGCCAACATCTATGACGTACCGGTCGCCTACCACAAGGAAGGCCTCGACAACGAGGTTCTGGCCGCCTTCGGTATCGAACCGGCTCCCAAGCCGCGTCTGGATGCCTGGGAGAATGTCTCCAGCCGTATCCGTCAGCCGGAAGGCGAAGTCACAATCGCGATTGTCGGCAAGTACACCGGTCTGAAAGATGCCTACAAGTCGCTGATCGAAGCCCTGCATCACGGCGGCATCGCCAATCAGGTCAAGGTAAAGCTTGAGTGGATCGAGTCGGAAGTCTTCGAAAAGGAAGATCCGGCGCCTTACCTCGAAAAGGTCAACGGCATTCTTGTGCCGGGCGGCTTTGGCGAGCGTGGCTCCGAAGGCAAGATCAAGGCGGCTCAGTTCGCCCGCGAGCGCAACGTTCCTTATTTCGGCATCTGCTTCGGCATGCAGATGGCGGTTGTGGAAGCGGCGCGTAACCTCGCCGGCATCGAGGACGCATCCTCGACCGAATTCGGCCCGACCAGCGAACCGGTCGTCGGCCTGATGACGGAATGGGTGAAGGGCAATGCGCTCGAAAAGCGCGCGGCAGCCGGCGATCTCGGCGGCACGATGCGTCTCGGCGCCTACAATGCCAGCCTGAAGAAGGACACGCGGATTGCCGAGATCTACGGATCGACGGACATTTCCGAGCGTCATCGCCACCGTTACGAAGTCAATGTCGACTACAAGGACAAGCTGGAAAGCTGCGGCCTGGTATTCTCCGGCATGTCGCCCGATGGCGTTCTGCCGGAAACGGTGGAGTATCCGGATCACCCGTGGTTCATCGGCGTTCAGTACCATCCGGAACTGAAGAGCCGCCCGCTCGATCCGCATCCGCTGTTCAAGAGCTTCATCGAAGCGGCGCTGGAACAGAACCGCCTCGTGTAACACCATTCTGAAGTTATCCGTTTGATGCCGTCCGAAACAGTTGTTTTCGGGCGGCATTTTCGTTTATGGCCGCAGGAGAATAAATGGAGAAGCCTATGTCCGTCGAAGCAAGATTGAACATCGTAACCCTCGGCGTTGCCGATCTGGACGTCTCGCGAAGGTTTTATGTGGAAGGTCTCGGCTGGCGGGCTTCCAGCGCAAGTCAGGACAAGATCGTCTTCATCCAGCTTGGTGGCATCGTGCTGGCGCTCCACCCTCGCGAAATGCTCGCTGAAGATGCCACGGTGCCTGCAGATGGTTCCGGTTTTCGCGGCATCACGCTTGCGCACAACGTTCGGGACAAGGCGGATGTCGCTCCGATCCTTGCCCATGCCGAAAAGGCTGGTGGCCGTATCGTGAAAGCCGCCCATGACGTCTATTGGGGCGGCCATAGCGGTTACTTTGCCGATCCCGACGGATTCCTTTGGGAAGTCGCCTGGAACCCCTACGCCGCGATGAACGACAAGGGGGAACTCGTCCTGGCCGAATAATCTATTTCAGCCCCTTATAGGCTTCCAGAGCCCGGTCTCGTGCCAAGCCGTGATTGACGATCGGCTTGGGATATTGTTTGCCGAGCTCGATCCCGGCATCGGCCAGAACATGGGCCGGTGCCTCGAACGGCTTGTGAACATACTTCTTCGGCAGTTTTTGCAGTTCCGGCACCCAGTGGCGAACATAATCGCCGTCGGGATCGAATTTTTCGCCCTGCAGGATCGGATTGAATATTCGGAAGAACGGCGAGGCATCGGCACCGGAACCGGCCACCCATTGCCAATTGGCGGTATTGCTGGCCGGATCGGCATCCAGCAATGTATCGCGGAACCATTCTTCGCCACGCCGCCAGTCGATCAGCAGGTCCTTGATCAGGAAGGATGCGGTGATCATCCGCACGCGGTTGTGCATGTAGCCGGTCTGCCAGAGTTCTCGCATCCCGGCATCAACGATCGGATACCCGGTCTGTCCCTTGGTCCATGCGGCAAAATCCTTCGCATCGAATTCCCATTCGAAGGCGTCGAACTTGTCATCCCAGTTTTTCGTGCGCAGATCGGGAAATTCGATCAGCAGATTGTAGCAGAAATCGCGCCAGGCCAGTTCCTTGCGGAAATGCACGAGATCGTCCTTGTGGCGCTGGGCCAGCCCGTTCGTGGCATGCCAGATGCGGGCCGGAGAAATTTCGCCGAGCGCCAGATGCGGTGACAATCTTGACGTGGCATCGGTGCCCGGAAAATCGCGGCCGTGCTTGTAATCGTGGAGATCGGCATCGATCAGATTTTCAAGTTTTTGCCTCGCACCGGCTTCACCCGGCGTCCAGAATTCTGAAAAGCCGGAAGCCCAGTCCGGTTTTGTCGGCAGCAGGTTCCAGCCGTCGAGCGATTCGGAGCGCGGGTGTGTTTGAGGTGCGACGATGGTTTTCGGCGCATCTGTGGGCTCCGCCGGCTCGCCAAGCTTCTGCATGGCATTCCAGAACGGGGTATAGACCTTGAACGCGTTGCCGGCCCCGGTGCGGATGGTTTTCGGATCATGCAGCAACTGGCCATGAAGCGCGCGGATGCCGATGCTGGCCGCTTTCAACGCAATGGCGATATCGCGGTCCATGGACGTACGCTCATACGCGCGATTGACGAAAACGAGATCGGCGCCGGATGTGCGGGCGATATCCTCCAATACCTCTTCAGCGCGCCCGGAACGCAGGCATAGATCGTTGCCATGGGCCTTGAGGTTATCTCGCAAGGCCACCAGCGAATGATGCAGCCACCAGGCCTGCGCGCCGCCCAGAGCGCCGATATCGGGATTTTCGGGCTCGCGAATATAGACGCAGATTACCGGTCGATCCGTCTCCACGGCAGCGTGAAGCGCGTGATTGTCATCAAGCCTCAGATCGCGGCGAAACCAGAGAATGACCGGCGTCTTGTCGTTATCAGCCACGCGGGCCTCCTTCATGAGGATTACCGGTGCTAAACGCGTCAGCCCGGTAAAGGCTCAACGGTTTGTTCAGGGGCGCAGCAGAATGATCGGGCAGGGGCTGCCGGCCGACAGTTCCGGAGCATGGGGCGGGCGGATGACGAGGCAATCGGATTTCGCGAGGATCTTCATCATCGAGGAGTCCTGCTTGCCATAGGCTTCGGCCACCAGCCTGCCGCTGTCATCCCGCGAAAGTTTCGCCCGCAGGAAGTCCTGGCGCAGATCATTGGCTGCAAGCGTATGAGCGGTGATCGCTTGCTCCTCGCGCTTGCGCTGCGGCAGATGCGCCAGCTTTCGCACGGTCGGCTCCAAAAACAGCAGGCTGCAGACAAGGCTTGCGACCGGATTGCCGGGCAGGCCGAGCACCTGCATGTCACCGAGCGAACCGACCATCAGCGGTTTTCCGGGACGCATGGCGATGCGCCAGAAATCCAGATCCATGCCGACGGATTTCAACACGCCCTGCACGAGGTCATGATCACCCACCGAAGCGCCGCCGATGGTGACGAGAACATCCGCACCGGCAGAACGCGCTTTCGAGATCGCCTGCTCGATCAGCGCGGTGTCGTCCCGGACGATGCCGAGGTCGAGCACATCGCCGCCATTGTCGCGCACCAGAGCCGCCACGCCAAAGGTGTTGGAGGCGATGATCTGCGCCGGGCCGGGTATGCTTCCGGGAACCAGCAGTTCGTCACCGGTGGCAAGGATGGCGACCAGCGGTTTGCGATAGACCGGCAGTTCGGCATTGTTCATCGCTGCGGCGAGCGTCAGCGTTGAAAAATCAAGCACCGTGCCAGCCGAAAGCGCGGTTTCGCCCTCTGCAAAATCCTGGCCCCGTGGACGGATGTGGCGGCCGGGGGAAACGTCGAAGGTGGTACGGATGCGGTTTCCGTCCAGTTTTTCCGCATCTTCCTGGATGAGGATCGTATCGGCGCCTTCAGGCACCGGCGCGCCGGTAAAGATTCGCACAGCCTCACCGGGACCGATCCTCCCGTCGAAGGCATGTCCTGCGGAAGCGGTACCGATCACCGTCAATTCGCTGCCTATCTCGGGCGTGTCGGCGGCGCGGATGGCGTAACCGTCCATGGCGGAGGCATCGAACGGCGGCTGGGTGAGGCGGGCGAGCACGTCGCCGCCGAGAACACGACCGGCAGAGTCGGCCAGCGCCAGCATTTCGGTCCGGATGACCGGCTTGCTGAGCGCGGCAAGGCGGGCCTTGGCTTCTTCGACGGGAAGCAGGGTAGGTTTGGTCATGGCTCACGCCGCCAGTCGCCGGATTTTCCGCCGCTCTTCTGCAGCAGCTGGATGCCGCCGATTTCCATGCCTTTGTCTGCCGCCTTCGCCATGTCATAGATCGTCAGGCAGGCGACGGAAACAGCGGTCAGCGCTTCCATCTCGACACCCGTCTTGCCGCTGAGCTTGGCGGTTGCCGTGACGCGCAGACCGGGCAGGGCGGCATCTTCCTCGATCTCTACCGAAACCTTGGTCAGCATCAGCGGATGGCAGAGCGGAATGAGATCGGACGTCTTTTTGGCGGCCATGATGCCGGCCAGACGCGCAGTGCCGATCACGTCGCCCTTCTTGGCATTGCCTTCAAGGATCAACGACAGCGTTTCCGGCAGCATGCGCACGAAACCTTCGGCCGTGGCGATACGGGTGGTTTCGACCTTGTCGCCGACATCGACCATATGCGCTTCGCCGGACGCGCCGATATGGGTCAGCCCGGGTTTGCTATCGGTCATCACTGTGCTGCCGCGGTGAGGGCATCACCTTTCAGGAGCAGGCGGGTGGCGGCGGCCACGTCGTCCTTTCGCATCAGGCTTTCACCAACAAGGAAGGTCGAGATTTTCGACTTCTGCAGACGCAGGCAATCGTCGTGGGTGAAAATGCCGCTTTCGCCGACCAGCAGGCGGTCGTCGGACACCATCGACGCCAGACGTTCGCTGACATCGAGGCTGACCTCGAAAGTGCGCAGGTTGCGGTTGTTGACGCCGATCATCGGCGACGAGAGTTTCAGCGCCCGCTCCATCTCCGCTTCGTCATGCACCTCGAGAAGAACATCCATGCCGAGTTCAAAGGCCGTGTCTTCGAGGATGCGTGCTTCGTCATCGGAAAGCGATGCCATGATGATCAGGATGCAATCGCCACCCCAGGCACGGGCTTCATGGACCTGATACGGCTCGAACAGAAAATCCTTGCGCAGCGCCGGCAGCGAACAGGCGTCGCGGGCCGCCGCGAGAAATTCCGGTGCGCCCTGAAAGCTCGGACCGTCGGTCAGGACGGAAAGGCAGGCAGCGCCACCGGCCTCATAAGCCTTGGCAAGTGCCGGCGGATCGAAATCCGGGCGGATCAGGCCCTTGGAAGGGCTGGCCTTCTTGATTTCGGCGATCAGGCCGAATTCGCCCTGCTCACGCTTCGCAACGAGCGATTTATAGAAACCACGCGGCGCGGAGACGTCTTTTGCCATGGCCTTGAGGTCGTCGAGCGATACGTTTGCCTTCGCCGCGGCGATTTCCTCGCGCTTGTAGGCTTCGATCTTGCGCAGGATGTCGGTCATGCGCCTGCCCCTTCCTTGTCTGTATTCTCGTTGGAAACGGCGATCAGCCGATCGAGCACTGCGCTCGCATTGCCGCTGTCGAGCGCGTTGGAGGCGATCGTCATGCCATCCATGACATTCTCCGCCTTGCCGGCGATAACGAGTGCGGCGGCGGCATTGCAGAGCGCAATATCGCGATAGGCGTTACGGGCACCGGCGAGAACGTCACGCAGCGCCGCAGCATTCACGACGCCATCGCCGCCCTTGAGGTCATCGATGACGGCGCGAGACACGCCAAAATCTTCCGGGGTCAGCTCAAAGCTGCGGATGACGCCATTTTCCAGCGCCACGACCTGCGTTGTGCCCGTTGTGGTGATCTCGTCCATGCCGTCACCGTAAACGACCCAGACCCGCTCCGAGCCGAGATCGCGCAGAGCTTCGGCCAGCGGCTGGAGCCACTGCGGTGAAAATACGCCCAGCAACTGGCGTTTGGCGCCGGCCGGGTTGGAAAGCGGGCCCAGCAGATTGAAGATCGTGCGTGTGCCGAGTTCGACGCGGCTTGCCGTTACGTGCCGCATGGCCGCGTGATGTTTCTGGGCGAACATGAAGCCGATCCCGGCCTCGGAGATGCAGCGGCCGATCTGCTCTGGCCCGATCTCCAGATTGACGCCGAGCGTGCTCAACGCATCGGCCGTGCCGGATTTGGAGCTCTGGGCGCGGTTGCCGTGTTTGGCCACCGGCACGCCGGCACCCGCGACGATCAACGAGGCGAGTGTCGAGATGTTATAGGTGCCGATCCCGTCGCCACCGGTGCCGACGATATCGACGGCATCGGCGGGTGCGGAGACGGGAACCATCTTGGCGCGCATGGTGGAGACGGCGCCGGCGATTTCGTCGACGGTTTCGCCACGTACGCGCAACGCCATGAGAAAACCGCCGATCTGCGATGGCGTGGCTTCCCCCGACATCAGGATGTTGAAGGCTTCCAGTGCTTCAGGCCGGCTCAGGCTCTCGCCGGTTGCGACCTTGGCGATGAACGGTTTCAGGACCGGCATGTCATTCCTCCTCGGTCCGCGCTCAGCGCATCGTTGCCAGAGCCTGTTCGGCTGCGGTCTGGTTTATCTGGACGCCAAAATCCTGCTGCAGGCGGTTGACCATCTGATCGAGCATGTCGTCGCCGGCGGTGCGGGCAATCTGCTGCATCTGCTGGTCGTCGGCTCCGCCGGCGCCAGCCGGCTGATGGTCGACATTGGTGACCTTCATGAGAAGGCGGCTTTCGCCATCGGCGGCAAGGGCATTGGCGTTCGAATTGACGGGACCGGCAAACGCGGCCTGAACCGTGGACTGGCCGAACACGGCGTCGTTGCTGGAGCGGCGCAGGCCTTCCTTCTTTTCAACCGTGATGCCGAGCTCGCCGGCAATGGTCGCCAGCGTCTCGCCGCCTTCGATGCGGCCCTTGTATTCTTCGACCTTGGCGTTGAGAGCGGCCTTCTGCTGCTCGTTCGTCCAGTCTGCCACAGCCTTTTCGCGCACTTCCGTAAGCGGACGCTCGCGCTCTTCGATCACGTCGTCGACACTGAACCAGACATAACCGGTATTGCCCAGATTGACCGGCAGGGAGTCTGCACCCACTTCGGCACGGAATGCTTCCGGCAGAAAATTGTCGGACTGGGGAAGGGTGGCGATGCGGTTGCCGCTTTCGTCATTGCCGCTCTGGTCGAGAGTGACGGTCGTGGCCTTCAGCTTCAGTTCGATGGCGGCTTCCTGCAGGGTTGCGCCATTGCCACGCATGTCGTCGAAGCGGTCATGCGTTTCGGTAAGGCTGCGCGAAGCGGCCGAGAGCGCCAGCTGGTTACGGATCTCTTCTTTTACCTCGTCGAAGGTCTTGGTGGTCGCTGGCTTCACATCGCTGACGCGCAGGATGACTGCGCCGAACGTGCCCTGGATGGCCGGGCTGGTGCCGCCGGTGGCAGGCAGCGCGAAAGCGGCCGCGCCAACCTTCGGATCCGGCACCTGTTCCTTGGTGAATTCGCCAAGCAGAACGTCGGCCGGCGTCTTGCCCTGGTCAGAGACCAGCTGGTCGAAGGTGACGGCGCGCGATGCCAGCTGGCCTGCTGCGGCGTCGGCCATTTCCTTGCTCGGGAAAGTCAGTTGCTCTACCTTGCGGGTTTCCGGCGTGCCGAACGTATCCTTGCGGCGATCGTAATCGGCCTGAACCTGCTCGATGGTAATCGAGGCCGGATCGGCAACGTCGGACGGCTGCAGCGTCACATAGGTTACCTTGCGGAATTCCGGAGCGCGGTAACGCGCCTTTGCGCCTTCGAACCATGCGGCCAGCACGTCGTCTGCGGGCGCCTTGACCGGCGGAATGTTGGCATAGGAGAGGATCAGGTAATCGACCGTGCGGGTCTCGTCGGAATACTGGCGCAGCGCATCGACCATGACGGCCGGAGGCGTGAACCCATCCGAGACGGCATCGACGATCTGGCTGCGTACCGCGATCTTCTTGCGTTCCTTGATGTATTCGTTCTCGTCGAAACCGGCGGCCTGCAGACGCGAGGAAAACAGCTGGCGGTCGAACTGGCCGTTGCTGTTCTTGAAAGCCGGATCGTCGGCTACCAGAAGCGCCAGGCGATCGTCCGACAGACCGAGGCGCATGTCGGAAGCGAGCTGGTCGAGAGCGGCACCGGCAGCGAGCTGGCTGAATACCTGCTGGTCGATGCCGAAGGTACGAGCCTGTTCGGCCGTCAGGTGCGTGCCGAACTGGCGGCTCAGCTGTGAAAGCTGACGCTGCATGGCAAGGCGATATTCCTGCGGGGTGACGCTCTGGTCGCCCACCGTCATGACCGAGTTGCCACCGGCCGGCGCCATGATCGAGGCCGAAACACCCCAGATGCCGAATGATACGCCGAGCAGCAGAAGAAGCGCTTTGGCAACCCAGGAGCGGGAGGCTGTTCTGAGGGAATCGAGCATGGACTACATCACCTTGCGAATTATTATGCGCCGCCTTCATGCTGGCGGTCGTCGTTGAGAGATTGTCTCTAGAACAAACCGCTGCGGAAATGAAGGCATTGCGTGCAAAAGCGATGCACAGGTGTGTTATGCCGTCTTGTGGCAAGAAACCGCGTTTTCGCTCCGGTTCTTGCGCGCACGAAAAACGGCCTCGGTGATGAGCGACATCGGCAGGCCTATGGCGAGCGGAATCAGGAAGTAGATGACGCGAAATGCCACGAGAGCGCCGATGGATGCCTGATCGCCCATCACGTGGCGAACGGTCACTTCCAGCACGCCGAGGCCCCCCGGAGCGTGGGTTATGAGGATCGCCACATTGGCCAGAACAAAGGCAGTTGCCGCCTTGAGATAGCTGACATCGGCGGATGCCGCCATCACTTCACGCAGGCAGGCGGAAACGAGCGCGAAATTGATGGTCCCGACGACGATCTGCATCACGGCCACCCGCCAGGTCGGCATGGCGAAAGTCCATTTCCAGATTTTCAGCGGTTTTCGGACCGTCGCGGCCACAATGACATAAAGCAGCGACGCCAGCAGAAGGCCGATGCCTGTCATCGTCACCATGCCCTCGCTCAATCCCAGGACACTGGCCGTATCGGACGGGTTGAGAATCAGAACGATTCCGCCGAGGACAGCCAGTCCGAGCCCGACTGTCACACCGGATAGAATCACGATCTTCGCAACGGCTTCGGCATCCAGTCCCCAGTGGGCGTAATACCGGTAACGGATGGCGCCGCTGCTCAATCCCGCCAATCCGACGCTTTGGCCGATCGACAGGGCAAGAAACGAGGCGAGTGCGATCTTCGGATAGGGCAGGCGGCCGCCGACATAAAGCACACCGGCCCAATCGAAGAAGGTCAGGCACAGGTAGGAAGCTGCGGCAAAAGCCAGCGCCATCACCAGATTGGCGGTCGGAATGGCCTGAACGGACTGGACGATTTCGGCAAAGGTGAATTGCCGCAAGCCGTTGTAAAGGAGGTAACCGGCGAGGCCAAAGCCGATAACGATCATGGACCAGGCAAAAATCCTTTTGCCGCTCATGACGTTGCTCGCGCATCAAAAACGGGAATGCCATCGTGGCTTTTTGTCGGGATTGCGGGGACGGTAAAGCGGCCGGGCAGGGGTGTCGTGAGGCGGGCGAAAATTGTCGCCATGTAAAAATCTCCGGGAAGGAGACGGCTCAACGGCGGCTTGCCGTTTTTGTTCCATGATTGGGGAGTAGCCCGGCGATGAAAGGGATGCGCTAAGGTCGCACACAGCGGTTGTCATCGTTCAGCGTGCGTTAATCTCATTATGCGCATCCTAACTAAAGATCGCAGGGTTTCATGCTTATGGGATCCTCGAGTGAAACAGGACGTGTCCAATGAACAAGACAATTCGCGTCGCAATCATACTGGCTCTCTCTGCCGGCAGTATTCTGGCGCAGACTGCGCCGGCCAGCGCCCAGTGGCGCGATGGCCCGCCGCGTTGGGACGACCGTCGCGGTCCGCCACCACCGCCGCCGCGCCGCCATCATCGTGATCGCGACAATGGCCGCATTATCGCTGGTGGTCTTGCTGCCGGCGTGATTGGCGGCCTCATCGGCGGCGCGCTTGCCAACGGCAATAACGGCGGCCCGCGCTATATCGAGGAAGCTCCGCCGCCGCGCCCGCGTTGCTGGTACGAAGATCGCCGCGTCGGCAATTCCTATGACGATGGCTGGCACTACGAGAACGTACGCGTCTGCAACTGAGCGGATAAACTGGAATGTGGGAGCAGCCGGCCTTGTGCCGGCTGTTTTCGTTTGCGCGCAAGCCGGCGCGCCGATGTTGCTCATGAGGGGTAGTGATCGGCTAAAGTAGCCCGTGATGAACGATGGCATCTGCTATTCGGGAATCCCTAAATTCGAGTGCATCCGTTCCGGCAGCCAAGGCGCCAACTCCTTGAGGGGCAACTAACAGTAATCGATATTCCTCTTCGTGTGCGTAGGCCGGTGACTTCACGAACGCTGTGCCAAGCCAAACTGCCAGATTGTCTCGATCACTTGCCTTGAAATCATCTTCTATCGTCCAGTGTCTGTCCTTGGGCCCATATACAACTGTGCGACCAATCATGTGAAGATCAGCAGTTTTCGGATCTTCCAGAAGTATTTTTGATAAATAATCTAGTAATTTTCTGGTGTCGTATGTGACGAACGCACTCAATTCGTCATTTCCTTTTTGTCGCAAATTTTCAAGCCGACCGCGAGAATACGGGCCAACTGAAGAGCAGGAGCAATAGTCATTAACTGTGAGTTCGACGACCACAGGGTGTTCAACGCCAGAGATATGTACATCTTGAAGGACGAGGCCGTCAGCCTCAAATTTTTTGAAGATGCCGCCCCTAGTTCGAAAGGTTTCCCGTGTTGTTCCTTCTTGGTAGTCGCCGAATCTCCCTGAGTTCAATTTTTTGTCTGCTGGCGCATAGCTGTCGATTGTCCCAAATCTAAAGTAACCTTTAACGGTCGAGTTGAGGTGCTTTGGATCCATATGGCGGGTGATTTGCTGAGGGGCATCAGCTGAGAGCTGCTCGATTTCGTCTTTTGTTAAAGTAAACTGAATTGTTTTTTTAATAAGAATCCCCACGTTGCCTGTGCGGGATTGATCTTTATTCCGTGTGATATTGTATGGAATGGAATATAAAGGAGATGTGGATGCGCTCGCCATGAGTTTTCGATATCGTCTATTCATGTGGTCCTCTGCCTTTTTTGCGGCAGATTATCGTTTGAATGGATGCGTTTGCTACAGCCAATTTTGGTTATTACGGTTACTCGAAGCACTTAAAGCGGTGTGTTGTTTGTTTGCGCGCAGGCGGCCGAAGATGCCCGTGTGCGCTACTGCTTGGTAATGCAAAAGGTGAAAGTAGTGAGATTGGGTTATTCCCACGGGGAACTTCGGAGATTGCACCAATAGCAATAGTTGATGGCGGAAGAGGTGGGATTCGAACCCACGGTACGGTCTCCCGCACGCCGGTTTTCAAGACCGGTTCCTTAAACCACTCGGACACTCTTCCAGCGAATGAGCAGGCTCGTGGAGCCGTGCAACGCATTCTCGAACGTGGCTTTACAGCGTAGCGGGGCCGATCGTCAACTGCGCCGAAAGCCTGGTGGCTTGTTATGGAGGTGCAAATGCCTACCTGTCTGCTGGTGCTTGTTGTTGTGAGGCTTTGATGGGTATTTTTGACGGACTGCTCGGCCACGGTTCTTCGGTGGATCCGGCTGATTTGAACAAGCGTCTCAATGGCGTGTTGATCGATGGCGAAGTGCCGGAACTCGCGTTCAAGGTTATCCGGGATTTCTTCGTTTTCACGCAGCGGCGAATCATCCTTGTGGATATTCAGGGGATCACGGGCAGCAAGGTGGATTACACGTCCATTCCCTACCGTGCGATAACGCAGTTTTCGGTGGAAACTGCCGGTACGTTCGACCTCGATTCCGAGTTGAAGATCTGGGTTTCCGGAGGCAGCACACCAATCACCAAAACGCTGAAAAAGGGAACGGATGTCCGCGGCATCCAGAGGGCGCTTGCGACGGGCGTGCTTCGTTGACCTGATCTTTGCCCGACCATCTTCGTGCGCGACGAAAAAGCCGCCGGCTCCATGGGGCCGACGGCTTTATGTTCCCCTGCAGAAACGCGCTTAGTTTGCAGGTGCGGGTGTTGCCGGTGCCGGCGTGGCGGGTGCCGGAGTGGCCGGGGCAGGCGATGCGGGCGGGGTGGCCGTGCTGGACGCCGGCGGTGTTGCAGGTGCAGGCGCAGTGGTGGTCGATGTGTTCGAGGCTGGAATGAACATCCATACCGCAAGTGCGATGACCACAACGACAACTATCCCGACGAGGACGTTTCTGTTCATAGGCAGTTCCTCCAATAACTGTTCTGTTTGATCGTAATCTGGAGAAGGTAGTTCACTCGCTGAAATTGTCCATGATTGACGAATGAAACCGCACCGCTGGCGGGCGAAATATGTTCGCTTTTGTGACAGCTGTGCCACCGTGATGCGTGGGCGCGTTCTCAAGGCATGGTTGCTGGCGTAAACCGATCCTTAACCATAATTGCCGGTATCTCCTCTAGTCCACAGAATTCATTCGCAATTTTGCCATCATGCAGGCAGAAATGATGCGCGATCAACAGGCGGTGACGCGCGCGGCGCGCGGAACGGCATGGGGACTGTCTCCAAACGGGATTGGAGGCGGCCCGAAAGCGGCGGGACTAGGAAATTGAATTCACAAAACAGCAGGCTTGTTCTCGGCGCGAGATGGCTCGGTATCGTGATGGTGTGCGCGAGCGTTGCCTCCTGCGCCACATCGAAGCCGGAGCCCAAGAAGCCGCGCAGCAAGGAATATTTTTCCGAGAAGGAATACGGCGTCAAGGCGAGCCCGCGTGTGGTTGCCGATGGCAAGGCCGTGCCCAAGGGCGGTGGCCGCTTCATGGTGGGCAATCCCTACCAGGTGAAGGGCAAGACTTACGTTCCCAAGGAAGATCCGAACTACAACAAGAACGGTCTTGCTTCGTGGTATGGTTCGGCTTTCCATGGCCGCCTGACCGCCAATGGCGAGGTTTATGATTCCAGTCATCTTTCGGCGGCGCATCCGACCTTCCCGCTGCCGAGCTATGCCCGCGTTACCAATGTCGATACCGGTTCCTCCGTTATCGTCCGCGTCAACGATCGCGGACCGTATCATCCGGGCCGTATCATCGACGTTTCCAGCCAGGCTGCAGACATGCTCGACATGAAGCGCACCGGCACCGGCAATGTGAATGTCCAGTATGTGGGCCGTGCCCGCATGGATGGTCACGACATGCCGTTCCTGATGGCGTCCTATGTCCGCAAGGGCGATCGCATTCCGGGCATCCGTCCCGAGGGTCAGATCGCGACCGGTGTGATGGTGGCATCCAACGAACGGTTCGGCGATCAGCTGCAGAGCTACGGTTCTTCCGTGCCGACACCGTCGCCGATGGCGCTTGCCGGCCGTACGCCGAGCGGACCGTCGTCACGAACATCCGCTGCGCTTGCTGCCGTCCAGGCTCAGGCCGCTCCTTCCACGCAAGCGGCATCTTTCCAGGGAATGCAGGAATTCGCGGAGTTGCCATTCGTCGGTCCCGTTCCGGCCGGTCGTCCGGGCGCAATGACTGCCTACGTTGCCCCTGCCGCCTCCAAGCCCGCCTCCCGGACCGTATCTGCAATGCCGCAGGCGCAGTTCGGCGAGCACACGCTCGAAGCCCAGGCCCGCTCTTTCGATGCCGGCATGCCGCCGCGGGCATCACGTCGCTGATCCACCGTCGAGATGGGGCAGGGTGGTGCAATTCTGCCGCCCTGCCCAGCAAACCCATGTCGAAAACGAATAGTTGATGCCGGCCTCAGATTGCGCGGGTTCCGCCGTCTTGTTAGCAGTCGCGGACAACGTCTCATCAAGCATTTCCCGGGGTTCGAGCATGCTGACGCGCATCACCTTGTTGGCGCTCCTGACTTTTTCCGCCGCTGCGCCGCACGCCCAGGCAGCCGGCCCGGGCGAAGCCGCGCCCATCTTCGCCACCAAGGCCAAGCAGGTCTATATGGTCGAGGCGAAATCGGGCACCGTCCTTCTCTCTGCGGGAGAAAATCAGGCCTTTCCGCCGGCGTCGCTTGCCAAGCTGATGACCATGGATCTCGTCTTCGACGCCCTGAAAAAGGGTGAGATCACGGCGGATACGACCTATCGCGTATCGGAAAATTCATGGCGCAAGGGTGGCGCGCCATCCGGCACCGCCACGATGTTTGCAGCTCTCAACTCCGAAATCCGCGTCGAGGATCTGGTCAAGGGCGTGGTCATCCAGAATGCCAACGATGCCAGCATGATTTTGGCGGAGGGCATGGCGGGGTCCGATGCGCTGTTTGCGTCGAGGTTGTCGGATCGCGCCAAGGATCTCGGCATGAGCCGCAGCATCTTCGGCAATTCCACCGGCATGCCGGATGCGGAAAGCCGCACGACTGCTCGGGACATGGTGGAACTCGCCCGCCATATCCAGACGAGCTACCCGGATTATTACGCTCTCTACAAACAGCCTGATTTTACCTGGAACAAGATCTTTCAGCGCAACAAGAACCCGCTGCTCGGTCTGAACATCGGCGTCGACGGGCTTGGTGCCGGTTTTGCCGAAGGCTCCGGATTTGCCATTGTCGCATCGATCGAACGTGACGGCACCCGTCTGTTTCTCGCCATGGGCGGCCTTGCCAGCGACAAGGAACGAACCGAAGAGGCAAAACGTGTTCTCGAATGGGGGCTGACCGCGTTTGAGAACAAGGTCGTCTTCAATGAAGGTGAAGCGGTCGGGCAGGCCAGCGTTTACGGTGGTGACCAGGGGCGCGTCGATCTGGTCGCAAAAGGCCCGATCGAGCTTTATGTGCCGGCCAACAACCCCGAGCGTCTTTCCGCCAGGATCGTCTATCGCTGGCCCCTGCGCGCTCCTGTCCAGGCAGGGCAGGATGTCGGAACCCTGAAAATCTATTCGGGCGAACGCCTGCTGCGCGATGTTCCTCTCTACGCTGCCTCTGCCGTCGGCACCGGTTCGCTCGCATCGCAGGCGACGGACGCGCTGATGGAGATGATGTTCTTCTGGCTCTGATCTGGTTTTCCGGCCGTTGATTGCTCTCGCCATGGTTCCAAGCGATCGTGACTTGGGGTAAGACGACCCGGCGCGCCGTGATTTGGCGCGAGATGGGAATGGACGCACGGCGCTCCAGGAAAGCGGAAGCAGAGTGGCAGGATCGGCCGGACTTTTTGTCAGTTTCGAAGGCGGCGAGGGCAGTGGCAAATCCACGCAGATCCGCCGTCTCGCAGATCATCTGCGCGATCGCGGCCTCGAAGTCGTGGTCACGCGTGAACCCGGGGGCTCGCAAGGCGCCGAAGCCGTACGCCATGTTCTGCTATCGGGTGCCGCCGAAGCATTCGGTGTGCGCATGGAGGCCATCCTCTTTGCCGCTGCCCGAAACGACCATGTCGAAGAGATCATCCGCCCGGCGCTGATGCGCGGCGCTGCCGTTCTCTGCGACCGGTTCATCGATTCGTCACGCGTCTATCAGGGTGTGACTGGCAACCTTGAGCCGGCATTCCTCTCGGCGCTTGAACAGGCGGCAATCGACGGCCTGATGCCGGACCTCACCATCGTGCTCGATCTGCCTGCCGAGATCGGTCTGGCGCGGGCAGGGCGGCGCCGTGGTGCCATAGACAAGACCGCCGAGCCCGACCGTTTCGAACGCGAGCAGACTGAAACCCACGAAAAGCGTCGGGAAGCCTATCTGGAAATCGCCGAAAGCGAACCGCAGCGCTGCCGGGTGGTCGATGCCGACCGTTCGGAACAGGATATCGCCACCGAAATCGCCGCCATTGCCGATGATATTGTTGCGCGCCTGAGTGACGCAGCAAAAAGCGTGGAACGCGTATCATGAGCGGCGAGGGCTACGGCGTTCTCGACGGCGCCATCGCACCGCAGCGCAATACGAACCTGTTTGGCCATGCGCACGCCGAGGAATTTCTGGCGCGCAGCTATGCTTCGGGCAAGGGCCACCACGCCATCCTCATCGAAGGGCCGGAAGGTATCGGCAAGGCGACGCTTGCGTTTCGGTTCGCCAATCACGTGCTGAGCCACCCTGATCCGTCACAGGCGCCCGAACATCTGTCCGTGCCCGATCCCGATTCGATGGTCAGCCGCCAGATTATCGCCGGGGCTTCGCACAATCTCCTGCATCTGACGCGACCGGTCGACGAAAAGACAGGCAAGGCAAAATCGGCGATCACCGTCGATGAAGTGCGTCGCGCCGGGCATTTCTTTTCGCAGACGTCAGGTTCGGGAAACTGGCGCATCGTCATCATCGATCCGGCAGACGATCTCAATCGCAACGCCGCCAACGCCATCCTGAAAATCCTGGAGGAACCGCCCAAACGCGCGCTTTTCCTTGTGCTGTCGCATGCACCCGGAAAACTGCTGCCGACCATCCGCTCGCGTTGCATGCCGTTGCGTCTGCAGCCGCTCTCCGATGCGGATCTCGGTGCGGCACTTTCGGCGCTCGGTTCGCCGCTCGATGGCGGTCGCCTGGCGCAGGAAATCCCCGCGCTCGCCAAGGGCAGCGTCGCGCAGGCGCTCAAACTGATGAATTACGGCGGCCACGATATCATTCAGGCCTTCGATGATGTCCAGAAGGCGCAAGGGGCAGGGGCCAGAAAGGCAATGCACCGCCTCGCCGACGTGCTGTCCGGCAAGGATAATGACGTGCTGTTCGGGTTCTTCATCGATCACCTGACCGAAAGCCTTGTCGACCGCGCCCGAGGCGCCGCATTGGCCGGCGATCTTGCCGCTGCCGACCGCGCCGCGAAACTTTCGAGCGAGATCGGCGGGCGTATCGGTATCAGTCAGGCCTATAATCTGGACCGCAAGCAGACCATTCTGTCCATCCTCGAGGAGGTCTGCGCCTGAACAGCGTGCCGCCGGCGGGAAAGTAGCTGTTTCGCATTGCGGAAACTTGCTTTAAGAGCGGCAGTCAAATCTGATCATTTGCAGAGTGCCGCCGCCATGTCCGACAAGACACCGTTTTACATCACCACCGCCATCTCCTATCCGAACGGCAAGCCGCATATCGGCCATGCCTACGAACTCATCGCCACCGATGCGCTTGCGCGCTTCCAGCGCCTTGATGGCCGCGATGTGTTCTTCCTGACCGGTACGGACGAACACGGCCAGAAGATGCAGCAGACGGCCAAGGCGGCGGGCATCACCCCGGAAGAACTTGCCGAGCGCAATTCCGCCGAATTTCGTGCCATGGGCAAGCTGCTCAACGCATCGAACGACGATTTCATCCGTACCACCGAACCCCGTCACCACGCGGCCAGCCAGGCTATCTGGAACCTGATGGCCGACAACGGCGATATCTACAAGGATACCTATGCCGGCTGGTATTCGGTTCGCGACGAGGCATTTTATGCCGAAGACGAGACCGAAGTGCGCAATGACGTGCGCTACGGGCCGCAGGGCACGCCAGTCGAATGGGTGGAAGAATCGAGCTATTTCTTCAAGTTGTCGGAATACGGCGACAAGCTGCTGAAGCATTACGAGGAAAACCCGGACTTCATCGCGCCGCCCGAGCGTCGTAACGAGGTCATTTCATTCGTGAAGTCGGGCCTGAAGGATCTTTCGGTTTCCCGCACCACATTCGATTGGGGTATCAAGGTTCCGAACGATCCCGCCCACGTCATGTATGTCTGGGTCGATGCGTTGACCAACTACCTGACGGCCACCGGCTATCTTGACGACAAGAACGGCGAGCGCGCCAAATACTGGCCGGCCGACGCTCATATCATCGGCAAGGACATCATTCGTTTCCACGCCGTCTATTGGCCGGCCTTCCTGATGTCCGCCGGCCTGCCGTTGCCCAAGCGTGTGTTCGCCCATGGCTTCCTGCTCAACAAGGGCGAGAAGATGTCGAAGTCGCTCGGCAACGTGGTCGATCCGGTCAATCTCGTGAACCACTTCGGCCTCGATCAGGTGCGCTATTTCTTCCTGCGCGAAGTATCCTTCGGACAGGATGGTTCCTATAGCGAAGAAGGTATCGGCACCCGCATCAATGCCGATCTCGCCAACGGTATCGGCAACCTTACCAGCCGATCCCTGTCGATGATCGTCAAGAACTGCGATGGCCAGATCCCGCAGCCGGGTGAATTGACCGAGGAAGACAAGGCAATGCTGGCGGCCGCCGATGGTCTTTTGGCAATCTGCCGCGAGGAAATGGGCAAGCAGGCGATCCACAAGGCACTGGCAGCCATCATCGGTGTCGTGTCGGAAACGGATCGTTATTTCGCTGGCCAGGAACCATGGGTGCTGAAGAAAACCGACACGGAGCGCATGGGTACGGTTCTGTATGTCACGGCCGAGGTCGTGCGCCAGCTCGCCATCCTGCTGCAGCCGATCATGCCGGAATCGACGGAAAAGATGCTCGATCTGGTCGCGGCACCTGCCGACAAGCGTGATTTTGCAGCGCTGGGCGAGGCCGGTCGCCTGGTTCCAGGCACGGTGCTCGAAGCCCCGAAACCGGTTTTCCCGCGTTATGTGGCGCCGGAAGCCAGCGCGTAAGGCTGCCTGCACATGCTGATCGATACCCATTGCCATCTGGATTTTGCCGATTTTGAAGCGGAGCGCGACGACATCGTCGCTCGCGCTCACGCTGCCGGCGTGAAGCAGATGGTCACCATCTCCACGCGGGTGCAGAAACTCGACATTCTGCTGGCAATTGCCGAAAAATATCCGTCCGTCTTCTGCTCCGTCGGTACCCATCCCAACAATGCGGGCGAAGAACTGGACATTCAGACGGAAGACCTTGTCAGCCTCGCCAATTCCCATGAAAAGATCGTGGCGATCGGTGAGGCGGGTCTCGACTATTTCTACGATACCCAGACCCCGGCCGATCAAAAGACCGGGCTTCTGCGCCATATCGCAGCTGCGCGCGAAACCGGGCTGCCTCTGGTCATTCATAGCCGCAGCGCTGACGAGGACATGGCGGAAATCCTGACGGCGGAAAGCGGGAAGGGGGCCTTCCCTTTCATCCTGCACTGCTTCTCATCCGGCGCAGACCTTGCCCGCACGGGCGTCGAACTGGGCGGTTACGTCTCATTTTCCGGAATCCTGACATTCCCGAAGTCCGAGGAAATCCGCGAGATCGCCAAAACCGTTCCGCTCGAGCGTCTGCTGGTCGAAACCGACGCGCCATATCTTGCGCCAAAACGCTGGCGCGGCAAACGCAACGAGCCGTCCTATGTGGTGAATACCGCCGAGGTTCTGGCCGAGGTGCATGGCCTGAGCTACGCCGAAATGGCTGAAATCACGACGGAAAATGCTTTCCGCGTGTTTTCGAAGATGCCGAGGCTCTAGTCGTGTCGGGATACAGGCGGCGCTTCACCATACTGGGCTGTTCATCGTCTCCGGGCGTACCGCGCCTGAATGGGGACTGGGGCGCCTGTAATCCCGAAAACCCGAAAAACCGCCGCACACGGGCCAGCATGCTGATCGAGCAGATCGGGCCGGATGGCGGCAAGACAACCGTCGTCATCGATACCGGCCCTGATTTTCGCGCCCAGATGCTGGCCGCCAAGGTGACGCGTCTGGATGCCGTTCTCTACACGCATGCCCATGCCGATCATCTTCATGGCTTCGATGATCTGCGCGGTTATTTTGTCGTCCAGCATCATCGCGTGCCGATCCACGCGGATGCCGAAACTTTGGCACGCATCCGCGAAGGTTTCGGTTATTGCCTGGAAACGCCCGCCGGCAGCAACTATCCGCCGATCGCCGTTGCGAGACTGATCGAAGATATGGAAGCCGAGATCGTCATTGACGGCGCCGGTGGCCCGTTGTGCTTTCGCCCGCATCGCCAGGTGCATGGCGATATCCATTCATTGGGGTTCCGCATCGGCAACGTTGCGTACTGCAGCGACGTCAGCGATTTCCCGGCCGAGAGTGCCAAGCGCTTGTCGGGCCTCGACATGCTGATCATCGACGCGTTGCAATATCGGCCGCATCCGAGCCATCTGTCGCTGGAACAGGCGCTGGAATGGATCGAGCGCCTTGCGCCATCACGTGCCATCCTGACGCATATGCACACACCACTGGATTACGATGCCGTCATGGCCGAAACCCCGGACAACGTGGAGCCGGCTTATGACGGATTGAGCTTCGAAGTCGAACTCGATGATGGCGCATCGCCGTTCAAGGACGAATGAGCATTTGTATATAAGCATCTGATGTCTCACGTAAACACGAAAGTTCCATAAGATAGATTATCGAATTTTCGTGTGTGGCCGGGTGGGTTCAAGGATGCCCGCCTGCTTCCATATCGACATGGATGTAGAACGTAAAAACAAGCTGGCAGAAATCGGGTGCTGCGCCCTCAGTTCGCATCGCGCACTGAATTGAGTGAGTTGAAATGAACAAGCATGTACTGGTGAGCCTGACGACGATCCCGCGTCGCGTCGAGGGTACGTCACTGATTGAAACGATCGGGCATCTTCTGCGGCAGGATATCGATTGTGAAATCCTGATCAACATTCCCCACGAATACCGGAAATGGGGAGCTTTCGAACTGCCGAGCTTTCTCAACGGCATGCCGGGAATAACCATCCATCGCCCTGCCACCGATTACGGTCCTGCGACCAAGCTCCTCGGCGCTCTGGAATATGTCCGTACGCGCCCCGAGATCGCGCATGTCATAACCGTCGACGATGACATCTGCTTTCAGGATACCCGGCATCTTCGTTATCTCCTCAGCTACGCACAAGCCCTTCCGGGACATGCCGTGACCGTTGGTGGCGTCCGCCTCAGACACGAACCGTACAGCAATGGCAATGGATTGAAATACAACAATTTCTTTCGTTACGTTGATGTCCCGGCTGGCTATAAGGGCGTGGTGTACCCGGTCAGCGCCCTTGGCGCATCACAGCTTCCATTCGAGCTCAAGGATGGGCTGATCGATGGCGTATTCCATGACGACGACGCCTATTTCGGGATCGTTCTTTCACAACTCGGCGTGCCTTTGATTGCCGTTCCCGGCCGGCTTGGCGGAGCACGTCGCGGGCACGCGCGCGGCGGCGGAATGAGCGGTGTGCAGGAAAAGGCGGCCATCGACCGGCGTGTCAATGAAGTCGATATCTTTCGTTATGCCCGGGAACGAGGACTTATCGGTCGCCTGTCACAACGCGCGATGTTGCCTGTGCCGGTTCTGCGGCAGGCGCTGGGCGTCTACCTCAACTGGTGCACCGGCCGGACGAACTGAGCCTGCACGGCGGGAAAACTCTCCCCAGGGCCCGCCCCTTCACTGACCCCAAACGCCATCAACTTTGCGCTATGTCATTGAGCTGACACCGTCGACGGTCGATATTCCCATCGTTGTTTTATCAATAAGCAGATTGGAAAAGACAGATGACGAAGCGTATTTTTGCATCACCGGGCCGTTACGTTCAGGGCAGCGGCGTGATTGCGGAGCTCGGAACCTATCTGGCGGAATTTGGCAGCAAGGCGTTTCTCGTTTCCGATGATATCGTCTGGGGTCTGATCGGCACCAAGGTCGAGGCCGCCGTCAGTGGCAAGACGGAATTTGTCCGCGAAGGTTTTAGCGGCGAAGCTTCAGTCAACGAGATCAAGCGCCTCGCCGATGCAGCCCGCAAGGCCGGCTCGACGGTTGTCGTCGGTCTCGGCGGCGGCAAAACGCTCGATACCGTCAAGGCTGTGGCGGACGAGTTGAAGCAGCCGGTCGTTATCGTGCCGACCATCGCGTCCACCGATGCGCCCTGCAGCGCGCTTTCCGTCATCTATTCGGATGATGGCGTGTTCGAGGAATACCGTTTCTACTCCAAGAACCCGGACCTCGTTCTGGTCGACACCTGGATTTGCGCGCAGGCGCCTGCCCGTCTGTTCGCCTCCGGCATCGCCGACGGTCTCGCGACCTATGTCGAGGCGCTCGCCGTGCAGCGATCCAACGCGAAAACCATGGTGGGCGGCGCATCCTCCATCGCCGGCATGGCGATTGCCGAAGCCTGCGAAAAGACGCTTTTGACCTACGGTTTCAGCGCCTACAAGGCTGTCGAACAGAAGCTGGTCACACCAGCCGTCGAAGCGGTGGTTGAAGCATCGACGCTTCTGTCCGGTCTCGGTTTCGAAAATGGCGGCCTTGCCGGTGCGCATGCCATCCATAACGGCTTTACCGCCCTGCATGGCGAAATTCATAACCTCACGCATGGTGAAAAGGTGGCTTACGGCACCCTCGCCCACATGGTTCTCGAACAGCGCCCGGATGACGAAATCGCCGAATATATCGAGTTCTACCGCCTTATCGGCATGCCGACGACGCTGAAGGAACTGCATCTGGAAGGCGTCAGCCGCGAGGACCTGTTGAAGGTTGGCGAACTTGCCAACAGCGAGGCCGACACGCTGCGCAATCTGCGTTCCGATTTTACGGCGCAGGAAGTCGCAGACGCCATTCTGGCCGTCGACGCTCTCAGCCAGGCCGTCTGACGGCCGGCGGCCGGGTTGGGTCTCCGCCCTGCCCTTTGACCGAATGTGAAACGCCGGCCGACAAGTTGTCGGCCGGCGTTTTCTGTTTTAGTCGCGGCGCTTCATCACGCCGTAGACGATGTTGCGGTTCTTGCCGAAGAACACGCTGGTCTCGTAATCGCCGCCGTCTGCGCAGGCATTGATGATATTCCACATGTCGGCTTCGGAACGCAGCAGCAGCTGCCAGTTCATGAAGGTCTCGATATAGCCGTCCACCACGATCGGGTAGGAGTAGTTGGCAAACAGGAACGTGCCGCCGGGCTTGAGCATGTCGAGTGCGCGCTGGGTGAGCTTGATGGCCACCTTGTCGACCAGATAGTCGTAAAGGCCCGACGCATAGACGAGATCGAACTGTCCCGGATCGATACGCTTTGCCAGGACCTGGCGAACCGAACCATCGATCGCCTCGACGCCCATTTTCGCGTAATCGCGGGTGATGGTGCCGATGCTGATCGGATCCTGGTCCAGCGCCACGTAACGCTTCAGTCCGCCGTTCTTGGCTGCCTGCGAGCACTCCACTTCGCGCAAATGGCCGGCGGCGATGCTGAGCACTTCCGTTTCCGGCCCCTTGGCTGCCGCCACTTCATCGACGAAACGCGCAAGAATATCGCGGCGATCCCAGTTGGCCTGCGAGGACGGTGCGGTGCTGGTATATTCGAACAGCGCCTTGCCCCGTTCGGAGGCACCGGCGATCATGTCGGCAACGCAGTCGTGACGGTAGATGAGATCGAGCAGGCTGGCATCGCCCGAATAACCGCGCGGTTTGTCCCAGGACCAGCGTGTCAGCGGGTCTTCAAGGAAATAAGCGGCCACCGGATGGTTCTGAATGAGCGGCACGAGATCCTGCCAGACGCTCTGATGCAGTCTGCCGCGCAGCTCGTGCAGGCCAAGCGTGATGCGGTCGATGACGGCTGTCGGGTCTTCGTTCTTTTCGAACTGCTGGCGAGCAAGTTCCAGCATGAGTGCCACTTCGCCCTTCCCCGCGGCGAACTGGCGGTCGAAATCCTCCGTCCGGTCAACCGACATCTCATCGGCAATCTGTTGTGGTGTGATGAGACTGTGGCCGTCGAATTGCAATTTGATTTGGTTCACGTGACATTACCCCATTGCTAACGTGAATGAATTATTAACGCCCTCAATCAAACACGATACATCTAAAAACGCACCATAGACTTGCATTAATGATTAACTATCAAAATCCATTGATGGAACATTGATCGACTTGACCATTGATGATTCAAGAAAAGTTAAGCGCCTGACCCGTAAATTTACGGGATGTGAGTTCTCGGGCGGAACGGATCTGCCTGCTCGCTAACGGTTCTGTTAGGAAATTCGAACTTTCCGAAAAGCACCGAATATATGGGACAGTGCATGAAGCACACATTTGCCGACGCTATCGAGACCGATCTTCAGAAGTCGCTTCAGCGCCCCTCGCCGTCGGAGCTTCGTGCGCTTTATCGCGAAGATGATGAGAAGACGCGCGCGACCGCCACACGCAAAGGCCTGTGGATAGCCGTCCTGTCCTATCTGGGATATTCGGTCACCGATTTCCTGATGATCCCCGACGTGGCTGTTCAGACGGCGCTTGCGCGTCTGCTCGTGTCGGTCCTGTCGCTTACCCTGCTGGAAATCATGGTGGCGGCAAAGGTGCATGCCCGCTGGCTCGACCGAATCAGCGCCACCGCCCTCGTCGTGGCCTATGCCGGCTGGCTGGTCCCTGCCCTGCATACGACCCATACCGAGAGCCTGTCCTACTACATGATCTTCGGCGCCATCTTCATGATGGGCGCCAACCTGTTCTTCAATTTCCCTTTCATGCTGTCGATCGTCTCGTCCGGGGCCATACTCGCCTCATTCCTGGCATCGCTGCTGTTCTTTTTCCCCGCCGACAGCGCCTACGCGCTCGCGTTCACGGCCTTCTATCTGTCCTGCTTCGTGTTCACCTCCTATGTGAACTGGAAGCTGAACGTGGAGCGCTACCATGTCTTCCTGAACGCGCACGAAGCAAAGCTGCGGCAGACGGAAGCCAATGAGCGAGGTGCAGCCCTTCTGCGCATGTCGAACACCGATTACCTCACCGGCCTCGACAATCGCCGCGCTGTCGATCAGCGCCTGCGCACCTATTGGGAAGACTGGCAGGGCGAAGGCCGCGGTTTTGCAGCCATGCTGGTCGATGTCGATTTCTTCAAGAAATACAATGACGGTTACGGCCATATCCAGGGCGACCATTGCCTCATCACCGTCGCCAATACCATCCGCGAGGCCGTAGAGCCCCAGGGCGGATCGATCGGTCGTTACGGCGGTGAGGAATTCATCGTGCTTGCCCGTGTTGATAGCCGCGCGGACGTGGCGGCTCTGGCCGAAAAGATCCGCGCCACCGTGGAAAGCCTGGGCGTGCCGCATGTCGAGCGCCGCGACGGCACGGCCATCGTCACCGTCAGCGTTGGTGCCGCCTTTACGCGCGACCATATCGGCGCCAAGCTGGAAAAGATGATCCACGAGGCCGACCGTGCGCTTTACAGCGCCAAGGCGCATGGCCGCAATTGCGCCCGCGTGTTCGATCCGAACGATCCGCATACCAGCGACGAAAGCGAAAACATCGCTGCGTTGCTGAAGATCGCAGTCGCGCAGAATCTCGTGTCCATGGTCTACCAGCCGCTTGTCGATCTGAAGACCGGTGGTCAGGATTCTGCCGAAGCCCTGATGCGTCTGAAGACGCTGGACGGCGACAACATCTCGCCGACCCTCTTCATTCCGATTGCAGAGCGGACCGGCATCATCCTTGAACTCGGCAAGTGGCTGATCCGCACGGTTTGCCGCGAAATGCTGGTTTCCAATCAGGCCGAGGTGGTCAGCGTCAACGTTTCGCCGATCCAGCTGCGCACGCCGGGTTTTGCCGCAAGCGTGGCGGCCATTCTCGTCGAGACCGGCATATCCGGCAATCGCCTTGCCTTCGAGATCACCGAAGGTCTCGACATGGAAATCCATTCGGATGTCCTGCGCTGCATCAGCGACCTCAAGATGCTCGGCATCCGTATCTGGCTCGATGATTTCGGAACCGGTTTTGCCGGCCTGTCATGGCTGCGGCTGATCGATTTCGACACGGTCAAGATCGACCGTTCCTTCCTGCATGACATCGATACCGAGCGTGGCCGAACCATGCTGCGCGATATCGTCGATCTGGTGCGTCATCGCGGCCCCAACATTCTGGTCGAAGGCGTGGAAAGCGAAGAACAGCTGCAGTGCCTGCGCGACATGAATATCGATTTCGCGCAGGGCTATCATGTCGGCCGCCCTGCCCCAGCGGCCAGGTCCGCGACAGTAACGCGTTTGCTATCGCGCTGAACGACGCCAGCCCGGCCGCAAGCCGGGCCGCTCCCCCTGCGATACCGGCGCCATGACGAAACTCAGCGCCGCGAAGGGCAGAAGCACGGCAAAGCTTGCCAGAAGGCCAAACGTTTCGGCCACGAAACCAAGCGCCGGCGGCACGCCGATGGTGGAAAGCATCAACGTCAGAGAGAGTGCGGCGAGATTGTCGGCCGGTGCACCGCGGCCCCGTTCGATCGTGGTGGCCACGGCCAGTGGATAACCGAGCGCGATGCCGCAGCCGATCACGAAAAAGGCGACACCGGTGAGGGCGAGGCCCGGCGTGACGAGCATGCCGATCAGCCCCAGTATGACCATCGTCGCCGAGCCGCGAACCAGCGTCATCGTACCGTAACGCTGCCGTAACGAATCGCCGCAGAGCCGCATCAGGCCCATGCCCAGCGTAAAACAGGCATAAATGATGCCTGCGGTGGCAGCATCGGCACCGGCGCGTTCCTGCAGAAAGAATATGCCCCAGTCATAGATCGCGCCTTCGGTGATGCAGATGCCGAAAACCATCACGCACACAAGCAGGATCGTCCTGTCCGGCAGAACGAAGATGGTGGATCGTTTCGTTGCCGGTTTCGTTTCGGACACTGAAATATCCGCGGGCGTGATGCGCAGGATCACAAGGCAGGCAACCATGACAAACGCCGAGGCCGTCGCCTGGTGAATGAAGGGCGAAACGCCCCTCGCCGCCACGAAACCGGAGGCCAGCGAGCCGAGCAGCAGGCCGACGGACCAGAACCCGTGGCTGCGCGACAAGACCTTGACGCCCGTGCGCTTCTCCGTGCCGGTGGCAACCATGTTGGCGGCGACATCCATGATGGTGCGGAAAAAACCGTAAAGAATGAACAGCAGAAAAAACGGTGCGATTGGCGCGATGGTGATCAGCGGCATGATGATGGCGCAAATGGTCAGCATCAGCGGTGCGGTAATCCGTGGTGTCAGCCGTTCGGTAATGCGCCCGGCCACCGTCAGTGCCGCCAGGGTTCCGATCGGTGCGCCAAGCAGCGCGAGCCCCAGCACCGTCTTGTCGACATCGAGACCGGCCTGAATGGATGGCAGGCGGGTGAAAAGCGAAACGAAAAGGATCGAATTGCAGAAGAATATAAGCGCGGGCGGCGCAAGCGTGGTCATGTCATCATTCCGGGATCAGGTTTTGCGGCCCCTCTTCGCACCACAAGATGAACGCGGCAAGACAGGTACGGGCAGGTCTGCCATACGCAGACGTTCGTGCGCCAGTGTTGGGGCGGCCAGTGTTGGAGCGGTAAGCGTACGGATGCACGAATTATCCGATCAGCATCTTCACCTTTTCTGAAATAGGACTAGCCTTATCCAATCGTTCTGGAGAAAGCCGATGTATGTCCGGTCCATTTCTTTCGCGGTTTGCGCCTTCCTGTCCTCGCTCGTCCCTGCTTTCGCGGAGGATCCTGTGGCCGATGCCCAGGCCATCATCAGCGAGCAGATCGCAGCGATGAAGGCGCAGGACGCAACAAAGGCCTATTCCTTCGCCTCGCCCGGTATCCGCGGCCTGTTTCCGGATGAAAACCGCTTCTTCGCGATGGTCCAGAAAAATTACGACGCGATCTTCCACGCCGGCAATTATGCCTTCGGCCGTTCCAAACTGGTCGGCGCTGGTGAACTGGTGTTGCAGGAGGTGATGATCACCGGGCCGGGCGGCAAGGACTGGACAGCGATCTACGAGATGCGATTGATGGATGACGGCAGCTACAAGGTGAACGGTGTGCGCATGCTGAAGAACACGGCAAGCACAGGAATCTAGAGCGCGCAAATGGCCGCGTCAGAAAGTGGCACGGCAAATTACGCTGCGGGCAATAAGTCGCGTTAAGTTCCATAAATTGGTCTGACACTGGCGCCTGTTTCAAACATATCAATCACTTGAAGACAGTTTCATCCCCGCTGTTTCAAACAGTGCGACACTTCACCCGTTCCATCGCGGA
>UCHV01000024.1 GCA_900472395.1 Hyphomicrobiales bacterium
TAATGAGTCCGCGTCCTAAGCCCCGCACAGTTCGAGAGACTGGCCGCATGATCTGAAAATGCCTCTCCACTTTTCCGGGGCAAGTCCAAATGGCCTTATCTCTGGATTGACGCAACTTACCTGAAGGTCCGGCGCGGCGGTCGCATCGTCTCTGTTGCCGTCATCATCGCCGTTGGCGTCAACACCGACGGTCGACGCGAAGTGCTCGGCATGGAGATCGGCACGTCCGAAGCCGAGGCGATCTGGACCGAGTTTCTCCGAAAGCTGACCAGGCGGGGTCTGCGTGGCGTCAAGCTCGCCGTCTCAGATGCGCATGAGGGCATCAAAGCCGCGGTATCGAAGGTGCTCTGCGCCACCTGGCAGCGCTGCAGGGTGCACTTCATGCGCAATGCCTTGGCTCATGCGGGCAAGAGCGGACGGCGCGTCGTCTCCGCCTTCATTGCCACGGCGTTTGCTCAGGACACGCCGGAGGCCGCAAGCACTCAGTGGCGCAACGTCGCCGACCAGATCAGGCCAAAGGTCCCCAAGCTCGCCAGTCTCATGGACAATGCCGAGCCAGACGTGCTCGCCTACATGACCTTTCCCAAGCAGCATTGGGCCAAGCTTCATTCGACCAACCCGATCGAGAGATTGAACGGCGAGATTAAGCGGCGGACAGAGGTCGTAGGCATCTTCCCCAACGACGACGCCATCGTGAGGCTCGTCGGTGCGCTGCTGCTCGAACAGAACGATGAATGGGCCGTCCAACGATCCCGCTACATGACACTGGAAACCATCGCTACGATGAGCGATGATCCACTCATCAGCCTGCCAGCAGCAAGCTGACACTCATCCGGCCCTATGGGAGGAGCCGTGGCCGTCTAAGCTACACCACGTCTCGGGACACGATCTACGAAGACATCGATGCAGCGCGTGCAACGGCCGAAGAACAATGTCGCGACCTCGGGTGGGCCGGCCCCTCGAGCAGCCCACAAGAAATTTAGTGTACGATCGCTGCGCGGACACCGGGCGGCAGCGAAGCCGTTCTTAGGAAGTTTGCGTCTTCGGACTTAACCGTTGGCGATTTGAAATTCATCTAACGGTCGCGCCACCCTCATCTTGGGATGAAACGGTTCGACGGGCGGCCAAGTAGATCCACATTTTCCGAATTTCCGCCACAGGCGCACACAAACGAGGGGTCTGGACTGTGTATGAGCACAGATACGGATCGCGTTGAGAAGCGCTCTGAGCGGACTCGCATTCAGGGCCTAATACACGCTTGCAAACCTACCTTTTCTCGCGCATCTTCAATTTGTACAAACCGTTGATACGCTGCGTGGAAACCATGGTTGAACTACAAGTCTCAGATACACCGCCGATCCCTGAGCGCCTTATCGGCTATGCGCGCGTTTCGACCGACGATCAACTCCCCGACACGCAAATGGACGAACTACGCGCCGCCGGCTGCGATCGGATTTTTCAGGAGCACGGATCCGAGGCGTCGCGAGCCCGACCGGTACTGACAAGGTTGCTCGGCAACCTGACCGCCCACGATGTACTTGTCGTTGTCCGGCTGGACGCGATTGCCCATTCGGTCAGCCACCTCTCGCAGATGATCGAGGACCTTAAAAAGCGCGGAGTGTCTTTCAGATCGCTCCGCGATCCCATCGACACATCCACCTCCCAGGGAACCTATTGTCTCGAAGTACTCGGAGCTATCGCGCAACTCGAACGGGCTTTGATAGCCGAACGAACCAGAGTTGGCATCAAAGCTGCAAAAGCGCGTGGCAGGTTACCGGGCAATCCTGGACTTCGAGAGCGACGCCCGGAAGCTATCAAAGCGATATCGAAGGCGCGAGACAAACTCTATCTCGACGAGCTAAAGGCCTCGGCCCCGACGTGGCTTCCCATGGTCCAACAGCTTCGCCCGCAGCATAGCTGGGACAATGTCGTTCAGGTGCTCAACCGCAAAGGCCATGACTGGACAGTGGAACGCCTCCGCCGAGCGGTGCACCGTATGGTTCAAGAAAAGCTTGCTGACCCTGAGCTTGTGGCGCGATCGCCGCGTCGTGGCCCAGAAGATCGCTTGATGAAACTCGTTGCAGCAATCGCCATTGCTGATACCGGCCTGTCGTTGCGCGACATTGCCACCCAGTTGGATGAGATGGGCGAGCGGCCGGCGCGCGGTGGGCGCAAATGGCAGCCTTCCTCGGTTCGCCACCTGCTTGATGAGGCTTATCGGTTTGGCCTCATTCGTCATTGAGGGCGCAAAAATTTGCGTCCCATCTTCGAACTGGTGAGGTTTCCGGCTTTTATCTATCGACAATGCAGGTCAGCTGACCTGGTTTGGCTTCGATGTCGGCGTCATCTAGACGCAGCCTACAAAGACCCGTTGCGCGGGAGCACTGTGGCGGCGCTTCGCGCCGAACGGCGTGTCGATGCTCTTTGCACCTGACAAAAACGTCCAATCGCGTACCCCCGCCGGCCGGGCCGATTGCGCAAGTTGGAGGCTTCGCCGCGCAAAGCCGCCGTTAATGACATTGACTGAGTCGCAACGAAATCGGTCGTCAAATGAACGGAACAGCGGGGAATGAGCTCAGCGCTTCTATTTTCGACAACCTTTTTTCATGTATCATCTAGACGAGGCCGAGTCGCCTAAAGCCCTGCTGCGCATGAGGTTTAGGCCTTCAGCGGGCTGCGAAATCCCGCACCGAACCAGTCCCGGCTAAGGTTTTGTTAACCTTAAATGTCTTGCCGACTCAGTCTTTACCAGTTCTATTCGTATGCGGAGTTGCTGCGCGTAGACGGTCAAACTCCGCAGATGAGACGGATAGGCAAAGCAGATGGCAAAAATCGCAGAGGCAAACAGCCCGAAAATTTCGGCGTTGAGGACAGCAATTCGCCACGATGCGAGCACCCTGTCGGCCCACCTCCAGGCACATCAGACCAGGGTCTTCCCCCCTCATGCTCGCAAGACGATCAGAAGTTTTTCCCCCTCAGAAGTCGCAAAGCTTCTCGGTTTGGCGGAGGGCTACCTGCGTACGATCGTTTCCGACCTGGAAGCCCGCGACGGGAGCAACTTCAACCCGCAGTCGGGCCCGGGAAATCGCCGTATCTACTCAATCGACGACATCGACAAGCTTCGCAAGCACCTCGAAGACAGCACGAAGGGTGCTCGCTCGCCGCGCCGGTACGTCCAGCATCGCCGTGAGGGCGAAGAGCTGCAGGTGATTGCCGTCATGAATTTCAAGGGCGGATCTGGAAAGACCACCACGTCAGCTCACCTTGCTCAATACCTCGCAATGCGTGGCTACCGGGTTCTGGCAATCGATCTTGACCCGCAGGCCAGCCTCTCCGCCCTGTTCGGCAATCAGCCCGAGGTTCACGTTGGTGACAACGAGACCATCTACGGCGCGATCCGTTACGACGCCGAGCGCCGGCCAATGGAAGAGGTGATCCGTCAAACCTACATGCCGGGCCTCGACCTCGTCCCGGGAAATCTCGAGCTGATGGAATTCGAGCATACGACCCCCCGCATGCTCATGATGGAGCAACAAAATCGAACCGGCGACTCGTTATTCTTTTCCCGCATAGAGACCGTCATTGAGCAGGTTGAGGCTGATTACGACGTTGTTGTGATCGATTGCCCTCCCCAGCTCGGCTTCCTGACCATGTCGGCGATCACGGCCGCTACTTCGGTTCTGATCACAGTCCATCCGCAAATGCTGGATGTGATGTCGATGAACCAGTTCCTTTCGATGACCAGCGACTTGCTCGACCAGCTTCATGATGCCGGGGCACCCGACCGTCATAAATGGATGCGCTATCTCATCACGCGTTTCGAACCAACCGACGGACCGCAAAACCAGATGGTCGCGCTCCTGCGTTCCATGTTCTCGGAAAACGTTATGGTCAATCCAATGCTCAAGAGCACCGCGATTTCAGACGCAGGCCTAACAAACCAAACATTGTTCGAGGTGGAGCGCGGGCAATTCACGAAGTCGACTTATGACCGCGCGCTGGAGTCGATAAACAACGTAAACGCCGAGATAGAGGGCCTGATCAAGGCCGCATGGGGGCGAGTATGAGCCGAAAGAACCTTTTCCAACACCTTACACTCGAAGCCGTTGAGCAAGTGCCGGTTGCTCCGCTTGTAAGTAAATCAAAAGCGCTGGGTGTAGTGACACAGTCGCTCGACGGCCTGAAAGACAGGAGCAGGCGTGCAGAAGAGATCGAGCGCAAGCTTGCGCTGGGTCAATCTGTCATTGACCTGGACCCCAAAGCGATCGACCCCTCGTTTGTGCAGGATCGAATGGACGGAGACATCGAAGGCTTGCTCGCGTCTATCCGCGAACAAGGCCAGCAGGTGCCAATCCTCGTACGCCCCCACCCCGATCGATCCGGACGGTATCAGGTGGCATTCGGCCATCGACGCCTTCGCGCACTCGCAGAACTCGGAATGCCCGTCAAAGCCGTCGTTCGCGACCTTTCCGATGAGCAACTGGTCATCGCCCAAGGGCAAGAAAACAGTGAGCGTCGAGACCTGTCGTTCATCGAAAAGGCCCGTTTTGCGGCTCGCCTGCAGGATCGCTTTGGGCGAGAAACGGTCATTTCGTCGATGTCCATTGACAAGGGCAACCTGTCGAAAATGCTGGCGATTGTTGCGGCATTGCCGCAGGAGCTTGTCGATGCAATTGGCCCAGCTCCGGGTATCGGGCAGCCATACTGGCAACAGATGGTCGAGCTGTTTCGCGCAGCCTCTGACCCTGACGAACTGATAGCATACGCCCAATCGAAGCAGGCGCAGGCCTATCCGTCTGCCGACCGCTTCAAGCACATCTTGCAGACGAAGCCGAAGAGCGCCACGCTGCGGGCTGTCAAGGACCTAAGGACAGCCGATGGCGCGGTCTTTGCGTCCGTACGAGAGAGCAAGACGAAGGTTGATATTTCGATAGGCAAGAGTGGAGCGGCGGATTTCGCGGCCTTTCTCGTAGCCAAAATGCCGGCTCTGTTCGAAGAGCATATAGCAGCACAGAAACCAAAAACTGGAGATTAGACCGCAAAAAGAAAAGGCCCCCAAAACGTCGCCGTCCTGGAAGCCCATTCTGTTCACTAAGCAAGTTCAGAATCGCATTTCTCGGAATCATCGTCAAGAGTCTTTGGCACCGTTTTTGGTGAGCGCTTTTCTATTGCCTTCTGAAAGGTGAAAGAAAATGCAGACGGGAAGTGTGACGACGCCATTCGGCCGTCGGTCGATGACGCTTGCGCTCGTGCGCCGGCAGAAAGCCGCTATTGAAGTCGGCAAAACAGCCGACAAATGGAAAGTCTATCGCGACGCATCTGTAGCGTTCGAGCGGCTCGGCCTGCAGTCGAACAGTCTGGCTGTCCTAGACGCCTTGTTGAGCTTTTATCCAGAGACCGAGTTGCGACAGGATGCGCAGATGATCGTGTTCCCATCGAACCAGCAGCTTTGCTTGCGCGCGCACAATATGGCGAGCGCAACGCTGCGCCGGCATCTTGCCCTCCTCGTAGAAGCTGGCCTCATTGTCCGCAAAGACAGCGCCAACGGAAAGCGCTACGCCCGAAAGGACCGCGAGGGAGAGATCGTGACTGCATTCGGTTTCGATCTTTCTCCTATGTTGGCGCGTGTCGAGGAGCTTGCAATGATGGCTCAAGACATCACAGCCGAACAAAAAGCCTTCCGGAGGGCCAAGGAAAACCTGACCATTTGCCGTCGTGACGTCCGAAAGCTGATCATAGCTGCAATCGAGGAGGGCGTGCCGGGCGACTGGCAGGCCGTGGAAGACGCATACACGGGTATCGTCAGCAGAATGAAGCGGTCGCCTTCAATGAAAGACGTCACGGACGTTCTCGAGGAATTCGAGCTTTTACGGGACGACGTGCTTAATCGTTTGGAAATCAACGAATTTTCCGGAATTGTTAGCACCAATGACGCTCCTAATGAGCAGCACATACATGATTCAAATCCCGAATCCTTCATTGAACTTGAACATTGCTCTGGAAAAGACCAAGTAGCGAAGTCGAGCAAAAAACCGAGACGTCGGAACGAGCCCCTAAAGGCCTTCCCGCTAGGACTGGTCCTAAGGGCCTGCCCCACTGTTATCGATTATGCCAAGGGCGGCTCCATTGGAAACTGGCGCGATATGATGGCAGCAGCCGTCACAGTGAGGTCGATGCTGGGCGTGAGCCCAGGGACCTACCAGGATGCCTGCGACGTCATGGGTCAGGAAAATGCGTCGGTTGCCATCGCTTGCATACTGGAGCGTGCGGGTCACATCAACTCGGCCGGCGGATATCTGCGGGATCTCACGCGGCGGTCCGAACGTGGCGAGTTTTCGCTTGGTCCGATGCTGATGGCGCTGTTGAAGGCAAATGCCGCTGAGGGTCTGAGAGCAGGATAGCCTGAGCAGCAGAGTTGTAAGCTTACAACTGGCTTATTGGCCCGCCGCCCCTGCTCCGGTCATCTTGTCTCCAGTATCAAATCTCGTCAGATGCAAAGCTATCCCACGCAAGATTCGGCTCTCGTTGGATGTCGACGAAATCTGACGAACTTCCAACTAGCCTTAGCTCCTCACGAGGCGAACCGGCATGATCAATGCCCATCGAGATTATCGAACACTTGTCGCGACCGCTTTGTCCACCCTTGATGGATGGCGATCATGGTGCCCGTAATCGTGCATGGACAGACCAACGATGTCAGGTCTAGTCGAAGATCATAGCGTTTCGCCCTTTCAATGCAGCATAGGCGGCATTCTCAGGATAGTTTGCGCGTCGAGGGCTGGATCGATCAGGATGGCCCCAATGTGCCTCAACGACGATGCGTCTCTTCCCCTTCCTGGGCATTCAATCTGCAGATCTTTAAGACCATCGGTTCGTCAGGATCGCGGTCTGGCGAATAGAACCAGTGACACGCAGGCCAGCACAGGTGTCGCATTGACGGAACGCAGTTGCTTCATGGCCTTGTATACAGCCAAGCACGGAGACCACACCCGACCCGCGGCGCAAACCACCACGTGTTAGCCATCGACACAACGGTCTCGTCGACTGGTGCGCCACACACCTATGACGCCGTCATTCGATTTCTTCATAAGGTGCTCCGCGCATGTCGCCAAGCGATGCCCAAGCACCGTTGATGAAGAACCGCTGTTTGTGATGGTGATGGTGCAACGCTATCCGGCGCACTTTTTTGGCTGGGTATAGGATGTGTCTGACGAGGCAGAGGTAATCTTTTTAGAAACTGCGCTCACAGCGACTGCCCGATCTACCGGCCATTGAAGAGTGCCTTGGAGCCTAGGACGACTTGGGAACGTACATCCGTCACGTGACGAGCTTCTGAATTTTGTTGATGCCCGATGGCCGTTGGAAAACTATGCGGCAGCCAAGAGTGCTTGACCAAGCATGCCAATAGGACGCGGCTGTTGAGGTTTGCGTCACGACGCGATCGGGAGCACTCGGGGCGGCCCATCATTGGAGCCGATAGATATCGACAGGGTTATCATTGCCGTTGGATTTAGTTCATTGGCCGTCTGCATTGCGCGGCCGTGATACCGCGCCCGGTAACTTCCATGTGGGGCGACCATGCCTACACCTGATCGGCAGTCGATTCCATCAGAGTGATTTTCCCTTTGGGGCTCGAGAGGAGACTTCGACACTCTCTTCCCAACTTTCATCGATATCGGGCTCAGTATCGAAAAGGTGTATGCTGATTCCGACAATGCCAGTGTGCAGCCCCGTCGATAAGAACAATGTTGCGGGTTCCTGTGCTCCGCACAGGCCATTTTCTAGCCGCGAAAACAGTTTTTCATTGCTCCGTCGAATGATCCATCCCGTTCGATATAGACCTACTCATACTGGACCGCGATATGCCCCTCGCATAGTCTGGTCATGGCCTCTCCCAATCCATCTGGCCCCACGCATTTCGCCGATTCAAAACGCCCAGGATCGGCCGCCACAATCATCGCTTCCGGGGCAGAGCGTCCGAACGCCTGCCGCCCAAAAGGGCCGATAGCTGTTTTGAGCGAAACTCATCATATGCAGACCAAAGCAAACCAGCACGAAAGTCTGACAGTGTTCAGATCGCTGGGAAGCCTTCCCATGATCGAGAGCAGCTCGAAAGCATTGTCGATATCTTTGTTTGGTTCGCAAAGTTGCACGGTCACGGATTGCAACAATATCGACTATCGGATGCCACACCCCTTTACCGGGCGGGTCAAGGAGCCTTGCCGAGGTTTTGATGGACCCTCGGCGTTCTGTGCTCCTCGATTGCGTACCGGCTGACAACAGCTGTCTTTGCTCGCGCTCGCATTGTGCGATCGATTCAGGGTGGTTTTTGCTGGGCGTCTTCACCTGTTGCATCGCAACACCGTATCTTGACCGTAATGCAGGCTAAAGGCCGGTTGGCTGCCGCTTGCGAGCGGCAGGCAGCAAGGGAAGCTTCGCCGCGTCTGGCATCAAGCGCAGAGGCAAGCCGCTCAACCTTCGGCCGGCCATCCCCGCCCTTGCCTCCTTTGCTCTTCGCGGCAAGGGGAGGGGGCCCGCGCAATGCGGGGAAAGGGAAGAACAAGGAAAGGCGGGCCCAAGGCCCGGTGAAATTCATGGACAGACAGGGACTGGAAAGCCTGCGGGACAACGTTCCGTGTGCGGCCGTGCTGGCACGGGCCGGATTCGCGATAGATTTGAAAGAGAGCACGCGTCGGGCCGCCAAATACCGGCGCGGCGCAGAGATTGTGATCGTCATCCATGATGGCCGGGGATGGTTCGATCCCCTATCTGACGCAAAGGGCGACGTCTTCAGTCTTGCCGGATATCTGGAAGGTCTGTCATTCAGCCATGCCGTCGAACGCGTAGCCGAGTTAAACGGGTTTACCGTTACTCTGCCCCATTCGGCATTGGCCGCTCACATCCAGGTCGCGCAAAATAATGGTCCTGCCGCCTCAGCTCAAACACGCTGGGCCCTGCGCGGTAGACCGTGGCATGGATCGGCCGCCTGGCTATATCTACGGTCGGAGCGTGACTTGCCCGTTGCCATCATCCGTGCAGCTGTTCGAGCCGATCTGCTACGGGAAGGACCCAAAGGCAGCATATGGGCAGCACATGTCGATGACCTTGGGACGGTCTGCGGCTGGGAAGAACGTGGCCCTGTCTGGCGTGGTTTCGCTCGCGGCGGTTCCAAGGTGCTTTTCCGGTTCGGCGTCCAGAATGCGCTGCGGCTCTGCGTGACCGAGGCTGCGATCGATGCCATGAGCCTTGCGGCTTTCGAAGGAATTCGCGAGGGTAGTCTGTATCTCAGCACTGGAGGCGGGTGGTCTGCGACCACCGACACGGCGATACGCAGACTTGCGGCTCGCCCGGGCGCGCAGCTTATCGCTGCCACGGATTCTAACAGCCAGGGCGAGACATTTGCCGGCAGGCTGCGCACTATTGCAGACGAGGTAGGCTGTGACTGGCTGCGCCTCAAACCACCGGAGGAGGACTGGAACGACGCGCTGCGTACGCGCGAAAGGAAAAGAAACGGACATTAAGGCGGCCACCAAGGAAGGTGCGCATAACGCGTCCTACCTTTGTAAATTCAACAGAATCGGTTATATTTTGTTTGAGCAATTAGCGGACAAAGCGGCTTCGCGTTCTAACCCGGTGAGCATTACTAAGCGCGGGCAAAGTCGGAACTAGCGACCACATGAAGTGCTGAAACCTAATGGCAAGATAACTTTCGTTTAAGCTCCTGTTAACAGTGATTTCAACGGCTTAGGATCTTCGGAAAATCAGCACAAGTGGGTGATGCACCGCTTTTGATGCCTGTATCGTGCCCATTCGTCTCGATGATCGCATTTCTAGCTTGCCCTCGGCGCTGGCTTCCTTGAGCGCCCAAAGTTCGCCGACCCTTTGGATCGACGGTAAACTCGTCCGCATCAAAGACCTCGTCCGCCACGAGGGCATCCGCGAGATTGGCACACTCACCCACGAGCTTACAACCGCCTGCGATGTGTGGGGTACCCGCCGGCGCATTGCTGCCCAAGTTAATGGAACTAAACCTCTCGAAACTGCCGATCGTCGACATCGAGTTTGCGGAATAGGCTCCCAAGGGCCCACATCATGACCTTTCCCTATCTGTCATTTTGCTGGCCAATATATCAGCTCTGATCCAATTGGTGTTGCAGCCGGCGTGCGTCCCTATGGTTAGGTCGCAACGGCAACGACGTTGGTGGACCCCTTCGGACTTTCTGCTTGGGCCCCGATGGGGGCGGGAATATGTACCTGTTGGTTTCCACGCAGAACTGAGCCGGTTTTTCCACCGAGAAGTGAGCCACCTCTGAGTATGGTTTTCTGATCAGGGTTTGGTCAAGGGATTGGCTTTTTCTCCTCTCTTTTGCGCTGCTGCAGCCGAGCTGGCTTTGAATCGGAAGCTGTCGTTTCCGGTTTCGAGGATGTGACAACGGTGGTCAGCCGATCCAGCAGAGCCGTCGTCATCTTGGCATCGCCGAAGACGGTGGCCCATTCGCTGAAGCTGAGGTTGGTGGTGATTACAACGCTGGTGTGCTCGTAGAGCTTGCTCGACAGGTGGAAAAGCAGCGCTCCGCCTGAGGCACTGAACGGAAGGTATCCGAGAATATCGACTATGAACTTGCCTGGAAGCGTTTCCGCATTCAGGGCACCCGCGATCTGGGCACAGACCGTATGCGTCGATAACGATCGCATGGGGTGTTTGATGCACCGACTCCGCGTTCAATTCGGCAGGGATCAGATCGGAAAGCCGAAACTGGGCTCGCATGGCGCTGGTTCTCCGTGAAAGACCAGGCAAATGGAATCTAAAACATCATCAAGATTGAGTCGGACCCAATATTGGACGCTGATAAAAGGGGTCAACATTCTGCGGCGATTGACAGGCTATTGCCGAGCACGAACTGGCAGAGCGTGCCAATCGCAGGATAGAACGGCATCTCGCCGAAGCGCACCTGCCGCCCGGAAAGACTTTGGACAGCTTCGCCTTTGACGCCGTACCCATGCTCTCGAAAGCGCAGGTCATGGCAATTACCGCCGGCGACAGTTGACTTGCCAAGGGAGCTAACATCCTCATGTTCGGTCCGCCCGGCGGAGGAAAGAGCCATCCTGCGGCTGCAATCGGTCTTGCCCTGATCGAGAACGGATGGCGGGTCCTCTACACCCGAACCACCGATCTTGTGCAGAAGCTGCAGGTCGCCCACAGGCAACTGCAGCTTGAGTCTGCTATCGACAAACTCAACAAGTACGACTTGCTCATCCTCGATGATCTCGCCTACGTCACCAAAGACCAGGCGGACACAAGCGTGCTATTCGAGCTGATCTCGGCACGATACAAGCACAGGTCAATCCTGATCACCGCCAACCAGCCGTTCGGAGAGTGGAACCGGGTCTTTCCCGATCCTGCCATGACGCTCGCAGCCGTCGACCGGCTTGTGCACCATGCCACGATCTTCGAGATGAACGTCGAGAGTTACCGGTGCAGAACAGCATTGGAGGAAAAGCGCCAACCGGGACGACCGGCTTCGTTCGCGACAATCAGAACCCCAGCACTGCCTGTCGCGGAGCGGCAATCAAAAAACGACGAAGAACTTGCCAGCGACAATCAACCTGATAACTTCATCCCGACCGCGACATAAGAATCTCATCCAGATTGTCGCCCGAGTCTCATCCTGATCGCCGCGCAATAGTTGTGCCTTCGTCCATGAGCAGAAGATTCCCCGCGGCTGTCGATTATGTCGAATATTTCAGGCTGTGCTGGATCAAGGCGCTGCCAAAGACCAATGATGTGCTAAGCCTGTGCACCAAAGTCGTCGCGCATCGCATCCTCAATGACCGCCTCCAGAGCGTAAGAGATAGCCTGGGCTTGCCGTATGGCTAAGGAACGCGAGGGATTGTCTCAACAGCCTCTGCTGCAGCAGAAGAACTGGTCAGAGGATCTGGACACCGTATCGAACACCGATTTCCTCAAAATGCTTTGGCGGCTGGATAACCTCACGTTGCCGCTCAAAGGCTTTGCGCACATCGTAGGCCAGGCCCAGAAACGAGCCTTCCTTGTCGATGACAATAGGTGAGCAGTCATTCACCTCGTGTACCACTTCGTGCAGCCAGGTCAGGGACGTATGGTCTCCGACGAGAAATACGCCAGCGTGGCTTTTGAGCAAGCTGTATGAGAGCATGTAGATGAATCCTTCCATCGACGAATATGGAGTTAATCAAGCTGTCCATGGGTTGAAGATATCAACTCCGAAGCCCTCGAAATCCTTTGTGTTGCGTGTCGCAAGCGTCAACCGATGAGCGACGGCAGTGGCTGCAATCAGCCCGTCCATCGAGGCAAGCCCACGACCACTTCGCTTGGCAAGCGCCATGAGATCGCCCCAAGCCAGGGCGACGGGTCCTTCCACTGGAATAATCCGATTTTCGAAACGCTGAGGCAGATCGTTCGCGAGCCACTCGCCCAAGGCCTCGCGCTTTCGTCCGCTATCCATCAACGCGATGCCCCGTCTAATCACAGCAATCGATACGATGCTGATGAACGTGCGGTCTTCGTCCAACGCGTGGATCCATCTTAGAACACCTTCATCTGGACTAGGTTTTGTTACTTCCGACAGCACATTCGTATCGAGCAGCAGTTTCATAACGACAAGTCACGCGGCTCGTCATGTTGACGTTGAAGATCCAGATCCACTCCGCGCAGAGGCGATGCCAACAGAAATTCCACAAGCGATCCCCTGCGCCCAGTTTTTTTCTGCCACTCATCTGCAGAAACGACGACCACGCTTGGCTTTCCGTTGCGTGTAATCGTCTGAGGTGCCAATTGCGCGCGCTCCATGACCTCCGAAAGCTTTGCCTTCGCGCCAGCGACCGTCCAGCTCATATCGTCGTGTGTTGATGTTTGCATCGCTTCACCTATAACCAAAATGACTATGGTGACTATAATGTGTTGGTGGGTTTTCTGCAAGCGTGTGAACGGCAGGGGAGGGGACTGCCAAAGCCCGGATGCCGTGGTCAAATTTACCCGGAAGCGATCACGTCGCCGTTGATATCTGCGTGTCATTTCTGCTGATGCGTGCCCGAGCTGCTTCTGTATGTAGTACTCGTCGACTTCAGCGGAGGAGGCCAAGCCCGCGCGTAGGGAATGACCGGAGAACTTGGAGGCGCCTTCAATTTCGCTGAGATCGCCGAGAACGCCTGCGGACATTGCGGCCCGTTTCACAAGCCGAGCGACCTCCTTGTCGTTCAGCCGCTCCGACCCGACAGCTTTCCCTTGCCCCGTCACCCGACGAAAAAGGGGTCCATGAGCAAGCCTGGCGAACTAGAGGTGGCTCGGTTTGTCTGAACAGCTTCGGGCGTTTCGTTAAGTGGATTTCCGCCTCGATTATGCCGCCACCATCATCGGTGCCAGCGCGTTGAAGTAAGCCTGATCCGGCGTCTGCCGGTCAAGAGATGAATGTGGACGTCGAGTGTTGTAAAAGTTCAGATAACGACCGATCCCCGTGCGTGCCTCGGACACGGTCTTGTAGGCGTGGAGGTAGACCTCTTCGTATTTGATCGACCGCCAAAGCCGTTCGACGAACACGTTGTCCCGCCACGCGCCCTTGCCGTCCATCGAGATGGCAATCTCAGCTTTCTTCAGCACCGCCGTGAAGTCGATGGATGTGAACTGCGATCCCTGATCGGTGTTGAATATGTCCGGCTTTCCATAGCGAGCCAGCGCTTCCTCGACCGCTTCGATACAGAAGTCCGCCTCCATCGTGATCGATAATCGCCACGACAGAACCTTCCGGCTGAACCAGTCCACAACAGCGCAGAGGTAAACAAAACCACGCGCCATGGGGATATAGGTCAGGTCCATCGCCCATACCTGATTGGGCCGGGTAACCGCCAGCTTGCGCAGGAGGTAGGGATAGATTTTGTGACCTGGGGCTGGTTTTGACGTGTGCGGGCGACGATAGATCGCCTCGATACCCGTCTTCTTCATCAGCGTGGCGACGTGCAGCCGCCCAGTCTCCAGACCTTCTCCCTTCAAAAGCCATTGCAACATCCGATTTCCCGCGAACGGATATTCGAGATGCAGTTCGTCGATCCGGCGCATCAGGGCAAGATCGCCATCGGATACCGGACGCGGACAATAGTAGACGCTGCCACGGCTGAAACCGAGGAGCCTGGCCTGCCTCACGACCGACAGCTTGTGCTCGCGGTCGATCATTTCTTTCCGCCCAGCAATCCCGCCTTGCCGAGCGCACCGGACAAAAATCGTTCTCCAAGGTCAGTTCGCCGATCTTGGCGTGAAGCGTTTTCACATCGACGGTCGGACCCGCCGGTTCCGCCTTCGCTTCCTCGCCGAAAACGCCGGTCTCCCCCTTAAGGAGCTGGTCTCTCCACTGCTTGATCTGGTTGGCGTGCACGTCGAACTGCTGGGACAATTCCACCAGCGTCTGCTCACCTCGGATGGCGGCGAGCGCCACTTTTGCCTTGAAAGCCGGGCTGTGGTTCCGGCGCGGTCGTCTCGTCATGGTATCTCCTGTTCCCGGCATCTAAGCCGAAGTCAGGCAGAAATTCCACTTATCCCCGCTGTGCAGATTTCCCGAGCCACCTCTGTCGACAATGGCCTGGATAGCGCCCTCGGCTTCCGAACCCTCAGCTTTGCAATGGCCCGATACCTGCAGGAATGCGCTGCGATAGAGGTCATCATGGCCCTGCTTCTTCACCGCGACGGCATTCATTGCTAAGCGATGTGGAGGCAGAAGCGCGTCACCGAGGCCGTGAATATGAAGGATCGGAACATTTTCTCCTCCTGAAATCCGGATGTCAGACTGACGTGTTTTTTGCCCGGCGGATAAAAGCCGGGCAAGTGGTTGTATAAGTCGCCAATCTACTGGGCTTTCTTCATCGAAATCTCCCGGTGGTGCGGCACCGAGGTTACGAGGTCTTTCAGGGTCTTCGGATCGGCACTATCTGCAACGGTTTTTTGGCCAAGCGCCGCAGCCGTGGCGAAAGCGACAATGCGCCGACCGGCAAATGCCATGTTGTCAGAGCTCCGGTCTCGCAGCAGCTGGTCCCTCTGGAGGTTTAAGATCTCCAGACTTCTTGGGCGCGGCATCCGCAGGGCTGTTTATTGTTCATCGGCCTGTTCAATCGAGGCGACACCTGGGGCTTGGTCGATCCGGCTCTTAGAACGGCCACGTCGTTCGGCGGCCTGGAGCGCCAACAGGTGCAGATATCGCGTGCGCATGTCCTTGAACTCGATGTCGCCTCGGATCCATTCATTCAGCAAGCCGAGGAAGGCGGGATCATGATCGATCGGTGTGCCGCAGGCGGCTGCCCGATCGATGGCGCGCTGTGCAATGGCTTTTCGGGTCTCGGGATCAGCGACCATATGGACCTCGATCATGTTTATGCCTTGGCCGAAATCTGTAGCAGCGAAAATCGCACGTCGCGACTGGAAATCCTCCCTCCTGAGCGTCCTGGCGCCACTTCTCGATCAAACGATGTCCTGCCGCTGCAATCGCCTCGGCATTGATCTTGTGCCGGAAGAAAAAAGCCGCTGCAGGGGGTGAGCCCTGTCTTCGACACATACGAAGATCCTCGTAGCAGATCGATCGAGCAGTTTTGTCGGTGAGGCGATGCCTACAACACTTGCGCGATCGAAGGCGTGGTTTCGCGCTTTAAAGGAATGAGAGAAGGGAAGGCAAGGGAAGGCAAGGGAAGGGAAGCTACTCCTCTCGCAAACCGCCCAGCCCGGCGCCGCTTCGCTCAACCGCCCCCTCAACAACCCTGCACGTCGATCTCGCAGGGCTTTGGCCCCGCTTGTTCCGCCGGGCAAGGGCCGCTCGGGCGCAGTTGCGCCGGTCCGTTCACTCCGCGGACCGGAAGGTGTCTTCGGAAGAAACTGAAGACAGGAAGGGGTGGCGACCGCCGCTCCCAAACCCGTAAGGAGCAAATCACATGCAGATCCTCAAGATCGATCCCCGCGCGCTGAAAGGCAATCCCGACTATGCGCGCCGATCCAAATCGTCGCCGCAGGCCGACACCCTTCTTCTGGCAACGGTGAAGGCCGTCGGCATCATCCAGCCACCTGTCGTTTCGCCGGAAACGGATGGCGGCAATGGCTTCGTTATCCAGACGGGCCATCGGCGCATCGCCCAGGCGATCGCAGCCGGTTTCGAGGAAATTGAAGTAATTGTCCGCGAGCCCACCAACGACACCGGAGCGATGCGCTCGATGGTCGAGAATATCGCCCGCGAGCCCCTCAACGCGATTGATCAATGGCGCGGCATCGAACGGCTCGTAGCGCTCGGCTGGACCGAGGAGGCAATCGGCGTGGCGCTGGCGCTTCCTGTCCGTCAGATCCGCAAGCTCCGGCTCCTTGCCAATGTGCTCGCGGCGATGCTCGATCATATGGCGCTTGGCGATATGCCGAACGAGCAGTTGCGTACGATCGCCGCGGCGTCGCTCGACGAACAGAAAGAAGTCTGGAAGGCAAACAGGCCGAAGAAGACCGAGCGGGCCGACTGGTACAATATAGCGCGTGCGCTTTCCAAAACCCGCATGTTTGCCAAGGATGCCAGCTTCGGCGATGACCTTGCGGACGCCTACGGGATCGAATGGCTCGAGGATCTCTTTGCGCCGGCCGACCAGGATAGTCGCTACACGACCAAAGTCGAAGCGTTTCTCAGTGCGCAGCAGGAGTGGATGACGGCAAATTTGCCCAAGAAGGGCGCGATCGTCGAGGTCAACAACTGGGGCCAGCCCGAGCTCCCGAAGAAGGCTGAGCGCGTTTACGGAAAACCTTCGAAGTCCGATCACGTCGGCATGTATCTGGATCGCGACGGCAAGGTGCAGTCCGTCGCATGTCGTCTATCCGAAGAGAATAAGACCAAGAGCGCTCCGACCGGTGGGGCCGGCGATGACAGCTCTGAGGTCGAGGCCCTGAAGGTTCGGCCGGATGTGACGAAGAAGGGGCTGGACATGATCGGGGACTTCCGCACCGACGCCTTGCACGAGGCGCTCGTCCGCGCGCCGATCGACGACGATATGTTGATGGCGCTGCTCGTCATCGCATTTGCGGGCCGGAATGTCCGCGTCGATTCCGGCGCAAGCGACACCGTGATCGGACCGGGCCGGTTGCGCCGTCATGCCGCGCGCCTGCTCGACGAGGAAGGCAAGCTCGATGTGAACATGCAAAAAGTGCGCGTTGTCGTGCGCTCGATGCTGATCGACGTCCTGTCGTGCCGACGTGGCATGTCGAATAGCGGCGTTGTCTCGCGGATCGCAGGCACTGCGATCCGCGCCGACAGCTTCCTGCCCATTATGGGATCGGAAGATTTCCTGTCGTGCCTGTCCAGGCAGGCACTCGAGGCAGTGGCTACGGACGCGCGCGTGACGCAGCGCCAGAAAGTGCGGGAGACGCGGGCAGCCCTCGTCAGTCATTTCGGTGAGGAACGCTTCGTCCACAGCGAGGCGCTCTTCGCCCCTGACCCGAAGGATATCACCGACCTCATGAAGCATGGCGAGACGCTCGAAGAAATTGGGGTGGAGGAGGGCGGTGCTGCCGATGAGCCCCGCCTTGACGGCTCCGATGACGGTGACAGCGGTGAGCCAAGCGTCGACGAACATGATCACGAGGACGACGATAGCGCCTGCCGCACCGCTGCGGAATAGCCGCCTTCCGACCCTCCAGGGACACCAGTCCTGAATGCTCAACCGCTGCCCGTGCTCGCCATCGGCGGCGGTTCCGCTTCCGGCCCACTCAATTGATCCCGGAAATTTCCATGTCCTTGGATTTACCCCCGCATTTATGGCGCAGATCGGTACCGTGCAGGCCTGGTCCGACGGAACGCCTCGGCCACCGGAACACCATCGCGAGAAACTGCCCGAATAGAGGGCCCGCTACAGCAGCTGCCGGCTTCTCAGCTGTCAGGCCGAATATGGGCAACGCATCGTGATCGTGCCAGCCGATTTCAGGCTGCACGAAGGCGATCATCGCGCCGGCGGGGTCATCCCCATCCGCGTTTATAAAACCTCCAAGATCATCAGCGGTTCGGCCTTTAGCGTCGCCGAGGTCCCGGCCGGAGGAGTTGCCACGTCATCGAACGTGGCACCAAGAATGCCGAACTTGTCCATACCGCCGCCAGCTGCGAGGCCGTGGACATGTGGATCAGTCGGCACGGCTATCTGTTGCCCTGCTTGAAGGCGTCACAGCTGACGAAGCCGCGGTCACTGCTGGTCGCGGAAGTGTGTAGCATGAGTGACGCTGACGGCATCACGCCCGCTTCAGCCACTTGCAGTTCTCGCGAAGTGATATTCAATCAATCGGCAGACGGTTTCATCGTGGAAAGGGTCTGTGATCTCATTCTGGTCATGCTACAGCCGGGTGACGGCTGCGCAGGCGGCTTCGTCACCAGCGCGTGGCGTGTCGATCGCCCGCTGGCCGAACTCACGCGCCAATCCTTCTACAGCCATGAGTGACGGTGGCGGACGCGGACAGCTTTCGCGCGCGGGTTTTGGAAGTCGCCGAGCATCGACGCGGACTTGTGCAACGATCCTGTCCGACTGCGGCATAGGTTTTCATGACCTTGGCTGACGTGCTTCCGGAATCCAGGCCGGCAAGGAGGATCCCCCTTGGCTTGGCCGCCCTTCGGTTTCGTTGCGGTCTGGACCGACGCCCGTCCGGTTCAAGGCCGCTGTCGCGCCGCGGGGCGGCCGGTCATGCCGCTCGTCGCAAGGCAGGAATGCGGGACATTACAGGGCTTTGCCCCGCTTGCCCGCATCCCGGCATCGCTCGATCCGGCCCGCCCGGACCCTGAACCGGTCGGTTTGCGTCGGTCCCTTTCGACCGCACCGAAGGACGGGCCGGCCATGGGGCCGACCCGCCTCGGCAGACAACGAAAGGAAAGCAACATGGCAAAATCCTCAATCCAGTCCCGGCAGTCGTCAAATCCGTCCGCACGGCCATTCGCCCGCGTCCTCCAGCTTCGCAAGGGTGCTACTTTCGAAATGGTCCGCCTGACGTGCCCCGATGTAGCTCAGGCTCTCAAGATCGCTGAAAGCTTTGCGACTGCGATTCTCGACAGTTCCGGCCTCCGTGACATGCACGAGCGCCTGATCGTCGAGACTGCCACCGGGCTGTCGGACGGCCTCGGAGAACGAGCGATGCAGATCCACCTCCAGCGGATCGTCGGCGCCTATGTCGGTTCGGCCCACGGTGCCGGCCAGTTCTATTCACGCGCCGTGAGCGAAGCGCGCGATGCCACCGCAAAAGGTGCCGCTGATGCCCGTGACGAGGATCTCGACGGCCCGGTCGGTTATGACAGCGCCGCTCGGCGCAAGCGCGAATTCGCTGCAGACATGGGCATTCAGGCGCATGCGCTGCGGATGGCCGCCGAGGGCGCCGTCGCAGCTTACGAACAGATTGTCGGCGAGCCTTGGAAGCCCTTCGACCGCCCGGTTGAAAACCCTGGGCAGACGCTCGACCGCAAGGCGGCCGCGGCCCAGATGTCCGCTTTCGACTGAGACCACCCAATGGCGGTGCCTCGGCTCCACCATTTCAGGCTTTCCCGTACGCGCGGCCGCCCGATATGGGCGGCCTTTTTCATGTCGTCGATCATGACCATGACCATGACGAAGGACGAAGGAAGAAAGGGGAGGGGAACGACAATCGGCGCCGCTCGAAACCTCGTCCCGTCCTCGGTCCTGCAGGAGCCGGATGCAGGCAACAACGGCTTCGCCGTCCTTCACATGCGTTCCGGCCGTTCCGGTGCGCCTGCCCCCGATCGCTCCTGCCATCGGCCCTCCGTGACGAGGTTGCGATCGACGCGGCCTCCCCTAAACGGAGGATTGAACAATGAGCAAGGAGACCGATACCACCCGCCGCGACATCCATGCCCGCATCACCGACCGGATCGTGGCAGATCTGGAAAACGGCGTGCGTCCCTGGATCAAGCCATGGAGCGCTCGCAACATGGCCGGCCGGGTAAGCCGGCCACTTCGGCACAACGGTCAGGCCTATACGGGCCTCAATGTTGTGCTTTTATGGTCCGAGAGCGCTGCCTGCGGGTTCGCTTCCGCGACCTGGATGACCCTGCGTCAGGCCAACGAGCTCGGCGCCCATGTCCGCAGGGGCGAGAGCGGTGCCACCGTCGTCTTTGCGAGCCACTTCACAAAGGCGGCAATCGGCGCCGGTGGTGCGGAAATCGATCGCGATATCCCTTTTCTGAAGGCTTACACCGTTTTCAATTGCGATCAGATCGATGGGCTACCGGATCATTATTACAGCGCCCCGAACATCATCGCGAAACCGCTTGAGCGCATCGAGAGGGCGGACCGTTTTTCGACAATACCCGTGCGGCCATCCGCTACGGTGGCAACCAGGCCTACTACTCTCCTCCGACCGATCACATCCAGCTTCCCGAGCCTGCGCAATTCCGCGACACCGCGTCCTACATTGCCACCCGCGCGCATGAGACCCTTCACTGGACGTCTGCAGCCCACCGGCTGAACCGGGATCTGTCCCGCTATCATAAGGATAAGCGCGAGCGCGCCTTTGAGGAAATGCTCGTGGAGCTCGGCGCAGCGATGATTTGCGCCGATCTCGGGATTGTTCCGGAACTGGAGCCGCGCCCGGACCATGCTGCGTATATCCAGACCTGGGCTGCAATTCTTGGCTCTGACACGCGCGCAATTTTCCAGGCAGCAGCCCATGCGCAGCGCGCCGTCGCCTATCTCCACAGCCTTCAGCCGTCGGCGACCTCCGAAGAGGAAGCAGAGTGATGTCATTCGATCACGAGCTTGTCGACCACTCGGCACCATCTGCAATGCGGCTTGGGGCGCTGTCGTTACCTGCCGGAAGCCGAGCGCTGTCTCCGGTCATCTTGGATGGCTGGGTTTGTCTAGCGTCCTGCGGTTCCCTGTCTATATTGTGCTGGCCAGCGATATTCGCGAGCATCCCCGGAGGGGATGAAGGTGATCAATGGCGCCGATCTCCGCTTTTGCCGGGACTGCAGAGTCGGAGGGCGGAAGTGCCGGTTAAGTCTCTCACTGCGGTCATTGCGTTGGGAAGTGTGCGCTGTCGCGCAAGTACTGCAGACCGTCCGAAAACTTAAGGGACGATCAATGGCGTGTGCGATAGCGTGCTGGAACTCTGCAGTGGCCACCTCTGCCCTTTTTTGAAGGGTTGATTGCCTCGCGAAGACTCAATCACGTATCTATTCATTCTCATTCTCATTCTCATTCTGTTCAATTGGCGTGAGCATCCGGTGGTCATGCCCTGGCAGTGGGATCAGAACGGAGACGCCGACAAGCTCGATCCTTGCTCCGCCGGCTTTTTCCGCGCTTGCAAGGCCATATTTCCAAGTTCAGATACCTGAACCGTTCAACTCACCATCGTCGTCGCCGTCCCATGCTTCCGGCATAGTCAAGCTATCGATGTCAGCCTCCGGCATTGGCATCCAGCATTTCAGCTCAGGCTCGGCATACTGGATGACCATACCAGGTGTCGAATCCGAAGAGCGCCAACCACCTTCGCTTCCATGATCACCGTTCGCCCAATATATGAGATCGACAGCCCCGGCTCCCTGTTCGGACGGACGAATAGTCGCGAGGATACGGTCCCCGGTTTTCGGAGCGGTACTCATGTGTTGCCAGCGGTTTGAAACTTTCATTCAAAGCTCCTCCCGAGTCTCACCCGGTGCAAGTTCGTTTCATTGACTACCGACTTCGTCACATGCGAAAGCGCTAAGCTATCTAGAATTTTCTGACTCTGCGGGAGCAGCCAGCACTTTCAATTCTCCCGGATGCGTCCGTATGACGATGTCTTGGTCCATCGCGACAATCTCTCCATCCATCACGCACCGTATGCCATGTCGATGCCGCGGGAAATGAAGGCTGATTTCCGATGAACTATAAGCGGTGATTGCAGGGTTCTCTTTCAAGCGTCCACGCAAAATGTCGAATGCCAAATGCATGGCTGATCGAAACGTCAATGGGTCGGCCAGATAGATCCCAAGATGGCCGCCGTCGACAGTCTCTGCAAACATCAGCGCGTCGCGGCCGAATTCGTTATTGGAGACCGAAATGGCGGAAATCTCCTGTTTTTTGAGTTCGCCATTGATATGAAGCGCGACATCGAAACGCGGTGGTCGTGCCATAGCGGTCAATGCTGCGCGGACCGTTGCGCGGATTTTACCGAACCGAGAGCCAAACTCCATGGCATCGCGAAGCCGCACCATCCTCGGGCGCATGCCAGCTGAGAACTGATGCACAAAGCTCTGACCGTTTGCTGAGGCTATATCAACGCTTCGGCACTCCGCAGAAGCCAATGTTTCCAGGACAGCCCAGATATCCAGCGGGAGCCGCAGCGATCGCGCGAACAGATTCATTGTCCCTGCGGGTACAACTCCCAACACCTTCCCGCTTTTCCAGGAAAGCCTTGCAGCCGCCGATATCGTCCCGTCGCCACCACCTGCCACTATGCAATCTATATCGGGGCGATTGGCTGCCGCTTCCAGAGCGTAGGCAACCTCATGACCAGCGACCACATGGCATTCTATCCGATGTCCCGCCTCTTCGAATAGTTCGATTACCTTCACCTCATAGGCAGCCATGTCGGTGGTCCGAAACGTTCCGCCATCGCGGTTAAAGACAGCTATGATGTTCATCGGACCCGCTTGGTTGAAACTCCCCGCCTGATGAACGGTCTCGCATCCAATTTGTTGCAATCGCGCAGAGATCCTTCCCGGGATTTGCCGCTCACCCAGGCTCAGCCGGTCTCCCGAGCATTCGGTTCAGGCCGTCAATGAATGGATTTGTCAGCGTTTGCTAGACCACGATTAGCGCCACCAGGCGCAATTCGGGATGCCGAACTCTCCAGCCTGGTCTTCAGTTCTGCCGAAACTGTCGGCGCCTTGGTATCATCATCGTCAGGTTCATACCCGTCGTCCTCGACCCCGAGCGAGGAGAGCCGATTATCGATAGCGAGCGCGTATATCGCCTCTAGGACGCCGCGTTCACGAATGTCCGGATCGCTCATTGCAAAGAGCGATGCTTTTGCAATGCGTTTCGCCGACGCCTTGCGACATTGCTCATTGATGAAATCGTATAGATCATGGCTGGTCAGGCCATCGACGGCACCAGTGACCAACGCATCGTAAACTCTGTTCAACTTCTTTCCCATGACGGTTCATCTCCTCTGTGAGAAAGATCAGCGGAGAAATATTGAAGTGTTTGCGATCCTGTCAGGATCTGGCTGCAATGAGATAGGAAACGGCGGCGTTTCAGTCAGGCAGACAAAGCATCGCCATACGACGGGTGCCAGCCGCCAGGGCTACGCCTACTCATCCAATCTGGGTTGAAGTGCATCTTCTGCATTGGTGAATGCCGGGAGGATACACTGATCATCAATGGCTTTGCGACCGTAGCGACAGCCCCCTCTCGCCGATACCTTCAAACAAGAATTGTTCCACTGTCAAAGCTGTCGTGCATGCACTATCCACAGCTTGGCAAAATGGCGGATTTCCTGTCTCCGCGTACGAGCCGTTAGCCATTATCAGGACACGCCAACGGGCGTAGCCTGAAACAGGTCAGCCTTGGATGGCCAAGACGATTTTACCACGTGCGCGGCCGGCTTCGGAAAGTGCCAACGCTTGTTTGATTTCGGCCAAAGGCAGCACCGTATCGATGTGCGCTACCACTTTTCCGACTTCAACAAGCTCCTTGATCGCGGTCAGGTTTCGTCCGCTTGGTATCGTGAAAGACCGCTTTACACTCACCCCAAAACGTTCAGCCTCGTCATCCGGGAAAGCTACGACGGTCACCATACGGCCCCCCTTCTTCAGGGTCTTGAAGGCGCGATGGAATGTCTCGCCACCCACCGTGTCGAGGACGATGTCGATTCCACCGGCTGCCTCCTCGAAGGGTTGGCTGGTGTAGTCGATGAAGTCATCAGCACCAAGATCGCGGACGAACCGCTCGTTGCGGCCCGATGCGACTGCTGTGACATGCGCTCCGACAGCTTTCGCAAACTGCACGGCCAGCGAACCGACACCGCCCGAGCCATTGGTTACGAGAAGACGTATTCCCGGGGTTAATCCGGCTTCGTCGAAAAGTGCCTGCCATGCCGTGGAGCCTGCGAGCGGCAGCGCCGCCGCATGGATAAAGTCGAGATTGTCAGGCGTACGGACGAGATTGACTGCTTTTGCGACCGCGTACTCTGCAAAGGCACCGGTATTAACCATGCCGAAAACAGTTTCGCCACGCTGGACAGTATTGACGCCGCTGCCGAGCTTTTCGACCGTGCCGACAAGTTCTCCTCCAAGGTGGATCGGCAGAGTCATCCCCATGCGCTGACCCACGCCGCCGCGAATTTTCCAGTCAACCGGATTAACGCCTGCGGCGTGAACCTTGACCAGAACCTCACCGGCAACGGGCTCCGGTCGCTCGATCTCAGCGATTTCCACCACATCGTTTGACCCGTATTCCCTAATGACCGCAGCTCTCATTGTTACGTCTCCTGAGTCTTGACCTGTCCCACGATATCCGAATATTTGTTCGATGTACTGCCAATGAACATCGCCAAAAGGCCATTTCAATGCAAATGCCGTTCACCGTTCATCGCGTTACGAAGCCAAGCGGCTCAGCCTTGCCGATCCATAGTCACAATGAGGCTCAACTGACTTTCGCGGCTTCGGGCATGATCCAGCTCCATACGGACGAGGGTATCTGGTTGGTTCCTCCTCAGCTTGCAGCTTGGATTCCTGCGGGTGTCCCGCATCGTTTGGATATCATAACGGCTGCCGAGCTTTGGATGTTACAGTGGCAACCATCAGCACTCATAAACTGGGCTCCTGCGCACTTTCCTGATCGCGCCTTCGCATCGAAGGTCACGCCATTGCTGTTCTCTCTTCTTGGCGCTGCAATCGAAGACAATGTTCGGACTGACAGGACAGAACTCGTGGTCAGGCTGATACTGCACGAACTGAGCGCGGTGTCGGATGCACCGACCTACCTTCCATTGCCCAGGAACCTTGTGGCAAAACGGGTGGCCGAGGTTGCTCTGGGCGATCATTGCAATCGCATGGACCTGGCTGAGTTGGCATCGCGCGCCGCAACGTCCGTTCGAACCGCGAGCCGTTTGTTTCCGATGGAGACAGGAATGACACTCAAAGCTTGGCGGCAAAGGGCGCGGATCGTTCGAACCATGGAGCAGCTCGCCCAAGGGAAGGCAATCGCTCAAGTGGCGAGTGACGCAGGCTTCTCCAGCACTGCGGCGTTTTCCTGCGCCTTCAGGCAGGTGACCGCCATGACGCCAGGCACATTTCTCTGTATGCCACGATAGTCAAAAACGCTCCGCCTCAGTCCATCATGACTGTCACCCCCAAGATGGGTAAGTCGTAATTATTCGAGCGGAGTGTAGCTATCTCGCTAAAGAGATCATCCCATCGTCGATATCGATAAGTATAAACGCCACTGTGTCGCGTGGGTCGGCGCCGTGAGCGGGAAGAGAAAGTGTGAGGAATAGCAAAAGGGTAAGCCATGCAACTATAGTCTTCAGATATTCATCGATTGCTGCTCAAGGATGTCCGATACCTGAAGTCCGCCTGCATCAGATGCCCGTTTCTCGACAGCGGGCGGTGGTACCAGGCGCGCGAAGGTCATCGTGATTTCCTGGGAGGGTGCCGGCGAAGTCGATCTGGTGCTCCTCTACGGGTCAAGGGGTATTTGCGGCAGCCTTGTCTTACCCCTTATGCTCCCCGCTCGATGCAGCCGATGTCTCCACCCCGTAAACCGTGGCCAACCCGATCTATGGCGGAGCGAATGCTTGGGCACGTGCGGTGACTAGTCGGACAGGGCGAATAGCCTTCAGCGAGGAGGGAGCCTGGCGGACTGGCACATTTCGACAGCGTCGTCGTGACCGTAAAATGGTGGCGTGCAATCTCATGCCGACCGGTTAGCGTAGCCAGGCAGTCGCGCGGGGGAGGGGCAGATCCCTTGACGTTTCGCCACGGTAGTCGGCCTGCAGATGACCTCTCTTGGCCTGCCCATCCGGAACGACGAACCACACCCACGCGGACCTCTATGGGGCTGGTTTGACCGAAGGTCGACTTCGTCTCGATCGCCTTGACCGCAACGGCCGTCCGCAACTTTCTTCCCCTGCGAACAGGTTCGCATTCCTCGCGCGTCAAGAAAGCCTCTCCCGGCCGCCCTCCACTGACGTTCCGGCCCAAGGGTGCGGCGCCGATCGCCGTCGGTTTTGACACCGCCATCGAGGCCGCGATGGGCGCGGCCCGAAAAACACCGGAAAAGGAACACGACAATGGCAGTCATCGGCGAATTCACCACCAACGGCAATAACTCCATCATCGGCAATGTTCGCACCCTCACCGTCAGCATGAAGGTCCGCCTCAATCCAATCGAACGCGTCTCGCGAGATGCCCCGGATTTTCGCATCACCGCCGGCAACGGCGTCGAGGTTGGAGCCGGCTGGAAGACGGTTTCCAACGACGGTGAGCAGTATATCTCGGTCAAGCTCGACGACCCAAGCTTCAATGCACCGATCACGGCCGCTCTGTGGCCGAGCGAGACGGACGGCGAATACGCCCTCATCTGGAACCGCCCGAAGCGCGAGGTCTGAGCCGCACAATGATGAGCCCCGCCTAGCATGGCGGGGCTTTCTTTCGGCGACCGGCCCGACCTTGCAGCAAAACGCCAAGTCCCGCCGGCTGAGACCGCAGCCCGAAGGAGGCCGATATAGGCCGTTACAGCATCACCGTTACCCGAACCACTTCAAGCCAAATCGATCCCGACGCGTCATCGGTTGATAGCCCGCTTTAGACCTTCTTGCCGCAGGCCTTCGCCAGACCCAACGTTGACGATCGGGAGCTCCGGATCGTCACAGTGCCTTGCATTCGAGACACTCGCCGCCTTGCGAAACGCAGCGAAAACCTGACTTCGACTTCGTGCCCATCTCGTCCGGTATGTTCCACGGACTGCTGGAAAATCACTTCGTCCCAGCCGCCGCGATCATCGGCCAGGGCATCGTCGCGGGCTTCGCCCGGAGCATGCAACCAAGTCACTTGTTCAGCGCATCCTTGAGCGCCTTGGCGGGTGTAAAGGTGAGCTTCTTCGCCGCCGCGACCTTGACAGGCGCGCCAGTCGACGGGTTTCGTGCCTGGCGCTCCGGGGTTGCTTTTACCTTGAACTTGCCAAATCCAGGGAGGCTGGTCTCGTTGCCAGCGATCGCTGCTTCAGTGATCGAGGAGATGACTGACTCGACGATCGTTTTGGCTTGAGCTTTAGTCAAGCTATGATCGGACGCAATCTTGTCGGCAATTTCGTTTGTCGTTGTCATGGTTTTGTCTCTCCCATCTTTGACAAAAGAAGCGTTGCAGCGAATGTCGGGCCTGTCATCGGCACACTGCAGCAGAAAAGTCCGGAAATCCTCCCTTTCCACAACTTTGCTTGAACTGTGAGCACGAACGAGCACTTCCAGCCGAACGCGCTCGCCGAAATGGGTGCCATACGGAGAGGGTATGTCTGCTCAGTCTCGCCAAGAGTGCCATGAGCGATCGTGCCACCTCAAGGTCGCGCGGCACCTCCAATTTTGCATCCGCTCCGGTTCCCTTCGCTCCAACAAAATCGGCTCCTCCGCACGCCGGCTCCGCCGGTCGCTCACGCGAACCCTGATGTGACACGACCCCTCATGACCGGGGGCGTCGTCATTCACAACGTCAAGGAGACGAAGATGCTTCTGGAACAACACATTGAAGAGCTGCGCCTGGAATTGAATGCATCGAACGACGCCACCGAGCGCTGCGAGATTAAGGTCGAACTCGAACTGGCGCAGGCTGAGCTTGCCGTGATCATCGCCGAACAGGAGGGCCTGGTGTCAGCTGAGCCTCCCTTCTGAGGGAGGCTTTCGCCTTCTGACTTCGTCCCGCCGGATCGACCGGCGCGCCGGGCGCGACGCTTCGCTTTAGAGCCGAGGCATGATAGCTGCAGGGAACTTTCGAGCTTCCTTAGCTCTTCCTCTCTACCTCGAGAAAGATTGAAGCCGACAGACATGATCGATAGCTGAGGTACGCCAGGAGCAATTTCGCCGACATATGTCGATTGTCAAAGCAGGTTTCGCCGCCAGACCGGGCGATAACCCCGGCCACGCTTCTGGCGCAGAATATTCAGAAAGAGCGACACCGCCTCTTTTTCGTTCTCAACGATATGTAGTTTTGATTGCCCGCGTGTTCCGATCCGGGTGCAGTCGCGTCAGGCAGAGCTGACCGAACAGTGTCGTCGAGATTTCCATGACATAGTAGCGCGCCATATTTTTCAGGGCATCCGATCGTTCGACATAAACCTGATAGGGTTGTGAGATTATGCCGGCAGTATCGGCGATCTCGCCATTGCCGTCCAACGACAGTTGTGAATCAGTCGGTGGACTTCGATTCATAATTGTGATGAATGCCCGGCCGAAATTTGGAGCAATCTGGACGAACAGCGTTGGCGTCTTGAGTTCGGCGTGGCTGAGAACGATGACTGAGATCGATGGCAGGATAGGCTATTGGTATACCAATTGCCGTTTCGCCCGAGGGGCGAGTGGTGGGCGAGGAGTGTGCGGGCCTCCAAATCCTGAGAATGCCTCCGTAGAAAAGAGTGACGAAGCATCCTGCGACACTGCAAAGGATGGAAAAACGCAGTCGAATGACGGGGGATCACTTGCCGGTTGCGTCGGCGAACAGGTGTTTCGGCAGATCGGCGAGTGAGCGTGCAGGTTAACCGCCGAATATGTGCAGGCGTGAATCGGCGGATAGCCTGATGAGTGACTGCGGCAATCGGTGAGGATGCGAGAGCGCACACCGGTGAACAGGGGAGAAGTCAATCGGGCGAACCGGCGTTTGAACGGATCGGTGTTGAGCGAATAGGTTCATCGGTCAAACGGTTGGATCTGCGTGACCTGCGTTGTGGAAGGCCGAGGGGCATGGCAAAGGCAGCGTCGCAAAATGCCAGCGCGCACATGAGGTGCGAGACCATCTTGCGAGATGGAAATTCCGGCGATAAAAATTACTCTTGAGTGTAATTTATTCGTGGTGATTGCAACTGACGAACGCTCGATCTTTTTTGACGAAAGACCGGTTCCCGGATCATGTCGTGGTCGTCGTTCGACCGACCGCCCTTGTGAACTATGCTGGCTTCAAGCCGGGTGATGATTTGCCATCCAGGCCTTGGAAAAAGCTTGATGGGTACGTCCTGGTCGAGATTCCAGGCGGTCGAACCCAGAATATAGAACGGTCCATTCTTGATCGCCTTCATGCGACCGCCGCCATGATGGATGGCGGCCTGGGGTCCATATGTGTGAGTTGCCATGAGGCGCTCCACACAGCTTCCATTAGGGCAGCAGCGACGAACAGCCTCGCACGGCTGGGTGCGCTGCGCCTGCTGGTCAACAAGGTGCTGCCTATCTTCTCCTCTCATGTCGAATGGACTGAGTTCAGGCTCGGCACGACCATTGAGGAGGATCGCCTGCCGCATCTCGACTATGCGCCGATGCTGATCTGCGACGCTGCAAGGCTCGCCGGGACGACCGGTACAGTCGAACACTGGCACAGCTTTGCTCGCGACGATTATGCGTTGAGCATCAAGGGCCATGTGCACCGGGAGATGCTCCGTGAGGATGTGAGCGACGGTCTAGAAAGCGCCGTTGCGGTCATTTCTGATCTCGGTCTTTTCGCGACCGAACTCCATGTGGCTCAGTCCGCATTCTCTTTCCGTTCTCTCGCCGGCGACTTCTTCATCGACGCATGGATCGACGCGGGCTATCGCCGCTAAACCTAGGAGGAACAAAATGCTGAAACTGAGTGCACTTTGCCTGGTCTCGACCTTTACGGTATCATTGGCGGGATGTGCGAGCGCCGATCCGCGCCCGCGTTCGTTACCAACTTCACCCTATACCTATCTAAGTCTCGCTGACTGCAGGCAGTATGGCCTTCGGATCGTTGATTGCCAGTTAGAATACGGCACGGAATTCGTGCGTTATCGTCTGGGCTCGGTTCAGCGGATGGGTCGCGAATATGCGTCTGGTCACGACCAGCGGTATCTGGTCGCCGCGTGCGCTTCTGCGCCGCGCATTCAAAAAGAGCTTCCAATCCATAGCTGCCAAATTTATGGGGCGCGATCGGGGGTGCATGCCGGCTCGGTGCCGGTCAAGGGCGCCGCGGCGATCCGGCTCGCCCAGTTGTTGGGGGATCAGGAGCAAATCCAGTATCGCTGGACGCCGGATCGGTGGTCGCGAGTAAGTAATTGAAATTACATGTTGTTCGCAAGGATCTCGGAAAATAGCGACGCATAAATTACACTTGAGTGCTATTTTAGGTTGATTTGTGCGAGAGAATGCGGTTCAAAACTTATACCGAAGTGTAATTATGAACCGGTTCGAAAATGGATTGTCGCTCGCTTTATCTCAAGAGGTTACCCCAAGAACACCGGTCACGCAGTCGCGTTTGGTGCGTATTCGCCTCGGTCTTTTTCCTCACAGGACATGCGTCGAGCCTCGGCGCCGAACATCATATCCTGAAAGGCAAGACGGTCGACAGGCATCCTGCGGGTTCAAGCGCAGCGCCGAAATCTGCCAGGCAGCTATCGGGATCGACGTTACCGGCGGAATCGTCCCGACTGCGTTCTGTTTCTGGCCCAGTGATGAAATTGGAAGGCCTCGCAACGCGGTCGATCAGGACGCTGCAGGGCTCGAACTATCCCCTGCCTATATCCATAGGCCGCCCGACGATGCGCGCAACGCATCCTTCTCCTCCTGAGACGAACAGAGATGAGGGTATGAAACGCCAACGTGCTGCCTACTCGCTCGGGGAAACGCCGGCCGAAACCGGATCAGAGGCGAATACAGTCACTGCAAACACATCTCATACCGTGATGCCGCGGAGCGATCTTCTCGATGGCGTACCGGAAGCCTACGCGGCACTCGTTGTCCGGATCGCGGCAGAGGAAGCGGTCGATCCGAACTGGGTGCTCGCTGTGATGCGTGCTGAAAACGCGGGCTTCGATCGGCAGCTGGCGAGCCCGTCAGGTGCTATCGGTCTCATGCAGGTCATGCCACGGATTGGAACGGTCTTCGGTGCATCCGACTTGACCGACCCCGAACAGAACATTCGCGCCGGAACGCGCTTCTTGCACCTGCTGATTGCCAAATACAGCAATCCTGTCCTGGTCGCGTCAGCCTACAACGCCGGTGAGCCGAGCGTCGATGCCAACCATTCGCTGCCGTTGATCCAGGAGACCGCCGACTATGTCACGCGGGTCGTCGGATACTTTACCGGGATGCCAGCAGCCTTACCGGCGGTTCACGCGGCGATGCGGCCTCAGCCAGGCACCCCGCCCACCGCACACAGGGGACGCATCGAACGTGTGAAGTCTCCCATGCTCGTTTTCTCAGTTCCGGAACCATCAGCGCAACTTGGCCCCGCTTCTCAGGAGCCTGGTCCCGTCGTCGCGGGCGTTTCGGACAAGATCGTCAAGGAAGAGGTAATTCCATGAGAAACATCGCAATCGCAGTCAAGATCGTAACGCTTCAAGCAACAGCCGGCTTTTATTGGCTCGAAAGGCACAAGGCTTTTGGCAAGACGGCTATGGTCGCCGCAATAAGCATGATGCTTGTGTTGGTCCAGTACGAGCCCGCCGCGGCCCAGAACCTGGACGCGCTTCAGAACGCAGCTGACAGGCTCGTGCAATTTTTCACCGGACCTTTCGGACGCTCGGTCGGTGCGATCGCCTTCATCGGCATGTTTCTGGCCGCTGCCTTCGGCTACTGGTCCTGGGGTGCGCTGCTTCGGGTCGGTGGCAGCCTTGCCGGCATGTTCGCGGCCGCTGAACTCGTCGATTTTCTTGCCGGGGGTGCCTGATCATGACGGGCGCCGGGAACACCCATGATGGGATCGATGAGACCATCGAAAGCTACCCAGTCATCCTTGCCCTCACTCGTCCACCGACCGTCATGGGCATCCCCTACACCTACTTCCTCGCCGAATGCTTCGTGTCGTTGATGGTCTTCATGATCCTCGGATCGATCCTCTGGTTCCCGGCCGCTTTCCTTGTGCTCCACGGTGCTCTCTACGTGCTCACCGTCAAGCTCGATCTCTGGTTCTTCGACATCGTCGGACGGCTCAGCATGTGCGGCGTCAACCCCCTCGGTCGCCGGCTGGGCGGCGGCGTCAGAACCTACGGAGCATAGGCGATGAGCACGTTGGCACGATCCTTGAAAGGGAGCTTGGCGAAAGGTTGGGAAATCTTCGCAGACAGAAACGTGGCGGCTCACGTTCCTTTCCATTACCCGCACGAAAACGGCATCATCCGGCTTAAGAACGATTGCCTCGTCTCGACCATCCAACTAACCGGATTTTCGTTCGAGACCGCGGACATCGAAACAATCAACATATTGCAGCGCCAGCGAAACGCAGCTTTCCGCGCCATCTCGTCGATCGGCAGTTTCGCGCTCTATACCCATGTTGTCAGGCGCAAGGTCGCGCCGTCACTTCCGTCGATCTACAGCGATCCGTTCATGCAGCGTCTTGATGATGTTTACCAGTCGAGCATCTCCAGGAACGAGATGTTCGTCAACGATACTTATGTCTCGCTGGTCGCGCGACCACTGTTCAAAAAAGGTTCGACGCTGTCTCGTCTGATCGGGATCGGCGGCGATGTCGTGCGACGAGACCAGTTCCAAGCGATGCGCGATCGGCTCGTGGAGGCAACGCGCGCGCTGGAAAAGTCGCTCGCGCTCTATAGCCCAAAGGTATTGCGTGACGTTCAGCGTGTCGAGACCGCTCTTGGAGACGGCCGAACGATATACAAGGCGATCGCCGACGATGGGCTACTGGAGGAGGGCGCTCGCAGGATCTGGTTCTCCGAACAATGCGAGTTCTTTTTTACCCTCTTGAACGGTGGGCGTGTGCGTCCGATCCGCCTTGGCAGTATCCCGATCGATGCAATGCTGCCGGCTCGCCGGACGTCGATTGGCAATCGCATCATCCATCTGCAAGGCGACACGGCTGATGACGATCGGTTTGCAGCCATGGTGTCGCTGAAGGAATATCCGCCTGAGACTGGCGCTGGAATGCTCGACTACGTTCTCAAGCTCCCCTTCGAGATGGTGCTGACCCAATCGATGTCCTTCGTCGACGACATGTCCGCGCGTGGTCGGATCGAGCGTCTCGATCGCCAGATGTCGAAGGCGGATGAGGGAGGATCGAGCGTGCAGGCCAATCTCGACATTGCCCGTGACGAACTTGCCCGCAAGCGTGTCGCTTTCACAGAGCACCATCTGACCGTCATGCCGGTCGCCAAATCCACAGCGCAGCTGGACGATGCGGTCGCTCTGATTGGTAATGAGCTCGGAGCATTGGGCGCATCCTACGTGCGCGAGGACCTGAATGCGGAGCCTGCCTACTGGGCACAGCTGCCGGGCAATCAAGCCTATATCTCGCGCCGGGCGGTGATTTCGACTTTGAACTGTGCCGGATTGAGCAGCTTTCACGCCTATCCCTATGGAAAGCCGGAAGGCAACCATTGGGGTCCAGCGATCACGATTTTCGAGACGACGTCAGGCACGCCCTTCTTTTTCAATTTTCATCAGGGCGATGTCGGACATGCGACCGTCTTCGGGCCGACCGGTTCCGGAAAAACAGTGATCATGTCCTTCCTGATCCTTCAAGCTTATCGCGTCAGTCCGCGGCTGAAGACAATCGTCTTCGACAAGGATCGAGGCCTCGACATAATGGTGAGGGCGGCGGGCGGGACATACGCGACACTCGAACCGGGCGAACCTTCAGGTTGGAACCCGTTGCTTCTCGACGACAATGAGGAAAACCGCGTCTTTCTCTATGGCCTGCTCAGCTTCATGCTACGGCCGACGAAGGACGGGGAGAACCTCTCACCTCAGGAAGAAGGCATCATTCGTAATGCCATCAATTCCGTTCTGAAGACCAAGGACCGATCCTACCGCCGCCTTTCGTCCTTGCGCGCTCTGCTTGCCGGCAGCGAACGCACCGAAAGCAGCCTGATCGCCAGGCTCGACAAGTGGGTCGATAATGGACCGTACGCCTGGTTGTTCGACAATGCCGGCGACAGTCTCGATCTGTCCAAGCCGATGATCGGCTTCGACATGACCTCCATCCTCGACGATCCGACGGTGAGGACTGCAGCACTCCTCTACATGTTTCATCGGCTAGACAAGATCTACGACGGCAAGGCACCGATCATCAACCTTATGGACGAAGCATGGAAGCTGCTCGACGACGAAGAATTCAAGCGAACAATGAAGGATTACTTCAAGACCATCCGGAAGCGAAACGGTCTTGTCATTTTCGGGACGCAGTCGGCCGACGATGTTGTCCAGTCTACAGTCAGCCGCACCATTATCGAGCAGACCTCCACCAATATCTTCTTTGCGAATCCGAAGGCGGACGAGGGCTCCTACATGAAGCATTTCGGTCTTTCGAGGGCCGAATTTGAGTGGGTGAAAAACGGAGATCCAAGCTCTCGCTTCATGTTGATCAAGCACGCAAAGAGCAGCGTCATCGCGCGCGTCGACATGTCCCACATGCCCGAGTTCATCAAGGTCCTGTCTGGGCGGGAAGAGACCGTCCGCGAGGTCGAGATGCTCCGCGACAAACACGGTGACGACCCACGGGATTGGCTGTCGAAATTCTGCGATTGGGAGGGGAACGTGCGCGATGAAAACGTCAAGACTTCCTGAACTGGCAATCGTCGGCGTTTTTGCGTCCGCGACGATCGTCGTGCCCTCGGTGTCTCGCGCCCAGGTCCCGATCATCGATGGTACGCGCTTGGAAAGTGGCCAAGCGACACGCGACAGTTACCGGGCCTACCAGGCCGACACGCAAGGAGTGAAAGGAGCCTCCGGTGGGACCGTCGATAGCGTCGCTCCGGGACTGGGATCCGGAACGCCGGCAGATTGTTCCGCACAGGGTATGACCGGCGCAACCGCGCCAGCAGGCCCATCAATGAAAACCCCGAGCCGACAGGAAGTCGCCCGCATGGTCGAGACCGAGGCGATCCGGCAGTGCGTCGATCCCAATTTTTTTGCGATGGCAATTGCGGAACAGGAATCGCGGTTCCGCCAGTCGGCCCGTTCCGGAGCCGGGGCAATCGGTGTGACGCAGCTTATGCCAGGGACCGCTGCTGGCCTTGGTGTCAATCCTTACGATAGCCGAGACAATATCCGCGGTGGCATCAAATACATCAAGCAGTTGCAGGGCATGTTTGGTGACCGCTACGACTTGATAGCTGCAGGTTACAACGCGGGCCCTTATCGGCAGTCGCTTCAAAACGGTCAGATCCCGAATATTTCCGAAACCCAGCACTACGTCAAAAGGGTCGTGGCCTATCACGAGCGCAACAAGGCCGAGAACGGCGCTCGCACATCAATCGGAACCGAGACGCGTGAGCCTGAATTGATCAACGACACAACTGGCTGTGGCGACCTGCTTAAAAGAGCGCTGGATCGCAACACGCGCGTCCAGCTCGATCGTGCAACGACGTGGAATGCGTTCACCCGAACGTCGCTCGAGGCTAACCGGCAATATCTCCAGCGCCTCCAGGCCGGTCTGCAATCATCATCCGCCAGCCTGCGGGGCTCGGGTGCAGGTCATTCCAATGACCACGATGGATCGCTGATAATGGCGCAAATACAGTGCCCGACGACGATTATCGACACAGGGGGAACGCGTTGCTTTGCCATCCCGGCCAATGCCACGACAGCGCAGATCCAGCGCTGGCTCGAGGACCTCCAGGAGGAGGCGCGCGCTCATGGTAACGCCGCAACCTTTTCGGCAATGCAGGATCCCGCACTCGGCCTGGTGACGATGGTCGACGTCCGACCAATAGAACCATGAAAAGCAGCAGAGGAGAGGCTTATGAACAGGATATTTCTTGCCGTCGCTCTTGGTGTCAATGCCACGCAAAACGCTTTCGCACAGGTCCCGGTCAAGGATTCGGAAAATATCGAAGCTGCTCAGGAAATTGAGCGACTTTCAAAGCAGATTCAGCAGGATACGTCCATCGTCAAAGACAATGTGACGAAGACCCTGCGGGCGATTGTCGGCGACCGCACGCAAGATGCCGGCCAGTTTGCCAAGCTCGCAACCGGAAACGGTTTCAGCATGGGGCAGGCTCCCGACTTCAATGCGATCCTGTCGGGCAACCAAGCTGTGTTCGGCGATATCAGCGGCCAGTTCCAGAAAACAGCTGCCAAGCTGATCAACGGTCTCAACCTTGTGAAAATGGTTGTCGATACCGCCGAAAGTAGCGAATTGTCGGGCGCCAATCAGGCCTATTCTCAAGGGGTCAATGCCTTGACGAGCCTGACGGCGCTTACCGACGCGATGAACAGCGCGACGAAAGAGCGCCAGAACGCCTTCATGCAGGCGAGCGAAAAAATCGGCACAGCGCAGGATCTGAAGGGCGCGCTGGAGCAGAACACTCAGATGGTACTGCAGGGAAACCAGACTGCCAATGAGGCCGTCGGCTCCCTGAACAGCCAGGTGATGCTGCTGAACCAGCAATACAAGGCGGCTCTCTCGACCTCCTCGCAGAACCTGAAGACCTTCGCCACCTTGCCAGACAGTGTCATCCGCAACGGCGGAGCCAGCACCGGGAGGACGTCGGTACGCGATCAGTTGAAGGCTTTCGAGAAGCAATCCCGATGAAGATTTCAGCACTGGTGATGAGCTTGTTCCTGGCGCTCGTTGGCTGCGCCGGAAAAAACGAGCAGTTGGCGAAATGCTCGGCTGACGACAGCCCGGTTCCCGCGCTCGGCTTGGGGCCTAAGGCGCAATCAACCCAGTCAGAGCCGGCATTCGATGCTGTGCTGCCGCACGATTGCGGCCCGATGCGACCGGTCAATCATTTCTAGCTCAAGAACAGGATCTCGGAGGACGATATGGATCCAGTCAGCTACGCAATCAATTTCTACGGCGATGCGCTCAGATACTTCGATAAGATAAACGACGCATCCCTGGAGCGGGCATGGGGGCTGTTTGCCAAAAACAGCGACCTGATCTCTGCCGTCCTTGCGATCTTCCTCGCCCTCTACTTCCTGATGGCGGCTCTCGGTCAGTCCAAGATTTCGTTGGCCGACATGGCAATCACGGGTTTCAAACTTGCCCTTGCCTATGCGCTGATCATGTCCTGGGCGACATTCTATGACAATATCGGCCAGTTCGTACTGTCATCACCTCAGGAGCTCGGCTCAGCCATTTCCTCTGCGATGGGTGGCCAGTCAGCGGGGGCCGACCTGTCTCAACAGGTCGCGTCTATGGCACGCAAGGTCTACGACTTCGCGATGAAGCTTTTCAACTCCTACGAGTCTGGCTGGATGCCGAATGTCACCGGCGCCGTCGTGGTCTTCATTGTCCTCGTCTTCGGCCTGCTCCCGATGCTTCTGATCCTTACCGGAGTCACGCTTTTTGCCAAGATGATCACTGCCGTCATGTTGGCGATCGGCCCGATCGCGATGCTGTGCTACTTCTTCGGCATCACACGCTTCGTCTTCGATGCATGGGTGAAAGGCGTCGCCTACGGCATGTTCATGCTGCTCTTTACCTACATTATGGCCGGCCTTTCATTCGGTTTCCTCATCGGCATGATGGACACCATCAATGGCGACATGGCGACGAAGGAAAACGCACTCGCGATCGTAGTCGCCATGGTGCTTTACCTCGCGCTGATTGCCTATTTCATCTTCCAAGTTCCGGATTTCGCGCGAACCTTCGCCTACGGCACCGCTTCATCCAGCGGTCACGAAGGAGGCGGAGTCACCACAGCCTATGGATGGGCGAAAAGATCACTGTCTTCCAGCGGCACGCGCGGCAGGCGGGCCTCTGCGGTCGCGCTTGGCATGTTGGCAGGACCGCAAGGGGCTTTTACCGCCGCCGCACTTGTCGGCGGCGGCACAGTGGCGGCGGCCGGCGGGCTCGGCAGAATGCTCACCGCCCGACGGCGCAACGGCGAATGAAACGGCGAGAAATAGCGCCGGCGGCCAAGCCAACGGATTTCACGACAGATATTTCGAGGACAGGTTTTGACTCATCTGAAACGAAGTGCGCTGACTGAGCCGGCCGTTCGAGCTGCAGGTCCGCAAGAAATCTACAATCAGCACCATTCCTGGGCTGAGAAAAACCGGTCGTTGCGGACGTTGATCGGGATGATCCTCCTGATCTTTGCCATTGCGGGCTGGGCCGTCGCCGGCATCCTGTCATTCTCGGTTGCACAACTCTTCCCGCTCGTGCGCACCGAAGTCGTGCCGCTGATCGTCGACAGGAATACCGGATACATGGAAACCGTGACGACCCTCGAAAAGGAACGTTCGAGTGTTTCGCAACTCCAAGCGGTGCAGGCATCCTTTATCGGAAACTACGTCATCCGTCGCGAAACATATGACCCCCGCTACCTCTCCGACAATTTCGACATGATCGCCCTGTGGTCCGAGCCGAATTCCTCGGCCTTTAAGAGTTACGAGGAATGGATAAACCCCAGCAATCCGCAGGGACCGGTCAAGCTCACGGGCGTCACCGGTGACATTCATCCTGAAATCCTGTCGGTCAATCCGCTCAACGCATCGACAATGGCTGTGCGCTTTGAAACGCGCGAACGCGGACGGGGCGGCGAGGTCGTCACTCGCTGGTCTGCGACCGTGCGCTATCGACAGATCAATCTTGCGGCCAGCAACCGCGTCCGTCTCTACAATCCGCTCGGTTTCGTCGTGACCGAATATGTGAAAGTCCCGGAAAGCATGCCGTCGGGGCTCGCGCCATGAGACGATGGACGATGGCACTCTCCTTCCTGTCGATCCTTGTCCCGGCGATCACGAACGCCGAGTTGCTAGCGCGGCCAGGCAGGCTTGATCCGAGGATACGCTCGCTTCCTTATTCTGCTGAACAGGTATTCCAGGTGACCGGCACCTACGGTCTGGTGACGACCATCCTGTTTGGCGCCGACGAGGAGATCACTCAGGTCGTCGCCGGAGACACCATCTCCTGGCAGATCCTCACATCGGCGGACCGACGATCGCTGACCCTGAAACCCATGGAAAAAGATGCCGCCACCAATCTCTCCCTGGTGACGACCAAGCGTACCTATTCCTTCGACCTGCGCGTCAACGACAGCAAGGCGAAGCATAATCAGACCTTCAAACTGAGGTTCTCATACCCGGAAGATGCGGGGCTCAGGGGGACAGCCGAGCTCTGGGAGCAGGCACAGGATGCGCAGCGCAATCCCAATATCAGGAACATCCGTCGCGACAGGGTCAACTACGATTATGGATTCAAAGGTAACGCTGCTGCCAAGCCACTTTGGGTCTTCGATGACGGGCTGAAAACGTTCATGAAATTTTCCGGCGACATTCCGGCAATCTTCATCGTCGATGCGAAACGCAGAGAAAGCCTCGTCAACTACCGGCGCGAGGCGGATTACATCGTCATCGACAAGGTCTCGCGGCAATGGTCGCTGCGCTATGGCACGCAAGAAGAAACATGCCTCTTCAATATGCGGACGGTTCCGGCAGACATCCCAGCGCCGATCGAAGGCGCCGTTGCCCCGAAGCGCCTGGACGGCGCGAGTGCCTCGCACCAATCGCAATCACGTTAGGAGGGCTCCATGTCGGATCCCAACGTCAATTCGCCCATTTATCGGTCACTGGACGGTGATGCTACGCTCGGCGGACCGGTCAGGCGGTCCGGAAGCGGCCTTATGCGGCCGTTTGCGGTGCTTGCGGCGATCATCGGTTTTGTTGTTGTCATCTACTTCCTCATGTCCAGCCCCGAAAGGGATCTGATTGTCGACAATGAGCCACGCGAAGAGTTTCGACCGGTGCAGGCACCCCGGAACGAAGAGTTCCGAGCACCCGCACCGCCGGCATTGCCGACCGTGCAGGTGCCGGAGGCGCCGCCGCCACCGCCACCGCCGGCCCCGGTCGCGCCGGCCGCTGCCCCCGCACTTGCGCCGGCAGAGGTCGAGTGCACCCGCGGCATGAACGCGAACAATCCGCGCTGCATCGAGCTTGCCCGCCAGGCTAAACTGCTAGAGCGCGTGCGGTCCGCAGCCGTTGTCTTCGACAAAACGAACGATGCGCACGGCGCAGCGCAGGCCTCTACGGGCGGATCGACAAATTCGTCGTTCGGAATGGGATCGCCGTCAGGTGGCGATGTTCCTCCTGCACTCGATAGTGGTGGCGCGGTTGATGGAGCCAATGATCGCGACAGGGCTTTCCTCAAGGCGATGGGCGGCCAGGGTGTCCAGATTTCCGTTGCTACGGAAAACCGCCGGACCGATGCGTGGATCCCGCAGGGCACGATGATCCGTGGAACGCTCGAGACTGCCATCAATTCCGATCTCGCCGGCATGGTAAAGGGCGTTGTACGGGAGGACGTTTATTCGTTTGACGGCCGCCGCATCCTGATCCCAGCCGGCTCGTCCCTGATTGGGGATTACAAGTCAGGTATAGAGCGTGGGCAGGAGCGGATCCTTATCGTCTGGACAAGGATGATCAGGGGCGACGGGGTCTCGGTCCAGCTTGGCTCGTACGGGACAGACCGGCTGGGGCGTTCGGGCATGACCGGTATCGTTGACCGGAAATACTGGGAGCGATTCGGACCTCCGGCGGTGATGACCCTGATCGGGGGCGCGACGCAATACATCGCCCAGCTTGGTCAAAAGGAAAACCGCTACATTACCGTCTTCAACAGAGATGGCAGCGTCACGCGGGTTCCCCAAAATAACGGGGAGACCTCACAGGACCGCGCCCGCCAGATTGCCGCCGAGACCATTGCGTCCGGGATACAGCAACTGGGAAACGAAGCCTTCGAGGACAGCCGCAACATACGGCCGACCATCCATGTGCCCCAAGGTTCCGACATCAACGCGTTCGTGACACGCGACCTCGATTTTTCCGCCCTTTATGTCGATCCCGTCCGCGCAGAGTTCGATCGCTTGCGCAAGACAAGAGGTGGGAGATGAATGCCCGTCCTGCAATCCCGGCCGAGCATCACTTTCTGACCGAGGCTCTCGAACCGATCCGCCGTTTTCTCAACGATCCAGGCATTGTCGAGATTTCCTGCCAGACCAACGAAGAGGTGTGGCTGGAGAAGATTGGACATCTAGCCATGGTGAGGGAGCAGGTCGAAGGCCTGAATCAGGAGGCCATCCGTCATATGGCGGCACGGGCGGCCTCCTTCACGAGGCAGACAGTCAATGCCGAGAACCCGTTGCTATCGGCAACGCTTACGGGAGGAGAGCGTGTCCAGTTCGTGCTCAGTCCGACTTCGGTGACCGGCCATGCTTTTTCGATCCGTAAGCAGTTCATCCGCCACTTCGACCTGAACGACTATGAACGAGCGGGCGCGTTTCGCTTCACCAAGGTTACCGGTGACGACTATACCGATGCCGTGGATATCGAGTTGTCACGGCTCCTGCGTGTTCGACAGGTTCGTGCTTTCCTGGAACTCGCGGCGATCAACCATCGGAGCATGCTGATCTCCGGTGGCACATCGACGGGCAAGACGACCTTTCTCAACACGATCCTGACCGCAATCCCCCGTCAGGAACGGTTTGTTCTGATGCAGGACACCGCCGAGCTTGAGCCGCGTCAGGAAAACGTCGTGTCGCTGCTCGTTTCGAAAGGCGGGCAGGGGGAGGCAAAGGTAACGATGGGAGATCTCCTCGCGACCGCGCTGCGATTAAGGCCAGATCGGATCTTCATGGGAGAATTGCGTGGCGACGAGGCGTTCGACTTCCTCAATGCCATCAATACCGGTCACCCCGGATCGATGTCGACGATCCACGCGAACTCACCGCATCACGCCTTCGATCGTCTGTCGACCCTGGTGCTTAACAGCAATGTACGCATGGAGCGGGGCGATATCGTCCGCTACATCCGCTCCATCATCCCGATCGTAGTCCAGCTGAAGAAGAGCGACGCCGTCGGGGGCCGCGCAGTCGCCGAGATCTATTTTGCCGATGAGGTCGACGTAAATGGCAAGCGTATCCACACAGAGCAAACTTGAACGGCCCAAGTGGACTGACCTGCAGAAGGCGTCGCCGGTGACCTTTCCGCTCGTCCTCCTCGGGGCAGCCGGCCTGTGGCTCCTGACATTTATGATGATCTACGACGCATATGTCGTCTCTTTCGGAACGGGATCCTATTTCGACTATATCAGCGCTGTCCGGCTGACCGACGCCACGCACCACACGTGGTCGATCATATGGACCAGGAACACGGTGGGACTTTCGGTCCTCGCCTTTGCATTGTCGTCCCCGTTCCTGTTCTTTGCTTTATGCCTTTGGATGCTGATAGGCGGAAGAGCCCTGTCGAGAAAGATCCTTTATCTCCTTCATATCCGGTCGTTATTCGGCCTGATCGCCCTGACCACGCTGATCTTTGCAGCCAGCTATGCCGGCGTCATCGTCTACGGTATCGCGTTTTACGTGGTCGCGACAAAGGCCGGCGAGCATGCGGAAATCGCCAGCTATTACGGCAATCATCTTGCCGCCATGTACCAGGCACCATTCGGCGCGACAGACGCGGCCGGAGCCTACCGGAAGCCGTCCCGGCAGACCGTCTTTGCAGCACTGGCGGGCCTGGTCGCCGCAAGTGCTTTTATCGGCTTTCCGATCGGGGCCGCCATCCAGAAGCGACAGCGGATGATCATGGGCCGCGCGCGGCTTGCGACACTGAAGGACGCTTCCGATTTTCAGCTGCGCGACAAGCGCGGTATCGTGCTCGGCTTGAAGCAGGGCCTGCTTTTGCGCAACGATGGCGATCAGCATGTGATGGTCATCGGTTCGCCCGGGCAAGGTAAATCGCGCGGCTTCGTCATCCCGACGATGATGAGTTTCGAAGGCTCGCAGGTTATCCTCGATATGAGCGGCGAACTGTTTGACGAGACTTCAGGCTACCTCACGAACAAAGGCTATCATGTTTTCATTCTGGCACCCGGCTCCAGCTTCACTGATGGCTATAATCCGCTCGATCTGATCAGTGCGGACCCCTACCAGCGGATCACCGACCTTCAGAAGCTCACGCAGATGCTGCTTCCAGACCGCTTACGCTCGGATTCGTCCGACTTTTGGGAAGAGAGCGCCCGAATTCTCCTGACGGCCATGCTCGGCTTCGTCCTGGAATGCCCGGACACGCGCAAATCGCTGAGCGAGCTTTATCGCATTCTCAATTCGATGTCAGACGAACGCAAGGCAATCGTCCAGCTTCTCGAAACCTACGAGAGTGTATTGTCAGACCAGACCAGAATGCAATTGACCAAGTTTGCCGGCCGCCATGAGAAGCTGGGGGAGGGCATCGCGGCCGAAATCGTCGCCAAGCTCAACTTCCTGCAGAACCCTTTGGTTGAAGCCCTGACATCAATCACCACGATCCCGATCGACGCGATCAGAAAACGCAAGCTTGCGATCTTCATCCAGGCAGACTGGAACGCCATCCAGATTTACGAGCGGCTGATCTCGATCTTCATCCAGCAAATGGCCGACAAGCTGGTGAAGTTGGGACCTTTGCCGGATGGCGAGCATGAAGTTCTGATGATGCTTGACGAGTTCGGCAATGGCGGCCGTATCGATACGGTCCTGACGCTTGCGCCGCTCATTCGCAAGAACGGTGTTCGCTTCGTGTTCATCCTGCAGGATGGCGCACAGCTCGAGCGCCTTTATCGCCGGTCCGGTCAAAAGATCCTGATGGGGGCGTCAACGATCAAGCTGTTCATGAATTTCCAGAACCAGGAAGATGCGACGACGGTATCCCTGGCGGCCGGAAAGACCACTGAATGGGTCGAGCAGTCCTCCTACTCCCACCGCCACGGGCGAAGGCAGCGTTCGATCTCAAAGGTTCCCGTGTCCGTTGATCTCTTGTCGGTCAACACGTTGATGACGATGAAACCGGAAGAAGCGGTTCTACAGGTGACCGGAATGCCGCTGATGCGGATCATGAAACTTGATTCCGGCGGTGAACGCATGTTTGCGGAGGTGCGCAGGTTCAGGCCGATGGCAAAACCGCACATGGAGCCGATCGAGTGGACAATTCAGGACGCCACCCACTCCGCGTCAGTTGACGGTCGCGCGTCGACCGTTTTGGGGCAAAGCCCTCAAGATCTGAAATTTGCGGTCAAGGACGGCGTACGGCAGGTCTACATTTCCTCTCTCGACGAGCTTCGAAAACGTCTCGATCTCGATGAAACCCGCGAGGTTGGGATTGCGGAAGCGCAGGCACCAGCGGAAAAGCCCGCGCGCAAGCTGCAGACGAAGCGGGTGACGACCGCGCCTGCGAAGCCGACGAAGACGAACCCGTCTCAGATAACAACGGACGGCGTTCTCGCCATCAATAAGGACGTTTCGAGCAGGCGAGCCTATCGGGGCCCTCACGGTCGCCGTGACGAAGATGCGCGAATGCTACCGATCCCTTCCACCAATGAAGCCAGACAACGCCAGCCAACACGCCTTCGCCGGCAGGACGTCAAAGACGTCTTCGGTAACAACATTGAAGCCCTGAACGCAGTGATTTTCCAGCAGGCTGACACGTCCGTCATCGATGCGGTGGATCTGAATAGCGACGTCGAGGCGCTGATCCAGAACCTGTCGGAACGGCTTTCGGGCGATGACGCGCGAAAACATCTGCAGGAGTTTGCCGACGCAGCACGTGATCCTCTGCACGAGGATCTAACTGACGTCGAAACTTGATGCGACCGAACATTGTGGTGAGCGGTCTTTTCAACAAATGAGCTGACATGCGTGACGTCACATATCTCTCTGATCGGCATTTTTTCTCGTTTGCAATCTCGAACGCACCGTCTTTGCGGCGGAGGCAGACCCGGGCTTTTGGCTGATGATCATTGAACGGGAGATGGAGATACGTGCGCACAAGGCCACGACGATAAAAGAGTGCCAGTCGGAGACCCCTTTCCGAAATGGGCTGAAGCCATCGCTGTCGGCTCTTGCCGGTATTCTCCTGACGAGATTATTCGGCAATAGCACGCAGTAGATGATCGCTGTTGGAGAAGCTCGTTTGATGGAAGCAGCAAGAGAGGAACTGGATGCCTATGCGTCGGACAGAATAACTGGGATTGGAACTGACCACCGAACCTGAGACCACATCTCGTGCAGATTGATTTACGTATATTCTAGCCCCTGATGCCTGCACTATCAGCTTTGAGCGGTATGGCGGAGGGCCGGCTCCCGTGCTGCCGGCCTCCAAAAGGGCCATGGGGCGAGAGCCCCTGATCCGCTGTTGCGAACCAGCAACACTCTGACGATCTGTCTGTTTCTGTCCGACTATCCGTAGGAACATCGATAATCATGGACTGTTTGAGAGACCTCGCGTCCAGTGATCTGAGGCTAGGGCATGGAAAGTTCGCAGAGCTCACGCATCGTCGATCTCGAAAGCATTTCCCTGCACATCGTGGAGGAGGGCGCCGCCGACGGCGAGCCTGTTATTCTTCTCCACGGATTTCCCGAATATTGGTGGGCCTGGAGGAAGCAATCTTCCGCCATGGTCGAAGCCGGGTTCCGGGTCGTGATGGTCGACATGCGTGGTTATGGTCAGAGCGACGCGCCTGCGGACGTATCGGCATATCGCCTCGGCACTCTGGTAAACGACGTCGTGCGACTTGCATCTCATCTCGGATGGCAACGTTTCAATATCGTTGGTCACGACTGGGGCGGGATTGTCGCCTGGGCCGTTGAAGCACATCATCCGATGCGGGTGAAGCGACTTGTTGTACTCAACGCGCCCCACCTCGATGTCATGGAGAGCGTGGTGCGCAGGATGCCGTCGCAAATGGTCCGTAGCGCCTATATTGCCTTCTTCCAGTTGCCATCATTGCCAGAAGCGCTTTTGTCGGCGGGCCGTTTCAAAATGCTGGCTGATGCAATGATAAAGACGGCGCGACCGGCCACCTTTACCGACGACGAGATGGAGCGCTATCGACAGCAGTGGCAGGGCGACGGTCGCCTGAACGCGATGCTCAACTACTATCGGGCACTGGTCAGGGAAGCTCGGCCTGGACTGGGCCGCATCGTTCCCCCGGTCCTCATCTTATGGGGCTGTAAAGATCGCGCTTTGGATTTCAGGCTGGCGAAGGAAAGCTTGGTCCAGTGCGCCAATGGCCGGATGTGCGTACACCGAAGCGCCACTCACTGGGTGCATCTCGAGGAGCCCGAGTGGACGAACGGACACATCATTCGTTTCCTGGCAGAGGATCATGAGCTGGACCGACCAGAGCCGGGCCTGTTCGAGGAAACGGCGTGACACCGAGCGAAACTGATAGTGGCGCAACCATTTCCTTTCGTGCCGCGTTCGCCCAAAGATGAACGGAGAGCTCAATGGGAAAGAAATTGAACCGCGTCTACAATGCCTTGATCGAGGGAGCATCTGACGGTCTGGTTGGAAGCACCCTGCACGACTTTATCATTAAAAAATGTCCCAAGACATCGAGTAAGCGCATCGTCAAAGCTTCCTTGATGGCGCTCACAGACCCTGATGTCCGCGAGCGGCGTGTTCTTGAAACGGTTTACGACCTCGCGATCAAATATCGGTTGTCATCGCTCGGTGTCGATGACGACACCCACGAGGATGACGACGACGACGGTGTGGCTCCGTTGATCTCCAGCGATCTGAAAAGCAAGCTTCAGAACTCCGCGTCAGTGGTGGCGCTGAAAGAGAGGAACGATCCGGACCAGCTGGACGCTGGTCACCATGTCCACTGACCAGGCCCGGACCGATCGCAAATGGCTGTTGAAATCGAACGGAAATTCCTTGTGGCCGATGTCGGCTGGCGGTCGGCGACCCGTGACCGTCGCGACATCGCTGACTACCTGATCGCTCGTTTTGAGAAAGAAAGCGGGAAAGCGCGTCTCCGCATATGCAACGGGGAAGCCATGCTGACAATCAAAGGCCCACGTAGGGGCATCAAGCGAAACGAGATTCATGTCAGTCTCACAGACAGTGACGCCCGCTCAATGATAGACGAGTTCGTCCTGGCTCCGCCTCTCAGAAAGACCCGCCATGAAGTCGAATTTGATGGCTTCGTTTGGCAGGTCGATGAGTACCTTGGATACCTCGAGGGTCTGGTGACCTGCGAGATCGAGCTGCCGTCAGAAGACAGCCTGTTCGCCAAGCCGCCATGGTTGGGTAGGGAAGTCACTGCCGATACCCGGTTTCGCGCCACGGCTCTTACGACTTTGGCAGAGGATGGCGACCGGATCGCCATCCGTGATTTGATCAAGCAGACCCAGAGCGTTCAGGTCTGATCCACGTCACGCGCATCCATTGCCATGTCGTGGAGCGCCTGCGTGTCCTCGGGTGTGAATTCCGCCGAGTGGATTACCGCCAGGAACGCGGCTCGGGCAACTTCCTTCTTGCTCGCTTCTGGGTGCCGGGCTCGAACAGCTTCGATCAGCCCCTTGGGCTTCATGCCGGGAATCACGATTTCCCTGATCGTATCAGCTATCGCTTCGATCTCCTTGAGCTTCTTTTCTCGCATCCCATACCCCCGGTTGCCAGAAGCTGTAACACGCGAACGCGTGACTTTTACGACTGCGGCCATCATAGAGCGTATGTCGTTCCTATTGGGATCGCGATAATCACGAAAGCCCGCGGCTTCATCGTGATCACAGTGCGGGCCGACGGTAAAGTCTTCGAGGCAATGCGGTCTGACGGCATCAAAAGGCTCGGAACCTGACCGTTTGCAAGTGTGCAAGACGCGTACCATCCGGCTGCGCTATTGCGGGGATATATTCCTGCGGTGTAAGAACGCACCTGAACATTGTCGCCAGAGCCGGAGGGTGAAAGGCGGCTCTCCTTTTGTGGAAATTCGGACCTTGGACTGGTCATGACCCGTGAAATCTCTCAATTCGTCGAGGCCCCTGGTTTTCGCTATGTGCGGGAAGTTATGCGCCATCGTTCGGCAATCGCAGATCGTTTGGGAGAAAACCGCAAATGGTGCGTGTAAAGTCCGGAAAAACTGCCGAACCCGTCTCCCCTTCAATCCTCGTGGATCTCTCGCTCCCGGATCGGCTTGCGATTGGACTTGGAAGGTTGAAGCGCAATCGCGGGGCGCGGGCCAAAGAGCTCGCTGGGCAGCTCGGCGTAACCGAAGCTTATATGTCCCAGGTTTTGCGCGGCATGCGTGACGTCAAACTGTCCACGCTCGATAGAATGGCGCGTGAGTGGAATGTCGACATCGAGTCGCTGCTCACTGTGACCGATGCCGATCTTCCGCAAGTTTCTGCCCTGCTTGCGCGGCGCAAGAAAGCGGAAAGCAGCGATCCTGCGGATTGACGGGCATCTGAGAGGCTAATTGTTCAGATTGAACCAAAACCTCTGCATCACACCCTGATCGTTGGGAATGTCGAAGAAAAAAGGATCTGCTCGGCGAGGCCGAAGGGTTGCGATTTTTTGCATGCAGCCAAAGTCGTTGCTAGATATTTCAGACCGGGAACTGTCAAGGCTCCACATAACTGTGTCTCGATTTCCAATCGATTGGCAACGACTGACAGTCTTGATGCACTGGTTGGGCTCGCGTTGCGAGCCATTCTCCCCGTGTGCGGTGTATCCAATCGTCGTTCCGGCTGGGCAGTCTTCGTAGACTTCGTAACCGGGTTTGCCAGCCTTTGCCTCTTGGCATGCGGGCCATGAAAATCCGGGTTTTTTCATCGCGGAAATGAGTTTTGTCATTGGGGGAATGCAGTAGCCGACCCCATGCCAGGATGGATTTCGGGAGGCCGCGCAGAGCAGCACCTGACATCCCCAGGACGCGTCTCCTGGCTTCGCTGATGTCGGCGCCAAGCCAACACCGGCGCTGACCGTTACTGCGACGGCAAACAGAACTCGTTTCATCCCATCCCTCCATTTCCTATCGCTGCAGTGGCAACCAACGGCGTGCAATTTTCACGGACGAAAGCACTAAGGGCCGTCTGGATCCGGAAAAAGACTGGGTGGTTATGGCCATGATCTCAAAGCGTCGCGCTTGGCCCTGTTGACGGATTGCATCGCGAAATCTCCGGCCGATTGCTGTGATGTCGCGATCGCCATTTTCGTCTCTGCATCGCTGGGCCAGTCGATGGGGTATTGTCGGCAGCCCTCTTTCGTAGACGACTGTATTGCTCGCTCAGTCCGCGCACTCGAGCCTCCGAGAAGTGATCACGAAGCGCGTCATATCCCCAGCCGAGAATCGCGACCGGCGCCGTGGCGATCAACCGATCAGAAGATGACCGGGCCGACATGATCAGTATCCTTCGATGCCAAGGCGTATGAGGACGGCAACCGGGTCGGTTTTACACACTTTCTTCCAATCGTCGTGCCGCGCGCACGCGTACGCATACTGGCTGAGATCGGCGGACGATAGATCCGCAAGTCGGTTGCCGACCGACTTCCATTGCTGGACAGCCGCTGGATCGCAGCCAGCCCCTGCTGCTCCACAGACGTTCGGGTCGAGTTCCTGCGCGTTTGACGGGGTCACGGCAGCTTGTGCGAAAACGGTCGCCGCGTTCGATACGCCTACAAGTGCCGTTATTATAAGAACTTTGAGTAGGCCAAACATTCTAGCCTCCATGCGCATTGTTGGCGTCATCGATCTCCTCGGCGACCGGCAAAGGCCGTCGGGGCGCGGCATCCGTTCGTGTGGCATCCTGTTTGGCCGGTTTTCCGAGCGACGCCCCGTAACGCCATGGGGGAGTAAGGTCCGATGAAGACCATATGCCGTAGCCCAATCCGCGTGCCTTCCTCTCTATGTCGAAATAAACGGGTACTTGCGGTTCGTTGCGATAGTTGAACGCATATCCGATGCCCTCGGCGATCGCTGTCGCGGCCAGGTTCGTGTCTCCGACGAAGCAATGGGCGAGCAAAATATCATTAAGGTCCCGGCCAATTGGCGCACAATTCACGTCTCGACCCAATGTTCTGAGGATCATCCATGCCCGAGAAACCTGGCCTACGGGCCAGGAGACGCCGTGGCTGTTTGCCGTCTGCTCAATCCGAGGCGCTTCAAACCCGGCCAGTCGGACGAGCTGTTTGTTGGGTATGAACGCGAACGTCGTGCTATCGATGACCTGCACTCTGCCAAAAACCTGGCGCGGCAGATCGATCGGCCGAGATTGGGCAACCGTCTGGCACGGCAATAGCACAAGAGCAATGAGGAGTTTGGACGGTGCCATCACGGGCGCAAACTCCCCTGCTGCTGCAGCACCGAAACAGGATGGGGGAGATCGGACGAGGCCCACAGACCCGCGCGAGCCGACCGAGCGCTCTCTTCTACAATCCGATAGCCAGGAACGATGAGCTGGCCTTGCGCGTCGATTGCCGCAAATCCCCACCCCTTCGCAATGAGGTAGGTCGCGAGATCGTATCTGTGATGACCGGTCGTTGTTTGGCATACGACGACTGCGTTGTTCCGGTCGATGTCCTTGACGTCCTGGCATGCAGGCTTCGTATCCCTGATGATTGCCTGGGTCATCACAACGTTCAGCTCGCCGCAGTCACGCGCGATTCCGTCCGGACCGGTGATACGGGTTCCCCGAAGGCAAGACTGGATCCCGTATAGACGGTGACGGCGGCCGCCTGAAACCCAGCTATCACCCGTTTCGAATTGCGCCGTGTCCGGAAAGGGATCGGAGGTGGGCACAAATGCCGCACTGGCCCGCATGGCGTTATCACTGCGCGATGCCTGTACCGGCGTGAAGGGGGGAACATTTTTTAGCGATGAATGCGGAGCGTCAACAGTGATTAACTGTGACAGATACACACTTGCGTACAGGCCGGAGGCAAAAACCGTAGAAACGAACATCATATTTGCTCTCCGCATCAATTGGCTGATTGTTGGGAGCGCGAGCGCTCATCGCACGGGTGCAGGAAGGTACGGGGCGCCCAGGCGCCGATTTTGACCCGGCGTGGCGCATTTTTGCGGTCCGCGTAGTGCGTGAAAGCGACGAGCCCGCGACAATCTTGCAGCGCGAGCGCCAAGACTACGCCGACTATTTTCGCGTCCATCGCGACCATGACTGCAGATATCGCCGCACGCATATTGTCGAATGGTATTTCCGCGATCGAGTTGCATCCATGCGCATCTGCAGGGCCTATAATGGTCGCATCGGCGACGGCGAACGCGGGTTCGGTCGATGCCCGTCCCATTTTTTCTCTCTGAACATCAAGTGGCTTGGCGATCGACAAGGTGACGGCCGCTAATCGTGGCAGTGTGGTCAGATCTGTTCCTGTGGAAGCGCCTTGATTGAATCCGATGACTTTTTGTGCGCCGGCCTCGAGGACGATGCGGTGTGAGACGAACGCAAAACAAAAAGCGACTTTTGGAAGGGGGCGGTTCAGCCGCCATGCGTCATGTCTCATTTTCGCGTCCATGAACAATTTTGCTCAGGGAATAATGCGAAAAATTATACTGCAGTGCAAGTCTGGCATTTTGCTTTTAGTTGGTTTAGAGTTGCGACACCCACTCACTTTCCGCGAATGAGACGCGGCGAATGGCGGAACAACGGGTAGCTTACATGATCATCACATTTCCATTCTGGTCGGTGTTTCTCCTCCTGCTCGCAATATCCGTGGCTGGCGTCTGCATCATGGTGGCATGTTTTTTCGCGCGTCGGAGCGTGCTGGCATTTACCCGTGCCTTTCTCCCATCAGACTGGACATTGACCGTGTGGCACGCAGCTTGCGACCGCTATGCGCGATCGGCTTTGTTCAAGGCTGCGTCGATTACGGCGTTCATATGCCTTGGCCTTCCCATACCGTCCGTCTGGACTGGTCGCACTCGAAAAGAGCCGGCGCAAGCTCGATGCCGACGTTGGCGCGATCGCGATCATCACGTGGCAGCAATTCGAACGCCAATCCAGGTTCTAGGAGCCACTCGGTGACCTCCATGGGTCACCGCCATCGTGATGGGAGGTTAGATCTCGGCACCCTGTCACCACCATCACGTATGAGGAGCAACATGGCAGTCAAACCACTCTCACTGGCGATCTCGACCTTCAAGGGAGGCGCAGGAAAATCGACGCTCAACGTCAATTTGGCCGCGGAATTTGCGCAGCAGGGGCATCGAACGCTCCTCATCGATTGCGATGAGCAGGAGTCATCCACGCGATGGTACAATGTCTCGATGAAGCGTGGTCTCCTGCCAATCGATGGTACGTTGCTCCATCTTCGCGTCGCACCGGGGGATCGGTTCAAGGAGCGCCTCCTCGCAGCGCCAGAAGCCGACATCCGCATCTATGATGTCGGCGGCTACGTTCACCAGCGTGCGATAGAGGTTTATCACGAGTGCGATGCTATCCTCATCCCGATTATTCCGGAACCTACGGCCGCGACATCGGCCATCAAGGTCGCAACGATCCTGACCGAGATCTCGAAGAAACGAACGGCGGGACCAATTCCTTTTGCCGCGATCTGGAACTACGTCGACATGATCGCGCTCAAGCATAATCGTTCGCTTCCGGAGGTACACGCGATCCTGAGCAAAGGTAGGGTGCCCATGGTGGAAACGGTTGTCCGAAAAAGCAACCATTTCAGCGATGTCGGCGCGGGATTCGGCTCGCTTTATTCCAAACTTGCCACCATCGAAAACAACCATGCCCTCACGCCATCTGCGAAGCGACGCGCCTGCGAAAGCGTTCTCGACGCGATCGACATCGTCAAGCGGATCAACAACGAGTTCATCGGTCTGCTCCAGGCGCAGGCGGCCTAGCGCAATGTCACGAGAACGGACGCCGACCGGAAACATCCTTGCGTTGTCACGGACCAGGAGCGAACAGACGACTGTGGATGAGGAGGCGGCGACCTCCTACATGCCGACCGATATCGACCTTGCCACGTGGTTGCCGCACGAGGGAGGCCAAGAAAAGAAGACCGCAGATACCGAAAAGGACGTGCCGGCCGACACCGCCGGACTCATACGGCGCGATGATAGCCAGACAGGCCGCAAGCGCTTGGTGGAGACGGTCGAGGAGCCCGTCAAACGGAAGCGCATTTCTCTCTATCTGGAAGACGACGTCCTCACGAAGATCTTCCACGTTTCGCTTGAGCGGCATGAGCAACTATCCGCGGCAACCCATCGGCTCATCGTGGAAGCCTTGAAAGCGCGGGGGCTGTGAGGCGGATGCGGGAGCCGGCCATCATGTTTCGTGTGCCTGGTCATATCCTTGGCAATCTCGATGCACTCGCGGAGCGGCTCTGTGTGTCCGCCAATATCGTCGCGAAGCTGATCGTGACACGGGAGGTCACGCAGATCCCCGCCATGCTTGAGGAACACGACAGGCAACTCGCCAACATCCATCAATTTCTGCGTGAGCTCGCCTTTCGAAATGAAGATCACCTGCGGGAGGGAAAACGTTCCTTAGCAGGTGCAGCGATCCTTGAGGGATTGACCGAGGTGATGGCTGCACTTGACGCCATCCGGGCGGCGAGCTTCGTCCGTCCTTCGACCTTTATCTCCGACCTTATCAGGGAGCATGATGAACGAACGATACAACAGTCGCCGACGGGCCAAGCCAGCCCACCGCAGGCTGCCAAGCTACTTCGACCTGATTGACGAAGAGAACAGCAGGCGCGGCGGCGGCGGTGCGGGCAAACGGCAGAGTGCAGACAGTGGCAGGCCACTTGTCGAGAAACACACAGGCTCTGCGTCAGCGTTAAGCCACGCAAGCGGCAAGAGTGCCGTCGTGGTGAAAGTCTTGTCTTACGGAGCAGGAGCGCGTTCTGCCAGAAGTGTCCTTGCCTATCAAAGCACGGAAGAAAAAGCCCACGACCAGGATGGGCACGAAGTCACCGACATCAATGCCGCAGTGCGATCATGGGAACGGGAGTTCAGCGAACGCAAGGGAAGCGACGATGTGCTGCGCCTGAACTACGAACTGGCAGTCGCCGATCGCAAATACGTGGGCCAGGCGCTCCGCTCGCTCGCCGATGAAGGTTTTTCTCGGGAGGGTGATGTCGATCGCACCTTTGCATACAGCGTAAGCGAGAAGCCAAACGGCCAGACAAGGCTGCAGTTCGCGCTGGTCATCGCGCATGAAAAGAAGGACAGATCCGACCGTAGCCAGGTCAACAGGATTGCCGCGCAGACCGACAATATCCAAGCGATCGACCGTCGAATGGATACCGCCATGCGAGGCGCCGGGATCGCGGTGATTTCGCGTGACCCGGCCAGCTTCTCGTCCGGACCGAAAGGCTTCACCGCTGCGCTCCATGCCATGCGGCGAGACGATGCAGAAGTGACAGTGTCGACAAAAACCAGGGTCGTTGAACGGTCCGGAAAAACTGGGCGCTACCAGCACGGTGGTGAACGTCGCGAACTGACGGCAACGAACCATCGTGAATTGACAAGACACGGTCGCCTGGTTGGATCGCTTTTGCAGACCCGTCAGCCGCGCGACTTCATGCATCTCCTCCTGTCAGGGCCGGCAAACGTCGATCGCTCAACGTTCGTGCTTGCGGGGCGCGATTTTCTCAGGGAGCAATTCGCCGGCCACCGATACGCCTACGCTGTTCACAACCGGACTGACATGAAAAAACATCCGCATCTGCACGTGATTGTCGCGCTGCGCAGTCCATGCGGGCACACACTCAATCCGAATATCAGGGATTTCACCGAATGGCGGCTCCGCTTCGCCGAAAAGGCCCGCGATCGCGGGATACCGATCGACAGACAGAAACGGATCGAACGCGCAGCTCCACCTCCCGTCAAGCGATGGGAATGGGAGATGTTCCAGCGCATGGGCGCGACAGCTCCCTCCAACGTGATCGATAAGGTCGTTTCGAAGATCCGGGACACACCTGCCCACCCGCGCCGCGAAGATGCCAAACGAAGGGTCAAGCAAACGCGCCGGTCCGTGGGGCGGGTCATTGAAATGCTGGACGATCTCGCGTGGGACAGGGCCGCACCGAGTTCGCTGCGCGATCTTAGCCAGGATATCGCAACCGCGCTGCGGCGAGAATACCAGCGACTTGAAACTGCCGTCGAACAGGGACGTGATCCCAAAGAGGAGAAAGGGCAAGACAGTATGCTACGCTCTACGCCGATCACCGCTGCGCAAGCAAAAGCTGCGAAAAAGGCACTGGCCAACATCGCGGTAAAGGTTGCGACCAAAATTGCTGACCCTGCTGACCGGTTGATCTTCGAAAAGGCTACGAAGATCATCGGGAAGGTTGTCGGTCTGCAGCTGGATTCAAGGGTGACGAAAGATCGTACCCGTACGGGATCTTGGTCCGGCAAGCACAAGTCGGGTTCACTCGAAACGAGGTCAGCTGCGGGACGCGGGCGTGTTGCCGAGCACAGTGTGACCAACAAGACTTCGTACGATCGCGTTGTTGATGCGGCGCGCGTGGCACGCTCTCACGCTGATCAGATCGAGGTAAACCAAGAGAGGACCAGCAACCGGTCAAATGCACGGGAACCCGATCGAGCAGTTCCAAAATCGATCAAGCTACGGCCCCCGAAGAGTAAACCTAGGGACCGCAGCCGATAGGTGAGGTCGCCATGCGATTCGATGCCGCGTTAGACAGTCGGACGGCGAGTGAGTACTCCTAACCGCTCGATCAAGCCTTCGACGTGCTGGTCGTCAGGGACCGTCCCATCAACACTGGCCGGCACCACGTGTTCCGTTCTCCTTGTCGACGACCGTCTCAGCGGGAGAACTCTGATGCCAAGTTCTGCAGCGCAGGCGAGGCTCTCCAGCAAGCTTCCGACGAATACGCAATGCGCGTTGTCGACGCTGTACCAACGCATGGCCTGCCTGATCATCTCATCAAGCTGTGATGGCGCGCCGGCCTGTGGTGGACTGCCCCGATCGTAGATTACCTGTTGCGGCCACGCCATCCAGAAATCTGGCATGACCCCATCAGCATTCAGGACGTGGTCGAGGATTTTTATCAAGGCGGCGGCTTGATCGACGCTGTGGCCATCACCTTCCGAACCGCGTTGATTGGAAACGAAGCCGAAGCGAATATTGTGCGCTCTAAGCTCCCTGAGGATTCCGACGGTGTCTAAGCTGATGTCCCCGAGAGAGACGCTTGCGAGCTGGGACGCTTGGAGGAGAGTTTCGTCGCGTTCGAATATAAATAAATAGTTAGCATCGGTATTTCGAAATACGAAATAATTGTCACGCTCTGCTGTCATGATTATGCAATCAAAGCAAAATGTGCTTCGCCCTTTCAATTTTATCAAAAGATAATCACCGATTTTCTGTCGTTAAAAGGGAATTAGTTCATGTCGCTCGGATATTTAACTGAGGGCATGATCATAATGGTCCGGCATCCCGCCCATCTTGGAAATTTTGCTTGCGGAGCCCACCTTTGAAAGCAGGCTCAATGTAGGATAAATTTCCACCTCAAAATGGTGCCCCGGTTCGCGGGATTCGTCAGTCCACTCCTGATTGACCTCTCAAGCTGGTTGATGTTTGTAGTGGTTGCGAGACCGGAACGTGAGAAGCTACGGTTTCCGTGAGGTCTGATATGTTGGCCATTCGATCTGTACCCCGGTATAGGAATAGGAGATGCTCAGTCTTCGCCGCCTGGTCAATTCGGCGGAATATCATTTCAATTGCTCATCCAGCAATTGGCTGGCCAGTTTGGGTTGTTTATTTATCAAATGCACGCTTAGGTGTTGTTTAGCGCCATTTTGTTTTTTGGGAAACAAGTTTGATTGTCATTTCTATAAAAAATCGTGATCTCCAGGGCATCGTGTCCGAGGGCGTATGAAAATCGGTACGATCTTTGGCAAAAGGCTCGCGCTGAAATTAGCCCGCTCTGTGAGTGCGGTGGAGGTAAGGCTGACGAGGACGCCGCGCCGACCGCATGCCGTAAACAGACATCGGTCACCGCTGGCACGATCATGCACAGAGGCACCTGCCGCCGCCGCAGGGTTCTGGGAGCGCTGGGTGACGACACAATCGAGCAATATTTCAGCGCTTCCGCTCCAGGGCAAGCTAGAAATCAGATCCTACGAGACTGCGTGGCTCCTCCTGCACATACCGCACCGTGCCATGGTCAATCCCGACCGCCAGAAGTTGGGCGGCTGCGAAGAAACCGTCGAGATCGACGAGACGAGCGTTCCTTCCCAACGCGGTGAATGATGGGCGTCTACCACGACGTCCGGCGCCGTCACCTCATCATCTACCTTCAGCAGTTTGTCTTCCTTTCGAACCATCGGCGGCAGTATCGCGCGGCGTTCGACAGCCTCTTTGCCGCCGGGAACTAGGTCGGTCGGTCACGCCAGCCTCCGCGACATCGTTGGAAGGCGGCCGGCTCTTAAGACGCTGATGGAGCAGGTGCGAGATGAGGCCGAAGTGGATCTTTGACAAGTTTACCCTGAGGCTCTGGCCGAGGGCTTTCCTAGTGTCTTGCGCAGAGACTGCTCGACCCCGACTATGTAACGCCGGAGCCACGCGTCTATCAGCGAGATGCGCCGCCGGCCTCGGTACTAGCCAACTCACGGTTGGCATTTTTATTCGCCACCCATTGACCTATCAGGGGGCCGGCAGAGAAATTCCTGCGGACGTCGTTTCGTTGGATAGCCCATAGACGTCCAGCAATTCTGCCAACTCTGCCAAGACGTCGCTGGTGTCGAGTCCCTTCTCTTCAAGGATGGACAGCTGGGCGGCGTGGTCGATGATGTCTGCAAGAGCCTCCAGCGACAACGAAACCGCCTTCGTCTCACCCGTCATTTCTCCAGCATCATCAAAAACGTTCAACGTAAGTCTGACTTCAGACATGGTAATCTCCATTTAGCAGATTCTGACTTTATAGCCCTCTTCTGCCTGATACAAACGGAACTGTTTTCGACTTTAAAACTCAAAGCTGCACTAGGTGTAGTATTACCGGCTCATTCGGGCTTGGAGACCATCTAACCAGCTTTCGAGGCGATCTACTTTACGGTCGAGATGCCGAAAGCAGGATTGAGCTCAATGAACCAGCAGCTTGCGACCATGAGGATTTTCCCGCTTGCTGATGCGTCGAAGCTTCTGCTTTCCGCCGATCGCGTGCTCGCGCGGCACGAGGCCGAGCCACGCCGACAGATCGTGGGCTCTCAGCAACGTTGGCTGCTCTTACCCGAGTAAGCGGAGCCGGTGCAGCACATTGACCATAAGGAAATTCTCGCCAGCAGATTGGTCTCAACCGCACTCGCGATTGTCGTTCAGGTGAATGTCGGCGATTGTCTCCAAAAGGCGAATGACGTCGGTTCGGATCGTTAAGGGCATCGCCGAAGTGATCTCGGCGAGCCGGTCTATATTGCACAAAGGCTCGTCCGTACGAACCGTTCCCCAAGATGCACTGTCCATGTTTCCTATTGGCTCGCGCATCTGCTTGGAAAGCGGCTCGAAGAAGTAATTCGGTGAGACGTGCAGATGGAATGCGATCATGAACAGTTTCGACGAACTGACCCGATTGGTACCCCGTTCATATTTCTGGAGTTGCTGGAATGATAAACCTAGCCTCGTCGCAAGGATGACCTGGCTTACTCCGAGCTGCAGGCGCCGAGCCTTGATCTGGCATCCCACAATACGGTCGATCTCATGTGGATCTGGAAGTCCTATCGTTATGGACTGATGGAAATCTGTGTCTTCGCTGCTCTCTAACACGGACAACCCCGGTGGTTGATTGCTGCGCGTCCGCAATTGCGACAATCTGGCGATCGGGGAGTTGGAAAGCCGATGGTTCGGCCCCTATGGCTTTTGGCGTAGGACAGCCTGTTGCATAACCGCAGGCTCCCCGATCATAGAGTTGGCTGACGTTATCCGCATCGCGGTTCACAGCACCATGGGTTTCCAAGCCCCGGGGCGACGCGCATCGCCTCGATTTCTTATATAGTGTCATATTATAAATTCCACTAAAAAGTGCATCTCTGCCAGAGAAAATCAATCGAGCGATGATGTCACGATTGCGATTGTTCAGTCTCTGCCAAACGGTCGAAAAGCTTGGACGGCGTAGGCCTGAGATCTGCGGCAACCGCTAGCAATTCGTCAAAACCCGTTTGTAAACGGTGCAGGTGCGTCGGAGAAACGGCACTTTTCACTCTTTCCGGCGACAGCTCCTGATTTCGATTGGTCTTTACCGTTCCATCATACGAACCTCAAGCGATCACGATAAGGAGACGACCAACCGTTCTATCGGTTCGTCCGAGGCACCTTTGTAAGCGGTTACCTCGAGCTCCATCTTCAGGTATCCGAGAGCCAACGGTGTACAGGTGACAGTGCTTACAGGATCGACACCTCGAAATCGTTCTCCCACGACCTGCATGACAGCTTCGACGTCTTTTGGGTCGGGGATGGTTACCCGGGATCTGACGACGTCGCTCAGGGATGCACCTACCGATCGCAAGGCTGCCTCCACATTATTGAACGCCTCGGCAGCCTGTTCTGCAGCTGTGTCCGGCATCATGTTAGTTTTCAGGTTCCGGCCAGCCGTATTCGAAGTCATGATCCAGTTTCCAATTACGACGACACGAGAAAAGCTCTCCTTGTCTTCAAATGGGTTTCCCGTCTTCACCTTTGTGATCATTTCCAGCCTCTTATCTTTTCCACATCAGCACCCAACAAGCCTATTGACGGGCCAGCGCGACACGAAGGAACATGGCGACCGCCAGCATCCCGGGATCATCGAATTCTCGCGATGTATCGGCGAACATTCGCGCCCGCCCGATGCGGACAGGCCTGCCACGGAAATTTATCAGTGCCGCATCCGCAGCATCGATCATGACGGTCGGCAAATCAGCCTGATCCTTGAAGTCCGCGACAGCCTTGGCTATCGCGTGAACGGCGTCGATGACCGTCTTGTCTCCCAGACTGGCACCCCCGCGACGCAGCATGGCATCTCGCGCAAGAGACAAGATCTCAGCCAGTTGTAAACGCTCAAGCTGTCTCAGACCGTTCGCCTTTTTTCCGGCTGCCGCCAGAGCTGCGGAAATCAGGTTGCCGAGACTGGATCCAGTTGCTGATTGGGCCGCAAATGACAGATTCAAAAAATAGCTGCCTAGATCTCCATCATCGGAGGTGACGGACTGCATGTTTTCCACGACGCGCGCCAACATGCCGCCGGTGTCACCGTCACCGATTTTCGCATCCGCAAGATTGAGATCTTTTTCCAGTGCCGGCAAAGCATCGGCGACACGCGCCAATCCGCCTTTGATCGTTTCGTACATCATGGCGCCACCGTCCATGCGGGACTTCTGGCCGGCGCAGCGTAAAGTGCGTCCAATTCGTCATCGATGAAACTGAGACTTATCGATGCGCCGGCCATTTCCATAGACGTCACGAAATGTCCGACCAGTGGCCGCACGACACGCAGCCCGTTCTTCTCAAGAATGGTCGTCGCGTGCCTGTATAGGATGAAGAGCTCCTCCAGCGGCGTCGCGCCGAGGCTGTTGACCAGGATCGCCACCTTGTCGCCCGCATCAAGTGGTCGTTCGGCCAGCAATCGCGTTACCATTTCTTCAGCGATGGCGTCTGCGCTCCTCAACTGGTCGCGCCAGATGCCTGGTTCGCCATGAATACCGATGCCCATCTCCATCTGGTGTTTCTCCAGCACAAAGCGCGGCGTATCAGATCCCGGGATCTGGCAGCCTGCGGTCCCGAACCCGATCGTTTTCGTTCTTGCGACAGCCTTGACGGCAATGTTCTTAACGTCCTCAAGCGACCCACCTTCCGCGGCTCTCGCCCCAGCGGCCTTATATGCAAAGATGAGGCCGGCGACGCCCCGACGCCGATCGCTATCCTCGGGGCTTGCGCTGGCAATGTCGTCGGTACCGAGTACCGTCTCGACCTTGATGCCTTCATCTTCGAGGGTCTCGCGCACTGCAGCGAAATTCATTCGTTCGCCGCCGTAATTGCCGATGAGCTGTAAAATGCCCGCACCATTTTCTGCCAAGCGCGCGGCCGCCATGCAGGCATCGAGTGTCGGTCCCTCGAACACGTTGCCAACGGCACACGTATCGATCAAACCCTTTCCGACGTAACCGCAAAACAATGGAAGATGTCCAGCACCTCCCCCCGAGACGATACCGACCTTGCCACTAGCCACGCCTCCTCGCCGCCGAACAACCCTGTCACCCGGTCCTGTCAGGACAATGTCAGGGTAAGCAAGAGACAGCCCTTCGAGGCTTTGGTTCACGTAGTCTTTTGGCGCGTTTATGATTTTTGTCATTTTTTCTCCATTTGTAGTTTCAGGAGCGGTCTTCCAGAGATGCGCTTGCACCAGCCAAATTCGGCTGTGGCCAGTCCTGGGTAAGCGTGTGACCATCGCACGGCGTGCCGCGCCTGCCTTGATCGGCAAACCGGGATTTGTTTCCATCGAGCTGCTTGGGCGATAGCCGGATCCGGTTGTGTGTTTCGACCGACGTAGTGTTGCCTTAATCCTGTCTGTCGGGCTGCTTTCGGACAGCTACGAGCCAGTCGAGCACAAGGACGGCAAGAACGTTGATAGCCACGATCAACGACGAGACCGCGAACACCGCCGGACTGAACGACGTGTTGGCCTGCTGGAACAGCCATATAGGCAGGGGGAAGACATCCACCGTGTAGAGGAAGTAGCTCAGCGTGAACTCATTGAACGAAAGGATGAACACGAGGATGGCGCCGGAGGCAATTCCGCCGCTGGCGAGCGGAAGAATGATCTTGTGAAAAACACGAACAGGTGACGCGCCGAGCGTTTTGGCAGCTTCCTCAAGCGCGACGTCGATGCCCTTCATAGACGTCATGCAATTTCGCATCAGAAACGGCAGCCCAATGATCGAATGCGCCAGTATGATCTGCCAAACACCGAAATCCGTCTTCGTGGCACTGAACAATACCAGAAGAGAGATGCCGAGCACGACCGCCGGAAAGACGACAGGAAGACCGAGGAGTTCTTCTATCAGCGTTTTTCCGAAGAACCGATAGCGAACCAGGGCGTAGGAAGCGGGAACGCCGGCCAAAACGGTCACGACCGCTGTCGCCCCGGCAATCTTCACGCTGATCAGAAGTGATTCCACAAGCCGGACCAGATCAGCATCAGGCCCCGTCAGGAAAGCCCAGACTTCAAGGTACCAGCGCATGGAAAATCCAGGCGGCGGGAACTGGAGCGTGTCGCCATCCGTGAACGAGATCACCAGAACCATCAGGATTGGCGCAAGCATGACGGTGAGAATGATAAAGCAGGTGATCCTGATGATCCACCATTCGAGACCGGCATGTCCGGTTACACTAAAAGATGCTCTCATCCAGACTTACCTCCTTGTTTTGGCGTCGTCATGCGACTGAGCGACTGAACCAGCAATGCCAGAGACACGAGTATGATCGACAAGGCTGCTCCGAGCGGCCAGTTCATGAGCGAGCCCATCTGATCGCGAATGACGATGGCGATCGTGGTCACCTTCAGGCCGCCAAGGAGCAAGGGAACGACAAAGGCACCGGTATTGAACCCGAAAACCAAGATTGCTCCGGTGATCATCCCCGGGCGGGCCAAGGGCAGAATGACGTGCCGATAGGTCCGCAGACGATTTGCGCCAAGCACACTGGCCGCCTCTTCGAGCGCAGCCGGGATTGCTGCGAGCGCCGCTATAGTAGGAAGAACCGCGAGAGGGATCGTTGTCTGAACGAGCCCCAGAATGACGCCGGTCCTGTTGAAAAGCAGCGACATCTGAACGGGCTCGCCGGCGACGACGCTCAATACCTGGTTCAAAAGACCGTTTGGTCCAAGGATGGCCATCCAACCGAAACTTTGAACAAGCAGGCTAATGATCATCGGAAGCAAGATAGTCACGAGCGCGAAACGCCGCATCGCGGCTGATGAGGTCCGAACCATGAACAAGGCGATCGGCAAAGCCAGGGCCGTTGCAATGATCGCACTGAGCATCGCCATCCAGATCGTGTCGGCGATGACGGCGACGTTGCGAGCGGTGACCACCTGCTGATAAGCCAAACCACTCCAGCTCGTCCATTCCGCATTGCGTCCACCCCAGCTCATCCGAATGATGGCAACGCTGCAGACAAGCAGCAGACCGACTAGCATTCCGGCCGGCAGGAGAAGGAGGTGGGGATGCGCCCTAGAAGGTCGTTTGCGAAAAGACACGCTGTCGGATGATAACTCGGCAATGCTGCTCATGGCGCGACGATCCTGCTTTTGTCAGCATCGATAGTCAGCCAGGCTCGTTCCCCCTGCGCGATGCGACGGTCTACAGTGGTCGAGTGAACGATGACCGAGGCGCCTGAGATGTCGACCTTCCAACGATGCAAGCCATTTCTGAACTGCACAGATTCAATCTTTGCTTCGATGCCATGGCCAGGATCGTTGGCATGAAGCAGCGCCTGCTCCGGCCTGAACGCAACCAGCATTCCCGGCTTGGCATGCGTCCGTCTGCCTGTTGCCCATAAATCGATATTGTTGTCGGTGCGAACAAGCTGTCGGTCACCATCCGTTTGAATGATATCGCGTATGCCCAAAATGTTGACCTCGCCGAGGAACTCGCAGACAAATCGATCAGCAGGCTTGAGGTAAATGTCCTCGGGGGTACCATCCTGAAGAATTCTGCCGGAATTCATGATAACGACACGATCCGACATTGTTGTCGCCGTCTCCTGATCATGAGTGACGTAGATTGCGGCGATACCAAGCTGTTTCTGGATCGCCCTGAGCTCTACGGCCATGTGGTCTCTCAATCGGCGATCTAGCGCGGCCATCGGTTCGTCAAAAAGAACCAGCGCCGGCTCCGTAACCAGCGTTCTTGCCAATGCAACACGCTGCAGTTGACCTCCGCTTAACTCGTCGGAGCGACGATCACCAAACTTCGACAGCGGTAACTGCACAAGGTCGAGAGCCGCGCTTACTCTGCTCTCTATTTCATCGAGTGCGACCCGTTGCATCTTAAGACCGAACGCCACGTTCTGCTGTACCGTCATATGCGGAAAAATCGCGAACGACTGGAAAACGAGACCGATATTGCGCCGATATGGCGGGAGGTCGGTGACGTCGTTGCCACACAGATTGATCGTGCCCGATGTCGGTTGATCGAGGCCTGCGATCATCCGCATTGTCGTCGTCTTGCCGCAACCGGACGGGCCGAGGATCGATACGATCTCGCCACGACCAACAGCAATATCGATATTGTCGACGGCCTTGACTTTCCCGTTGGCGAACTCTCGGGAAAGGCCGCGTACGTCTAGAATGATCCGTTGCATGTCCATTTGATCCAACTCCTCAACTCGGTCGACGACCGCTTGCTCTTGCCGGTTCATGTCGAATGCCGGCAATGGTTCGGTTCGTCACATCACCGCGTCCGTGTAGCGCTCGATCCATTGTTCCCGCACCGATGCAAGAAACGCCGGATCAATGCGCGTCGCGCGTTGCTTGATCACCTCGGGCGAGGGGATAAACGGCGTGTTTCTGGCGTTGTCGGACAGAACTGCATTCTTGTTGATCGGGCCATACCAGACGGCTTCGGCCATCCGGCTCTGAACCTCTGGATCGAGTGCATGGTTGAGAAAAGCGCCAACGACGGCTGTATCTCCGGGATGGTACTTTGGTACGACCATGTACTGGAGATCGACAAAAAAGCCCTCGGCGAGATCATAAGTGCCTGTAACGTTGAAGTCGGGTTTGGAAATGAAAGGAGAAAGCTCGAGAGGAGAAAATACCCCGCCGGCGTTCAGGGATTGTGACCTGAACAGATCACCGATCTGGTTGGCGTTTGACGTGACCGTCAAGCTCTTGCCTTTAAGCTTTCGAAGCAAATCGAACCCGCTATCCGGGTTTTCGGCGTTACCCCCGGCGGCCTTGGCGGCGACGATGATCAGTTCCATGGCGTAAAGATTGTCTGGAGGCGGCAAGAAGATCTTGCCCGAATTTTCCGGCGCCCACAAAATGTCGTAGGATTTTGGTGGCTCGCTGTAGTGCCGAGTGTTGTACACAAGGCCATCGCTCCATAGAAAATAACCGATGCCATGCCCTTGTGCTCCCGTGCGGTAGTCCGGAAGGACGTTCGCCAGATTTGGAATAAGGCTCGTATCAGGTTGTTCCAGCAGACCCGCATCGGCCAGGGAGTTGGCGCCAAATCCCGACAGGATGACGACATCATATTGTGGCCTCGCCGCCGAGGCCTTGATCTTCGCGATCATGTCAGAAGTCGTTCCGGTAAGGTCCGGGATAACCCTTACACCCGTTTGAGCTTCGAAGGTGCGCATAATGTTTTTGACGGCGGCTTGGCCGGTTGCATCCGACCATGTCAGGACGCGGATCTGTTTACCTGAATGCTGCTGGGCGTGGCTCGTCCCGATGAAAGGCGCTGCGAGGCTCGATGCCGCAACCGTGGCCGAGCCGGCCAGAAAGCGCCTGCGATTGAGGCGTGAAGTGCGATTTTGCCGATAAGCATTGTTCCCTGTCATTTTTTACTCCCTCCCAAGTTGTCGTGATTATTTGACCAACAGAGCGCGCGGGTTGGATCCCGTCAGCCGCTCAACTCCCGTGTTCGTGATGACTACCGTTTCGCTGATGCCAAAACCGCATGCCAGCGCCAGCATGTGAAATGCCATGCCCTCCTTGAGTTCCCAGTCTTCCTGTTCGTTGAAGTCGAGAACTTCCCATTCCGCCGTTTTCGGCGGAAAGCCGATACCGGTCGAATAGCCGCTTCGGTTATAGTATTCCGGACGGATCTTGCGGATGGGCGTGCGAACGAGGGCATCGATGTCGCGCGCAGATGCACCCGGCCGCATCGCCTCGATCGCCGCATCCTGCGCGGCGATAACGATATCGGCGGCGCGTTTCACATCATCGGAGGCGCCACCGATCGCGATCGTGCGCATCTGTGTTGCGTGATAGCGTTCTAGGCATCCGTAAAGCTCGAGAAGGACCAGTTCCCCTTGGCGGACGATCTTCGGGCTCCAGTTGGCGTGGCAAACATCGTACCGGTAGCCCGACATGATATGGTGCGGCAGTCCGGTATATTCGCAGCCCGCATTGATACCGGCTGCGAACACGGCAGCAGCGACCTGTGCCTCCGTTACGCCGTCGCAGATAGTCGCGTACGCGACCCGCTGTTCTATTTCGGCGATTTGCGCTGCGCCACGAATGTATTTGATCTCAGCGCTGGACTTTATTACCCGGACCCTGTCCACCAAGAGGCTGGCGTCAACGACCGTCGCACCGGGCAGGCCGTCGATCAACCCTTCATAGATCGCTGTGGTCAAAAACCACGCACGCTTCTCGACCCCGATACGTTTGCCTTCGAAGGGATTACGGCGAACGACGGCCAATGTTTTGTCGATGAGATCGTCTCCCTCTTTCCAGGTGTCGGGATTCGTCAGCCAGGAGTATTCATCGACATTACCTTTTTCCAGAAATCGCAGGAGCAGGTGAGGGTCACCGTCTTGCGCAAGAACGACGACCTGATAGGCGAAATATCCCGATGTCTGGTGGCCGGTCAGATAGTAGATGTTTTCCGGAGCATGGACGAGGAGGACGTCGATGTCCCGCTCCATCATTTCGCGTTGAACACGTCCCACCCGATCCTTGAATTCTTGATCGCTAAATGCCTGGCGGTTTCCGGCCATTCGATAACCCCTTCCATCGTGATAATTTTATACTTAAGATGATCTTCGGCACGCAGAGAATGTAGACAAAACAGCAGGTGCGGAGAGCGCATTACCTGTCGATTCTAAGAAACCGTTGCCGGTCTTCCTGGTTGCAGCCCGACCGCTATGCGGTGTGATGCAGCGGACACGAGATATGCTGATGGACGTGCCCGTGAACCATTCTGTTGATAGACAGACCAGTCACGTCCGTGGTGCTGTCTCCGTCCAAGGCATATTCGCTCAATACCGCGCCAACCGCGGGTCCCAATTGGAAACCGTGTCCGGTGAAACCGAATGCGTGGAAAAGGCCCTCTACGTTAAGACTTCTCCCCACTACAGGGAGCCCGTCGGCCATGCGGCCCTCGATCCCTGTCCATGTTCGAACAAGCAAGGCATTCTTCAAACGAGGAACCAGCTGAATTGCTTTTCTAGCGCCTTCTTCGATGACCGCTGGCAGCGGCCGTGCTCTCAACCGATCACGATCGGCGATGCCCAGACCAGAACCGAAGACAACACTTCCATGAAGCGTTTGCCGTAGATAGATGCTGCCTCCACACACCCCGAGCGCCGGCTTCATGAAGAATGGCAGGGGCTCGGTCACGCACATGTTGGGCGCCATGACATCCTCGTCGACATGATCGCCAAACCAGGAGGCCACACGTGAGCCCCATGCACCGGCAGTATTGATCAGTTTGTCCGCTGCAAGGCACTCGCGTCCGACGTCGACGACGAAGCGCCTGCCGTCATGCCACGCATTGATCACAGGTGCATTCTCAAAAATGTCCGCGCCACAGCGCCGCGCCGCACGCGCGAATGCCGGCGCTACCAAACGTGGATTGGCTTGGCCATCCTCATGGCAAATCGAACCGCCCAAAATTGCTTCACCCAGATAAGGGTATCGATCACGGATCGCTTTGGGGCCGACCAATTCGAGGTCCAGACCATAATCTTTGGCTGTTGCGCGATAAGCTTCGAGTTCAGCCATTTCCTTGACGCTACACGCAAGTTTCAAATGCCCGCTCGCGACGAACTCGCAATCCGACCCGACAAGTTCTCGGAGCCCGCCCCAGATTGATCGGCTTCGTCTCGCAAGCGGCATTTCTGCCAAGTGTCGCCCTTGCTGCCGAACACCCCCGAAATTGACGCCACTTGCCTGTGCGCCACAGCGGCCTCGTTCAAGAAGTGCGACCTTTGCACCTCGCCTGGAAACATGGAGCGCAGCCGAACATCCGGCCAAACCGCCACCGATTATGACCACCCGATAATGCTTCATCGAGTTTCTCCCGCCAAGGTCGACAGAGGTACCGGCTTTACCGGGATCTGCCCTCTCAATCGACCGGCATCCTGTATACACGTTTTGCCGCTGGAAGCCGCGATTTCCATGGCCGATGCACCGCATACCCTACCTTGACAACGCCCCGTCCCAACCCTTGTGAAGGCCTTCAGGCGGTTGATTTCACTTTCACCGGTCTGTGCGATTGCGTCTCGAAATGCGCCAACGGTTACCCCTTCACAGCGACACAACGTGACTTCTCCTTCCAATTGAGCCGCCAAATGCGCCGGAAACGGAAAACTGGTCTCGATAGCTCGACGAAAACGATCTGCCGTACGGATCTTCGCGCTCAAAGCGTCGATCCTGGGAAGAAGACCGTGAACGCCGATATCGGCGAGGAGGACAAGCGCGGCGCGTGTCCCGCTCAGCTCAGCCATGTCGGCGCCTCTTATCCAGGCCCCATCTCCGGCAAGATAGACGCTTTGACACGAGCTACGTCCATACCGATCCTGAACAGGCAACCACTGCCGGTTCGTGCTGTCGAAGAAGAATTCGAGGTCGAGCAGGTCAGCGATCTGGGTTTCGGCCTTCAAACCGTATCCAAAAGCGATCGCCGAGGCTTTGATTGTCTCGGTGGACCCATCAGGATGGCGAAACGTGAGGCCGCCGGCGGTGCCGGTTTGAGTGAGTGTGATTTCTTCGGGGCGGATCCCATGGACCGTCCTCACCCCATGCGCCTTCAGCCATGCAACATGATAGAGGCCTTTGGCGAACGTCAGTCCGCCAGATAGAAGTGACGCAGCTTTCGGGACCGACGGGAACAAGGATGTGTCAAGAACGGCTGCAACATCCAGACCTGCCTTGGCATATTGATAAGCAACCAGATAGAGAAGCGGCCCCGTGCCGAAAAAAACGACCTTGTTGCCAATTGACGAAGCCTGAGCTTTCAACGCGATCTGAGCGGCGCCGAGCGTGTAGACACCCGGTACTGTCCAATTTCTGACCGGAACGATCCTGTCCATGGCTCCCGGCGCCAGAACCAGTCGGTCCCAAGCCAACGTCTCGACGGCGTCGTTCGCTACTACCGACAGACGGCCGTTTTCGACTGACCAAATTGTCGTGTTGGGCCGGTAATCGATCGTGTCACCAAGTCCATCGAAACCGATGTGCAGCGCGCCAGCTTTTCGCGCCTCGAAACCATACAGCATCTGTCGCGGTCTGAACGCGTCGAGATCGCGCGGCGGCCGGCGGTAGATTTGACCGCCGCTCATCGAACTTTCATCGATTACAGTTGGTCTGAGCCCATGCTCGACGAGCGTCATGGCTGCACGCATTCCCGCTGGACCGGCGCCAATGATGGCGACTTTCTCATTTTTCATCGCCTGCTCCTCGAGCGGATGTAACAACTGAAAGGCCGTCGGTGATCGGCGTCGAACAGGCACGCAAGCGCTTCCCACCTGCATCGTGGACCCAACAATCCTGACACGCGCCCATGAGGCAAAAACCTGCGCGCTTCTCGGTCCCGAACTCGAATGCACGCAGGCTTCCGCGTGAAGAGAGAATTGCGGTCAAGACAGTGTCGCCAGCGAATGCATTCAACTCGATGCCATCGAGTGTGAACTGAACGGAATGCCTTCGCGGCAAAGAAAGTCTTTCGAACTGATGTGTATCGGCCACCGTAACTCCTCCGAGATTTACAACTGCAGCCCACAAACCATAACACCCATAATATGGATGTCAATGACTTTTAAAATCCATATTATGGGTTTAGTGATTGAGGCTCACGATTGGATTGAACGGGGGCATCATGTACCGCACACAAATTCTTGCTGAATTGGTGAGAGCCACAACCGACACAACGCCTGCGGCACGATCAGCGGCGCGGCGCATATTGATCGACACGATCGGGGCCGCAGTTGCCGGAGCCAGTACGCAAAGCGGACGCGCGGCCGTTGCTGCTGCCACGCGGTCCTGGGGTGATGGTGATGCCGATGTGTGGTTTTCAAGCCAGCAATTGCCCGCCCCTGGCGCAGCCTTCGTCAATTCAGCTTATGCTTCGATGCTTGATCTTGATGACGGACATCGAGGTGCGGCTGGTCATCCGGCAGCAGCGATTGTTCCGGCAGTTCTGGCAAGCTGCACTGCACAGGATGCCGATCCAATGAAATTGTTGAACGCCATTGTCATCGGCTACGATGTGGCGGTACGCGTGTCCGCATCGAGAGACATCAATTCGATCCGGACGACCGATTCAGGGCAATGGTGCGGTTATGGTGTGATTGCCGCGATCGGATGGCTCAAGGCTCTTCCGACACAAACAATCGCCCATGCCATGGCCATTGCCGGGCACACAGCCAGCAGCCAGGCGGCAACCGGCTGGACCAAGCTGGGGCATTCGGTCAAGGAGGGCATTCCGTTTGCAACAGCGGCCGCCATTGCAGCGGTCGACCTAGCCCAGGCCGGCTATACAGGGCCACTAGACTTGCTGGACGATCAAACACGCTACGATCAAAGAAGACTGGTTTCAGACTTCGGGGAACGATGGCAGATCGAAAGCGGCTATCTCAAGATCTACAGTGCATGCAGGTGGGCTCACGCCCCCATCGACGCGGCACTTCGATTGGTTGAAGAAAATGCAATCGATCCGGAAGCGATAGACCATATGGAGATTTCTCTTTTCTCACGGGCTCTGACCCTGCTTAACGAACCCAAGCCTCATACGATCGACGCCGCGCAATACAGCGTCCCATTTTCCGTAGCGCTTGCGCTTACGCACGGCCCGAAGGCATTGCTTCCCGTAACGCAGAGCTATCTCGGAGATCGTGAGGTCAATTCCCTGGCAAGCCGGATCGCCGTTATCCATGACGCCTCTATGGACCCGCTCTTTCCCGCGATGACGCCCGCGAGCGTGTCCATCCAAAGAGGTGCCCATACGTTCAGGCTTTATCTCGACGCCCCTAAAGGGGATGCGACAAACCCGTTATCCAACGCGGAAGTGATGGGGAAATTCCATTGGCTCGTCGACGACAAGCTCGGATCGCAAGCGGCGCGCCGGTTGGAGCAGGAATTGCTGTTTCTCGAAGATGGCTGCGGCGCTGCAGGTCTATTTAAGGCACTGAAGGCGCGATTGAAGACAGTTTCGCAGGATAGGTGAGCCGGCGCAATAACCGGGAGTGGCCGGGGAGTTGGAAAAGCCGTAATGCGGCCCCCACGCGCTTTTAGCCTTGGCCTCTTGTATATGCGCGTGGCTCCCCGACTCAACTAAATCTCGGTTTCTTCCGTCGGCGCCGATGTCTGCTGGGTGCATGCCACGACAAGTGACAGCAGATAGAGTGCAAAGCGCACCCTCGATCCGGCAGGGTAACGATTACTGAGATCGTTGGTTATTGCGAACAGCTGCAAGGTGTCCGCGTGAAGAAAATCGAGAATGAATTCCTCCGCGTCCCTTTCCGAGACATCCGAATGCCTCGTTTTAGCAAGCCGTCTCTGTTTCACGATCCGCAACCTTGGAATATTTCGTTAGATCCCGCCCCATCCTTACCGTCGATTGGAAATTGGCATGGTCGGGCCCTCTGCACTTTATTCGGCAATGGCCAATAACTGTCAGGGTCCACCAACGCGTGATCAATCCGGTAGATGCGGGAATGGCGATCGTACGCTTTCCAGGACGGAGCCAATTCGGCGATGATCAGGCGCCGCCCGGCAAAATCCGCGGCAGGAAAAAGATGCCGCACACCGTACCCCATCCAGGATAGCATCGCGACGATCGTCGGATCGGTTTCGACGATGAGCCGCTCGATCCCAGCCAACAGAACATATTCGAGCATGGCAGTCATGAGCGCGTTGGAGATGCGGCCGTGTGCGCGTGAAAAGAGATTGTCGGCGGCGCAACGCGTCCATTCGAATACGCTTGGCCCGACCGGGTAGACATCACCGCCGGTCAGTTCCGGGTAGACGTGAGAAAGAAGATGCGGGTGCGACGTGGATAACAGTCTTGAGTAGCCAACCAGACATCCCTGATGGATGAAAGGCAAATGGATTGCCGCTTGTGTATCGTAAGCATCTTTCTCACGCCCATCGGGTTTGCGAATTGCCTCCCAGCCCAGCTTGTCGACGAAATGCCGATGCCTGAATCTGAAGATTTCGTCCATGAGTCCGGAATGCCGACTTTCATCCTTACCGGAAATAGCTCTTAGCATCGCTGGTCTCCTCTTTGTGGGAACATGCGATGCTAGGCTCTAAGCTGCTATAGGCTCATTGGCCTATTGCTGCATGCCCAATCGGAATGCCGCCGCAATCAACTGGGCCCGATTGACGACATCGAGTTTTCGTTGCGCGCTGCTTATCAGGTGATGCACCGTCCGATGCGAACGATTTGTGATCTGACCGATTTCCCAGTCAGTTTTCCCTTCGGCACACCAGGCGACACACTCGCTTTCGCATGTCGTCAGCTCAACGAACGGAGTGACTTTCCGATTGGCGCCAGAGGTGTTCAGATCTTTCAGGCGCGCGTGGGTGTAGACGGCGAGCATATGCAAAACGGTGCATTCTTCCGTCGCGAGTGGCGACTGACGTCTCGTGAACGTGGCGACAGCCTGGACATCGGTTCTTGAATACAAAGGGACCGTGAACCCATACTCCATGCCGCTTGCGCGGGCCTCGTCCATCAACAGTTGAGCGCGCTTGCTGATAGGCGCTTGCGCGAGAGCTTCTGACCAAACGACGATATTACCGCTTTGCTTGATCTGTCTCACGATGGGGTCGACGACCACGTAGTTCTGCTGCGCGTAATGGTCGGCCCATCCGGCTGGCCAGGCATCCAGCACGACGTGCTTATCAATGTTTTCGTGAGCCGGTGGCAAGCCGCAAAATACAAAGTGCTCAACGCCGAGTTTTTCGGACGCGCCATAGATCAGCGCGAGTAGTTCTTTGCAGGTCGTCGTCGCTTTGCATGCGTCGACGAAATCGAACATGATCGTTGCTAACGCCTGTCGCATCCTTCTTCATCCTCGAACGGTTGATTGAGAGAAAACATTCGATGCCATAAAAGCCGTATGCGACACATCATCATTTTAAGGGGGTTCAGCTCTCGCTAATCTGATGGGCCATCTTACCAACACGTTCGGTCATGGTTCGGAGCCGGCGGACTGCCGTGTAGCGCAACAACCGGCCGCTGCGAAAAATCCATAATATGGATATTAGAATCCATATTATGGATTTAGCTGGACAGATGTTTGCCCTTATGGTAGAAGCGGTGCTCACATAAACCAACGGTCGTGGAAAGCCATGGTTGAACAAGGAATGCCCGTAGTAATGCTCTACGGCAGCGCTCATGAGCGCGGCCTGCAGCACGGTTCGAAGTTTGCCGCAAAGATTGGTGACGATCTTACATCTCGCAGGGACCAGGATCCGACAGGCTGGGCCGCGGCGCGTGCATGTGCAGCACGTTCGTGGGATTTGCTGATGACGCGAGCGCCGTCGGTCGCTCAAGAGCTGATCGGCATTTCGGAAGGTTCGCAGTGCGATCTGCTCGACGTCTACGTTCATAGCGGGTTTGAATTCATCTCTGAGATCACCCCGACCGGGTGTACCGCAATTGCGGTCAAGGAACAGGGCGGCGGCGCACTGGTAGCCCAGAATTGGGATGCTTTGCCCGGCACGGAAGGTGATCTCGTACTGTTCGTGCATATCGATGCCGAAGGTTTTCAGAAAGCGATGGTATCGTCCATCGGAATGCTCGGATGGGTGGGGTGCAACCGGCACGGTCTTGCGTTCGTCAACAATGACCTCATGCTTGACACCGCACTTGAAGGGTTGCCCAGCCAAGTCGTGCGGAGACTTATCCTTGAAGAAACAAACCTGCGAGGAGCGTGCGACACATTGAAAGCTGTCCCGCACATGGGCGGGCGCGCCTATGTCATCGGCGATGAATCGGGTCAGCTTGGCGTCGTAGAGGTTTCTCCCAGAGGTGGCCAAGCGACGATCGAGGGCTCTACCGTGCTTCATACAAACCATGCGGTCAGCGGTCTGGTTGCCTATGAAAACAAGGAAACGCTGGAAAAGACGTATCCCTCAAGCGCTCAGAGACTGCATGCTCTCAATCTCCTGGCAGAAACAGCGGAGGTAAAACTCGAAGACATACTCCGGGATCGAAAATTTGCGCCGGATTCGATTTGCAAGTCCCCTTCCGCCGCTGAGCCCACGCAAACTGCATTTTCGATCATCATGGACTGCAATCGGCGTCACATGAAGTTGTGCCGCGGAAAACCGAGCGAACGCCTTTACGGTGAATTCTACTTCTAGCTCGCCAATACCAATTTTTACGCCGCAGACATCTGCCCATGCCCGAATTTCTTGGCATAGCTTACGAATTTCGATGCGAGCTCGCCGGCAATTTCCTCGCAGTCTGCAAGCGGCATGCAGGAATGATCGTAGCCCATTTCTTCGCGCAGGATGCCGGAGGTTTCCGGCGTGAAGTGTACCGTTCCATCCGCACCAACTGACTCGATCCCATCAAATCGTTGGCAGTTCCGATTAATGGCAACGGCTTCGTGAAGCGTGAGGCCATCCGGCAAAGCAATCCTGATACCGTTCGGAGAGACGTGGACCGGATATCCGCCAACGAGCCCAAGCGGACCGGGAGCATGTACGACCTTATCATCGCCATCGGCCAATGCACGCAACATCGCTGTTGCGGAAGATGCTGTCACGGATTGCCCGGCCAATCCCTTTATCCTGCGAAATTTGCCGGCGACAAGTTTGAAAAGCGTTTCATGGTCCACCTCTTCCTCCGGCACGATTTCTCCATCGCAAATGACGGTAAGATGATACGGAGCGCCATCGGTGCTTCCGGTGCTTGGCATGCGGTAACTCAGATAGTGATGCGCAAAAAACCTGACGTCGATCAACCGAGGATGCACACCGAGCATATCGGCGGCTGCCAGACGAAGACCTGGAACGGCATTCGCGATATTTCCGATGCCAACTGTGGGAGCAAGTCCTTCAGCAGCCAAAGCGGCGTTGACTACGTCTGGATAAGAGGCGTTGACCACAACCGAGTTCGTGCCACTTAACCGTACAGCTTGCATCAGCTTGCGGATCAGCACGGTGTGCATCGGGGTCCAGACGCCGCCTCTCGCCCGGTCAAGTGCCTGGAATGCGACTTGCGGCAATTGCGTGATGACCCACCACGAATGCAATGTCGTCGCATTGAATATGATATTCGGTCCGAGCCGACTGATCTCTTCAGCAGTCGCAGCCACATTCTGTAAATCGAGTGCCACGATACGGATGGTCGGCGAGTGGCCGAGATTGAGGGCGGTGTAACGCGCAAGATTGACCCGTAATTCGGTTTTTTGCGGATCTCGCGCGCCGATAACGATCTCATATGGCTGGCCGCTCTGCGCGAGGAAGTCCAGCACATCTCCTCCCAAAACTCCGGTACCGACAACCAAGATCTTTGCCTTCTGAGTTTCCTTCACGGTGGCGTCCTCCTTTGGCGTTTCGCGAACTGCAGATTTCCATTATCTGCCAGCTGATGGCAATTCAAGGTTGCATTAAAGGATATTTTCGAACAAAATGCAACCGTAAAGAGATGTGAGTGCTGGATCAACGAAAGGTTGCCGCCGCCATGGCAAACTTGCACGACGCGATTTTTGAAATCGACCTCGAGGCGGTCGCGTCCAACTACAGACTGCTTTGCGATCTTTGTACGGAGAGGACTGAAGTCGCAGCGGTCCTTAAGAGCGATGCCTACGGACTTGGCCTCGTCGCGGTCGCGACGAGACTGGAGGCTTGCGGATGTCGTACGTTTTTCGTTGCAGATATCGAGGAAGCGCTTCTGGTGAGGCGAGCGCTGCGGCACGTGACCGTGATCGTTCTTCGTGACGAGATTGTCAATTACCCCGACATATATCGCCACGAGGGGCTTACTCCGGTCGTAAACTCGCTACAAGACATGCAATCCGTGAAGGATCACAACCTGACAATGCCGATTGCCGTCAATGTCGATACGGGGTTTTGCCGTTTCGGCCTGAGTTTCGAAGAAGTCCGCAACCTGTTCCTGTGCGACGTGTTTCGAGCATATCGACCAATGCTTGTCTTCAGTCATCTGGGCTGCCAGGACGAACCCGCTCATCCGAATAATCCGCTTCAGTTGAACAGGTTCTGCGCAATCTCCGCACTGATTGATCCGCACACACGCTCTCTTTGCGCGTCTGCCGGCGTTTGGTTACCACAGAGATATCATTATGAGATGATCCGATGCGGATCGGCCCTGTGTGGACTGAACAACGCACGACTGACCCCGTCACCATTAAACAGCGTGGTGCGGCTGAAAGCCAGACTCGTTGAGATTCGATATGTCGAGAAAGGTGAAGCGGTCGGTTATGCCGCCACGTTCAGAACCGTACGACGCACAAGGCTCGGTATCCTCGGTATCGGCTATGCCAATGGCCTGCCATGGTCCTCAGCGAGCAATTTAGGTGCTCGGATCGGCGAGTTCGTGGCAAACGCCGTGGGCCGGATCTCCATGGAGTACACGACGGTAGATCTCACGGACGTTCCAGAACAGATTTTTCATGTTGGCGCGTGGGTTGAGCTTCTGAACGACGACTTCACGCCGGATGACCTCGCGCTCGTCTCGGAGTTCAATGCACAGGAGCTTCTCGTCCGTCTCGGTTCCGGCTGTCTCCGTCGTTACCAGGACAATCATTTTCCGGCCCTTGCCAACAGTGCCCGACATCCGATCGATCAAGCCACCCAGTCAGGGCGGGGCAGATAACATGGCACCGGGCAAGGCGATAGTTTGCGTTGTGCTCTCCGCAGTATGCTTCAGCACCGCGGGCGTGTTCGTGAACATCATCGATCTTGATTTGTGGTCGGTTCTTTTCTGGCGCAGCGCGATTGCTGGCTCGGTGTTCTTCATCAGTTTCGTCATCGGCTTGAAATACAGGCCTGAGTGCCGCTCACCAGCCAACGTGCGGGAAGATCTCATTCTGGCGACACTGCTTTCCGGTGCCATGGTCAGCTTCATCGCCGCTCTGCGACTGACGTCGACAGCTCACGTTGCAATCATCCACGCAACATTGCCCTTGGCAATTGCCGCCTTGTCGGTCTGGCTTTACCAGGTTCCGGTCTCGAAAATGGAGTGGCTGATCTGCGTCGCGGTAGCGACAGGCGTTGCCATCATGACGTCAGGATCGCAGGAAGCGTTCGTCATACTGGGCGATGCACTGGCTCTCGTCATGACGATAGCACTGGCTTTTTTCACGATCGGACTGTCGCGACGGAGACGATCACGGTCAAGAATTCTCACGCTTTCATGTCTGATGACGGCGGTCTGCAGTCTTCCGCTTGCCGAAAGCCTCGAACCCGAGACGTCGAACATTGTCCTACTGGCAAGTTTTGCGCTGATCCAGATGGTTTGTGGAATGTGGCTTTTCGTTACGGGATCGCGATCGCTTACGCCACATACGACGGCGCTGATCTCCTGTCTGGAAGCGCCACTCGCGCCTATTCTTGCCTGGATATGCATCGGTGTCATCCCGGATGCCCCGTCGTTCGTCGGTGGAGCAATCATCCTGATCGCGACCACGAGCTTTCTTGCGAGGCAGCGCAGGGCAACTGTCTCCCCCTTAAATGACCAAAGTCAGGAGACGACGTGAGATGCGACAAGTTCTTCCGGTCCAATGTGAAGGGATTTCCGAGATCATCGGCTCTTACCAAGGCCTGATCCTCGATCTTTGGGGAGTAGTGCACGATGGTATTGCTCTTAAACAGGGAGTGCTCGATGCCATCACCAAAGCGCGGCACAGACGCACCAGGATCCTTCTGCTTTCAAATTCTCCACGACGAAATTCGGAGGTGGAGACGATGCTCGCAGAAATGGGATTGCATAGACATTTGTATAGCGAGTTGTTGACGTCAGGCGAATTGGTCTACCTCGCGTTGCGGTATGACGATAGATACCGAAAACTGAGGAAATATTTCTATCTGGGTCCTGCCACGCTCGCAGAGTTACTCGCGGGATCGCCAAATCATCAAAGCGTGCCGATAGGGAATGCAGAGTTCGTTCTCGTCACCGGTTATGCCCCCGACCTGAGTGACAGAGACATGGAATTGGCACTCGATTACTGTGTGTTGCAAAACCTGCCGATGATCTGCGCAAATCCCGACAAGATCGTCGGGATCCGGGGAAAGATCGTGCCGTGCGCTGGCAGTGTCGCTGACCGCTATCGGGACAAAGGTGGCGACGTCCTGTTCTTCGGCAAGCCGGAATTGCCGACATATGTTGCAGCGATAAAGTCCCTAGACCTTCCCAGGAACAAAATCCTCGCGATCGGGGACGGGGATGTGCACGGATATCGTTGGGGCCAACCGAGCGGACGTGGCAAGCCTGCTCGTTACCGATGGCATCCACGCTGATGACGTAATCGAGCAAGACACAGGCATATTCAGCTTGCGGAAACTGGCAAAGCTGGCGGCCGAACTCGACGCTTATCCCGACTATGTCACAAGGTCATTGCGATGGTAACAATGTCCCGGGCCACGCTCAAACGACGCGCGCAGACATTCGAGGTTCCTCAAGCGGATTGAGTTGCTCTTCGATCGAGTGAACTTCTTCTTGAAGCATAGCCACCAACTCCGGCAATCGTTCTTCGCTCAGGCGCGCACTTGTCAGATTTATCGCAATCGCTGCGATTGCATCACGTCCCTGGGGAAGAATGGGAACAGCGATGGCTGCAATGCCCGCGACAAGGTCTCCGTTGTCGAGAGCAAAACCTTTACGCCTTATCGATTCCAAAGATGCCGTGACCTTAGCCGCCGACAGGTCGCCGTATCGACTGTAGAGAGGCGCATTGACCTCGATGATGACGGATGCTTCTCTCTCAGGCAAAAACGCGAGGATCGACTGGCTCGCGGCGCCAACACCCATGGGGATTTCGCCGCCGACATGGCCGGTTAAACTGTCAATGACGTACGCGCCCTGCTGTCGATCGACGCAGACCGTGTTGACACCGGCCCTTGCCATCAGAAAAACGGAGTCGCCCGTCCCTGCCGAAAGTCTCAAGAGCGACGGGCGCGCAATCTGCCGCAGTCCCGTGCCATCAGCAGCGCGAGCCCCCATGGCAAATAGCGTCAGGCCGAGACGGTAACGTTTCGTCTCTTTTTCCCTGACGACCAATCCGTGACGCTCAAGCGCGCTCACAATGCGATGGACAGTGGATTGTTTGAGAGAGAGCGCCTCCCCAATCATTGCCATAGAGGTGCCAGCCTGGCCTGCGTCACCCAAATAGCGAAGGATAGACACAGCGCGATCGAGAAGTTGCGTTCCAGTCGCGGGGTTCTCGGTTTGCTCAGTCATGGATCATCATTCTCACAAAATAAACATGACTGCATCACATATTTCAAGCGCGACAGATAGGGCACTGTTTCATGATGGATTGCTGGCTGCTCAGGGTATTTTCAAAAACAAAGGATTGCCGGGTCTCAATCATTTCCCGGATCTTTGTCAGCGCCGCCCTACCCGCAGCCATGGCCGCCGCTCGGCCATCGTTGGTACCAGTTATTTCTTTGGCGAGCTCGTCAGCATTGATCCAAAGGCCTTCGAACTTAAGTTTGGCATAAGCGGAGGACTTGCCGGACCCGTTGGGACCGCCGAGGATAATGCAGGATGGCTGCGACAATCGAAGTGTACCCTATGCGGCCGAGATGCGCTTTTCCTGATTGCGGCTGATACGATCCTTGGCTTCATTCTCTCGGTCACGCGCGGAGATTGGCAAGCCCAGACGGCGGCTCTGGGCAATTGCTTCCCGGCCGATTTCTTTGAGTGCTTCCTTCTTTTCGTCGTACTTCTTCAAAAGCATCGTCGATCTCCTATGCCTGCAATATAGCGCCTCCTCGCCCCGACTGCAAATCTGGATGTTGGAAAACCGCCTCCGGACGAGAGACTCGATAGATCAAAGTCAATCGGAGTGTAATGTTTGCCGCAGGACTGAAGCTGGATGCGAACGTGCCCTTTCCATCCGAGTGACATTGCACGAGACCGTTTTCCCACAAGCGGTTCATCGTGGCGGTGATCAAACTCTTCGTTAGTTCGATTATAATAGAAGAAGGGCAATAGATCTGTTTCGATGCTAAGGGCGGTGTCATGAGAGTTATGAGGCACCCAGCCATTCAACAAGTCAGCATCGAGCAAGTGTTCTACGCGTTGAGCGACCCCGTGCGCCTCGAGATTGTGCAGAAGCTTTGCATCACCGACGAGGCCAGTTGCAGTGCACTGGACGGCGGGCGACCAAAGTCCAGCGTGTCTCATCACTTCCGGGTGTTGCGCGAGGCGGGGTTGGTATGGACCCGCAACGAAGGCGTCACGCACATGAATACGCTGCGGCGCGCCGAGCTTGACGAGCTTTCCCCGGACTGCTTGACGTCGTCGCTGCAGCCATCCCTAACGGAGCAGGGCGAGACACGACTGGGCTGCTTGAGCCGCTTTGATATAGGTCTTGCGTCTGCCAATGTCCTGATCGCCGGTGACCTACATAAAAATACAACTAGGCGCCACGTCGATTAGCTGTCAAGGATGCTGCCATCAAGGTGGCTAATGCCATCTTGATGGCAGGCAACTTGAGCTGTATGGTAAAGGCAAAGGAGTTCGTTATGGCAGCACCACAGCTTTCCGTTCGCAGTTCTAAGGCGCGAGATTTGGCACACCGACTTGCCCGCCGCGAAAACCGCACGATCGCCGACATTGTCGAGCGCGCGCTTGAGACCTATGAAGCCCGTGAAGCGGGCCGCGAGCCGGCATCTGAATTTTATAAGCGCATCACTGCGCAGTCGGGCACGGATATCGATTTGGATGTGGTGATCGATGCTAACCGGATCCCTCATCAAGGAATTGAGCTTTGATTTTCTTGGATACCAATGTCGTATCTGAGACCTTGAAGAAGGCGCCAGACAGTGCCGTCATCGCTTGGTTGGTACGCCATGATGCAGAATTGGCTCTGCCGACCGTTGTTGTTGCGGAAATCGCGTTTGGCATCCAGAAGATCCGTCCCGATCAACGGGCGGAGCGCCTCGAAGAGGGTTTGGCGAACTGGCGGCGCCGCTTTTCAGATCGCATGTTCGGCCTCACGGAAGAGGCTGCTCTCGCCTATGGCGAAATCATGGGCACAGCTTCGCTTGAAGGGCAGGGAATGTCGGCGCCCGACGGCATGATCGCAGCCATTGCCCGTGTTAACGGTGGGCGTCTCGCCACCCGCAATCTCAAGGACTTCAAAACCACGGGACTGGAACTGATATCTCCTTGGGATTTTTGACGCCAATAGCCGACGTCCCGTAGACATCGTTAAATCAGCATCCGCGTTGCCTTGCCGCTGCGCCGAGTGGCATTGCCTCGGGCGGCCAGATCCTCATCGACGGCAAGGATGTCACCGAAAATGCCCCGGCGCAGCGTGGCCTTGCCATGGTGTTCCAGTCCTATGCGCTCTACCCACATATGAGCGTGCGCAAAAACATCGCCTTGCCGCTGAAGATGGCGCAGATGAACAGGCGAAGATCGACAAGAAGGTGGAAGATGCGGCAAATGTTCTGAACCTCACCGACTATCTGGGCGTCGTCCGGGCCAGCTGTCCGGCGGTCAGCGCCAGCGTGTCGCCAGCGTGTCGCCATCGTGCGGGAACCGTCGGCCTTCCTGTTCGATGAACCTTTGTCCAACCTCGATGCAGCCCTTCGCGGCACGATGCGTCTGGAAATCAGCGACCTGCACAACCAGCTGAAAACGACGATCATCTACGTCACCCAAGATCAGGTGGAAGCCATGACCATGGCCGACAAGATCGTCGTTCTCAATCGCGGCAATATCGAGCAGGTCGGTTCGCCGATGGCGCTGTACAACACGCCGCGCATGAACCTGATCGACGGTGCCTATGCCCAGTCGAAGGGTGGCAAAATCGTTGGCATCCGCCCCGGACACCTGACGCTTTCGAAAGATGGCGGTACCTGGAAAGGCACGGTTTCGGTTGCCAAACATCTGGGCGCCGACACGTTCCTGCATCTCGATGTCGATGGCATCGGCAAGATCACGGCGCGCATTATGGCGATACGGTTTACCTGACGCCGGATGAGGCGAGGCTGCACCGTTTCGATGACAAGGACCTAAGAATTGCAGGTGCCATGATTTCATTATTCTGATCGTGCTGAGCTTTTTGAGCATCTGCATGTTGGTCGAAGGTTCAGTTCTCTTCAAGGGAGCAACTAGAAAGGAGTACCGATTTCGGTTCAATCATTACATTTGAACCGACATCCGATACAGGCCTAGATTCACGCTGAGCTAACATCGCTCGATAAATCTTTCGATCTTGTTGTGACAGGTCGAGGAATTGGTTTCAAAACACTCCAGGATATCCGGCGCCGTCACTGAGAATGTGCTGACCGGTCAGGAAACCCGAATGAGCGGAGCAGAGGAAGACGCAAAGCGAAGCGAATTCCTCCGGTGTTGCAAAACGGTTCGCCGAGTTGGTAGAGGAACGCTCGGCCCAGATTTCATCGAAACTTTTGCTGGCCGCCGTCGCCAGATCGCGTCCATGCTGAAACTGTGTTTCCGTGGCGATGATGCCGGGCAAGGCACTGTTGAGCGTGACGTTTCGTGACGCGTATTTGCGCGCCACGCCGGTGATGAAGCCGGAGAGGCCAAGCCGGGGGCTGGTGGAAAGCGCCAGTTCGGCGCTCGGTTCCTTGACGAAACGAGAGGTGACGGCGACGATGCGGCCGAAACCGCGCTCTGCCATGCCATCGATGACGCCGGTGATCAACTCGATCGGTGAGAGCATCATCAGGTCGACGGCACGCAGCCAGTCTTCATTGCTCCACTTGCGGAAGTCTCGTTCTGCTCGCGGCCAGCCACCGTTATGGATAAGGATATCCGGGTCGCTGCAATGGAAGAGAACGGCCTTGCGGCCCTCCTGCTGACCCAGATCGGCAGGGACATAGTCCACTTCGACCTTATGGAGATCCTTCAACGCTGCCGCGGCCTTCGCCAGTTTTTCCTCGGTGCGGCCAACCAGCACGAGATTGACGCCCTCCGCCGCAAGCAGACTTGCGGAAGCAAAGCCGATCCCCTCGCTTGCCCCGCAGACCAGCGCCTTGCGGCCCTTCAAACCAAGATCCATTCACTCGTTCCTTCAAATATTTCTGTCAGCGTCAGGCGCTTCAATCGGCGGAAAGCGCCTCGTCGAGGAAGGACAGGCGGTCCTGGCCCCAATAGGGAACGTCCTTGTAGAACCATGTCGGGGTGCCGAACACGCCGCGTTCCTTGGCCTCGTTTTCGCTGGCCTCCCAGGCGGCAATGATTTCTGGGCTGTCCTCCATCGATTGCAAGAGCTTGCCGTCAAGTCCGATGCTGTTGGCCTTTTCGATGCGCACCGCCGGATCCTTGACGTCGAGCTCCTCTGCCCAGACGGCGCTCAAAAGTGCGTGGCTGAGATCGAGCGCGGGCAGGCCGAGGCTGTCGGCTGCGACAACCATGCGGGCGGAGAAATGTGGGACCGTCGGATAGTGTTCGGGCTTCAGGACAAGCGGCATATTGAGACGCTTGCGCCAGCGATCCAGCTCGATGGCGTGATATTCCTGGCGAGCGACCGGCCGGGTGCGCAAAGGTACGCCGCCGTTTTCCTGGACCACGGTGGTGGTCCGAACCACGACATTCAGGTCATGCTTTTCGATGAGCGCCTTGAACTGCGGCCAGCCTAGATAGGCCCAGGGAGAGCTCAGCGAATGAAAATAATAAACAGTCTTCTTGGTCATTTTGACTCCTGGTCGATCTTGAAATTCAGATGGTGTTGGGTTGGGACGAGACGTCCAATACCTTGTCGGCATCCGTCCATTCGTCGCCCGTCAACTCACTTTTGTCGTAGCCATGAAATTGCGCGAGCAGTTCCTCTCGATCTTCCGTGAAAAGCGATCGCACGATGCCGTTGACGAGCGTGGTCGCCCCTTCGTTGATGGAAGGCATGCCGCTGTTGATCTTGCCGTGGGAAAGAAGCGACGGGAACGAAAAGCAGTGGACATAGGAAAGCCACGCATCCTCGGTTTGACCGGGCCTTGGCGTAAACTGGAAGGCATTGCCGAGATAGGGAGAGATGGCGAGGCCGGCATTGGCCTGTCCTTCGGGTGGCGAATAGGCCTCCCCCCAGGGCAATGCCCTGTCCGTGATTTCGGAAAATTCCGGCCGCTTTGCGTAGTCGATGCCGAAGCCTGTTGCGAAAATGATGAAATCGACGGCGTAATGGCCCTTGGGCGTGGTGATCTCGACGCCATTTGCGGTTTCGACCAAGTCGTCTATCGGACTGGACAAATGGAAATGCGCATTGGGCCATGCCGAAACGCGCAGCACGCTGTGACGCGGTGGCGGCGTGCCGGTCTTGCCGGCTTCTTGCATGATCTCCCATTTGTCGGCATCGGGAAGATCGAAATAGCCGTAACGGGTGCCAAGTCCGGAAATGCCGGAAAGCTTGTCTGTTTTTGCCAAAGTCGGTTGGCGGGCAAACAGGTCGACGCTGGCTGCTCCGGCCTCCAGCGCGGCGGCTGCATTGTCCATGGCGGAGGAACCCGAGCCGACGACTGCGACCCTCTTGCCCTTCAGCGATGCCATGTCGATGATCGCTGCGCCATGAGCGCGATACCGTTCAGCAACCCGGTGGGCAACGGCAGGCAGGGAGGGCTCTCCCAATCCATCGAGGCCGGTAGCGATAATGACGCGTCGCGCGAATACGCTTTTCTCGCCATACGCTTCGCTATGCGTAATCTCGAACAACCCGCCGGGGCGCGGAGAAATACCGGTCACCCGCACATCGTTGACGACATCGAGTTCGAGCACCTTTCGATACCAGACCAGATAATCCATCCATTGCCCGGTCGGGATGAGATCCATGGCCTCGAAAGCCTCGCGACCAAACTGGGCTTCATACCACGCACGGAAGGTCAGAGAAGGAAGGCCGAGTGCGAGGCCGGGCAGATCTTTCGGGGTACGCAGCGTTTGCATGCGGGCAGAGGTGACCCAGGGACCTTCGCGCCCGGCCGGCGCGCTGTCGAAGGCACGGACCTCTTCTATGCCGTTAGCCTTGAGCGCCGCCATGGCGATCAGTCCGCAAAGACCTGCGCCGATCACGGCGACGTCCAGCACCTTGCTTCCGTCCCTGTGCCGCTGTTTCGTCCACGGGGCTGCGGGGCGGTTCAGCCAAAGCAGGTCTTCGGCAAGTCTCTCTTCCAGCTCTGCCAGTGTTCGGGGGCTAAGGCGGGTCATTGCAATTCTCTTCAGGTGTTGTTTTGCGTCGCTGCGAGTGGCTTGGGGGATGATGTTCAGCCCGGTTTGCGGAACGCCGGAATGCTGGCCACCAGCTCTTTCGTGTAATCGTGGCGGGGATTGCCGAACACGGTTTCAACCGGTCCGCTTTCGATTTCCCGGCCGTTCTGCATGACCGAAACGGTGTCGGCGATCTGCCGCACGACGGCGAGATCGTGCGACACGAAAATGTAGGTCAGGCCGAATTCGCGCTGCAATTCTGCAAGAAGAGCAAGGATCCTCGCCTGCACTGTTACATCAAGCGCCGATACGGCCTCGTCCAGCACGACCACCTCCGGCTGGAGGATCAACGCCCGGGCAATGGCGACGCGCTGGCGTTGTCCGCCCGACAATGTCGCGGGATGGCGATGAAGGACATCAGTCGGCAAACCAACACGGGCAATCATCTCGCGCACGCGCCGGTCACGCTCCTGTGCCGCCAGAGGTTCGAAATTGCGCAGCGGTTCTTCTACGATCCTGAAGATGGTCTGGCGTGGATCGAGCGAGCTGAACGGGTTCTGGTAGACGAGCTGGACCGTGCGGCGGAACTGACGCAGCTCTTCGCCTGCAAGATCCGAGATATCGCGACCACTGATGGAGATACGGCCGGATGTGGGTTTTTCAAAACCCGTCACCATGCGGATCGTGGTCGTCTTGCCGCTTCCGGATTCGCCGACGATGGCATGTGTACTGCCGCGCGCCACGCGGAAGGAAAGATCGTCGACCGCGCGTAGCCCTTCGGGCTTGCCGGAAAGGGGGAAATGTTTGCAGAGCCCTTCGATGACGACGATATCGTCTGCCGGCTCGGAGGGGACGTTTGCGGGATGCTCGCGCCGTGTATCCGAGAAGGAAGGGGCATCGGCCAGCAGCTGTGAGGTATAGGCGTTCTGCGGAGAGCCGAGGATCTGTGCGGCAGCACCGGCCTCGACCACCCGTCCGCCCTGCATCACGACGATACTGTCGGCGCGCGCCGCAACGCCCAGATCATGAGTAATGAGAAGAACGGATGCGCTCGTCTCCCGTTTCAGGACGTCGATGAGGTCGAGTATGCGCTTCTGCACGGTCACGTCGAGGGCGCTGGTCGGCTCATCGGCAATGATGAGATCGGGTTCCAGCGCGATCGCCATGGCGATCAGCACACGCTGGCGCATGCCGCCGGAGAGCTGGTGCGGATACTGGTCGTATCTCAGTTCGGGCGAGGAGAGGCCAACCTTGGCAAGAAGCTCCAAGACCTTTGCCTTGCGGCCCGTCTTGTCGAGCGGATAGCGGTGGATGCGAAAAGTCTCACCCAGCTGCGAACCGATGGTGCGAATGGGATTAAGCGAGGTACCGGGATCTTGCGGGATCAGGCCGATGCGCGATCCGCGAAGTCCGTCCAGCTGCCTGTCCGACCATTTGGCAATGTCCGTTCCATTCAACATGATCTGGCCGCCATCGACCTTGCCGCCGGACAGAAGGCCGATGATTGATTGTGCCGTCGTGGTCTTGCCGGAGCCGGATTCGCCCACGATGGCCAGCGTCTCGCCTCGATTGACCGTGAAGGAGATGCCATGCACCGCGCGCTTCGCCGTGCGGCCACTGCCATAACTTACGCTGAGGTCGCGGATGTCCAGGATCGGCAGCGCCGGGTCGGCATCGGTGTTCATGTATGTCTGCGCAGTCATGCCCGGCCCCTTATCGACTTGCTGACCTGATTGGCGGCCAGCACCACGATCACGACGACCAAACCGGGTGCGGCAGTCAGCCACCATGCTGTCGCCACGTAATTACGCCCCTCGGCGACCAGCAGGCCCCATTCGGGGGTTGGTGGCGGTGCGCCATAACCGAGAAAGCTAAGTGTCGAGAGTTGCAGAATGGCTGATCCGAACTGAAGGGCGGAGAAAGCCACGACCGACGTCAGCGAATTGGGCAGGACATGCCTCCACAACACCGACGAGAGCTTGCCGCCGCTGCCGATAGCGGCCTCGACATAATCGCTGCTCCGTACCCGGATAACTTCCGAACGCATCAATCGCGCAAAGGCGGCGATTGCCGCCGCCCCGACTGCAATCGAGGCATTGAGCGTGCCGAAACCGAGAAGAATGATGATGCTCAGCGCAAAGAGCAGACCAGGAATGGAGAGGAGTACATCGACGATGCGCATGACGATTTCATCGACGACGCCGCCGACCGAGCCAGAGAGCAAACCCAGTGCCGTACCGACCACGAGGCCGACCGCAGTTGCCACGAATGCGCCGCTCAGCGAATGAACCGATCCGTGCACGACCCGCGAAAACACGTCGCGGCCCAGGGCATCGGTGCCGAAAAAATGCGCGAGGCTCGGTGCACGCAGCTGCTGGCCGGGTGTTCCGGTAATTGCGTCGTAGGCTGTGAACAGGCCGGGAAACAGGGCCCAAAGCACGGCAAGTATCAGCACGGCGTAAGAAAGCCAGGTCGCCGGCCCGATACCCTTTATCTGCTCCAGCACCGGGCGCCACCACTCGGCCGTTCGCGAGCCGGCCGAAACGCCGGTGCGAGGTTCTTCTGCAACGCCCATGTCAGACGGCCTTCGCATTCTTGCGCAGCCGGGGATCAAGCAGCGGGTAAAGCAGATCCACGACGAGATTGATGGTGACGAATGTTGCTGCCGACAGCAGCACGACAGCCTGAAGGACTGCGACGTCGAGCGTCGCCACTGCCGCCTCGGTCAGGCGGCCGATGCCGTTCAGCCCGAACACCGTTTCTGCGACGACCGCGCCTGCCAGCAATTCGCCGAACAGCATGCCGCAGATGGTGAGAACGGGCAGCAGGGCGTTGGCGAGAACGTGTTTCCAGAAAACCCAGTTAAGCGATGCGCCCTTGGCCCGCGCAACCGCGACGAAGGGTCGGGTCATCACGTCGTCGATATTGCGCATCAGGATCTGCGCGATCGGCGCGCTGATAGGAACCGCAAGTGTTGCGATGGGCAGTATCAGGCCAACCCATGGTCCCGGATTGATAACCGGAACGAGCCGCAGCCTGAAGGAAAACATCTGGATGAGCATGATGCCGAGCCAGAAAACTGGAATGGCCACGAACAGGGAGGGCAGCATGGTGATGACGCGCCGCAGCCAGGAAAATGGCGAGAAATACGAGAGGAAAGCGAGGGTGAAGCTCAAGACGACCGCGGCCAGAAAACCGAGGCCGGCAAGCCGGAAAGTCGGCAGGATATTGTCGGCAAGCAGGGCTGTGACCCGTACACCGGCATCGATCGAATAGCCGAAATCCCCTGTCAATGTGCTGGTGAGAGCACTGAGATAACGCTGTAACGGCGGGTTGTCGGAGCCGTATATCTGGCGGATGTTGGCCAGTTGTTCGGGCGTCAACGCGAAATCGCCGCCCATGTATTTGATGAGGACCGCATCCCCCGGCATCATTTGCAACAGCAAGAACGACAGGGTGAACGCGGCCCATAAGACGATGAGAGCCTGACCGAGGCGCGAAAGCAGATATTTGGAAAGAGACAATGCGATTCAGACCAGGCTTGTATGGAGGTTATGATTTGACTTAGCGGTCAAGCCAGGCGCTGTAGAACACCGGCCGGCCGACGGCTTCGAACACCACATCCTTGACATCGGGAGCGCCGGCGAAAGACTGCGGCTCTTCGAAAAGCGGGATGACATAAGCCTGTTCGATCAGACGCTTCTGTGCATCGCCAGTATATTCCAGGCGCTTGGCGGTATTCGGCTCGGAGGCGACCTTGTCGAGAATGTCGTTCAGGGTCTTGTCGACGAATTCTGTTGCGACACCCTTGCCGCCCTTCTGACGCAGCTGGTCGCGGGTGGTCGGATAATACTGGCTTTTCAGGACGTCAGGATCGGCACGCTCGACCTTGGTGGGCACCAGCGGGGTTTTCAGCGGATCGAGATCGTCCTTGGTTCGGGTGCCGGCTTCACCTGCGAGCAGCTTGAGCTCAACACCGACCTTCTGCCATTGCTGCGCCAACAATTGCAGTGTCTCCTTGCTGCGGGCGTAGTTCAGCGACTCATATGCGCCGAGCGAAAGACGAGCGCCGTCCTTCTGGCGAATGCCGTCCGCACCCGGTTTCCAGCCGGCTTCGTCCAGCAGCTTTTTCGCGGCTTCCGGATCGAAGCCGAGCTCACTGCTCAGATCGACAAACCCGGCCGACACCGATGACAGCGGGGATCTGGCCTTCGGGTAGTTTTCAGAAAACAGCGTGGTGATGATTTCCGTACTGTTAGTGGCGTGCAGCAAGGCCTGACGAACCTTGAGATCGGCAACCAAGGGGTTGCCGGGGCGGAAGGCGACCGCATGCGTCGTGCCGCGTGTTTGCGCGCCATAGACTGTATAGCCGGCCGTCTTTACCTGAGCTTCGTCATAGGCATGGACCTGACGGATGAAATCGCCCTGGCCGGAAAGAAGCGCGCCGATACGCACGCCGTCTTCCGGCACGGTCAAGACGGTGATGCCATCGAGGTTTGCGCGACCCTGCTGTTTCACCTTGGCCGGACCCCAGGCGTAATCCTTGCGGGCGGTGAGCTGGATTTCGGTGCCGAGCTTTTCGCTGGCAACAACGAACGGTCCTGAACCGATAATGTTCGGCGCACGGCCCAACTCATCGGCCGAAAGACCAAGTGTGGAGACGGCGACAAGACCGGATGTGGGCGTCGCTGTGGCCTGCAGGAAGCCCGGGGACGGCGCCTTGAAATAGAATTTCACCGTCTTTGCGTCGATGACTTCGCTACGTGCATAATTGTTGATTGCTTCGGATACGGTCTGCTTCAGGGTGATGTTGCCGAGACCATAGACATCATAGTTGGCCGCGACGGCCTTGGCGTCGAGCGGCGTGCCGTCGGAGAAGGTCACACCTTCACGCAGACGGAATGTGTATTCGGTCGCGTCGGCGTTGACATCCCAGCTTTCGGCGATCCACGGCTCGATTTCCAGTGTCTGCGGGTTTTGATAAGTGAGCTTGTCGGTAATCTGGTTCAGGACGCCGGCATTCGGGTAAAAGCCGGCTCCCGGCGGGTAAAGGCTCGTATGCGCCTGCTTTTCCAGGTAGACCAGAGTGCCACCGGCGGTCGGCTTGTCCTGCGCCCATGAGGGCACTGCGGTGACGCCGGTTGCGACGAGCGCGCCAATTGCGCACATGCTCTTCAGAAGCTGACGACGCGACAGTTTAGACAACAATCTCAATTTCCCTCTCTCGGATACTCGGAAGTGAAGCTCTTTCGAGAAGGGCGACACTGACACTAGCCACATACAAGTGCTTCATGAATTGAGTGCCGAGAATAGCGATTGCCGCACATTCTTGAAGAATGCGTCTTTCAAACTAAGTCGTCAAAATGGAATAATGACGTCGATATATTGCAAAAAATGAGAAATTCTCTTTTCCCAAAATCCCCACGACAGTCAGTGGACAGTCCGCCGCCTTACAGATTCTGCAAGGACGCCTTGTCGCTATGTTTGACAAATCCGTTCAGCAGGGATGCACTTTTTTCAAGAGATGAAATCAGCGCGCGTACCGTTGGTGTCATTGGTCTTCCGGTTGCGGTGATGACGCCCCAATAAAACGGAATGTGAAACGATAACGGAATGATTTTGACGCCTTCGACAGCTGCGCCGGACAGGGTGGTGGATTCCACGATCGCGACGCCCAGGCCTTCTTTGGCAAGGGCAAGTGAGACATATGTCGCATCATTATCGATTATTCCGGCTGCCTTCACTTTGTGTCGCTCAAGTATCTGGTTGATACGCATACGCAGTCGATAGGGATTGGCAGAAGCGATCAGGCGCTGATTTTGAAGGTCCTTTGGCGTGATCGAGGCAAGGGATGCCAGTTCATGAGAGCTGCTGACGACAGCCACGCACGGCGCTTCACCGATCCAGTGCACCTCCAGGCCGGAATTTTCCAGAGGCGGAACAGCAATGCCGATATCCGCGGATCGTGCTAAAACCGCTTGAACGACGTTCTCGGAGGAAGTGCTTTTCAAGTGTACTTGCGTTGGAAGCGTTCTGTGATCCAGCATTTTCAGAGCTTTTGGCAGGATGCCGGCGGCGATCGCAGGTATGGTCGCGACCTCTATCGGGTGAGGGCGTCTGGACGCAATTTCACGCGCGCCGTCACTGATCGTCGAAAGGCCGCTCAGGAAGAGTTCGGCATGCGCGAAGAAAGCCAAGCCTTGCTCCGTCAGCGCGATACGCGGTCCGTTTCGGTAGAGAACGTCGAAGCCGATATCCTTCTCGAGATCCTGAAGCAGCCGGGTCACCAGTGATTGGGAAAAACCCAACGCCTTTGCAGCACCGGTCATCGTTCCAATGGATACAACTGCCACCAAGGCTTCAAGCTGACGAGTGTCGAGATAATTGCGGATCATAAATAGCGACCCTCATGGTTCGTATGTCGTCGAGGATTGTCAAAAGCTTGCAGCGCCTTGCCTCATGATTGGCCGGCAATTTAGGCGTGCCGACTCTCCACTCTGCTTATCAGCCGCATTCATGACGGGCTAGTGGTTCGGCACGTCGCGTCTGGCTTTTGTACGTTGAGCACGATCAGGCCGAAAGCCGACCACTGAGGTTGTGCTCTCTCAAAAAATACTCAGGATCGATGGTTCAAATCTTCTCAAGGCAACGAAAGGTAGCATCAGCGGATAAGGTGCAAAACATCGCTTGATGCTGTCTGCCCAGCGGCAATCGTTTCGTTTCTATCTAATTGTGCCTGTTGAGGTGTGTATGGCTTCTCGAGATATGCTCGCTCTTCACTCGTCAAATGAATGTTGAGTGCGGCCAACGCGTCGTCAATATGATGTGGCTTCGTTGCGCCGATAATGGGCGCGGTCACCGCGGGACTGCCAATCAACCATGCCAAAGCGATCTGCGCCGGCTTGACGTTCCTGTCCTGCGACAGCGAAATGACGCGATCGATCACAGCTTCGTCTTGAGGGCGCGTAAAGTCACGTACAACCATGGACCGTGGGGTGCCGCTGCGACGACTGCCGGCCAAAAGGCCACGGGCGAGGGGGCTATAAGGAATGACCGCGATGCCGTCGGTCACACAGAGAGGCAGCATCTCTCGTTCCTCTTCGCGATAAAGCAGATTGTATTTGTTCTGCATGCTTACAAACGGCGTCAGTCCATTTTCTTTGGCCAACGCCTGCAGTTTAGCAAATTGCCAAGCGTGCATGCTGCTGGCACCGAGATAGAGCGCTTTGCCCGCCCGCACGATATCGTCTAGCGCAAGCAAGAGCTCCTCCGGTCGTGTATCCGGATCGAGCCGGTGTATCTGATAGAGGTCGATATAATCGGTGCCGAGACGCCGAAGGCTGTCATCGATTGCATGACGGATGTGTTTTCTTGAAAGGCCGCGTTGGTTCGGGTCCGGGCCTGTCGCACCGAAGACCTTGGTGGCGATCACGACGCGATCTCTGCCGGTGCCAAATCGCTGGATCGCCCTGCCGAGGATCTCCTCGCTCAAACCCGTCGAATAGGAATCTGCCGTGTCGAAAAATGAAAAACCGACCTCGAACGCTTTCTTGTAGTGTTCCTGTGCATCCTCCTCACTGAGTGCCCATGGCATCCAGTCCCGTGAGCCGTAACTGCTGCAACCAAAGGCAAGAGGAGAAATCTTCAGTCCTGTCAAACCCAGTCGCTTCCTCTCCACACTTTCCTCCGCGCTTGACCATTCATTCAATAGACAAAACCCTATCGATGAATGGCACGGCAGCACGAGAAAAAGCATTTCCGCCTTTTGACGAATGAAAAGAATAATCTACCTTTTTAGTAGTCTTTTGCCGGCATAGCCTCGCGATGATCAATCCCGGTCTATGCAGGAAACCGGCACTCCATGACACTCGCATCCGCATTTGAAACATCGCGCCAGCAATTTTCCCGAAGCCAGAGGGCGAGCGTGACCGCGTCACGACAATGGTCATTCTTGAGCTGGTTGCGGGTCGGGCAGATTACGCTTGCCGCAGCAATCCTGTTGGTCATCCAGTATGCGGTCGACAGCGGATCGGTCAAACAGATCTATCTTGCTTCGCCGACGCAGATCATCGCTGCTTTTCCCAGGCTGATCGTCCAGAACAATCTTCCCTATCATCTCTACATCACCTTGTCAGAGGCCTTGCTTGGTTTCTCTCTGGCATTGACGCTCGGCGTCTCAACCGGGATTGCGATGGGCCTGTTTTCTAGGGTGAACACGTTTTTTAGTCCGTTCCTCGTCGCTTCGATGGCCATTCCCAAGGTGACGATCATTCCGCTTCTGACGCTCTATCTGGGTATCGGCTTTTCTCACAAGGTCTTCATCGTTTTCCTTTTCGGGTACTTCATCTTCGTCTTCAATACGATTGCCGGTATCCGCCAGGTCGATGAAAAGCACTTGAAAGTCGCACGAGCGTTCGGTGCCAGCCGACTGCAGGTCATTACCAAGATCATCCTTCCATCAGCCGTACCCTCGATCATGGCGGCCGTGCGGCTGGAAGCGGCGATGTGTCTGGTGGCGGCATTGTTCGCGGAAATCGTCGCCTCTAAAGCCGGGCTTGGCAACATGCTCAATCGCGCCGTGGGCGTCTACGACACGGCCAGTGTCTTCGCCCTTGTCGTCACTATCACCGCCATCGCCCTGATCACCGTCTCTCTCATCAATCTCCTGGAGAAGCGTGTTTTTCTCCGCTGGAAATTTATCTGATGCCGTCAAAACGCAGGACATCCTCAATGAAATTCATCAAGCCATTCGCCCTTTTTGCCGGACTGATTTTTGCCGGTACCGCGGCTGCGCAATCGCAGCCCGAGAGAAAGACACTGACGCTGGCGGAAAGTACCTCTTATACGCAGCAGCCCATCCGTTTCGGCGTGGAAAAAGGCTTTTTCGCCGAAGAAGGTCTCGAGGTGCAATTCACCGACGTGTCGGATATTCCGACCGGCGTCGCCACTGGGGAACTGACTTTTGCGTTCGGGCCGACCAGCCAGTACCTGCGAGCCGCGGCGCTCGGTTCGCCGATCAAGATCGTGTCTTCCGCTTTCCGTAGCAAGGGGCCGTTCTTCCTGCTTGCGGGCAAGAATGTTAAGGATTTTGCCGATCTGAAGGGCAAGACGATAGGCAATGCCACCGATGGATCAAACATGGATGCCTATCTGAAGGTGATCCTGCGCGAAAACGGCATTGATCCGGTCAAGGATGTCACGCTGTTTGCTGCCGGCACTTATCAGCAGGCTTATGGTGCGCTGATTTCCGGCCAGGTCGACGCGACGATCATTCACCAGCCGTTTCCGGCAATGGCGGAACTGGAAGGCGAAGGCAAAGCGCTGGCGCGCGGCTGGGACTACCTGCCCACCTATCATACCGGCGTGCTGATCGCCGGCAATGACGTCATCGCCAACGATCCGGATCTGCTTAAGCGTGGACTGCGTGCCTATTTCAAGTCCTATACCTACGCCAAGGCCAATTACGAAGAGTATCTTCCTTGGCTGCAGAAGCAGCTGCATCTGAACCCGCAGGCCGTCGCCAATGCGATCCACCAGGAAGACGATATCTGGGACAGCAATCCGGCGATCGATCGAAAGGCGATTGCCGATACGCAGACGGTGGAGATTGCTCTCGGCAACCAGAAAGAGCCCTACGACGCCGAACAGTTCATCGACGACCGGTTCATCCCCCAGGAATACGTAAAACCGTTTTCCTATCCGGCACGTTCGACCGGCAACTCCAACTGAGGTTTTGCCGATGACGCTGTTTCAGATCTCTTCCGTCGACAAGGTCTATCCCGGCAACCCGCCTGTGGTCGCGCTGCAGGACATCTCGCTGAATATTGAGAAAGGTGAATTCATCGTTTTTCTCGGGCCGAGTGGTTGCGGCAAGAGCACATTGCTGGAACTGCTGTCCGGGTTGCAACAGCCCAGTGATGGGCTGGTGTCTTTCCACGGTCGGCCCATCGAGGGGCCGCACCATTCGCTTGGGGTTGTATTCCAGGATGCGTCGCTTTTGCCTTGGCGCACCATTGAGGACAATGTCTCGTTCGGGCTGGAACTATCCGGCGTCGGCAAGACCGAGCGCGGCAAGACGGCGCGGCATTATCTCGACAAGGTCGGCCTGACCGGTTTTGCCGAAAAATATCCGCATCAGCTTTCCGGCGGAATGCGCCAGCGCGCCGGTATCGCCCGCGCTCTTTCGTCGAAACCGGAAGTGCTGCTGATGGACGAGCCGTTCGGCGCCGTCGACCACATCACCCGTATCAAGCTCCAGGAAGAACTCATCGGTCTTTGGCAGGAAAACCGGCGCACCATCGTTTTTGTGACGCATGATGTCGGCGAGGCGGCGTTTCTGGCTGATAGAATCGTGCTTTTTTCGCCTCGCCCCGGTCGCATGCACACGATCTTCAAAGTCGATCTGCCGCGTCCGCGTCGGCGCGGAGACATCGAACTGCTCAAGCTGGAATCGAAAATCTACGACACGCTGCATGCGGTCGAACACCAGAGCCGTGCTGCGGAAGCGCCGGTCTGATCAGGAGATCTCCATGGCCCATCAAGGACAGAACCACACGACAAGTGACGATGAACGCCGCCAGTTGCACCTCGGCTACATGTATTGGGCCAATGGTACGCATCCCGCAGGCTGGCGTTATCCGGGTGCGGCGCATGAAGGCGCATTCGAGCCGGACCATATCGTCCGTCTTGCCCGCACTGCTGAAGCTGCAAAATTCGACTTCTTCTTTTTCGGCGACCGGTTGGCGACCGGGCTGAACTACGAACTCACCAACACGTCGGTGCTCGCACGTTTCGAGCCGTTCACGGCGGCTTCTTACCTAGCGACCAAAACGAGCGAGATCGGCATCGTTGTCACCGCCAATCCGACCTATTTCGAGCCATTCAATCTTGCGCGCCTTGTTGCATCCCTTGATCATGCCACTCATGGCCGCGCCTCGTGGAACATCGTCACCGGCGCCGATGGCCGGGCAGCGCAAAATTACAGTCGCAGCGAGCACGGCGATCCCGACTACCGCTACGACCGCGCCGACGAATTCATCGCGATCGTGCGGCGGCTGTGGGACAGCTGGGAAGACGACGCGTTTATTCGCAACAAGGATACCGGCAGCTTTGTCGACGGGGAGAAGATCCATCCTCTAAACCATGTCGGCAAGACCTTCAGCGTCAAAGGGCCGCTCAATGTCGCGCGTACGCCGCAGGGGTACCCGGTCATTCTTCATGCAGGCACGTCCGAACGCTCGCGAAATTTCGGGGCGCGCGAGGCCGATGTGATCTTTGCCGCTTCGGCGACGCTGGAAGACGGCGTTGCTTATGCCAACGACATCCGCAGCCGTGCCCGGGAAAGAGGCCGGCCAGATGGCCAGATAAAAATTTTGCCGGGCATCACGCCGCTTGTCGGGAAAACACTCGAGGCGGCGCGGCAAATCTATGACCAGTTGAACGCGCTGATCATCCTCGACGATGACGTCCGCTTCGGTGGACGGGAGCCATCATACTGGAGCCTCGATGCCAAGGTGGCAGAGATCCGCGGCGAGGCTGTCGGTGCCGGTCACCGCAATCTCGGAGCCCTGTCGCAACGTGTCGGCATCTCGCTGTCGCATGTGGACATCGACGATCTGGTCGACCTTGAGCGAGCCAGCGCATTCAACCACGCCGGTTCAAGGCTTCTTGCCGAGACGGACCGCAGAACCGGCCGCGGGATTGGTCAGGTCAGCTGGCGCGATCTTCTTCACACTTACATCGTCGGCGGCCATGTCGTTGTTGGCAGCGCGCAGGATATCGCCGATTATTTCGAAAGCTGGTTCAAGGCAGGCGCTTGCGACGGTTTCAACGTGCAGTCTGCCTACGTGTACGAGCAGCTTGATCTCTTCGTCGAACTGGTCGTGCCGGAACTTCAAAAGCGCAATCTTTTTCGGACGGAATACGAGGGCGCAACGTTGCGTGATCGTTTCGGTCTCAAACGTCCACTCAATCAATTTGCTGCATGAAAACGGGGTTATTCGCGATGACAACAACACCGAAAAGGCAGAGAGAACTGCATCTTGGCCTGATGTTCTGGGCGGGTGGTACGCATCCGGCCGGATGGCGCATGTCGTCGTCGAAGGCCGATGCCGCATTCGATATCGAGTTTCTGCAATATGTGACGCAACTGGCCGAGAAAGCGAAATTCGACTTTCTCTTCCTTGGCGACCGCCTTGCAACCGATCCGCAACTTCAGACCACCAATCCGGCGCAAATGTCGCGTCTCGAACCCTTTGTGTCGGGAGCGAGCCTGGCAGCTGCAACCTCACATATCGGCATCGTGGTGACAGCCAATCCGACCTATTACGACCCTTTCACCGTCGCCCGGATGTTTGCCTCGCTCGATCATCTGAGCAAGGGGCGTGCGTCCTGGAATATCGTGACCGGAGCAGATGCCATCGCGGCCGCCAATTTCAGTCGCGATACCCATTGGGATACTGAAAGGCGCTATGACTGGGCCGATGAATTCGTCGATGTGGTCAAGGGCCTTTGGGACACGTTCGAGGACGATGCCTTCGTGCGCGATCCCGTCAACGGTACCTATGTGGATCCGGCCAAGATCCACAAGCTAAACCACAAGGGACAAAGTTTTGCGGTCGAAGGCCCGCTGAATGTCGCACGTCCCGTACAGGGACATCCGGTCATCCTGCATGCCGGTACATCCGAGCGTTCGCGGCAACTCGGGGCGCGCGATGCCGATGTCATTTTCGCCGGTCAGGGCACGATCGAGGCTGCAAAAGCCTACTATGCCGACATGAAGGCGAGGGCGGTGGCCTATGGTCGCGATGAACTCGATTTCTCCATCCTGCCGGGCCTGACGCCGATCGTGGCGCCGACGACGGAAGAGGCCGTTGCCATATACGACAGGCTCAACGGCTTTCTGGTGCTCGACAAGGAAGACAATGATGGTGAGGAAGTACGGTTCGGCGGGCTTGGCCGCAATGCGCTTCGCAATCTGACACGCGTTGCCGCCATACTCGGCATCGATGTGCGGGGCAACGATCACGATGCGTCCGTTCCGGTGCAAGTGGCGGAACAGGCCTCGCCGGAAGGTCTGGCGCTGATAGCCGAAGCGACACGCCGTACACGCCGTACTGTGGGAGGGCCGTCACCGCTTCTGCTCAAGGACCTGATCTATACGACCATCTTGTCCGGTGCCGTTGCAATCGGAAATCCGACGGAGGTCGCTGATTTCATCGAACTGTGGTTCCGCGAAAAGGCGGCTGACGGGTTCAATATCTTTCCGCCCTATGTGCCCGAATCTGTCGAAGCCTTCGTGGACCTCGTCGTACCGGAGCTGCAGAGGCGCGGTTTCTACCGCCTCGATTATTCCGGCAGCACGTTCCGCGATCATCTTGGCCTGACACGGCCGGAAAACAGGTTTGTTGCGAAAGATGCGGCGGCCAGCAGCAAGGTGGCATGAGGAACCGACATGACCGAGCTTAAAGGCCAAGGCCCGTTTATCCGAGCAGAAGATCTCGCAGCCCTTCAACAGGCTGGGCAGCGCGTCGTCATCCTTGCCGTGATCAGCGACGCGAAGGATGACAAGCCACTACGGATCGAGGGCGCGATCGATGTCGATCTGGCAGGCGAACTGGCGGGACCGGGCGGCGGCACGCATGGTGCACGCCCCCTGCCGGCGGTAGCGGACCTGCAGCGTGCGGCTCGGCGCTGGGGCTTGAGCGACGACACGATCGCCGTTGCTTACGACAACGGCAATGGTTTTGCGGCGGCACGCGCCTGGTGGACACTCACATGGGCAGGTGCCCGGCAGGTTTATATCCTTAACGGCGGGCTGGCTGCCTGGACGCGGCTTGGCCTGCCGGTCAGTCGGGAACATTCGAAGCCGCCTGCGAAAGGCAACATTGTCCTGACGGCCGGCCATCTGCCGGTTCTCGACGCCGACGGAGCCTTTCAGCTGGCGGGCCAGAACAAACTCTTTGATGCCCGGGCAGAAGACGTCTTTGCTCGTGGCCATATTCCCGGCGCTATCAATGCCCCGGCGTCGAAAAGTCGAGGCGTTGACGGGCGGGTTTCGCCGCCCGACGAACTTCGCGCAGTATTGCCTGCCGATTTGGGTAACGGAGCAGAAATCGGCGTATATTGCGGAAGCGGAGTTTCGGCCGCTTACCAGATCGCTGCACTTATAGTTTTGGGTCGGTCCGCTGCTCTCTACCCCGGATCGTGGTCTGCATGGTCATCCGATTTATGTCGTCCGGTTCAGGTTGGAAAATAGGCGAAGCTGGTGGAGAGGCTGCTGTCACATGGCTTCGGCGGTGCCTAAACCACGGGGAGAAGCCGACTTATCTCCCGCAAAAGCACTATTTTCATATGAGAGCGCAGCTACCTTCAATACTCGACGTCTGCCGAAGGGCTCTTTTGTTCCACGCATATAAGCCAACGAGGACTCGAGGGCGTGATGTGGAAGACCTCATTGTTTTAAGCCGATCTGGAGGGGTGAGGATAATCACTCCAAATCGACGTAACGGCACCGCATTCTGAAGCGACTCATTAGCAAAGCAGATTGTCCCCGCGCTCAATCTGGTCGAGTTAGACGGTAGTCTTCGCGCATTTGTTCTAACAGTCGCTGGCCGCCCAGACCTTAAGACAGTTCAACTACCACCATCCGGTTCTAGGCCCGGCTTCGGGCAGGACTTGCAGTATCCGAGCTCCGGCTGGAAATATCGCAAGCAACAGATCCGCCTTTGCCGCGCGTTTTCACCGCCCTCGTTGAGGTAGCGGATCGGCTCGAACAACGGATTGGCCCGGCAAGCGGAATCCCGCCTGTCTGCCATGATGGTCATGGCCTCGCAAACGGCCGGGTGGGCATGGCCGAGCAGGCTGGATGCCCGGCCGACAACATTCTCGAAGACGTTTCCGGCGTTGCTCCAGAGAACTTTGGCGGGCAGTGGCGTAGCAGCGGCCAACATGTCTATGACTGGTCGCAAGTGATCGGCTACCAGAAAGTCGAAGCGTCCGGACGCTTTTTCCTGCGCATTGCGGTGTCCACCGGGCGACGGGAGCTCAAACCCCAACACCGAACCGGCTGTTGATATGCGGATGCCCATTTTCTGTGGGGAAAGCGGCAGATGCCAGTCATGCAGCAGGCAAGGCAGAAGGACTGCAGGCAGGAGGGTGGAAAAATAGGTTTTTGACCACTGTGTCGCCACCACTCGCGGATCGGGATCGGGCCAACGCCGAGCGAATATGCCGAGGGTCTCGTGCAATTGCGGCGAGGAGCAAAAGTTGCCGAGGGGTATGGTCGGTGAGCCGTCGACGCTCAGCGTCTCACCGAGCGCGGCAAACGGGCCCTGGAATATATGGGAAAGTTCCGGGATCATCTGCCGCTTCGGCCCATGGTGATGCCGTAGAACAGGGCACCTATGACACTTGCCACCAATCCTGCCGGGATGTCCCACGGAAAGGCGATGGTTCTTCCTATCCAGTCGGATACGATCATCAGCGTTGCGCCTGCAAGGACGCAGCCGACGGTTTGTGCCAGAGGCTTGCGCAGGCCGATCAGCCTGACGAGATGCGGAACGACGAGCCCGACAAAGGTCACGGGTCCGATCATGACGGTGGCAATGCCGGTGAGAAGTGCAACGAGAATGATGATGCAAAGGCGGGCAAGCCTGATCTCGACGCCGAGAGAGGCTGCAACCGGCTCGCCGAGCGGCATCAAGCCGAGCCAGCGCTGTATCAGCGGCAAAATCGCGACTGTTGCCGCGAGCAGGCCAAGCGCGATCATCGCGTCGGTCTCGGCCACCGCGTAGGTCGAGCCGGACAGCCAGCCGATCAGTCTCGTCAGGCGGATATCGCCGAAATAGATAGCGGAGGAGAGAAGCGAGCCGCTGAGCGCGGTGACCGCTAGTCCGGTGAGCAGCAGTTTTTCAGGCGCGTATTGAGACCGGCGTGCCAGCCGCAGCGCGATAAGGAGAAAAACCAAGGCGCCGACGGCAGCAATCAGCATGGTCTGGCTGCGGCTGAGCGGTGGCAGGAAAAAGATCACCGGCAGCATGACCAGCGTCGCGCCCGACGATACGCCGATGAGCTCGGGGCTGGCCAGATGGTTGCCGGTCATGCGCTGCATGAGGCAGCCGGCCAGTGCGACCATACCGCCTGCGGCCAACGCTCCGGCCACACGCGGCCAGCGCCATGGGAGCAATTGCGACAACTCGTCCGCTGCCGTCCACGTAAAACCGTCCGGTATCCGGCCAACCGCCAGCGCGATTAGAATGGCGATGATGAATAGGACCGCAAGGCCGAGCAGGATGTTTCGCGTTGGGACAAGGCGGTGCGGAACGTGGAGATCGAATGCGCGCCCGGTTCGCGGCTGCGTGCGTCCTGAATGCAGAAGGTACAAAAGCAGCGGAGCGGCAAAAAGCGCGGTTACCGTGCCTGCCGGGATTGCCATGACCATTTCGGCCATTTGCATGGTCTGGTCGGTCAGCAAGAGAAGGGCGGCGGAGAGGAACGAGGAAAACATGGCGCGGTCGGCAAAACCGCGTGCTCCGCATATTCGTGCAAGCGCCGCACCGGCCAGTCCGACAAACGCGAGCAGGCCGATATGGGCAGTAACTGCGGCCGCTGCGCCCGCCGCAAGTCCGATGGCCGCAAGCCTTGCCATCATCGGTGACAGGCCGAGGCTTCTGGCGGAGGAATCGTCGAGATCGAGCAGAGATAACGGCTTGCGCAAAAGGAAAACGATGATCGCCGCAGCGGCAAGGCACAGGCTTAGCAGGCGCGCGACCTGCCAGTTATCCTGCACCAGCGATCCCGACTGCCATAAAAGCAGATCGGCAATTTCCTCGTAATGGGTGAGGATGAGCATCGAGGTGACGGCATCGCAGACGAGGCCAAGTACCAGCCCGTTGAGGATGAGAAACAGCGGTGACAGTTTTCGGCGCCAGGAAAGACCGAGCAGGATAACAAGCCCGAAAAGCGAGCCCGCCAGAACCGGCAGGACGAAGCCGCCTGCAAAGGCGGGAAGCCAGATGAGTGCGATGGCGACGGTCAGTCGGCTCGTTGACAAAAGCCCGATCGTTCCGGGTTCTGCAAGCGGGTTGCCAAGCCCCTGCTGCATGAGCGTAGTCGCGAGCCCCAGCAAGCCACCGGCCGCCAATGCGACGACAAAACGGGGTAGTGCTCCGTAAAAAAGCTGTACCGATTGCAGGGAGGTATCCGGTGCGCGGAGAAGCGAAAACGCTCCGGCCAGGCCGGTCATGCGTAGATAACCGGCAAACAAGAGCACTGCCAGTATCGTCAGGATGAGGGGCAAAAACAAGCGGCGCGGTCGGGACGGGAGATATGAGGTTTCAGCCATCGGCAAATTTCGCAAGCTGTGTGCCGATCTGGGTGGCAAACCGTTCTGCCGAGCGCAGGCCACCGCTCGGATAGATCACCGGCATCCGTACGATACGGTTATTTCGCACGGCGGGCAAAGCATGCCACAGCGCACTTTCCTCCAGTCGCGCTAGTGCGACGTCGGTTTCGGCCCCGCGATCGAAATGGACGATGACGGCATCGGGTTCGTCTGCCAGCCGCGACAGTGGCGCGTTGGTCACGCCAGCACCGTTCACTCGGCCTTTATAGGCGTTGCGCAGGTTCAGCCGGTTGGCGACGTCTCCCAGCATGCCATTGCCGCCGAAGAGTGCGATGTTTCGGCCGTCGCGGTTGAAACGACAGATGTAGACCGGTCGGGAAAAACCGCTCAGCAAGGTTCGTGCTGCGTCTATCGCGGCGTTGGTCGTGGCGATGGCAGTATTCGCTTCCATTTGCCGGCCGGTCAGTTCAGCCGTGTCTGAAAGCAGGCTTTCGCAATGCACCAACGCCGGTGTTTTTCCGGCAAACATCTTGATCGGCAGAACAGGTGCTATCCGTGTCAGCGGCATGAGACCGGGTGCCTGCCAGTCGGCCACCAGCACGCGTGTCGGGGCGAGGCGTTGAAGAAATTCCAGATTGGGTTCGTTGAGAGGGCCGAGATCTTCGACACTATCCGGCAGGGCAGGGCTGGCGACCAGCCGGCGGTAAAGCGGGATATTGGCGACGGCGACCGGTATCTCGCCCAATGTCAGCAACATTTCGGTAATCAGCAGGTCGAGGCTAACCAGTCGTTGCGGCGCAATCGAGCGGACGGATTGTGCCAGCGACCATGGTGCCGACAGGAAAGCAACGGGAGCGGCAAGTGCCGCACCCAACATGTTCCGCCTGCTGATCGGCATGCGCGTTACCACTTGTAGGACAGGGTCGCTGAAACCGTCATCGGTTCACCGAAACGGCAGCCATCCAGCGAAACGCAGGTGTAATATTTGCGGTCGAAGAGGTTGCGGGCGTTGACCTTGAAATCCAGACCTTCAAGATCCGCATTGAGCTTGCCGAGATCGACACTCGCCATCGCGTCGAACAGGACATAGCTCGGACCATCGATCACGCTGTCGGTCAGGTTCGTCTTGCCGACATAACGCATGCCACCGCCGAGACGAACACCTTCCAGTCCGAGGTCGTCGAGGCCATAATCGGCCCAGATCGAAAAGCTATGGCGCGGCACCAAGCCAACCTGCTCGCCGATTTCTGCGGCTTTTGCGCTACGGGTGATTTCGGCATCGGTGAACGTATAGGCAGCAACGAGGCCCCAGTTGCCAATATCGCCGCGCGCTTCCAGTTCGAGACCGCGGGAATGCACTTCTCCCAGCTGGTAGGCGTTGCCGCTCGAGTTGTAGGAGACGACGTTTTTCTGGTGGAGATCGTAAACCGCGGCGCTGAACTGAAGGTTGGTGCCCAGCGGCTGGTAGCGGATACCGGTTTCGTATTGCAGGCCTTCGTTCGGTTTGAGGGCATTGCCGGTCAGGAAATCGGAGCCGACCTGCGGCAGGAACGACTGGCTGACGCTGACATAGGGCGCCACACCGTTGTCGAAGAGATAAACGAGGCCGGCGCGGCCAGTAAAGGCATTGTCTCGCTGGTCGGTGACGACGCCGGTCTGGTAGCTCTTGGTGCTGCTGTCGGCCCAGTCGTGACGTCCGCCGAGCAGCAGGATCCAGTGATCGTCGAATTTTATCTGGTCCTGCAGGTAGATGCCATACTGATCGCCAATGCTGTCCGAACCTCGATCGACGGCATAACTGACATTGGGACCGCTGCTGTTTACGCCGGTATTGAGGTTCAGCTGGCTCGCGGTGCCGCGGTAGCGATGGCTGTTATAAGAGCGGCGGTAAAAATCGAAGCCGCCAAGCAGCGTATGCTCGGCGCCGAAGGCATCGAACGTGTATTCGAGCGAGTTGTCGGATGTGATGCCGTAGGATGTTTCAGCGCGTTCCGATGCCAGTCGTGTCATCACGCCGCCGGCACTGATCGGCGCTAAGTTCGGCATCATGTAGTTCCACTGGATATCGGCGTGGAAATAGCGCGCGGAACTGCGCAGCTTCAGACCGTCATCGAACTCGTGCTCGAACATGCCGCCGATCGTGTAGATGTCGGACTTGTAAGTGTCGAAATTGTCGATGCCGGTAAACGTGTCACGAGACAGCTTGCCAGACGTGATATCCGAAAGAAGGTAAGGCGGCGCGAAACCGGTATCGACATGCTGATAGCTTCCGAGCAGCGTGAGCGACGTCGTTTCGTCCGGTTTCCACGTCAGGGCAGGCGCGATATAGGCCTTGTTGTCGGGTGTATTGTCGACCCAGTTGTCGGCATCGCGGTAAAGGCCGGTGAGACGATAGGACAGAACACCGTCTGCATCGATCGGGCCACCGAAATCGGCTGAAATCTGTTTCCTGTCATAGCTGCCATATTCGAGATTGACCTCGTGCAGCGGTGTTGTCGTTGGGCGCTTCGAAATGGCGTTGACGATACCGCCCGGTGCGACCTGACCGTAAAGCACGGAAGACGCACCCCGCAGAACCTCAACGCGTTCCAACCCGTAAGGCTCCTGGCCGCCGTCATAAACGCTCGACTGGAATTTCATGCCGTCGCGCAGCGTGCCGGTATTGCCGCTGGCGGTGTTGAAGCCGCGGATCATGAAATCGTCGACCATGCGGCTGAAGCCGCCAGACTGGGTGGCGACGCCCGGCGTGTAGGCTAGCGTCTCCGACAGCGAGGTCGCGCGCTGGTTGGCAATCTGGTCCGCCGTCACGACGCTGATCGATTGGGGTGTTTCGATGATCGGCGTGTCGGTCTTTGCACCGGAGGAAGAACTGTCTGCGCGATAGCCATCAACGCGCTCGAAGGCGCCACCAGTGCCGGCAACGACGATGGTGTTGAGGACGGTTGCTCCCGAATTGTCGATGGAACCCGCTGCGGCATCGCCGGCAAGAATGGTGACGGCGCCGCTGCCGGTAAAGCTGTAACGCAGACCGGAACTCGCGAGCAGCGTCGAAAGCGCTTGCTGTGGCGTCAACTGACCCTTTACGGATGGTGCTGTGGCATTGGCGGCAATGGCGGTCCTGTAGGCCACCTGTACGCCGGATTGCTGCGAAAACTGGCGCAGTGCCCGCGATAGCGAAGTCGGCGGAATGTCGAAACTGACCGTCTGGCTTGTCTGCGCCATCGCAGGTGTGCTGATCCCGGTCGTGGTCACACCTGCGACGCAGATCGCCACACCCGCCATCAGCGTTTGCAGCAGCGTTGCGCCTGCCGCTTGCCGCTGCCTGCTGTTCTTCTCGTCCCTCATTCCGTCGCCCCTACGCACAGATCATCGTTCAGACACCGGCCTTTTCGGCCGTGTTTGAATAGTTGACGATTGGCGGAAGGATTCACCTAAAGACGTTTGCGGGATTATTTTCCATTTCAGGCAAGAATGATCGCGACGCCGGGAATGCGGCGGACAGACAGTGCTTGCGTCTTGGCAAGAGACTGCAACGCAGCGAGAGGCTGGGCTGTGGAAAATATGCCGCTGACGGCAAGATCGCGATCGATGCCCGGCCTTAGGATGACCGGTTCGGCAACATAACGACCGATGTCTGAAATGGCGGCGGCAAAAGTTTTGCCTTCGAAGATGATCTTTCCCTGCCGCCAGGCGAGCAGCATTTCCAGGTCGGCAATGCCGGGTTGGCCGGGATCGGCGCCAGCCTGATACATTGTCTGCTGTGACGGTCCGAGATCGACGCGCGGCCTGTGTGACAAGGCGGTTTCGTCCGGCGCAAGCGGGCTGTAGACGGCCGCATGTCCGGCAACGACGGCAACTGTCGTCAGGTCGTCGGCATTGCCGATCGCTAGCTGCCCATCCCGCATGTCTGTGTTACCGCCATCAACGGCAATGCGAAACGGGCTGCCATCGGCGGCAGGCGGAATCCGGAACTCCGCTTCACCGCGCAGGAGATGGACGAGGCGTAATCCCTCCCTGAAATCGACCTTGAGGGCTCCGCCGGTGTTTACCGCCGCAATGGTGCCGTCCGGCAGTGGCACTTCGCGCTGGCTTCCGGCGGGCACGATAAAATCGGCCTGCCACCAGAGTGAGACGCGCGGAGCGGCGACAAAGCCTGCCGACGCAGCGGCAAGGGCCGTACTGCCGCCAATCAAGGACCGGCGGGTCATGCCGGAAGTCTGTATGCGCGCGACCTTCGCGGCCGGCTGCGCCAGACGGTCGAGCTGGTTCCAGAACTGTCGCTCGTGTTCGAACGCGGCGCGATGTTCAGGACGACAGTCCCGCCAGAGCTTGAACTGTTCAAGTTCGGCAGCGCTGAGCGATCCGGACGTCAAACGCACGAGCCAGTCACGCGCATCAAGTGCGGCGCGATGGTTCTCCGGTCGATCGTGGTCGGTGTCGCTCATGCTCATATATCGAAGCGTTTTTGTGGAAGGGACTGAATATCGAAGGTCTTATCACACGGGTGGCAAAGGTCGATCCGCCGAAACGGTTTCACGCATCCATCTCGCGGCGCAAAACGGCCAGACGTTCGAGAACGCGGCGGATGTGATAATAGACGGCTTCCTCGGTGATGTCCTCAAGTTCGGCTATCCGCTTATGGCTGATGCCATCAATCCGGTTCATCAGGAATATCCGGCGCGAGCGCTCCGGCATCGCTTCAAGAGTTTCCGTCACAGCGTCAAGTGTCTGCCGGGCCATGTAGGCGCGCTCAGGGGAACGGTCTTCGATATCATCGCGCAAGATATCCTGAACCTCGGCATCGATTTCGCGACGGCGCTTTTCGCGGCGCAGGTGGTCGATCGTCGTATTGGAAACGGTCCGGTGAATATATCCGGCGAGATTTTCGATGCGATGTTCCGGCGTCGCGGTCTGAACCTTGATCCATGCATCCTGGATAAGATCTTCCGCCAGCGCCTGATCGATCCGTCGCTGACGCACTGTTGCGAGCAACTGGGGTTTCAGATGGACGAAGGAGTTCAGGAGTCGGGCTATTTTAGTCGTCATCGGGATTTAGCCGGTCATTCTCGTCGTTCGCGAAAGTCGCCAACATACGTAGGAGATCGCTAAAGCACGGCGCGGCGCCTTGCCAGTCCAGAGCTGAAATTTAATCTGAGTGCTTTTGTCTTCTTTAATGGCAGTTGCAAACCTGCATCAGTGATCACTGCGCGGTTCCAGGCTCATAGAGGCGTTGGCAACGGTCGGCGAGTAGATCCGCAGGGCGCTGGTTCACAGCCTCTCAATAGCCGTCGCCATCGCGTAGTCGTCGTCGCCCCCGTCAGACATGGTATCGAATGACGAACTCGCAAGGATCGGCCCGAACAGATCGCTCCATTCGGTTGTTCTGGCGGCCAGATTTTTTGGAAGCTCCGCCAAATGCGGCTGCGATCTTGATCATGAACGCCCTGCTAAAACGACCAAGGACCTTTTCGTCGGGCTCAAGGTGCCAGGAGCGTTCGGCGACATTGTAATTATATTCATCGACCATCACCCAACAGCGCTTCAGATCGCTCAGGCCAGCTCGACGCGCTTCCGTATCGGGAATTTCCAAGGCGGCGCGGTCGGACTTTGGCAGTTGCGTCGTCACTGGGAGAAGCGCCAGATCCGTAAGGCGTCCTTGGCGCCGCGAACAGCAACGACGACGCAGGTCGGACGCGACTTGCGTCCTTCTGTCTCTCCACGCTCATCCTGCCACTCCATAGATACGGATAGGTGATGATTTGGCCGGGAAGGAATTCACGGCTCATCGCCATATCCTTCACCACGCGCAAGTCGATCTATTTCTGCACCAAACAGCTCTCTATGCTCATCCGGCATGTCCGAGGCACGACGAGCCTTGCGGGTATCGCCACCCGTGCGAAGTCGCTCATAATGTTCATAGCTCATCAACACGAAGCGTGGCTTCCTGTGCTTGGTGAGAACCACTGGCTCGCGGCTCGCCGCATCTGTGACATCGCCGACCTGCTTATTGAGGTCACCCGTCGTATAATGGCGCATGGTCAATCTCCGAAGTGGATCTCCATAATATCTGGAATTTCCAGATATTGAAGATATCTGCCGTGCTGCTATGCGGACGTCGTCGATTACTGCTGCGGTTCCCTGCACCATCTTCACGCCAGCCCGGCGCATCATGTCGAATATGCGAACCCATTAGATATCCGGTATGGTTGCTGCCTTCGCCCGCGTGTGTCGCGGCGCACTTGAGTTGAAGCGGCCCCACGCCCTGCGAAACTGCCGGGTAGACGCGAAGCCGGCGCGCTCGGCGATATCGTCAATAGACAAACGGGTGCCCGTGATGAGGTCCCTTGCGAGCGCCACGCGCAGGCGGTTTACATAATGCGTGACGCTGGTGCCGGTGTGGTCGTTGAACAGTCGGGAGAGGTTGCGCGGGCTGGTGGCGGCGACATCCGCCAGTGCCTGCACCGACCAGTCGCGAGCCGGATCGGCAGCGATGGCATCCTGCGCGCGGTGGATTGCCGGGTGGATGTGGTTGCGTCCTTCCAGCCAGGGTGACAATTGTGGGTCTGCACCGGTTCTCCGGAGGTAGACGACGAGATTGCGGGCGACGGCAGTCGCGGCCTCGTGGCCGATTTCCCTTGCGATGATAGCCAGCATGAGGTCGATGCCGGCAGTCACGCCGGCGCTGGTCAGCCGCTCCCTGTCCTCGACGAAAAGACGATTGCTGCGGACCCGTGCCGTGGGCGCGAGCTTGGACAGTTCATCGAGTGTCGAATGGTGGGTCGTGCATTCGTGGCCTTCCAGCAAGCCGGCACGCGCCGCGAGCAATGCACCGGAACAAACGGTGACGAGCCGAATGCCTGGCCGGATCGCACGCGCCAGCCACCGGATGATCTCGGTCTCATCAACGGCATCGCCCTTGCGATCGTTGCGGCCGGTCATCATGATGTCGACGGCGCCGGAGACGACGACAGTGGCGCCGTCGGGAAGTTCCAACGGAAGCGGTGCAATATCCGCCAGCCTGAGCCCGATCGAGCTTTCCATTGTGGGCGAGACCCCGATATAGGTCACGGTGAACCGGGTGCCGGACTGGACCAGATTGGCATTGCGCACCACTTCCATCGGTCCCGCGATATCGAGAAGCAGCGCCCGGGGCGGAACCAGGACAAAAAACGGTATGACCTGCCCGCCCTCGGCTGCAATCATGCGGCGATGTCCTTATGCTCGCCCGCAAGTGCCTCTTCGACCGTCGCAATACGGGCGAAGCGGCCCGCAAGCACGAGTTCCGTGCGAGCCCGGATTTCGGCAGCACTCCACTCGCGGCCTGTTGCATCGGTCATCGGAAAGGTCAGCGTCGCCTCTCCCACATAATCGACCAAATAGCCGAGATCCGAGGCGTGGCGCGTGGTCGTCTCGCAGCATTGCTCGGTGCGGATGCCTGAGATGATGATCCTGCGAATGCCCTGTTCCGTCAGCCACACGTCAAGACCGCTGCCGACAAGTGCGCTGTGCCGGGTCTTTCGGAAGGTGACATCCGGCTCGAGTTTGAGGGGTGCAATGGTCCGAACATGGCCCGACGCCTCACTGAAGGGGCCGCTCGGATCGACATGGAATATCTGGACGACGGGGATGCCGGCCGTTTTCGCGCCATCGATCAGGGCCTGTTGGCGTGCAACGTAGGGGAGAAACTCATCCTCGCGAAAATAGGAGCGCTGGCGGAACGATTCCTGCGCGTCGATGACGAAAAGGGCTTTGTCTTGATGCATGACGGTTCTCCGGTTGCGATGCTCCGATCATAAGGCTTGCGTCATGTACCGACAGGCAGCAACGGGACTTATAGCGGACAATTCACGCCAAGGCGCTCATCACCGTCATCTTTTCTCTCTGTCTTGGATAAAATGGGCAGCGTCACGGTAAATTTCAGCGGGTCGCCGGTTCAGATCCGTTCAAGAGAATAAGTCCGTTATCATCGCCATTGTTTGTTTTTCCGTTCGGACAACTGCGCCATTTACGTGGCGCAGGTGCACAGGCGCTCCCTACTTCAGCGACACGACGCCAGCTGCCACATCCGGCAGTGATGGAATGATGCCGCTCTTGGCGTACCATTGCGCAACGGCGCTGATCTGCTTGACCGCCTCTTGCGAAACAGCGGTGGTCGCAACGGCGTTGTTTTCGCCGATCTTTGGGCCGAGATCGGCGGGTACATTCATTTCCTTGGCCCAGATGGCGCCGGCTTCCGCCTTGTTGGCAACGGCCCAGGCGTTTTCCGACTTGATGACGTCGAAGACGAGTTGAAGCTGATCGGCCTTGTCCTTGGCGAAGGCGGTGCTTGCGACCAGCACGACGGCATTGTCGGACTTGATGGCGGTGCCATCGGCCACGACCTTGCCGTCATAGGCTTTTTCCGCGATCGTCAGGAACGGGTCCCAGGTGGCCCACGCATCGACATGGCCCTGCGTGAAGCTCGGGCCGCTGTCGCTGGGGCTGAGATAGACGCGCTCGACGCTTTTCGGGTCGACGCCGTTGGTTTCCAGTCCCTGCATCAGCAGATATTCGCCGGTGCCGCCGCGATTGACGGCGACCTTCTTGCCAGCGAGGTCCTTGATGGACGAAATGCCGGAACCCTTTTTAACGACAATACCCTCGGAACCGGGCGACATCTTCTGATAGGCAAAGACCACCAGCGGGATTTTTGCGGCAAGCGCTGCGATCGCCGATGTGGAGCTGCCGGCCGTGATGTCGATGCTGCCGGCATTGAGCGCTTCGAAAGCGGGAGCGGCGGCCGGGAAGGGGCCTGCCCATTCCACCTTGATGCCTTTTTCTGACAGCACTTTTTCGAGCGTGCCGCGGGATTTGGCGAGCGTGATATCGTTGGGGCCACGCAGCCAGCCGATCCGCACGACGTCGTCGGCGGCCTGAACGGGGTATGTGAATGTGGCAGCGGCGGTAACGAAGGCCGCGGCTGCAAGAAATGTACGCTTGGTGATCATCGGAGTGTCCAATCTGCCATTCTGGCGAAGGGGTCAGGCATTTAAATGTTCAGGCGTGTAGGGGTTCGACGCCGAGTTCCTTGAGGAGTTCGGCTTCGACAAGGCTGGTTCTGGGATCGTCACGACGGCGCGGATGAACGATATCGACGCGGATTTCCCGGATAAAACGTCCCTGATCGAGAACCAGGATCCGGTCGGCCAGCGCCACGGCTTCCCAGACGTCGTGAGTAACGAGCAGGACGGCCGGGTGATGTTTACGCCAGAGTTCGAAGACGAGGTCGTGCATGCGCAGACGGGTAAGAGCGTCGAGCGCTGCAAAGGGTTCGTCCAGCAACAGCAGCTGAGGTTCGCGCACCAGGGCCCGCGCGAGCGCTGTGCGTTGAGCCTCGCCACCGGATAGCGTCAGCGGCCAGGCATCGAGCCGGTGCGACAGACCGACATCCGCCAATGCCTGTTTCGCAAGCAATCGTGCATCCGGGTGGCGCACACCGAGCGCGACATTTTCGATGACGCTTTTCCACGGCAGGAGGCGCGGTTCCTGGAAAACCACCGAACGGCGAGCGGGTAGCTGCAGCTCTTGCGCCGGGGCGGTGTCGAGGTCCGCCAGAACCCGCAGCAGGGTGGATTTTCCCGACCCACTACGGCCAAGCAGGGCGACGAATTCGCCGGGGGCCATGGTCAGGTCGATGCCGTCAAGAACCGCCGGACCGCCGAACGAGCGCTGCAGCTTTCGGATGTCGACGAGATTGCTCATGCGATCACCTCCGGGCGCCAGCGAAGTGCGTAGGCTTCGATTGCGCGCACAAGACCATCGGTCAGCAGCCCCATGATCGCATAGACAAGGAGGCATACGACGATGACATCGGTTTGCAGGAAGTCGCGGGCATAGGTGATGATGTAGCCGATGCCGCTGGAAGCGTTGATCTGTTCGCCGACGACAAGGCTTAGCCACGCAACGCTGAGGCCATAACGTACGCCGACGAGAAGCGAGGGCAGCGCGCCGGGAATGATGATGTGGCGGATGATGCCAAACGTGCCGAGTTCCAGCGTCTGTCCAGCCTCGATCAGTTTTTTGTCGATACCGCGAATGCCGCCATGCAGGGTGAGGTAGATTGGAAACACTGCACCGAAAGCCACAAGCCCGATCTTTGGTGCTTCGCCGATGCCGAACCACAGGATGAACAGCGGCAGAAGGCCGAGAAACGGCATGGCCTTCAGCATCTGGATCGGTGGGTCAATGATGGTTTCGCCCAGTCGCGACAGGCCCGAGACCAGCGCCAGAGCGATGCCGAGGATGAGTGCGATCGAGAAGCCAGCCAGCACACGCAGGAAAGACACGATCAGGCCGTTGATCAGCTCGCCGGATGCCACAAGGCGTCCGGCGGTGGAGATGATGTCGCCGGGACCGGCCAGAATGCGCGGTGACAGCAGCTCCGTCATGCTGGCGATCTGCCACAGCGCGATGATGGCAAGCGGTGAAGCCAGCCGTCTGGCCGTGTTCGCCAGTTGGCGACTGCCGGGCTTGGCGGGCACCGGGCCGACAGCACCCTCTGGCGCGGTGCCGTGGCTGACCGTGCTCGTATCAGCCATTGGCGGGTTTCCCGGAAAGATCGCGATCGAACAGGGTCGACCAGGTGAACTGCTTGCGGTCCGGCACCAGGCGTTCGACCGGCAGTTTCGGCAGCACGAGTTCGCCGAAACGATAGGCTTCCTCCAGAAGAGGCATGCCGGACAGGATGAACGTATCGACGCCGACCTTGCGGTAGGCCTCCAGCGTGCGGATGACGGTATCCGGCGAGCCGACGATGGCCGTACCGGGCCCTGGACGAACGAGGCCGATGCCGGCCCACAGGTTCGGGGCGATTTCGAGATCCCGAAGATTGGCGGGTTTGATGCCGCCATGCATGGCGCTCATCCGCTGCTGGCCGATCGAATCCGTATTGGAAACGAAACGCTGATTGCCCGCGATCGCCACGTCGTCCATCTGGTCATAGAGATCGGCTGCCGCTTCCCACGCTTTTTCGTCGGTCTGGCGGACGATGACGTATAGGCGGATGCCGTAAGTGAGTTCACGGCCATGCTCGGCTGCACGGGCTTTCACCTTCTTGACCTTGTCGCCCATCTGTTCTGGCGTTTCGCCCCAAGAGAGATAGGTTTCCACATGCTTGGCGGCCACTTCGATGGCGCTGTCGGAGGAGCCACCGAACCAGAGTGGTGGCGGCTGAATGTCGGTGCCGGCCGGCAGTGCGAGCTTTGCTCCTTCGGTCTGGAAATACTTGCCCTTGTGGGTGACGCTTTCGCCCGCCATCAGCCGGTGCCAGATGGTCAGGTATTCGTCGGCCATGACATAACGTTCGTCATGCGGCAGCATCATGCCATAGGCGCCGAGCATCTTGGCGTCGCCGGAAACGACGTTGAGCATCAGGCGGCCATTGGAGAATTCCTGAAATGTTGCAGCCATCTTGGCGAGCAGCGTTGGCGCTATAAGACCGGGATGGAAGGCGATGAGGAATTTCATCCGCTCTGTATAGGGCAGAAGCGCACCCGCAAGCGGCCAGACATCGTGGGCGCCGGTCGCGAAAAGCGCGCCGGTGTAACCGAGATGATCATATGCCTGGGCGAGCTGCTTGTAATAACCGTAATCGATGGTGCGCGAGCCTTCCGGCTTCCACGGATAGGCCCCATCGGGAGCGCACATGTACCAGAGGATGTTCATGGTCAGATCTCCTTGCCGTTGGTCTTGTCGATCGTGAGCTTTGCGGGGAGGTCGCCATGCGCGAACAGCGTGTCGGCTTCCGTTTGCTGTTCGCCCAACAGCCGTTCATCGGCGGCAATCACGTTCCAGTTTCTCTCTGATACGATACGCGTCCAGGCGCGCCGTTCCGTTTCGTTGCCATCGGCGGAAAGGAGCGCCGCTGCCTTTTCCGGATCGGCGGCGATCTGTTGTCCAAGCCGCTGCAATTCACCGGCGAAGGCGTCAAGCGTCTCGCGCGAAAGGCCACGATCCCTGATTGTCCAGAATGTCGAGCGGTTGGGAATGAGATCGCCGCAATGGGTAAGAACGTCAAACTCGCCGCTGACGAGCGACTGTTCCAGATGCGGCGCCATGGCGACCCAGGCGGCGACAGTCCCGTTCAGCAATGCCTCTCGCGAAGGCAGGGGAGCGATGTCCCGGCGTTCAACATCGGTCAGTTTGAGGCCAACCTCTTCGAGGCGTTTGGCAAGAAAGTAGGTGAGGAAGGAGCCGTCGACCAGAGCAACCGGCTTGCCCTTCAGATCGGCGATGTTTTCAACATTCGAGGTCTTTGCAACGAGAATGGCGCCATTTGTCGGTCGCGGGGCCGATGCGCCTGCATAGGCGACCGACAGGCCGGAAGCGGCAGCCAGAATGGGTGGCGTAGAGCCGGTGCCACCGATGTCGAATTCGCCATCCTGCAGACGCCTGGCCGTCTCGCGACCCTCGACATAGCTGACGAACTCCGGCTTGAACGATGCAAAGGCGCCGGGCCATAAAGACGCCAGACGAAGGTGGAGATTATTGGGGTGGTGGCCGATCCTCAAAACCAAAATGTTCACCTCATTGAAAGTCGTTATATAAATTTATATAATGAAGGTAGCAGGCTCAGCGAGAAATACGACGCTGAAATTGTGCGGTTGCGAAGAAAAATATTCCGGCGTTGGAGGATGCAGCATGAGTAAGGATGAAGACGGCAGGGATGAAGGCGGTCGAAAGCCGCATGTCCCGAAAATCAGATGCCAGGCGATCGGTGAAGCGTCCGATTTCATCAAGTCGATGTCCAACCCGGTTCGACTGTCGATCCTGTGTGTGCTGATGGAAGGTGCCCGCACCGTGGGAGAACTGGAAAAGATACTCGACGTGCATCAGCCGACGCTGTCGCAGCAAATCGGCGAACTGCGCGACGCAGGCATTATTGCCGGAGAACGTGTTGCAAAGGCGGTCGTTTACCGGCTGGCCGATCCCCGTGCAGGCCAGATCATCGGCCATTTGCGGCTGCTGTTTGCTAACCCTAAGGCCTCGGCGATCTGGCGTGGAGCGCAGTTCGGCGAACGGGTCGAATCTGGCATGAGCTGAGGTACTCGTCGCATCGAAAGCATTCTGATGTGTAGCCGGCCCGGCGTCATCGTTCGCGCCGTAACCACGGCGAGAAATGGGCGATTGGCGCCCGACGCAGTTTAGCGATCAATGTGTTAGCGCCTCGTGCTTTCGGGACTGCGCTACCGGAACGTATACCCACCGTCACAAAACAGCGTGCTGCCGGTCATGTTGCCGTTGTCGAGGAGAAAAAGCGCTGCATGGGCCTGTTCCTCTTCGCTTGCGGGCCGACCGACCAGATTGAGCGCTTGCCAGGCTGCGAAAGCCGGCTCGCGAACGTTCGCTGGGCGATTGCGCCACAATGTGCTGTCCGTCGTACCGGGGGACAGGCAATTGACACGAATGGGGCTCAGTTCAAATGCCAGACCGCGGGCAAGCCCTTCCAGCGCGGAATTGCAGGCCGCATAGGCTGGTGCGCCGAGAGGGCGAGCGGAAGCGGCGCCTGACATCAAGACCACGGAGGCATCGGGCGCAAGGTAGGGCAAGGCCGCATGAACAGCCCAGTATTGCCCCCAGAATTTTGCATGGAACAAGCCTTCGCTGCTTTCGAGATCGCCGTCCGAAAAATCGGCGGTCTTATAGCTGGCCGCCGGTGTGAACAGGCCCGACAATGCAGGCGCTTGCGCAAAAAAGGTGCTCAGTGACGGACGATGCGTAATGTTGAGGGTATAGCCGCTGGCGCTTGATCCCAACACCCTTAAAGCCTCTTTCAGGCGTTCTGGGGAGCGGCCGGCAATCAGGACCCGGTCGTCACGAGCTACAAGTTTTTGGGCGAGAGCAAGGCCGATGCCGGACGTTCCCCCGATGATGGCGTAGGTGCGTTTTGTTTGCATACACGAAACCTAACCGGCGTTTCCCGGGGGGTAAAACGCAAGAACTTCCTTTGATTGCGGACCAAAATTCGTTAATCGGACATATGCAGCATCAGCATGGTGACGATATCGGTGTGTTTCTGGCTGTCTGCGCGGCCGGAAGCTTCGTGTCTGCGTCGAAACGACTTGCTCTTTCGGCATCAGCCGTTGCCAAGGCTGTTTTCCGCCTCGAAGCCCGCTTGGACGTGAGCCTGTTCACGCGCACGACAAGACGTTTGAGCCTTACCCCGGAGGGGGTTGTCTACAGGGATGTCTGTCTTGATGCGCGACGAGAGATCGAGCGTGTCGAAACGATGCTCTCCGATGTAAGGCAGCAACCGGCAGGTCATCTTCGCATAAGCTTGCCTCCACTTTTGGGTACGCATGTCGTTGCGCCGGCGCTTTATGGATTATGCCGCCGATGGCAGGGGCTCACTCTGGATATCTCAACGAGCGTTGCCACGCTTGATCTGGTCGCCGACAACATCGATCTGGCCGTCAGGATCGGAAATTTGCCGGATGTCGCCGGCCTGGCTTCACGCCCGCTGGGCACGCAGCGCGTCGCTCTATGCGCATCGCGCAGCTATGCCGAGGCGCGCGGCGTGCCTGGAAATATCGAGGGGTTGTCGCACCACGACGTCATTGCCCAATCCTCCAATGGCAGGCCGCGGCCATGGCAGTTTTGGCAGTTGGATGGCGCCTTGATCGACTGGCGACCGAAAGCACGGTTGCTGCTCGATGGCAGCCCGCTAATTCTCTCGGCGATCAAGGCAGGGCAGGGCGTCGGCCTTTTGCCCCTCTGGCTTGTGCGTGACGACATTGCAAGCGGAGAACTCGTTGTCGTTCTCGAAGATCACGTTGCCGGACATCTCCCCGTCCATGCCATCTGGCCGATGTCATCCGTCATGCTGCCACGTTTGCGTGTTACGATCGATGCGCTTGTCGATATCACGCGCCGGCGGCTCGGCGATGGCACTTTGGCATAGTTCCGATCCCTTTTGAGCGGCACCCGTTTCGGCGTCTTTTCGCCGTGGCAACACCATGCGACGTCACGACCGGACCGGCCTCGTTTCCATGGGTGCGCATCGCTCTTGTGTGTTCGAAAAAATAAGGGCCGCCGCGAACGGGGCCCTTTCAGGTGTGAGGGTTAAAAACCTCCAGAGGGAACAGCCGGTATCGGATCGAATTCAATGAATGACCAGCGATACGAGCCCTCCCAGACTACCTGCCTGGGCCGCGCTCCTTAAGAAAAGGTGTTGTTATTTTCAGGCGAGGTGAAGATTGCGTTTTCGCAGGACGTGCGTGTCGGAGACAGTCATTGCGCAAAGCGCATTCTTCTTCGTCAAAAGTAAGATCGGGCACGGCCCGTTTGCATGTGATAATTTCTACAGAAATTTCCTACCGTGAAACATCTTTGCTTTGTTGGTGCTCTGCGGATGCCATGCCTTGTTCGTGGCCGCCTTTAGCCCAACATTGAGGCGTGTTCCACAGCCGCGCCGATCACGCTCTACGTTTCACATGCGTATCGGACTCGCCTTCATTTCTCGCAGGTATCGAACAGCAATGTCCAAGAAATTGCATCTCACAGCATTCATGCGCCCGGTCAGCCTTCATACTGGATCCTGGCGTTATCCCGGTTCCTATCCGGATGCCAATTTCAACTTCGGCCATCTGAAATCCTTCGCGAAAAAGCTCGAGGACGCCAAGTTCGATGCGTTTTTCATGGCGGACCATCTGGCTGTTCTGAATATGCCAACCGAAGCATTGAAACGAAGCCAGACGGTAACATCGTTCGAGCCCTTCACCTTGCTTTCGGCGCTGGCCGCTGTCACCGATCGTATCGGGCTGGCAGCGACGGCATCGACCACGTTCGATGAGCCCTATCATGTTGCACGGCGTTTTGCTTCGCTCGATCATATCAGCAATGGTCGTGCCGCATGGAATATCGTCACCACATCCAATCCGGATGCCGCACGCAATTTCGGTCGAGATGAGCATCTTGAACATTCGGATCGTTACCGGCGTGCCAGGGAGTTCTACGATGTGGTGACCGGCCTTTGGGACAGCTTTGCCGATGATGCATTTGTCCGCGATCAGGACGCTGGCATCTTCGTTGACCCGGCAAAGATCCATGTCCTTGATCATAAAGGGCGTGAACTACAGGTCAGAGGCCCGCTCAATATTGCCCGTCCGGTGCAAGGCTGGCCGGTGGTGGTTCAGGCCGGACAGTCCGAACCTGGACGCCAGCTTGCGGCTGAAACGGCGGAGGCCGTATTCTGCTCGCCACGAGACATTGACGCTGCCAAGGCGCTTTACGCGGATATCAAGGGGCGCATGCGGTCGGCGGGAAGAGAACCCGATCACCTAAAAATCCTGCCGGCCGCCTTCATCGTGATCGGGGATACGGAGGATGAGGCAAAGGCCAAACGCGCCAGGCTCGATAGCCTTGTTCATTACGACAGCGCCATCGCCTCCCTTTCCATCGCTCTCGGACATGATGCCTCGGGGTTTGATCCCGATGCTCCGCTCCCGGCGATACCGGAAAGCAATGCCAGCAAGTCGGGCCGCGAAACGGTGTTGCGGCTGGCCGAGCAGGAAAAACTGACCGTCCGGCAACTGGCGCAGCGTTACGGTGGTTATGCCGGCCTCGCATTCGTCGGAACACCTGAAACGATCGCCGATGAAATGCAGGCATGGCTGGACCAATCGGCAGCGGATGGCTTTACCGTGGTCTTCCCGTTTTTGCCTCAAGGGCTCGACGATGTCACGGGCCGGCTTGTGCCGGTTCTGCAAAGGCGCGGTCTGTTTCGCAGCGAATATGAAGGCACGACGCTGCGGGAACATCTTGGATTGCCGCGACCGGCGAACCGTTTCTTTTCATGATGTGAGGACTGATATCGACGCGGTTTTTCCGAAACGCACCGGCAATGCATCCCGACGAGGGGCGGTCAGGACTCGGCGATGGTCGAGCAGCAAACCGGATCATGTCTGGTTCTGTCGGTTTGCAAAGGAAACGGGATGAGGTGATTTCGGTCACCGAAGGCGCCTTGCTCGTAGCACGTGTTCCCGGCTGCGTCAGGACGTGGTCTCTACCGCCGATGGACCGCTACGACCTCAAGGGCAGTATTGAGCCTTTCGGCCAGGGCCTGCGCCTGTGCGCGTAATTCCGTCAGCGAACTGGATTCCCACGCGACGCCACGTAAAGGATGGCCGATGGCGAAAAGATCGCCATATGCGGTGCCTGCGTGGTCGAGGACGCGCCCATCGGCGGTTGCGTCTATACCGAAACCTGTATTGTGGCGCCTCACCAGACGGCTCTCAAGCAGATGCCGGATGAGAGGGTTTTGTATCCTGCCCCAGTCATGTTCCTGATGGCCGCGGGCATCGACGATCCCATCGACATGGATCGTGACGGTTTCGTTTCTCCCGCGCGGCCTCAGGGACACTTCTATCCGGTCGCCGGACAGCGCGATCTTGGCCAGTCGCGCAGCGCGCGCCGTGAAACGGCCTTCACTGATGGCGCGTTCGACCGCAGCATAGGATGGTGGGGCGGCGCGATGAACGGTGACGTCCCAAAGGGCACGCAGATGGCGTGCAAAGCGCAGCCGCTCAGTGGTCGTTGCACCCTGCCACAAGGGCAGGATGAAAGGCCGCAGACTGAGCGGGATAACCTGCCAGTCGCGCCCTTGCGACAGCAGTTTTCGTCGCGCACGGATCACCAGTGTCAATAGTTCGCGGGCTTTACGCGGCAGTGCGTTCGGATCGAAGATATCCACCGGCTCACCGGCAGGCCGAACCGGCTGAATGAGGTGGCCTCGGCGGGAAATGATCTGATAGCGACCAATAAATCCGCGTGCCTCCAGGCTCGCGACGGTATCGACCATGCTCAGACTTGCGCCGACGATCAGGATGTCTCGGGCCTTGGTCAGACGGTCAAGCTTTTCTCCGTCCCATGGCGTTGCAAGGCGCTGGTCGTTGGCGAGACATGCAAGTGCCGGATCAGGGGCAAGGGGAAACACCCCAGTCGCCAGGACCACGAAATCGGCATGCAGAATTCGGCCATCGGAGAATTCGGCCACCATCCCGCCGCTGGCTCGCCGGTCGAGGCGTGTGACCTGCGCTTGCCAGTGTCGGAGGGTGACTGTCCTGTCCAATTTCCCGAGCGATTTCTGCAATTCCTCCTGAACGTACCGACCGAACACACCGCGTGGTATGAACAGGCCATCTGCCCCATCGGGCGGAATGACGATGTCGTTTCGGCTTGCATTCCGCTCCACCCAATCCGCGAGATGTGTCTGTTCATCCGGGTGAATGGAAAAATTACCGGCCGGTCCATTCATCAGCTGGGCATTGTCCGTGCTGCTATATGCCTGTCCTCTCCCGAGCGCGCTACGCGGCTCTGCAATAACGATGCGCAGATCTTTCCGGCGCCGCTCGAGCAGGCGTATCGCCAGCGCGGCGCCGGAATAACCGCCGCCGATGATAAGGACAACCGGGGCAGGCCGGTCCTCCTTTGCCTTCGTCGGAAGGATAGGCGGATTGTCGTCCGCCATAACTGTCTGAACTGCCGAGATCGTCATGCCGGCTCGCGCAGCAATGGCAAAAGCTGATCGCCCTGTCTGGAAATTTCGCGCAGATAGGGCGTGTCGGACAAGACGAAATGCGTGATGCCGAGATCGCGGTAGCGTTTCAGCGAGCGCGCCACATCCGTTGGCGAACCCACCAGCCACGTGGTGCCAGCACCCCCACCACCGAATTTGCCAGGCGCTGTGTACAGGTTTTCGTCGAGCACATCGCCCCTGTTCTGGAGATCATAAAGGCGTTGCTGACCCACCGCCTGCGGACGGCGTTCGTCGACCCAGTCGCTCTTGCCGGCTTTCGCCATCTCGGCAACCTTGGCTTCCGCGTCTGCCCAGGCCTGCTCGGTCGTGTCACGCACGAAAGTGGTGATGCGCAATCCGAACTCCAGCGGCGGCAAATCGCGGTCCTGTTTTTTGCTCAGCTGCTTCAGCCGGTCGATACGGGCGGCGATGCCCTCCAGGGGCTCACCCCAGAACAGCTGGATATCGGCCTCGCTCGCTGACACGCGCTCGGCGGCATCAGATGCACCGCCGAAATAAAGTTTCGGCGTGGGGCGGTTGGGCCTTGCGGCAATCCGTGGCGTCACTGTGGAATTGTCGAGCCAGTAATGCTCTCCCTTGAAGGTGACGTTATCCTCGCTCCAGAGACGTCGGACCAGCCGCATGAACTCCTGTGTCCTGCCATAGCGTTCGGCCTGATCACCTTCCTGATCACCATAGGCGGCAATGCTGTCCTGACCTGAGACGACGTTGATACGGACCCGGCCGCCGGACAAATGGTCGAGTGTCGCGATGGAAGAGGCGAGATTGGCGGGTTTCCAATAACCGGGCCGGATGGCGATCAGCGGCTCGAACGTTGTCGTGCGAGCTGCCAGCGCAGTCGCGACGGTAAACGTGTCCGGCCGGCCCCAGCCGGCTCCGAGCACGCGCCTTTCCATCCATGGTCTTCAAGCGCCTTGGCATGGCTGGTCAGGGTATCGAGGCTGTTGTGATCGTCGCGGGCAGGTTCTCCGCGATGGCCGGCCACGATCTGATTGGGGATATACCAGAGAAATTCCGACTGCTGGGTCATTGTCCATCTAATCTTTTGAATGAAAAGGGAGTTCGAACGGAGAACCGTCCGGTTAGATGACGTGGGCTGCCTGCAATGCCGTCAGCACATCGCTCTTGAGTTCGGCGAGCCGTGCTGCCCGGCGATCGCGCGGTCGAGCGACATCAACGGACAGATCGTGCTGGATGCCGCCATCGCCGGCGCCCATCATGTAGATGCGGTCGCCGAGATAGAGAGCCTCATCGATGTCATGGGTGACCAGCAGGAACGAGATGCCCCGCTGCTCCACCAGCTTGAGAACGAGATCCTGCAGCTTCATGCGAGTAAACGCGTCGACGGCGCTGAAAGGCTCGTCGAGCAACAGGATGCGCGGCTCGGTGTAGAGCGCGCGGGCGATGGCGACACGTTGGGCCATGCCGCCTGAAAGCGCTTTCGGCAGTGTTGCGGCATGGCCGGTCAGCCCCACATCGGCAATCAGCCCGTTTACACGCGCGGTGTCGAACTTGCCGCCATCTGCGAAGCCGATATTCTGGGCCACCGTCAGCCATGGCATCAGCCGCGGTTCCTGAAACACGAAGGCCACGGGCGGTGATTTTGCGTTTCCGTCATGTCCGGTTTTGACGGACACGCTTCCCGAAAACTGTTTGTCCAGCCCAGCTGCAATGCGCAGGAGGGTGCTCTTGCCGCAACCGCTCGGGCCGAGCAGGACAGCTGCCTGTCCATTCTCCAGACTCAGCTTGATGTCATGCAGGACAATCGTCTTGCCGAAAGCCTTTTCACGGACGTCTATATCGAGGAGGCTCATGCCGGACGCCCTCCGATCGCGGTTGAATAGCTGTCGCGCCATGACAGGCAACGATCCTCAATCAGCTTGAACAGGCTGTCGGAGATTTTTCCGAGTATCGCGAGACAGATGATCGCAATCAGAACGAGGTCGGGGCGGGACAGTTCACGGCCGTCCGAGAGCATGTAGCCGATACCCTCCGAAGCGGCGAGCAGTTCGGCCGCGACAACGCTCAACCAGGCGAGCGACAGACCGTAACGCAGGCCGGTGAAGAGGTGCGGAAGAGAGGCCGGGATGAGGATGCGCCAGACGAGAACCGGCAGCGGCTGGCGATACATTTCTCCCACTTCCACCAGTTTGCGATCGACATTGCGAATGCCGGAAAACAGGCTGAGATAGACCGGGAAAAACGCGCTCTTGGCAATCAGCACGATTTTCGATGTTTCGCCGATGCCGAACCAGATCATCAGGAGCGGTACCCAGGCAAGGCTCGGCACGGCGCGAAGCGCCTGGAAACTCGGCTCCAGATAACGCTCGGCAGAATACCAGAGCCCGACAATTGACCCGACAACAATTGCCAGCAGCGAACCGAAGGCAAAACCGATCAGCACCCGCAGCGCGCTGGCGCCTATATTCGTCCACAGAGGCCCTTCGGCCAGATAGAGGAATGTCGTGTAGAGATCCGAAGGTGGGGGAAGCACATACGGGCTGACCCAGCCCATGCGCACGAACAGTTCGAGAAGGGCGAGCGCGCCGACCGGAACGATGGCGCCGCGCAGATCGAGGGACGCGATCCGGGCCGCAAACCCGGAAACCGTGCCCACGGGGCGGCGCAGCGCCGTGGTTTTGTCCTGCGCCTCGCCCCTGAATTCGTGGGTGGAGAGCGTCATGCGCCAAGCACTTTCCGCGCCGGAGCCGGATCAAGGAGTTTGCCGAGCACGTCATCGACGTCGGTGCCGGGGCGCAATACTTCCAGACCGAGCAGAGGCGTGGCCGTCTTGATGGAAGCCAGCAGCTCATCGCCGGGAACAGGATCCGTCCAGTCGCGCCGGTCCACCGTCAGCTTCGTGACCTGCGGATCGCCACCGGACTGTTGGGCGACAAAGGAGATGAACTCCTCCTTGTTCGCAACAATCCATTTCTGTGTCTGCGCCCATACGCCCAGCACGCGCTCCACCGCTTTCGGGTGTTTGCCGAGAAACTCTTCCGACACGCTGAAAACGCTGCCCTCGCGCCAGGTCTTGTCGCTGAAGATAGCGCGGTCGCCGGCGATTTCCGCTTGCGCCGTCTGCGGATCGATACCAACCCAGGCATCGACCTGCCCTTGCCGAAGCGCCGCAAATCCCTCCGGATGCTGCAGGTTGACGACCTTGAGATCGTTAATCGTCAGGTTGGATTTGGCGAGTGCGCGCACCAGCGTGAAGTAGGGCGCGGTGCCCTTGGTGACCGCGATCGTCTTGCCTTTCAGATCCGCGACTGATTGCAGCGGTGAATCCTGTTTCACCTGAATTATCGACGAGCCGCCCCAACTCGCCACATAGATGACTTTCAGAGGCACGCCGTTGGCACGTGACAGGAAGGCGGAAAGGGCTGCAGAACCGGCGAAATCAGTCGATCCGACCTTCAAAAATTCCAGCGAATTGTTGCTGCCGCGCGATTGCACCCAGGTGATCTTCGTGCCGACATCCTTGAATGCTTCCTCAAGCCAGCCCTTGTTTTTGATGAGCAGCGTATGGGAAGAGTAGAAGCCCCAGTCGAGCCGCAGTTCGGCTGGAAAATCCGGGTTGGATTGCGCAAAGGAGGCGCCAGTGGCGAGCGGGGATGCGAGGATTGCTCCGGCACCAAGTTTCAGCGCATGACGGCGAGAAAGCTTCGGGGGCATTTAAAACGTCCTATGTCTATCAATTTTGTAGATAATAAATATTAGACAGCTCAGTGCCCGCGGGTCGCGGCAAGGAATCCTAAAATCCGGGCGCGACCGGGAAAATTATGTTGAAAGACAAGAGTTGGTCCGCAAGCGCATTTTCCTGCCTGCTGCGCTTTGCGATCGATAAGATCATCGCGTCAGTTTCAACGTGTTACTGCCCGAAGCCGACGCTTGCAGGCGCACGCACTCCGTGCTGCGCGTAAATCTGATGCCTCGAATGCCGGCTTTGTTGAACCATGCTGCGCCGGCGTGTATCGGAATGAACAGCTTTGTGCGCCGTGCCGAGGCGAAGGACGGGTATCAATATTTCTATGCTCACCAAGAAGGCAAAATATGGTCTCAAGGCGCTGCTCCATCTGGCGCAGCTTGAACCCGGCAAAACGGCCTTCGTGAGCGATATCGCCGAAAAGAACAACATCTCCAAGAAATTCCTCGATGCCATTCTCCTGGAATTGCGTAAAGCGGGCATCCTGCGCTCCAAGAAGGGGCCGGGTGGCGGCTACGCACTTTCCAGACCCGCTTCCGAGATTTCGATCGGGCAGGCGGTGCGAATTCTCGATGGGCCGCTGGCGCCGATCCGCTGTGCAAGCAAGACAGCCTTCGAGCCCTGCGATGATTGCGATCATCCGGAAGACTGCCAGGTCCGGCATTCGATGACGGAAGTCAGGGATGCCATTTCCGCGGTCCTCGACACGATGACGCTGGAGCAGATGGTTGCCAAGCGTTCGCCCGGCCTAGCAGACAGGGTCACCCGCTAATCAGAACTGGCCTTTCGGTGCCGGTAGTTTGCCGTTGAGGTGGAAATCGCGGATGGCATGGTGCTTCCAGCGCACCGGATCTTGCATCGCGCTGGTGTGGGTATCGCAGATGTGCCGGTCTCAGGACGAGACCGAGCCATATCGGCCATGGCTATAGATCAGTGGCGAACCGCCGCGCGCGGTTACCGCAACGACGCGGCCGATGATGATGGCATGACTGTGCCTCTCGATGATCTCTTCCACCTCGCAATCGATCGACGCGAGCGAGCCGACCAGAGCGGAAGCACCCGTCACCAGCGTGGTCCATTCCGCACCGCCGTAACGCTGCCGGCCCTTCAATCCGTCCTTACCGGAAAACCGTTCGGCAACGACCTGATCCTCGATGTCGAGAATGTTGATGCAAAAATGCCCGTGTCTGGCGATGACCGGCCAGGTGGAGGAGGACCGGTTGATGTTGACGATCATAGTCGGCGGATCGACCGAAAGCGCAGTTGCCGAGGTCACGGTCGCCCCCGTTCTATCTTCCCCGGTTCCGGCCGTTACTACCGATACTGTGCCCGCAACATGCCGCATCACGGCTTTCAGATCCTCCGAGGATGGTGTCGGCAGGTGAAATGCCGGTTCGATTGTCAACGACGTGGCCAGCGTGCTCATCATGTCTCCATCCGTTGGCAGAGCAGGAATTTTCGAACCTGCCGCTGCGTGCATGGCTCGGACGTTAAAAACTATTCAATGGTAGACAAAGTAGAAAATCGCGAAGACCGGGCTGAATGTAGAATGAATTTTCATTTCGATTGTTGTTCGGGCATCTTCCTGATGCGAATATTCTCCACAAACGTCTTACGCTGAAACGGTCAGTCGGACTGTCCTGCGATGGGTGATGACGCCGAACGGGCGCGGCAGAGGTTGCAAAATGCTCGCGACACCGGAAAAACCGACAAGGATTTTCTCCCATTTCGTCGGCAGTCGAAAATTCCGCCCTCAATTGTCTACTAATCGGTAGACCAGCAAATGGGGAATCGAAACTGCCAGCGAGGCGAAGATGTATGCACTCAGCGCGCTCCACAAGAGCACGATATCTTCAGGGAGAGTGCCGTGGCAGCGCTCTCGGACACCGTGAAGCTGGCAAAGCGGGCGGAAGAGCTCGATTACCGCCGCCGCTTCTGGGTCGCGGAGCATCATGGCAGTACAGAACTGGCAGGCTCGGCGCGGGAGGTGCTGGTCGCCGGGTTACTCTCTCTCACCTCGCGTATCCGGGTCGGTTTCGGGGGCGTCATGCTTCAGCATCACAGTTCCTACAAGGTAGCCGAGGTGTTCAACCTTCTTTCGTCGCTCGCGCCGGGCAGGGTCGATCTTGGTGTTGGCAAGGCGCCGGGAGGCCTACCGCAACCGACGGCTGCCCTGCAAGCCTATCGCTTAGAAAAGCGGTTTTCGGAAAGCAGCTTGGCGCGTTGCAGGCCTTCCTTGGCCACACTGTGAATTCATGGCGATCCACGGAGCGCGCCTTCCCCGGGGCCGCGACCGCTGGTGGCCGCTGAGCGCTTCCTGCTGGGGGCAAGCACGGACAGCGCGCGACTGGCTGCGGCGCAAGGCTGTAATTTCGTATCTTCCGGGCACCTTAACGGCGATTCGGAGAACCTGCGCCTCAGTCTCGAAACCTATCGCCAGCAAAGCGGTGGACGCTCGCCTATCCTGGCGCTCGCCGCCTACGCATCTGAAAACGCGGCGGATGCATACGCATTCATCTCGGAACTGAAGATCTTCAAGGTGTTTCTCGACAACGGTCAGTCGGTCAGCCTGGGCCGCCGCGATCAGGCGGAAAACTTCGTAAGGCAGGCCGGCGTCGAGGATTACCGTACCGAGGAGCGCAAGCCGGGTGTTCTGCATGGCACCCCGGACACCATCCATGCGGGAACTGGCGCGGCTCGCATCGCTCCACGGCATCGAGGAGTTCATTCTTGAACCGCCCGCCGCAGGTATCGACCGGGATCTCGCAGCAATCCGCGGGCGCTTCCAAAAAGCTGAGTCGGGTTTCACGACTGGTCCCATGCCACAACAGCGAGGTCAGGCCAGCGCGCAAGCCATTTCGAGACTTTTGCCTCATAGATCTCACGCGTGATTTGCGTCTTGTTTGCTCGAACAATACCGGCAACAAGATCGCCAAGGCCAAATGGAGCATATATCTCTGTCTCACGTCCCGCAGGACGCATGCCGACCGCAGTTGCGGTCGTTGGAAAAGTATCGATGGCGTCCGTTGCAGAGCGATAGGGCGCTATCGAATAGCCGAATCTGGTTTCATACCATAGGTGGACGCGCGCTTCATTCTTGACATCAATCAGGATCGGAAGTTGCGGAAACAGTTCTCGAATACGCTTCGCCTGCTCTTCCTCACTTTGCTGGGTCAGATCATTCGGGTCGCAGTAGATCAGATCTATATCCGATATTCCATATTCCGCGATGAACCCGAAACGCGTATTCCAGACCGTTTGCGCGAGACAGCCGGCAGCCAGCCAACAATCTGGCAGATCAAGCCGCTCCCATTCGTTCCAGACCGCGTGGATCGCGGGGTTCGTCAACACGCACGCATCAAATCGGATGGTGTCTATCGTATGCATCGCACCCGTCGCGTCATCCTGCCTCTAACGGGAGCGTTTCCTCGCCGCCGATCGTTGTCAAATCTCGTCCCGGCCCCACTTCTCTGCGCCGAAAAGCCTCGCGAATATCCGGTGCGGCGGCAAGCAACATTTTTGTATAGGCATGTTGCGGTCGCTCGAATACCTGCTCGACTGCGCCTTCTTCGACGAGCACGCCACCTTTCAGCACGCCGACCCGGTCGGCCATCTGGCGCACCACGGCCAGGTTATGGCTGATCAGCAGGTAAGTGAGGCCGAATTCCGCCTGCAGGCTTGCCATCAGATCCAATACCTGGGCCTGCACCGACACATCGAGTGCGGATGTCGGTTCGTCGCAGACGATGAAGCGGGGACGGCTGGACAGGGCGCGGGCGATGGCGATCCTCTGGCGCTGGCCTCCGGAGAATTCGTGCGGATAACGATGCCGCGCTTGAGGTTCGAGACGCACGCGCTCCAGCAATTCGGCCACCTGCCGGTCGATTTCCGCCCGGTTCTGCCCAAGGCCGAGCCGGCGTATCGGTTCGGCAATGATGTCGCCGATCCGCCAGCGCGGGTTGAGGCTGGCATAGGGGTCCTGAAAGACCATCTGCACAGCGCCGCCGACTGCCGGTGCGTTGCTCTCACCCATTCGCCTGCCGCCGACAGCAACCCGCCCGGTTTGAGGACGCAAAAGCCCTGCGACGATACGGGCGATGGTCGATTTTCCGGAACCCGATTCGCCGACGAGCGCGAAAGTCTGACCCTCGCCAATGGAAAAACTGACGTCATCGACGGCGGTGATGTGGCGCACCGGCGAAAGACGTCTCAGCAGCGGAAAAGAAAAACCGCCCGGCAGCTCGAAATTTTGACGGATGTTTTCGACGCGCACCAAGTGATCGGCACCAGTTAGCACCGGTCGGGTGCTCTTGCTGTGGATCGAAGGGATGGCGGCGATGAGGCCGCGCGTATAATCCTCGCGGGGATTGCGCACGATATCCGCGACGGGACCCGTCTCGACGATGCGGCCGCGGTTCATGACCGCGACGCGATCGGCGATTTCGGCAATCACACCCATGTCGTGAGTGATTAGCAGCACGGCCAGCCCGCGCTTTTCGCAAAGCGATTTCAGCAAAGCGACGATCTGCGCCTGCACGGAGACATCGAGCGCGGATGTCGGCTCGTCGGCGATCAAAAGTTCCGGGTCTGCGGCGATTGCCAATGCGATCACGACGCGCTGGCGCATTCCACCGGAGAACTGGTGTGGATAGGCGTCCACCCGTCGCTCCGCCTCGCCAATACCGACCTCGCGCAACAATTCTATCGCGCGTGCACGTGCCGCTTTTGCTTTGAGCGGCAGGTGGGCGCGAATGGTTTCGATGAGTTGACGCCCGATCGTATAAAGCGGGTTCAGGCTAACCAGCGGATCCTGGAAAACCGTGCCAATGCGTCGGCCACGCACCGTGCGCAGTGCTGCTTCAGAAAAGCCGTCGATTCGTTCGCCGTTCAGGCGTATTTCGCCGGACGAGATACGGCCGGGTCGATCGATGAGGCCGGTGACGGCAGCGCCTGTCATCGATTTGCCGGCGCCGGATTCGCCAATCACGCCGAGGACCTCGCCTTTCGCTATGTCGAGCGAAATGCCGTCGACCGCCTTGAATGCGCCTGACGCTGTTGGAAATTCCACCGTCAAGTTGCTGATGGAGAGGACGGGATCATTTTTGTGCTGCGTCATCGGCGGCCGTCTCGTAGGCGCGGGTTGAGAGCATCACGCAGGCGGTCGCCGAGCAGGTTGACCGAAAGCGCCAGCAGCACGAGAGTTGCTGCGGGAAAAGCCAGGATCCACCATTCGCCGGAGAACAGGAACTGCTGGCCGATACGGATCAACGTGCCGAGCGACGGACGGGTCGGTGGCACGCCGACACCAAGATAGGAAAGCGTCGCTTCCTCGATCACCGCCAGAGCAAGGCCGATCGTCGCGATGACAAGAACGGGACCGGCAAGGTTGGGCAAGATATGGGTGACGAGAATGCGTGCGGGAGAGACACCGATCAGTCGGGCGGCAGCGACATAATCCCGGCGTTTTTCGACCAGTGTCGCACCGCGCACCGTGCGCGCGAATTGCGGCCAGTTGGAAAAACCGATGGCGAAGATGAGAATCCACACCGCCGCACTTTCCTGTTCCGCTGCCGGCACCAGCCCTTGCGCGATGCCGAAGACCAGAAGCGCGATCAGGATGGTGGGAAAGGTCAGCTGTGCATCCGCCACCCGCATGATCACCGCATCCGTGACGCCTCCGGCATAACCACTGACGAGGCCGGCTGAGACGCCGATCGCCAGTGAGAGGAAGGTGGCGGCGAAGGCTACGGTGAGCGAGACACGGCTGCCATAGAGGATAGAGGAGAAGACGTCGCGGCCCTGATTATCGGTGCCGAAAAGAAAGGTTTTTTCGGTAAAGGCGCTTGGCTGCATCGGAGGCATCATGCCGTCGAGGAGGTCCAGCGTTGCCGGGTCGAACGGGTCGTAAGGCGCGAGCAACGGCGCGAAAAGGGCGGCAAGCATCAGACCAATGGCAAGCAGAAGGGCAAGCCAGGTGACGATGCCGAGCTTCAGTCGTATTCGGCCGGACGGTGTCGAAGCCGGTCGGTCGGGCGACGGGGGAGCGGGCAGGTTTATATCCACAGCCATGTCATGTTTCTCCGCCGCCACGTGCGATGCGCAGGCGCGGATCGACGGCGTAATAGAGGATATCGACAATGAGATTGATGACGACGAAAAGCAGCGCGATGAAAACCAGATAGGCTGCCATGACCGGCACATCGACGGACTGGACGGAATTGATGAACAGCGACCCGACGCCCGGCCACTGGAACACGGTTTCGGTGACGACGGCGAAGGCGATGACCGAGCCCAGTTGCAGGCCGGCGACCGTGATCACCGGCACAAGCGTGTTTTTCAGCGCATGCCCGAAATGAATGCTGCTCTGCGGGAGGCCTCGGGCGCGAGCGAAACGGATATAATCCTGCCGCAGCACTTCCAGCATCTCGGCACGGATCAGCCGCATCAGCAATGTCATCTGAAAAAGCGACAGCGTGATGGCCGGCAGGATGATCGACCGCCAGCCCGAAAGGGTCAGCAATCCGGTCGTCCACCAGCCGAGCTTGACAGTTTCGCCCCTGCCGAAGGATGGCAACCAGCCGAGTTCTACGGAGAACAGATAGATCAGCCCGATGCCGATCAGGAAGGTGGGAAGCGATACGCCCACAAGCGAGACGGTCATGATGAAATGGGTGAGGGGGCTTTCGGGCTTGAGGGCGCAGTGGATGCCGAGCAGTCCGCCCAGCACCAGCGCCAGGGCCGCGGAGGCCAAGGCCAGCTCCAGGGTCGCCGGCAGGCGTTCTGCGATCATGCGGGTCACCGGTTCCTGCTGCTTGTAGGAAATGCCGAAATCGCCGCTCAGGCCGCGCCTGACGAAAGAGGCGAACTGGAAGACGACCGGCCGGTCGAGACCAAGGCGCTGCATCATGACCGCGCGGTCTTCCAGCCGTGTTTCCTGGCTTGCAAGCGATTCCAGGGGATCGCCGACAAAACGGATGACGATAAAGGCGATGAGGGCGACCGCCAGCATCACCAACACCGATTGAAATATGCGTCTGAGAACAAAACCTGTCATACCACCATCCGGGTACGCACAGATGTTGCCATCCCGTGCGGCCCGGCCTTGTCCTGATTTATTCGTTGATCGTCACGCGGCCGAGTTTCGGCGAGGCATCCGGCGGCACCTCGATGTCGAGATTGTCGCGTACGGCCCAGGTGGTGATCTGGTTATGAAGCGGCAGATACAGAGCCTCTTCCTTCACCTGTTTCCACAATTCGGCGATGGTGGCATCGCGCTTGGCAACATCCGTTTCCGCGCCGAGCGACTCGATCTTCCTGTCGACGGCCGCATTGGAATAGTAGGTGGGGTTATAGGCGCCGTAACGACCTTCACGCGTGTGGATCAGGTCGTTGAAGTTGTAGGCGCTGTCGAATGTCGGAACGCCCCAGCCATAAAGAAAGAAATCGGTCTTGCGCTCTGTCAGTAGCGGAGAATGCTGGGCGAAGGGGCGGGAGGCAAGCGTCACCTTGACGCCGATACGACCGAGAAAACCGACGATGGCCTGGGAAATTGCCTCATCGTTGACGTAACGGTTGTTGGGCGTGTCGAGCGTGATGGTGAAGCCGTCGGGATAACCGGCCTCTGTCAGCAGCGCCTTGGCCTTGGCAACATCAGGCCTGGTATAAGCGTTGAGCTCCTCCGACCAGCCATGCACGAATGGCGGAACGATGATGCCGGTCGGGATCGAGTTTCCGCGCAAAACGACTTTGTTCAGCGCATCCCGGTCGATCGCCAGATCGAACGCACGGCGCACCCGGACATCGTTCAGAGGGTTCTTGTCCTTGATGTTGGAGGACGCGAGCGGCGTATCGTCGACGCGGTAGCCGAGAAAGATCGACCGGTTTTCAGGTCCGCTGGTGATCTTGATCCCATCGGTTTTCCTGAGCCGCTCGATATCCTGAACCGGCACGTCCTGCACGAAATCGACCTCGCCGGAGAGAAGTGCCGCAACCCGTGTCGCGGAATCGGCGATCGGCGTGTAGACGATCTGCGTGACATCCGGCTTGTGACCTTCCCAGTGTTTGTCGAAAGCATCGAGCACCGTGCGGACCCCGACTTCACGGGATTTCAGGACATAAGGGCCGCTGCCATTGGTGTTGCGGACAGCGTAATTATCCTTGCCGGCGGCGTAAACCTGCACATCGACGACGTTGTTTTTCTCCGCCCAGCCCTTGTCGAGGATATAGGTGCCCGTCAGGTTGTTCGGATAGATGAGGTTGGGCGCGCGAAGTTTGACCTCGACGGTGAGATCATCGACGGCCTTGACCTCGACGACATCGGCGTGGAGCTGGCGCAGGTTGGATTTGTCGGACCGTGCGCGATTGAGCGAGAAGGCCACGTCTTCGGCGGTCAGGTCGGCGCCATCATGAAATTATACGTCCTTGCGCAGCGCGAACACCCAGGTCGACGGATCGCCATCCTTTACCTTCCACTCGGTGGCAATGCGCGGGATCAGCCCACCCTTGGCATCACGCCAGACAAGGCTTTCATAGATATGGTTCAGAAGTGCGTGGGTGACGCCATCGTTCTGGGCGTGCGGGTCCAGCGTCAGAGCGTCCGAAGCCCGTGTCCATCGCACCGTCGCAGCCTCAGCCGCGAGTGTCGTGATGGAAAGGGAAAATACTGCCGCGGCGAGACCCGCAATATGGGCATTTTTCATGGAGGATCTCCGTATCCTTTGCTCGCCGCTCAAGGAAAATCCTTTCGTCAGCATTAGTCGAGTAAATCAATAGAATATCGTGTCGAACAGAAAAATCCTTTGTATTTTCACAGTGTTTGGAGATTGTTTGCGCTGCCGATTGCTGGCCAAGCGGTAACGGATTTGGGGAAGGGCAGGAGGTTGCGCCCTTCCCGGCAGGCTTAGGCCGCACGCGGCAGGCCGAGATTGCCACTCAGCGTGCCGTGACTGTAATCCTTCCGATACACGCCCCATTCCTGCAGATGGGGGATGACTTTTTCGACGAATTCGTCGAAGCCGGTGGGCGTGAGATGCGGCGCGAAAACGAACCCGTCGGCGGCATTTTCCTGCACATAGCGGTTGATCTCGCGGGCCACCGTTTCGCCCGTGCCGACGAACTGCTTGCGTGCCGTGATCTTGATCACCAGTTGCCGGATGCTGAGCTTTTCGTGTTCGGCGATCTCGCGCCATTTGCGGGCGGTCTCCAACCGGTCGTCGACGCGGCTTGCGCGGCCCTGGGCCAGCGCCGGCGTCGAGACTTCGGGATCGATCTGCGGCAACGGCCCTTCGGGATCATAAGTGGAGAGATCGCGGTTCCAGACTTGCTCCAGAAACACGATGGCATTTTTCGGGCTGACCTGCTGCAGGCGGATTGCCTGCAGGTTTTCCTCGGCCTCTTCCTGGCTGTCGCCCAGCGCAAAGGCGGCGCCGGGTAGAATTTTCAGGTCGTTTTCACTCCGTCCGTGCCGGGCAAGTCTACCCTTCACATCCCGGTAGAAGGCCTGTCCTTCTTCCAGAGTTCCGTGGCGGGAATAGATGAGATCCGCATGGCTTGCCGCAAGGTCGCGCCCCGTATCGGAATCGCCCGCCTGCGCGATGACCGGTCCGCCCCGCGGCGAAGGCGGCAAATCGGTACGGCCGACAATGTCGAAATGTTTGGACTTGACCACAAACTCCCCGCCTTGCCAGATCGCACGGGCCGCATCGATGAATTCCCGCGCGCGCTCATAGCGTTCGGCAAATGGCAGGTGATCACCCCGGCGAAAATTCGCACCGGTAAAGGCGCCGGGCGAGGTGACCACGTTCCAACCTGCGCGACCACCCGAGAGGGTATCGAGCGTCGCCATCTGCCGGGCCAGCGGATAGGGTTCGTTGAACGTGGTCGTCAATGTACCGATCAGACCGATGTTGCTTGTGACGGCTGCGAGGGCTGTGAGGATCGCCAGGGTGTTGGGACGGCCGACGACATCGAGTTCGTGAAAGCGCCCCTTCTGCTCACGAACGCGCAATCCTTCGGCCAAAAAGATGAAATCGAGTTTTCCGCGCTCCACCGTTTCGGCGAAGTGCCGGAAGGAGGAAAAGTCGATCTGACTGCCGGCGGCCGGATCGCTCCAGACCGTGAAATTGTTGACGCCCGGAAACTGCGCGCCAAGGATGACTTTCTTTTTCGACATGGTGTGCTCCGGGTTTGTCAGGCGGCGTGGACGTAACGATTGGCGGCGGCGGGCAAGGCGAGGCGTTCTCGCAGCGTTTTTGCCTGATGCGTCTGGCCTATTCCGGCCGCTCGCAGTGCCGGCAGCAGATGATCGACAATCGGGATGAGGTCGCGCTCTGGCCGAACCGGCAGGAGGCGGATGCCCGAAAGCCCTTTAAAGGCCCATTGGCGCACGCGTGCGGCGACGTTTTCTGCCTCCGTTTTCCAGTGCAGTTCAGTTTTTGATTCTCCGGCATCGATATCGATATCGGCGAAATAACGTAGGCCCGGCTGTACGGCCGATGCTGCCTTCAGTAGCAAGGGTAGGTCGTTTAGGCCGGTGCGCAGGAAGACCACATCCACATCGGCTTTGCCGCCAGCGGCATTCCCAGCACCTACGGTCGCGGCGATGATCGGCTGACCTTGTGGCGGACGCGGCGTGATGGACGGACCGAGCACGCTGAAATTCGAGCCCTTGAAATCGACGTAACGCAACTTGGCGCCGTCCACGAAACGCTGACTTTCCGGGTCTCGGATCACCGCGTCATCCTCCCAGCTGTCCCATAACCGTCGGATAACATCGATCGCTTCATCGAAATCCTGGTCGAGCGACTGCCGGTCGTCCGCCGGATAACCGTTGAGCGGACCCGTCGCGCGTTTGGCGGCGGCAATCTGCTCATCATCCAGAGTTTGTGCGAGAAGTCCCGCCCGCCCTTCGGTCACATAGTCGAGTGTCGCAATAGCGGTCGAGACATGGAAAGGCTCCAGCACATTGACCGGCGCGCCCGCAAGAATTCCCGCGTGCCGGGTTCTGGCGCCGAGCCAGTTTGCAAACAGAATGGCGTCGAGCCCACCGCCGTCAGGTCGGGCAAAACGGTCTTCCAGGGTAATAAGGTCAATGGCCGCATCAAGCCGCTGCAAAAGACCATCCGGTCCGGTTTCATGGTGGAAGAAGTTGCGGGATCCGGCGTCGAGTCCGATGCCGATATGAAAGGGCGTATCCAGGGTCATGATGTGCCTTCAGGAAAAGGTTCGGTTGAAGCGGGCTGGTCAACTGGCGTTACGCAGGCGCGGCTGGGCCGCGGCGATCGTCGGGAACAACCGTGTGAAATCCCCGATGATCTGGCCGTAATCTTCCGCCGAAAATTCGTAAGGCAGTTCGAGCCTGAACTCGGAGACGAGCGGCAGGACCGAATCTCGCGACAGATGCTCGCGGATTTCATCCGTGGTGCCGATAATGTCTGGCAGGAAGAGTGTGCGGCGCGGGCCATGGGCAGTCTTGGTGCGTTCCGTACGGGCGGCGACAAAATCCGCATATTTTTGACGCGTGGTCGGGCTGGCGCTGTCGGTCGGCAGGATCACGCGGCCAAGGGCAACGCGCGGCGGACGCGGATGCGTCCATTCCTGGCGGAAGCGTGTGATCAGCGCTGCCTGCGCGGTGAGGAAATCATCCGTGCCTTCGCCGCTGACAATGTTGCCGGTGAGAAGGTTGAAACCTGCCTGTCCTGCCCAGCGGGCAGAATTCTGCGAGCCGCCGCCATACCACAAGCGGTTGACAAGCCCCGGCGCGATCGGCCGCAGGCGCGGTGTCTGCGCCCCCGCCGCGTTCCCCGATGCCTGTGTGTCCGAAAGCCGCTGCGATTGCAGGGCGCGGGCCAGTTTTTCCGCCCGGCCATGGCTATAGTCAGCCTGCGGTGCGTCATCGACGTAATCGGCGATCAGATCGGCAAAGGGTGGTGCCCCGACCGATACGCCGACATTCAGGCGACCACCAGACAGGATGTCCACTGTTGCAAGATCCTCGGCGAGACGAAACGGGTTTTCGTAACCGAGCTGAATGACGGCGGTGCCGAGCCCGATGGTTTTCGTGCGCTGGGATGCTGCCGCCAGAAAGGTGGCGGCTGAGGAAATGCCGCGCTCCAGATGGCGTTGGCGCACCAGTGCACCGGAATACCCGAGCCTCTCGCCGAGCTCGATCAATTGCAGGGTTTCCTCGATCCCCCTGGCGGGATTGTCGTCATCGTAATTGCCGGGAACGAGGAATGAAAATTTCGAAATGTGGGAAAGCGGCATGGCGACTCGCAAATGGTAAGAGCGGGGATGATGGTGAAGTCAAGCGGAGGGTCACGCTGCTGAAAGCGTGCGATGGTGTGCAAGTCGGGCGAGGATCTTCTCCTCCTGCGCGGCCTTGAGCGCCTTCACGCGCTGCGTCGCCGCGTCGAACGAGGCGGCTGGCGGATAGACGGGCGTTGCCGGCCTCTGTCCGGCCTGCGCGCCTATATGTTTTTCGAAGGGCAACGATCGATAGAGCTGTGGATCGGCATGCGGTTCGAAAAGCGGTCGGTATCCGAGGCTGAGATACAGGCCGACGGCTTCCGGTTGGCGAAAACCCGTCGACAGATAGGCGCGGGTGTAACCGAGGCTGGCAGCGCTTTCTTCAAGAGCCAGCATGATGCGCCGGGCAAGCCCTTGTCTGCGCAGTAATGGATCCGTCCAGATCCGCTTGATCTCGGCGGTCTCGTCGTCATGGCTCATGAAGGCGCCGCCGGCGATGGTTCTTCCGTCACGTTGCAAAAGAAGGAAATCGCCGAGCGGCGGCGCATTGATCCCGTCCGGATACCGGAAGAGTTCAGTCCTTGCGCCACCGGGCCGGCTGTCGGCACCGTAGCGACCATCATATTCGCTGATCAGCCCCTCGATGAGCGGCTGGGTGGCAGGATCGAGAAGGGTGGACCGGATGATGATGTCGGGCATGACTTTCCTCGCAAGGGGCGATGGCCGGCTGTCCAGACGGTTTTCCTTCAGGCGCCCTCATAGAAGACCCGCCCCCGCCCCAGCCGCGCGTAAAGCATGAAGCAAGCAGGCAGGGCTTGGCGCGGCACGATGTTTTATTGTGCAGCCGAATTAGGAAACATCGTTGCTCGATTAATAGTCTACAAAAAATATAGCTTTTATCAATTCGACCGATCGACCATAGGAGCATCGATGACATTTGGTTTGAGCTTCCTCGACAAGAGCCCGATCGATGGTGATGAAAGCGCCGCTTCGGCGCTTCAACGCACCGTGGCGCTGGCCAAGAGCGCCGAGAGCCATGGCTTCAAGCGCTTCTGGGTGGCCGAACACCATAATGCGCCGAAACTCGCCAGTTCTTCGCCCGAAGTGCTGATCGGTTTTCTTCTGGCGCAGACCAAGCGCATCAGTATCGGCTCCGGTGGCGTGATGTTGCAGCATTACAGTGCCTACAAGGTCGCCGAAAATTTCAATATGCTCGCCTCTCTCGCACCGGGACGTGTCGATCTGGGCATCGGTAAAGCGCCGGGCGGCATGCCGCTTTCGACGCGTGCGCTTCAAAGCGCATACGATCCTTCGGCCAAGCCCTCATTCGAAGTACAGCTTGCCGATCTCGATCGCCTTACACACCCGTTGGACGCTGCGGCGGCAGAAGAAGACAGGCTTGCGGCCTATCCCGTCCCATCCACGCCACCCAATCGCTTCCTCCTTGGCGCAAGCCCTGAAAGCGCAAGGCTCGCTGCCGGTCTCGGCTGGAGTTTTGTCTATGCCGGTCACATCAACGGCGATGAACGGGCTGTTGCGCAGACACTTGCGGCTTACAGGGAAGCGGGCGGCACATATGCCGTCCTCGCCGCCGCCGTCGTTGTAGCAGATACGGATCAGGCTGCCGCAGCGCTCAATGTCGAAGGCCGTCGCTTCCGTGTTGAAATCGCTGGTGGGCAGGGCGTCAATGTCGGCAGCCACCAGCAGGCGCTGGAATACATTCGGCAGACGGGAGCTTCCAGCTACCGCATCGAGGAAAGATCGCCACTGATTATCCGCGGCTCCGCCTCCACCGTTCAGGCGCAGTTACAAGGGCTTCACCGCCTCCATGGTGTCGAGGAATTCATCATCGATGTCCCGGTTGCCGACGGTGCGCATCGGCTCAAGGCAATCGAACATCTGGCGACAGTCGGCCGTTCGCTTGCAGCGTGATTTCAAAAACAAACGGCTATCCGAGGGATTTGGCATGGTAACGAGACGTCACTTCATCCTTGCAACCGGCGCGACGGCGCTTTTGGCAACAACCGGCATTGCCATCGGTGCCGAAGCTGCAGCGGAGGCGCCGGTTAGCGGCGGCTCGTTGACATGGGCCGTAGAAACGGAACCGAGTACGCTCAACCCACACCTGAACGGTCAGGCCAAGGCGAAGCTCATTCTGCGCAACGCCTATGAGGGACTTCTGGCGCGCACACCGGAAGGCGGCTACGTGTCTTGGCTGGCCAGAAGCTATTCCATCTCCGATGACGGACTGGAATATACGTTCAAGCTTCGCGAGAACGTGAGCTTCAGCGACGGCGAAAAATTCGATGCCGCAGCGGTGGCGTTCAATCTGGAGCGCGTGAAGGATGTCACCTATTCCACCGGCAACAGCTCCGGCCATCTGACACACGTCCGCGAGGCCGTGGCGCTCGACGAACATACGGTGGTGATCCGGCTTGCCCGTGTCTATTCGCCCTTCCTCGATGGTGTTTCGGGTATCGAGATACTCTCGCCGAAATCCTTTTCGTCGTCACAGCTGAAATCCGGTGGGCCGGAAATAGCGGGTACCGGCCCCTTCATCATCGACCGTTACGTCAAGGGTCAGGAAATCCGATTTGTCAGAAACCCGAATTATAACTGGGCACCGGAAAACGCCGGCCACCAGGGCCCCGCTTATCTGGATGAGGTGATCTATCGTTTCCTGCCGGAATCAGCTGTGCGCAGTGGCGCCTTGTCTTCCGGTCAGGTGCAGGTGATCGAAGGCGTTCCCGGTAATGATGCCGGTCTTTTCCGCGACGACCCGGAATTTTCCTATCAAACGGCGATCAATACCGGCACGCCCTATACACTTTATCTGAACACCCACCATGGCCTGACAGCGGACCTGACGATACGCAAGGCATTCCAGGCTTCGATCGATGTCGATCAGGTGCTGCAATCGGTTTATCGCGGTGAGCGGCTGCGGGCATGGGGCATTCTCACCCCTGCCGATACCGATTTTTACGACAGGAGCATCGAAGGCGCCTACGGATTCGACGTGAAACTCGCCAATCGCCTGCTTGATGAGGCAGGTTGGAGCGAACGCGACGGCGACGGTTTTCGCGTTAAGGACGGCAAGCGGCTGACGATCGAGGTCGTGCAGTCACAGGCAACGGTGCGCGACCAGCGCGACATCCTTCTGCAGGCCGTTCAGGCACAGGCGCGCCAGAATGCCGGCATCGATATCGCCCTGCAGTATGTCGATGCCGGAACCTATACCACCCGTCAGAAGGACGGGCAGTACGGCATCATCCCCAACTCGACGACCACGCAGGAAAACGGCGTCACCATCTATTTCCATTATCTGCCTCGCGACAAGGGTGGATCCATCAACTACAGCCGCACCGAAGCCCCGCAAGTGTCTGCCTGGCTCGATGAAGCCGCCTCAACGCTCGATCCGAAAAAACGCTTCGAGATCTACGCAAAACTGCAGCGCTACGCCATCGTCGAGCAGGTGCTCGGTCTGCCGCTTTATGTGCCGGACGACCAGATCGCCGCCAGTGGCGAGGTCAAGGGCGTTGGTTTCCGCCCCTTCAAACGTCTTCCAGAAAACGCCTACGACATCTGGCTTCAGCAAAACGCCTGACCCGTCTGTGGTTCACCATCTTTCACGGAGTTTACGCATGTTCGATCGCAGGCATTTTTTCCTGGTCGGAACCACTGTCCTGGCTCTCTCACTACTCCCCGCAGTCTCCTTTGCAGAAGACGCAAAGCCCGTCGGCGGCGGTTCTCTCAGCTGGGGCGTGGAAACCGATCCGGCTACCCTCAATCCGCACCTCAACGGTCAGGACAAGACAAAACTCCTGCTGCGCAATGCCTATGAATCGCTTCTGGCGCGCACCGCTGATGGCGGCTACGTGCCATGGCTTGCGACAGGCTACGAGATTTCGCAGGACGGCAAGACCTATACGTTCAAGCTGCGCAACGACGTGGCATTCACGGACGGTCAGAAATTCGACGCAAAGGCTGTGGTCGCCAATTTTCAGCAGCTCAAGGACCCTGCCTATTCCACCAGTGTCAGCGCCGGGCCTGTCTCGCGGATCGAAGAGCTGAAGGCTGTCGATGAGCACACGATCTCCTTCACCCTGAAGGCCGTTTACGCACCCTTCCTCGATTATGTCGCAGGTCTCGAAATCCTGTCTCCGGCGGCATTCGCGTCGTCGCAGATCAAGTCCGGTGGGCCTGAAATCGCCGGCACCGGGCCGTTCATCCTCAAGCGTTATGTCAAGGGACAGGAAATCCAGTTCGAGAAGAACCCGGCCTATGCCTGGGCGCCATCAACCGCTGCTCATCAGGGACCGGCCTATCTCGACCAAGTCACCTACCGTTTCCTGCCGGAATCCTCGGTGCGAACAGGCGCGCTGACGTCTGGCCAGCTTGATGTGATCGAGGGTATTTCGGGCAATGACGCAGCACTCTTCAAGGACAATCCGGACTTTTCCTACCAGACGGCGCTGAACACCGGCACGCCCTATTCGCTGTTTCTCAACGTCACCTGGGGGCCGACGCAGGATGTGACGGTGCGCAAGGCGCTCATTGCCTCGCTCGATATCGACAAGGTCTTGCAGGCCGTCTATCGCGGCGAACGCACGCGCGCCTGGGGCATTACCTCGCCGATCGATCCGCAATTCTACGACAAGAGCATCGAGAAAAGTTACGGTGCGGATGCGGAGATTGCCAACGGTCTGCTCGACGAAGCAGGCTGGAAAGACAAGGATGCCGAAGGTTTTCGCGTCAAGGACGGCAAGCGTCTGACCATCGAGGTCGTGCAGGCGCAGGCCACCGTGCGTGACCAGCGGGATGTCCTGCTGCAAGCTCTGCAGGCGCAGGCGCGACAGGTGGCGGGCATCGATCTCGCCATCAATTATGTCGATGCCGGCACCTATACCGAGCGCCGCAAGACCGGCCAGTTCGGGTCGATCGCCAATTCCAACACGCCGACGGATGCGATCGATATCGAATACCATTACCTTCCTATCGATAAGGGCGGCACGATCAACTACAGCCGCGCCTTCGCACCGGAACTGGAACAGTGGCTGAACGAGGCGGCGTCGACGCTCGAACCCAAAAAGCGTTTCGACATCTACGCCAAACTACAGCGTTTCGCGATCCTCGATGAGGCCTATGCCATCCCTCTCTACGAGCCGGAAGATCAGGTCGCTGCAGCAAGTCATGTGAAGGGCATCAGTTTCCGGCCGTTCAAGCAATTGCCGGAAAGCGCCTACGACATCTGGAAAAGCGAATAATCGCGGACGGCTGAATGGCCAGACCACAGCAACAGCGCAGGAGCGGACGGCATGACCGCAGACAATGTGACGACCCTTGGCCACGCACCCGTGGCCAGCTACCGCCGCCGCCATTTTTTTGCGCGCGGCGGCTTGCCGCTCCAGGTGCTTGGACGCATCGGCTCGGGTATGCTCGTGCTCTGGGCGGCGGTGACGCTGAGCTTTATCAGCGTCCAGCTCGCCCCCGGCGATATCGTCAGTCTGCTGATCGGCGAGCAGATCCGCACGCCGGAAGTGGAAGCTGCAATCCGTGCGGAATGGGGGCTGGACCAGTCCCTGTTCGAGCAATATGTCGCCTATCTGGCACGCCTGCTGCATGGTGATTTCGGACGTTCCTATATTCTCCAGACCGATATCTCTGCCCTCGTGTCATCGCAGATGCTACCAACGTTGAAGCTGACGGTTGCCGCCCTTGCCGTCGCCATCGTCTACGCGGTGGCAAGCGCGGTGCTGACCGCCGGCAAACGCATTCCACGCAGTATTGCCGGCGGTCTCGAGCTGACGCTGATTTCGACGCCTACCTTCTGGCTCGGTATCCTGCTTCTCTACGTCTTTTCCTTCACGCTAAAAATCTTCCCGGTTTCGGGAGACCGAAACCTTTCGGCACTTGTCTTGCCTGCCCTTTCTCTGGGGCTGTCCTTGGGTGCGGTGCTCGGGCAGGTGCTGCGCGAAGGGCTTGAACGGGCGCTGGAGGAACCCTTCGCGCTGACAGTGCGCAGCTGGGGCGCGAGCGATTTTGTGCTGCGCCTGCGTCACGGCTTGCGCCATGCGGCTCTGCCGGCCGTGACGCTCGCCGGCTGGCTGGTCGGCAACCTGTTGTCGGGCGCGGTCATCACCGAGGCTGTGTTCGGTCGTCCGGGGCTTGGGCGTATCACCGTCGATGCCGTTCTTTCGCATGACATGCCGGTCGTTCTCGCCGTCGCCATCCTCTCGGCGCTAATCTACGTGGCGATGAGCACTATGGTGGATATCCTCTATCTGCTGCTCGATCCCCGATTGCGCAGCGATGCCGGGAGGGCGAAGACATGAGCGCATCCTTTGATCAATCCTATGTCGCGCCCCGTCGTCCTCGCAGGATCTTCACCGCATTTGCGTCCCGGCCAGGTGTCGTATTGTCATCGCTGTTCCTGCTTTTCGTTGCAACGGCAACGTTCTGGCCGCAACTCGTCACCACCGACAATCCGCTTCTCGCCGATCCGATCAAATCCCAGCTGCCGCCATCGCCCGATCATTGGTTCGGAACAGATCATCTGGGCCGCGACGTGTTCTCCCGCGTGGTTTACGGTGCGCGTTATTCGGTCCTGATTGGCGTCAGCGCCATCGCCATCGCGGCGCTCGTTGGTTCCTTTCTCGGGCTGGTGGCGGGACTTGCGCGTGGCATCATCGACGAATTCATCTCGCGTTTCCTGGATGTCGTATCGTCCTTTCCGGATCTGCTTCTGGCGCTTGTGCTGATCTCTTTCACGGGACCGGGCACGGTCAATCTCATCCTCGCCCTGGGTGTCGCTTCGGTGCCGCGCTTTGCCCGCGTCGTGCGCGCGCAGACGTTTGTCATCGCCAAAAGCGGTTACGTCGAACAGGCCAAAACCTTCGGACTGGCGCGCCACACACTGATCATCCGCCACATCCTGCCACATGCGATCGCGCAGGTGCCGATCCTCGCAACCATCGGTCTCGGCTCGACCATTATCCAGGCGGCGGGCCTCAGTTTTCTTGGCATGGGACCTCAGCCGCCGATACCCGAGTGGGGCGCGATGCTCGCGGAAGCACGCAATTATCTGCGTGTCGCGTGGTGGATCGGCGTCTGGCCGGGCGTCGCGATCACACTGACAGTCATTGCCATCAGCATCCTCGGCAAACGCTGGCAGCTGGCATTCGAGGGGAGGAGGCAGGCATGACCGCACTGATCGAGGTTCGCAATCTGAAAATCGGTTTTCCGCGCGGCGCGGCGGAAAACACTGTCGTGCATGGTATCGATCTGACGATCCATCGCGGTGAAACCGTTGCAATTGTTGGAGAATCCGGTTCAGGGAAATCGGTAACCGCGCGTTCGATGATCGGGCTTTGCGGCAATACGGCCAGTGTCTGCGCCGACACATTCGAGGTGGCAGGAAAAGATGTTCGCGCGTATCGCGAAACGGACTGGCGACGCCTGCGGGGGCAGGAGATCGGGTTCGTGCTGCAGGATGCGTTAGTGTCGCTCGACCCTTTGCGTCGTGTCGCACAGCAGCTTTCTGACGCGGCCGGTCGGCGAAAACTGTTTGCCAGAACGCAACCGGATTTCGACAGTCATGGTCTGTTGCAATCGGTCGGCATTCCCGATCCGGAGCGCCGCCTGCGGCAATATCCGCACCAGCTTTCCGGCGGGTTACGCCAACGCGCCTTGATCGCGACGGCCATCGCCCGCAATCCCTCGCTGCTGATCGCCGACGAGCCGACGACGGCGCTGGATGCCACCGTCCAGAAACAAATCCTCGATCTTCTGGCAGAACGTCGCAAGGCAGGGCATACGTTGCTTCTCATCAGCCACGATCTCGCGGTTGTCTCGCGCCTTGCCGACCGGGTGCTTGTCATGAACGGTGGGCAAATTGTCGAAGAGGGGAAAACCGCGGATCTGCTGCGCAACCCGCGCCATCCCTATACGCGCCAGCTTCTCGATGCCGTGCCGTCGGCCGGCTCCAAGGGGTTTCGGCTTTCCGCATCGGCGGCAAGTCCCGGTTATGATCAGGCTGTGCCCGTGCCGGCAAGTGCCGCACGCTTGCCATTGCCGGCCAAGACCGTGCATTCCGGCAACCATGTCCTTTCCGTTCGCAATCTCGTCAAATATTATGGCGGGTCGGATACGCCTGTCGTCAACGATGTCTCTTTCGATCTGTCGGCCGGTGAGGCGCTTGGCATTGTCGGTGAATCCGGCTCCGGCAAGACCACTGTCGCCAAAATTGTTCTGGGGCTTGTCGAGCCCGAAGAGGGGGCCGTTTTTATCGATGGCCAGTTGTGGAGCAATGTGAGCGATGATGTTCGCCGGCCGCGCCGCAGCATCATGCAGCTGATCGCGCAGGATGCCTTCAGTTCCTTCGATCCGCGTTACACGGTGGAAAAGATCGTGGGCGAAAGCCTGGAAATCACCGGGTTATACGGTGCCGAGCGCCGCGAGCGGGTGCTGGAAGTGCTCGAAGCGGTACGGCTGGGGGGAGATTTCCTGCAGCGATATCCGCGCGAACTTTCGGGTGGCCAGCGCCAGCGTGTCGCCATTGCCCGCGCCTTCGCGCCACGGCCACGGCTGCTGGTCGCCGACGAGCCGGTCAGCGCGCTGGATGTTTCGGTGCAGGCGCAGGTGCTCGATCTTCTGGCGGAATTGCAGGCGGCATCCGGCACATCGCTTCTGTTCATCTCCCACGATCTTGGCGTCGTGCATCACCTGACCGACCGCGTGGTGGTGATGAAGGACGGGCGGGTCGTCGAAAGCGGCGATGTAGCCCAAGTGTTTTCCGCGCCCCGGCATGGCTACACGCGAACTCTGCTCGAGGCGATACCCTCACTTGCCTGAAATCGCCGGATGACCACGGCGAACAAGGTTCCTTGATCTCATATCATTCAGGAGACATCCATCATGGCGAACAATCGCCCTCGACGTCTGAAAACATTGACCGGTGCCAGCAGTGTGATTGCGGCATCCAACGACCGTACGCCCGCAACCGGCATCGCGCGTGCGGTCGAGCTCGCGAAAAAAGCCGAAGCGGAGAAGATCACCGGCCTGTTCACTGCAGATCTCCTGCATATCGATCCGGCAGGGCTTGCCGGGACGGCCGGCATTCAGGAACCGATCGTCACCCTTGCGGCGCTCAGTCAGGCGACCTCGCAGATCGGTCTGATCGCCACCATTTCGACGACGTTTCACCACCCCTACAATCTTGCCCGCCAGATCGGCACGCTGGATCACCTGAGTGGCGGTCGCGCCGGCTGGAACGCCGTCACCTCTTCCGTCGGTGAAGAAAATTTCGGTGAAACGCTGCCGAGCCCGGAAGAACGTTATGCCCGGGCGGCGGAATTCATCGAGGTGGTCAACGCGCTTTACGATGCCAATGAGCGCGATGCCGTCCAGCGTCGTGCTTCCGGCGCGGTCACTGTGGATCACGCCAAGTTCCATCCGATTGCTTACAAGGGGCAGCATTTTCACGTTCAGGGGCCGCTCAATGTGCCGCCCTTGCCACAAGGCAGGGCAGTGCTTTTCCAGGCCGGTCAATCCGATGCGGGTGTGACTGTCGGCGCGCGTTATGCCGAAGTGGTCTATACGTCGCAGCCACGGCTGGACGATGCAATCGCCTTCGCCACGGAGTTGCGTCGCCGCGCATCGGCCTTTGGTAGAGCCGCGGGCTTGCCCTTCATCATGAACTCCTTCCATGCCGTCATTGGCGAAAGCGATGCGGATGTCGCGCGCCGGCTGAAGGAAAAACACGAGAAGATCGATTACGAGCAGGGTCGGCTGAAACTGGCTGACATGCTGGGCGGCGACCTCGATCTGTCCGACCTGCCGCTCGACCTGCCTCTACCGGAAACGCTTCTGCCGGACGTGGCGAGCATCAACCGTCGTCGTGGCCGGGTGGAGGTCTTCCGGCGTTATGCCAAGCAAGGGCTGACATTGCGGGAGCTGATCATCCAGGCGCAGGAAACGGGGCACTGGTCGGTTGCCGGAACGCCGGAACAACTGGCCGATGCAATCGAGGAACGTTACCGGGCGGGCATTCTCGATGTCCTTTCACTGCACGGTTTCGGCAATCCGGACCAGGAGGACCTTCTGGTCAACGGGCTCCTGCCCGAACTGCGCCGCCGCTCGATCATCGATAGCGATTACACAGGCGGTGATTTCAGATCCAATCTGGAATTGCCGGCCTATGTGGGTGAGGTGAATACGGAGCTCAGACACGCCTGATTCAGGATTGGGTGCCGCCTGCCTCGTCGTATGATGCTGTGGGCGGCGGCATTCTGGGAATGCTTGCGAGTAGTTTTTGCGTGTAGCCGTGGCCCGGACTGGTCAGGATCTTTTGCGTTTTCCCGCTTTCGACGATGTGGCCGCGCTCCAGTATGATCATCTCTTCGCACAGCGATGACACAAGGCTGAGGTCATGAGAGACGAGTACGAATGTGATCGCGCCTGAGAGTTGTCGCAAAAGTTCAACGATGCGAATGCGGGTGGAAAGATCGAGCGCGCTGACAACTTCGTCCGCAAGCACCAAGTCCGGCCGGGAAACGATGGCGCGTGCGATGGCGATGCGCTGTCTTTGTCCGCCCGAAAACTCGTGCGGATATCGCTCTGCGGCGTCTTCTGTCAGCCCGACGGCGCCCAACACCTGCATCACCGCGGTCTTGCGGTCACATTCGATGCGCAGCGAGCGAAGCGGCTCGGCAATGATGTCGAACACCCGTTGGCGCGGGTCGAGTGAAGAATAGGGATCCTGAAATACGGCCTGCACGCCACGCCTGAAATCACGCATCATCCGGCGATTGCCAAGATCGAGCGGGCTTCCCTCGAACCGGACTTCGCCGGTCGTCGGTTTGTTGAGGCCAAGCAACAGGCGCAACAGTGTTGTCTTGCCGGAGCCTGATTCACCGACGATCCCGAGATTACAGCCTTTATTCAGAGTGAGATTGATGTCCTGAAGTGTCCTGCTTCGGCTTGTATAGGCAAACGAAACGTTGCGGAGCTCGATCATGCTCATCGGGTGATCTCCAGCGCTTCGTCGAACGCACGGGCGGCGGCGACAAGGCTTTGCGTATACGGATGTTTCGGTTGGCCGAAGACGGTCGAGACCGCGCCGGTTTCAACGGCGCGGCCATGCTGCATTACCACCACGCGCTCGACAGCGCCGGCAACAACCGGCAGGTCGTGGCTGATGAACAGCAAGGCCATATCCCGCTCCACCACAAGACGTCCCAGAAGGCTGAGGATTTCCGCCTGTGTCGTGACATCCAGCGCCGTCGTCGGTTCGTCGGCGATCAGCAGTTTGGGATTGCAGGCCAGTGCCATGGCGATGGCGGCCCGTTGCCTCTGCCCGCCTGAAATTTCGTGCGGCCACGAGCCGGAAATCCGGCGCGGCTCCGGCAGGGCGACCTGATCCAACAGCGCCAGCGCTTCGTGTTCCACGCTCGCCTTGTCCGCCGGGCGCCCATCGCGTTTTGCCCGCCGCCTGACAGCGTGCCCGATCTGACGGCCGATCTTCATAAGCGGGTCGAGGGCTGTCAGCGGTTCCTGGAAAATCACGGCGGCTGCCGTGCCGCGCAGCGCCACAAGATCACGGTCCGGCGTTCCCACGACCTGCGCACCGTCGAGCAGGATCGAGCCGGCTGCCCGCAATCCGTCAGGCAGAAGGCCGATTGCCGCCAGTGCGGTCAGCGATTTCCCGGAGCCGGATTCACCAATCAACCCGACGCGTTCGCCAGCAGCGATAGAGAGGGAAAGCCCGGAAACCAGAGGTTTGCCGTGCGCCTCTATGGCAAGGTCTCGAATATCGAGGAGTGGGGTCATTTGCGGCTCCGGCGGGTCGGGTCGGCAAGATCGCGCAGGCCGTCAGCAAGAAGGTTTATGCCGATGACCAGTGACACGAGCGCAATGCCGGGCGCTATTGCGCCAAGGGGGGCGGTGTAGACTGTTCCTTGCGCTTCCTGAAGCAACCTGCCCCACGAAGCGTTTGGCGGCGGCGCGCCGAGGCCAAGATAGGAAAGCGATGCTTCGGCAATGACGGCCAAACCGAATTGCAGTGCCAGATTGACGAGCAGCGTCGGCCAGATGTTCGGCAGGATGTGGATCGCGACAACACCCATCCACGACGTTCCGGAAATGCGCGAAGCGGTGATGTAATCCATCGACAGCACGCGCTTGGCGAGGATGCGGGTCAGGCGAGCCACGATGGCGGAATTGGCGATGCCGATGGCAAAGATCGCCGTCCAGAGGCTGGAACCATCGCTCGAGGCGACGATCAGCATGGCAAGCAGCAGTGTCGGGAAGGCAATCAGGATATCGAGACCGGCTGCCAGAACATCGTCCAGCGTCTTCGACGCAAAAGCGGCCAGAAGCCCGATCGTGATGCCGATCAGGCCGCCGATGACAATCGCGCCAGTGCCGACGATAAGGGCAATGCGCGAGCCGATCATGATCAGCGAAAACAGGTCGCGCCCGAGCCTGTCGGTGCCTGCCAGATGCAGCAGCGAGGCCGCTTCCAGTCGCTCGCCCGACATCGCGCCGGGATCGAACGGTGTCCAGATCAGCGTCATCAGGCCGACAATGATGTGCAGCCCGACCAGGAAAGCGCCGATGGTGAAAGTCAACGACCGGCGCTTTCGGCCGCTGGTCGAGGCGATGATGGTAACGGTATCGCTCATCGTGCCACTCCACCTGATCGGTCCCGCAGGCGTGGATCGATCAGCCTTTGTGCAAGATCCGCGAAGAAGCCAAGGAACAGAACAAGCAATGTCGAGATGAACAGGACACCTTGTACATTGGGATAATCACGCTGTTCGATGCCGAGCAGAAGCATCGAGCCGAGACCGGGCAGGGAAAAAACGCGCTCCACGACGACGGCTCCAAGAAGGGTGGAGGCGAGTTCCATGCCCAGAATGGAGATGACCGGCACCGAGGCATTGCGTATGCCATGGCGGATCAGCGCCTCGGGGAAACTGGCGCCGAGTGCGCGCGCGGTGCGCAAATAATCGCTGCCGAGAACATCCTGGGTGGCGGAACGGACGTAGCGGATCAGCGATGCCGACATGACGATGGCAATGGTGATGACGGGAAGCACGAGCGCATCGAATGCGGCGTCCGGTCTTGCCCAGCCGCGTGGCGGAAAACCGCCCGATGGAAAGAGCCGTAGATTGACGGCAAACACGGTGACCAGAAGAATTCCGATCCAGAATACCGGAACGGCGATGCCGAGTTGCGACACCACCGATATCAGCGAGCCATACCATCGGTTCGACTTGACCGCCGCGACAATGCCGAGCGGCAGGGCGATCGCTATCGCCAGCACGAAGGCCATCAGCGTCAACGGCACGGTGACCGTCAGCCGCTTGCCGATTTCGGGCAGGACGGGTGTATGGCTGACGAAGGACGCACCCAGATCGAAACGGGCAAGGCTGAAGATGAAGCGGAAAAATTGCTCGGAAAGCGGCAGGTCGGAACCCACCTGGCGGCGTGCCGCCTCTATCTGCTCAGGGTCGGCACCAACCGAGACCAGCGCATTGGCAGGATCGCCCGGCAAGAGCCGAAGCAACACGAACAGGATGGCGGCCGCGACCACGATAGAAACAAGCAGGATGGCCAGGCGACGAAAGAGGTAGGAAAAAATGACCGGCACCTTTCATGGGAAAAGCCGCCCGACGAGCGGGCGGCCTATCTTATAACGCAGTTTGCGATTGCAGGAGGTGGGATTGAAGGTCAATCGGCCTTTCTGATGCCGCCTGCAAAAAACTGTGCGTTCAGACCGTTGAGCGGATAACCTGTGACCGATTTTGCCGACACGACGATCTGTGGATAGAGGTAGAGCCAGTTGCTGGCCGCATCCTCGGCAATGATCGTGTTGGCGTCCTTCAACCTGTTTGTCTGTTCTTCGGTCGTGGTGCTGGCTTCGGCCTGCTTGATCAGATCGACAACTTTCGGGTTGTTATAACCCCAGTAAAAATCGGGATTGCCGTAAAAGACGATGTCGCGGTGGTTCACATGTTCCTGCAGCGTCGCCTGAAAATCGTGCGCCTTGTAGACTTTCGAATACCACTCGTTGGCGGTGATCACGTTGATCGTCACCTTGACGCCGATCTTGGCCAGTTCCGTCTGCAAGAATTGCGCGACGATCGGGTGCGGATCGTAATTCGGCGTGTCGATGGTAAAGGAGAAACCATCCGGATAACCGGCTTCCTTCAGAAGTGCCTTGGCGCTTTCGACGTCGTAGGCGTCGGTCTTGGTCAGATCGATGAACCACGGATCGGTCGGTGGCACCATGGAGCCGATCAATGAGCCGTAATCGCCCCAGACCGCTTTCAACAGCTTGGCATCATCGATAGCGCGCGCCAGCGCCTTGCGAACCTTGACGTTGTCGAACGGAGCAACGCGGTCGTTATAGGCAAGCAGCAGCTTGGTGGTGGACTTGCCCTCGGCGACCGTGAAGTCGACATTGTCCTTGAACTGCACCAGTGAATCCGGGCTCTGGACGGAGGTTATGATATCGACGGAGCCGGTCAGAAGTGCGTTGTTGAGCGCGGTCGCCTCCGTGAAATACTGGAAGACGACGTCGCCATTGCTGGGCTTTTGTCCCCAGTAATCGTCAAATCGCGTCAGCGCCAGAGACGAACCACGACGCCAGTCTGCCAGTTCGTAAGGCCCGGTTCCATCTTCGGTCGCCGTCAGGTTGGTGGCGGTGTCGTTGATGATCCAGACATAGCTGAGATTGTAGGGAAGAGAGATCGAGCGCGACGACAGCTTGATGACCACGGTCGCATCATCCGGTGTCTCGATGCCGGCGATGACTTTCAGGCTGTTTTTGCGCGAACTTTTCGATTCCGCAGACGTGACGCGTTCGATCGAGAATTTGACGTCCTTGGATGTCAGCGCATCGCCGGAATGGAATTTTACGCCCGGCTGTAGGGTGAACGTGTAGGTGAGGCCATCTTCGCTGACCTTGAAGTCCTTGGCGAGAACCGGCTCCACATTGCCCGAGTCGGCGAGACGAAACAGGCCTTCATAAACATTGTTGTTGAACGCCTCGTTGATACCCTGTCCGGCACCGGCGGTGTTGTCGAGATTCTGGGGCTCATAGAGCGAGCCGATTGTGATGGTGGCGTCCGCATCGAAGTCGGCTGCGGCCGCTGCTCCTGCCGTCAGGGCGCTTAAAAGCATGGCTGCTATTGCGGTGCGGGAAATCATCCGCCTGTTGTTCTGGGTTGAGCCCTTAACGGTGGTCAAGCCGATCATCTTGAAACTCCAATTCACTGGCCGCCTCGGCCATCATTCACGTTGGCGACAATAGACGAGTTGGGCCGCATCGGAAGGTCTGCCGGGATGAAAAAAAGCGGCTGGAAGGAAATGCGCTGCTCTCAGGGTGGCGAGGCCGAAGAATTTTCTTCCAGCGCTGGAACTTGCGCTGACGTGTGTTTAAGTCCTTCGCAGTGACCACGGATCGGGACGGACCATGAGCGACATCGACAGACATCGAGCAAACCGGCTCATGCAGGCGGCAGGGATCGATGCGCTCGCATTGTTCCAGCCCGAAGCTTTCCTTTATGCAATCGGTGCGCCGGCAGGTGTTGCCACGATGTGGGGCAGGGCCGGGGCTGCAGTGGCACTGGTGCCGTCTGATGCCGATGCAGGGCTTGCCGCCATCGTCAGCGATCACGCGGCCGCGACGGTTCGTCGAAAAGCTCAAGGCGTCGACATTCGAACCCATCGCATCTGGATCGACATGGCTGATGTATCGGGCAGCCAATCCGTATCGCAAATCGACGATGCCTATCGGCGGGCTGCGGTCGGCGGGCCGCGCCCTGAAACATTCGACCGATCGACTGTGTATGGACTGCTGGGCGACCTTCTTGGTGAGCGCGCGCTTTCGCGCGCCACCATCGGCGTCGATCTAGAATTTATGCCGGCGGCCGATTTCGAGGCATTGAAGATCGCGCTTCCCGAGGTTCGCTGGGTGGACGGTTCAAAAATCCTGCGCATGCTGCGCGCGGTCAAAAGCCATGAGGAAATTCTGAAGTTGCGCCGAGCCTCTCACGCGGCCGAGGCGGGTCTGAGGGAGATGGTTCGCACCATCAAGCCGGGAGCTACGCTGCCGATGCTCTCAAATGCCTGGAAAGCGGGTGCTAAGGCCGGTGCGGCGGCGGGCGGTTTTTCGCTCAGCGGACACTGGGACTACATTTCCGTCGGCTCCCACCTGTCTGACACGGCGGCGGTGGTTGCGCCCGGTGCGCTCATCAAGGCCGATGTTGGAACGCTGGTTGACGGTTATTCGTCGGATGGCGCGCGCACCTACAGTTTTGGCAGGCCGTCGCCTCTGGCATCCGAGGTGTTCAAGGCTCTCGAGACGGCGTTTCAGGCCGGTATCGAGCAAATTCGTCCCGGCAATGAATTCGGTGCCGTGCATGCGGTCATGCTGTCCTCGATGCGCAAGGATGGATTTGGCGAGTATTTTCGCGGCCATTTCGGTCATTCCGTCGGCGGTAGCGTCGGCATCGAGGAATGGCCGTTCTTTTCGTCGGGTAACCGTGAACTCATCGAGCCGGACATGGTCGTTGCGCTCGAAGCGCCATTCTACGGCCAGGGACTTGGCGCCCTGATGATCGAGGATCAGTTTCTCGTCACGACGAGCGGTGTCGAATGTATGAACAACCTGCCGCGCGGCCTGTTGGATGTCGAGGTAGACATAAAATTTGTTCCGTGATGCCGGGCATGAATGCTGGTGCCTGGCGGCTTTAATCCCATCATTCGAGCGGGTCCGGGCGATGTCCGGATGTCGGCGCAGCCTGCTTTTTTGGCAGTTCTCGCCGACCTCCCGGGATATCCGATTAAGCGGATCGGGCGAAATGAAGCGCTTGATCCGTTCATCTCAGCTGGCAGGTCGATGACCGGGATCTTCGCGTCATAGCGGGAGCCGAGAAAGAAGGCGACGTAATAGCGCTCGGCGCCGACCGTGGTGCCATGACGTGACGTCACGGACATCGGCCCGCACGAAACCGTTAATGGTGTCGGCAGACAGGAAGCCTTCGACAATATCAAAGCCATCATCATCCCCTAAACCAGTACGTACAAAAACAGACTTGACCCAATCAGGAGGCAACACAATGGCGACCTTCAAACAATGGGAAAACCTTGTGCCGATAAGAAGGCGCGTGAGGCGATTGGAAGACTGCAAATGGAACTTCGAGCACAAATCTATATGAAGGGCCGGCATCCCCCGGGTCAGAGTACCAGAGATGTAACCTGGCCCTAAAAATATATGGTAGGTAGACATGTGTAGATATTACTTCGCTTGGTAATCCCCCCACTTTTAACGGGGCTCCGCGGTAGAATTCACGCGGCCATTTTCAGTCTCTGTGCGGGTGTTATGCCGCCTATGCTCATGTTGGGCCGTTCGTTGTTATACGTCCAGAGCCATTGTGTGGCAAATTCCTGTGCCTCCTCGATGCTTACGATGATGTATTGGTCCAGCCATTCATGCCGGACGGTGCGGTTGTAGCGTTCGACATAAGCGTTCTGTTGGGCTTGCCGGGCTGGATGTGGCTCAGGGCGATGCCCTGGTTCGCAGCCCATTCCATCAGTTTGCCACTGACATATCCGGCCCATGATCAACACGAATTGCGAACGGTTTGCCGCGCCATTCGATGATCTCACGCAGACTGCGGATAACGCTTTCCGCAGGCAGTGAGAAGTCTACTTCAATGCCCAACCCTTCGCGGTTGACGTCGTCCAAGACGTTCAGCAGCCGGAATTGTCTTCCATCCTTTAGCCGGTCAGCCATGAAATCCATCGACCAGACCATGTTCGGCGCATCCGCTACTGTTAGAGCATCGGGCTTGTCGCGCTTCAACCGCTTGCGTGGCTTGATCCTGAGGTTCAATTCCAGCTCGCGATAGATGCGATACACGCGTTTATGGTTCCAGCGATGCCCACGGACATTACGCAGGTAAAGGAAGCAAAGGCCGAAGCCCCAGGTCTTCGTCGCCCGCGTCAGTCCGATCAGGAGATCGGCGATCTGCTCGTTGTCGTCGTTCAGCTTGACACTGAGCGATAACAGGTCTCGCTGACCTCGAAGGTGCGGCAGGCAAGCGCAATGCTCACCCCGCGCGATGCCACTGCGGTGGCGGCCATCTCTCGGCGTTGAGACGGCCGCGTTACTTTTTTCCCAAAGCTTCCTTCGGCAGTTCCGCTTGCATGCTCATCTCGGCATACATCTTCTTCAGCCGGCGGTTCTCATCCTCCAGAGCCTTCATCTGGCTGATCATCGACGCGTCCATGCCGCCGTATCTGGATCGCCATTTGTAAAAGGACGCCGTGTTCCCGGCAAAGCTCAGGCACAGGAACACCGCCTTCCGCCTGGCGCAGAATGGCTAGGATTTAGGGTTCGCTAAATCTGCTCGTCTTCATCAAAATCTCCTTGATCATAAAGCCCGAGAAAATTCTACTTTTGAAGCCCGTTAATTCGCGGGGCATTACCGGGTCATATCCATGATGCAGGACATTATCACGGATATTCAGCGGGATGAGCCATTATGAGATCTGCCGGTCGCGGGTTCGGATCCCTTCAAGGTGGAAGGTATGCGGCTTTGAACGCTTTGCGTCGTCGGATGAGCTGGCAACCATTCTGCCGAATGAGCTCAAGTGCAGCCAGCTTCCGACTGCCTGAGCATTGTTAGCTGGATGACCGCTTGAGACCCTTACGATACGAAGATCGCCCGGAAGTCGTTAACATTGGTAAGCGTCGGCCCTGTCCTGACGAGGTCGTCCAACTCGTGGAAAAAACTGTAGCTATCGTGATCCGCGAGATAGGCCTTAGGATCTAGACCAAGATCCCATGATCGCTGTAGTGTATCAGGTGCGATGAAGGCGCCGGCTGCATCCTCGGTGCCGTCAATACCGTCCGTGTCTCCTGAAAAGCCCCAGATTCCGTCATGGCCCTTCAGAGCTAAGGCAAGGCTGAGGAGAAACTCCGTATTGCGCCCGCCGCGACCGGCGCGGCGACCAAGCGTGACGGTGGTTTCACCGCCTGACAGGAGAACGGCTGGACCATTGACGGGAAGGCCATGCTTTCGTGCGGAGCGGGCAATGCCGCTCATGACGATACCCATCTCGCGCGCTTCGCCCTCCAGTGCATCTCCGAGGATCAGCGTGTTCACCCCGGCGGCGCGGGCGATGCGGGCCGCCGCAGCCAGTGCCAGGGACGGCGCCGCGACGACACGTACCTCCGTCGCGATGTCGTCCGGTTTCGGCGTTTCCTTGCCCTCGTCGAGCACGGCCTCGGCGGACTTCGGCAAGCGGATATGCCGCCGCGCGACGATCTGCCGAACCATCTCGATCGTCGAGTGATCGGCAAACGTCGGACCGGATGCGATATCGGAAGGGTCGTCGCCCGGTACGTCCGAGATGACGAGTGAGACGAGCCGGGCGGGCCGTGCGGCCAACGCAAGCTGACCGCCTTTGAGCCGCGAAAAATGCTTACGGACCGCATTCATGTCGCGGATGGTCGCGCCGCTCTTTAAAAGTTGTTCATTGATGTCCTGCTTCTCGGCGAGGGTCATCGCACCGGCAGGAAGCACCATGAGAGAAGAGCCGCCACCGGAGATCATCGCAATGACCAGATCATCTTCCGTCAATCCCTGCACCGCCTGCAGAATGCGATGTCCCGCCTCAAGGCTCCTGTCATCCGGCACCGGGTGAGCCGCCTCGATGATCTCAATGCGGCCGGCCGCCACGCCATGTCCGTAGCGGGTGACGACAACGCCGGAGACATCGACATCGGGCCATGCGGCGTCCAGCGCGGCGGCCATTGCAGCAGAGGCTTTTCCCGCTCCGACCACCACGCATCTGCCGATCGGCTTTTCCGGCAGATTGCGCAGCACTGCCGCGGAGGGTGCCGAACTCTGGATTGCGGCATCGAACATCTGGCGCAACAGGCGACGGACAGTCTCATCATTCCAATGCATTGCGGATAGTCTCGTTGGGTCGTCAAAGCGGTGATCTGCGGCGTCTGGACCTGCCTTGGCCTTGCATCGGCGCCCGGTTTTTCTGATCTGGCGACGGTGAAGTCTGGCCAAGGCAAGCCTCGGGCCAAGGTCAGACGGAAAGCCTTCGGCCGTTTTCGGTTGCTTCGAAGAACTGGACCTTGTCTTGTTGGGGGTGAAGCCAGATCATCTCTCCGGGCCTCAGCCTAGACCTTTCCTTGACGACAACGGAGAGGCGTGTGCCGCAGGCCGAAGCGATGACAACGGTTTCCGGTCCGGTTGCCTCGACAACCGAAACCGTCGCGGGAAAGGCCATGGCGCTGTTCTGTCGCACGATGGTCAGTTCTTCCGGCCGGATCGCCAGGACGACGTCGACATCCTTGGGGAGGTCAGGAGGTAGAGGAAGCGGGATCCGCGTTCCGTCCGACGCGATGAAGGCCTGGCCTTCCGGCCGATCCAACTGGCCCGCGACGAAATTCATGGCCGGCGAGCCGATGAAGCCGGCAACGAAGCGGTTGGCGGGCCGGTCATAAAGATCAAGCGGGTGGCCCACCTGTTCGATATGGCCATCGCGCATGACGACGATCTTGTCGGCCATGGTCATCGCCTCGATCTGGTCGTGGGTCACATAGACCGTGGTCGCGCCGAGCCGCTGGTGCAGTTCCTTGATCTCCGCGCGCATCTGCACGCGCAGCTTGGCGTCAAGATTGGACAGAGGTTCGTCGAACAGGAATACTTGCGGATTGCGGACGATCGCTCGACCCATGGCCACACGTTGGCGCTGGCCACCGGACAGCTGTTTTGGCTTGCGGTCCAGCAGCGGCTCGAGCCCAAGAATGGCGGCGGCATGTTCCACCGCGGTATCAATTTCGGACTGCGGCTTTCCGGCAAGCCTCAGGGCGAAACTCATATTTTTGCGGACTGTCATATGCGGATAGAGGGCATAGGATTGGAACACCATGGCGATGTCGCGCTCTTTCGGGCGGACCTTATTGACCACCCGGCCGCCAATACTGATCGTGCCGCCGGAAATTTCCTCAAGACCAGCGATCATCCGCAGTAAGGTGGATTTGCCGCAGCCGGACGGGCCGACGAGAACGACGAATTCTCCGTCCTCCACCGTCATGTCCAGTTCATGCAGCGCCCGATATGACCCATATCGCTTTACCAGCTTATTCAATGCAACTTGAGCCAAAGGCCATTCCTCCTAGTATGATGAGCGTCCGTCAGCCCTTCGTGGCGCCGGACATGAGACCGCCGACGAACATGCGCTGCATCACCAGAAAGATGAGCGCGATGGGCAGGGTCATGACGAAGGATGCCGCCATGACCGCACCCCAGTCGGTGTCGAATTCGGTCGAGAACTCCGCAAGCCCGATCGGCAGCGTCTTCATCTCCTTTTCGGTGGCGAAGGACAGCGCGAAGACGAATTCATTCCAGGTGGCGACGAAGGAGTAGAGTGTGACGGCAATGATGCCGGGCGTGACGAGCGGAAGCGAGATGCGGAAAAGCACGCCGAGCTGGCTCGCGCCATCGATGATCGCCGCGTCTTCCAATTCCTTCGGGATGCTGCGGAAATAGCCCGTCAGCATCCAGACGCTGAGCGGCAGCGTGAGAATGAGGTAGACAAGGATCAGGCCGAGATAGGTGTTAATCAGGCCCAGATAGTTGAGAACGATATAGAGTGGCACGATCACGGTCGCTGTCGGCAGAAGCTGTCCGATCAGGACGAAGGCCAAAGCTGCGGAACGGCCGCGAAAGTCGAACCGGGCAAAGCCGTAGGCCGCGAAGATCGCAAAAACCAGCGCCAGGAAGGTGGAGCCAACCGAGATGATCAGGCTGTTGACGAAATAACGGGGGATGTTCGATTCGAACAGGACATTGCGGAAGTTGTCGAGTGTCGGCGGCGATGGCAGCCACCGCGGCGGTATGGTGTAGAGCTGCGACAGCGGTTTGAACGCCGAGACGGCCATCCAGAGAAAGGGGAAGACGGCGAGCACGACCAGGATCAGGACGGGCAGGGCGATGAGAGCGGTACGGCGCCTGTCGCGCATGGGTCAGTCCTTTTCCTGCGCCGCGAAGACGCGCATGTAGAGTACGATGATGACGCAGATGAACAGGAAGTAGACGACCGACAGCGCGGCAGCGCGGTTGAACTCGAAATACTCGAAGGCCTGCACATAGATCTGGATGGGAAAGATCATCGAACGGTTGGCCGGCCCGCCGCCGGTGATGGAATAGATGATCGTGATGCCGTCCAGCGCCCAGATCGTGAGCAGCAAGGTGATGGAGACGAGCACCGGGCGCAGCTGCGGCAGCATGATGTGCCAGATCTCGTGCCAGAAGCTGGCGCCGTCGACCCGCACCGCTTCATAAAGCTCCTCGGGCACGGATTGCAGGCCCGCCAGCACCATGACCGCGACGAAAGGAAACATCTTCCAGGCATTGACTGCAATCAGCGCCGGCATGACGGTATTGGGATTGGTCAGCCAGCCGATCGGTTCCGCAATGATCCCGACCTGCATCAGCATGTAATTGATGATCCCGTAATCGGTGTGGAACATCCAGGCCCAGGTCATGGCGGCGACAATGCCCGGCACCACCCACGGGATCAGCATCAGCGAACGCACCAGCGAGCGACCGGCAAAGGTCTGGTTCAGCAGGATCCCGGCCAGGATGCCGAGAAGCAGCTGGAAGACCACCGAGCCGATCACGTAATAGGCCGTGTTGAAGAGGATCAGCCTTGTCGAGGGCGCGCTGATGGCAATGTTGAAGTTGCGCATGCCGGCAAAGGCACCATTGGCATCCGTGACGCTGAGCTGCGCTGTGGAGACCATCGGATAGACGATCAGCGCGGCCAACAGCAGCATGGTCGGCAGGATGAACCAGATGCCGGGATTGATGTTTCGCAGTGTCATGAGAATGTCCGATGTTATGCGCCCGGCCCCAGCGGCCGGGTGCGCCACTCACCGTCCCGGGAGGATCACTGCGTCAGCAGCAAATTGATCTCTTCGGCCGCCGCATCCATGGATTCCTGCACCGTGCCGCTCTGGAGCAGGGCTTCCTGCAGATGGTTGTAATAGACCTGGCCGATCTGGCCCCATTGTGGAATGGCCGGCTGCGGGCGGGCATGCTTCAGCATTTCCTTGTGCGCATCCATGATCGGGTCCGCAAAGCGTTTGTCGTTAAGGCCAGACATCGCGGCGGGAAAGGTCGTCGTGTAAGCGGCCTGGCGCTCGGGCTTAGCCATGAAGGCGGCAAGCTTGATCGCGGCCTCCTTGTTCGGCGCGGCAGCGGGAATGATGAAATTCCAGCCGCCCAGAATGGCTGCCGTCTCCTTGCCTTCCGGATGTGGCAGCGGGCCGACGCCGATCTCGATATCCGGCGCCGCGGCGCGGATGCGCTCGATATCGGATGTGGCGCCGGGAATCATCGCCACATTGCCTACCTGGAACAGCCGGCGCAGGGCATTGGAATCGTTTTCCAGCGTCGAAGGTGGCGAGACTTTGTGAGTCGTGAAAAGATCGACATAGAGCTTCACCCCTTCCACCGATGCCGGCGAGTTGATGATGACCTCCTTGCTGTCCGGCCCGAGAATGCCGCCGCCATTCATCCACATGAAGGGCAGCGAGCGGAACAGCGCATTGCCGGGCTGATCGGCGCCGCCGCCGGAGACGCCATATCCGAATACCTGCTGGCCCTTGCTGTTCTTGCGGGTCAGGGTCTTCGCCATCTCGACGAATTCGGTCCAGGTCTTTGGCGGCGTCTCGGGATCGAGGCCGGCCTCCTTGAAGGCACCCTTGTTGTAGATCAAGGCATGCGCTTCCGCCTGGAAGGGCAGGCCGTAGAGCTGCCGCTGATGGGTCGCTGTATCGAGGCTCGCCGGCAATATGTCCTGGAAGTCCACGCCTGCCGCGGTAAGCTTGTCCTTCAGCGGTTCGAGCTTGCCGGTCTGTGCCAGCGGGATGTTCGCGCCGTTCTGCACATCGATCAGGTCGGGCGTGCTGCCGGATTGCAGCGCGACCAGAATCCGGCTTTGCAGGCCGCCGGCGACATTGGCTTCGACGCGGATCGTGACGTCCGGATTTTCCTTCATGAACTCCGCGGCATAATCCTTCGCCTTCTGCTCATTCCAGTTCATCGTCCACCATACGAGGTCGGCGGCGGATGCAAGGCTTTCCTGTGACAGCAGCAGGGCAATCCCCGCCGCCAATGTCTTCGTCATGCGCTTCATGGTCATTCTCCTCCCTAGAACCTGTTGAAGCCAAAAGCTCAGACCGTCTCCCCAACGGCAGCATTCGGATTGGACCGGGCACCCGTCGAGTGACCCGGAAGCTGTGCATGGTCGATAAGTGCCCGCATGTAGCCGATCGTGTAGGCCATGCCGGCATGCCAGGGCGCTTTGCTGTGGACCTCCGGGACATGGTCGGGAACCATGATCCCGTCGAACTCCTCCTCCCGCAGGATCCGGACGATTTCGGCCATATCCACATCGCCATTGTCGACGAAGGTCTCCTCGTAATGGGGGACCTTGCCGCGCACATTGCGGAAGTGCACATAGGCGATACGTCCGGCGCGGGCGAAGCGCCGCGTCGTGTCATAGACATTGCCGGTCGTCATTTCCTGCAGCGAACCAATGCAGAATTCCAGCGCATTGGACGGGCTGTCGATAATGGATGTGAGCCTTTCGTATTTCGAAGGCTGATTGACGAGGCGCGCAGTGCCGCGCAGGGTCTCCATCGGCGGATCATCCGGATGCGCCGCCAGCCGCACGCCTGCGGCTTCGGCGACCGGTACGAGCTCCTTCAGGAACCACTCGAGCCGCTGCCATAGTTCCGCTTCCGAAACCGTGATAGGTGCGGCAGCTTCGACGCCGGGCCGATAGCGCATGTTCCACACCATGCCGTCGGGGATCGGCGCCTGCGCGTCGAAGCTGCTGGCATCGAAGACGGAGGTCACGGCGCCGCCGCGGCCGACCGGCAGGCGTCGCCAGCCCCACACGCCGGCAAGCGAGAAATTGTAGCCGATCACCTTGATGCCGGCGCGGCCGGCATCCTCGACAAGCCGCTTCAGTGCGTCCATCTGGGCGGTCTTGCGCGGACCGTCGAGCAGGATGTCCGACCAGAAGTTCGGCGCGAAATTCTCCATGGCTGCGACCTGCAAGCCGTAGTCGCCCAGCATGTCGACGACGCTCTTCATATAGTCGTAGGTCCAGAGCGTTTCGTCCGTGCAATCGCCGAGGATCGGTCCCGGCTGGCCGCCGGTCAGATAGGGCTGCGGGTCTTCGGCCGGCCGGTAGCGGCCGAGATGGACGACGACATCCTCGATCCCGAGCTGCTGCGCAAACATGGCATTGTCGCGGTTCAGGCGCTTGCCCGACAGCGTCATTGCGACCCGGATGGGCATGCACTCCTCCTTTGCATCCCGTCACAATCAGTTCAAATGTGAACGTTATGTGTTCGTATTAGAATGAGCTGTGCCAGGGTCGCTGTCAAGCAACATATGCGGGAAAAAGAGCCGTCGCCTTTCGGAGCGCAAGTGGGTTCGCGCCGCGGCCGATAGCCGCGACGTTGATTTTGACGTCCAGTACTGGCTGAGATCAGTCGAAGAAGCCGCGATCGTCTTCCGCGAGATAGTCGATCGCCTTGTCGACGATGAAATCCACACCCATGCCCGGCCGGTCCCAGACGTCGACAAAGCCATCCTTGACGATGGGGTTGGGCAGGCCCTCGACGATGTCGTACCACCAGTCCGGCTCGCCGATAGGGATCTCGAAGGCGATGTAGTTCTGGGGCAGGGTGGCGGAGACCTGAACCAGCGCCGCCAGCCCGAGAAGACCATTCGCCGTGCCGTGAGGCGCAAACAGCAGACCGTGGATTTCGGCGTATTCCGCAACGCGTTTCAGCTCGGCAATCCCACCCACATCGCAGGGGTCGGGACCGAGAATATTGACGGCGCGCGTTTCGATGAGCTGACGGAAATTCTGGCGCAGATAGATCTGCTCCCCCGTATGGATCGGCGTCGTCGTGCTCATGGTCAGATCGCGATAGGCCGGCGCACCCACATAAGGGGTTTGATCGCCGGTCAGAATATCCTCGATCCACATGAGGTTGAGCGGCTCCATCGCCTTGGCGAATTTTTTCGCGTCCGGCAAAGTCCAGCCCGGTCCGCAGTCGAGCGCCAGGCCCACCGTGTCACCGGTCACCTCCTTCATCGCCTCGACACAGGCGACGACATGGTTGAACCCCTTTTCCGTCAGATAACCGGTGTCCCGCAATCCCGGCATGGGCTCGGTCGTCACTTCGCCATAATGGAAATCGGGGATCTGACGCGCCATCGGACTGTGAAAGGCGATTGGTTGCTTGATGATGGTGAAGCCCTCCGGCGAGTCCATCATCTTCCTGCAGTCGGCAGCGTAATCATCCGGCCCCCAGCCGGTCATCGGGAAACGGACGCCGCCGTTATAAACACGCACTTTGTCGCGCACCTTGCCGCCCAGCAATTTGTAGACCGGCACACCGGCCGCCTTTCCGGCAAGGTCCCAGCAGGCCATTTCGATCGCGCTGATGGCGCTGCCCCAGGGTTTGAACGCGCCGCGGTGGCGGATGCGCAGCATGACGCGCTCCACATCCGTCGGATCCATTCCCAGGATCATCTCGCGCAGCAGCAGGATGTGATCCTTCGCATAGGGTTTCCAGAACTCCACCTGGCCGTAGCCGGAAAGCCCCTCATCCGTCACAAGGCGCACGACAGGGTGGCGCCCCAGAAGCGCACATTTCACATCGATGATCTTCAATTCTTCCTCCCGCTGCCGCCGATGCGGCGGCTCGATCAAATATCCGGAATGCGACTGGAGATGTCGGCGGCGGAATCGATCACCATGTCGCGCAGCCGGTCGCGCTCCTCATTTTCCTTGTCCGCCGCCAGATAAGGAATGCTCAGCGCCGCGATTACGCGGCCGGAAGGCGCGGTGACAGGGGCTGCCACGGCCCAGACACTGCCACCATGCTCGCCGCGGTCGCTTGCCCAGCCCTGCTTGCGAATGCGGGTGAGTTCGCTCGAAAGCTTTGCCGCGTCGGTAATGGTGCGAGGCGTGTATTTGGCCAGCGGTGCCGCAAGGACCCGGTTGACCGCATCCGGATCCATATGCGCCAGCAGCATTTTGCTGGCGGCGCCGGCATGAAGCGGAAAGGCCTGGCCGACTGCGGGGTTGAGCGCATATTGTCCCTGTCCCGCAAAGCTTGCCACCACCACAACCGCCTGATTGTCTAGGACGGACAGTTTGTTGGCCTCGCCGGTCGCTTCGGCAAGCTTCTTCATCGTCGGCTGCGCCACCGCCACCAGGTCGAAGGTCGCTTCCGACCGCACCTTGGAAGCAAGGCTGAGCAGGCGCGGTCCAAGGACATAGGTGCCGTCAAGACGACGCTGCACGACGTTATGCGCATGCAGCGTGTTGAGGATCCGGTAGACCGTACTGCGTGGCATGGACAGCTGTTCCGACAGGCCGCGGATCGTTTCGCCCGCCGGCTGAAGCTCCAGCGAAGACAGGATCTCCATCATCCGCTCCAGAACCGGAACGCCGTTCTTGTCCTTGTCGTCTTGGTTGGTCTCGTCGCTCATCCAATATCCGTGCCTATCAGTCAGTTACGAATGAAGTAAATTCTCATTTGGAGCAATAACCTATTTTTCCCGGCTCGGCATCATTCCCTCATTGACACCGGCTCTGTCAACATTCATTCTGAAATGAACAGTAGCTGTTTAAATGTGAACGAGTTAGGCTGATGGGAGTCGGCCGCTGGGGAGGATCGCAGTGAATTGGCCGGGGTGAGCCATGCTCGCCCGTGCCTGGCGCAAATGGCGCGAAGTCGGTGGTAGACCGCCAGCGACGACAGAAATTTCAAAGACTTGAACCTTTTGACGCCGCTCCTACAGGGGGCGGCACAATGAAAGCAGGACACTCATGATCCAGACACAGGACATCAAACGCCCGCCGCGCGAATGGGTGGAGGCGATCAAGAAGATCGGCGCCGCCACCTCTTCAAGCCAGCTCAGCAAGATGGGCATCCGCAACACCCATATCTGCGGCCCCGTTTCCAAGCGGGAAGGGGCGGTGATGTGTGGTCCGGCGCTGACCCTCCAATTCGTCCCCAAGCGCGAGGATCTGCAGGATGCGGACGAATATGCGCAGCCGGAGAAGCAGCTTCACCGGCACGTGCTCTATCACACGCAGCCGGGTGACGTGGTCGTGGTGGATGCCCGCGGCGACATGAAGAGCGGTATATTCGGCGAGATGATGCTGACCTATTTCCAGGGCAAAGGCGGCGCCGGCGTGGTGATCGATGGCTGCCTGCGCGATTATCCGAACGCCAAACATCTCGACCTGGGACTGTGGATCCGCGGATTGACCCCGAATTTCCACACGCAGACGGACCTGATGCCCTGGGGCGTCAACGTGCCCATCTCGTGCGGCGGCGTGTTCGTCATGCCGGGGGATATCATCGTTGCCGATGATGACGGCGCAGTGGTGGTGCCGGTGTCGCATGCCGAGGAGCTGATCAAGCGGGCCTCCACCCATCATGAGTGGGAGGAATTCTCCAAGGAAAAGCTTCTCGCCGGCGGCGAGCTCAAGCGCTACTATCCTCTTCATGACGAAGCACGGCCGGAATACGAGGAGTGGCTGCGCAATAAGGCAACCACCTGATGGACGTCGCCACGCTAAGCGAGGCCGCGTTCCGGCTGGTCTGCGACAGCCGCTCCCAGCTGGGCGAAAGCCCAGTCTGGAGTGGGGCGGAGCAGGTGCTCTATTTCGTGGATATTCGCGGACCGTCGATCAACCGCTTCGACCCTGCCACGAGCGAGCTGCGCCGTTTCATGCAATCGGAGGAGATCGGCTGCATCGGCCTGGTCAGGGGCGGCGGTTTCATCGCCGGCCTTCGCTCGGGGATCTGGCGGCTGGATGAAGAAGGCAAGCCGCTGGCCAAGCTTGCCGATAATCCCGAGGACACGGCGACGAGCCGCTTCAATGACGGCCGCGTAGGGCCGGATGGCTGCTTCTATGCCGGCACGGTGGATGAGAGCCGCCAGGGCAAATCAGCCCTCTACCGCTACGACGGGAAGAAGCTGACGAGGCTGGTCGATGGCTTGATGTGCTCGAATGGACTGGCTTTCTCGCCGGATGGCGCAACCATGTATCATGTGGATTCGCCCGTCTCGACGGTCACTGCACGGTCGTTCGATCGCATGTCGGGGACTGTCGGCACTGAACGGGTGCTGATCGATATCCCTAATGATCCGGCTGCCCGCCCGGATGGCGCATGTGTCGATTCCGAAGGCTGCTACTGGTTGGCGATCTTCGGTGCATCGGTGGTACGCCGCTTCCTGCCCAATGGAACACAGATCGGCGAATATCCGGTACCGGTGAAGTGCCCGACCATGCTCGCCTTTGGCGGTCCTGACCTGAGAACGCTCTACGTCACCACGGCCGGCAGCCGTCGTCCGCCGGAGGAAATGGCGCAGTTTCCAGAATCCGGCAGCCTTTTCGCCATGTCCGCGCCCGTCGCGGGCCTGCCGGAGCCGCTGTTCGACGAGAGTCTCTGAGGAAACCGGCTCATGATGGAAGGCGCCGGCCACGCGAGTGGCCGGCGCCATTTTTATTCGAAGCCCATGATCTTGTGGGGCACATAGTGCTCCGTCAGTTCCTGGATGTCTTCCGGCGTCAGTTTGATCGTCACGGCTTCCGCCGCATCGACGATCTGGCTTTCGCGGCTCACGCCGACAATCGGTGCGGCCACGGCCGGGTTCGACAGGAGCCAGGCAATGGCAATGCGGGCACGCGGAACGCCGTGACGCTTGGCGACATTGGCAACCGCCTGGATGACCTTGCCATCGGCCTCTTCGGTATCGCCGTAGAGGACAGGGCGGAGAATGTCGGTGCCCTTGCGCAGCGATTCATGATCCACCTCGCGGGCAAGCAGGCCGCGTGCAAGCGGGCTCCATGGAATGAGGCCGACCCCTTCGGCCGCGCAGAGCGGCACCATCTCGCGCTCTTCCTCGCGATTGAGCAGGTTGTAATGGTTCTGCATCGAGATGAAGCGCGCCCAGTTCTTCCGATCCGACAGATACAGCGACTTGGCGAATTTCCAGGCATGCATGGAAGAGGCGCCGATATAGCGGACTTTGCCGATCTTGATCAGGTCCGTCAGCGCCTCCAGCGTTTCCTCGATGGGCGTGATGGGGTCCCAGCGATGGATCTGATAGAGGTCGACATAGTCGGTGCCGAGGCGGCGCAGGCTGTGGTCGATCTCCTGCATGATCGCCTTGCGGGAGAGACCCTTGGCATTGGGACCCTCGCGAAGCGGCGAGTTGATCTTCGTGGCGAGGACGATCTCGTCTCGCTTGGCGAAATCCTTCAGCGCCCGACCGACGATCTCCTCGCTGGAGCCGTTGGAATAGATATTCGCCGTGTCGAAGAAATTGACGCCGAGTTCGATCGCTTTCTTGATCAGCGGGCGGCTGTCTTCCTCGACCAGCGTCCATTTCGGATTGCCCCGGTTGGGTTCGCCGAAGGTCATGCAGCCGAGGCAGATGCGGGAGACTTCAAGCCCCGATTTTCCCAGTCGTGTATATTCCATAATGGATCCCTCCTCAGTTGCTTTCCTGGATAAGCTCGATGCGATAGCCATCGGGATCGTCCACGAAGGCTATGACGGTCGTGCCGAATTTGACTGGACCGGGTTCGCGCACGATGGTGACGCCTTCTGCCCGCATCGTCTCGCAAGCGGCGTAGATATCGGGCACGCCAACGGCCAGGTGACCGAAGCCATTGCCCTTCTCATAGGTCTCGACGCCATAATTATAGGTCAGCTCGATCATCGGATCGGTGTTTTCGCTGCCATAGCCAATGAAGACGTTGGTGTATTTGCCCTCCGGCACGTCGATTGTGCGGATGACCTCCATGCCGAAATGTTTCGTGTAGAAATCGATCGATCGCTGAAGATCCCCCACCCGGATCATGGTGTGCATGAAGCGGGGCGGCCTGGCGGCGGTGGTTGCAGTGGTCATGACATTTCTCCTCATGTCGTTGGAAGGGTCGTGAAAACAGAAACTTATTAAGCCCGCGACAAAAATTGTTTTGTCCCGCCAATCAAAATTGCGGTAGAAAATAACAGCGATTTTGTCGCATTTTCAGGGAGGATGACTTATGGATTTGACGGGCAAGACGGCGCTGGTGACGGGCGCTGGCTCGGGAATCGGCAAGGCTGCGGCACTGATGCTGGGAAAGCGTGGCGCCAGGGTTGCCGTGCTGAGCCGGACCGAGAGCGAGATCGTCAAGACGAAGGAAGAGATTGAAGAAGCGGGCGGCGAAGCGCTGGCGCTGACGGGGGATGTCAGCCATGAGGAGGTGATGAAGGACGCCGTCGAGCGGATCGCCTCCGCCTGGGGCAGGCTGGACATTGTCGTTGCCAATGCCGGCATCAATGGCGTGTGGGCGCCGATTGACGACCTGCAGCCGCAGGAATGGGACAAGACGATCGCCATTAACCTGCGCGGAACCTATCTCACGCTTCATTATGTGGTTCCCCACCTCAAGGCTGCGGGGGGCGGGTCGATCGTGGTCGTATCTTCGATCAACGGGACCCGCACCTTCACGACGGCAGGCGCCACGGCCTATGCGGCGACCAAGGCTGCGCAGCTTGCAATGGTCCAGCAATTGGCGCTTGAGCTCGGCAAGTCTAAAATCCGCATCAACGCCGTCTGCCCCGGCCTGATCGAGACCAACATTCCCGACAGCACCATCAAGCGCAACCAGGATGCCGCTCGCATTCCGGTGATCTGGCCGGAGGGTGACATTCCGATCACCGGCGGCAAGGCCGGTACCAGCGAGGACGTGGCTGAGATCATCGCTTTCCTGGCCTCGGACCATGCCCGTCACATTACCGGCTCGCCCGTGTGGATCGATGGTGGGCAAAGCCTCCTGCGATAGCCGCATCTTAGCGGCGGAGCGGGTCAAAGCCGCTCCCCCGCAGCATCGAACAGCGAAACCTGCGCCGGATTGACATAGATCGGCATTGCCGTTCCGAGGTTCGGCGTGTGGTCGGATGTGGTGCGCAGCGAAAACGTCTCTCCCCCCAATGTGCCCCAGAGCAGGGTATCGGGTCCCATAGGCTCATCGATGGTGAAGGTCGGTTCCAGGCTTTCCGTGTGCTGCGGCGAAGGCTGAAGCTGAGCCTGTTCCGGCCGGATGCCGAGTGTCGCAACCTGGCCGTCCGATACCGGATGCGTGAAGTCATAGCCGTTGAGGCCGATTTCGCCGCCGCCATCCAGTCTGAAGGCCAGCGCCTCATCGCGACGGACAATCCGGCCAGAGAGGAAATTCATCTGCGGCGAGCCGACAAAACTCGCCACGAAACGATCGACGGGCCTCTGATAGATTTCCTTGGGGCTGGCCAATTGGCGGATGACGCCCTTGTGCATGACGGCGATGCGGTCCGCCAGCGTCAGTGCCTCGACCTGATCATGCGTCACGAAGATCATGGTGGAGCCGAGCGCCTTGTGCAGGCGCTTGATTTCGACGCGCAATTCGGTCCGCAGCTTGGCATCGAGATTGGAAAGCGGTTCGTCGAAGAGCAGAACGCTGGCATTGCGAACCAAAGCCCGGCCAATGGCGACACGCTGACGCTGTCCGCCGGACAATTGCGCCGGTTGCCGCTTCATCAGCGGCTCGATCTGCAGGATGCGGGCTGCATCGGCCACGCGCCGGGCGATCTCGGCCTTGGGCATGCCGGACATTTTCAGGCCGAAGGAGAGATTGCCCTCGACGGTCAGTCGCGGATAGAGTGCGTAGGACTGGAAGACCATGCCTATTCCACGCTCGCTGGGCTCTGCCCAGGTGACGTTCCGGCCGCCGATGAAGACCTGTCCCTCGGTCAGGTCCAGCAGGCCGGCTATGGCGTTGAGAAGAGTGGATTTGCCGCAGCCCGAAGGGCCGAGCAGCACGATGAATTCTCCCTCCGCCACCTCAAGATTGAGGGTTTCTAGCACGTTGACTGCGCCAAAGGAGATTTTCAAGTTCCGCAGGGAAACGCTGGACATGATGACTTACCCTTTGACCGCGCCGGCGGCGATGCCGCGCACGAACCAGCGGCCTGAAATGAAATAGATGATGAGGGGGACGGCAGCGGTCATGATCGTCGCCGCCATGTTGACGTTATAGGCGATCTCGCCCTCCGTCGGTGCCACGAGATTGGTCAGCTGCACGGTCATCGGACGGTTCGCGAGACCGCCAAAGGTCAAGCCCATGATGAAATCGTTCCAGATGCCGGTGACCTGCAGGATGACGGCGACGACCAGCATCGGGATGGACATTGGCAGCATGAGGCGGAAGAAGATCGAAAAGAACTTTCCGCCATCGACGCGCGCCGCCTTGAACAGATCGATCGGTATCCCTGCGTAATAGTTTCGGAATAGCAGCGTCATCACCGGCAGGCCGAAGATCACATGGGTCAGCACCAGGGCGTAGATCGTGCTGAACAGGCCGGTCGCCGAATAGATGCGCACCAACGGATAGATGAAGACCTGATACGGCAGGAAAGCGCCGAGGAGCAGCGCGGCAAACAACAGATTGGCGCCGCGGGCCCGCCAGAAGGAAAGGGCATAGCCGGTGATCGCGCCGATCAGGATCGATGCGATGACGGAGGGGATCAGGATCTTCACCGAGATCCAGAAACCGGGACTGATGCCGCGGCAATCAAGGCCGGTGCAGGCGCTTGACCAAGCCCGGATCCAGGGCTCGAATGTCACGGCCGAGGGCAGGGCAAAGAGCCCGCCTTCCCGGATTTCCGCCATCGGCTTCACCGAGGTTACGAGCATGACGTAAAGCGGCAGAAGGAAGAAGAGGGCCGATATCAGCAGGAAGGCATAGATCCCGAGGCGGGCCGGACCGATGCGTCTGGGGGCAGGTCCGCTTGGACCCTCGCTTGTGTGGTGCGTGGTCATCGGCTCATCCCTTCGGCGTCTGGCGGCGGAAATATTCCGCATAGAGCCAGGGCGTCAGCACGCAGAGAACCGTGACGAGAAGCGTGGTCGCGGCTGCGGTGGCAAGGCCGATGTTCTGGCGCTGGAAGAGGTAATCCATGACGAATTTTGCCGGAACGTCGGAGGAGAAGCCGGGGCCGCCGCCGGTCAGCACCAGCACCAGGTCGTAGAGTTTGACGACGCCGAGCGACAGGAGGACCGTCGCACTGATGAAGCTCGGCCGCAGGACCGGAATGACGATGTGCAGGTAGAAGCGCCAGGGTTTGATCCCGTCGATGCGGGACGCCTTCCACAGATCCGGATCGATGCCGCGCAGACCCGCCAGCATGATGGCCATGACCAGCCCCGCGGCATGCCAGACGCCGGCGAGCACGACACAATAGATCGCGGTGTCCTGTCCAACGATCCAATCGAAGCGGAAGCTCTCGAAGCCCCAGCCCCGAACGGTCTTTTCAATTCCGAGCGTCGGGTTGAGGATCCACTGCCAGACAAGGCCGGTGACGATGAAGCTCATCGCATAGGGATAGAGAATGACGGTGCGCAGCACGCCTTCTGCCCGGACCCGCTGGTCAATGGCAACCGCGAGCAGAAAGCCCAGCACGAGCGAGATGCCGATCATCAGAACGCCGAACATCACCATGTTCTGTATGGATGTGAGCCAGCGATCTGTGGCGAACAGGCGGATATACTGGTTCACCCCGGCAAAGCGGGCTGCCGGGAGCATGCGCGAATCCGTGAACGAAATGCCTACCGTCCAGATCATCGTGCCGAGATAGGCGAAGACAACGATCAGGATGGCGGGCATCAGGCCGACATAGACGCTCCAGCGGATAGGTCGCTGCTTCATGGTGGTTCCGTGCTCTGCTTTGGGTGCCGGGCGGTGAGAGGCGGTGAGAGGCATCTGCCAAACGCCTTGGAGGCGGGTGCCAAACGGGGTTTGAGGCGGCAGAGACTGCCGCCCCGCCAGGTTAATCCTGGAATTGCTCAAGCACGGCGGCGTATTTCTGCGCAAACTCTTCCGGGGTCTGCGAGGGGGTCGCCCAATACTGCACGACGACATCGGCCAGTGAGTTCAGCATGTCCGCACCGGCCAGCCAGTCCGGGCCTGCCAATTGTTTGCTCGGATCTTTCAGAACCTCAAGTCCGATCTTGGAGCAAGCGTCGAGGCCGGATGTGTCGACATCGTTGCGGACAGGCATGGAGCCCTTCAAATTGTTGAAGTTTACCTGAACATCCTTGTCGAGCATGATCTTCGCCATCAGCGCCTGCGACTGAGACGCGGCTTCCGAGCTCACTTTCGGCATGATGAAGACGTTCGAGTCCATCAGAAAATTCTGCTCGCCAAGGCCCAGCACACAGCCGTAATCCTTGCCGGCGACCCAGCCTGCTGCGGAAAATTCACCCTTTTCCCAGTCGCCCATGATGTGCATGGCGGCCTTGCCGGTAATCACCATGGAGGCCGCCTCGTTGAAGGAGCGGTTGGGCGTGCCGGGATCGGTATAGCTGCGGATCTTGGCATAGACTTCCGCAACGCGCTTGAATTCCGGCGTCTCGGTGGCCTCCGGCTTCTTGTCGCGGAAGATCGAGAGGTAGAGTTCGCGTCCACCAGCCCCCGCCAGCACGCCGTTGAAGAGTTGGTGTTGCTGCCAGGGTTGAGCACCGAAGGCCAGGGCAATCACGCCGCCTGCCTTGAATGTGTCGGCTGCCGCGAAGAAGTCTTCCCAGGTCTTCGGCTCCTGAACCTTGAACTTCTCGAACAGTGCCTTGTTGTACCACAGCCAGTTCGGCGTCTGGAGATTGACTGGCACCGCATAGATGTGGCCGTCGCGGCTGACTGCCTCCAGCACATCGGCAGGCAGCACCTGTTTCCAATTCTCCGCGCTGCCGACATCGTCCAGGTTGCGCAGCAGGCCGGCATCGGCCAATTCGCCGAATTGCTTGCCGGCATTCATCATCATCACCGTCGGCGGGTTTCCGCCGACAATGCGGTTGATGCCCGTCGGCTTTGCGACATCGCCATTGACAATGGCATTGTCCACCCATTGGCCGCCTGCGGCATTGAAGGCGTCGGCAAACACTTTGACGGCTTTCGACTGCGCTTCCGTGGTCCACCAATGCAGGACCTCGGTCTTCTCGGCAGCCATGGCCGGTTGGATCAGCGCAAGCATCAGGCCGGTAGCGCGCCATAGGCTGCGGTACTTCTTCGACATTGTGATCTCCTCCCGAAATCGTACGGCCGGGGTTCCTCCTCCCCGTCCATCCCCAGCTTAGTTTTGCCCTAATCCATCCGTCAACATGAAACGCAAAAAGTTGCGGCTTAAGACAAACAAAATTAGTTTGCCAAATACAGGGGCATGCGCTTCCGGTGCACCGTGCGTGTAATTCAAATATGAACCACATCAGTTCCTATTTAAGATTCCATTGCGCAGTGGCAATGTCAAGGCGCAAGGTGGTGCTTGGTGAGGAGAATGCGGGCAATCAAGAGCACGGCGATCCGCCTGCGCCTTGCGCCCCCTATTTCGCCGGGGGGCTGACGCGGGAAAGCCAGCTCGATGCACTGCGAGGGCCGGTCGATTCGCGCTGGATGATTTCTGATACGAGCGCAAGGCGCACAGGCGGCCGACCTCTTGCTTCGATGCTGGCGGTCCGATCATAGATGCAGCGGACCATAGCCGCGCCCATCTCCACTTGGGGCGTACGTACAGTCGTCAGCCTCGGCGCGACGTGCATGGCGGATGCGAAATCGTTAAATCCCACCACGGAAATGTCCTCCGGGATACGGATACCCAGGCGCAGCAACTCGGAAACAACCGCAATGGCAATGCCGTCATGGGCGCAGAAAAGCGCTGTCGGCTCATGATCCTTGCCGATATAGTCGAGAAAGGCGCTCCTGAATCCTTCGTTCTCTTCGAAGACGATGTCATCCACCACGCTGTCCTGCACTGTGGCGGCGCCGTCGCGGAACCCGCGGAAACGCTCGACGCGGCCCATCGGCGTGGCGCTGCCATGCACGAAGGCCATGCGGCGGTGGCCGAGCTTCAGCAGCATCTGGGCCACGCCGAAACCGGACTCCCAATCTGCGCCGACGACCTGGTCTATGTGCTCCATGGGCGCGGCATAACTTGCGCAAACCACGGGCAGCCCGGTTTTCGATGCGAGGGCGGACCATTCGGATGGGCGTGGAACGGCGAGAATGATGCCGACGACCGATGGGTCGAGTTGCGTGGTGTCGTTGAGATGCCGTGCCTGCCTCGGCAGAATGGAGAGACCGAGCCGCTCCCCCTCCTGTTCGGCGCCGTGCATGATGTTCAGCCATAATTCGCTGCTGACCGGATCGATCTCCTGGCGCATGAAGAGAATGTTTCCGGCCGGCGGAGCGATCTCCTGTCCGAGCCGGTATCCCATGGCATGGGCGGCGCGGATAACCCGGCTGCGGGTTGCCTCTCCCACGCCGGGCTTGCCCGACAGGGCGCGCGAGACGGAAAACTTGGACAGGCCGAGGCTGTCGGCAAGATCTTGAATTGTTATGCGTTTCGACGCCATTTGCACCCACCTTCTGCCCTACATCGTTGTGACGCAGGAGCACCTTCTCGTCAAGTGTTGCGGCAATTTACAAAACAATATTGCGCTTGGTTGTTTTCGATGTTAGCTTCCAGCCTAACAAACGGGAGGAGCCGGATGACGAGGGAGGAGACCTCGTGTTGTCCGGGATAGTCACTTGGCAAAACATGTCGTGGCCGCTTTGGCGGAGATCCCTCCGGGGTCGCGAAAGCTCGTGCATGTCGAAGGTCGCGCGATAGCTGTCTTCAACGTGAACGGGGAACTCTTCGGAATTTCAGATGCCTGTCCGCACCAGGGCGGAAGCCTGGCTTCAGGAGCGACAGTCGGAATGACGACATCCGGCGAGCCGGGGACTTTCTGTCATTCCCGGCCGGGAGAATTCGTCCGCTGCCCTTGGCACAGCTGGGAATTCGACCTGCGAACCGGTCAATCATGGTGCGATCCGCGGCGATTCCGCACCAGGCCCTACGAATTGAGCGTCGAGCCCGGATCGTCCGTGCCCGGGCCATACAAGGCAGAAACCTTCGGCGTCACCGTTGAAGACCGATACATCGTCGTCGAGCTCTAGGCTCGCGACGCAAGCCGGAAGGAGGAGGTCCGTCTTGTCAGCTTCACATGCGATCGATTGCGATATCCATCCAGGCGTCCCGAGTATAAAGGCGCTCCTGCCCTATATGAGCGATTATTGGCGCGAAGCCTTCGTGGCACGCGGCCAGGACAATTTCCAGCCAGCCAGCTATCTGCCGAATTCACCGCTCGCCTGCCGTACGGACTGGCGCGACGGCGACACGATTGCCGGCAGCAATTTCGATCTCCTGCAGAAGCATGCGCTCGATGGTTTCGGTTCGAGCCTGGCCATCTGCAATGTCCTCTATGGGGGCTCCTTCTCGATCAGTGAAACCATGGGGCAGGCGATCTGCTCGGCCGTCAATGACTGGGTGAAGGCGCAGTGGCTGGATCGCGATCCGCGGCTGAGAGCCTCCATCGTCGTGCCGACGCAGAATCCGGCGCTCGCAGTCGAGGAGATCGAGCGGTTGGCGGATGATCACCGCTTCGTGCAGGTCCTCATGCCGGTCGGGCTCGAAACCATGCTTGGCAAGCAGCATTACTGGCCCATCTTCGAAGCGGCAGCGCGCCACGATCTGCCGATCGGCCTGCATGCCGGCAGCCTGTACCGCTATGCGCCGACCACCAATGGCTGGCCGAGCCATTACCTGCAGGATTATGTCAGCAACACCCACGCCTTCGAGAGCCAGTTGCTGAGCCTCATTGCGCAGGGCGTCTTCCTCAAATTCCCGAGGCTGAAGATGGTGCTGATCGAAAGCGGCGTGACCTGGCTGCCGGGCTTTCTGTGGCGGGCGCGCAAGACCTGGCGCGCCGTCCGACCCGAAGTGCCGTGGGTCAACGAATCCCCGATCGATATTGTGCGCCGCCATGTCAGATTGACGGCACAGCCGATAGACGGACCGTCCGATCCCGCAATCCTCGAGCGCGTGCTGAACCAGATCGGCTCGGAAGACATGCTGCTGTTTGCATCCGACTATCCGCATTGGCAGTTCGACGGCGATCAGGTTATCGCCGCCGGTGTGCCGGAGCGCGTTCGGACCAAGATGATGCACGACAATCCGCTCGCCACCTATCCACGTTTGCGGGAGACGTTGCAATGAGCGCCGCTGTTGAGGCTCCAGACGGTGCGGTTCAGGCCGCGCCGGCGTTCGAATTCATCGATTGCGACATCCATCCGGCGTTGAAGCACAAGAAGGCGCTGCATCCGTACCTGGAGCAGCGCTGGCGCGACCATCTCGACAGCTACGGCGCTCTGGCACATTGCGTTTATGCCGGACGCGGCGGCCCTTATCCCCGTTTCACGCCGGAGACCGCAAGGCGGGATGCATGGCCACCGACTGGCCATCCGCCCGGCTCCGATCTCGATTTCATGCAGGAGCAGCATCTCGACGCACATGGCGTCAAGTTCGGCATCCTGCAGCCGATCGTCGGCGCCAACAATGCCCGCAACACCGATCTTTCGGCAGCCCTGTGCACCGCCACCAATGACTGGCAGATCGACGAGTTCACCTCGAAGGACAAGCGGCTCAAGGCATCGATCCATATCTGTGCGGAAGATGCCGAACTGGCGGTGAAGGAGATCGAGGGCCGTGCAGGAGATCGCAGCTTCGCGCAGATCCAGCTCGGCTCGCGCTCGGTGGAGCCGATCGGCCGCAAACGCTACTGGCCGATCTTTGAAGCTGCCGAGCGCAACAATATCCCGATCGGTTTTCATGTCGGCGGTCCTTCTCCCTATGCGCCGTCACCCAGCGGCTGGCCGGATTACTATATCGAGGATCATCATGTTCTCACCCACAGCGCGCATGCGCAGGTGGCGAGCATGATCCTCGAAGGCGTCTTCGAAATCTTCCCCAGGGTGCGGGTGGTGATGATCGAGGCGGGCTTTGCCTGGGTTCCCTCGCTCGGCTGGCGAATGGACAATCACTGGCGGAAGCTGCGCAGCGAGACACCGCTCTGCAAGAGCCCGCCGTCGGACTATCTGAAGCGGAATGTGTGGTTCACCACCCAGCCCGCCGAAGAGCCGGACCAGCGGGACGATTTGCGGCTGCTTTTCGACCTCATCGGCTTCGACCGGATGATGTTCGCCACCGACTATCCGCACTGGGACTACGACGATCCTCAACGTGCCATCGTGATGCCGATGAGCGAGGCGGAGCGGCGCCTGCTCTTCCACGACAACGCAATGAATTTCTACGCCAATCTCGATTGAAAGACGATGCCATGAAGAAGCTGATGAACGATCCCGCTCATTACGTCGACGAGGCGCTGGACGGCTTGACCCTGGCCCACCCGTCGCTGATGCGCGATGGATCGGCCGGTCGCGTGATCCGCCGTGCCGAGGCTACACGGAAGGGAAAGGTCGGCATTGTTTCGGGTGGCGGCTCAGGCCATCTGCCGCTTTTCTGCGGCTATGTCGGCCAGGGACTGCTCGATACCTGCTCGATCGGCAATGTCTTCGAGGGACCGAATGTCGACAGCTGCATGGAGGCGATCCGTCTTGCCGATGGCGGCCAGGGCATTCTGCGCCTCTACGGCAATTACGGCGGCGACCGCATGAATTTCGACATTGCCGGCGAGATGCTGGAGGATGAGGGCATTCGCTGCACGACCGTTCTCGGCACCGATGACATCGCCAGCGGCGGACCGGACGAGATCGAGCGTCGGCGCGGCGTGGCCGGCCTGATCTATGCCTATAAATGCGCCGGCGCGGCGGCCGAGGCCGGTGCCCATCTCGAAGAGGTGACGCGCCTGGCGGCGAAGGCCGTGGCGATGACGCGCACGATCGGGGTGGGACTGGCCGCCTGCCGCCTGCCATCCGCCGCCAGACCGAGTTTCGAGCTCGGCGAAAACGAAATCGAGATGGGGATCGGCATTCACGGCGAACCGGGCATCTGGCGCGACACGCTTCGCCCGTCGGATGCGGTGGCGGACGAGATGGTCGAGAGACTGCTGGCAGATCTTCCACCCTCCGGCGCGGAGGTTTCGGTCCTCGTGAATGGCCTGGGCGCAACGCCGCTTGAAGAATTGTTCATCCTCTTTCGCCGCGTGCATAAGAAACTCGCCGAAGCAGGGCTTCGCGTCGTCATGCCGCTCATCGGCAATTACGTCACGTCGATGGAGATGCAGGGTGCCTCCGTCAGCCTGTTTCACCTGGATGAAGAGCTGAAGCGCCTTCTGCTTGCGCCGGCCGAATGCCCTTTCTGGAGGGTTGGCTGATGGAGCTGACAGTTGAGCAGATCGCCGAAGGCGTGCGGCGGGCCAATCATGCCATGGTCGATTTGGAGCAGGCACTCAACGCCGCCGACGCCAAGCTTGGTGATGGCGACACGGGGTCGATGCTGGTGCGCGTCATTGGGGGAATGGCAGCGGCCGCGCCGAAGACGGCGACCTCTGTGAGCGAGGCCTTTGGCAAGCTGGCCCGCGCCGGCATGTCGGCGACCGGCTCCAGCCTCGGCACCCTGTTTGCCGGTGCAATGCTCCTGCTTGCAAAGCAGACGAAGGACCGGTCGGTGGATTGGGCCGATCTGTCGGCTTTGGTCGGTGCGGCCCGCGACGGCATGATGGCGCGCGGCGGTGCGAAGCTCGGCGACAAGACAGTGCTGGACATGATGGATGCCCTGGCTGCAGCGCTCGAGGGAAAAACGGATGCGGCGCAAGCCGGAAAGGCAGGCGTCGATGCGGCCGAGCGCACGCTCGAAGCCTATCGTGACCGGCCGTGCAAAATGGGGAGGGCCAAGTTCTTCTCCGAGAAAAGCGTGGGGCTCGACGATCCCGGAATGCTCGCCTTTGCGGGCCTCGTGCGGGCGCTTGCCACGGCAAAGTGAGAATGGAGGAGAAGACAATGGCGGTTCAGCAATTGGAACCCGCAGGACCCTATGCCGCCACGGCGGACGAGGATGTCCTGTTCGACCGGCGCAATGCATGGATCAAGTTTCAGGACCGGATCTTCGTCCCGCTGACGATCGTGCCGACAGTCGTTGCGAGCCTGCTCGTCTTCGGCATTCCGCTGGCATTCTCGCTGCTGTTGAGTTTCCAGGGCTGGAAGATCGATAGCGGCCTGTTTGCGGGGCAGTTCGTCGGTTTTGCCAATTACCAGGACCTGTTCACGGATCCCTTGTTCCGGTCGAGCCTGATGCTCACCATCGGCTATACGATCTCGACGGTCCTGCTTGAACTTCTGTTCGGTCTGTCTGTCGCGCTTCTGCTCAACAGCCGCGTCCCGTTCGTCCGGGTCTTCCGCACGGCGCTGATCATCCCCATGATGATCACCCCGATCGTCGCTGCCCTGACATGGAAGCTGCTACTGGATCCAAGCTATGGCCTGATCAACGCGATTCTCGGCACCAATACGGTTTGGCTCGGAGATCCGGATCTTGCCCTGATTGCCGTCGGAATCGTGAATGTCTGGCAGAACACGCCATTCGTCGCGATCCTGCTTCTGGCGGGCCTTCAATCGCTGCCAAGCGAGCCGGTGGAGGCTGCCGCAGTCGATGGCGCCAGCCCTTGGCAAACCTTCCGCCATGTCACGCTGCCTCTGTTGATGCCCTACATCGTCGTGGCCGTTCTGCTCCGGACCATCTTTGAGTTCCGCTCGTTCGAGAACATCTGGGTCATGACCGGCGGTGGTCCGGCCAATTCCACCAAGCTTCTGTCGGTCTATACGTTCGAGGCCTCGTTCCTGTCCTTCGACCTCACGCTCGCTGCGGCCTCATCATGGGTCATGCTGTTCATCGTATTGATCTTTTGCGTCTGCTTCATCTTCGCCACCAAGCGAAAGGAGATCCAGTAATGGCCGGTTTCGCCCGCGGCAAGCGCCGCAAGCTCATCGGGAATGTCCTGACCTATGTCGGTCTGGTGACGCTTTTCCTCGTCTTCGTCTTCCCGCTCCTGTGGATCGTCGGCATCTCGCTGAAGACACGAGAGCAGATCTTCACCAATCCGCCGGTCTTCTTCTGGGTGCCGACCTTCGAAAATTACGTGCAGGTGCTGACACAGTCGGATTTCCTCGCCTCGTTCGGCAATTCCTTGATGGTGACCACAGCCTCCGTCACCCTGTCGCTGCTGATCGGCATTCCCGCATCCTATACCTTCGCGCGGTTCCGCTTTCCGGGCCAGAGCGTCGCGATGATCACGCTGCTCATCATGCGCATGCTGCCGCCGGTGGCGATCCTCCTGCCGCTCTTCGTGCTCTTCAAGGCGGTGGGCCTGTCCAACACGCTGGCATCCGTCATCATCGCCTATACCACTTTCAGCCTGCCGCTGATCGTCTGGGTTATGAAGGACTATTTCGCCAATCTGCCGAAGGAACTGGAGGAGGCGGCCTATATCGACGGCGCGTCCCGCATGCTGGCATTTCGCAAAATCGTGCTGCCTCTGGCGAGACCGGGCATCGTGACTGCCGCCATCCTGTCGCTGCTGCTCGCGTGGAACGACTTCATTTTCGCAGCCATCCTGACCAACAACGCGACGCGCACCTCGCCGGTGCTGCTCGCAAGCTATGCCGGAGGTGAGACCGGCACCAACTGGGGCGCGATTACGGCCTCCGGCGTGCTTGTCGTCATCCCCGTAATCATCTTCTCGATGATCGTCCAGAAGCACCTCGTGCAGGGACTGTCTTCGGGAACCGTGAAGTAAAGACCAAAGGAGGAGGAAAACCATGGCTATGGACAAAAACGGAAAAACCCAAGGCGGGCTTTCGATCAACCGCCGCACCATGTTGATCGGATCGGCCGCCACGGTGGCCGGCGCCGGGCTAATGAGCTCGACGCTGTTTACGCCGGCGCTTGCCCAGAGCAAGCCTGCCAAGCTGACCGTCCTCGGCGACAGCGCGCCGTGGAAGGGAACGATCATCGAGGATGCCATTCCCGCCTTCCGCAAGGAAACAGGCATCGATGTCGAATACATCCAGTTGCCCAATGAGCCCCTGATCACCCGCGCCCGCGCCGAACTGACCAGCGGCAGCACCACGAGCTTCGACGTCATGCAGATGGGCGCTTCGATGATCGGATGGATGCATCCCTACATGGCCGATGTGAACGAGCTGATGCAGAAGGCAGGCGGCAAATATGCGGCTGATTTCGGCATGGACGAGTTCTCGCAGGCCTCGCTCGACCTGGCCAGCATTGACGGCGTCCAGCGTGGCGTACCGTATCGCAGCACGACCTATATTCTCCACTACCAGCCCGAACTGCTCGAGGCGGCCGGCATCAAGGCACCGCCGACGACGTTTGCGGAATATCTGGATGCGGCGAAGAAGCTCACGGAGGCCGGAAAGCCGAACCGGTTCGGCGTCGGCTACTGCGCTCGCCAGGGTGGCGCCATCGTCGACCATTTCGGCCCCTATCTGCTCTCGGCCGGCGGAGGCTTCTATGACAGCAAAACCAAGGACATCTGGATCAACAATGAGAAATCGGTTGCCGGTCTGGATTTCTACGCGAGCCTGCTAAACAAACACGGCGTCGTGCCGCAGGATGCGCTGACCTGGGAATGGGACGAGATCATCGCCAACGGCCAGAACGACCGCTATGCGATGGCGATCACGCTGAATGCCTCGGCCACGCCCATCAACAGGTCCGACAAATCCAAGACCAAGGGCAAATGGAGTTGGGCCATGGTTCCCGGTGCCGAAAGTGCCGCCGACAGCCGCTCCTCCCTGGGTGGATGGAGCTTTGCCGTGCCGGCCAAGGGTCCCAATACCGGTTGGGCCTTCGAATTCGTACAGTTCATCACCAGCCGTGAATGGGCCAAGCGCTCGATGGAAAAGGGCAATGCCTCAGCCCGCCTGTCCGTGCTGACGGATCCCGAAGTCATCTCGACCTATGGTTTCACGGAGGTCATGGCGCAACAACTCAAGACCGCTGTTGCCAATCCCCGTGACGCCTATTGGGGCGCGGTCGAGGCACAGCTTCGCGCGGGTCTTTCCAAGACGCTGCTCGGACAGGCCTCGCCGAAGGATGCCATGGATGAAGTCGCCTCCGGCTGGGAACGCACCATGCGTCGGGCCGGCTGAGGAGAACATGCCGGGCGGTTTACCGCCCGGCAAATCCCATAGGAAAAGGAGAAAGTCATGGCTTCGGTTCAGATGACTGGTGTCAGAAAAAGTTTTGGCGCGGTAGACGTCATTCACAGCCTTGATCTGAAGATCGAGGACGGAGCATTCGTCGCACTCGTTGGCCCCTCCGGCTGCGGCAAGTCGACTTTGCTTCGGATGATTGCGGGGCTTGAAGAGACAACGGGTGGCGAAATCTCGATTGGCAGCCGCGTCGTCAACGAACTGACGCCGCGCGAGCGCAACATCGCCATGGTGTTCCAGAATTACGCTCTTTATCCGCACATGACGGTGGCGGAGAATATGGGCTTCAACCTGAAGCTCGCGAAGAAGTCGCAAGCCGAGATCGAGACGCGGGTCGCCGAGGCGGCGCGCATGCTGGGGCTGACACCGCTTCTCGACCGCCGGCCTTCGCAACTATCGGGCGGCCAGCGGCAGCGCGTGGCGATGGGCCGCGCGGTGGTGCGAAACCCGCAGGTTTTTCTTTTCGACGAGCCGTTGTCCAATCTCGATGCCAAGCTGCGCGTGCAGATGCGCACCGAGATCAAGGCGTTGCACCAGAAGGTCCGCACGACCTCCGTCTACGTCACCCATGACCAAATTGAGGCGATGACGCTGGCCGATCATATCGTTGTCATGCATGGCGGCCGCATCGAGCAGCAGGGGCATCCGATGGAGCTCTACCGCAAGCCGGCCAATCTCTTCGTTGCCGGTTTCATCGGAACGCCGGCGATGAACTTCGTCGAGGCCATTGGTGGCAGCGACGACCGCGGGCCGCTGGCAAGGCTCTCCGGCGGCGAGGCCATCCGCGTGGATGGCGTACGTCTGGAAGAGGGCAGGCCGGTGACCCTCGGCTTCCGCCCCGAGCATCTGACAGCGCGCGGCAGCGGCACGCGGCTGACCGGTTCCGCCCGCTTCGTCGAGCCAACCGGCGCGCTGACGCATGTGACCTTCGACGTCGGGGGACGCGATATCGTCGCCGTCGTCGATGGGGAGAACCAGGTTACGGCCGGCGAGGCGTTCGAGGCGACGGTGCCCGCGGATCTCGTCCATGTGTTCGACCGGCAGTCCGGCGCGCGTCTGAACGCGCTCTGATCCTATCCGCAGGCCGGTTCCCAAGGCCGGCCATGACAACTCAGGAGAATGACATTGAACAAGCCCGTCAATCCGGCGAGTGCGATCGAGGCGGTCGAAAACGCCGTCCGCACCCATTCGCGGCCGTCTGAAATCCGCATCACCGATATGCGCATCGCCGTTGTCACTGGCATCTGCTATTATCCCATTATCCGGATCGACACCAATCAGGGCATTTACGGCCTTGGGGAGGTGAGAGACGGAGGACATCCGGAAAGCGCCCTGAGGCTGAAGAGCTTCCTGCTGGGCCAGAACCCGTGCAATGTCGACATGATCTTCAACGCTTTGAAGCTTTATGGCGGCGACGGCCGCGAGGGCGGCGGCATCTCCGGCATTGAGATCGCGCTCTGGGACCTCGTCGGCAAGATTTACGGTGTCCCCTGCCACCAGTTCTTCGGCGGCAAATATCGTGACAGCGTGCGCATCTATGGCGATACGCCCGCGCCGGAACATCTGACGCCGGAAGCCTATGCCAAGGCGGTGCGCGCCCGCGCCGACATGGGCCTTACCTTTATCAAGTTCGACCTGCCGCCGAAGCTCTTCGAAACCACCGAAGGGGCGCTTGTCGGCTCGGCAACCCGGCATGAATACGATCTCGGACGCAGCACCAGGACGGCCGGATCGGGTCGTGGCGCAAAAATCTCGGAAAAAGGTATCGAAGCCGCCGTCGAAATTGTTCGAGCGGTGCGCGCGGAGGTCGGCCCGGACATCTCGCTCTGCGTCGACCATTTCGGCGAGGGCTATATCACCGCCGACGAGGCGATCCGGATCGGCAAGGCGCTCGAGCCGTTCAACCTGGCCTGGATCGAGGATCCGGTGATATGGCATGACATCAAAGGCCACAAGAAGGTTGCGGATTCCTTGTTCACACCGGTTGCCGGCGGTGAGGATCTTTATCTCGTGGATGGTTTCCGCGAGGCGATCGAGACGCAAGCCTTCGATGTCCTTCATCCGGACCTGCTGACCTCGGGCGGCATGCTGGAAACCAAACGCATCGCAGATTACGGAGCGGCCCATGGCCTGGCGACTGCGTTGCATTCCTGCTGCTCGCCCATCGGCTTCATGGCCAACGTCCATTGCGGTGCGGCCATTAACAGCCTGATGGCCGTAGAGCATCACGGTCTCGACGTGCCGTTCTGGGAAGAGCTTGTGACCGGTCTTGCGCCAAATTATCTCGACAATGGCTACGTGGCGGTTCCCGACCTCCCGGGATTGGGATTGGATCTCAACCTCGACGCGATCACCGACAATCTGCGCGATCCCGATAGCCTCTTCCTCCCGACGGAAGATTGGAATAAGCGCAAGGCCGGCTTCGAACGGGTTGAACCGCCGCGCTATCAGACGCAACTCGTTCGCAATAAGTAACTGCATTTCACACCGCGCAGTCTGTCACTGAAAAAATTATAGACCCGTAAGATGCCGACGGGTCTAATCCTTGGAGTCGTGACTGCTTGAAGTCAGCCGAATGGAGGTATTCCCAATCCCGTGACCATAGCGCTGAAGGAGTTCCCTTGATCAAACCGCTTGCAGGCTTAGTGTGCTAGCGCTCGCGCGACGAGAGAGGGTGTTTCATGGGGGGCAAAATCAGCCTGCTGGTGAGCACGGCCATTTTCCCGGTTCGTCCGGGCCGGTTGACGACAAGTGAGGGCGTGGCAGTTCCGACGCCTCATTCGGTAACTTAGTTCCATAATTCGCATAAGCGTGGCCGCAATATTTACAGCAGCGTAAGCCTGCGTAGGTGGGAATAATTTGAGGGTCGCGGGTTCAACACGGTTCAAGGTAAGGGACACCACTATGGGCCTCTTCGAAGACGCGCAATTCACGATTGAATCCAGGTCATGTTCAACGGGCAGCTGGCTTGTACGCAATCACGTCCATTTCCACTTTGATAGAGACCATCATCGGGGACTGGACCGTCGAACGCGCCGGCGGGTGATCAAGGAAATGTTTCGCGAAAACGGCATTGAAGCTGGAAAAGTCGCGGGCGTCGTCAAGCCAGACATTGACTTTCACGACGTCTTCCAACGCACAGTCCGCCAGCTTCAGAACCTCTTTCACATTGGCGATGACCAGTTCGGTTTGAGCCACGATGGAGCCCTCGACGATCTCACCGTCAATGGTCGGAACCTGTCCTGAGACGTATACGAAATCGCCTGCGCGCACGGCTTTTGAAAATGGGCGACGCCCGCCACCCGCCTGATCGTCTGCCATGCCGTAGCGAATGATGTCATCCGTCATTTTATTGTCCCGTTCTAAAGTGAAAAAAGCCGTCTAAAGTTCCGGTGTCGTCACCAGACAGCCCCACGCGCATCGACCGTTTCGATGCGCGTCACGATGTCGTCGCGGTGGAAGACTAGCCGATCGAACAGGTTGGCTATGACGCAGGCGTGGTTCGGCATTATCCTTACGACCTCACCGACTTCGGCAAATTCAATCGGGCAGTGCTGAAGATCCACCATCGCATGCTCCTCGGAGAGTGAAACGATGCGAGCGCCTTTGAAACCCACGATGGTCCCGTGGTCTTCGAAACCGAACAGATCCGAGGTCAGCGCCTTCGAGCCGGCATCAAGTATGGCGCGGCTGGCAGTGGGGCGCGACACAACAGTGGCCAAGACATGCAATGCAAAATCATCGGATGTGCAATGGCCGCAACGGTCAGTGCTGCGATCGTTGAAGACATAGGTCCCGGCCCTGTGCTCGGTGGCAGAGGGGACGAGATGGGCCTGAAACAGGTCCGGGGTCCCGCCGCTCGACACCACCGGGCAGGCAATATTGCTTTGCCCCAGGAGGCGCAAAGTCATTGCCATAAAGCTTTCTACGTCGGTTGCACGGCCGATACCCGGATAGGTCATGATCCCGCCGAAGCTCAAACCGGGCGATGCGGCGACGATGGTTGCAAGCGCATGTGCCGCTTCAGGTGTCTGGACCCCGCAACGGCCTCCGCCGGTATCGCATTCCACCAGCACGTTGAGAGGCCTTGCCGGTTCGAAAGTGTCGGCAAGGCCAGAGAGTGCAGTGACGTTGTCGACGGTTACCGATAGCTTAGGTACGCGCGCGTTCAGCAATTTCAAACGCTGAAGCTTTGCTGCGCCGAGCACGTTGTAGGTGAGAAGGATGTCCTCGAAACCGGCATTGGCGAAAATCTCCACCTCGCTCAGCTTCTGACAGTTGATGCCCACAGCACCTGCGTGCATTTGCTGCCGGGCTATGGAGGCATTCTTGTGGGTCTTGATGTGAGGCCGGAAACGCCTTCCATGCTGATCCATGTAGGCTTGAACGCGGCCGATATTGGCGGCGAGCCGATCTTCATCGATCACCGGCATCGGTGTGGCAATATCAACCAGTCTATCGCCGGGGATCGGCCAGAAATCACTCTTGCTCATCGCAGCTTCTCGGTAATTCGGTCATGTTTAGCTCTAGAAGGAGCGACGCGGACATCCGTCGTCGACCAGCCCGCGGGTGAACGAGGCGTCTCAGATGATGATCCGACGCTCGGTCTTCGCGTCGAAGATATGCAGGGCAGATGTATCCATCCGGATCGCGATCTCGTCATCGGTATGCATCTCGATACGTTCGCGTATTGAGGCGATAACCGGGGTGTTGCCGAGCATGACCGTCACCTGGGTTTCGGATCCTGTCGGTTCGATAAGTGCGACCCGGCCCTTAATTCCGCCGGAAGCAACGGAAATTTGCTCCGGACGAATGCCTAGAATCAGCTCTCTTCCAGCCTCTACTGGAGGTGCGGAGGGCAGAGGAAGAAGAACGCCGCTCTCGGATCTGAATGACGGCTCCGATCCTTCGGCGATTGTTCCTCGAATGAAATTCATTCCCGGCGAGCCGATGAAACCCGCGACAAAGAGATTAGCCGGCCGGTCGTAGAGTTCGAGCGGCGAACCAACCTGCTCGACATTGCCATCACGCATGACAACGATCTTGTCGGCCATCGTCATGGCCTCAATCTGGTCATGGGTTACGTAGATTGTTGTCGTCTTGAGACGTTGATGAAGCTGTTTGATCTCAGATCGCATCTGCACACGCAACTTGGCGTCGAGATTGGAAAGCGGCTCATCGAACAGAAAAACCTGCGGCTGGCGCACGATAGCCCGTCCCATCGCCACACGCTGCCGCTGGCCCCCTGACAGGTTGCGCGGATAGCGGTCAAGCAGTCGCTCGAGCCCGAGTATCTGCGCTGCCTGACGAACGCGCTCGCGGATTTCCTGCTTTGGCGCTTTCGCCAGCTTCAGAGAGAAGCCCATATTAGCCTCGACTGTCAAATGCGGGTAAAGGGCATAAGACTGAAAGACCATCGCAATGTCGCGCTCTTTCGGGGCAACATCATTGACAACTCGTGTGCCGATGGAGATCTCTCCGCCTGAAATTTCTTCCAGACCCGCGATCATTCGCAGCAGGGTTGATTTTCCGCAGCCTGAAGGGCCGACAAGAATGACGAATTCGCCATCCTGAATGTCGACATTCACGCCGTGCAGGACATCGAAGTGACCATAGCTCTTGCGGATATTATTGACAGTTACCGATGCCATCGTCGTCTCCGGCAAATAGGATTTGTGATCTAAGCGCTATCAAGGCGGCCACAGCCGCTTATCGACTGGCCGTCGCTTGTGAATAGGGTGCGAGCGCAGCATCGATTGCCGCGAGGCACAGGTCGCGGGCCAATGGCTTAACCCTTCCGGCAACGACATCGGGGTAGATGCGGCCCAGATGCTGGCTGATCAGCGTTTCGGGGATCGGCGTCGACAATTCGGCGAACAACTGATCGACTGCTGCGGATACTGTTTTGTCCGGCCAGTAATAGCGAATGCGATCGCTGTAGCTGAAGTGGCGCTGCAGCCTCTGTTCTTCCGCCGAACCACCATAATGGCTTTCCCAATGATCGGGAACGTCCAGCATGACCGTCTCCATGACCTTGTAAAGCCTTGGCATTCCCGCATTCGTGAACAACGTCTGGTGGATGAGGTCAAGGCCGTAGAGAGCCTCTCTGAGGGCGAAGGTCAGGCCGGGACCGACTTTCAGGATGCCGAACCCGCCGTCGACCAGGGCGGACAATTCGGCTGCCGGCTGGTAATCAGTGGAATGGGCTTCAAACAGGAGGCCCGGCATCTGGTCGAGAGATGCGATGAGGTCGCGTGCACGCTCAGGCCGGTAGAGCACGACATTGGCATTGCCGAACTCGACGCCCGGCTGAACGACGATGCCGATAACCCGTTCCAGAGCCTGCTCGACGCCCTCTGCGTTGAAGGCAGTCTGATGGACCTCAAGTGTCTTGATCGCAGCGTCCGGTCGGGTGATGTCAATCTCATCCAGGGTGTGCGTGGCACCGCCCGGCGGCGGAACCTCTGTGCCGATGATGTAGACGGGCGGCTTGCTTCCGATCCGCCCGGCCGCGTCCTCGGCGGCCTTGGCAAGCCGTGCTGCGCGCATAGCCGTCAGTTCGTCTGCCAAGGCAACCGGCTCGCCGGCACAGCCCATCGATGTGTCGAGATGCAGCTTTTCGAAACCCGCCTCGACATAGGAGATGATCATTGCTTCGGCGCGCGCCATGGCGTCGTCAGCGGAAAGCTTGCGCCACGGATTGGGACCGAGGTGATCGCCGCCCAGGATGATGCGATCAAGAGGAAATCCGACAGATAGGGCGATACGCTCGACGAACCTGCGGAAATCCTTCGGGGTCATGCCCGTATAGCCGCCTTCCTGGTTGACCTGATTGCAGGTCGCTTCCAGCAGCACAGCCTGATCCTCCCGCAAGGCCCGCAGAAGTGCGGCCTCGATCACCAGCGGATGCGCGGAGCAGACGGAGGTAATGCCACGCGGTGAGGCTACTGTTCGCGGAGCGAACAGTTTGCCGAGGGCGGTATTCCTATTTGTATCGAGTGCCGTGCTCATGCCAGCGTCACAACCTTGGTCAGATGGCGCGGTGCGACCGTGTCGAGGTTACGCGATTGTGCCACGCGTTCACCCAGTATCTGCAGGGCGGGCAGCAGGACCAGAGCGGCGGTTTCGAGATCGGCGTCTACAGTCAGCGAGAGATCGCCAGGGCCGCCAAGTCCGACCACGAACGCGCCTTTTTCCTGCAGCTCTTCAACGAGCTTGGCTTCAGCATCCTTCTGGTCGGCGCTGTAGAGCATGACCGCTGCGGTCTTGTCGTCGACGAGGCTGATCGGGCCGTGGCGATATTCGAGCGGATGGAAAGCCTGGGTCATCACCTGGCTCATTTCCATCAGCTTCAGCGCACCTTCCGAGGCGATGCCATAAAGCGGGCCGCCGCCGAGAAAAACGACATGGGACCGCTCATGCATGCGCGAAGACAGCGATGCGTCGAGTGAGCGCGCCAGGGCTTCCGCCGATCTGGCGATCGTGGCGGGAAGAACCTGTCCAAGCATCTGCAGGCCGAGCAGGAGCATCAGGCTTGCAGACACGGTCATGACGATACCCTCTTCGGGGTGCGTCGGCGATGCAACGAGCTGGTCACAGTTATTGGCAAGCGAGCTTTCTGCTTCCACCGTCAAGCCAGTGACAAAAGCACCGTTGGCGCGGCTGTGCTTTGCGGCGGCAACGGCCTCGGTGGTCTCTCCGCTTCGGGAAATCACGACGACATGCGTGCTGGTCCAATCCGGCCAGAAGACGGAAGGGCGGTTGAGCCATTCTGCTCCCGGCACTGCGATCGCCGGGCGACCTGCCTTGTTTGCGGAGGCTGCAAGTGTCTGGGCGAGATAGTAGGATGTGCCGCAGCCGACGAAAACGAGCTGCTCGCCTCTGTCTGTGCTGCCGTTCGAGCCAAGAGCCTTCTCCCAATAGGGGAACTGCTCGAAAATCACCTTTTCGGTCGTGTTCATGTTGTCTCCGATTACTTGACTGAGCCGGCCAGCAGACCGCTGACGAGGTATCTGTTGAGGAAAATGACGACGAGGGCAGGAATGATGATGGCGATTGATCCGCTCGCGGTAATCAGCCCGTAGTCGATGAAGTTTTTGGTGACGAACTCCGGAATGAGCACCGTCAGTGGCTTGGTAACCTGGGGTGAGAAGATCAGCGGAACCAGGTATTGCCCCCATGCACCAAGGAAGGTGATGATCGCTGCCGCCGTCAGGCCAGGCCCGGCGAGAGGCAAGACGATGTTGAAGAAGATGTAGAGGCGACCGGCACCGTCGAGCTGGGCCGCCTCTTCGAGCGCGAGAGGAAGCGCGTCGAAGACACTGCGCAGCAGCCACAGCGAAAGCGGCAGGTAAGCTGAGACATAGATCAGCGCAACTCCGAGATAGGTATCGACCAGCTGCATCTTGATCATGATCTGATAGAGCGGGATCAGCACCGCATAGGCAGGGATCGCGAGCGTGGCGATAACCGCGCCGAACAGCACATTGCGTCCGCGAAATTGTATGCGGGTGAAGGCGTATGCGCCGAGCGCCGAGACGGCGACACAAAGAGCGGTTGCGGCAGCAGAGGTTACGATGCTGTTGAACAGCGCCGCACGAAACTGTTTCCAGACCTCGACCCCGCCGATCCGCGATACATTGATCCCCAACAGGCGTGCGTAGTGGTCGAACGTGAAATGCTGCGGGAAGAAGTTGATGGGGCGTACCGAGAAATCTTCCGTTGGCGTCACGGAACTGGCGATCGTCCAGTAGATTGGTCCAAGCGACCAGACGAGCAGCAACGCAATGCCTGACCAGATGAGGAGGCGGTAAAAAATCGACGGTTTCATCAGTCGAACCTTGTGTTGCGGTAGACTCGAAGGACGTAGATGAGCGAGACGAGCAACGAGACGAAGGTGATCGTCACGGAAAGCGCCATGCCATACGAGAAGCGCAGGTTCTGAAATGTTTCGAGATAGATCTGCACAAGGATGGGCCGGGTCTCGAGACTGGCGCCGGAAAGGACCCAGGCCTCGTCGAACAGGTTGAATGCATTGACCGTGGCATTTGTCATCGAAACCGCGATCGCAGTGCGTACGAGCGGAAGCGTGACCAGCGTAAACATCTGCGGTCGGGTCGCACCGTCGATGCGCGCCGCCTCGTAGAGGTGGCTCGGTATGCTCTGCATCGCGGCCAGAACGATCACGATGGTAAGGGGCATCATCCGCCAAACATGGACGACCGTGACCGCGATGATCGCGCTTGTCCGGTCGTTGAACCAGACGTGATTGTCAAAGGGCAGGCCAAGGGCCGAAAGAATGCCATTCAGCAGGCCGGCGCCGGGTTGATAGATCCACAGCCAGATCACCGAGTTGACGACGCCAGGCAGTGCCCAGGGCAGGATCACCGCAGCAAGAATCCAACGGCGGCCGACCCTGACTTGGTTGATCAGCGATGCCGCCAGAACGCCGAACACGGTTTCGGCGACCACCGCAAGCAGGACGTAAATCAGGGTATTGGTCCATGTGGATGCCAACTGTCCGTCCGAAAACATCCGTGCGTAGTTGTCCAGTCCGACGAATGGGGTGCCCGCCTGCATCGGATTGACCCGATGAAGGCTATCCCACAGTGTACGCCCCATCGGATAAAATACGAGCGCCGCCATGGTGATGAGGATGGGAGAGACGAGGAGTATGCCGAGGGAAGCATCGGCGTTGAAGCCGATGCCCTTGTTCTGGGCACTGCGTCCCGCAGTTGCAGCGGTCATTGGGCCATCGCCTGCTTTGCCGCATCGGCGATGCTTTGCATTGCCTCATCGACGGTGAGCTGACCCTTGGCTGCGCTGTTGATTGCCGTGTTCACGCCGCTGGAAAACTGCGGATACCAGGGAGGCGTCCCTTGGGGAAACAGCGCTTCGACAGTCTTGGACTGGTCGACGAGCGCATCGCCGCTGTTCAGTTTGCCTTCGCTGTTCAGTTCGGCGAGGGCTGTCGTTCGGGTCGGCAGAAAGCCGTTCTCGATGTTCTTTTTCTGGAATTGGCGGCTGGTGAACCATTTTACAAACGCGATAGCCGCGTCCTGGTTCTTGGAGACCTTCGGAATGCCAAGGGCTTCCGGCAGACCGAAGCTGCGCGTTTTTCCACTTGCGGTCGGCACCAAAATCGCTTCCGCTTGACCGGCAACCTTGGACTGCTTGGGGTCGTTCATCTGACCGAGACGGCCGGGTTCGCCTGAGATCATGATGCTCGTAAGGCCCTGCGCGAACATGCTTTCGTTGATCTGGCTGTCCTTCAGTCCGGTGGAGGCAGGATCGACAAGACCTTCCTTGAGCAGCATCAGTTCGAAGGCGAGAGCCTTGTAACCGGCCGAGTCAGGCGAGGTGAAGAGCGGGTTGAAATCCTTGTCGAAGAGTTCGCCGCCGAACGCCTTGGTCAGCAGATACCAACTGGTCGAGGACCCTTCTGTTGCCGATAGCGGCAGACCCACCGGATATTTCGAAATGCCCTTTTCCTTCAGCTCCTTTGCCGCCGCGACCAGAGCGTCGAGGGTTTTAGGTGTTTCGGCAATGCCGGCATCGGCGAAATGCTTCTTGTTGATCAGCATCACACGGAAGTCGTTGGTGTAGGGAATACCGAGCAGCTTTCCATCGACGGTGAAAATCTTGGACACGCCGATGTCTTCAATGGTCTCGGCATCGATTGCGTCATTGAGGGGCAGGTACCAATCCGCCGCCGCAAACTGGCCGGTCCACGACCAGTCGAACTCGGTGACATCGGCAGGTGCTGTACCGGCAACCAGCGCAGTCACCAGCTTTGGCCGAATATCGTCCCACGACAGGGTCTGGAGGTCGACGTGGATGCCGGTTTCGGCTTCGAAATCGGCGGCGATGTTCGGTCCCTGCGGCGATGGCATCAGGACCGTGATTGACTGGCCCGCCAGCGGCTTTGAATCTTGAGCAAACGACGGTATTGCAATCGCCACGGCGCCGGAGGCGAGTAGTGAGAAGATAATTCTGCGCATGTTCCCATCCTTCTTGTTATTGAGGTAGTGAATTCATGTCTGCGTCATCGCCGCATGTGATGATGCGGCGGTATGCTCGAGCCAGTCTTCATCCCGTGACCAGCCGAGAGTTTGGGCGGCAACCAAAAGGGCGCCGCCAATGGGGGGAAGTTTCGGTGCCGTAGCCGCCTTGCCGATGCTCTGTTCCAGGGCTTCAAGCAGGACGGCGCTGGAAAAGGTTCCGCCGGCATAGGTCCAGTCGCCATTGCCGTCGCAGCGGTCAGCTATGGCGTGGTAATGCCTGGCCAATTCACCGGCCGCCTGCTCCAAAAGTTGCCTTGATGGCTCATCGCCATCCCTTGCCGCACGATCGACAAGGCGTGCGAGTGCGGCAATGCCGGACCGGGGTTTGGCCAGAGCGCTCGCCCACCTGCCAAGGCCATTCATTGCGTCGGCTTGGTCGATCTGCAGATGATCGAAGATAATGCGCGCCAGCGTCGTGGCCGGCGAGCGCCCGTCCAGGCTCTGGCTCACCAGATTGAGCGCGAGGCGCCCAATCCAGTAACTGCTGCCTTCGTCGCCGATAAGATCGCCCCATCCACCGGAACGGCTCGAATGTCCCGCACTGTCGCGGGCCCAGGCCATCGACCCTGTGCCGGAAAGAATAAGGATTCCCGCTTGCCCTGCAAACGCGCCAAAATGGGCGGCGTCGACGTCGTTGAGGATTGTTCTGCGCGCTGAAGGAAACGCTGCGCGGATGGCATCCTCCTGCAAACGGGAGAGTTCTGCGACTTCACCGTAGGCGGGAAGGGCGGCCGCTACCGCGACAAGGTCGGGCTGATGGACGAAAGGGGCAATGCTCCGTTCGAGCTCAGCGCGCCAATCAGGATTGTCCATCGGGTTGACCCCGGTGCCAACCGAAGTCTGCCGGATTTTTCCGCTTCTCTCTGCAAGTGAGACGATGATCTTGCTGCCACCACCATCGATGCCAAGGATCAGTTCGCCACTCATTCCTGCACTCCGATCGCGACAAAGCTTGCGTCGACGGAATGCTCGGTGAGCCGCTTGCGCCACTCGGAACTCATGGCCGCATCCGTAATCAGTCTGGCGTCACTGAGCGGCGCGACCTTGTAGGTGGCGGTGGTGCCGAACTTGGAGGCGTCGGCCAGCACATAACATTGGGCCGATCGGGTCAGCATGCGTCGGTTCAAGCTCGCCTCGGCGCTGTCGACGCTGTAAATCGCCACATCAGGGCTGACGGCGCTGGCCCCAAGAAACAGTTGATCGAACCAGATTGTTTCCAGCATCGCTTCGGCCTGCGGGCCAACCATTGAGGCATTTTCACTGCGCAACTGTCCGCCGAGAAGCGTGATCTCAAGCGTCGGGACGTTCAGAAATTCCTGAGCGACAATGAGTCCGTTGGTGAAGATGCGAAGCGGCATCGGATTAAGGCGGATAAGCCGCGCCAATTGCAGCACGGTGGTGCCGGCATCAAGAAAGATTGCAGTGCGGGGCGACAACGTTTCGTACGCGGCATTGGCGATTGCGCGCTTGGCGGCAAGCTGGCGCTTCTCGCGCTCCTGAAAGGCAAGTTCGACCGAGGAGCCTTCGGCAATGCGGGCGCCGCCATGCACGCGGTCGATCACCCCGTTTTCCTCCAGGATTTGCAGATCCCGCCGGACAGTCGCCAGCGAAGCGCCGACGGCATCGGCAAGGTCCTGAATGGACGAAAAACCGTTTGCGTAAAGATGGCTGCGAATTCCATCCAGTCGGTCTGTCTTGACACCCCCGGCCTGCATTGCGTCCATCCCTTGTCCGCTCTCGATGGTTGAGCTTATTCCTGTATTTCGATCATGGTCAATCATAATTGTGATTTATTTTGACGTTTTTTCGATCGGCCCGGAGGCGCGCACTTCGGGGCAAGTGCCCGCTCCGAGAAATCTCTGCTTTTGCAGAGGGATAGTTTTATTGGTACTTGGGCAGCAGATCGCCATGGGCCTCGATGAGGTCGTCCACCAGATGCCAGATCTGGTCCGGCGACAGCTCGGCGGACGTATGGGGATCGAGAAGCGCTGCCTGATAAATGCGATCGCGCTTGCCTGTGAGGGCTGCCTCCACCGTCAGTTCCTGAACCGAAACGCTGAGTTTCATCACGGCCGCGAGTTGCGACGGGATGCGGCCGATGCGTACCGGCTGGATGCCGTTTCGGTCCACATGGCACGGCACCTCGACAATGCATTCCGGCGGCAGGTTTTCGATCAGTCCGTTATTGGGCACGTTGCCATAGACAAGGGTCGGGCTTCCAGTCGTGGCAGCATGGATAATACCGGCTGCATATTCGTTGCTGCGGCAAACCTCGATCGGACGTTCGCCTTCAAGTTCCTTGCGAAGCGCATGCCAGTCGGCGATCTGGACCTCGCAACGACGAATGTACTCATCCAGCGGAATGTTCAGCTGGTCGATAAGTTCGGGCTGGCGACCCTTGATGTACCAAGAGGTATATTCGGAGAAATGTTCGCTGGATTCGGTCACGAAATGGCCAAGTCTCTTCAGCACGTCGAAACGAACACGGTCGCCGACTGGCACACGCCCTTGCTCCGCCAAGGCCTTGAGGCGTGGATAGAGATCCACGCGGTTGCCATCGCGTTCCACCCTTTCGTATTTCAGGAAAAACGCCACATGGTTGATGCCGGCGGAAACGTAGTTGATGTTCGCGAAATCCTCTCCCAGGCATTCTGCAAGATGGCCGGCGGTGTGCTGCACGCTGTGGCAAAGGCCGACCGTGCGGATGGATGGAGCGATTTGCTTGATTGCCCAGCAGTTGATCGCCATCGGGTTCACATACTGCATCAACAGGGCATTCGGGCAGACCTCCTCCATGTCGCGGCAGATCGCTTCGAGCACAGGGATGGTGCGCAGCCCGCGGAAAATACCGCCGATACCGAGCGTGTCGGCAATTGTCTGCCGCAGGCCGTGTTTCTTCGGCACTTCGAAGTCGGTGACCGTCGCGGGCTTATAGCCACCCACCTGCATCATTAGAATAACGAAATCCGAACCGCGAAGGGCCTGGCGTCTGTCGAGGGTCGCTTCGATGCGCACGGCATCGAGCTTCAGTGCCTCGCAGATTCGACGTGTAACGATCTCGGATGTTTTCAGGCGCTCCTGATCGATGTCGAAGAGGCTGATGACATAGTCATGATCGCTTGGTGTCGAGAGCACATCGCCGAGAATGTTCTGAGCGAAGACGGTGCTGCCTGCACCGACCAGACAAATTTTTGGCATGGGATAGCCCTCATATGGATTTCGTTGACACCAACGTGCATCATTGAATTCCGGAATTCTTCCGGTTATGGGCCTATTTAATCCCGGATCAACGCATGGGCGCGCGATGAGAGAAGAATTCTCCGAATTTATTGAATGGTCTGCTCCGTCTCACAGCTTTTTCATAGAGCGTCACGTGGCAAGCGCTATGAGTGCCGCGCACTGGCATGACCATGTCGAGCTGAACATGCTGCTCGATGGCAGGATGACCTATCTGTTCAACGGGGGACAGGTGCAGATCGAGGCCGGACAACTCGCGCTTTTCTGGGCGGCAATCCCGCATCAGACGATTGTGGTATGCCCCGATGCCCCGGTGATCTGCATCTACCTGCCGCTCATTGATTTTCTCGGCTTGCCGCTCGACCAGTCCGCGCGTCAGGCAGTCATGCAGGGCGCATTCGTTAAGGAGCGTGTTGCAGGGCAGGGCACCAGTCTGACGGCGAGCCGATGGCTGGAGGAGTGGGAAACCGGTGCGGAGATTCGGCGGCAACTCGTGTGCGACGAGGTCAAACTCGCGGTTCGCCGCCTGATCCTTGATGAGGCTGGCGCACCGGCGCCTGCCGCCAGTTTCGGTGTGCCGCACAATCAAGCCGTCGGTCACGCCCAGCGTATTACAGCTGTGATCAACGAACGATATGACGAAGCACTGACTTTGACGTCGCTTTCAAAACTTGCGGGCGTGCATTCCGCAACTGCAAATCGCGCATTTCGAGATGTCTTGGGAATTTCGGTCGTGGAATATCTCACGCGTTACCGTTTGGCGCGCGCCATGCAGCGACTCGCCGAAACGGATGACGGCGTCCTCGATATCGCACTCGACTGCGGCTTCGGCTCCAACTCGAGGTTCTACGAGATTTTCCGCCAGAGGACCGGAACGACGCCGCGCCAGTTTCGTGCGTCAACGCGCTAGATCACTTCACCGGTGAAAGAGGCAACGATTCGCAAAACGAGATCGCTGAATGAAGCGGGAAGATTGCGGGGGCGGGTTACATCACGAAGCAATATCGAGATATTCAATCATTTAGGAAGCGTAGCTTTGATGTATAGCGAGTCGAAGGTTCGGTACCGCTCAAGGTCTGAGCCTCTACGGGCTTGCGTGATCTAACAATTTCGCTCGCTTTGGCGCGGGGCCCGATGATCGCCTCTCGACAAAGGTCGACGCGATAAGAATGCGTTTCGCGTGCACCGGCTGGCCCCGCGTTTCGATACGTTCGAGTAAAAGCCGCATTGCTGCCGCACCCATTTCTATGCCTTGGACCTTGATCGTAGTAAGGTGGGGAGAGATCTGCGTAGCAGCGGAGAAGTCGCCGAAGCCGACGACCGACATGTCCTCCGGGATGCGGTAGCCCCGCGCCAGGAGTTCGGAAACGGCGGTGAGCGCCAGTCCGTCATGGGCGCAGAACAACGCCGTCGGAGCAATGCCGGCATTGTGAAGCTTTCGCAGCGCAGGGATGAAGCCTCCATCCTCTTCAAACTGCAGATGATGCAGCCGTGCTTCGGTATGCTGCTCGAGACTCTCCCGCAAACCGTGAAAGCGCTCCATCCGGCCGCGATACCCTTCCTCGCCCTGCAGGAAAGCAATGTCCCGATGCCCTAGCCCGATCAAATAGTCGCCAACAGCGATGCCCGCTTCATGATCCGTTCCGCCGACATGATCTGCCTGTTCGAGAGGGGCGACCCAACCGAGCCGCACGACCGGGACGGCGGATGACTTCAGTATATCGAGGGTCCTTTGCTCATGGGGACCGACGAGAATGATACCCGCGCTGTCCTTCGCCATCGTTTCCACCCTATTGGCGTCGTGCGTCCATTGTAGGCGAACAGGCTGACCGAGACGATGCGCTTCCCGTTGCATACCGTCCTGCAGCATCGTGCGTAGTTCGTAGCTGACGTTGTCGACCCGATCGTGGAAAATCAACGTGATCTCGCGCTGTTCTTCAACAGGCCTCGCACGGAGATATCCCAGTTTTTCAGCAGCATCTTCGACGCGTTTCCGGGTCGCGTCGCTAACGCCGGGCTTTCCCGAGAGAGAACACGACACCGCGAATTTGGACAGGCCTGTGTGGTTGGCGATGTCCTGCAATGTAACCCGGCCCATGACCAACCTCATCGTCAGACCGGCCTGCCGGTCGTGGAAACAAAATTCAACATAACGCTTTACCTAACATATTACATAATACAAGCTAACAAAATGTAAGAGATAAAAGCTGTCTTGGAGATGGGCATTTTTTTGTGAACGTGGCGGGACCGATCCTGAGGAGGGGAGGCCATCCTTGCTGCGACGTGTATGGAGGAGGAAAGTCATGCAAGGATATAGTCGCCGCGCGTTTCTGGCCGCGAGTACTGCCGCTGTTTTTATGCCTGCAATGTCCGCGCTCGCGCAGGTAGCTCCTGCAAGGGAACCGTCCATGCTGGATGCCTTGGTCAAGGCAGGGAACCTTCCCGCAGTCGCAGATCGCCTGCCGATCAACCCACTCGTCGTAACGCCTCTTGATCGCGTCGGCACCCATGGGGGTGACTGGAACAGCGCGATCGTCGGTGGTGGATCCCTATCGATGCTGTTTCGCTACCAAGCCTACGAGCCTCTTGTTCGTTATGCGCCGGATTGGTCGGGTGTGGTGCCGAACGTCGCAGAGCATTTCGAAAGCAATGCCGATGCAACCGAATTCACTTTCAGGCTTCGCAAGGGCATGAAGTGGTCGGACGGAGAGCCTTTCACCACCGACGACATCCTGTTCTGGTACGAAGATATCTTCAATTATGATGGCCTGAACGACGTTGGTCAGAACCATCTGCGGGCCGGCGGCAAAAAGGCGCGCTTCGAGGCTGTCGACGACGTCACGTTCAAGGTGATCTTCGCCGCTCCCAACGGACTTTTCCCACTTCGACTGGCTTGGGCTAACGACGACCAGACGACGCGTGCGCCCAAGCATTACCTCAAGCAGTTCCACATAAAATATAATCCAGACGCCGAGCAGCAGGCAAAGGCCAAGGGGGCGTCAGGCTGGATCCAGCTGTTCCAGCGTGAAGCGGGTCTCGTCGTCGACAACGAGTTCTTCCAGAACTCGCAGCGCCCGGTCATCCATGCCTGGAAAATGGCAATCGCGCCGGGGCAGAGCACCGACCGCGCGGTTGCCGAGCGCAACCCCTATTATTGGAAAGTCGATACCGAGGGCAATCAATTGCCTTACCTCGATCGCATCGTTTACCAAATGGTGGCCGATGCCCAGGTCCTGCTGTTGAAGGCCATGCAGGGCGAGATTGACCTGATGGACCAGTACATAGCCACCCCAGCAAACCGCGCAGTGCTTTACGATTCCCAGGAGCAGGGCAAGTTCGGCCTTTATACGCTGACCTCGACCGAAACCAACGAGATGGTCTTCCAACTCAACCTCAACCATCCGGACCAAGCCAAGCGCAAGCTTTACAGCAACAAGGACTTCAGGGCGGCACTGTCGATGGCGCTGGACCGTCAGGCCATCATCGACACAGTGTTCATCGGTCAGGGGACAATCTCGCAGCCCGCCATTCGGGCGGATGACCCGCTCTACAACGAGCGCCTGGCCACCCAATTCACCCAGTACGATCCCGATGCCGCCAATGCCCTCCTAGACAAGATTTTGCCGAACAAGGATGGTGAGGGTTTCCGGCAGGACGAAAATGGCAAGCGGGTGACGATCATATTTGAGATCGACCAGGCGCGCGCAACATTTCTTGACATCTTCCAGCTGGCGTTGCCGATGTTCCAGGCGGTGGGCGTCGATGTGCAGATGCGCAGCATGGACCGCTCCCTGTGGGAGGTTCGGGTTCGCCAGGGCATCGAGTTTGACGGCACCGCGCATCGCTTTGGTGGCAATGGCGGCATCGCGGCCATCCTCGACCCGCGCTACTTCATCCCCAACACGACCGAAGCCCTGTACGCCAAGGGCTGGCAGCTGTGGTACCGCGACCCGGCATCAAAAGGGGCCGTGGAACCACCTCAGCCGGTCAAGGATGCGTTGGAAAGATATGACCGCGTGCTCGGCTCGCCGGATCCGGAGGTGCAACGCAAGCTGATGGCAGAAATTCTCGAGATCGCCGCCGACGAGTTCTATGTCTTCGGCGTCTGCCTGCCGAGCGACAGTTACGGCGTGGTGCGCAACGACATGCAGAACGTCCCCAAGACGATGCCGAACTCCTGGGGTTATCCGACGCCGGGACCTGCGAACCCCGAGACCTTCTTCAAGGCCTGATCACACCGTCTTGTCCCTGTCCTGAAAAGGTCCGGGACGTGTACTTAAACCTGTTGCACGTGCCCCACGGCGCGAAGGCACCCTATTGCCATGGAAAGACCATATGTTGCATCGACCAAGCGAAGCCCTTGTTTCCACCGATCGCTCTCCTCAATGGTACAAGTCCGCCACCCGCTGGACACAGCTGACATTCGCGGAAGATGATCCCGACAAATACGATCCGGAATTCTGGATCGACGTGTTTCGGCGCACCAAGTCGAACGCAGTGTGCCTCTCGGCCGGCGGCTACATTGCCTACTATCCCAGCGAAATCCCGCTGCATTACGTGTCGAAATTCATCGGCGGCACAGATCCATTCGGCACCATCGTCGAGGGAGCTCGCAAACTGGGCATGCACGTCATGGCGCGTGTCGACCCGCATGCCATCCACGCGGACGCGGCGGCGGCCCATCCGGAGTGGGTAGCGATCAACCGGGACGGGACGCCACGCGAACATTGGGCCTTCCCCGGCATTTACGTGACCGACGCGCTGGGAAGCTACAACCGCGACTTTACCACCGAGGTCATTCGGGAGATCGTCACCAAATACGATATCGATGCGGTGTTCGCCAACCGCTGGCAGGGGCACGGCGTTTCCTACAGCGAAGATAATCAAAGACGGTTCAAAAGCGAAACCGGCTTTGACCTTCCCGCGAAAGCGGACGCCAGCGATCCCGCATGGCAGGCATGGGCCGCATGGCGCCGGCGAATACTCACGGACCTCGTGGTCTACTGGGACGAGACGGTGAAGGCCATTCGACCACACGCGAGCTTCATCCCCAACATGAGCGGTTCATCGCTCATGGAGTTCGACCTGTCACTCATTCAGAAGCATTGCCCGATCCTGTTCGTCGACCACCAGGCGCGCCAAGGCGTCGAGGTCGGCTGGTCTGCCGGCCGCAACGGCAAGCGCATCCGCGGGACGTTCCGCGACCGTCCGGTCGGGCTGATTACCTCCATCGGGCCGGAGGAAGAATATCGCTGGAAGGACAGCGTCCAGAGCGGCGAAGAAATCAAGCTGTGGATTCATGACGGCATGGCGCAGGGACTGTTTCCCTGGTTCACAAAATTCAACGCTTGCGTTCCGGATGATCGCTGGGTGCAGCCGGTCGTCGAGGCATTTAACCTGCATGCTGACATCGAGCCGCAAATCGAGGGAATGCAGCCGACAGCCGAGATCGCCATCATCGATCCGTCGACGACGCTCAGGCACTGGGCACCAGAAGAGCGGCACATCGCCGAACACAACGATCTCGGTTTTTATCACGCCCTGGTCGAAGCGCGCATTCCGTTCGAGTTCCTCTCCGACCAAGTGATGACCCCGGAAGCACTCGACCGCTTCAAGCTGATCGTACTTGCTAACGCTACCTATCTGTCCGACGAACAGTGCTTGGCGATTGAGCGATATGTCCAGCGCGGCGGTTCAGTCGTCGCGGCAAGCGAGACCTCGCTCTACGACGAAGTTGGCACTCGACGGGAAAATTTCGGTCTGTCGCGGGTATTCGGCGCATCTCTGACATCGGCTCCACGCGGTCCTGTGAAAAACACCTATGTAGCGCTGTCCTGCTCGCACCCCTTGAACGAGGGCTACGGAGGCGCTTCCCGTATCATCGGCGGTACACGTCTGATCGCTGTCGATGCAGATGCGACGGCAGACACCCCGTTCCTATACGTGCCTGACTTTCCAGATCTGCCGATGGAGGAGGTCTACCCCCGGGAGGCGCCGACTGGAGCCGCTGTCATTGCACGCGATACAGGGTACGGAGGACGCGTCGTCTACATCCCGTGGAATATCGGCGAGGTCTTCTGGAAGGTGCTTGCTCCCGATCACGGCCGATTGATCGCCAATTCGGTAAACTGGGCGATCGGCAAGGATCATCGCGTCCGGGTCGAGGGCAAAGGGATTATCGATATCGCCGTCTACGAGAGTGCGGACGCCATGGCGATCTTCCTGGTCAACCTGACCAACCCGATGATGATGAAGGGTCCCTTGCGGGAGGTCTATCCGACCGGTCAGCAAAGCCTGTCGATCGCACTGCCGAAGGGACGCAAGCTGGGGGCAATAAAGCTGCTCGTTGGCAAAGAAGCGGCTTCAAGCCGTGTCGTAGGAGACCGTGTCGAAATCCTGGTGCCTTCCATTGAGGCTCTGGAGACGGTTCATCTCACCTGGCAGTCGTGAGCCAAGCAATAGCAGCGGGAGGAGACCATGCTTGCTTATGTGGCGAAGCGCGTTCTGTACATGATACCGACATTGTTCGGCATGTCGCTGATCGCCTTCATGATCATTCAGTTGCCGCCCGGCGACTATCTGACGTCGCTTCTGTCCACCATGGCTGATGGGGGACAGAACCTGGACGAGGCCACGATCGCGCGGTTGCGCGCCCAGTACGGCCTCGACCAGCCGGTCTACGTTCAGTACTTCGTCTGGATCAGCGGAATACTGACCCGTGGCGATTTCGGCTACTCGTTCGAATGGAACCAGCCGGTCTCCACGCTGATCTGGGACCGGATGGGATCAACTTTGCTGATCTCGCTGGCAAGCCTTCTGCTGGTATGGGCGATCTCGCTCCCAATCGGCATTTATTCGGCGGTGAGGCGGCATTCGTTCGGCGACCACGCCTTCACGTTGCTGGGATTCATCGGGCTTGCCGTCCCGAACTTCATCATGGCGCTTACCCTGATGTATGCCAGCTATCGGTTCTTAGGGCAAAGCGTGGGCGGCATCTTCTCTCCCGCCTTCGTCGATGCTCCCTGGAGCCTTGCCAAGCTCACGGATATGCTGAGCCACATGTGGATCCCGGTGATCGTCATCGCGATGTCGGGCACCGCCGCCATGATCCGGATTCTAAGGGCAAACCTCTCCGATGAACTGAGCAAGCCCTATGTGATCACGGCTCGCGCCAAGGGACTGCCCGAGCACAAGGTTATCCTGAAATATCCCGTGCGCATCGCGCTCAACCCGTTTGTCAGCTCTATTGGCTGGGTGCTGCCGGACCTCGTCTCCGGTGTCACCATCACAGCGATCGTTCTGAACTTGCCGACCGCCGGTCCTTTGCTCCTGCGCGCGCTGGTTGGCCAGGACATGTATCTGGCGGGCAGCTTCATTCTCCTGATGGGTGTGCTGACGTTGGTCGGGATGCTGATCTCCGACATTCTTCTGGCGGTGCTTGATCCGCGTATTCGGTTCAACTGAGGGGGGCGCCATGTTGATCGACAGAAATTCTACCGCCGTACTCGAGACTGGTCCCGCCGTCAGCCCGCTGAAGTCGGGAGCGAAGGTCAAAACTCTGGAAGCTGCCGGACAGTGGACCCTCATCCGCCAGCGCTTCTTCCGCCACAAGGTCGCGGCCGTCGCCGGCGGCATCATTGTCATGCTCTACCTGATCGGCGCCTTCGCGGAATTCCTGGCGCCCGGCCTGCCCAACACGTCCCGGCCCCAATACACCTTTGCACCACCCCAGAGGATCGCACTGTTTGCGCCAAATGCCGATGGCGGGACCGTGTTCCTGCCGCATGTCAAGGGTTACAAGATCGAGATCGAGCCCAAGGCGCTACGTCGCAGCTTCGTGGTCGACGAGACGAAGGTCATACCGATCGGCTTCTTCGTCAAAGGAGCTCCGTACAAGCTCTGGGGCGTCATCCCGATGGAGACCCATCTGGTCGGTCCATTGGATGCGCGCGAACCGATGTATCTGCTTGGTTCCGACCGTCTTGGTCGAGATCTGATGAGCCGCCTGATCTACGGAACGCGGGTCTCTATGTCGATCGGGCTCGTGGGCGTGGCGATTTCGCTGTCGCTCGGCGTGATCATGGGAGCTGTTTCCGGTTACTATGGCGGCTGGGTGGATACCCTCATTCAACGGATCATCGAGATCGTCAGCGCTATGCCGACCATTCCACTCTGGCTCGGGCTAGCGGCTGCAATCCCGCTCAGCTGGTCGCCGCTTTCTGTCTACTTCATGGTAACGCTGATCGTATCGCTTCTGAGTTGGACAGGGCTGGCGCGAGAGGTCCGGGGGCGGTTTTTCTCGCTGCGCGGCGACGACTTCGTCACTGCTGCGAGGCTGGATGGGGCCGGCGAGCGCAGGATCATCTTTCGCCACATCCTGCCGTCGCTCACCAGCCATATTCTCGCAGTCGTGACGCTCGCCATCCCGACGATGATCGTAGCGGAAACCTCCTTGTCATTCCTCGGCGTCGGCCTGAAGCCGCCGGTCGTCAGCTGGGGTGTGTTGCTTCAGGATGCCCAGAACGTCCGCACGGTCGCAACCGCGCCGTGGTTGCTGATCTGGCCAAGCCTCGCGGTGGTCCTTGCCGTGCTGTCGTTCAATTTCTTTGGCGATGGATTGCGTGATGCGGCCGATCCCTACGATAGTTGAGGAGGACGAAGATGATGAAGCCCGAAACACTGCTCTCGGTCCGCAATTTGTCGATCGATTTCCACCTCCGGACACATGTGCTCCACGCTGTGCGCGACGTTACCTTCGACCTGAAGCACGGAAAGACGATGGCGCTTGTCGGCGAAAGCGGTTCGGGAAAATCTGTCACGGCCCGCGCCCTGATGCGGATCATCGACAAGCCCGGCCGTATGACCGGCGGCCAGATCCTGCTCGACGGCCCGGACGGGCCTGTGGATGTCGCCCAGTTCAAGGAGGGGAGCCGCGAGGTGCTGGGCATCCGCGGCGGTCGGATCGGACTGATCTTTCAGGAGCCGATGAGCTCGTTGTCACCGGTTCATACGATCGGCTCGCAGATCGTCGAGGCGGTTCGCCTGCACAAGCGGGTCTCGAAGAAAGAGGCGCGCGTTCGTTGCATTGAGCTGCTGCGCCAGGTCGAAATCCCGCAGCCAGAACTGATGGCCGATCGCTACACGTTCGAGTTTTCCGGAGGCATGCGGCAGAGGGCCATGATCGCCATGGCGCTCGCCTGTGATCCGGAAGTTCTAATCGCCGACGAGCCGACGACGGCGCTCGACGTCACGACGCAGGCGGAGATCCTCGACCTCATCAAGCGGCTGCAGGACGAGCGCGGCATGGCAATGCTGCTCATTACCCACGACATGGGGATCGTCGCCGAAGTTGCTGACGAGGTTGCCGTCATGCGCTTCGGCAAGATCGTCGAGCAGGGGCCGGTCGACGACATCTTCCACGCAAGCCGGCATCCGTATACGCGACAGCTTCTCGATGCGACGGTCAAGCTGGAAAGTGGCGCGGCAGGGCGCGCGTTGCCGGCATCGCTCGCTCCGACCGTCGCGCCGGTTCTCTCCATCAGAAACCTCACCAAGATCTACGGCGCGCCGTCACGCGTGTTTTCGCGCGGCAGCGGTCGCGGCCTGGTCGCCGTCGATGACGCTAATCTTGATCTCTTTCCCGGCGAAAACCTTGGCATCGTGGGGGAGAGTGGCTCGGGCAAGACGACGCTCGGCCGTATGATCCTACGCATCGTCGAGCCGACGTCGGGTACCGTCACCTACCGTGCCGACGAGGCGGCCCCACCGGTCGATGTAACGGCGCTCGGAAAGGCCGATCTCCGGCGCTATCATCAGGATGTGCGGCTGATCTTCCAGGATCCGTTTGCTTCGCTTAACCCGCGCATGACGGTCAAGCAGATCATTGGCGAACCGCTCGTCATCTCCAAAGGCATGTCGGGCAAGGCTGTGGAGGAGCGCGTTGCTGAGTTGCTGGGCAAGGTGGGCCTTGATCCGCTTGCCATGGAGCGTTACCCGCACGCGTTTTCAGGCGGTCAGCGCCAGCGCATTGGTATCGCCCGGGCGCTCGCGCTCAACCCTAAGGTAATCGTCGCGGACGAGGCGACGTCTGCCCTTGACGTCTCGATCCGCAGCCAGATTCTTGATCTGTTGCTCGACGTCCAGAAGCAGCTGCACCTAAGCTTTGTTTTCATCTCTCACGACATTTCCGTCGTCCGCTACTTCTGCGACCGCGTGGCGGTGATGCACAAGGGCAAGATCGTTGAAGTCGGCGATGCGGAGACGATTTGCACCAACCCGTCGCAGCCTTACACCAAACGGCTGATTTCCTCCGTCCCCAATCCGGATCCCCGCAACAAGCGCATGCTTCACCGCCTGCGCGCAGATCAAGTCTGAGCCGCCCAGTATGCCTAAGTTCGCAGCCAATCTCTCCATGCTATACACCGAGCATTCCTTCATCGACCGCTTTGCCGCCGCCGCTGCGGATGGCTTTAGGGCGGTAGAATATGTCAGCCCCTATGAAGAAGCCTCTGAGGCGATCGCCGCTCAGCTGGCACGTCATGATCTGCAGCAAGCCCTGTTCAATCTGCCGGCCGGCAACTGGGCAGCCGGCGAACGCGGCATAGCCTGCCTACCGGACAGGGTCGCGGAATTCCAGACATCCGTGACCAGAGCGATCGAGTACGCAAACGCGCTCGACTGCCGCAAGCTCAACTGCCTTGCAGGCATCGTGCCCGGCGGCATTGAGCCGGACGTGGCCGAGGCGACGCTCGTTGACAATCTGCGCTATGCCGCTGAGCGGCTGGCCGATGCCGGAATCTCCCTAGTCTTTGAGCCGATCAACACCCGCGACATCCCCGGCTACTTTTTGACGACGACGGATCAGGCAGAGCGTATCATGGATCGGGTTGGCCATTCCAACCTGCTGATCCAGTACGATTTCTATCACATGCAGATCATGCAGGGCGATCTTCTCACGACTTTCGAAAGGCTGCAGAGCAAGATCGGTCATGTCCAGATCGCCGACAATCCCGGACGCCACGAGCCGGGGACCGGTGAGATCAATCACGACTTCATCTTCAGGCGGCTGGATGAACTCGGCTACGACGGCTGGGTCGGGTGCGAATATCGACCGGCCGCCGGCACCAGCGAAGGACTGGGCTGGATGAAGGCATATCAGTAAGGAGATTGAGCTTTGAAGATCGGATTTATCGGACTGGGCGTCATGGGCCGCCCGATGGCGCAGCACTTGATCGAAGCGGGCCACGAGCTTTACCTGCATCGGGTGAAGCCTGTTTCGACGCATCTAGTCGAGCATGGCGCGACGGCCTGCGCTTCCGCCATGGAGGTGGCGCAGGCTGCCGAAGTCATCATTCTCATGCTGCCCGACACGCCTGATGTCGAAACCGTGCTGTTTGGAGAAGAGGGGGTTGCGCATGGTCTTCGCAGCGGCAAGCTGGTAATCGACATGAGCTCGATTTCGCCGCTGGCGACCAAGGATTTCGCCGAACGGATAGAGGCTCTCGGCTGCGACTATCTCGATGCGCCCGTCTCCGGTGGTGAAGTTGGCGCAAAATCTGCATCGCTGACGATCATGGTGGGCGGCAAGCCCGACACGTTCGAGCGGGCCAAGCCACTGTTCGAAAAGATGGGCAGGAATATCACGCTGATTGGCGGTGTCGGCGATGGTCAGATCGCCAAGGTCGCCAACCAAATCGTCGTCGCCCTCAACATTCAGGCCGTATCGGAAGCCCTCAGGTTTTCCAGAAAGGCGGGCGCAGATCCGACCGTCGTTCGCAAAGCCCTATTGGGCGGTTTTGCAGCGTCGCGGGTGCTCGAAGTTCACGGAGAGCGGATGATCAACCAAGCCTTCGAGCCCGGCTTCCGCATGCGCTTACATCATAAGGACCTGTCGCTGGCGCTTGAATCAGCACGTCTGCTGGAGCTTATGCTGCCCAACACCGCTATGGTTCACCAATTGATGAACGGTGCCTTGGAAAAAGGTCTGGGTGACAAGGACCACTCGGCACTCATTAATGCATTATGACGCTGCCACCGCGAAGTCCGACCTACAGGAGTGATGCACGATGATTGCAGACCCCCGACTCTTTTTGACATCGCTGTATGAAGTGGCGGTAGAAGCCGCCAATCCGTTGAATAGGATCAGGGACCTTCTGCCGCCCTCGCCTATCGGCGGGCGTGTGGTCGTTGTCGGCGCCGGGAAGGGCGCAGCTCAGATGGCGCGCTCTTTGGAGAGCCTCTGGGACGGCCCCCTCACAGGTGTGGTGGTTACACCTTATGGCTACGAATGCGAAACGCAGCGGGTCAAGGTCATCGGTGCAGCGCATCCGGTCCCGGATCGTGCAGGTCTCGGCGCTGCCGAGCGCTTAAAGGCAGCAATATTCAACCTTTCGAGCCAGGATCTCGTGATTGCACTGATCTGCGGCGGAGGCTCGGCACTCCTGCCCGCGCCGCCAGACGGTTGCTCTTGCCGACGAGATTGCCCTGAACGAGGAACTGCTGGCGTCAGGTGCTCCGATCTCGGCGATGAACGTCGTTCGTAAACATTTCTCGACGATCAAGGGAGGAAGGCTGGCAGCGCTAACAAAGGCGCGGGTGGTGAGCTTCGTGGTTTCGGACATTCCTGGAGACGACCCGGCACTGGTGTCGTCTGGCCCGACAATCCCAAATCTAGGCAGTTTTCATGATGCCGCAGAGATTATTGCACGGTATCGGCTGAAGCTCCCGCAACGAATGCTCGATTTTATTGGATCGAACGCCGCTCTCGCACCCAACCCGGCGGATGCACACTTTGCCAGGCACAGCCACCACCTCGTATCCTCCGCCCGCATTTCGCTCGAAGCGGCAGCAGCATCTGCCCGCGCCTCAGGCGTAATGCCCGTAGTGCTGTCGGATTGCATGGAGGGTGAAGCGAAGGACGTCGGCCGTGTGCACGCGGCCATCGCACGCGAGATCGCAATGCAAAATAGCCCGTTTATCCGGCCCTGCGTGCTGTTGTCGGGTGGCGAGACGACGGTTACACTTCTGTCAAAGGGTGGGACCGGCGGGCGAAACGGCGAGTTCGTACTGTCTCTCGCGCTCGCGATCAATGGTCTCGACGTGTTTGCACTAGCTGCCGATACCGATGGTATAGATGGCTCGGGGGACAACGCCGGGGCATATGCTGATGGCACCAGCGTCGAACGCTTCCTTGCGCATTATGTAAACGGCCATGCCAAGCTGTCGGCAAACGACAGCTACACCGCTTTTTCGGCCGTCGGCGATCTTTTTGTCTGCGGACCGACCGGCGTCAACGTCAATGATTTCAGGGCTATACTGGTTCAATAAAGATCAGAGTATATGTGGGTCGCTGGTTCGAATCCGATCAAGACCTTTGAATAGCGCTTCTGCCCGAGCGAAAAAAGTCAAGCGCTGGCACGACCAAGCGTCGCCGATTTCATCGACTTACAAACTCGCCCCGAACTCTCACCCAACCTAAAGTGCGACCAGGCTACCACCTTGTTCTCGGAGCCGAGCTAAATACGCAGAATGGTCGAGAACCTGATACGGAAAATACATTCCGGGCGGCGTAGATGGTCCGTCCAGACCGGCCAGCCGTTCGATGATCATGCTTGTTCCGAGCGCCGTCAGCGCCGCAGCGCCGCCGGGATGAAAGACCGCATGACGGCTTTGCAGATTTTGGCCATCCTGGCCTTCGCCGGCCAACTCGAGGATAATTTCCGTCGATTTCGGTTCGCCGCGGCGGCGCGATGAACTGACCGCTGTGGCGATGTTGAATTCCACGTTTTTTGCACCGGTTTCCGCGGCCAGACCCGCAACATCGATCGAGGAAAATCCTGACGCCTCGATCAACGTCCCGTCGATTGCCTGAAAGCTGGTTCTGGCTTCGTCCGGGCTACGCCAAATCCAGGCAGCGTCGCGACGGGAAAGTGCGGATGGCAACATCTTGTTCAGGCGCTCGAAATCTTCCGCGACTGCCGGCCCCCCGCCATCCTCCTCGTCAACGAGAGCGTTGATGACGATAGTGTCAATTCGTGAGAATGCCTTGGCGCATTCCAAGGTCGCGACAGTCGTTGCCCCCACAAGCCATTCGTAACCCAGCACGACCGCAGATGCTTCGGGCCTGTGCATGTAGACAGCGACTTCGGGCGCGATCTCGAATACACCCGACGATATTCCGAGATGCGGTATGTTGCGCGCGTGCGCATAACGCAGGCTTGCCAGCCGTTCGTCCGAATAGAAGACGGCAACAGCGCGAACCGGTTGATCGCCAAGACCTAAATCCGCGGCTTCGGGATCAAGGCAGACACCTTCCGCGTTTCCTATCTCATCTGCAGCCGCGCGGGCTTTGCCGAGATCACGGCCACCGATCAGTAACGGAAGCTCACGGTGAGCGGTGCGCAGAGCATCTGCGGTTCGCCTGCCAATCGAACCAGAGCCACCCATCAACAGTACTGGAGCCGATGTCATAAGGCATGTCCTTTCTTCGACGGAATGTTTGCAGGTCGTCGGAGAAAGCGCGTCAGGCGAGGTTTGTTCCGGTCTTATCGGCATTCGCGGCGACTGCCGATAAGACAGGCCCGAGTATTCGGCTGACCAAGATCAAGCCGACGGCTGGCGGTTCATGTCCGAAGATCCGGCCCGAAGCGCGTCGATAAAGGCGCGCAGTGCCGGCGCCATCTGACGTTGCTGCGGATAGCAGATGAACAGGCCCGGAAAGGGCGCCGACCATGGTATCAGCAACGGAACCAATTGACCGGCTGCGATATGAGGCGTTGCGGTATCCTCGATCACAAAGCCGATGCCGATGCCGCTCAAAGCCGCTTTCAGAACGCTTTCCTTGTCGCTGAACACCAGTGGACCGTCGACGGTGACGCTGAACCAGTTGCCGTTTTCGACGAACTCCCAGGCGTAGGGTGTCGGGCGGCCCGGCCAACGCCAGCGGATACAGCGGTGGTTGACCAGAGCGCGTGGATGATCTGGATGCCCATGCCGTTGCAGATAATCCGGCGTCGCAACAGCGATCTGCCGCAGTTCCGGTCCGAGACGTACCGCAATCATATCCTTTTCGATGACTTCTCCAATGCGCAGGGCAAGGTCGTAACCCGCTGCGACTATATCGATGACCTCGTCATCCAGGGTGATATCAAGCATCACATCGGGATGTCGGTCGGTGAAGCTTTTCAGAATTGGATCGATGTATTTCCGCGCAGCGGACCGGAAGGTATGGACCCTGACGGTGCCGGCGGGCCTTTCACCGGAATGCCTGACCTGCGTTATGGCGCCGCCCAGTTCGAGCGCCGCGGGCTGCGCGCGTTTAAAGAGATTTTCTCCCGCCTCAGTCAGCGACACATTTCTCGTGGTGCGGTGCAAGAGCTGCACGCCGACATGATCTTCAAAATTGCGGACCATCTGACTCAGCGCCGAGGGCGAGACGTCCAGTTGTTCGGCCGCACGGCTGAAACTGAGGCATTCTGCCACCGCGATAAAGGCGCGAAGCTGATTGTAGTCCTGACTGCCGAGAAGTTTGGTCATGATCTTTTTCGGAAATTGATTAGCTTGACTAACAAGGTCTGTAATTTTTGACCGTATTATAAAGTTTGGCACCATGTCTCATCTTTGTTGCACGCATTCAAAGGAGCACATCATGACGACTTGGTTCATCACAGGTATTTCGCGCGGGCTTGGCCGCGCTTTGGCTGAGGCCGCTTTGGCCGAAGGCGATACGGTTATCGGCACTGTGCGAAAAGGTCCGGTTTCACTCGATTACCAGACGGGCACGCTTTACGTGCTGACTGTCGATCTTGCAGAGGCAGGTGCGGCGGAAGCCTGTGTGTCCGAAGCTTACGAGCGTGTTGGCCAGATCGACGTCATCGTCAACAATGCGGGTTACGGTCTCCTCGGTGCGCTTGAAAGTGCGACGGATGAAGAGGTCGGGCGGCTGTTCGCGGTGGATGTCATCGCGCCGTTCCGAATCATCCGGGCCGCCTTGCCGTATCTTCGCCGGCAGGCGAGCGGTCATATCGTCAACATCACTTCGATTGCCGGGCGTGCGCCATCGACCGGATCGGCCATGTATTCTGCTGCCAAATCCGCTCTGGAGGGTATGTCTGCCGCGCTATCGCTCGAAGTTGCGCCGCTTGGCATCAAGGTAACGGCCGTGGCACCCGGTGCCTTCAGGACGGATTTCCTGTCCCCCCACTCGATCCGCAAGAGCGGCGAGGCCGATGGCGCCTATGCCGAAACGATCGGGCGCAGCGATGCGGCATTCAATGCCGCAGCCGGTCGGCAGGCGGGCGATCCCGAGCGTGCCGCCAAGGCTATCATCGCCATGGTTCGCGCAGCCAATCCGCCGCTGCACCTCCTTCTCGGAAGTGATGCTTTACAGCGGGCCCGTACCAAGCTCGACCAGATCGTTGATGAGATCGACGCCTGGGAGGCGACCACGCGCAGCACGGATTATCAGGAGGAGCGGCCATGATCACCGTGACAGGTTCAAGCTTTGATCTTTCAGGAAAAGTCGCCGTTGTGACGGGAGCTGCGCGTGGCATAGGTCTGGCGACGGTAAAACTGCTCAAGGCAAGGGGCGCCTGCGTTGTGGCAAGTGATGTCAGTCCTGCAGTCGGCGACCTTGCCGCGCACGACGTCGCGGCTTTTTGCGGCGATGTCTGCGAGGAGCAGACCGCTGCCGGCACCATCGCTCTTGCGCTCAAACGTTTCGGCTCGGTGGACATTCTGGTGAACAATGCCGGCCGCACCATGAACAAACCCCTGATCGACATGAGCGTGGCCGACTGGGATCAGATCATGGCAGTCAACGCGCGGGGCAATTTTCTTCATTCCAGAGAGGCCGTGAAGGTCATGATCGCTCAGGGGGCAGGGGTCCTCGTCAGCGTGGCCTCGATTGTTTCGGCGGTGGGCATGAAGGACACGTCGGTTTATGCCGCATCGAAGGGTGCGATCGCCCAACTTACCAAAGTTATAGCCGTCGAATACGGCGGCCGCGGTCTCCGGGCCAACGCCGTCGCGCCCGGCGTCGTCGTCACCGATATTCTGGACGGTATCGTCGAAGACAGCAGGGCTGCCCTTTCGGGCTACGGCGACGCCCATCCGATAGGGCGTGTTGCCCAGCCAAACGACATTGCGGAAGTTATCGCCTTCCTCGCGTCACCCGCTTCCGCATTCATGACGGGTGCACTGGTGATGGCGGATGGCGGGTACACCGCGCTTTGAAACACGGAGATAATCATGAACAAGTCCATTTTGATCGTCGCCGCGGAACGTGGCCTCGGCCTGGGTCTAGCCCAGCAATTCTTTGATCGTGGCTGGTCCGTTGTTGGCACGGCGAGGCAGCACGCGGATATCCAGGATCTGCAGCGGATCGGAGACCGCGATCTTTCCCGCTTGACGACCGCCTTCATCGACGTGACGGATGCTGCGCAGATTGCACCATTTCTGTCATCACTCGGCTCTCGCCGGTTCGATGTCATTTTCTTCAACGCGGGCATCTGGGGCGCATCGCACCAGAGTGTCCTCGAAGCGACGGACGCCGAATTTGCGCAGATCATGCTCACCAACACATTCGGCCCGATGCGGTTGGCCCGCCATTTGCTGGAAAGGCTCGTCATGCCGGGTGGCACAATGGCATTCATGTCGTCACACCGCGGCAGCATTTCCATCAATGTCGAGGGCGGCCTCGAACTCTACCGGGCAAGCAAAGCTGCATTGAACATGCTGGCGCGCGGCATCTATGCCGAAAACCGCGACGAGGGGCTGACCGTGCTTTCGGTGCATCCGGGCTGGGTCAATACGGCCATGGGTACGCTGGATGGCAGTATCGAGGCCGAAATTGAAATCGAGCCAAGTGTGCGCGGTGTTGCCGATGTGGTCGAAAGACACATGGGGTCCGGTGAAAATCTTTATCTGGACTATCAGGACAATCATCTTGACTGGTGAGTTTTGCTACCTGCGAGCTGATACTGGTGCTGATTACCGTCCCCGGGGCGTCACGGGATCGCAGAATGGCAAGGTTGCGGCGCGGCGGATGGCCTGGGCCAGCCGATCGTTGCTCTCGGCCACAGTCGGAACCTGTCCGTATTTGACCGCGGCCCGGCTGATGGTCTCGTCGATGACCCGCATGGCGGCCGCAACGGTGGCCGCGCAAAGCCTCACCTCGAAATCCGTGTGAGACAGTTCGAGCCGGGTGGCGATAACGTCAGCCATCAAGTCTTCGGTCGCGCGAGTGGACATGAACCACGGCTCAAGCAGCGCCGGCTCTTCCTCAAGCCTAGCAATCAGGTGCACGACAAGCTTGCTGTCCTCGATCTCCTGCGCGTCTATCTTGCTCATGTCGTAATTGATTTCCAGAAAGCGCTCGACCGTCATATCGAGCGGCCATTTCTGAAGTTTTGCAGCAAGGTTTTGCGACATGCGGGCGAAGAGCGGCTCGACGCAACTCTCCTTGCTGCGGAAATAACGCCAAAGCGTTCGCTTTGATATCCCCGCCGCCTCTGCAATCTCGTCGCCACTCGTGCCGGCCACACCCTTTTCCAGGAACAAGCGCGCAGCACTTCGTGCCACGTCGATATGCGCCCCGTCCCGGATCGTCCTGCTCATCTGCATCTCCAACTTACGATGTCAGTGCCTTTTGTGGCGCGTAATGACATTTATTTCAGGCCAAAAAATCGTCAACTGCAGCAAACTCGCATACATCAGCACCACAATAATGACACTAAGTGCCATTACCTGAGTTGCCCATGCCAAGACACTCAGCCTTCCATCACCAATACATTCCCGCCGGGGTTTCCGATGAGAACATCTATCGCAATTGCCATCTCCTTTTTTCTCCAGATTCACAACCTGTCCGCCCAACCAAGAGAGGATAACGTGCAGAAGATCGTTTATCCGAAAACCGAACGCATCGACGTAACCGAGGAACATTTCGGCCAAACCGTCGTGGATTCGTACCGCTGGCTTGAGAATGACGCGCCGGATGATCGCGCGGTGTCGGCCTGGGTCGAGGCGCAGAGTGCGGTCACGCAGAAGCACCTGGAGGCCCTTCCTGGAAGGGACCATTTCCGCAAACGGATGACGGAACTGCTCGCCTACGATCGCTACACCGTTCCGCGAAAACGCGGGGACCGTTATTTTTTTAACGTCATCAAAGGCAATGAAAACCAGCCATCCCTCTATGTCCGTGACGGCGTGTTCGGCGAAAGCCGCGTGCTTATCGATCCCAATAAATGGTCGCAAGACGGTGCCGACGCGCTGACCGACTGGAGCGTGTCCGATGACGCCCGCCATGTCGCCTTCGGCGTACAGAAGGGCGGCACCGACTGGCGGACCATCAAGATCCTCGACGTAGAAAGCGGCAGGGAGCTGGACGATGCGCTCGATGGCGCACGCTTCAGCCGCCTGGCTTGGGCGCCAGATGGATCGGGCTTCTTCTATTCGCGCATGCCGAAGCCCGCTCAGGGCTCAGGCAGGGGCGCGGTTGTCGCCAATCACGCTGTCTACTTTCACAAACTGGGCACGAAGCAGGCCGACGACCGGCTCATCTACGCCACACCCGATCGCCCGGACCTTTTGCACGGAGCGGACCGGGTTTCCGGCGGACGCTACCTCACTATTTCTTCAACGCCAGGAACGAACGAAAGCGCTCTGACCGTCATTGACCTCCACGCGCCGGACTGGACGCCGAAAACGGTCGTGCCGGACATGGAATCCTCATGGTATGTCCTCGGCAATCATGAAACCGAGTTGCTGCTCGCGACCACCCTCGGCGCAGAACGTGTGCGCATCGTCTCCCTCGACATGGCCGAGGCGAAGCCGGAGCTGAAGGAAATCATCCCCGAAGCCGCCGATGGCGCGGTGCTGGACTCTGCCGCCATCGCGGGCGACACGTTGCTGGTGAGTTACCAGATCGACGTCAAGACGGAGATCCGCCGCTTCACGCTCGACGGAAAGCCAGATGGAACGGTCTATCTGCCGGGGGTCGGAACGGCCCGATTTCTGGAAGGCGACGCCCGCGAAGCCTTCTTCGTCTTTACCAGCTACGACGCGCCGATAGCGATCTATCACTACGACATTGCTTCAAGAAAAGTCACGCCGTGGGCGGAACCGAATGTGCCGATCGATCTCGACAGCCTCCATGTCGAACAGCGCTTCTATCGCTCGAAAGACGGCACCGAGGTGCCTCTGTTCATCATCCGCCGCAAGGATGTCACTGCGGCGGCACCGACCCTGCTCTATGGTTATGGTGGTTTCGGCCTCAGCCAGATCCCCATCTACAATCCCATCCAGCTTGCCTGGGTGGAACAGGGCGGCGTGCTGGCGGTCGCCAACATTCGCGGCGGCGGCGAATATGGCAAGGCTTGGCACCGTGCCGGACAGCTCGAGAACAAGCAGAACTCGTTCGACGACTTCATCGCTGCCGCCGAATTTCTGAAACGGACGGGTATCACCTCACCAGACGGCCTTGCCATCCAGGGCGAGTCCAACGGTGGCCTTCTGGTGACCGCCGTCACCAACCAGCGTCCCGACCTGTTCGACGTGGCACTGCCGGGCGTCGCAGTCACCGACCTGCTGCGCTACGACCGGTTCACCGGCGGCGGATTTTGGAAGGGCGAGTTCGGCAGCCCTGCCGAGGAGCGGCATTTCCACAACCTCATGAGCTATTCCCCCTATCACACGATCCGGCGGGGCGAGGATTATCCGGCGATCCTGGCGACGACGGCGGATGCCGACGACCGTGTCGTGCCTGCCCACACGTTCAAATACATCGCCGCACTGCAGTCTGCCGATCTCGGTCCCAAACCACGTCTCATGCGCATCGAGACGCGCGCCGGCCACGGCGCCGGCATGCCGATCGACAAGATCATTGCCCAGCACGCCGACATGTGGGCCTTCGCCGCCTACTGGACCGGCCTGAAAACCACCGTGAAATGAAGCAATCGAAAGGAGATTGATGATGACAAAGTTCAATTCACTCAGGAAACACCTTAAATCGATGTTTGGAGCGGGCTTCGCTGTTCTCATGCTGTCCGGCTGCACGTCTGCCGGAGCAGGCGATCATGTCGACGGGCGACGGTGCTCGGAATACCGGCATCACCGCGATTGCATGTATATGCAGCACCATCGTGACCGTGAGCAGCTCATCAATCAGGAAAAGGCGCTGATCAATGCCGAACAAGCCCGCGAAAACCTGCGGATGCTTCGTGAGATCAGGAGGAATCGCGGGGAACATCATTAAGCGCATCCGCTTTTGCATTTAACAGCAGGAGAGAAATTCGATGAATGCGCAGACCCCGGCCCATGCCGCAGACCAGATATCCGAGATACTGAGACGAAATGAACAGGCCATGATGGCCGCCATCTTCAAGGTCTGCGACGACGCCGCGCGCACCACCGACGACGAGTTGAGGTTGGCCGGCATCGATCCGATCAGCATGAGGGACGGCTATTTCGCGTCGGTCGCGCTGCATCTCCTGTTTCTCAACCAGTGCGGCGCCGATATGGAAACGAGCGAGGGCGGCGACCCCAAACGCGCCGCCCATCTGCTTCGAGCCGGCCGAAGAATTTCCGCCTGTCATTGGGGCGGTATCGACGCGGAGCAAAGGACGAGGCGGAGCGATATCGCATTGGACGACGACGAAAGACGCGAGCTCGCCGACAGTGCACAGAGAGCAGCATCCAAGAGAGTCATGCGGGCTTTGGTCGATCACGCAAGCACGGCCGATCCGGATCTGTGTAACCGCGTCACGGCCGACATCGAGACCTACATCAAAAGGCTCTCGCCGCAGTCGGAGACGGATCGCTATTTCGCCGAGCGATTGCAGGAGAGCGTTGCGGTTCTGCTGCAGCCGCCTGGAGATTGATGGCCGCAGTGCTTTTTGGAACGACGGTCAGATTTGTCCAGTCGCGTTCGACGTGACCATGAGAACGCTTTTCCTTGTACTCAAGGGTAATCCCGCCGAACGGGTTGTGGGTTCATATCTGTTCAAGAGCATCATGGCGGTAGTGCGACGTTCTAAGGTCTACGGGGATACACAATATTGGCTTGATGTGATTCAAGCTTTTGATGGACCGTTTTATTCTGACTGACGCCCATTGGGCGAAGATGGAGCCTTATCGTCTGGGCAAGCCAGTCGATCTCGGACGTGGCGGCAGTGATAAACGGCTTTTCATTGAGGCTGTTCTTTGGATCGTACGCATAGGCTCGCCTTGTCGTGATTTGCCCGAGCATTTTGGGAACCGGAGCACGGCATTCCGTCAGTTCAGCGATTTGCATCGTGCCGATGTGTTTGCAAAGCTCTTCGAAGCTTGCTCGGATGAGCCGGACCTCGAATACGCAATGGTCGATGCCAGCATCGTCAAGGTCCACCGCCATGGACAGGGCTCAAAAGAGGGACTGAGAGCAAGGCCATAGGTCGCTCGAAATGTGGAATGACGACCAAAATCCTCGCGCTGACTGATGCTCTCGGCAATCTGGTGCGGTTTGAGCTTCGACCGGGACATCGCTTCGATACGGTCGGTGTTGAGCCTCTGGTCAAAGATGTCGAATTCAACGGCCTGATTGCCGACAAGGCATTCGACAGCGATACGATCATCAACGATCACAACACGCGTGGAGCCAAAATCGTTATCTCCCAGCATTCAGGCCGTTCAAAACCCCTTCCGCTGGACCGCGAGCTTTATAAATGGCGGCACCTGATTGAGGACTTCTTCTTCAAGCTCAGGAGTTTAAAGCGCCCCTCGGCATGAGGGCCGACAAGACAGACGAAAGCTTCTGCGCCATCATCCATCTCGCAGCAGCCGCCATCAATTCAAGATCAACCCATAGAGACCTTAGAGCGGCAATGTAACCATCAGCTGCGCCCCGCGCGTCGCATAGGCATCCGATCGATGAAATCGAACATCTCGACATCGCCGACGACCTCGTTGCTGCGCAGTTTCACACCGCCGTCCTTGCCCACCAGAACCGCATGAAATCTGTTGCCTTGGATGTCGGCGTCGGCCCTGAGTTTCGCAGCATCCAGATTGCCGCCTCGGCCATGGATGGCTCTCACGCGACCGTCAGACACTTGCAGAACGACCATGTCGCGTTCGGTCAGTTGAGAACTTTGTGCCTGTAACAGTTCGATCTGACACTGCAGGTTGCGATCATCGGCATCTCCAAAGAGCACGAGGACACGATTCTTCCAGTCATACTGCGAGAGGCCGTCCATGCCGGATGCCGGAGCTATGGTGCCGAGCGCTATGGCCACTGCTGCTGCAATCGTTTTCATGGCAAATCTCCCAATGTTGTCGGTTGAGAACGAACCCGCCAGCAGATCGTTCTCGAGCTCGCGAATTCGTGTCTACTCTATAAGCCGGCCCTTTGACGCAGATCCGCCATCGTCTTTCAGCTTCATAGTAAGGGCCGCCGATCTGGCAGGCCCAAGCTTGTCGAGCCCCGCCAACGGCCCAGTTCAGAACCGTGGCGTCGGTGATCTTGCCCTGCGTTTCCGTCTGTCCAGCTGCAAGTTCGCTGTCACCTGGCCCGGCGCGGCTTTGAGCTCCTATCTCGTGCCTATGTCGAAGCCCGCTATTCATCGAAGTATGAGATAACCGTCGACGAGCTCGAATGGCTGCTCGAACACGTGAAGATGTTGCAGGCACTGGTTTCGGAAATCTGCTTCGAACGCGTTGGCTTATAACCTGAAAGCTTTCGGTTTTCGGACAGGGTTCTCTAGATGCTGCATCGCGACTTTCCTCAATTTGATTGCTTCGCGCCCCAAAAGAATAAGCTGAAGCGATTGGAATAATATGGGTCTGCCGCTGACAGGACTTGGTGGCTGTCAGCGGAAAAGAGCGCTGCACTTCTCAGAGCGAAAGATTTGGGCTTTCTTTCGCCCCTGACCAACTCACGGCAACGCTAACCTTATGTGATCGCCTGAAGGCATTCTTACGGACTACCGTCAGAAGCCGAAGTGCGGGGCCGCTCATGGCTTCGAGAGCGTATCCAGCACCGATTACGCAGGGCAAACAGGCAGTTTGATCCTGTAAGCGGGCCACCAGCCCGACGGGTAGACTCAGGGGGATTTTGCTGTCGAGCTAGACCGCTTGCTAGGCAGTGTCCCCATAAA